>CAYYMS010000027.1:0-2176 GCA_964473015.1 uncultured Anaeroplasmataceae bacterium | reverse complement strand
AAACATTGTGGATTCGGTCAGGGTGCCATTTGTTGATGGGCGCATGTGTTGCGGCCGGATAGCCTATGGGGATGAGGCTGAAGGGCACAAGATTGTCGCTCAGGGGAATGACACGGCCAACGGCCTCCGCGCGGTCTGGATGCGGGTAAATGCACGTCCACACGGCGCCCAATCCGAGCGCGTGTGCCGCCAAGAGGATGTTTTCCGATGCCGCAGAAACGTCTTGAACCCAGAGAGTTGCGTCATCACCCTCAAGAAAACGCTCCTTGTTGCCGCAAACCATGATGGCCAACGGCGCATGAGCCACCGACTGCGCATAAGGCAACCCGTCTGCGAGCCCCTTCAGCAACTCCGGCGTGCGGATGACCACAAATTCCCACGGCTGACGATTCACGCCCGTAGGCGCCGCCATGGCCGCATGCAAAATAGCGTTAACAACCTCATCACTAACCGGTTGCTCAGTAAACTTACGAATACTCGTGCGCTCCAAAATATTCTCCAGCGCCACATTATCATTAATCTGTTCCATACCCTATAAACACCCACGCCCCCCAATAAGTTCTTCCCATAGTTTTCAGACCAGGGTCAGAGCTTTAGGGGGAGGTTACTCGAAGCGGAGCATGTCGGCAAGTTGGAGGAAGTATGCGTTTGACCAGATGTCGAGCTCGCGCGGATTTTTGACGAAGGGGAGTACGTCGCTTTTTACTTGGCTTATGTTGGCCGATCCTAATTTTTCTTTTAGGCGGAGGATGAATGACTCCTTGTCAAGGACCTCATCGTTGAACTGCAAAGCTCGCTCGGCAAGGTGTTTAAACCCTAATGGCACACCGTGGCGCACATACCACTCAAAGTCGTACCAATCACGGCCTTTCACGCGATTTTTCCACGACCGATAGACAAGCGCGTGCATTTTACCCGCAAACAAATCCGGAAGGGTAAAACATCGCGTCATAAACGAATGTGGCTGTAGCAATAGCTTCTGTTCGGTCCTGAAATTAAGTGGGGGCTGAGTGTCAACTTCTATCTTGATTTTGATTGATTTATCAGTTTGGAAAGACACATCATAGACATCGGTTGTATCCTTCAGAAAAGCAGATTCTACTTTGCCAAAATTTTTCTTGTCTTTCTTCGTAATCTCTACTTCTCTACCCACAATGGCAAATTCATCAATTATAGGTTGGAAATACTTGGTGAAATCAAAATTCTCGTTAGGTGTCAGTAGAGAGAAATCCATATCCTCAGAAAAACGTTGAAGTCCGTGGAAGATTCTAAGGCACGTCCCTCCATAAAACGCCGCCTCATCGAAGAATCCGCCATTATGAAGTCCGGCAAGTATCACTTGCTGGTTCACCTCAAATATTGCATTTCGCTTTTGCCGGTCGGTTGTTAGATCGTAGGCCGACAGCATAGTTTCGTAGATATTGTTCATAGTTGCTTTAATAGCTTTAATAGGGTGCGGATTGAGTCGGCTTTTTTGCCAACTTTTGCGTATGCTTCCAAGATTGAGGGGTTCATTTGCTTGAAATCACTCAGTTCCATTCTGATGTCATCCTCTAAGTAAACGGCTGCTTCCCTGGGATAACGAAGATTCACGCCCGCTGAGTTTGCAATCAAATCACACAGCGCCTTCTCCGCGCTGGCAATCACAAAGGCATATCCCGCCTCTTTTACGCTTGTCAAGCCGACGGAAAACGCCTCCTTGGAAATGCGGGTGTATTCAAAGCGTCCAATGGGGGTGTCAAAATCGCGGGAATGTTTCAGCGTCATTGACTGCATGACGTAAACCTCTTCAGGAATCAAGCCATAATAACGCAGAGCCGACGACATTGACACATATGACGGCGCATAGAGATGATTTGCAATAAGCTCAGTTGACAGGGCCACTCCCGTAACCTCCGGACTACTTACATAAAGGCCCCTCTTGAGCCTAATGACTTGGTTATCACGCTCAAGCAATCTGATTTTCTGGTTTCCGCTCTTGATATGAGGAAAGAGCGATTCCAATGTCGCGGCCGTTACGGGGATGTTCCCTAACTGTATTAATGGACTTTTCACGCCGCAAAGATAGTGAAAAATTGAACAGAAAACAATAGGGAGTAGGTTTTTCTGTTCAGAATTTTACTATTGGATGTGGAGGAGTTTGTGGGTTTGGAGGGCGAGGCGCCAGGTGGGGTGG
>CAYYMS010000026.1:0-2261 GCA_964473015.1 uncultured Anaeroplasmataceae bacterium | reverse complement strand
TTGTCGGAATCCGCGCCCGAACTGAGTGTGTTTTCCCCTTCTATCTCTAAATTTACCTTGCCGCTGCCTGTAAGGCTGATGGCGGCATCTTCGCTGTTGCTTAGCGATAAGTCTCTGATAATCACCAGCGCCGGCTCGGAAGTTTTCAGCGCAAACTGCCCCTGACGGCATGAACCGCCCACGGTGATGGTCAGTTCCGACTCTGCCGTGATCTTGACGTTAGTCCCATCAATCTCCGTAAGCACTTTCGAGGCCAACTCGCCGGGAATTTCCACGCTGACCTCCGAGTCAGAAAACTGCACCTTCACATCGGCGCTAACCTCCGAATTATCTACATAAATCCGGTTGCCCTCCTGCAAATTATAGGTGTTTCCAAGCACCTCCAAAGTCTCCCCGGCGGCAAAAGGCATCACTCCGGCCCGGTCTGCAGGAATCTTGTATGTCACCTGCCCCTGGCGAATGTTGAGCGTCTCGGCCGACAGTAGCAACGGCATCGCGGCAAGGGCAAAAAGATATTGTCGCTTCATAGTTTAAATCGAAATTTTGATCGAATAATCGCCGCGGCGAAGTATATAAACTCCGCCCGGAAGAGACTTTTTCAGCTCATAGACGGTCTTAAACGAGCCCTTGGATTCCCCTTTCAGAGAGAAAACCTCAAACTCGCTCAGATCCTCGACATTCGCAACGGCCGACTCGCCGGAATCGGTAAACCGCATCGAAGCCAAATCGCTGAGCTGCAGTGTGGCAGTCATCTCCGTGGATGACACCACCAACGTCTTTCCCTCCACGGTCATACTCAGTCCGTCGGCAGGAAACGAACACTCGCCCCCGTCAACGAACTGAAAGCTCAAAAACAAGCAAATAGCAATAAAATTCATACCCAAATTAGACTCCCCACCCCGCCAAAGGTTTAATCCGACTCCCCGAAAATAGTTAGTTGATGCTTGCGAGGATTAGGGAGTTGGCTTTGTCGATGACGGAGGTGTCGAGGCTGGCGAGGTAGATTTGGGTGGTGGTTTCGCTGTCGTGGCCCATGCCTTCGCTGATGACGCTCAGGGGGATGCCTTTGGCTTTTGCGGCGGAGGCCCAGCTATGGCGCGCCACATAGAGCGTCAGCGGAATCCCCACGCCAATTTGGCGCGCTATGGTCTTGAGGTTGCGGTTGATATTGTAGCCGACGTTTCGATAGGTGAAACGTTCGTTTTTGACGGTATTGCGGATTATCGGCAGCAAGTAGGGCGAATCGTTTTGCGGATATTTGTTGAGAATATGCTGCATCTCCTTGGTCCATTGTATGATAAGTCGTTGGCCCGTCTTTCGGCGGCGATAGATAATATGCCCGTCAATCAGGTCGCTTTTCCGCAAATACGACATATCGATAAAGCTCATTCCCCTGAGCATGAAGCTCATCAAAAACATATCGCGCGCATAGTCCAAGCCCGGTTGCAGCCGCAGGTCTAAGCCTTTGATTTGCTTGATGATAGCAATGGGAAGCGCGCGTTTAACGGTCTTGGCAATTCCGGTGTAGACATGTCGGAAAGGATAGCGGTTTTCAATCTTCCCGGAGTCGACAGCCTTATTATATACCGCCCGCAAAATCCTGGTGTAAAAGGAGATGGTGTTCATCGCCACTCCCCGCTTTTTGAGCCATGATTCATATTCTTCCATCACTTCGCAGCTGAGGCTATCGAGCATAATCTCCTCCCCCGCCCGGAAGTTCATGAAGCTATTGAGTGCGGCGGTGTAGGTCTCCGCAGTGCGCATTTGTCCGTTTAGTTGCAATTTATAGACGGCCCGGCGCATAAATCCGGAGAGGCTCATCTCGTTCATATATTCTTCATAGGCGGCTATCACGTCTTCCGCCATATAAGTCAGCCCCTTATCATCTAAGTTTTTAATAATCTTCTGCAGGCGCTCAATGTCGCAACATATTTCGCGGCGGATGCCCAAAAGAAGCTCCCGGCGCGCGCTTGTGGGGCGAATAGTGATCTTTATTCCGTCCCATTCCGCGGGGAAAATCTTATGGTGGGAGAGGATTTGCCGCGCCCGGCGGTCATGAATAATTTGGTAATAGAGTGTCCCCTCATGGCCGTCAACAGCCGATGGACGGAACTTAACTTTAATCGAAGCCATAATGTGTAAGTGTTTAAAAATTCATGGCTTACGATAAAGAAAAACCGCCGACTGAAAGTCAGTCAGCGGAAGTTTCGTGGAGTATAGCGGACTCGAACCGCTCACCTCGACACTGCCAGTGTCGCGCT
>CAYYMS010000025.1:0-2298 GCA_964473015.1 uncultured Anaeroplasmataceae bacterium | reverse complement strand
CCGACGGACCCCTCCAACCGATAAGACTTGCCAAAGGCACCAAGGGCCACTGCCCAAGCCATCAAACCAATAATCAAACGTTTCATAATCCAAAAAATTTAGTTAAACACCCCGCAAATATAATCATTTTCCGCGACATCCCCAGTAATTTGCCGCAAAAGCGCCATTTGGCGCTTTTGTCAATGGGGGGGTAGCTATTTTAGCTAAATTAGCTATGATAGCTAAAATAGCTATTTTGACGCGATTATTTGACGTCGGCGGGGGTGATTTTTACTGCGTAAAGAAATGTCCCGTTTTCAGAATAATAATTATAATGGAAAGTTATTCCACCCTTGATCAGCTGCATTTCATCCGAATTTGGATTCGCCTTCAGCATGTGTACCAGTGCGAGTTTTGCCTCTTTGATGGCATCGGCGTTCGGTTTTTCTACATAAACCGTAAAGTGATAGCGATAAACGAGGGTGTATTTCTCGCTATTATAGCTCACTTGGGTCAAGGTTAGCCCTGGGGCTATTTCAACTGGCAGCTCATAACGAGCGGTTTCAACAACGCCTTTTGCCTTCTGAATTATCGCCAACGACGGCGCAGCATTGCTCACGCCTCCACCCACCAGGATGAGAAATAGCGCCAAAAGCAACGCCCTGAGTAAATTTTTCTTTGCCATATTAATTAGAATTTATTTGTTTTGCATAGCGAATCGAATAGGGAAAGTTTTGACTTTAGAAAATTCGCAAGCGCTGTATTTATCAGATTTTAATGACATTTCGAGTTGAAAAAATCCAGCAAAATAGAGCTTCTTTGATTTGAAAGGGGTTTCTTCGCCTCTCTCTTTTATGCGTTTTTCCAGAGCATTTGCTTCTTCATCGGTGAGCTCGTACTTTGATTTTAGCTTATCAATGTTTTTAATATACCATACTCCGGTTTTTTTATTAAAGTCAATTTTTACCTCCATTGGTGTATCAAATGCTTTGTCTTTGATTGCTTTGCAACTGATTATACCGGATATTAATGATGGGACATCTCCAATTGAGTCATTTGCAAATTTAAATTTAGCCGGCTCAATTATATCAAGAGAAAAAAGTATACCTTCATCTTTCTTATAGGATATAACTCTTACATCATTAGATAATTCAAATTTGAATGAAATCGGGGCTTTTAGATATACTTCTTCAAGTTTTTTTACTTCAATGATCGGCTTAGAATACAATTCGTGGGTTTCTGCATACCCATCACGCTGAATCTTTTGCTTTTCTGATTCAACTTTTTCAGCCAATTCTTTTAACCTCTTTTGTTCTGCTTCTTCTCTCTGTTTTTGGAGCAGTTGTTCGTATTCGGATTCAGATAAATACTGTCGTTGGATAAGTTCGCCGTCCGAATATCGTTCAATCCAGCGGCCTGTGTCGTCATAGACATAGTTTGAATATCTTGTTTCCTGTACTCTTCCAGGGGCTGACATGGTAGTGCTTTCGATATATCCATGATCATTATAGGATATGGTTTGAGATATTTTGACTTCGTCTCGATAGTTGGTTACTGTAATCGTTCCTTTTATTTTACGTCCGGTGTTGTCTAACGTGTAATAGACATTTCCGCCCCCAGCAATGGATATACATCCATTGTTTTGCCAAGCAATTCCTCCCTTATCTGATCCGTTTGCGCCATATTTTTCAATTATAACACCAGGGCCTTTTTCGTCGAAAATGTATTTATAGATATGTCTTTCGTAAAGTTTGCCATTCTTCATTATTTCTCGTTGGGAAAGAAGACCTTGTTCGTTATAGGTGTTGTTATATTCTTTCTCTCCATCATTTATGAAGTAGCCATTATCATCAAAGATATATGTTTTTGTGGACTGCAAAGATCCTTCGCGAGAGGGTTTCCCGAATCGTAAATTGGATCCGTATGTTTCTTCGATTACGCATTTAGTGCCAATAGGGACCTCTAATTCAAAAGCATCTGTAGTTCGAGTCATGTCGAAGCCCTTATACTGGCCTTGTGCAAGTATTGGTGCTACGCTCAATAACAGCATTGCGGAAAGAAGCAGGTGTCTTGCCATGTGGTTTTGGTTGGGTTTTTTGCCTCTTGATTCCCTAATTTGGCGGTTTGGGTTGGGGTACAAGAAAAGAGGGGAATTCATCGCTCCTCTATCATAGTTAGGACAGGCTCGCCAAAGCCTACAGCATGAATGATATATGAGGGTAGAATAAACTGCCCCTCTGTGTTGTCTTTCTGACAATACAGAAAGAGCGTCCATCTCACTCTATCTCATGCTGTTTTTTGAATTGGCGATTCGTCCCA
>CAYYMS010000024.1:0-2877 GCA_964473015.1 uncultured Anaeroplasmataceae bacterium | reverse complement strand
GGAATTTAGGAGGTAAGTTTATGTACAAGAAAATCATTACGCTTCTTCTGGTGGTATGTATGTTGTGCAGCATTGTCCCCTTTGAGGGTACTGCTCTTGCAGCGACTCCAGAGCAAGTAAATTACACGGTAACGGACACAGAAAGTCTGTGCTCTGTGTTAGAAGGGATCGACAAAGAGGGAGACCCGAACAAAGAGCATGTGATCAACGTCCAAAACGCCTTTATCTTAGAGAAGACGATTACCTTCCCTCAAGGGAAGAACATTATTCTCTGTGGAGAGAATAAAAACCGGTACACCATCACCGCAGGTGGAGAGTTACAGACGTCCGGCGGGGCAATGTTCGTAATTCCATCATATGACTCTCCCAGTGAATATCGGGTCAGAATATGCGACTTGATCTTAAATGCAAACGCAAGTGTGCAGAGAAAGGTCAACATCCGCATCATCTATGTGGGCATGAATGCACAAGCCGAGGTGGGATGGTTCGGATGTCCGACCACATTGCAGGGCGGATATGTCAGTGGCGCTTTAGAATATGGCGGCGCGATTTACGCTAGCCCCGGCAGCTACGTCTATTCATATTTTGTTGACTATATAAAAAATGCAGCAGAAGCCAAGACCTCGTCCGGTGGCGGCGCTGTGTCTCTGAGTTCGGCCACTGGCTATTTCTGGTATTGTAGCTTTACCGATAATGAAGCCCACAGTGGCGGCGCCATTTATTTCTTTGGCGGGTCCAAGGAGTGGGGCGATAACGAGCAAACCCTTACCGGCTCGCCGTTGTTTATCGACCGTTGCAACTTTACTAGAAATATTGCCGATCAGCGCGGCGGGGCGATCCATTGCCACGGAAATGCGGTCATTTATCATACGTCTCTCACGCAGAATCTTTGCAACCAAAACGGCGGGGCAATTTATATTTCCTCTCAAACCGAGGAGAACGGCGTTCGTGGCAAGCTGTTGCTCCAGAACTCTAAAGTCACTGAAAATGTGGCAAAGGGAAACGGCGGTGGTATTTATATCACCGACGGCGGTACGCTGTACCTTGGCGATATGGGAGACCCGCTTGATACCACTCGTACCGCCGTTTTCGGCAATACCTTTGGAGACGACGGGTTACCACTGGCATCTCGGAACAGCAATGTCTTTTACTCCGGGACCGGCAGCAAAATCATTGTGACGTCAAAGATCGCCGAACGAAAGGTGGATAAAGACGGCAACCACATCAGTGGCGGCGTTGGCGTCAGCACGACCAACCCGTACACCCGCAAGCTCGCTGTGTATAGTGCAGGGGAATTGGCTAACAGCAACAATGAAAAGAAGGCTCTCGAAACGCTCATTGCCAGCGTTGAAAAAAAGGGCTGGATAAAAGAGGGCGCTTGGCAAGGGGCGACGAGCTTTTCTATGGCCGATGCGGAGAACCATGATGAGTACAAGAACTACTTCTACGACAGCGAGGTTTGGCATTTGGTCACAGAAAAGTTTGAGACCAATGACCAGACGCTGAAAGAGTTGTTTGACGCTTCTCCGGCTTCAAGCCTTGGCGGCGATGTGAAGGTGGGCAATATGTGGCTGAATCTGGATCCGAAGTATATCAAGAAGGTTACCGGCTCCACCACTGTTGTCATGTCGCAGCCCTATGTGGTCTTTGACTACAACCTTCCCGGCATGGAGGCTACCGTCTATCCCAGTAGCGGATTGGCTGACAAGTTGAACGTCGGGGATAAAATCACGACCCCCCAAAAATCCGAGGCCGGGATTGGCAACGAAACGCTGAAATTCCTGGGCTGGTCCACACAACCCTCCGGTGGGACTATTATCCCCGGGGGGACAGAGGTGGAGGTCAAGAGCGGGCATCAGGTGTACTACGCTCAATGGGAGCTTGGCAAACATGATGAGGATGACACCCCGGTGGTTCCGGAGGATCTTTTCACAGTGTACTTTGACTACAACTACGAGGGCGGCGGCGTGGTTTCCGCCTTGGTGGGTACGTTTAAGATCGAGGTGGAGGTCACCTATTATGACCACAGTTCTGGAAATGGCGCCACCCTGACCACTAGGGGTACGGTAAGCCAAACCAAAACGGCAACCATTCCCTTCGTGGCTCCCAAACCGTGGTCCAGAGATGGATATGAGTTTATTGGGTGGGCCACCAGTTCTAACGCAACCTTGGCGGACAAAAATCCCACCGCGCCTACCGCCAGCAAGACCTACTATGCCATTTGGAAAGCAAAAGAATACACTCTGACATGGGACGCCAATGGCGGAAAAGATACGCAAGAAACCCGGCAGAAGTATGATTCCACTGTTATTCCACCCAGTCAAGTCCCCACCAGAGACGGCCACAAGTTCACGGGTTGGTATCTGGATACAAACTACACCATTCCCTTGACGAGCGGCACTTTGGTCAAAGGGGCCACGACTTTTTATGCCGGGTGGACGCCCAACGAGTACACCATCACTTGGGATGCTGGTTATACCGGCGGCGGTATTACCACGGTGACGCAGTATCATGGTCAGGATCTCAAAATCCCGGCCGACCCCATCCGCAATGGTTATACGTTCGTCCACTGGGAGGAAAAGGATAGTCATGAGATCGCATCCAAGGACGACACGGTGGACGGGAGCAAAACCTTTGTGGCCCGATGGACGCAAAACCCCATGAACTATACGGTCACAGTGGAGTGGCGTGACTTTGACGACAACGATGCTGTTCGGCCTGAGTCCATCCATGTTACGCTCATGCAGAACGGTATTCCCATGACAGACGCAAGGTACAGACAGACCATCGACGCCAAAATGGCGGATGAGGGGAATAAAAATAAGTGGACATATACCTTTGAAGGTCTCCCCGAAACCGATGTGGTGAGCAACCCCA
>CAYYMS010000023.1:0-4673 GCA_964473015.1 uncultured Anaeroplasmataceae bacterium | reverse complement strand
CGAAGTTAGTCTTTTTCCCTAAGCCATCAAATACGTCATTTTTGGACGCTTACAGTTTTTATCATTTATACCTGTTAATAATTTCTGTAACTGTCCAATTAGGTCGGAACAGTGGATTTTGGGCGGAAATCGTATGTCCAGAGGTAGTGTTATTGACCGGTAGGACTGATTTTCGCATCTTTGCCCCAGTTTGAAAACTGGGATTTCTCATAAAAAGACTATCTCTCCGAGACATAAAATTCTTTGTTAGTAGGAGCCTTGCTTTTGGCAAGCTCTTTCTCCAGTCCCACTATGCGGGCACTCTTCTAAGCGAGCTTCCTGTCCTTGTCCGACATTTTGGCATTCAAGTTGTCTACTTCTTGCCTGTGCGCCTCGCGCTCCTTGCGGAGCAGCTCCTCGTAGCTTTTGCGATCCCCCTACAGCTCGTCAAGCCTGTCGAGTGTGCGCTATAAAGTCTGCATTATTTATTCGGGTGTCATTCAAAACAATGAGAAATTATGAATGATAAATGATAGATCCCTGTTCCTTGACTTTTGGGCCTTAATTCTTGATACTTTGCCAGAGATCGTTAGTATTGCCACCACAATTTCTCCATCTTTTCGTTTCCTTACAGGTATCTGCTTGTCGTTCGGTATAACTTAAGCAAGCTTGGATCTGCTCTCGCTTAGCGCAGATTTTCTTACAGGTACTGCTACACGTTCGGACTAGATTGAGCGAGCTGATCTCTACACTTACTTAAGACGGTTGAAATCATGGTTTTTAATGCTTGCAAAATTACAAACATCTTGTTAATCAAGCAAATGACATAATTGGACAGTTACTTAATTTCATTCAGAAAAACAAGTAGTAATATTTGTAATTACAGATGTCTTGTCACCCAGCCAAATGACCGAACAACACTTTAAATTGTCTATTTATAATTAGCCATAAAAGTTTTACTCTATAAGATAACTGATGAACACGAGAAAAAGTACTTTTTTTTACAGTACATGAAGTATTCGAAGAATGTCGTCTAAATAATATTCCTTTAATATTTATGAAAGCTACTCTCCCATTTAACTCAGCCAACATGGCAATCCATCCTTCTTGAAATATAGGTAAATTAGAAGGATATGGAAGTACGTATTCAAGAATACTTTTTCGGAATGACATACAGCATCCTACATATGTGTTTTTATATAAATTCTTCCAAAAACCAGACCCTGAATTACGTATTTCAAAAAATGATTCAGTTATTATGTTAAGATCCTTATCAACCACAATTGCATCATGTATGACACAATCAGCATTTTTAAGAGCATTTACACATGCGTCAACTTTTCCCGGAAGCCAAACATCATCTTGATCAGAAAGGAATATAAAATCTCCTTTAGCATGATAAATTGCATTTTCAAAATTTGAGTTTACTCCATGTTTTGATAAATTTTTAAAGAATTTTATCCTGTCATCTTTATATGATTCAATAATTCTTATCGTATTATCGGTTGAGCCATCATCGGAAATAATTAGTTCATCATTAACTCGTAACTGTAATAATATAGAATCAATTTGTTCTCGGAGAAATTTTTCTCCATTATATGTTGCCATACAGACAGAAATCATATTTCGATTTTTAAAAGCCACAAAATGGAAGATTAAATTTTCTTAAAAGTGATAATTTTGCACTGCTGAAAAGTGCTTTTAGAACTCCAATGATTATCTGAGATTTTCCTATCCTTAATTTTTTTAAATGAAGTAATAGTTCTTCTATTTTAATGTCAGATAAAATAGAAGCTTGGATCACGAATGAATATAAAGGATATAGTTTTATATTATTAGACTTAAAAACTTGTTGGATATCACTATATACTTCTATCCTACTAAAAACTTTCTCTTTCTTTTGGAACATAGAATGGCTTAAAGAATCCTTTCTAACAGTAACACAATAAAATATTGAATTGTCAAATTTTATGTGATTAGCTTTTAATCCAGTTAATATTGAAAACTTATAATCGTTAGCAACCAATGATTCTTGAAATTTAATATTTTCTTGATTTAAGAACTCTCTTTTTATTAATTTTCCCCATGGTTCAGTGTACATAAAGCGTAAATATCTATGCAATTGTTTTTCATTCTTAGAAAGACGTAAAGATTCTTTATTTTTTTCTTTATGTCTATTGGCCAATTGCATACTATCACAATCCGCACTTGTTACATTAAAATAAATGATATCGGCTTCTGAATTGATATGAGAATCCCATATGTCAATTGGGTTGTTGACTAAATAATCATCTGCATCAATAAATATAACCCATTTCCCTAAAGCTTTTTCTAATCCTTTGTTTCTGCATGCACCAGCCCCCTTACCATCTTTTGAAAAGATAAAATCAATTCTTTTATCCCATAAAGAAAGAGTATCAAAATTAACAATATCAGAATCACTATTGTCATCTACTACTATAATTTGAACATCCTTTCTCTTAGGAATAGAATCAATACATCGTTTGAGTAAGCTAGGAATATTTTTATGTGGAATTATTATTGTATAGTTGTAATTTGTCGAATGTAACATATTTTATTAAAAGAGTTTATTCCTGTTCCAATATATATTTTCTTTAACTACTTTCCCTGGTCTGCCAACATATAGGCAGTTATCTGGAACTGATTTTGATACAGTTGTGTCAGATCCAATTATTGCTCCATTTCCAATTATCGAATTCTTCATGATTTTGCAATTGGGAGCTATCCAAACATTATTTCCTATTTTTACATTTCCTGGCAGATTAATACGCTGATGATTATTTATATCAAAAATTGGATGAGAATCACTTGTACGGATAATAATTGAATTAGATAACATACAATTATTCCCAAGAGTAATTTTAGTATTATCTTCTTGAGCACAAAGTTCAACGGATCGAGTAAAAGTTGTATTGTCACCAATAAGTATCACTATATTACTTCCTTCCACACGTATTACGCAATTAGGTCCTATTCTACAGTCTTCTCCTATTTCTATATAATTATTATTCCCTTTGACAATCAAAGAAAGATTATCAATTATACTTTTATTTTTAACTTTCATTTTGTTCCCTTTTCCAATTATTGTCTTTTTCAATTTTGAGCACCCCGAATTTTCTATGTTAAGTTTATATTTAAATCTACAATAAATACAATAAATGAATAAAGCAAGTTTACGACTGAAATAGTTATAACTTGTTAGCTTTTTAATTTCTTTTTTTATATTCATACAATTTTACATTTATATCGTGTGAGGTTGCAATACTGGAAATATATGGTAATAACCATGCAGTCCACGTTGGATAAGCTCTTTGAAAAAAACAGATAACAATTAAAGCAAAAAATCCAAATGAATATTTTTTGTCAATTCCATATGATGAAATTATCAAATAATATAATAACACTAAAATTGTTCCAATGATACCATATTGCATCAAAAATACTTTAATTCCAGCTCCTCCAATTTTCCCTTCATCCAGTCCTTTCTTAAAGTTATCAAATCCAATGCCCCAGATAATACTTTTGTCTTCACACATTTTTGAGAAATACTCATCGGTATAATTGAAATTACGATTATTTCCCGAAATTCCTTTTTCTTCATCATATTCTAATCTTTCAAAAATTGTAGTATTTAGAGGGTTGTCTCCTCCATCCCATATCTCTGTAGAAAATAAAAATAACCAACCTATGATTAGGGAAAATGATAGAATTTTTGTAAAAGAAATTCTTGAATTAAAAATGTATGCGAACAATAGTAGAACGTACCCAGCTAACGACAGTGAAAGTATTATAGAAAGCAGTATTACCCATAGATACTTTTTGTCTTTAAAATTAAATTTATTGGCATATAGAAAAAAAACTCCTATCATTCCGAGATGTCCAGGCTCCATAAAAGGCCCAGAAAATCTTGGAACTAACATAAAAGCAGTAGGTTTAACAAAGAAAATATAGTTATAAAAATCACCATAGCCATAGGGAGACTTTAGAATATTATAATGAGGAATAGGAAGAAAAAGCCATGCTATATATATAATTATTCCTCCTGCTAAAATTATTGCTAACCATTTTGTTATGCTCTCCAATAGATTAATTTTATAATTATCCTTAAAACAAAATAACAAAATTCCAAATATATATGAAGAACTTACTGCCAGAGTCGTTTTAACACCATCTATAAATATGCAGTCACAAATAATCAAAAATGTTATGAATACAAGTCCAGATGCATTTGTTCGATAATTAGTAAGAGCCTTTACATTACATATAATAATTGTAATTGCAAGAATAACAAAAATTGATCTTAAACTATAGAAGCTGGTTGGCCAATATAGCATACTTTGAAGAACACACCAAAAGCAAATTATTTTGATAAAATTCCAAACAACTTTAGAAATTTCCATTAGATCAGAATTCAATTATTTGAAACGGAATATTATTTATCATGGATGCTCTTTTAGAGAAATTACTAGAATACATTCCCGTTCCGAGTAATAAAAATGCTCTTTTTGCTTGAGAAATTAATAAAAAATCTGTGAAAGTTTTCATATGGGCGATTTTAGAAGCATCATATGCCTCTAAATGAGAAATATTTCCTTCAACAACATAACAAAAATCTAATTTTTTAGGGACACTGCCAAACTTCCGTGGATGAATTTTTCAGATTCAGCCAAAAA
>CAYYMS010000022.1:0-6527 GCA_964473015.1 uncultured Anaeroplasmataceae bacterium | reverse complement strand
AAATGTGTAAAGTATTTGAAGAAATAAGAGAAAAAGGAAGACAGGAAGAAAGAGCGAAGATGAGTAAAGTATTTGAAGAAATAAGGGAAAAAGGAAGACAGGAAGAAAGAGCAAAGATTCAACAAGAAATAGAATTAAAAGAAAAAGAGTTGATTCGTAATATGTATATATCTGGATTAACCATAGAAATGATTGCGAGGATTGCAAATATAAGTATTGATAAAACAAGAAAGATTTTGAAGATTTCCTAATAACAAAAAAGTATGATATGCTATAAATGTAAGAAGAAATTTTATATCCAAAGGACTTTTACAAATTTTTTAAAAAAGCAAAAAGAATATTTGTGTGAGACTTGTTATAAGAAATATCCTATAGAATTTGAAATTGAGATAATTCCGTTAGAAGAATATAGTTGTACTATATTATCTATTTTTAAAAAATACTATTCAATTGATTACAATTATTTTGTAAAAGAATATAACGAAATTATAAAAAAATTTTGGAATCAAAAAAAGTATTTTTTTATATTTATTGATCGAATTGCAGTAGATTATATCTCTACAATTGAGGCACTTAATGTTATAAGTAAATTAAACCAAAAAAATCTTTTTATATTGACATTTTTTATAAAAAAGTAGTCGAACTTTTTGGACTTATTTTTCTTGTAAATGGTATCTTAAAAGAGGTATCATTAAACTACAACAAGGAGGAGAAAATAAATGTTAGTAGGAAAAGTTAAATGGTTCAACAATGAGAAAGGATATGGCTTTATAGTTAAAGAGAATTATGATGATATATTTGTACATTATAGTTCTATTTTAGATGAAGGCTTTAAAACACTTAGTGAAGGCCAATTGGTAGAATTTGATTTAGTTGTTGGCGATAAAGGCTTACAAGCCCAAAATGTTTACAAGATTTAAAAACCTATTGTAAACGCTTTACAAAACTGCTATAATTAAAGTAAGAAAAGGAGTGATATATATGAAGGTAGAAATTGTAGGAAAGAATGGATTTAATCCATCCGATGCCAACAAAGAGTATGCCATAAAAAAATTAGGAAAACTTGAGGATATCTTATCCGACTATGATAATGTATCTGCAAGAGTTGTTTGTAAGGTTTATAAGGCATATCATAAGGTTGAGGTTACAATTCCATCTAAAAATATCATACTTCGTGCCGAAGTAATGGATACAGATATTTATGCAGCACTAGACGGGGCAATCGATAAACTAGTAAAGCAGGTTCGTCGTTATAATGACAAGACAAAGAGTAAAATTGGTAAACAGGGAATTCGAACGATGGATGTTCCACAGGAGGCAGTTCAGGATGAAAGAATTGTACGTGGAAAGCATGTAGATTTAGAGCCAATGACTTCAGAAGAGGCCATCGATCAAATGGAAATGTTGGGACATGATTTCTTTATTTATCTAGATAAGGCAACAAGAAAAACAAATGTTATCTATTTACGTTCTGATGGAGATTACGCAATTATAGAAACCGATGCAAAGTAAATAATAAATTTTAGGGGCTATATCCATAGTAGCCCCTATTTATTTTATATAAATTATTGAAAAAAATATGGTTTTATAGTATGATAAATATTAGAGACTTTAGAAAGGAAGTATCCTTTTAGGATTTTATAGATGCGTATGGGATTAAAGAAATTATTTGATTCTGGATATAAGGAAATGAAACGTTGTGATAAACTTGCAAATAAGATAGAGGCATTAGATGAAGAGATGCAAAAACTATCCGATGAAGAGTTGCAAGCAAAAACACCTTATTTAAAAGAATTATTAAAAAATGGTAAAAGTTTAGATGATATATTAGTAGAAGCATATGCGGTAGCAAGAGAAGCGGCATACCGTGTTACAGGAATGAAGGCCTTTCATGTACAGTTATTAGGAGCATGTGCAATTCATGGTGGAAATATAGCCGAAATGAAAACAGGAGAAGGAAAGACCTTAACCGCAGTTTTCCCTGCTTATTTAAACGCTCTATCTGGAAATGGTGTGCATATTGTAACGGTCAATGAGTATCTTGCCGGTCGTGAGGCAAATGGTGAAATTGGAGCAATTTATCGTTACTTAGGCTTAACGGTAGGATTAAATTTAAGAGAGTTAGACCGACAACAAAAAAAGGCAGCCTATTCCTGTGATATTATGTATTCGACAAATTCGGAATTAGGTTTTGATTATTTAAGAGATAATATGGTTCCTTCCTATGATGAAGTTACGCAAGTTAAAGGACTAAATTATGCTATCATAGATGAGGTTGACTCTATTTTAATTGATGAGGCAAGAACACCGCTTATTATTTCTGGTCCAACAAAGGATGATAATGGTTTATATGAAAAGGCAGATACTTTTGTCAAGGCCTTAAAAGAAGAGGATTATAATATCGATATAGAATCTAGAACAATTTCCTTAACACCTTCTGGTGTAGAAAAAGCGGAGAAGTTTTTTAGAGTCGATAATATTTATGATGTTGAACATGTTATGCTTGTTCATAGAATTAATAATGCTTTAAAAGCAGTATATATTTTTGCCGATGGTAAAGAATATGTTGTTCAAGATGGTGCCGTACTAATTGTTGATGCCTCTACAGGACGTATTTTAAAGGGACGTCAATTTTCTGAGGGATTACATCAAGCTATAGAGGCAAAAGAAGGCGTTGAAATAAAGAAAGAAACGATTACGGTTGCTACGATTACTTATCAAAATTTCTTCCGTATGTATAAAAAGCTATCTGGTATGACAGGTACGGCAAAGACAGAGGAAGAAGAATTTAGAAACATATATAATATGTATGTGGTTGAGGTTCCAACCAATCGTCCAGTTATACGTGATGATATGCCAGATTTATTATTTTTAACACCCGAATATAAATTTAAAGCAATGATAGAAGAAATTAAAGTGCGTCATGAAAAAGGCCAACCGATTCTAATTGGTACAGCCAATGTTGAAACATCAGAACTTGTACATAGAATGCTAGTGAAAGAACATCTTCCTCATGAGGTATTAAATGCGAAAAATCACGAAAGAGAAGCCGAAATTATTGCGCATGCAGGTGAAATAGGAGCTATTACCCTATCTACGAATATGGCTGGTCGTGGAACCGATATTAAGCTTGCTGAAGGCGTAAAGGAATTAGGAGGACTTGCTGTATTAGGTACGGAAAGATTTGAGTCTCGTCGTATTGATAATCAGTTGCGTGGTCGTGCGGGTCGTCAGGGAGATCCAGGATATTCAAGATTCTTTATTTCTTGCGAGGATGACTTAATTCAACGATTTGCAGGAGATAGTTTTAAAAATCGTTTAGCTATGTGCATTCGTTGGATGTCAGAGGGAGATGAATCGCAAGCTTTAGAAAATAAGATGCTAACAAAATTAGTTACCATGGCACAAACCAAAATAGAGGGTATTAATTTTGATTCAAGAAAGAATATCTTAAAATATGATGATGTTATTCGTAGACAACGTGAAATCTTCTATGCACAGCGTCAGGAAGTTATAAAAGCAAAAGATTTGGATAAATTATTAAAGGATTTAATGAAAAATGCGATAACAGATGTGGTAGATAATTTTATGAACTCTGGTAAATTTGATGATGATAAGCTTGCTCAAATGTTTAATGAAAAATTATTTAGACCAAATATGGTGGATGTTAATGTAATTCGTAATTATGATGATGATCAAGATATCATAGATTATTTATATGAAATTGCATGTGATGATTTAGATAAAAGAATTAATTTTATTAGAGAAATATTAACAAAATTAGTACCTGAGGAAGTTAAAAAGGAAAATCCGAATGTAATCGAAGAAAACGTAATGTTCCAAATTAAACGAATTATTCTTCCTATTCTAGATAGAAATTGGAGAGAACATATTGATGATATGGCAGGATTCCGTCAAGGAATTCATCTACAATCTTATGCGCAAACCAATCCTTTAGAATTATATCAAAGAGAAGGATATTTACGTTTTGAAAGATTAACAAAGAAAATCAATCAAGAAATTTTAATTACAGCAATGCATACCTCCTTAGGTGTACAGCATCGAGTTACAGAAGCTCCTAAGGATGAGGATACCTTAAAGGGTTTACAAACGAACCAAGATCAAAATACGGTTAAAAAGAATGAGCCTAAGGTAAAAGATAAAAAATTTGCCAATGTTGGCCCTAATGATCCATGTCCTTGTGGAAGTGGTATGAAATATAAATTCTGTCATGGAATAAAAAAATAAAAGAATGAGTCTACTTTTTCTAAAAAGTAGACTATATTTTTAAAATAAGGGAAGAATATAAATGGAGGATAATATGATATATACAACAAATAATTTTGATTTCAATCAAGAAGTAGAAATAGGTAGCGATATTCATACCACGTATTTAGGATATCCATTAATATTAAAGAATGTCTATTTATATAAGGGACCAATTACTATGCAGTATCTACCATATGGAGGAATACAATCGGTTTATCAAAATCATTTAATTCTTACTTCGAAAAGTGGGTTTATTGCAACGGATAAAGTGATATATAAAGGAAAGGAATTGTCAACTAAAGAATTTATTGATCAATTTCCAGATTTGGTAAATGAAGTTTTACCTTCCTAATATTTAGAAACCATTTAGTTAATGGTTTTTTTATTTGAAATAAAATTCTAAAAAATGGAAAGAAACGAATAAAAATCCTAAAAAAACTAAAAAAAAATAAGAATATATGTGAATTCTGTGTCGTATTTAACATAATTTGTTGACATTATTCTTTTTTCGCCATATAATTAATTAAATGAAAACGTTTCAATAAATATTATAAAAATCATTTCAATATTTTTATTTTTTATAAATATTTTTCATAAACTTTTTGTGGAGGTAATTGCTATGAAAAAGAAATTAATTTTATTTCTATTGGTTATATTTGGAGGATTATTTACAGTTTTATATAATCCTTTAAAGAAATTAGGAATAACAAATCAAAATTTAGGAGAAGTACATGCGGCTGGGATAGAGGAATTTTTAAGATCCAGTAGTGGTGGTACATACACATTAACAAGTAATGAAACTTTATCGAATCATGTAGAGTTAAATTTTGATGATGGAGAAGTTACTCATACGATTAATTTAAATAATCACACACTTACGTTCGCGGATTATTTGGAATTTAATTATAATTCAAATTTAATAATCAATGGAGGTACGAATAAATCCACTTCAAAAATTGCATTTTCTAATAGTTATATTCAATTTAATGGAGGAAAAAATTTTGAATTAAATAATCTAACCATTGATACTTCTAATGCTAGAAATGGAGGATTATATTATGATTCAGCTAATGCTATGAATGTGTATAATAATGTTAATTTTATAAATGCAACAACATTTGATTTAGATATACAATGTACGGGCACTACATATATAAAAGGAAATACAAGTTTTTCTAAAGGAATAAGAATTAAAGCATCTTCATATAACACTACAGCTTATCTAGATTTAAATGGTTATACGGGAAGTGCAATAAATTTAACAATTAATGGTGATCCAAAAAATGGTGCATTAATTGCAACACATGCTTCTGTAAGTAATTTTAGTTATACCTCTTCAAATTCTTCTTTATATCAAAGTGGAAGTAATGTTTATTTTTCAAAAACTTTAACGGCAGTGAATCGTCCTAAAGCTTTAACAACCACATTTACCTATAATGGCAGTGAACAAACCTATCTTCCAACGGGTTATGATTCTGATAAAATGACAATATCTGGGAATAAAAGAACCAATGCTGGAAGTCAAACAGTTACTGTATCTTTAAAAGATGATTATAAGTGGGATAATGATTCAACCGATTCTTTAGATTTTACTTTTACAATAGCCAAGGCAACCCCAAGCGTAACGGTAAGCATGAATGGGTATACGTATGGCGGAACGAAATCAAGTCCAAGCGTAAGTGGAAATAGTGGAAGTGGAACCGTAACGTATTATTATAATACAACCAATAGTAACAGTGGTGGAACGAAATGGAGTAACGTAACAAGTGCGACAAGCCTAGATGCTGGAGACTACTATATGTACGCGACGGTAGCCGAAACGACCAATTATAACGCTGTAACGACAGACGCAGTGAAGTTTACGATTGCCAAGGCAACGCCAAGTGTAACGGTAAGCATGAATGGGTATACGTATGGCGGAACGAAGTCAAGTCCAAGCGTAAGTGGAAATAGTGGAAGTGGTGATGTAACGTATTATTATAATACAACCAATAGTAATAGTGGCGGAACGAAATGGAGTACAGTTACAAGTGCCACAAGCCTAGACGCAGGAACCTACTATATGTATGCGACAGTAGCTGCAACAACAAATTATAAAGCCGTAACGACATCTACAAAATCCTTTACGATTTCTAAAGCAACGCCAAGTGTAACGGTAAGTATGAGTGGGTATACGTATGGCGGAACGAAGTCAACCCCAAGCGTAAGTGGAAATAGTGGAAATGGAACGGTAACCTATTACTATAATACAACCAATA
>CAYYMS010000021.1:0-12194 GCA_964473015.1 uncultured Anaeroplasmataceae bacterium | reverse complement strand
TCACTTTATATCCTTATTGTCAACTATTTTTTTAGCAATTCTTCGATTTTTTTATTTTAATAAAGAAACTTCTTCATCTGTTAAAAGACGATACTCTCCTTCTTTTAAATTTTCGTCCAATTTTAAGTTTCCAAACTCCGTTCTTTTCAAATAGATTACCTTACATCCAACGGCTTCCATCATTCTTTTTACTTGATGATATTTTCCTTCCTGAATAATGATTTTCCCCTCATTATTTCCTAAGTCTAGAAACTCGGCAGCCATACATTTATATCCATCGTCTAATACGACACCTTCTTCAAATTTTTTATAGGATTCTTTTTTAAACTCACCCTCAAATTTTAGAAAATATGTTTTTTTTACATGATTCTTAGGTGACAATAATCTATGCGCCATTTCACCATCATTTGTAATTAATAATAATCCAACCGTATCTTTATCTAATCGCCCTACAGGAAAAAGAGATTTATAATCATAACCTTCAATTAAATCCGTTACAATCGGATCAAAAGCATCATAAGTCGCACTTACATACCCTGCTGGCTTATTAAGCATTATATAAATATTTTTTTCATAGTTTGCTTTTTCATCAGCAATAATGACCTCATCTTTGTTCTCATCAATTTTAAAATCATCATTACGAATGATTTCTCCATTGACTAAAACGAATCCTTTACGTATAAATTCTTTTACTTGTTTTCTTGTACCATACCCGCAATGAGCAAGCATTTTATCTAACCGCATCATATTTGGTTCTCCTTTGACTTCTTTAAACTTTTTAAAAACTCTTTTTCCTCAGAAGTAATTCTTGATGACTCCACCATTTTTTGAATTGCCTTATTAATAATCCAATCTTCTAAATCGGTTTTATATAAGTAAGATAAAGTTTCTTCTTTCATCTTAATCATGCACTCACATAATAACCATGCAATCCCCATTTTTATATAATAAGCATCTTTAAAGCAGGTATTTATTACATCAAATATATAATTTTTATATTCCAATTCACAATAATGGGAAAGCAACATAATTAAAACAAATCGTACTTCATATTCATTAGATGAATATCTATATCTTTCTAAAATTTTTAGAATTTTTTCTTTATGCTTCTTTACAATTTTTAAATTCATTACCAATTGATCACACATTGCCCAATTATTGATTAAAGGAATTGCTTTTTCTAAATAGAAAAACATTACGTCATAATCTTTTATATAAGTAATCATTAGAACATGGATTAAATCTTCATCGTAATACTCATGCATCTCCTCTAAAAATGAAAATTTTTTCTCCTGTACTAATTTTTTTGCAATGCTTTTTAAATCTTTTGTATATAAACCTAGGCATGGTTTACAATTTGGAATAATTCTTTTAATAAATAAACTATTCTTTTCGTTTCGATAAGCCCTAATTTCTTCTAACATACTATAACTCCTTTAAACAATCCTTACTACAATTATAACACATTTTTAATGCAAAAAAGAAAGGAAGATAATTTCCTTCTCTTCCTTAATTATAAACCACTTCTTTTTTCGTTTTATAACCATTTGGATTCTTTTTTTGCCAATTCCAAGAATCTCTACACATATCCTCTAATGTGAACTTTGTCTCGAATCCAATTTCTTTTTTTGCTTTTTCTCCCGATGCATAACAAGCAGCAATATCCCCATCTCTTCTAGGTTTTATCACATACGGTATTTTAAAACCGCATGCTTTCTCCATAGCATGATGTACCTGAAGAACGCTATATCCATTTCCTGTTCCTAAATTATAGGTCACTAATCCGCTATTTGTGAAAAGCTTATTTAAAACCAAAACATGTCCACGAGCCAAATCACAAACATGAATATAATCTCTTACCCCTGTTCCATCTATCGTATCATAATCGTTTCCAAAAACGCCTAATTCTTTTCTTTTTCCAATGGCAACCTGAGTAATATATGGCATTAAGTTATTGGGAATTCCATTTGGATCTTCACCGATTAACCCGCTTGGATGAGCACCAATTGGATTAAAATATCGCAATAAGGCTATATTCATATTTGCATTTACTTTTGCATAATCTCTTAACATATCTTCAATCATTAATTTTGTTCTACCATAAGGATTCGTTACATGCAAGTCAAAATCTTCATAAATAGGCACAGAAACTGGATCTCCATATACGGTTGCAGAAGATGAAAAAACCAAGTTATTACAATTATATTTGCCCATAAGTTCGATAAGATTCATAGTCGATATAAGATTATTCTGATAATATTCTAAAGGCTTCTGAACGCTTTCTCCAACCGCTTTTAACCCTGCAAAATGAATAACCGCATCAATTTTATTCTCTTTAAATATTTGCTCAAATCTTCTTTTATTACAGCAATCAATTTTATAAAAATCTACTTCTTTTTTCGTTATTGCGTTAATTCTATTTAAAGATTCTTTTGATGAATTGCATAAATTATCTACCACAATAACTCTATAATTTTTTTCTAACAATTCCACACAAGTGTGAGAACCAATATATCCTGCTCCACCCGTTACTAATATTGTTTTCATTAAATCACCTTCATTATAATTTTCAACTAATTTTAGCATAATATACTTCCTTTTTCAACCAATTATAAAAAGGGAAAGGAAACGAAATTTAATAAATTTCATTTCCTTCTAAATTATTTTTTAAGGGTTTATCTTTACTATATCCTAATACTCCTATACCTAACAATAGCACAATATATATTAAATATCCATAATAATAGGGATAAGAAATTGCAAAGGAATAATAACATCCCACAAGGATAAACGGAATTAACAAAAATAATGCGTTAGCTATAGTTAAACATAGTTTTACTTTTCTTTTTGCAAATAAAAAACTAATGCCATAGCCCACGGAAAATAAGGGGAATAATAATGCCCATAAATGGTTTTTACACATTGTAAGTGCAGAAAAGCTAGATGTCTGTGCTACTTCTTTTCCATCTTCTATTCCTATTTCAACGATATTATATAAAGGATAGGCGATAAACAAAATAACTCCTAAACAGGATATCGCGATAGCTAATGCCTCTATAAAAGTTAAAAATGACTTTGTACTTAAATGGGAGACATCTAGATGAAGTAATTCCACTATACCTTCATTTTTTGAAATAGATATCATCACAGGAATTCCAATAAAGTATAGCACTACTGCCTCTCCTAAAGCAACAGTAATACCACTTAACCAAATAGGCTTTATATCCAATGAAAAATATAACTCTATAGCAATAATAATACCATTACTTATAACTGGAAATAATGCAGAAAGCCATATTTTTTTAATTTTTATCATTGGTATCACGGCTATTGCAGTTGCTAATGTACCAAACACCATATCCCACCATCCTAAAGACGATGTCGTATTGGCAATAAAGCAACCTAGGATTAAAGCTACACTATAAGATGGTTTAAAAATAACAAGCAATATAAGTACTTCAGAAATACGAAATTGAATAGACCCATAAGATATTGGAGCAAGCAGCCATGTTAAAGCAGCATATAACGCTGCGATAATTGCAGTTTCTGCAATCCATTGTATATTAAATTTTTTCATAATTGATTTTCTCCTTGTTTTTTATATTTTAGAAGATGGTTATGCAAGGAACATCTTCTAAAATATTCTATCATAAAACTTTAAAATATCAATATAAAGGAATAAAGAACAGCAAAAATGCTGTTCTTTATTCCTAATTGGGAGAGTTATAGTTTGCTTATGAAAAAAGTTATCTATCTTTTAGGGAGATTATGATAGATACTGTCTTTTTAAGACAATTATAGTATATCCCAAAAATATAAAGATAATACATTGTATTTATAGAAAAATTAGATACTATTTCTTATGAACCAATATCCTCCTCTTCCTCCTATTCTTTCTATAATACCTTTTTGTTTTAAGGAATGAATCACAAGTTTTACATATGAAAAACTAAAATATATAGTTTTTGCTATCTCCTCCACTTTAATGTAAGGATTATCCTTTATAATTTTCAAAACTTTAATTTCTAAATCTGATAATTCAAATTTAATTTTTTCTTTATCCATAATTTCCTCCTAATAAAATAAAAAAAGGATACGAAAAAAGATAATAATCTTTTTAGAGAGCTTCCTTTAATCTCTCATCTTCCGTATCCTAGTAACGCAAATAAAATGAAATTGTCGTAGCCATGCTTCAAAATTACTAGTTCCCTAAGCATTGTTTCTAACTACATTTTCATAATATCATAAAATGAAAATTTATCAATAGTTTATTATTCAATTCAACATTTTATTTCTCTTTACAATTCTAAATAATTATGATAAAATGCTCTATGCTATTAAGCCTCGTATTTTTCGGTTTCGGAGTAACCCAAACCGTAAGATACGAGGTATTTTTATTTGGAGGTTTTATCTAATGAATGATAAAAAAGTGTTACCTTTAATCATAAAGATGTCTATTCCACCAGCACTATCTATGCTAATTCAATCTTTATATAATATTATTGATTCCGTTTATATAACAAATTTTGATCCTCTTGCTATGAATGCTCTTTCTTTAGTTTATCCAATCCAAAACATAATCCTTGCTATTGCTGTGGGAATAGGTGTAGGAATCAATGCCTACGTTTCTATGAAGCTTGGGGAAAAGAGACAAGAACAAGCTTCTAATGCAGCAACCTTTGGTATACTTATTTCTTTTTTTCATTATGGAATTGTGCTAATCTTAGGATTATCTTTATCAAAATCATTTATAGAAAGTTTTACAAAGGATAAGCAAGTTATAGAATATGCTCTTACCTATATTAATTTAATTATCTTGTTTAGTTTTACTACCATCATTGAAATCGCAATGGAAAAAATCTTACAAGCCGATGGTAAAATGATGCTTCCTATGATATCACTACTTGCTGGAACAATAGTAAATGTGATATTAGATCCGATTTTAATATTTAACTATAACCAAGGTGTTTTAGGAGCAAGTATTGCAACGGTAATCGGACAAATTGTATCTTTTATTTTAATGACTTTATTTGTTTTATCAAAGAAAAATAAGATTCGAATATCATTTAAAAATTTTAAAATTCATAAAAATTGTTTTATTTCTATTTATAAAGTAGGTATTCCTTCCGTTTTTATTAGTGCTATTCCTTCTTTTATGGTAACCTGTATGAATTATATTTTAGTTTCTATTCATAATTTAGCCGTTACAACCTTTGGTATTTATTATAAGTTACAATACTTTGTATATATGGGAGTAAGCGGCATTTCTCAAGGTACAATGCCTATCATGGGATATTGTTATGGCGCTAAAAATAGGAAAAGACTTAATGAGGTTGTAAAAAATTCTGTATTTTTATCGCTGGGCATAGGACTGCTTGCAATGATTATTTTTTTAACGATTCCCCATCTTTTAATGGCTATGTTCTATAAAGATAACGAAGCGATAGCATCTACCACTATTCTACTAAGAATTGCCTCTCTTTCTTTTGTTTTTGGTTGTGGAAGTTATATCCTTGCTTCTTATTTACAAGCAATCCAGAAAGGATTTTTATCTTTAATTATTACTCTTTTAAGGCAGATGATCTTATTGCTTCCGCTTTCCTTTCTATTAAGTTTATCTTTGAAAGAAATAGGAGTATATTTGGCTTTCCCTGTAAGTGAAATCTTAACTTTTTTAATAGCTAGTTTCTTCTATATTTATACAAAAAGAAAACTGAACTACGCCATATAATAAAAAAAGTAGGTCTTAGTATTAAAACATACCATCACCTACTTAATTTATTTTTATGATAAAGTTATATCAGAAGCGATAGATAAAATATCATCTAGTGTTAATGTGTTTGAATAAATGCTTACTTCTATTTCATCTATAAAATATCTTGAATAATTTTCATTAGATAATAACAATCCACATTCTAAATATTCCACCTGCTTAAATTCTTCCATTACCACTGGCTTAGAATAAACCTCGGCTTTTTTTACGATTATAGTATAATTACTGCTTCCTGTATAACATAATATCGTACTATTTTCTTCGATTTTAGATGAGGATAAAACAGAACCATCACAAACAAAGCCTGCAGTAATTGTCAACACAGTTGGTTTGTTTTCTTCTTTATCTTCTGTGTTTTCCTTTTGATTGGAATTTTCTTCCATAATGTACTTTGTATTAAATAAATCTTTTTTCAAGGATTTATTAGGCGTAAATTCATTGAATTCAACTAAAATCTGCTCATTATTGTTATCATCTAGCAAACTTGCCTTTACAGGTTTTTTGGCTTTTGAATCAAAATAAAATTTAATTTTAGATGATGTATTCGTTTTATTGGAAAGTTTACTTTCGATAACTATAGTATCTCCATCTAAATTAAATGTAGATGTACTATCCGCCTTAATATCATTACATATTCCTTCTAATAAATAAGCATGTGTACTATTCATAGGCCAATCACTATCAAACTTGAATTCTTTGTTTAAAGAAGGAGTTAAAACAAAAACACCCTCATCATTTTTTACAATTACCTGTTCATGACCACTTTTGTTGTTAAAACTTACCTTATAATAATTTGGTTTTAAATAATCGACTACTACTTCCATTTTTACATCTTTGTTTGCCCGATGTATAGTCATGTCACAGTTTAATTCATAGGAATCTAAAGAGGCTAGATAGTCGGTTACCACCTTTATTCCATCCTTTTTTACATCTGCTTTGTTACAACTTGTTAATAACAACATAAGACCACATAAGATACTGTAAATTAATTTTTTCATTTTCATCCACCCATTTCTATTCAATAGATATTATGTAAGAAAAAAATTAAATATGCATAAGTTATAACTTTTTGGTAAAAATATCAATGAAGGAGGAATTTGAAAATGAGCATAATACAAAAAATAGCCCTAGTCATCACAATCATTGGTGCAATTCTTTGGGGCTTAGTTGGGATATTTAATTTTAATTTAATAACCTATTTATTTGGAAACAATTCTGTTCTTTCTCGTATAATATATATTGTTGTATTTGTAACAGGATTATTTAATATAGCGTTACTATTTTTAAGAAATAGACACCATATTATGGAAGAAGTATAACCATAGCTAAACTATAATTATCTGTATGCGTTATAGATAATTCTAATGGAATATTAAGTTTTTCACAACATATATATGGAGCATGCGTTATCTCATCGTTTAAGATGGTAATGTCTTTTAGATCTATATGTTGTGAAAATTTCTTACAAGCTTTAAAAAGCGCCTCTTTAGATGCGAAGCGTGATGCGACGTATTCTATTTGGCGTTTTTTATTTTTTAACGTTAAATATATTTCATATTCTTTTAAAGACAAAACTCTTTTTAAAAAACGCTCATCTTTATTCATAATATCTTTATGTTCAACCAAATCAATTCCAATCATAGTTCTTCTCTTTTCTTTAAGGCTAATTCTTTAGCCATTTCTTTTATTTTTCTAAAGCGATGGTTTAATCCTGACTTTGTTAATTTTGGGTCATACTCATCATGGATAATATCTAATAATTGGGTAAGAGAATGTTCAGGGTAATCTTTTCTTATTTTCATTACCATAAGTATTTTTGAGTCTAAACGTTCTAATGGGTAATTATATTCAAGGTATTTTATATACTTCATTTGTTCTAAGGATGAGGCATTTGTCTTATCCTGATTCGCAATATCTAAATTTATCGTCCTTTTAACATTCGCTTTTATTTCTTTTGTAATAATGACATCTTCATAATATTCCATAGAGCTTTTTGCACCTACACGATATAAAAATTCTCCGATAGATCCTTTTGATTTAATATAAGCAACTAGGTAATTTTTCCTCTTGGTAATTCTTGCATTTAGTTCAAAAAAGTTCATAATTTTTTGAATAAATAGTATTTCGGATTCTTGATTAGTTATAATTTCTAAATGACTATTTTTTGTTTGCGGATTATTTACACTACCACGAACTAAAAATGCTCCTCTTAAATAGGCAATTGCCCATTCTTCATTCGAAAATACATCCATTCTTTCTTTAGACTCCATACCTAAAATATTCATATCTTCTACCATTTTTCTTGCATTTGTAGTAATGGTACATGTGAAAACAGTATGATTATCAAATCGGTGAATAATCCTTGATTCGATTATATAATCAAAAGTATAAAAACATTTACACAATTTAATAAACCGTCTTATTACTCCCATATGATTACATGTAAACGTAAGGGACATAGATTGAGAAATTACAACCTCACCACCAAAGCGTAACATAGCTTCTAATTCTAAACGATCTGCGTTAGAATCCGGATTATTAATTTTTAATAAATCATTTTTTACATCTAACGCAAAACTCATATCTTTTACTCCACACAAATTTTTAAAATATTAGATAAATCTTCTATAACATAATCTGGATTAGCATCAAGCATAATCTCCGGATGCTTAATATAAAGACAGCCTATCGTTATAACATTTGCATTTTTTCCTGCAGTTATATCATTTAATGTGTCCCCTACATAAGCTACCTTCTGCACTTGCTTTTTTGAAGAATGAAACATCTTTTTCATCATCTTTATAAATTTATTATCTTTTTCTATAGACGCATTAAATTCTTCTAAGGACTTCATATTTTTATCTTTTATCTTTTCTATAGCCAAAAGAATTCCATCCGGTGCAGGTTTATGGTTTTCAACCTCATCTGCCCCAATAACAATATCCATATAATCTAATAGATCAAATAATTCTAAGCCATGACAAACCAAATCCGTTTTTTTGGAAGAAACTACTCCAAGATTATATCCCTTTTTATGCAGGCTAGATAGTAAGGCTTTAGCTCCTGGCATAGCTTTTACCATTTCATCATGATGAGAAATATTAAATTCACGATAATAGGCAATCATCTGTTCGATTTCTTTTTCATCATCAGAAAATCTTGAGAAACTCTGATAAAGAGTCGGGCCAAAAAAAGAATCAAGTAATTCATCGGTTAATTTCATATCTGAACGAAAATGTTCAAAAGTATGAATAAAACTACGATCGATTAATGGCTTTGTGTCTAATAAGGTTCCATCTAAATCAAATAGAATGGTGTCCATTTTATTTTCTTTAATTTCGGTTAATATATCCTGATAATTTTCTTTAGAACCTATAAACCTTTTTATGATTAAATAAGCTACACCACCGATTATAAATAATACACTGGTTAAAATTGAAACAGGAATACCTGCAACCATAAGGGGATCGTTAGGATCTCCCATCATTCTAAGGCTTTCTGTAAAGATACGTACACATCCATACCAAACAAAGTATCCGCCAATTAAATCTCCACTCTTAAGCTTTTTAAATTTTCTTCTTAAAACAAACATTAGTATTAAACCAATAAGATTTAATAACGATTCATATAAGAAGGTTGGATGACGATATGCGCCATCAATGAACATATTTTCTCCTAATATGGGAATTGATTTTAAAAAGCCCGGATTTTTAACAATAGGGCCATAAAGCTCATGATTGCAAAAATTACCCCATCTACCACAAATTTGTCCAATTAAAAAGCCTGGTGCTACAATATCTAAAATACGATATAAGGATATTTTCTTTACTCGGCAATAAATAAATATAGTAATCATTGCCGCTATAACGCCACCCTGAATCGCAAGACCTGCAAGTCCACCTTCTAAACCTATAATTCTTTTAAAAGTCCAATGGTCATCCAAATTAAATAAAATATACCATAAACGTGCTCCTATGATTGCACAAGGAAGAACGATAATAACTCCCCAGTATACATCATCGGAAGGAATCCCAAGTTTTTTTCCCTCTTTAATTCCAGCCCATACGGCGATCATAACTCCTAAAAGGATACAAACAGCATACCAAGCAATTTTTAAACCAAAAAAATTTATCATAGGGTCAATATAATTCATCATTCTTCTTCACCTCTCATTGCTTTTGCATCTACCTTTTCGATAAATTCTTGTGCAGCAAAATGTCCAAGAAGCTTCAATTTTTCATTCATAGCTGCAGATTCAACTAATAAAGAAACGGTCCGTCCTGGCAAAACAGGTATTGTTATTTTTGTAATTTCTGTATTAAAATACTTTATTTTTTGCGTTTCTAAACCTAATCGATCATAATACTTATCATTATCCCAAGTTTGTAGTTCTACAACCATACGTATATTCTTTTTATCCCTATATGCTCCAGCACCAAACATGGTAACAACATCGACTATACCAATACCACGGATTTCCATATATCTTCTTAAGATTTCAGGTGCTGTACCTACTAGATTTCCTGGCTCCTTCTCCATAATTTCAACCAAGTCATCTGCAATAAGTTGATGGCCCCTTTTTATTAAATCAAGAGCAGTTTCTGATTTACCGATTCCGCTTTTACCTATAATTAAGGTTCCCATACCATTAATATCTAATAAAGTTCCATGTACAGAAATTTTCGGTGCTAACTTATCTTGTAGATAAGTATAAAGCTTAGATGAGGTTGGTGTAGTTCTTAAATTAGAGTGAAATACACTTATCCCGTATTTTTCCGCCATTTCTAAAAAAATAGACTCTACCTTTACATTTTTAGAAAATATTAAGCATGGTGGCTTTAGTTGAAATATCTTTTCAACATTTTCTCTTTGTTTTTTTGGAGTTTGTCTAGTAAAAAAACTATTATCCTTAGAGCCTACTAAAACAACTCTCTTATTATCAAAGTAATCAAAAAATCCAGCAAATTCTAATCCTGGTCTTGAAATCATATCCTCAGCAATTTTAGCATTCATTCCGGCATTGCCAGCTAATAGCTCTAAGTTATTGTCCTTTGCTAAATCACATACATATACATACTGTCCCATAAATTCACTCCTTAAAATGAAAATTTTCTTTTAATCCAATAAAATTTAAATATAGCATAAAATATTTCAATTAAAATAATATAAACAATCCAGAGAATCGATGTATTAAAGATTTTATATATCTCATTAAATAAGCAAAAATCAATAAGAATTACACCGAATAATATCAAATACATATAAATGTGATTTATTTTATCAATGAAAGGGATAACTTCAAATAAAGATAATATAAAGCTTACACCGAATACAATATAAAAAACATGGTAGATATTAGATAAAGATATATTAAAAATAAATAATCCTATAACAACTAAGGATATTAGATAGAAAATAATATTCTTAATAAGGAATTGCTTTAAAAATGAAAAAACTCTCCATAATTTCGAATTTTCTCTTTTAAATATTTTTTCCATAAAATCTTTCAAATTTTCAAAATCCTCTTCTGTTATATCCGTTTGCCTTTTTAAATCTTCTAGCATTTCATTTATTTTTTCTTTTTTTATATAATCTTCATCATTTTTTTTAGGCATGATAACCACTTCCCTATTTTATAATTATAACCCAATTAAATGAATAGTGCAAACAAAAATAATCCTCTAAAGTTACCACCTTAAAGGATTATAAATTTATTCCATTAACAGTGGTAATAAATATTGACCTGTATAAGATTTTTTACACTTAATTAAATCTTCAGGTCTACCACTAAATAATACTGTTCCGCCTTTATTTCCGCCTTCAGGACCCATATCAATAATATAATCAGCAAGCTTTATTACATCTAAATTATGCTCAATGATTAGAACCGTAGCTTTGTTATCAGCTATTCTATTTATTACATTCATTAAGCGCTTTATATCATCAACATGTAAGCCTGTGGTAGGTTCATCTAAAATATATAAAGTTTTAGAAGTTATTTTAGAATGAAGTTCATATGCAAGCTTTACTCTTTGGGCTTCTCCGCCCGATAGCGTCGTAGAGGATTGACCTAATTTAATATATCCTAATCCTACATCATATAAGGTTTGAAGTTTTGATTTAATTTTAGGAAATGCATCAAAAAATTCAAGAGCATCTTCTACTGTCATATCTAAAACATCCGAAATATTTTTATCTTTAAACTTTATTTGAAGAGTTTCCGATTGATACCTCTTACCTTTACAAACCTCACATGGTACATAAACATCTGGCAAAAACTGCATAGATATGCGTTTTACTCCGTCTCCCCAACAAGCCTCACATCTACCACCTTTAACATTAAAGGAAAACTTTGATTTATCATAACCTTTAATCTTTGCATCGGTCGTTTGTGCAAATAATTCTCTTATATCATCAAATA
>CAYYMS010000020.1:0-16650 GCA_964473015.1 uncultured Anaeroplasmataceae bacterium | reverse complement strand
GGCGTTGCTTTGACTAACTTTATAATGGAAAAACAAGTAAGATAAATTTCAATTTATAGGGGTGTGCATTTTCTTGCAAGGGTGTGCAAAAAATCGCTTGGGGGTGTGCATTTGTATCAAAATATATCGTCCTTGCCATAAGTAAACATAGGTATTGATACACTTGAGAAAGTGCCGTCAATACCTTTTTTCTTTGTGAAAATAGAGCTAAAACGTCTAAATTTGGCTTAATTAAGGCTAAATTTGGGCTGTGTCGGCTTATTTTTGTTATTTCGAGTACATCTTCAAGTGGAAAATTACGAGCAAACTTTGGAAAAACACGACCACAATTTAACGATTACCCCACGATTTAACGATTAGTGGGACAATTTAACGATTACTAAGACAAAAGCATAACATTTAATTTCAATAATGGAACAAATATCAAAATAGAAGCTCTCAAGTAGGGTTTCTTTTTTTGCGTTTTTACGAATTTTGTGGTATAATATTTGCAAGTTGTAATTAGCAACAGAAAGATAAATAGTAATTTAGCGGAGGTTTTATTATGCAGTATGTAACTTTAAGCAATGGAGTAAAAATGCCCCAACTCGGATACGGTGTTTATCAGGTCAGCAAGGACGAATGTGAGAGATGCGTTCTCGATGCACTCAAAGTAGGCTACCGTCATATAGATACCGCCCAGAGCTATTTCAACGAAGAAGAAGTCGGCAATGCCATTGCAAAATCGGGCGTGCCCCGTGAAGAAATATTTATCACGACAAAGGTGTGGATTGAGCATTACGGCTACGAAGAATGTAAAAAGTCGGTTTACGAGTCTATGCGCAAGTTAAAAGTTGACTATATTGACCTTGTGCTTTTACATCAGCCGTTTGCAGACTATTACGGGGCGTGGAGAGCATTGGAAGATTTATATGCGGAAGGCAAACTCAAAGCAATCGGCATATCGAATTTCTATCCCGACAGAATGGTTGATTTATGCAGTTTTGCAAGAATCAAGCCTATGGTAAATCAAGTGGAAACGCACCCGTTTAATCAGCAAATTGAAGCACAGGAGTGGATGAAAAAGTACGGCGTACAAATCGAAGCGTGGGCGCCGTTCGGCGAAGGTAGGGGCGGACTTTTCACAAACGAAACTATTGCGGCAATCGGAAAGAAATATAATAAGTCGGTGGCGCAAGTTATTCTTCGTTGGGAGTTGCAACGTGGAATTGTGGTTATTCCCAAATCCGTGCATATCGAAAGAATGGAACAGAATTTCAACGTTTTCGATTTCGAGCTTTCTGCCGAAGATATGAAAACTATGGCAAGCCTTGATAAAAAGCAAAGCTCGTTCTTCTCGCATTACGACCCTAATATGGTTGAGTGGTTTGCGAAAATGGTGGAAGAACGCAAACACAATAATGACCACAAAAAAGAAAAGAAAAATTGGTAAATTCAAGAACGATAAATTTCAATTTATAGGGGTGTGCATTTTCTTGCAAGGGTGTGCAAAAAACAACTTGGGGTGTGCATTTGTATCAAAATGTATCATCCTTGCCATAAGTAAACATAGGTATTGATACACATAAATTGTGTCTTCAATACCTTTTTTCTTTATAAAAATGTGTTAAAACGCTTAAATTTGGTATTATTTAGTGTATATTTCTAAATCAATGTTAAATATACATAAGAAAATTATCAAAACACTTGACTTAGAGTTAACTCCAAGTTATATAATAGTTTATATATATTAAAAATGGAGGTTAAAAGATAGAAAATGACAATTAAAGAAGTAAGCGAAAAGTATAATATCAGTCCAGATACTTTAAGATATTATGAAAAAGTCGGTGTTATAAAGTCTGTTACAAGAAAAAATGGAATTAGACAATATGGCGATAAAGAAATAGACAATATAGAGTTTGTTGTTTGTATGCGTAATGCTGGTATTTCTATTGAAGCGTTAGTTAAATATATCAAATTATTTGACGAGGGTGACCAAACAGCAAGTCAAAGAAAGCAAATTTTAATTGATGAGCGTGAAAAATTAAAAATAAAACTTGATGAAATGAATAAGGCTATGGATAAATTAAATTATAAAATTGATGTTTATTATAGCGAAATGCTTGAAAAAGAAAATGAAATGTTAAGGAGAGAAAAATGAAAGAATTAAATCTTATAAATGAATGGGATAAGACATTCCCAAAATCAGAAAAAGTAAATCACAAAAAAGTAACTTTTCACAATAAATATGGAATTACCCTAGTAGCTGATATGTATGTTCCTAAGAACGAATTAGGCAAACATTCTGCCATTGCAGTTTGTGGACCTTTTGGTGCAGTAAAGGAACAATGCAGTGGACTTTATGCACAAACTATGGCAGAGCGTGGTTTTTTGACTATTGCTTTTGATCCATCGTTCACAGGAGAAAGTGGTGGTGAACCTAGATTCATGGCAAGCCCAGATATAAACACTGAAGATTTTCAAGCAGCTATAGATTTCCTTTCTTTACAAGAAAATGTTGATGCTGAAAGAATCGGAATTATTGGTATTTGTGGATGGGGCGGACTAGCAATAAATGCGGCAGCACTTGATACAAGAATTAAAGCAACTGCGGCCATTACAATGTATGATATGGCTCGAGTTAATGCAAATGGTTACTTTGATAATGAAAATTCGGAAGAAGCAAGATATGCTAAAAAGCAAGCCTTAAATGCACAAAGATTGATCGATTACAAAAATGGAAACTATGCTCTTGGTGGTGGAGTTGTTGATCCACTTCCAGAAAATGCACCTTTTTTTGTTAAGGATTATTATGACTATTATAAAACAAAGAGAGGTTATCACAAGCGTTCACTAAATTCAAATGGTGGTTGGAATATTATTGGTTGTATGTCATTTATGAATCAACCTATTTTGAAATATAGTAACGAAATTCGTAGTGCAGTTCTTGTTATGCATGGGGAAAAAGCCCATTCTTGCTATTTTGGAAAAGATGCTTTTGAAAATATGATAAAAGATAATTCATACAAAGATAACAAAAAACTACTCATTGTACCGGATGCCGTTCATACTGATTTGTATGATGGTGGTGGCAAAAACTTGATACCATTTGACAAACTTGTAGAGTTCTTTAATAAGAACTTAAAATAGTTTATGGGAGGAAATATGAAAAAGTTTTTTTCAGCAATAATTTTATTAATATTGGCTTTGGGGTTGACTGCTTGTGGAAATAATAATACTGAAAACAACCATAATAATTCTAATTCATCCAACAATTATACTGGAGGCAATGTGTTAATAGCTTATTTTTCTTGCACAAATACAACAAAGGGAGTTGCAGAACATATTCAAACAAAAACTAATGGAACTTTATTTGAAATAGAAGCAAAAATTCCCTATACTGCTGATGATTTGAAATATTATACAAATGGCAGAGCCGACCAAGAACAAAATAATCCTAATGCAAGACCAGAAATAGCAAACGAAGTTCAAAACTTTGATATGTATGACATTATTTTTTTAGGTTATCCCATTTGGCATGGACAAGCACCTAAGATAATTTATACTTTTTTAGAAAGTTATGATTTTTATGGTAAAACAATAGTCCCCTTTTGCACATCACACAGTAGTGGAATCGGAAGCAGTGCAAATAACTTACACTCTCTTGCAAGTAGTGCTGAGTGGAAAGAAGGAAAAAGATTTGCTTCTGGAACAGACTATAAAACAATTTCAGATTGGATAGATAGTATGAATTTAAAATTTGTTAAAGATGTTTCTAAATTTGATTTAGAAAGTGGTGAAAATGGCAAAGCACCAATGGTTACTTTGAATAGTGGATATCAAATGCCTATTTTAGGGCTTGGAACATATTCACTTCAAGGCGAAACTTGCAAAAACTCTGTTAAATCTGCTTTGGCAAGTGGTGTTAGACTTATTGACACTGCTCATATGTATGGCAACGAAAGAGAAATCGGCGAAGCTATAAATGAAGTCATAGCCGAAAGTCAAATTAAACGCGAGGATATTTTTGTTATAACAAAACTTTATCCTGGTTCACAGTTTGAAAATCCTGAACAAGCCATCCAAGATGCACTCGATAAATTAAATATTGGTTATATTGATATGATGCTACTCCACCATCCCGGAGTAAACGATGTTAAAGCATATAAAACTATGGAAAAAGCTGTAGAAAGGGGAGAAATTCGTTCACTTGGTCTTTCAAATTGGTATATTGAAGAAATTGATGATTTTATCTCAAAGGTTAATATTAAACCAGCCCTTATCCAAAATGAAATACATCCATATTATCAAGAAAAAGCAGTGGTTCATTATATGCATAATCTAGGTATTGTGATGCAGGCATGGTATCCTTTAGGTGGCAGAGGTCATACTTCAGCATTACTAAATGATAGCACGATTACACAAATTGCATCGGCTCATAACGTGAGTTCGGCTCAAGTTATTTTACGTTGGCATTTGCAAAGAGGCGTTGTTGCAATTCCAGGTTCAAGCAATCCAGCACACATACTAGAAAATATATCTGTTTTTGGCTTCTCACTAACAGACAGTGAAATGCAACAAATTTCAAATTTAGATAGAAATGAAAAACACGATTGGTATTAAATTAAAAAATATAAGGGGAAAATATGAAAGTTTTATTATTAAATGGAAGCACTAGAATAAATGGTTGTACCTATACAGTTTTAAGCATGGTTGCTGAAGCCTTAAATAAGGAAGGTATAGAAACCGAGATTTTGCAAATGGGTGGAAAACCTGTTAGGGATTGTATTGCTTGTGGAGGTTGCGTAGGTAAAGGGAAATGCATTTTTAATGATGACATAGCAAATACAATTATAGAAAAAGCTAAAACAGCAGACGGATTTGTTTTTGGAACACCTGTGTATTATTCGCACCCAAGCGGACAAATTCAAGCAGTGCTTGATAGGGTTTTCTATGCAGGAAAGAAAAGTTTTGAACATAAACCGGCAGCAGTTGTAACTTCTGCTAGGCGTGCTGGAAATGTGATTTCGGTTGACGGTTTGCAAAAGCATTTTACAGTTAGTCAAATGCCGATTGTTTCTTCAACTTATTGGAATATTGTTTTTGGAAGAACACCAGATGAAGTCAAACAAGATAAAGAAGGTATGCAAACAATGACAAATTTAGGAAATAATATGGCATATATATTGAAATGTATTGACATTGCAAAGAAAAATGGAATAACTCCACCAAACAATGATCAATCAATTAAAACAAATTTTATAAGATGAGATTGCTCTAGTCAATTTCTAAGAGTGTGCAAATTCTAAGGTAGAGGTGTGCATTTGTATTAAAATATATCGTTCTTGCCATCTTAAGAGTACACAGATAATACGTTGGTATTATCTGTTTTTTTATACCTAATTTCACTCGAATTTACCAAATCGAACCGAATCACGCAGAGTTATGCAAAAATATATAACTCTTGATTTTGCGGTTAATAGTAAAATGGAATAGTATTAAAAGCCACTACACCAAGTAGTGGTTTAATTCTTGTCTTTACTCTCTAATTTTGATATAATAATCATACGATAAACAGTAATTTATGAGGTATTGAAAAAAATATTTGTAAGTTTATTTGCAAGCATTTTATTTGTTTTAACCCTTACATTATGTGCTTGCGGTGAAAAGAGCGGTACTTATTATCCGACGAGTGAAGAAATGAAAACAAATCTTGAAAACGGCGGATATACTGTAACTTTTACAACCAATTTAGAGGATAAAAACGGTGTGCACCTTTCTGCAACAAAAGATAATGAATATATTGAGTTTTATTGGCTTGACAATACCGCTTTGATTATTTTATAAACATTTAGAACAAACCCACACAGAATATAATTCGTTAGTACAAATAGAAAACGACGAAAAGTTCGGAAACATTGTCTATTGCGGAACAGAAGACGCCGTGAACATAGCAGGAATTAAAATAGTTGAGGTAAAAGTTAAATTGTAAATTTCAATTTGGTGGAGAGAGTGTATATGGAGAGGAAGCATTATATAGACAATTTAAGATGGATTTGTATTTTTCTGTTAATTCCTTTTCATTGTGCAATGGCATACAACAGTTGGGGAGAGGGCAATTATATTATTTTAGGATCCGATAAATTTTTAAGCTCCTTTTTAGGCGCAATATGGGCTTGGTTTATGCCGCTTTTATTTCTATTGGCAGGCATAAGTGCGCGGTTATCTCTTATAAAACGGTCCAGAAAACAATTCATTGTGGAGCGTATATTTAAATTATTTATACCTTTCGTTTTCGGAACACTTTTTATTGCCCCAATACTTTCATATATGGCGGATAAAATCAATTACGGCTACGATGGCAATTATTTTAATCATTATGTTGTTTTCTTTACCAAGTGGACGGATATTTCGGGTTACGATGGTGGCTTTACAATCGCTCATTTTTGGTTTTTACTTTGTCTTTTTATTATCGGCTTGATTGGATGTTTATTAGATTTACTGTTAGGAAAACATATTGCCAAATTAAATACCGAAAAAACGCCGTTATGGAGCTTAGTTTTACTTGTCTTGCTTGCTTTTATCGCTTACCCGTTACAAGTTGCAGGCAAAAGTCTTTTAACTTATTTGCTGCTGTATCTTTTTGGCTTTTATGTTTTTGATAAGGAAAACAATATAGTTAAGCTTACAAGAGTTAAATGGCTATTTGTTGGTGTTTGGTTAATTTTGACTGTGTTAAGCGTGTGGCTATTTATTTGGTCGGATTACAATCTTATGACATTGAACTTGATTTTAACTTTTCTTTCGGGGGCATTCGGCGTATTGGCTATGCTGTCAGCGGGCTATTCATTTGTGAACAAAGCAAACAAAATAACACAGTTTTTATCATCGATATCATTTCCTGTTTATTTCGTACATTTTGTTTGGGTGGTTGCTTTCGAATATTGGTTCTCACTTGCAAACAGCAATATAGCTCTTGTATTTATACTTTCAATTTTGTGTTCGTTTTTGTCAACGCTGATAACAAGTACCGCAATAAAATACTGCCCTGTATTGAATTTTGCATTCGGCTACAAACTTAAAAAAAGAAAACGAAACTAAATTTCAATTTATGTAAGGAGAATATAAAATAAGCAGAATATTTTAAAATCAAATTTTTACAAAAAAATAGAAGTTTTATAAAAAAATACTTCATTCATTTCAGTTAAAAAGTTTCACTTGGTGTAGATTGGAATCAATCTCACAGCTGAGTGGGTAACAACTAAAAAGGAAGAGTTAGATATGAAAATATAAACAGAAAACTAGTCTTTTAAATAATTTTTTTTTAGTTGTTATTTTTGAAATATGTCAATATAAGTACATATTATTTAAATTGATTTCATCACTCAAAAAATAGTATAATAAAAGATAATAGATAATTAAAAGATATCAAAAAAAGGAGTGAACAAATGTGTCTTATGATGTTGTAAGTTATAAAAATGGAGATAAGTATTCTGGAGATTTCGATAATAAGGGCCGTAGAAGTGGTGATGGAATCTATAATTATGCGAATGGTAATGAATATATTGGTGAATTCTATAAAGGAAATAAACATGGTTATGGGAAGTTAAAATTCTATGAAAATGGCAAATATGTAGGTTGTTACGAAGGCTACTTCAAGAACGGATATTATGATGGCAAAGGCAAAATTCATATGTTTGACAATTATAATTATGAAGGATATTTTAAAAAAGGTAAATATGATGGTAAAGGAAAATATTATTCTAATACAGGCAATCTTAAATATGAAGGTTCTTTTAAAAATGGAAATTTTCATGGACAAGGGCAGTACGATGAATTCAATAATAAAATTTGTTATATAGGTTCTTTTAAAAAGGATAAATTTTGTGGGAAAGGTGTATTGAAAAATTTTAAAGCTGACACAGAATATACTGGAATGTTTAAAAATGATTTATTTAATGGTAAGGGGGTTCTTAAAAACTCTAAAAATAATACGATCATTGCCGAAGGTATATTCAAAGATGGAGAATTAGTTGAAAAAATATCGGCAGTTGCACCAACCGTTAAAACCAATAAGGAAACCGAAAAAACAAAAGAAAAGCTTATTAAATCTTGGGGCCAACATTATGATCTTTTTGAAGCAACAAAAAGTAAGTGTAATTTCGACTATATAAAAAAGGGATCTTTTGAAAAGATAAAAGTACAACTGGATAATGATAATTTTTATGAAGGAAAATCATTAAATGGAAAACCTCATGGAAAAGGTATCCTAAGTTCCTCTTCGGCTATAACTGATGGATATTTTAAAGAAGGTAAGGTGCATGGACCTGCAGTTATAAAAATGAAAGAAGACAATTCGTATATGTATGGATTATTTCAAAATGGTAATTTAGTTGCATTAACTTTTACGGTTAATAAAGAAGGTCATCTTAAAAAATATGATGGCATGGATGCAATCAAGTAATTAAAAAATTAAAAAAATAATACTAAAAGTCAAAATACAACCATCAAATATTTTGACTTTTAGTATTTTTATTAAGATTACTTAGGTTTTTATACAATAATTATCAAATTGAAGATGAGAAAAAGTATTGAATTTTCCATGGCGAATAAAGAAATTAATAATGATTTTCTCAAAAAGGTTAGACCTTACTACTAAAATTAATGAGATTTCAATTGTCCTGTTTTTGTATTTTTTGTGTTCGAATACTTTTTTTTGGATATAATATATTTAGAAGAACTATAGATGGTTTTTATTCTTAGGAGGATTTCATGAAAAAGAAATTGTTTAGTTTTATTATTACTTTTACTTTTGTTCTAATAGGAGCAATGCTGTTGATTGCTTGTATGAGCAAAAAGAAATATTATTTCACTATGCAAACGGAACCAAGCCATTGCTCCGTTCAATATAGTCACAATGAGGACAAAAATGGTAATAAATATATTGTTGCCGAAGAAGAATATAATATCTCAATTTATCCAGATGAAGGTTATTTTTCGAACGATTTCAAGCTTTTTATTAATTCTCAAGAAGTAGAACTAGAAAAGTCTACGGAAGAAGCAGAGGATATCGTTAGATATTATAGCTATCGATTTATTCCAACGGAAGAGTTTAATGTTACTTTTTCTGGCACATTTGAAAGAGTAAAAAGGTTTTTAACAATAAAGAAAGAAGATGGCAATTCTGAGAATTGGTGGGAAGAGCCTTTTGATAAAAATCGAGCAGAAAATAAAGAAGTATTTATTCGTTTTGGAGAAAACAATATTTTGGGATTACCTACAACAGAAATGGTGTATGCGGATTTTGTGACATTTAATACGGTGAAAAAACTTATAAACTATGGAGACACCCTTGATTTTTATGTTTACACAAAAGGGTTCAAAGGTGCGCCAAATATCTTATATTTAACTTCTACAGATATATTTACACATTTAAATGAAGAATTTTATCACGTTGGAGATAAGATAGGATGTCATTACACTTTTACGCAAAAGTATTTCGATTCTACTTTGACATTTAAAAATGCATCTTTTTATATTAATACCAGCATTCAAACAGGTGAAAATAGTGGTAGTGGAAATATTAAAATTGGTTCAAACAAATTAATCATTGATTTAGCAGAAGATTTTAGCACTTTGACCATCACTATTAATGGGTATAACAACCTTTCACCAGATATAAAAGCGACTTTCTCTAATCTAAAACTTAAGATTAATAATATGCTTCAAAATGTTGATTTTACGCAAGATGATGATGGCGTGTTTACAATAAGTCTTAAAAAACCATATGAATATTATTCTAATCAAGAGGATTACTTTTACTATTTTCAGTATAATGTAGATCTAAATTTTTACACATTAGAATATTTTAAAGGTGAACAATTAACTCCGATATTTGAAGAGTAATAAAAAATATATGAATATTTAAAGTTTACAAAAATAATATTATCCTTTATAATTAATGTAACAGCAAGTATAGGCTAATGATATAAATCTAGGAGGATATAATGAAGGTTATAATTAGAAACAAACTTTTTTCAATTGGTAATGGATCAACGGTTAAAAATGAAACTGATGAAGATGTATTCATGGTAAAGGGAAGAATTTTTAGTCCGACTCGAGTGAAATGGGTTTGCGATTTGGGAGGCAATCATCTTTTTAAAGTTCGTAACAAATGGTTTAACTTTTTTGCACGGAAAGCCTATGTTTATGAAGATGACACGAAAGTTGCAAAAGTTAAGAAACCATTTTTTAGTTTCAAAAAATTTATTGTTCAAGGCTATGGTGATGAAATTTTAATTGATGGTGATTTCTTTTCCCCAAAATCCACGATTTTAAGAAATGGTGATGTGATAGGAACCATCACTCGAAATATTACGTTCTTTAAGGATGCATTTACTTTGGAAGCTGAAGAAGACGATATGCCTTTTCTAATCGCACTTGTTATTGCAATCGATAATATTGTAGATAGTATGGGAAGTTAATAACAATTCTGCTTAAAAAAAGAATAAAATGAACCGACTTGTATAAGTTGGTTTTTTTTATAAAAAAAGACTTTACTGGTTGTAGAGGAATATACAAAATGAAATAATTTAAAAATAAAAACTTTACATTACAAATTAGTCGTTGTGTTTGCTGAAAATTTATAGTATGATTTATGTAATAAAGAATTTTCAAATTTTTAAAAAGGAGTAAGAATTAATTTGGCAACGTATTATCTCTAAATTGATTGTATGTGATGGATATGTATTTGTTTAACACGATAGAAAAAAAAGATATTTATGATGCTATGCTGTTGGCATTAAAAACAAAAGAAGAAAAGGATAGAAATTTAATTGTTTCTAAATTATTATTTTTTGCTTTAGAAGAGGGATTTAATGGAAATATATGGAAAAAATATCTTTTATATACCTTAATTTTTAATGAGAATGCTTATACGAAAGCAATTGAAAAAAGAAAGAATTCTTTTATCCTTGATTTTACGAAAAAAGATTTATTAAAGTATTACGACTTATATTGTCTAAATGAATCCTGGATGAAGGAAATTATGAATTTGAATTTCCCCATAGAGGAAACACCGATTTCAAAAGAAGTAGATGAACTTTATGCAAAAATTAATTCTTATGAGAGCTTTGAAAAAAGTATTTTATCCTTTTACAAAGAAAAAGGTATTGGGGATATGGCTATTTATAAAGCCTTTCGTGTTCATCAGGGATTATTATCCCCAATTGTAAATGTGTTAAATGTAACCTTTAATGATTTAATTGGATACGATGAACAAAAAAAATTATTAATGGAAAATACAAAGAATTTTATAGCTGGAAGGCCTTTTAATAATGTATTATTATATGGAGATTCTGGAACGGGAAAATCCACATCCATTAAGGCTTTATTAAATTTATATTTTGATCAAGGTTTACGTATGATTGAGGTATATAAGCATCAAATGGAAGAGATTTCTAAAATTATTTCTCAATTAAAGGAAAGACCATATTTTTATATTATATATATGGATGATTTATCTTTTGAAGAGGATGAGAGTGAATACAAATATTTAAAAAGTGTTATTGAAGGTGGTATTGAGCCAAAGCCTACTAATGTCGCAATATACGCAACAAGTAACCGAAGACATCTTATAAAAGAAACGTTTAAGGATAACCAAACCGATGATTTACATCGTAATGAAACGCAAGCAGAAAAATTATCTTTGGCTTATCGTTTTGGACTTCAAATTTTTTATAGTTCTTTATCTCCTAAAGAATTTAAGAATATGGTAAAAGAATTAGCGGAAAAATATAATTTGAATATAGAGATAGACCAACTTTTATTGGAAGCTTCAAAATGGGAATTAACATATGGATCTTTATCGGGAAGATGTGCCGTACAGTTTATAAACTATATTTCCAATAAGCTAAAAAAGTAGGAAATGGTGATAACATTGGAAGATTTAATCAAACAAAATGAAAGAAAAATAGAACGTTTTGATTCTAAGTATTATTTAAATAAAAAGAATTACGCAATGGCAGCTGCCATAAGCGCATTAGAAACAACCAATGAAATACAAAAAAGTTATTTTAAAATGGAAAATAATTTAACCTCCTCCGATTACATATTAAGGTTATATGCATTATTACAAGGATTATTTGTTTCAATTGATGCACTTTATGCAATGGCAATTTTATTAACAAAAAGTAAAAACTTTATTAATATCAATAATAACAAAGATTTAAGGCAATTAAAATATATAAGAAATGATGTGGTTGGTCATCCATCCAATCGAAAAATACATCAAGAGGATATTGCTTTTTGTATCTTAGATAATTCCTCAATTACCTTAGACTCTTTTTCCTACCATATTTATACGAAAGATGGTGTTACAAAAAAAGATATTTCTATAAAAGAAATTCTTTTATCTTATTATAAAGAATCAAACGAATTATTAGATGAACTTTACAAATTGGCTTCGAAAAATAAAAATAAAACGGAACTTGAGTTCGCTATTTCTAAAGTTTTAGATGACTATTTTTTTGATAAGGATTATTTGGCATCCTTTGAGAGATTTTATAAAGTATATTTAGAATTTTACCCTTCCGCAAAAAAGGAACAGCATAGAATATTATGGCGATATGATTTAATTGTTAAACTTCAAGAGATTAAGAGTAATAACCAAGAAGAAATGGATATTTATCATTATTGCATAGGTTTAGAATTAATTAAAATATATGAACTAATATTTCAAACAAAATATAAGGTGGATCTTTTAAAATCAACGCCAAAATATATTGGCCAATTTTATCGATTTCTAAATAAAAATAAATCGCTTTATCCTTATTTAGATTATATAAAGGATAGTGATCATCCAATGTTTTTAAATGCAATTGAGCAATTAAAAATAGAGGCATTTAAGAATAAACTTCCCTGTATAATGCATTATTTAGATATGATTATTGCAGCATTTAAAGAAAATAATTTGGATTTTGTTTATGCTTTAGCATTGCCAATAAAAGAATACAAAAGAAAATAACGTTTTCTATAGAAAAACGTTATTTTTTTTGTTATAATATCTTTGTTTTTTAGAAAATGAAGGTGATGAAAAGTGGAAATAAGAAATATTGCCATTGTAGCCCATGTTGACCATGGAAAAACAACTCTAGTAGATAAATTATTAAAGAGTTCACATACGTTTAGAGATAATCAAGTTGTAGAGGATCGTGTAATGGATTCGAATGCGATAGAGCGCGAAAGAGGAATAACGATATTAGCCAAAAATACAGCCATTTCCTATAAAGATACGAAAATAAACATATTAGATACCCCAGGACATGCCGATTTTTCTGGCGAAGTAGAAAGAATAATGAAAATGGTAGATGGTGTCGTTCTAGTTGTCGATGCTTATGAAGGAACAATGCCACAAACCCGATTTGTTTTGAAAAAAGCTTTTGAAGCACATTTGAAACCTATTGTTGTTATAAACAAAGTGGATAAACCATCGGCAAGACCATTAGAAGTTATCGATGAAGTTTTAGAATTATTTATTGATTTAGGTTGTGACGAAGACGAATTAGATTTTCCAGTTTGTTTTGCATCAGCGGTAAATAACACTTGTTCATTAGATAGTAATATTGAAACACAAAAAGAAGGAATGGAGCCATTATTGGATATGATAATCAAATATATCCCATCTCCTTCTATGGACAGTCAGGCCCCACTACAATTACAACCTGCTTTATTAGATTATACCGATTTTGTTGGTCGTATTGGAATTGGTAGAATTGCAAGAGGAACTATTCATTCAGGGGAGGTAGTATCTTGCTGCAGATTGGATGGCTCTATTAAGCAGTTTCGTGTGCAAAAACTATATGGTTTTTTAGGACTGGATCGTATTGAAATAAAAGAAGGTCTTGCAGGGGATATTGTTGCTGTTTCTGGACTTGGTGATATATCTGTTGGAGAAACCATATGCACGCAGGGACAGGAAGAACCTTTGGAAAAAATTCATATCTCTGAACCAACCGTTCAGATGACTTTTGGGACAAATACATCTCCATTTTGTGGTAAGGATGGAAAATTAGTAACCGCATCTAAGGTGGAAGAAAGATTATTTAGAGAGGTTCAAAAAGATGTTTCTTTACGAGTACAACGAATCCCTTCTACAGAAGAATGGATTGTTTCTGGTCGTGGAGAGCTTCATCTTGGAATTTTGATTGAAACGATGCGTAGAGAAGGATATGAATTTCAGGTTTCCCGTCCTAGAGTCATTATGAAAGAAATCGAAGGAGTGGTTTGTGAGCCTTATGAGTATTGTGTTATCGATTTACCAAACGAAAGTGCTGGTGCCATCATAGAAATGATGGGAAATCGCCATGGAAGTATGGAAACGATGACAAATACAGAAACACAAACAAGATTAATCTATCATATTCCATCTCGTGGACTTATAGGGTTTAACACTGATTTTATGACATTGACGAAAGGATATGGTATTATAAATCATAGCTTTTTGGATTATCGCCCTATGGAAAGTGTAAGTGTAGGCGAAAGAAGTACAGGTGTTTTGGTTTCAATGGCACAGGGACAGTCAACCGCATATTCTATTGGAGCTTTAGAGGATAGAGGAAGTATGTTTATTTCACCAGGAGAAGAAATTTATGAGGGAATGATTGTTGGTGAAGCAAATAAAGATTTAGATTTAGCGGTAAATGTTGTGAAAGCAAAACAACAAACCAATACGCGTTCTTCTAATAAGGATACTACTGTCGTTTTGAAAAAACCTCGAGTATTAACCTTAGAGAATTGTTTGGAATTTATTAACGAAGATGAGCTTGTAGAGGTCACTCCGAAACATATTCGTTTAAGAAAGAAAATATTAGATACAGTAGAACGTAAAAAGTACGATGCTAAAGTAAGAGCACAAGAAAAATAATTAAAAATTTGTTGTTTAAAAATTTTATTTAGTGTATAATTAATACAATAGGAGTTAATTCTATTGTAGGTTGGTTTGAAAGGAGTATATACTATGAAGGGAAAAGTAAAATGGTTTAATGCTGAAAAAGGCTTCGGATTCATTGTTTCTGAAGAAGGCAAAGACGTTTTTGTTCATTTTAGTGCAATTGTTTCTGAAGGATACAAAACATTAGAAGAAGGACAAGAGGTTACTTTTGACGTTGAAGATGGTGAAAGAGGACAATTAGCCAAGAACGTTGTTAAGGCATAATTATTAAACTATAATATAGAAATCCGAATTTTCGGATTTTTATTTTTTTATAAAATACTTTTCTCTTTTTCAAGGAAAAAAGATGATAAGATGGAAATAGAGAAATTATGAATTTTTTCATTTCTTTTTTTGTAATCATAGCAAAAAACAAAACCGATTCATATAGTATATAGGAGAGTGATTTTTATGGTAGGAAGCATTGTTGCTTTAATAACACCATTTAATTCCGACAACCTTATAGATTATGATGAATTAAAAAGACTTTGTGAATTTCATTTAGAAAATCAAACGGATGGTCTTTTATTATTAGGGACAACAGGAGAAGCTGAAAGTTTAAGTGATTTAGAAAAAAAAGAATTAGTATCTTTTGTTTATAATCTTGTTTATCCCAAAATTAAAATTATGGTTGGACTAATTTCAAATATAACTGAGGAAGTAATTGAACTTTCTAAAATGTTTGAAGATTTCGATATTGATTCTTATTTAGTAATTAATCCATATTATAATAAAACGAATGTATCTGGTTTGTTGAAACATTTTACTTATATTGCCGATAATGTTTCAAAACCTATCGTATTATATAATGTGCCTAAAAGAACGGGAATGTCCATTCCTATAGAAGTAATAAAAGCCTTATCTTATCATAAGAATATTATAGGAATTAAGGAAGCCTCAGGAGATTTAAATTATCAAACGAAACTAATTCCTTTTTTAAATGAAAATTTTAAACTTTATTGTGGAGATGACTCTACAATGTTATTATCCTTATTTTTGGGTGCAACTGGGGTTATTAGTGTTATAGGTAATGCCTTTCCTAAAGAAGTAAAACTTATTTGTCAATCTTTTGATAAAAACGTAAATATAAGCAAAACCACCTTTTATAAGCTTTTTGATTTAATGAACACTATGGTACAAGAAGTATCTCCTATAGGAATAAAATATGTAATGTATTTGATAGGATTTAATACAACCCGTTATAGAAGACCTTTAGATGAGCCTTCAAGAATTTTAAAAAGAAATTTAGAAAAGGAAATACTTTTAATATTAGATGAGAACTAAAAATCATATTTTTAGTTCTTTTTGCATATTATTCATTAAAAAAAACGAAAGTAAATAAAAAATTTAAAAGAAAATCCTTTAAATATATTTTATAATGATGTAAAAAGTGGTATAATCTTAAATAAACTTGAAAACGTTTGCAAAAATGTTAAATTTAAAAGGAGAAAAAAAATGAAAAAAAGAAAACTGTTTGTTGGATTGCTAGTAGCATCCGCAGCATTAGGACTTGCATCCTGTGGCGGAAACAAAAAACCAGCAGAAAACCCAAATGATAATCCTGGAAATGTAAATCCAGAAAATCCCGGAGGAACAACACCTGAAAACCCAGGAACTGTAACTCCACAAAAAACACTAGAAAGTATATCCTTATCTGGTGGGAAAAAAGAATTTAAAGTTGG
>CAYYMS010000019.1:0-20978 GCA_964473015.1 uncultured Anaeroplasmataceae bacterium | reverse complement strand
CTGTTTTGCATTTTAATTCTTTTTTGGCAATATTCCATAGATGATTTGGAATATGCTCATGTACAGAAAAACCATGAGGAACAAAATAACATGCTTTATCTAATTCTTCTAAAAATTTTTGATTTATATCCAATTTTCCTAGACAAACACAAGTCATTCCACAACCAATATCCATTCCTACTAAGCTTGGACAAACTTTATCTACAATCGTCATTGTGGTACCAACGACTGCGCCTTTTCCTGCATGACAATCTGCCATAATTCTAATTTTACTATTTTTGGCTAAAGGGCTATTTAGTAACATCATAATTTGAGATATGGTTGCATCGTCAAATATATCTGCATAAATCATAGCCTTACCATTTTTTCCTTTTAATTCAAACATTAATATTCCCTCCATTACATTTAAAATTATGTATTTTAAATATGAAGTTCATACTTAAAATACGTTTTTATACATTTAAATTATACTTACCCATTACCATTTTCTTTTCCTCCTAATCTTAATTTAAGTCGTAAAAAAAGAGAGATATTTCTATCTCTCATAATAAAATGCAAAATATAGAAAAAATTAAATTCTTTCCCAATACACACTTCTATTATAAGCAATAGATGTAAATATTAAATTATTTTTAATTAAAAATCTTTTCATGATTTACTTCCTCCTATAATAGAATCCGTTGCTATTATATTTTAATTTTATTTATTTGTCAATTTAATTATTCCATAATTTTTTTATTTTTAAAATAAAGTTATAACTATATATGCTTAAGCCATATTGAAAATCTATTTAATAATCCTATCATTTCTATATAAACAAAAGAAAAGTTCCTTCTAACCAACTAGTTTGAAGGAACTATTTTTTCATTTATCCTATATAAAAAAGAAAATAAATGAAGAAAAAATATTTTAAAACTCTTCTATTTTACTAATTTTATTTTCCACAGAATTCATTAAAATAAAGTAGAAAATAATAATACCTATAACTAATACAACAATCGTTGCTATACCAGATACATATTCATTTAAAAAGGATAATCCAACTAATGTAATTGCTAAAACGAATGTAACAACCCAATCTAATAGCATAGCTATAATAACCCCTGCGGAATTCTTTACACATTCTTGCTCATTTTTCCACTTAAGCTTATAATATGTTAAATTAATAAGCAATCCTAAAATCGATGTTAATATAACAAACATTAAAGGTGTTATAAGTAACATAATACTACTAAATATGGTTGGCTGAATTAAAGCAATCATTACAATTGAAGAAACAATGGAACAAGTCCCTAGAACCGTTATAGAAACAATTAATTTTGATAAGGCAAGCTTTTTATAATCGATAGGATAAACCTTTAGCATCCAAAAATTTGCACCTTCTATACTAATAGAAACCGATGCTGGTGTAGCAATGCCTATACCAAAAGCAATAACCAAAGTTCCAACATAAGCATATTTTTTGAAAAACATTAAATCGATTTCTTCTATAAAAGAATTATTAGAAAACATATATGCCATAAACGCTGACATTACAATCGCACATATTCCAGAAGAAATACAATTGATAAAATAATATTTTGAAGTAAAGAAGCGTTTATATTCACTAAAAAGTAAAGTTTTTAATTGTCCTTTTGTTTCTAATTTTTTACGCACATACACATTATTTGATTTATAACTATTTATTACACTGTATACTTTATCAAATAATAAAGAAATCACGGCCACCACAAATGCAAATAAAATGATATTACTTGCTATAAATAATAATATAAATATATAATTGCTTGTATAAGTCAATTTTACTAGCTGAAGCGTAGGATTAATCCATGCAAAGCCCTCTGCGATATTTATAAATTGGGATAAATCTACCGCTTCTCCTTCTCCTACACTTCCACCTGCACGACTCATTAAAAATGAAAAACCAATAATGACAACAAACATAAGAGAATATAAAATAAAATTTATTATATTTCCAAATTTAAAACGATCGGCAACTAAGGTGATAAACAATGAGAAAAAGCATGAAACTAACATAGGTAAAGCTGGAACAAACAAAACAAATATTAAGCCAAAGGCTAAGTAGGTAAAATTCATACTAAAAATAGTATTAATAATCATATTAGGAATCATAATTATTGCAGAATAAATTAATTCAATCAAATATAAATTAATTATCTTTGCAGCTATTATAGTTGATTTTTTAATTGGCATGCTTCTTAAAATTTCATAATCTTTACCTACATATATGCTTTTTACTTTAAACATAGAGGTAGAAAAGGTAAGAATGGATGCAAAGCCTCCCATAAATAATGTTGAATATACCAAATTTTCTCCAGCTAAGGAAAAAATAGATCCAAATATCAAATTATAAATAACCGATAAAATGAGACCAAAAGCAAGCATTAAACCTAAAAATGCCAAAAAAGAAATTGATTTACCTTTATTTTCTTTAAATTTTCTAACATCAAGGGTTTCGCGTAAATCAACTTTAATTAATGTCCATAAATTATTCATTAAATAACTCCAAGAATTTATCCTCTAATGAATCATCACCCTTGATATCTTCCGTTTTACCACTCGCAACAATTTTACCATTTTTTATAATCGCTATTTTATTACAGAATTTCTCTACTACTTCTAAAACATGGGAAGAAAAGAAAATCATTGTTCCTGTTTGGCATAACTCTTTCATCGTTTCTTTTAAATCGTGAGAAGCCTTAGGATCTAACCCAACAAATGGCTCATCTAAAATTAAAAGCTTTGGTTTATGAACAAGTGCTGCAATAAGCGCTACTTTCTGCTTCATACCATGGGAATAGGTTTTGATAGGATCTGCCAGCTTAGATTCTATGTCAAAGAGTTCTGCATATTTATGAATCAATTCATCTTTTTCAGAACCAACACCATAAATATTGCAAACAAAATCAATATATCCTATTCCGGATAAGTGCTCATATAAATCTGGATTGTCTGGAACATAGGAAATCTTCTTTTTTACCTCCATCGAATTAAATTTAATCGATACTCCATCTAAAAAAATATCTCCTTCATCATAGTCATGTATACCTACTATACATTTAATTGTTGTGGATTTTCCTGCGCCATTAGGACCGATGAATCCATAAATATCTCCATCTTCTATAGTTATGTTAACATTATCTATAGCTTTCACATTCGATTTTCGATATGTTTTTGATAAATTTTTTATTTCAAGCATAATATTACCCTCCATAAAATATTATACTATTCTATAAAATTATTGTCAATTCATAAAAATTCAAAAAAGTATATGTTTTGTTTTTTTAACTTCTAGATAATAATATTTCATCCGAAAAATGTGTAGAATATAATTTTAATAAGTTTTCTTCTGTCATATTCTTCTTTTCTTCGTTTTTTATATCTAAAACTACACGACCTTCATTTAAAATGATTAATCGATTTCCATAGGTTAAAGCTGTTTTTAAATTATGAGTTATCATTAAAGTAGTTATTCCTTTTTTTAAAACCAAATCATTCGTAATCTCCATTATTCTTTCTTGCGTTTTAGGGTCTAAAGCCGCTGTATGCTCATCTAAAAGTAAAACTTTAGGATTCGCCATAGTTGCCATATAAAGCGTTAATGCCTGACGCATACCACCACTTAAATGTTTACATTGTGTTTTAAGGTTTTCTTCTAATCCTAATTCAAATTTCTTTAAATCATCTTTTATCTTTTTTTCAAACTCTTTTTTAAACCCTTTTTTGAAAAATGTTTTTTTCTTTGATGCTAAAAGCATATTTTCATATACAGTTAAATTTGGTGCTGTTCCCTTTAAAGGATCTTGATATACAATCCCAATATCTCTCATTCTTTTATATTTTTTTAAAGTATTTAAAGAATTATCATTTAATTTTATATCTCCCGTATAATTCACTGAACCAATAATAGAGTTAAATAAGGTAGATTTTCCTGCTCCATTAGAACCTAAAATACAGATAAAATCATGTTCATTCACATCTAAAGCAAAATTATTTAGAACCACTTTTTCTAAGGCTTCACTTTTATTAAAAACAACATTTAGGTTTTCTAAATTAAGCATGATCACTTTTCTCCCTTCTTTTAAATTTTATTTTTGATAAACAAATACATAAAATAATAGCAATGGCACTAATTAATTTCATCATAGTAGGTTCACCTGTGACATTTAAAACAAACAAATAGATAAATCGATAGATGATACTTCCTACCGTTATAGCAATAAGCATTAATACTAAATTATGACGATGTCTTATAAGTGCTTCTCCAATAATTATAGTCGCAACGCCTACAACCATCATTCCTATTCCAAAACTAGAATCATAATATCTTTGATATTGCATAAATAAAGCACCAGATAATGCAATTAAGGCATTGGATAACATAAGTCCTATTATTTTTAATTTATCAATATCAACTGTCAAGGTTTCTACCATAATCTCATTATCTCCACAAGCACGTACAGATAAGCCTGTTTTTGTTTTAAAAAATAAAATTAAAGATAAAATTATTGCCAAAACAATTATTACAATAATCATTAAATTAATAACATCTTGCCCCCTAAAAAATATAGTGGATTGCATTTTCGTTAAATTAATATTTGGATCTAATTTTGTCACCCATAAATTAATTGTATAAAAGGCCGTTAACGTAAGGATTCCAGACAATACTTTATCTATATGAAGCTTCGTATGTAAAATGGCGGTTATAAAGCCAGCTATACTACCTCCGATAAAAGCTAAGAATAATCCTAAAATAGGTAAGTTAAGTACAGATAACATTACCGATATTGCGGCACCTAAGGTAAAAGATGCTTCTGCTGTTAAATCCGTAAAATTAAGAATTTTAAAGGATATAAAAATTCCAAAGCCTAATATTGCAAATATGAAACCTAATATGATGGTATTAAGAATCATATACTCCACCCTCTTTCTTTTATATTGTATCTTTTATTCTTACCAAATTCATATCATTTAAAATAGAATCCGGTATATTTATGCTTGTTTCCTTAATAAAATCCTCATTTAAATAAATTTTTAAATCCGTATTAAATATCTTTACAGGTACCTCTTCTATTTTCTTGCCATTTAAAATATCGATTACCATAGACGCTGTGTATTGTCCTAAAGTTGTATAATTAATACCAACACATAGCATTCCACCATCTTTTACCATAGAATCTGCTCCTGTATAACATGGTTTTAATGCTTTTCTACAAATATCAGATAATACATTCATAGCAGATGCAACGGTGTTGTCATCCGTTACAAAAACAGCATCAACATTTTTAATTAAAACATTGGCTACTTCACTCATCTCTCCAGCATTTTGAATCGTAGCAGTTTTAACTGTAATATCTTTCAACTTACAATATTCTTTTATTTTATTTAGATTTGATACAGAATTATCTTCATTCGGATTATAAATAAAACCTAAGTTTTTTAAATTTGGATTAATTTCTAATGCTTTATCAATAATTAAGTCTACTTGAATTGCATCACTTGTTCCAGTAATGTTTCCTTCGGGTGCATAAATATTTTCAATTAAATTTGCCTCAACTGGATCACTTACGGCTGCAAAGACAATCGGAGTATCATCGGACAAAGTATTTAATGCCGCTTGAGCAATCGGTGTTGCAATCGCAACAACAATATCTGCTTTATTTTTTAATGTTTGCATAATTTGACTTGCCGTATCACTTGAAAAATTCGCATTATATTGACTAATTTTATAATTTCCTTCTGCATATCCCTCATCTTCTAATTTATGCGTTATTGCCTCGTTTATCTCATCTAAGCTTAAATGGGTGCCAAGTTGAACAATGGCAATATTGGTTTGTTTTTTACCGCAGGATGCTAGTAATAAAATACAACAAATAATACTTAAAATACTTAATAATCTTTTCATAATCTTTTCCTCTTTTCTAAAATTTAAAATACCTGCAGAAATCAAAAAAAGCACTTATCCAATAGATTCTTACATCTAATAGGACAAGTGCTTATAATATCGATATAAACTCCCTGCGGTACCACCTAATTTGCTACATTTGACTATAGCCACTCTACAGAATGCCATCACATTCCTCCTCTATAACGGGAGTTCCCGTCTTTGGCTACTAACTTCACCAAAGCCCTCTTAGGCCCACTTTCAAATCCGCTTATTGCAATGCTTCCACCAACCACTGCTCTCTATAAATGCGCTATTTGACTAACTTCCTAATCATCAGTTTCCTATAGTATATTCTAATATTTATAAAATGTCAACATAAAATTTTACATTTTTTAAAATATATCAAATATTATTTCGTTTAAATCAATATTTTCAATATTTTATTCTCTGTCCATTGTGGGAAAAATGTTTACCTTAAACTATAGTTTTTTCTTCTAACTTCTTTATGCATATTTAAAAGAAAATAAAAAGTTGTGAAAATAAAAAGTCACAACTAATTTTATAAATTATTTTTTTAATTTAAAAATTTAATATTACCTTGATATAAATTTGATTTATAAATAATGATATCTGTGGCATCTAAATTATTTTCGAATAAATGTATGCCTGTAATTTGATTATTCCAATAAGATTTAAAATAATAAATTCCATTTTTCATATCCATACAGGAACTATAAATTGTATAATGGCATAAACCTTTTTGATTAAGCACTACTCCTTTTAAAGGACTTACCGCATCCTCCATATGAAAAAAATGATGAATAGATTCATTATAATCTTTTATATCTTTCGAATTAAATAAAGTAAATGCAGCTTTTACAAAACGGGAAGGAGAGGAATAGTCACCAGGCATATATAAACTACCCATACCATAGCTATATGGTGTTAAAGATATGACTTTACAAAAACGATTATCTGGATATTCCGAGGTTAAACTTAAATAATTGTTAATATTTTCCTTATGAAAACTAAAATTCGGATTGTTCGTTAAAACGTTATAGACATTAGGATATACTTCTAATCCTCTTTCGGTTGATTCTACAACAATCGATTCCGATTTGTCCGATATCATCCAATGCAATGCGGGTAAAGCTAGTGTACTACTAATTGGTGTGTCAGTGAGCTGTACTTTTTTTAAAAGCTCTTTTGCTTCAGAAACATTTGCACATTGACGCAAAATAAAAGATATGAATTCATAGGGGCAAACATTTTCTTTTGTCTCAGAATAAGGGTAATAAGTAGCGTTTTTAGGAAATTCTAATCCTGCCATACATAATCCTTTTTCATTCATAGCATCTGCATATAAAGGATAATCCTTATAGGGTTTTGCCATTCCTATCATCGCATAAGTGTGTAATACTTTTTCTTTATATCGAAAAGAAAGATTATAATTTCTAGGTGTAATTATAATATCCATTCCATAATCAAATTCTGCATCTAAGGTTCTTCCAAATAAGGTTTGATTCTGCCATGTCCATTTTATACAAGTACACATAAAGTATCACCATATAAAGTATATGTTTAATATAAAAAAATATTCCTAAAAATATAAAAAAGGCAAAACCAAAAGATTCTGCCTTTTTTATTATTTTAATTTATTATTCAACCCATGAAATAATAGCCATTGGTGCTGCGTCTCCACGACGGAAACCTGTCTTAATTACACGAGTGTAACCACCATTACGGCTAGCAAATTTAGGAGCTATTTCATTAAATAACTTTTGAACTGCATACTTTCCTTCTTCATCCTTTTCAAAACGAATGAATGCTGCTGCCTGACGACGAGCATGAAGAGTATTCGCCTTACCTAAAGTTACCATTTTATCCGCTAGTCTTTTTAATTCTCTAGCTTTTGCTAATGTAGTTTCAATTTGACCATTTAAAATTAAATCAGTAACTAAGTCACGAAGTAAAGCTTTTCTTTGGTCAGAACTACGACGTAATCTACTATATGCCATGATACAATCTCCTTTAGACTAATTTTTCTTAAAGCCTAAACCTAAGGCTTCTAATTTTTCTTTGATTTCTTTTAATGATTTTCTACCAAGGTTACGAACCTTAATCATATCTTCTTCCGATTTAGCTGCTAATTCAGCCACTGTATTTAAACCTGCTCTCTTTAAGCAATTATAAGAACGAACAGATAAATCAAGTTCATCAATTGTCATTTCAAGCTTACGATTTTGGTTATCATCTTCTGCTTCAATCATATAATCTGTATTAGAAGCTTTTTCGCTTAATTCAACAACCACTTCTAAATGTTCCATCATCATTTTAGAAGCAATTGCTAAGGCTTCCTTTGCAGTAATAGATCCATTTGTTGTAACCTCTATTTCAAGCTTATCAAATGAAGCAACATTGACATTTTCAACACGAGTTTTTTCAACGTTAAATGCTACATTAACGATAGGTGTATAAATAGAGTCGATTGCAATAACACCAACAGATCTATTATATTCTTTATTTGCAACAGAACTTACATATCCAACACCTCTACGAACCGTTAAAAACATATGTAAGTTGCCTCCAGCAGCTACTGTTGCTATATGTTGCTCAGGATTAACCACTTTAATATCACTATTGATAATAATATCTCCAGCAGTAACTTCTCCTTCACCTTTGTGAATTTCAACAGTAGCTTCATAATTAGGATCTTCACTGTCTACTGTTAAAACAACACGCTTTAAATTCAAAATGATAGTGATAACATCCTCAACAACGCCATCTACATTTTGAAATTCATGTTCAGCCCCGTCAATTTTAACATTAACGATTGCAGCACCTGGTAGAGAAGATAGTAATGTTCTACGTAGTGCGTTTCCTAGTGTAATACCGAACCCTCTTTCAAGAGGTGAAATAACAAATTTACCATAAGAACCTTGATTTGCAATTTCTTCAACATTAGTTCTTGGTTTTTCAAATTTTAATTCCTTCATTAATGGGCCTCCTATTTTTATTTTAGTAATTTTTTATTATTAAAAATCCAAATACTATCCACGTGGACGTTTTGGTGGACGACAACCATTATGTGGAACTGGTGTTACATCGGTAATAGCTGTAATCTCTAAACCAGCAACAGTTAGAGAACGAATTGCTGCTTCACGTCCTTGACCAGGACCTTTAACAGATACTTCAACCTTTGCTACACCTTGATCTACTGCAGCCTTTGCAGCAGCTTCACTTACCATTTGTGCGGCATAAGGAGTTGACTTACGACTACCCTTAAAGCCTAATGCACCTGCACTACTCCAAGAAATTACATTTCCTTGAGGATCAGTGATCGTAACTATTGTATTATTGAAAGTCGAATGAATATGTGCTACACCTGTAGGACAATTTCTTTTCACACGACGCTTTGTAACTTTACGTGCCATATTTCAAATTCCTCCTTATTACTTCTTCTTATTAGCGATTGTATGTCTTGGACCTTTACGAGTACGCGCATTATTACGAGTGTTTTGTCCACGTACAGGTAATCCTTTACGATGACGCATACCTCTATAGCAACCAATTTCCATTAAACGCTTAATATTTAATGCAACCTCTCTACGTAGGTCACCTTCAACTTTATATTTTGCAACTTGAGAACGAATCTTGCTTAATTGTTCTTCTGTTAAATCTTTTGTACGAATGTCTTCAGAAACACCCGCAGCTTTTAAAATGTTTTTAGAAGTTGTTTCACCAATACCATATACATATTGTAATGAAATAACTATTCTTTTTTCATTTGGAATATCTACTCCTGCAATACGTGCCATATATTCGCACCTAACCTTTCTATCCTTGTCTTTGTTTATGTTTTGGGTTTTCGCAAATAACCATTACACGGCCCTTGCGCTTAATAACCTTGCATTTATCGCATATTGGTTTTACTGATGGTCTTACTTTCATTTTAAATACCTCCAATATTATTTATGTCTGTAAGTAATTCTTCCACGTGTTAAATCATAGGTTGATAACTCTATAGTTACCTTATCACCTGGTAAAATGCGTATGTTATTCATGCGGATTTTACCAGAAACGTGGGCTAAAACTTGATGATCATTTTCAAGTTTAACTATAAATTGGGTGTTAGGTAATACTTCAAGTACTTTACCTTCCATTTCAATTACATCATCTTTTTTTGCCATTAAATATAGCCTCCTAATGAATTAAAGTGTCGTTAATATTTCATATCCATCTTTTCGGACTACAATTGTATGTTCAAAATGAGCACTTTTCGATTTATCTTTTGTTACTGTAGTCCATCGATCGGATAAGATTCTAACATTTTTGGTGCCAGCATTTACCATTGGTTCAATAGCTAATACCATACCTTCTTTTAAAATTGGTCCTGTACCAAACACACCAAAATTAAAGATTGCGGGATCTTCGTGTAAATCACGGCCAACACCATGACCTGTAAATTCTTCAACGATGCCAAAACCATATTGTTTTACATATTCTCCGATCGTTGCTTCAACATCTCCTAGATGAACGCCTTCTTTTACAACATTAAGACCTGCAAACAATGCATCATGTGTGACTTGCATTAATAGTTGATCCTTACTATTTATTTTTCCAACAGCATAGGACCAAGCTGAATCTCCATGATATCCCTTATAACATGCACCTATATCTAATGCAATTATGTCGCCTTCTTTAAGAATTTGCTTTTTAGAAGGAATACCATGAACAACAACCTCATTTACTGATGCACAAATAGCTGCTGGGAATCCTCCATATCCTTTAAAGGAAGGAGTTGCATTATGCTCTAAGATAATTTTTTCACAAATATCACTTAGTTCCATAGTTGATACGCCTGGTTTTACCCGTTTTTTCATTTCCTCATGACATAATGCTACAATTTTTCCAGCCTCTTTAAGTAGTGCGATTTCTCGCTCACTTTTTATTTTTATCATTTTGTTATGCACCTAGTACAACTTTAATATCTTCAAAAACTTTAGATAATGGTTGATCACCATTTACAGTTTTTAATATGTTTTTCTTTGCATAAAATTCTAATAGTGGAGCAGTTTGCTTGTCATATACAGCCAAACGATTTACCGCTGTAGCCTCTGTATCATCTGCTCTTTGTATTAACTGTGTTTTGCACACATCACAAACACCATCTACTTGTGGTGCATTAAATTCAACATGATATGTAGCTCCACAACCCTTACAAACACGTCTTCCAACCATACGTCTAACTAAGATTTCTGCTGGAACATTGACATCTAATACAGCATCTAATTTTACACCATTAGAAGTTAAAAATTTGTCTAATGCCTCCGCCTGTGCGATTGTTCTTGGAAATCCATCTAATAAAAATCCATTTTTACAATCAGGCTCTAATAATCTTTCCTCTACAATACCAATCGTTACCTCATCTGGTACTAGAGCACCTTGGTCCATATAACTTTTTGCTAATAAACCAAGTTTTGTTTGATTCTTAATTGCAGCACGGAACATATCACCTGTTGAAATGTGAGGAATATGATAATATTCTTTAATGTTTACAGCTTGTGTTCCTTTTCCTGCACCAGGTCTACCCATAATTAAAAGTTTCATTATGAATCTCCTCCTACTTAATCTAAGAATCCTTTATAATCTTTTGTTTCTGATGCTGTTTCCATTTGTCTAAATGTCTCAATGGCAACACCAACAATAATGATTAAGGATGTACCACCAATTGTAATGACAGATGATTCAGACGTCGTAAATCCAAAAGATTTAGCAACAATAATTGGAACTAATGCTAATATAACTAAGTATGCAGAACCAATTAAAGTTATTCGGAATAACATTTTTGATAATTGAAGTTTTGTTTCTTCTCCTGGACGATATCCGGGAATAAATGCTCCCTGCTTTTCTAAGTTTTCACTAATTTTATCAGGGTCCACTTGCATAAAGGAATAGAAGAAACTAAAGAATACAATTAAAATTACATATAATGCAATACCAATTGGTTCACGAGTAGAAAATACTTGATTTAACCAATAAGCGGCATTTGAGGTTGAAGTATTCAATCCCATAACACCAATAATGGTAAGAGGGATGGACATAATCGTTGAAGCAAATATTACGGGAATAACATTTGCACTATTTAACTTAATTGGAATATCCGAACCTTTTTGGCCAGCTTGGCGGTTTGCATATTGAACAGGAACCTTTCTTACAGCTCCCTCAAAATACACAACACCTAATATCATTGCAATATATAGAACAACAACAAGAATAAATAAGAATAAATTTAATCCTGAATAATTTGCTCCTAAATATTTAGCTGATAGTGTTGTAAACATTGCAGGAATTGAAGAAATAATACCTGCAGAAATTATCATAGATGATCCATTTCCAATACCATGACGTGTAATTAAGTCAGCTAGCCACATTGTAAATGCAGAACCGGCAGTAACCACGACAGCCATATAAATATATACAACCCAATAAGCATTTTTATATTGTATTAAAGAATCGATTAAAATATTTTCTGGTCTAGATCCTAAACTAAAAATAATTAATAATCCTTGAATCATCGCAATAAGAATCGTTGTGTATCGTGTAATACGATTTAACTTTTCTTTTCCTTGTTCTCCTTGTTCTCCCCAATCCTTTAACTTAGGAATAACCATTTGTAGCATTTGTACCACAATGGATGCCGTAATGTATGGAGAAATACCTAAGGCAAGAACGGAAAAGTTAGATAATCCACCTCCAGAAAATGCATTAAGCACCGTTAGGAAGTCGTTACCAGATAAAATTTGTTGTACGCTAGTCGTCGAAATTAACGGAATAGGAATATACGTTCCCGCTTTAAAAACCAACAATAAAGCGAATGTAACTAAAATCTTTAAGACAATCTCACGATTACTTAAGATAAGTTTTGCCTTATTAAACAAATTACATCACCTCAACAGATCCGCCTAAAGCTTCAATAGCCTTCTTTGCAGATTCTGAGAATTTGTTTGCCTTTACAGTTAACTTTTTTGTTAATTCTCCTTGACCTAGCACTTTTACGCCATCTAAAACATTGTTTACTAGTCCAGCTTTAATTAATGCATCTACATCAATAACTGCACCATCTTCAAAAGCATTTAATTGCTTAAGATTAACAATTGCATACTCCTTACGAGTATGATTGTGGAATCCTCTTTTTGGTAAACGTTGGAATAAAGGTAATTGTCCACCTTCAAATCCTGGGCGAACACCACCACCTGAACGAGCGTTTTGACCTTTAGAACCCTTACCAGCAGTTTTACCTAATCCACTACCAATACCACGACCTACACGCTTTTTCGCATGTCTTGCACCAGCAACTGGTTTTAATTCATTTAACATTATTAGGTACCTCCTTAATTATTCTTGGACAACCTTTACCATATGTGCTATGGTAACAATCATACCTTTTATTGCTTCATTTTCCTCTTTTGTAACGGTCTGACCGATTTTCTTTAATCCTAATGCCTTTGCAGTAGCTACTTGATTTGGCTTACGACCAATTAAGCTCTTAACTAAAGTAATTTTATACATAATTATCTACCTAAAAGTTTTTCAACTGTAATACCACGACGAGCAGCAACTTCTTCAACAGTCTCTAAACTTTTTAACCCTTCTATTGTAGCTCTAACTACATTAATTGGAGTAGCAGAACCCAATGATTTAGATAAAATATCAGAAATACCAGCTAATTCTACAACAGCACGAACTGGACCACCAGCGATAACTCCTGTACCTTCACTAGCAGGTCTTAAAATAACACGACCAGCTCCATAAATACCTGTTACTTCATGAGGAATAGTAGTTTTTACTGTAGAAACAGTAATCATATTTTTCTTTGCACTTTCGATGGCCTTTTTAATTGCATCAGGTACTTCTTGAGCTTTACCAGTACCAAAGCCAACTCTTCCTTTTCTATCGCCGATTACTACTAAAGCAGCGAAGCGGAAACGTCTACCACCTTTAACAACCTTTGTTACACGGTTGATTGTAACAACACGCTCTTCAAATTCTGGTTGTTCAACTTCTTTACGTTGTTCATTTTGACGCATAAAGTCTTTCCTCCTTAGAATTTTAATCCAGCAGCTCTTGCTGCTTCAGCTAAAGCCTTAACACGTCCATGATATAAATAACCACCACGGTCAAAAACTACAGCTTCAATCTTTAATTCTAATGCACGTTTTGCAACTAAAGTACCAACTTCTGTTGCTGCTTTTACATTAGAACCATTTTTAACATTAATTTCTTTATCTAGTGAAGAAGCACTACATAAAGTTTTACCAGTTTGATCATCAATAATTTGCGCATAAATTTGCTTGTTAGAACGGAAAACATTTAATCTAGGTTTTTCAGCAGTTCCAACTAAAGTTTGACGAATACGTAAATGTCTTTTTTGACGAGTTACGTTTTTAGATACTTTACTTATCATATTAGCACTCCTTTCCTACTACTTCTTAGCAGTTTTACCTTCCTTACGACGGATAACTTCATAATCATACTTAATACCTTTCCCTTTATAAGGTTCTGGCTTACGAATCTCACGAATTTCTGCCGCAAATTGTCCGACTCTTTGTTTATCAATACCTGATACAACAATAACCGTATTCTTAGGTAATTCCACCTTTAAATCTGCTGGTACTTCCATATTTACGGTATGAGAATATCCAGCAGAAACAACTAATGTTTTACCTTGTAATTGTGCACGGTAACCAACACCGTTAATTTCTAATGTTTTCTTAAATCCCTCTGATACACCAACAACCATGTTATGTAATAATGCACGAGTTGTACCATGCATAGTCTTCATGATTTTTGTATCGTTTGGACGCTTAACTTCTGCTTGTGTAGCTTCTACACTAATTTCTAGTTCGCTATTGAATTTTGCAGTTAATTCTCCCTTAGGGCCCTTTACGGTAACGTTATTGCCTTCAGCAACGGTAATCGTAACGCCTGCAGGGATGCTAATTGCTTTATTACCAATACGAGACATAATAAATACCTCCTGTAATATTTTATTTTATTTTTATTTTACCAAACGTAAGCTAAAACTTCTCCACCGATGTTTAACTTACGAGCTTGCTTATCTGTCATAATACCTTGAGAAGTAGAGATTATAGCAACCCCTAAACCATTTAAAACTTTAGGAAGTTCTTCACATTTAGCATAAACATGTAAACTTGGTTTAGAAATTCTTTTTAATCCTTTAATTACTCTTTGGTTATTTTCAGTATATTTTAATGTAACTGTTGTTACACTTTTAACATCACTTGAAACAGCATAATCAGAAATAAATCCTTCATCCTTTAAAACGGCTAAAATAGCTGATTTTGTTTTAGAAGATGGAACAATAACTGTTTCATGACGCATTGCATTTGCATTTTTTATGCGGGTTAACATATCCGCAATTGGATCTGTCATCATAACCTGATTCCTCCTTTTTCTCGTTTGTGAAAAAATATTTTTAAATTACCAGCTCGCTTTTTTAACGCCTGGAATTTGACCTTTGTATGCTAATTCACGGAAACAAATACGGCATAACTTGAATTTACCGATGACAGCGTGAGGACGACCACAACGCTCGCAACGTGTATATTCACGTGCACTATATTTAGGTTTTCTATGATTTTTAACAACCATTGATGTTTTTGCCATAGTTTATATCCTTTCTTACTTTCTAAAAGGCATACCCATTAATTGTAATAAAGTACGTCCTTCTTCATCTGTATTTGCTGTAGTAACAATAACGATATCCATTCCACGAATCTTTTTAACTTTATCAAAGTTAATTTCAGGGAAAATCAATTGTTCTTTAACACCTAAAGTGTAGTTACCACGACCATCAAAAGCATTACCATTTACACCATGGAAATCACGTACACGAGGTAAAGCAATAGATACTAGCTTGTCAAAGAATTCATACATTCTTTCTCCTCTTAAAGTAACCTTACAACCAATAGGCATACCTTCACGTAACTTAAAGTTTGCAATGGATTTTTTAGCTTTTGTTACCACTGGTTTTTGACCAGTAATTAATGTTAATTCTTCTACTGCATCATCTAATACTTTTGCATTCGCAACAGCATCGCCACAACCCATATTGATTACAATTTTTTCAATCTTTGGAATTTGCATAGAAGATTTATATGCGAATTTATTCGCTAACTCTGTTTTAACAGAAGTTTGATATTTTTCTTGTAAACGATTCACGAAAGTTTACCTCCTCTCCAGTAGACTATTTAAATTCATAACCAGATTTCTTTGAAACTCTGATTTTGTTGCCATTTTCATCGATTTTAATTCCAACACGAGTAGGCTTACCAGTCTTTGGGTCTAATAACATTACATTAGATGCATCGATTGGAGCCTCAACCTCAATAATGCCACCTTTTTGATTTGCTTGAGTAGGCTTTTGATGCTTTTTAACCATGTTAACACCTTCCACAACAACCTTATTTGTCTTAGGATAAACCTTTGAAACTTTACCTGTTGTAGGAACGATATTACCTTTTTTATCTTTTGTAAATCTATCTTTACCAGCAATGACAACTACTGTGTCTCCAGTTTTAATTTGCATTTAAGTGCACCTCCTTATAGTACTTCGGGTGCTAAAGATACAATCTTCATGAAATCTTTTTCACGTAACTCTCTAGCTACAGGTCCGAAAATACGAGTTCCACGTGGGGTTTTATCTTCACGGATAATTACAGCTGCATTTTCATCAAATTTAATGTAAGATCCGTCAGGTCTTCTTAAGCCAGCTTTCGTTCTAACGATTACTGCCTTAACAACATCTCCCTTTTTAACTGTACCATTTGGAGATGCTTCCTTAACAGAACAAACACAAATATCTCCTACATTAGCATATCTATGTAATGCCCCACCTAAAATTTTAATAATTAATAATTCACGAGCACCGCTATTATCCGCAACGGCTACTCTTGTTTCTTGTTGAACCATGATAGTACCTCCTTTCAGGAACTAATATTAAAGTGTTTCTTTAACTTTAACCACTTCAACTAAAACATAATGTTTTGTTTTAGATAGTGGTCTAGTTTCCATGAATTTAACAACATCTCCAACTTTAGCAGTGTTGTTTTCATCATGAACGTGAAACTTAGTAGACTTCTTTACACGTTTTTTGTATAACTTATGTACTCCAAAAGTATCAACAGATACGACGATTGTTTTTTGCATTTTATCAGAAACTACAGTTCCTGTAAAAAATTTACGACTATTGCGTTCCATGTTGTCTCCTCCTATTCTGAAGCCTTGCTAGACTCATCGCTTTTAGCTTCAGCGGTCTTTTTCTTAGTAGAGGTTGTCTTCTTTGTTGTAGAAGCCTTCTTTTTAGGCTTAGCTTCTTCCTCTTTTAAATAAGAGCCTTCTGTTAAGATAGTCTTCATTCTAGCAATTGTTCTTTTGATTTCATTCATACGAGTAGGCTTTTCTAAATTTCCTAGAGCAGCTTGAAACTTTAAATTAAATAATTCTTCTTTTAAATCAGCAATTTTAGCTTCGATTTTTTCTTTTGTCAATCCACGAATTTCTTTTGCCTTCATCATTGCTCGTCACCTACTTTTACTATAACTTTTGTAGTGCAAGGTAGTTTATGAGAAGCCAAACGTAATGCTTCACGTGCGATCTCATCTGATACACCCGCAATCTCAAATAATATTACACCCGTCTTAACTACAGCAACCCAAGTCTCAGGAGAACCTTTACCGGAACCCATACGTACTTCTAAAGGTTTTTTCGTTTTAGCTAAGTGTGGGAAAACTTTAATCCATACTTGTCCTTGACGGTTCATTTTACGTGTAATAGCAATACGGGCAGCCTCTATTTGACGATTAGTTAACCAGCAACCTTCCGTTGCTACTAAACCATACTCACCAAATACTAATTCTGTACCACCTTTAGCTTTTCCACCAAAATAAACTCTATGAGGACGACGATATTTTACTCTTTTAGGCATTAACATAATTATTTTCCTCCTTTAGAGCTATTATCTTTTGCTTCTTTTACTTCCTTATCTTTCTTAGGTAGTCTTGGTCTTTGTGGTTTCTTTTCTTCTAAAGCTCTTGGCTTATAATCGAATACTTCACCCTTATAAATCCAAACTTTAATACCTAACTTACCATAAGTTGTATGTGCCTCAGCTACAGCATAATCTACATCTGCACGAAGTGTTTGTAGAGGTACTTGACCTTCATTATATCCTTCGCTACGTGCCATTTCTGCTCCACCTAAACGACCAGAAATTAATGTTTTAGCACCTTTAGCACCAGCCTTTAATGCTCTTTGAATTGCAACCTTTTGAACTCTACGGAAAGAAGCACGAGCTTCTAATTGTTCAGCGATTGATTTTGCTACTAATGTTGCATCTAATTCAGGTTTCTTAATTTCTACAACATTTAAAATAATTTCTTTTTTTGTCATGAATGTTAATTCTTTAACAACAGCATTTTTTGTTTCTGCCTCATGACCAATTACAACACCAGGCTTACCTGTATGTAATGTGATTTTAACACGATCTTTATTTGTACCCTTTACACGTTCAATAATAACACGTGATATAGCAGCCTTTTTATATACTTTATTTAAATAATCACGGATTTTTAAATCTTCTAATAATAAATCAGCTACTTGAGTTTTCTCTGCATACCATGCAGCATCCCAATCACGGTTAATTCCAACACGTAATCCTACTGGACTAACTTTTTGACCCATGTGAATTCCTCCTTACTTGCTTTCTCTTTCAGCAACGATTACTGTAATATTACAAGTTCTTTTGATGATTACATCACCACGGCCTTTAGCACGAGGTAGCATTCTTTTCATTCTAATACCATCAGTTACATATGCTGTTTGAACATATAGATTATTAACATCCATACTATAATTGTGTTCTGCATTTGCACATGCAGAATTTAAAACTTTTAAAACATCCTCACAAGCTTGCTTGTTTGTTAACTTCAAGATAGCTCTAGCTTCAGCTACATCCTTATTACGAATTAAATCTACAACAAGACGAGCCTTACGAGGAGTAATTCTAACTGTTTTTGCAATTGCTTTTGCTTCCATTAATCTTATCTCCTTTTACTATCTTTTTGCTTTTTTATCGTCTGCATCATGTCCACGGTAAGTTCTTGTAGGAGCAAATTCTCCTAATTTATGACCTACCATATCTTCTGTAACATATACAGGAACATGCTCACGACCGTTATATACTGCAATTGTTAAACCAACAAATGCAGGGAAAATTGTTGATCTACGAGACCAAGTTTGAATTACTTTTTTATCACCAGTTGCATTTTGCTTTTCAACCTTTTTCATTAAATGGTCATCGCAAAATGGTCCTTTTTTAACTGAACGAGCCATAGTGTTCCTCCTTATTTACCATTTCTTCTACGAACTATAAGTTTGTTAGAAGCTTTTTTATGTTTACGAGTTTTTAAACCTAATGCTGGCTTACCCCAAGGTGTAACAGGTGATGGTCGGCCGATTGGACACTTACCTTCTCCTCCTCCATGAGGGTGGTCATTAGGGTTCATAACAGAACCACGAACTTCTGGACGTAAGCCCATATGGCGAGCTCTACCAGCTTTACCGATTCTTACTAATTCATGAGATTCATTACCAACCTCACCGATGGTAGCTTTACAAGTTGCTAAAACCTTACGAACCTCACCACTTCCTAAACGGATTAAAACATATTTATCTTCACGTCCTAAAATTTGAGCAGAAACACCAGCACTACGTGCTAATTGTCCTCCTTTACCAGGGTGTAATTCAATATTATGAATTAAACTACCTACTGGAATATTTACGATAGGTAATGCATTACCTACTTTAATATCTGCATTAGGACCTGATACTAAAACAGATCCTACTTCTAATCCTTTAGGGGCCAAGATGTATCTTTTTTCACCATCTGCATAGAATAACAACGCAATATTTGCACTTCTATTTGGATCGTATTCAATCGTTTTAACCGTTGCAGGAATTCCATCCTTATTTCTTTTAAAATCAATTATACGATATTTTTGTTTAACACCGCCGCCTTGATGACGAACTGTGATTTTACCTGAATTGTTGCGTCCAGCATTTTTATGTTTTGGAGCAAGTAATGATTTTTCAGGAGTGTCTGTTGTAATTTCATCAAAAATTAACACAGACATATTACGTCTACCATTAGACGTTGGCTTATATTTTCTAACTGCCATAGTTAATAGTTCCTCCTAATTAAATTTCGAAAGCGTCGATCTTATCGCCATCTGCTAATTTACAAATTGCTTTCTTATATGCAGGTTTGAAACCTTCATGTTGACCAACTCTTTTACGTTTAGGTAATACATTAATTGTATTTACACTTAAAACTTTTACTTTAAAGATTTCTTCTACTGCATTTTTAATTTCAATTTTGTTTGCAGATTTAGCAACCTTAAAAGTATATTTGTTATAGCTTTCCTTTAAGCTCATTGTCTTTTCAGTAATAATTGGAGCTTGAATAATATCAAATGCTTTAGTCATACTACTTCAATTCCTCCTCATAATAAGCGATAGCACCAGAAGTTAGCACTAAATTCTTATAACATAAGATTTCATATACGCTAGCGTTATTTACAGGTGCTAGGAATACATTTGGAAGATTGCTAGAAGATAAAACTGCTTCAGCAGTTAACTCTTCAGGAGCACATACAACCATTGTCTTTCCTTCTGCTTTAATATCAGCTAAGAACTTAATAAAATTCTTAGTTTTAATTTCATCAAATTTAATTGCATCTACAGCAATTAAAGCATTTTCTTTTACCTTATAAGATAAAGTATTTTTCATACCTAATTGTTTTACTTTCTTATTAAGTTTGAAAGCATAACTTCTTGGTGTAGGACCAAATACGATTCCACCACCACGCCATTGAGGAGCACGAATAGATCCTTGACGAGCACGTCCTGTACCTTTTTGTCTCCAAGGCTTACCATAGAACTTGGCAAGAATGGAATTGACCATAGAGTCAAGTTCAGAGTAACTGAT
>CAYYMS010000018.1:0-24190 GCA_964473015.1 uncultured Anaeroplasmataceae bacterium | reverse complement strand
AAGATTTGTAATGACTAAAATTGAATCCATTTCAGTTAATGATTTATTAAAAAATATATGCTAATATTTATATATTATCCTTCACATAAAAATCTATCCTCCACCTCCTATCAAAAAAGAAAGATCTAAGGATTATTTCCTTAGACCTCAAAGAATGCCAAAAAACATTTTTATATATGCCTTTAACGTTTCTATTTATGTAAGACTTATAGTAACCTGTATATTCCCTTTTCCCGCACAAAGCAAGGAACTAAGTTCAGAAACAGAATATCCATTTATTCTGCCCAATCTTGTGTAAGACCATGAATTACTTCCATAAAATAAAACAATCTGATTGCCAGAATATAGAATAACATCCCCAGCCTGTGTTGTTATCTGTGTATTGTTGGTAGGAAGAGTATACCCTAATTCTCCCACTTTTTCAAATCCTCCATAATCTTTTGCAGTATAGACAATATTACCCTGTTTTAAAATTTCTATAAGTGCATCCACAGAAGAATTTTTTGCAAGAGAAACTTCTATTTTCTTTTCATTTATTGTTAAAAACATTTCCGTAATCTCCTTTTTTTCAGAATCTTCGTTTTCTTTTGGATATTCAGGTAAAGCTTCGGTTGGATTACTATTTTCAGATGGGAGTTTTTCTTTAGGCGCATTCGTACAACCTGTAAAAGTCCAACATATAATGAATGTAATAAAGAATATAAAAATAATCTTCTCAATAGTTAATTTATGACTCATACATTATGCCTTTATTTTTTTATTAAATTGTGCTAAAGCCTTTAATGTATAACAAATAGGCCGCTAAATCATCAGAAGTTAATGTCATATATTGAACAAGATCTACATCCTCTATTGTTACAACTTCACCCATCTGGACATGGAAATAATAATTAGAATCCCTAGCCTCTAATTGATAAGAATCATGACCTTCAATCGTAATTTCTCCTGTAGTATTTATCGTTGGATTTGATGCCATATGGATTGGTGTTACGGCTGAGGTATATCCTATTTTGTTACCTGCTATATTAATCTCATTTTTTTGCAAGAAATCGGTTATTAAAAGTTTAACCACAGAGGATTCAAATGCTTCATACATTTTATTTATATCTGATGCTAATTCTAATAGTTTTTCTGTACTCAATTCAATTTCAAACGTTGTACCATTATTTATATATTGGATAGAATTTATAACATCTCTAATCTCTTGTTCCGTAAGGATAATAATTGAGTCATTGGAAATATCATATTCAAAACTTACATATTTAGAATTATTTTCTACCATCATGGTAAGAGATCCATCCGTAGATTTAATATTTTTCGAAATGGTTGCACGCATAATAATACTATTTACTAATGCGGTAACATTCTCTTCTTCACTTGGTATAATTAAAAGATCTGCATTAAATGATGCAACATCGGTAATTCCTAAACCATTTAAAACGGATAATAATAGATGTTGTAATTCCTCTTCTGTTAAAACATGTATATCTTCAAAAATAGGATCTATTACTTCTTCCTTATTTGGAGTAATAATATATTCATTGTTCATAACCTCATCAGAAATGGTTGCACGAAGTATTGATGAAGAAACAATCATATCTATCTTTTCTTCGGATAAAGATAAATCTACATCAGCAGAAACATTTCCTCCACTAAGTGAAATGATTGCAGATAAGAGGTTACTCATTTCCTGCGGCTCCTTAATTTTTTTGATAGAATGTTCTGTCGTAAGAATTGTACGATTCGGCTTAATTAAATTCTCATTTTCAATTATAAATTTAGAAGTTGTTGCATATAAAATTTTGGAATCTAAAATGCATTCCTTCATTTCCTCCGTTAAATTCAAAGACGAAACATTTAATTCATTTAAAGAGTTGGAAGAATTTAAAAGATTTAAGAAATCTATAATAACGCTAAGTTCTTCTTCGAAATAGAATAATATATCATTAGATATAAAACTATATTTCGCATCTGGATCATTGATAATATTTTCATTCGAATTTAAAATGTCATCCAATTGAATACTTAAAACATTTTTTAAAATATTTGATTCATAAATCACATTAAGTCTTGTTTTTTCATACCCTTCAGGAATTTGGTTAAATTCCTTTATCTTCTCTGCATAATCAAGTTGTGAGATTTGATCTAAATTTTCAATGCCTAAGCCCTGTTCCGATAAGGCATTTGCTAAACGTTTTATTTCTTCTTTTTTATAATAAGTAGTCGTTAAATTTTCTTGATCCTTATTTGACTTTGCATCATCTAAAACGATTGGATTAACCTTTGTACTATCATTTGTTAAAGTCGTGTCTAAAGGCTTAGTAAATGCATTTCGAATGATTATAGATTTATATAAAATATCTAATTTTGATAATTCTGGATTGTTTTCTGAAATCTCATTAACTACAAATACCTTATTCTTCATAACCTCTTCATTGAAACTTGAAGAATTAAAACTCGTGATATCAAGTTCGTGTAAGGAGTCAATTATTGCGGAAAGTTCACTTTTTTTATAAAAAGTTTCTTCTACCATTTGGTTAAGTCTTTTATCAAACACACTTTCTGTTTCTTTAACTAAAGAACAATTTATAATTTCTTCTGAAATAAATTGAATTAATTGTTCATCTAAAAGATCTTTTAGTGTTAGTTTTATTATATAAGAATCATAGATAACTTCTAATTTTGAAATTCCAGGATTTTTTAAAGAATCATCTCTTAAAATTAAAACTTTATCCTTTAATACATCTCGGTTAAATCCTTCTTCTGTTAATTCAGTTATATCTAACTCTTTCAATGAATATATGATATTTGATATTTCTTCTTTCTTAAAATAGTATTCTACTATAACTTCATCTGTTTCTGCATCTATTGTTGATAAAGAGTCTTTTAAAAATGAACTTTCTAGTTTTTCCTGTGAAACAATAGATTTCAATTGTTCATCAAGTCCTGCAGTTATTGCAGACTTTAAAACATTTGATTCATATAAACAGTCCAATTTTGTAATATCTGGATTATTTACAGCAGGATCATTCAAATCAAATACAATATCCATTAATTCATTTGAGTCTTGATTTGCAATTAGTGCATCAATATCTAAATCTAACTCCTGTACAGCATCAATTATAGATATAAGTTCACCTTTTTTATCTTCCGTGCTTAACCAAGAATCTGCCGTACTTATGGATTTAGGGATAGTAAACTTTTCTTGATCCTTTAAATTTGCTAGTGCGATATAAGAAGCTGTACCTTCTAATATCCTACTATTTTCTAAAACAACCTTTAATCTTGGATGATTTAAAATTGAATTTAATTCCATTTTATCCATATCATCTTTTATAGCAGGTTTTAAAATATCAATAAAGTCAGACATTTCCGTAATTAAGCCTTTTAATTCTTGCGTTTCTATAGCCTTATATGATACATCTTCATATACTTTCATAGTATATAAACATTCTTCAGGAACGTATATCTTATACATATCCCCACCTAAATCAACATTCATTAATATATTTGATAGAGTATATGTGAAAAGCTTGGATTCAAGCATTAAATCTAAAATTGATTTTTGTGAGCTTACATCATTTTTTTGTAATAATTCCATTATGTCATTAACCGCATCTAACTTATCTTGATTAGATGAGTCTTCTTTATTTAATCCCTGTATGGCATCTTTGGCACCATTTTTAATTAATAGTTTTGTTATATTTAAAAGATTATAAATCTCTCCATACTCTTTTATACTTCCATCAACGTTATACTGATTTGTATATTGAACCATAGGAAGAAATTTGAAATTTGGGACTTGAGAAGAAACGGCAGTCTCTACTTTACTACTGATAAAATTCATAGATAAAACAACACCAAAAAATTTCGAATCGGCTACAGCTTTGGTAATATTATCATATGCAATTTCATTTTCTTCTGCATTATCTCCAAAAAATAAATCATCAAAAATAATATCTAATATCTCTTTATCCTTTGAATAAATTCTTTCATAAAGGTTTAATGCATCTTCTCCAACACCTAATAATACTTTAATTTCGGCTAACCAATCCACTTCATCTATCGTTGTATTTGTAAGTTTCATTGCTTTAGAAGCTACATCTATCGTTTCACTTTCTTCCTCTTTATTCAATAGGGCTTCCGCAAAATAATTATATAAGTTCGATAAAACAGGATTTATCTTATTCTTTAAATCTTGATTTTCAAATAAGGATAATTTTGATATTTCAGGAAGTAACACTTTACCATACTTTATCGTTTTTTCTTCATTAGATAAATTTTTCGTTTCTGTATCAGATGGAGCAAGCATTTTAATACATGCCTTTACTAATGATTTTACATCGTTTTTATTAAGCAAAATAGAAGGTGTTATTCTTTGCTCGCTTTTAAAAAGAATTGTTAATATATCTTTTGTTTGCTGATTCATACTACCAGAAGATGAAATTTCATCTAAATGGAGTACAATGGAATCAATTAAGGATAAGCCAAAATTTATAAAATAAGTGCCACCTTCAAATTCATCGATTAAAAGATTAAATTCCTTTTGAAAGTCTTCTTTACTCATAATATCAAAAACTATATCGGACATAGAGGAATTCGTTGCGTTTTTAATGCTTTCTTTGATTTGATTATCGGCATCATATTTTAAAATCAAATCAAATGTTTTTCTAGAAAAATTAATATAAATACCAAATTCTTTTGATAATATAACATTTTCTTTAATTTGGCGGTTATCATCCTTTAAGCCACCTTGAAAAACTAAATTTGCTGCAAACAAATAATAAGGAATATTATCTGAATCTTTAGCAACATTTAATATTTTATAAATTCCCGTACTTCCATAACTGCCTAATGCTTTATAAAAATCATAAGTTAAATTTAATTTATCATCCCCAAAATCATAGGTTTCATATTCCTTATACTTCTTATCCCCTATACCTCCAGCTAATATGAATAAAAGTATTCCGACAAAGGATAAGCCTATAACCCCTACCACTGCAGAACGTAATGCGCCTACCGCACCACCTAATAAGAAATGCTTTTTATAGTTTTGGGTTGTTTTAGCAGTTCTATATTTTTCCTTTTGTTTTCTTTTATACTTACCCTCAGAATAAAAGATTAAATAAACAAAGTAAAAAATAAATACTAAAAAGAAATAGAAAATATAGAAAACTAAAGCAAAAATTATATGATAGCAAATATCTACTAAGGTCGCAAGATAAGCACCATTATCGGTTAATACGAGGGATAACCCGTCCCCTAAAGACATTTGTTTCGGAATAAATTCAATTAAAACATCTTTTAATGATTTGCAGGATGAACTTACATTCATAATTTTTTGTAAATTTGTTCCTCCAATAGATAAAATAGAATTAATACAATTAAAACCCCATGTATCTAATCCTTTCATATTTATAATACATAAATAGGTAATAAGGCATATTAAACCTGCAATAATAGCCTGTATACCTAAAATGACACTTTTTCTAAAGCCTCTGAGCATTCCTAATAGAAAACCACCTAACATGCATAAAATAAATGCAATGGATGGTCCCCAAGCAATGCCCCAACGAAACACTTCACTCATTAGGAATTCCTCCTTATATAAATAATATATTTATATTTTACAAACTTTATAGTTATTTTACAACAAGAAAAGAAGAAAATTAATTTTTTTTATTATATTATTTTTTAAATTTATTTGCATTTACAATTTTTGTATGATATACTATTTTATGCGTATAGGGGTATGGTGTCAATGGTAGCACGCGGGTCTCCAAAACCTTTAGTGTGGGTTCGAATCCTACTACCCCTGCCATTTTCAATAATCAAAAGGAGAATTTTTCTCCTTTTATTTATATTATAAAGGAAATAATACTATGGAAAAATTAAAGCTTAAAAGAGGTTTTTATGAAAATAGAATTTAAAAAGTTCAGCGAATTTGAAAGAGGTATTTTGTATAGACAATTACTTGATGCCTACTCTTTTAATGAAAATTGTAAAAAAACATGGGAAAAAGATTGGTTAGAATATGATAATTTTTTTTATGATAATTTAAAATATACGAACCATTGTGGTTTTGTTATGCTTTTAAATGGAGAACCAATTGGACATATTTCCTGGGATCCTAGAAATCGTCCAGATTATGTAATTATAGGTCATAATTGCATACTAACTAAATATAAAGGGAACTGCTATGGACATATAATGCTACAAGAAGCAATCAATCAAATTAAGAAATATGAAGGTGTAAAAAAAATTATTGTAACTACAAACGAGATAACCGTTCCAGCACAACGAAACTATGAAAGTGTTGGATTTGTGCTTAAAGGAAAAAGGAAAAACAATGAAACACCATTTGCTGGAGATTATATAGATTACGAAATGATTATATAATTCAATTTGAAACGATTTTCTACTTCTATCAGGAAATGGAAACCTTAATAAAATTTGAAATAGAACATTTCAATTTATGGTAATTGTAAATAACACAAAAAAAACAAAGGAGAGCAAAACTCTCCTTTTTTTCATTGGCTAAACACTATTTGCGTAATTCTATTTTGAATAAAAAAGATTTCACTTTAACATTAAAATGAAATCTTTTACTATAGTAATATAATTATCTTATTCGCTTTCTTTTATACTAAATGAAATAGATATTTCTTTATCGGAGGCATTATGATATTTTGTATTTAAAATATCAATTTCTTCTTGATATTTAGAAATTAGAGATTCTAAACCACTTTTAATCGTGTCCTCCATATATTTTTTAGGGTTTTCTACCTTTGATTTTAAAACTCTTAATTTACCTTTTACCTCTATTTGCACTTTTGTTTTATACTTTATATCTACTTTATAATTTTGTAAAATGGATACTATATTTTCATCATTATATTTAAGTTCTTTTTTCGAATATAGAAATTCAAAATCTTTTTCTGTTTTATCAAAGGTATACCCTTTGGAATTCGAATAATAAGTTATCCCTCTACAATAATTCGAATCTGTTTCTTCATTCCACACCTTTAAAGGTTCAATTAAAGGAATGGCAATAACTTTATTGCTAAAAAAATCTCTACAGAAATTTAAAAAATGAATGGGTTTTGCAGTGGTATAAATGAGATTATTATTTATTGGTTCACAAAGCATAGTTAAAATTATACTTTCATTATTCGGATTTTTATTTTTAAATACATCCTTCATCTCATCTTTTGCTGTATAAACATAAAAATTCAAATCAAAATCTTTGGATTTATTCATATAATCGATAAGATAGTTTATATCATCATCGTTTAAAATACTTTCATGTAAAACCATACTAGCAACATGCTTCATATTCATATCTAATGTGGAAGATAAATCAAAATTATTAAAAACATCAGCTAAACTTTTCCCCGTAACCGTTGCAAGCTCGGAGGGCTTATCGCTTTCTTGCGTTTCTGTGCTTCCCACGGCTATACTGCTTGGTAAGAAAAAGTATCCCGTATATTCTTCTCCTTTTTTCTCAAACCCCATAGAGGCAATATACATATCATAATTGATTGCATTCGTTTCTTTACAACTGGTAAGACAAAGACATATCAATAAAAGAATAAATAGTTTTTTCATTTTCTATTTCCCCTTTTAAAAATATTTTTTACACGAAGTGGATGATCTCTTCTTGTCATATTAATAGAAGATGTAGAGGTGAAAAATCTTTTTATACCATGTAAATCAAATGGAACAAACGGATAGAAATAATGTACTCCAAATGTTTTTTGTTTATATAAGAAATAAATCACTATAATGGAGGCAAGCAATACACCATATAATCCAAAATAATAGGAGGATAACAAAACCAAAAACCGAATAACACTAATCGACATTAGAATCGTAACATTACTGCTTACAATAAAGGACATTAAAAAAGCAATAGCGGTAAAAGTAATAATAAAAACTCCTGCAATACCACTGCTTACTAAGTTTTCACCAATGATTAATCCACCAATTAAAACAACTGTAGATGAAATGGTAAGTTTCGACTGCCTGAAGCCAATTAAATAAAAGAGCTCAAAGAGGGCAAGAACAATACATATTTCAAAAAAGACAGGAAATATAATTCCATTTTGCGTATTTTTTAGTACAGATAACGCTCGAAGAGGTAAGGAATCTACTTGATACGTTGTGAATGCACTAATGAGTCCTAAAAATACAGTAGACATAAACAAGGATATCATAACAAACAATCTCTGAGCAAAAGAAAATATGGGAATATTTAGCCCATCTACGGACATACGGCTGGAGATAGAAAGTGTAACAGGAAGAGCCATAACCATTGAAACTCGATCGATAATGACTAAGAATTCTCCGTTATATAATCTTCGACATGCAAGATCTGGGCTTCCTACATACTGATAAACAGGAAATAGATTTTTGCCTTGAAAATAAACACTAATATCTTCTAAAGATACAATGGCATCCATATCTATCGAATGGATTACACTTTTAATTTGCTTCCTTATTTCTTCATTATGGATATCTTCTATAGAAAGTAATGAAACATTGGTTTTGCTTCTTCTTCCAACCATCAGGTTTTCTATTCTTAAATTCGCATCTCGTACCCTAGTACGTATAAGAGCAATATTTTCTTTATAGTTTTCTACAAATCCATCTCTTGAGGTAAAAGCACTTTCGGCTTCCGCTATGGAATCACTGGTTTGTCTTGAGGGGGCTTTAGAAATATCAAAACAATAATAAGTAAAATTTCTATAAGCAATTAATAATCCAGAAAAAATCATTTGTTCCACAAGATCAATATCTTTTTCTATTTTTTTACATATACCTGGAAACAAGTCGTCTAAGTCCGTTTTATATTCTTTTTCAATTCTCGGATAAAAATCCTTCATAAATTCTAAAATATTACACAATTGCTCTTGATAACAAATTATACAGTTTCCTTTCGTTTCTTTATAAATGATATCCTTATTATTCTTTAATTTTTCTAGCATGGAATACCTCCTTTAACATCCATAATAAAATGATGCCTCCTAATAAACAAGAACCTATTATAAAATAATTGGTTATCTTCAGTCCTAAATCTAATATGTAGTAAAATCCCATGGATAAAGCAGATAATAATATAAAAATAAAGATGTATTTCTTCTTTGTTAAAACCATCTTGATACTATTCTTATATAAGCTAAAAAGATAAGAAAATTTAAATACACAGGTGATGACGATCATTAAAATATAAATATAATCAAAATTACCATTATATCTTGTAACAGGTTCAATGGATAAAGCATAAAAGCCAACCAGTGGTTGATCCTTATATAATTGTCCTCCAGAGGATAATACAAGCATTGCATATTCAAATATAAGAAAACTCATCGCAACCGTCAAAGACAAAACAACGGTTTTTTTACTCATTTCAAGCTTATCCTTATCTACTATAAAATAAAATAGATTATCAAATATAATACAATAGGGCAATATAAATAACATGATATTAAAATCAAATTTAAAATCCTTAAATATTAATCCAAATTCCAAATCAATGAAATTATAAAGATAAAAGCCATAACAAAAAACAATAGCTATTCCAAATAAAGTTGATATCTGAATAACTTCACTAGGAAGTAAGGAGGATAACAGCAAAATTACAAAAATGATTCCTAAGGGTAACAAGATATATGGGGCTTTAAAAAAGAATAATTCATGTAACACATAACATCCTGCCGTAATTCCCATAAGAATTCTTATAAAAAAAAGAAAATGAAAAAAATACTTGATTTTCGATTCTTTAAATTTTGTATAAAAATCAAGAGTGAAAAACTTTTTAGGTAAAAATAAAAAGAAAGTGGTTACTCCGAACAAGAAAAAGATTAAATATATAATTCCATTTCCTGCATAATTATTATAAATAAAAGGAAATATTACAAATCTTAAAAATATATAATTAAAACCTATAATATAGAAAAAAAGACTAACCTTCGATATACGCATAGAATATCACCCACAAATAGTATGGGCTAGGCTAGTCATTTTCATTCTTAGATATTATATTTTAATTTAAAAAATGTCTTTTCTTTACTCTTTTTGAAATAATTACATCTATACTTTTCGGTATAACATTGATGGATGCTATCGTTGTTTTTGCAAATTTTTCGCCATCGGTATTATAAGCAACAGGCATCATAGAAGTTACTTCTAAATCAGAAGCATTAAAATGAAGGATATTATGCTTATAAGTTTCTCCAAAAATCAAAAACATTCCAAAATCAATTATATTCATTAATTTTGATGTTTTTTGAATTAAGGTAATTCTTAGATTACCATCATCTAAATAGATTCTTTTCTTTCTATGAATCTTAAATCCTGCCAAATATCTAGAATTTAAAGCTAAAAATAAAGAGAAATCTCCTTTGATAATTTTATCCTTTGTTTTTATTTGTACTTGTATTGTTTTGGTATCCTTATAAGATTTTAATCCTTGTATATAATAAGCAAGTTTTCCCATATTCTTTTTTGTCTTATGAGAGGTATCATAGCTAATTTCGGTTAAACATCCTGCTGCAAGTCCATAAATAAAGTATTTATCATTAATTTTAAAAACATCTATTTTAGAAGTTTGCTGTTCTAAAATAATTTTTAAAGTTTTTTTTAGATTCTTTCTTAAACCTAATGTGGTGGCAGCATCATTACATGTTCCAACCGGAATATAGGCCAACATCGGACGTTTTTCTAACTGCATAATTCCATTGATTAGTTCATTAACTGTTCCGTCTCCACCAACACCCAAAATTAAATCATAACTAAATCCACAGCCGACAATATGCTCGGTAATACTTTTTGGATGAATAGATTTAAAACATTCAACAATCTCATATTTTGTTTTTAAAGATGTACAGATATACCCTATTTTTTTTGCTATTTTATTTTTACCACTGTAGTTATTATAAACTACTAATGCGCGCATAAAATCACACCTTCTATAAATTATTTAAGAAACTATCAAATTTTCTTATCTTTGGTTTCTTTCCTACGACTACTACGATATCATCTATATTTAAAACATCGGTACCTTTAGGAATATAGAATTGTCCATTCTTTATTATACCCACAATATTAACATCAAAATCATTACGTACATTTAATTCGATTAAAGATTTTTGTTCGAAATTTTTACCAACCTTCGTTTGCACTATCGCATAGTCATCTGCAACAACATAATAATCTAAAATCGTATCACTTATAATTTGATTAGCTAGCGAAATTGCAGATGCCTCTTCTGGTATAATGACTTCCGTTGCGCCAAGCATTTTATAAACTTCTTTATGATCCTCTTCATCCGCACGAACCGTAATATTTTTAACTCCAAGCTTTCGCAAATTTAAAATCGTTAAAATCGATGCTTGTAGATTATTTCCAATGCACACAACCGCATGATCTATGGAAGATGCCCCTAATTCTTTTAAAACATTTATTTTAGTAGAATCTGCAATTAAGCAATGCGGAACTATAGAGGAAATTCTACTTACCGCTTCTTCATTTACATCAATGGCTAAAACATCACAATTCATTGCTTCTAAAGACTTAGCAACAGAAAAACCAAATCTTCCTAATCCTATAACAATAAAACTCTTTTTCATCCTATAATCACTCTTTCTTCAACATATTGAATCTGTTCCTTAGATTCTGTCATCCAATTTTTATTTACAACACCTATAACCGTAAGAGGTCCTAGTCTACCAAATAACATTAATAAGCATATAATTAATCGATTCGCTGAATTTAAGCTAGTCGTTATTCCCATAGTCAATCCCGTTGTTGAGAATGCCGAAACTACTTCAAAAAGTACTTTTTGAATTCCTAATTCCGGTTGGATGATAGCAATTGAAAATGTTCCTATAATAATTACTAATACGGCAATGGTAAACAAAACAAAGGCTTTAAAAATAGATCCTTCTGGAATTTTTCTTTGAAAAACACGTGCTTTCTTTCCTCTAGCAAAATAAAAGATAGCAAGTATTACTGTAGCAAAGGTTGTGGTTTTAATTCCTCCTCCAGTAGAACAAGGTGAGGAGCCTATAAACATTAAACAAATCATAGTTATATAAGCCGATGGCGTTAAAGTGGACATATCAAAAGTAGCAAATCCTGCTGTACGAGCCGTTACAGATGAGAATATAGCCTGTAGCCAGGTTAATTCATTCATAGCTAGCTTCATTAAAAACATACCACCTACTACTAATATTAACGTAACAACTAACGTTATTTTTGTATGTAAAGTAAATCTTTTCCATTTTTTTGATTTAACGATATCATCAAGAACAATAAAACCTAAACCACCAAAGATAATTAATAATATCGTTGAGGCATTTAAAATTACATCATTTTTAAAATTAATTAAACTATTAGACCCAAAAATATCAAATCCCGCATTATTAAAAGAGGCTACCGAATGAAAAATAGAATATCCTAACGCCTTAAAAAAATCATAATTAAAATGTGGCATTAAGGAAAACATATTTATTATTACCCCTATGGTTTGTATAGTAATAGTTATTAACATAATCCTTTTTACTAAAGAGACGATTCCTTTAACGGAACTTTGATTCAAAGCTTCTTTTAATAAAAAGCGGTTACTAACTCCAATTTTTGCTCCTATAATTGTGAAAAAGAATACGGCTATCGTTAATATGGATAAGCCTCCTATTTCCATCAAAATGCACATGACTATTTTTCCATATAGCGTCATATTTATAGAGATATCCATTACCGATAATCCAGTTACACAAACTGCAGATGTTGCCATAAATAAAGAATCTACAAAGCCAAAACTTTTTCCACTTTTTGAAGAAAAAGGTAAAAGGAGTAAAAATGTTCCAACCAAAATTACACCTATGAAGGTCATAATAATGATAATATATGGATGAATTTTTTTACTTTTCATACTACGTCCTCCACTGCTATTTATCATTATACACTAAATAATACAATCTAACAAGTTAAGAAAAAATAAAAACGGAATTATATCCGTTTTCTACTTTTCTTCAGGTATAGCTTTAGAAATAGCCATAGCAATTGCACCTGTTCCAATGTGACAAGAAACAGATAAAGACAATGGATTACAAACAATTTCTTTTCCAGGGAATTCTTCCTGTATCATTTTAACAAAATTTTCAGCATCTGTTGTATCAACCCCAGAATAAGCAACCTCTAAATGCACATTGTCTGTTCTTCCATCAATTTCCTTCATATAACCATTTATGTTTGCCTTGCATGCCTCTAACATTATCCTTTTTGCATTTTCTAGTGTCCGGTTCATCATTCTAAACTTATCTAATTTATAACCCTTTATCACTAAAATAGGCTTTATTTTTAAAAGCTGCCCAACTGCAGCAGCAGCTGGTGTAATTCTTCCACCCTTTTTTAAATACTTTAAAGTATCTACCATAATATATATATCGGACTGCATTTTTACTTCCATTAATAAATCATGAATTTTTTGAGCATCATATCCTCGATTCACTAATTCTATAGCGTCTAAAACGGCTTGTCTTTGGGTTACAGAGATTCTTTGATTATCTACAACAAACACCTTACCTTCATAATTGGCTTTGGCCGCAATTTGAGCCGAATGACATGATTCAGATAATCCACTAGACATAGGAATATAGATGATTTGATCATTTTCTTCTAAAAGCTCATCCCAAACGGATGTTACAAATCCTATAGATGGCTGAGATGTGGAAACTTCAGATCCCCCTGCAAGCTTTTCATAAAATTGCTCTTGTGTTAATGTAATATCCTCTAAATATTCTTCTCCATCAATTGTAAATGGCATAGGAACAACGTAAATACCTAATTTTTTACCTTCTGCTTGTGTTATACCACTATTACTATCTGTCATTATTGCTATTTTAGACATTTTTATCACCTCATATAGCCCTTCCCAAAAATAAATCACTTCGCGACATATTATAACAAATATAGACTATCATGTCAATTGAACAAAGAAAATAAACAAAAAAGGGACCTTTTTCATCCCCTTCTATTTATTCTATATCTTTAACTTCTGCGTCGATGACTACTCTATTTAAAGAATTTGGATTTTGATGATTCGTATCATCCTTATCATTTTTTTCCTCTTTATGATTCATAATTAAAATATAGATAATATCAATAACACTTATAATCATTACTATTATGCCAAAAATTTTTAAAACTATTTCTAAAATAGCTTCTACAGGAAGAAAAAACAATAAAGCGGCTATTATGAATAAGGGAAGTTCCTTTTTCAAACGCTCCTTTTTATTTTCTGCTTGAATAATACGAAGAACAGGCATAACGATTAACCATACGGCTAATATAATTATGATAATCCAGTGATGCCAAAATATAAATACAAATCCTACTACAACCGAGATGGTAGATAAAACTGCAGGTAAAATATAATCTTTTTCATGTTGAGATGCCACCAGATAAAAAATACAAGGAATAATATTAATGAGAATAATACCTACTCCAATAAAAACGAAAAGCATTTCTTTTAAGGTTCCATAAGGTATAACTACAAATAATAATCCCACAAAGAAGGAAAGAATCGCTCCTATCATCGTGCGACTTTTCCTATTCACTACTTCAAACAAATCAAGCACCTCATTTCTATTATAATCATAGTATCATATTTTATTAAAAATCCAAATACTAAATAATACTTTTTTTCGTAAAATTACCTCTTATCCTTTTTATTGGTGACATAGTAACAAATGCTTTGTCATCATACTGATCAACAATTTTCATTGCTCTTTCCACTTCATAAGTTGATACAACACAGTATACCTCTAGTTTTTGTTCCTTAGTATAAGCACCAACGGCTTGCAGTAAAGTACAACCTCTTTTCAATTCGGTCATAATAGCCTGTCCTATTTCTGCGGATTGAGAAGAGAATATATGTAGTCCTGTGTAGGTATAAGATGTATGAATTTTATCCATGACTAAACTATTTAAAATCATTCTTACACAGGTAAATAATACAATCGTCCAGCTTCCTTGAAGCAATCCTCCACCTATAATTGCAATAATTATATTTAAAGCCATGGTAAGATTTCCCATAGGTATATTCTTATGTAAAGCAAGCGCCTGTGCAACAACATCAAGTCCTCCGGTAGATGTACCAAAACGCAAAGCAAGGCCTGAAGCAAAACCTGCTAATAATCCACCAAAAATGGCTAATGTCAAAATACCGCCATAATTGGTAATGCTTACTATACTACCATCACTTGCATAGGATGTAAGATCTTTGGCTAAGCTTACAAAAGGAGAATAGGATAATATTCCTGTAAATAAGGATTGAACTCCAACAGCCAAAAGAGAATATAAAGCAAACTTTTTTGAAACAAACTTAAAGCCCACAACCACAATAGGAACATTAATAATCAAAATTAACAATCCTAAATTTATATCAAATTTACCCTTTAAAAATAATCTTTGTATTAATTGGGCAAGTCCAGTAGCACCACCAGAATATAATTTGGCTGGCTCTAAAAACCAAACCGTTGCTAAAGACAGTAATAAATTTGAAAGAACTACAATAAAAACTCTAAATAAAATATCTAATACTTCTTTTTTTGCCTTGTTCATAACCACACCTCATTTATTTATGAATTAAAAGAACTTTTCATTTCTTCTAATTCAAAATACCTTTCTAACGCTTTATTCAAACTCGCATCATTTTCTTCTATTTTTTGATTCAATTCCATAATTTTATGATAATCGGTTGTTTCTTGTGAAACTTTAAATCTTAAGTTTTTTCCTATTTCCTCTAATTTTGGGATTTCTTCTTCTAATCGATTCAACTCATTTCTAAACGTTGCAGGCATCTTATTTTTATTTCTTGTATTATTAGAAGAAGTTTTTTCTTCCGTATGTTCTTGGGTTTGCATTTCAATATAATCACTAAAAGTTAAATTGGATTCTTTTATTTTTTTATTTTCAAAAACAAAAAGTTTATTACATATTTTATCTAAAAAATAACGATCATGACTAACAACTAAAACCGGACCTTTAAAATCTAATAAATAATCTTCTAAAATTTCTAAAGTATATAAATCCAAATCATTGGTTGGTTCATCAAATATGAGAATATTTGGATTCTTTATTAATACTCGAATCAATTGTAATCTTCTTTTTTCTCCACCAGATAACATTTTTACTTTAGAATATTGAAGTTCTTTTGTAAACAAAAAGTTTTCTAACAATTCACTAGCACTTATTTTACCTTCTAAAGTATCAATCCAAGCACCCTCATCCTTGATATAATCCATAACCCTTATCTCTGGATCTATTAATTCAAGATGCTGAGAAAAATAACCAATATTGAGCGTTTGACCTAAATCAAGCTGCCCAGAATCTAATGTCTCTAATCCCATAATAATTTTAAAAAGAGTAGTTTTTCCTGCGCCATTTTCCCCTACGACTCCAATAATATCATTTTTCGAAATGTCAAAGGAAAAATCATCAAATAGAATATTATTTCCATAAGCCTTACTACCATTTTTCATAGAAATAATATTTTTACCTAATCTTGTTGACATAGAACTAAATGTCATAGACTTTTCTTCATTAAATTCTATACCCTTTAATTTATTAAATTTTTCTATCCGGCTTTTACTTTTTGTTCTTCTTGCTTCTACTCCACGATTCATCCATTCCTGTTCTTTTTTTAATATCGATTTTATTTTTTTTTGTTCCTTATATAGGTTTTCCAATCTTGCGGTCTTTAATTCTAAAAACTGCGAATAATTAGCCTCATACATATATATTTTTCCAAAATCTAGTTCCATCATTTTATTACATACTCTTTGTAAAAAATAACGGTCGTGTGTTACCATACATAAACCCTTTTTCCATTTTATTAAATATTTTTCTAACCATAAAATAAGTGCACTATCTAAATGATTGGTAGGTTCATCTAAAATCAATATATCACAATAACTAACCAACACCTTACCTAACGCCAGACGCTTTAACTGACCACCAGATAAATGATTGGCAAAAATAGTAAAATCATCAAATCCCAGTTTCGTTAAAATGGATTTCGCTTCATAATCAAGAATTGGATGTTCTAAAGTCGAACCAGACATAATTATATCAAGTATGGGAGTATTATCTGGAAATTTTGGTTCTTGTGGCAAATAATTGATTTTAAGACCTCCGGATTTAATAATTTCACCCTTTAAAGGCAACTCTTCACCTAAAATTAATTTTAAAAGAGTTGTTTTTCCTATTCCATTGGCACCAACGATTCCTACTTTATCTTTATCCGTTATCGTAAAAGATACCTGGTCTAAAATTTTTTTATCAATATATTTAAAATCTACTTTATCAAATGTTACTACCATACAAATTTCTCCATCCTTTTCTATTATATCATATTTCTATAAGAAAAAAGAGCATCAAATGCTCTTTTATAATTTTTTAATTATAAAATTAAAGAAACATTAAACAAAACCATTGGTAAAAGGTAGGAATGTTGTCGGTAATGATGTTTTTCAATTCCACACGCTTTGATGCTAAATCTCCTGTCATAAATTTGTAGTTTCCAATACTTTTTGTAGCACCAATCGCAATATTTGCCCTTGCATAATCTCCATATGCAAAATATTGACCAATAGAACATGCGCCAACGCTTACCTGACCAATCGCCAAGGCTCCTATGGAAAATAAGCCAATGGCTATTGCTCCTATAGAGAAAAAACCTAATGCAATAGCACCAATAGATAAAATGCCTATAGCCAGTGCAGCAAAGGTAAATAAGCCTAAAGACAAAACACCTATAGATAAAATTCCCATAGATAAAATCCCTAAAGAAAGAATCCCCCTTGCTCTAAGACCGATAGCGATAATTCCTTTTGCTTCTTTTAATAAACCTATATTAATATGAAGTAAAGGAATACCTTTTATCATTTTTTTACTTTTATATTCAAAATGAAAATTCCATAAATTCTTTATATAATTATTTTTAACTTCTTTTTCTGTTAAATCCTCCTTCAACAAATAATCTAAGGTTACATTATAAAGCTTAGATAATTTTATTAATTTTTCCGTTTCAGGAAATGCCAAATCACTTTCCCATCTTGATATTGCTTGTCTTGAAACCTGTAATAGGTCTGCCAATTGCTCTTGTGTATAATTATTTTCTTTTCTTAATTTTGTTAACTTCTCTCCTGTAGTCATTTTCTTTCCTCCTATGATTTTATTTTACATTTTTAAATTCTTAGGTCTAACACTTACTAATTTCTTTATGTAAACTTTTAATTGCATTCTTCATTCTTTTTAAAATAAAGCCTATTTTCTTTAAAATAATTTTTTATTTTTTTATCATTGGACAAAAAGGATAAATAACTTTTAATTGTTGAAGATATTAACATGTATTTATTATAAGTTATTTTCATTTGATAATAATTAAATATATATGCTATTATCTCCTCAGCTGTATGTTCTTCCATTAAATATTCTAATAAAATATCGATTATCTTATAAATCTGATTTCTATTAAAGGAAACTAAATCCTTAATTTCTGTGGTCACATCACTATGAGATGGTACAATAATGCTTCCATTTAATGATTCAACGAAATTTAAAGACTTTAAATATCCAGCCACATCATAAATTAATAAGATATGCTGTTTATCTATTAAATCTTTAGAGCCTAAAGTATCCGCAATAAAATTCACGCCATCACTTGTTCTTATACCTATCATTGCATAGTGATGTCCTGGAAGTTTAAATGACCTTAGACCTCTTGGCAAATGTTCTAAAGAGTATATCTGCTTTTGATCATCTATATGCATAAGTTTTCCATCATACTCATCTAACGGATAACCGCCATATAAAAATCCTATATCTAATTTAGAATCTCTAAAAAAAGCTCTTTCAATTTTAGATGCAATCACTTTACAACCTGTCATTTTCATTAAATATAAATTACCTCCCGAATGATCCGCATGAGAATGTGTATTTACTATCCACTTTAATTTTAAATTATTTCTTCTTAAAATTGTTTCTATAACAGGTGCTTCTATAGAGGTTCCACAATCAATAAGAACAATCTCTTGATCATTTAATTTATATACCCCTATATTTGTAGGTCCTTTGATATAAAAAGTATTCCCTTTTAAATGAATCAATTCATACATAATTTATATCCTCCTAAATAAAAAAGCCTTTAATCTTATTATACCATAATAACATAAAAAAATTTAAATCGACAAAATATATCTATCATCCTTTGTCGAATATTGTAATGATTCGACAAAGGAAGCATTTTCATTGCTAATAATCGCAAAACATGATAGAATTAAACAAAAAAGGAGGAGAATATTTTGAAACGAAATAGCAAACTTGGTCGAAAAATTTTTTATATGATAATTTTATGTTTTTCTGCTTTTTTCCTTAACAGAAATCCATATAATAATTATTCAAATTTTAAATCAAATAAAAAAAAGACAATATCTTTATCTAAAGGTTTTCATAGCACCACCATACAAGAATTTACAAAAGCAAATCCTCTGATAGTTTTCATTATAATATTTTCAATCGTTTGCTTAATCTTCATTATAGTACTTATCGTAATTTTATCTAAATATAGACAAGCAAAATACGAAACCCGATTGGAAAAAAGCAAAGCTGAGGCAAAAGCCCGGCAAGAATTTCTATCACGGATGAGCCATGAAATACGTACACCGATGAATGCAATTATTGGTCTAACCGATGTAATAAAAATGAATAATAATATTCCGCCAGAATTATTAGAAAACTTAAATAAAATACATTCTTCTGCACATTATCTTTTAGGACTTATTAACAACATATTAGATATGAGTAAGTTGGAACAAGGGAAAATGACTTTATCAAAAGAACCTTTTTCATTAAATGATATGACCATTTCTCTTACAAACATGTTAGAGTCTGAGGCAAACCGATTTGGCGTAAATTTAAAGATTGAACAAGAAATAACAAATGATGTTATTCTTGCTGATGAAATAAGATTAAGACAAGTTCTTACCAACCTTTTGTCAAACGCTTTTAAATACACACCTTCTGATGGAAATGTGAAACTAAAAATAAAAGAAATTTCAAGTGAAGAAACGACTGCAAAATACTTCTTTAGTGTAACGGATTCAGGAATAGGAATACCACCAAATGAACAACAAAGAATTTTCAAACAATTTGAACAGGTTGATTCCAATATTTCAAGAAGCATGGGAACAGGATTAGGGCTTCCTATCAGTCAAAATATTGTTTCTTTAATGGGTGGAGAAATCAAATTAAAAAGTGAAAAAAATAAAGGTAGTGAATTCTCCTTTGAATTAACTTTTCCATTAGGAAAAAAAGAAATTCACAAAATAGAGCAAGAAGAAAATACATTAGAAGGTAAAAATATTTTAATCGTTGAGGATAACGAAATAAATGCGGAAATTATTATCTCATTCCTTGAAATTAAGGGTGCCATTGTTCATCTAGTTAAAAATGGTAAATCTGCATTAGAGGAATTTCGATCTTCTCCTAACTTCTTCTATGATGCAATTTTAATGGATATTCAAATGCCTGTAATGGATGGATTAACCGCAACTAAGCAAATACGTATGCTGCAAAAGGATGATGCAAAATCTGTTTTGATTATTGCTATGACAGCGAATACGTTTAAAGAGGATGTCGATAATGCAATGGATGCGGGAATGAATGATTTTGTTCCTAAGCCTATTGATATAAATAATTTGTATCTTACTTTAGAAAATGATATTAAAAATCATAAATCTTCAATGGTTTCATAAAAATTTATATTATAAAAAAAATTCCTAAACCAAACATTATGGTTTAGGATATTTTTTTATTTTATATTATTCTACATCCGCTAATACAAAAGTAGTAGCTGTAGCCTTAATAATCTTTTCACCTTGTTCTAAGCCAAGTTTATCTTTTGCAACCTTTAAAGCGTCTTCCATAGTACCTAAAACGGCTTGTACACCCCATACGATAGATAATGTACGGCAATCATCTGCATTGTCGCATGCAAAGAAAATATCGGTAGCTGGACGATATTGTGATAATGCTAATGCAAATTCAATATCTCCTTCAGCAATTACAGCAGGAATTTCAAATACTGCAGCTAAAGAAGCAACGGCCAAACCAATAGCATCACATTCATTTTTATCTTCTTTTCCATATACAACATTTTCAATCATTAATTGATGATCAATATCATCTTCTGCTTTTTCATCGATTTTAGCCATATAAGAAACAGCTTCAAATGGATAATCCCCTTGCGCAGATTCGCCAGAAAGCATTGTAGCACCTGTACCATCTAATACGGCATTATGACAATCAGAAACTTCTGCACGAGTAGGTCTTGGATTTTGTTGCATTGAATCTAACATTTGGGTAGCACATACAACAATCTTACCTTGAGATTGTGCAAGATAAATCATTTCTTTTTGGATTGCTGGTAAATCCCATGCATCTACATCTACACCTAAATCTCCACGAGCTACCATTACACCATCGGAAAGATTAATGATTTCAGACATATTGGATACGCCTTCTTGATTTTCAATTTTAGAAATGATTTTAACATGTGTATTTTTCTTAGCTGCCAAAATATCACGAATTTGTTTAATATCATCTGGACGACGAACAAAGGATGCAGCAATAAAATCTAATCCTTGATCACAGGCAAATTCCATATCAGCTTTATCCTTAGGAGAAATATAAGGCATATTAAGAATTACTCCTGGTACATTACAATTTCTCTTATTCTTTAATTTACGATCATTTTGTGCTTCACAAACTAATTCTTTGCAAGAAGCATCTTTTTCAATAACTTTAAGAGTAAGATTTCCATCTTCAATTAAAATTCTTCCTCCAACGGTAATATCATCATATAAACCTGGGTAAGAAATTGCAACCTTATTTGCATTTCCTAAATAAGAATAATCCATTGTTATACGTATAATATCTCCCTTGTGTAACATAACAGGTTCATCATTTTCTAAATAGCCGGTTCTGATTTCTGGTCCTTTCGTATCTAGACACATACCTACAAACCAACCTTTTTCCGCATTTAATGCTTTTACATTTTTAATACGGAATCCTTGTTCCTCATAATCCCCATGAGAAAAATTCATACGCATTACATTCATACCTGCTGTTCCAATTAATTTTTCTAAGCAATCTTTTTGCTCACTTGCAGGACCAATTGTACAAACTACTTTTGTTTTTTTCATTTTACTTTCTCCTTTTTATCTTTAAAATATTTTTCTACTTCTTTATCCAAAGAATAATTATTTGTTCAGCGTTGTTTAATAACTCTTTTGTTTCAACTTAGTTTATCTGGGGCAACCCCATTAGTTATTATGTGCTCAACGCCATAACATATACCTAAATGTATACCTATACCATCCTAAAATCTTCCTATTATTATTTTCATAAGAGGACTTCTTTAGAAAAGATAACAACATATAGATACCTTTTATTTGTAGAGTCATTTATTGAATGATAATATACCAATCCTCAAAAATATCACTCCGAATACCATTATATCACAATTTTTGACACCTTCAAGTTTTTTATTATTGTTTATACAATAAAAATGTCATTTTTTTCCTATAAATCTTACGAATACGCTTACTTATTTCTTGACTTTACTTTATTTTTAAACTAGAATTTAAGTAATGAGAGTTTAGATTTCTAAACGAATATCAATTATAAGGAGAAAGATAATATGAATAATTTAAAAGGTGCGGCTATTATTGGACAATCTGGTGGACCAACATCCGTAATAAATGCCTCTGCTGCTGGTGTGTTTATTGAGGCACTTAAGCAACCTAACATTACAAGAGTATATGGTGCGGCTCACGGAATTAAAGGAATTTTGAATGAGGAATTTTATGATATTAATCAAGAAGATATCAAGGAATTAGAACTTTTAAAAACTACTCCATCTTCCTCTATTGGTTCTGTGCGTTATAAGTTAAAACCTTTAGAAAAAGATGATAGTGAATATAAAAGACTTTTAGAAGTTTTTAAGAAATATAACATACGTTATTTCTTCTATAATGGTGGAAATGATTCCATGGATACTTGTAATAAGGTTTCAAAATTTTTTAAAGATTCTGGATATGAATGCTATTGTATGGGTGTACCTAAAACAATAGATAATGACTTATGGGCTACTGATCATTGTCCTGGTTATGCTTCTGCAGCAAAATATGTTGCAACTTCCTTTATGGAACTTCGTTTTGATGCTACCGTATATGATACTCCAATGGTATCTGTAGTGGAAGTTATGGGTAGAAATGCAGGATGGTTGACGGCTGCTTCTGCGTTAGCTTCTTATAAAGGATGCGGTCCTGATTTAATTTACTTACCAGAAATTCCTTTCGACTTAGATAAATTCTATAAAGATGTTGAAAGAGTATATGAAAAGAATAATGGTAAAGTGTTAATTGCTGTTTCCGAAGGTGTTAAAACAAAAGATGGAAAATATGTTCCAGAATTAGTATCCGATAATATTGCACAAGATTCTTTCGGTCATAAACAATTAGGCGGTACTGCTTCTGTTTTAGCTGATTTATTAAAAGAAAGATTAAATGTTAAAGTAAGACCAATTGAATTTTCTTTATTACAACGTTGTGCTCAACATTTAGCTTCTAAAGTCGATGTTGAAGAAGCTTTCAATGCCGGAAGTGAAGCAGTTAAGGCTGCTGTATCTGGTGTTACAGATTATATGATTGGATTTAAGCGTCATATGGATAAGGGCGTATACTCATGTGAATATGTTCGCATTCCACTTGAAGAAGTTGCAAATGCAGAAAAGAAAGTTCCTTTAGAGTGGATTACAAAGGATGGAACTGGTTTAACGCAAGATTATATTGATTATGCACTTCCTTTAATTCAAGGAGATTGTAAAGCACCATTAGAAGATGGACTTCCAAGATTTGCTAAACTAAAAAAAGTTTTTGTTGATAAAAAATAATATTTATTTATAATTTAAAAAAGGCATTCTTAAATGCCTTTTTATTTTTTTAATTTTATTCCATAATGTATAAAAAAACTACCACTTATCTATAAAGTAGTAGTTGATTATTTAAAATGGCGCCCGCTGTAAGACTCGAACTTACGACACCTTGATTAACAGTCAAGT
>CAYYMS010000017.1:0-25380 GCA_964473015.1 uncultured Anaeroplasmataceae bacterium | reverse complement strand
TTCTTTTCCATTATAGGTAACCGTTATTTCCTTTTCTCCTGCTGTAGTCATATCTGGAGTGGATACCGTTGCTTTTGAAGTTACATCTTCTTCTGTGTTATCACTATATTTTGCGGTAACCTTTAAATCGCCTTTTTCAAATGTATCTCCAACTTTAAATTCTTTTTTCCCACCAGATAAGGATATACTTTCTAGTGTTTTTTCTTCTGTTATGTCTCCTGGATTATCTATATTTGGATTTTTAGGTGCATCAGAACATGCAAACAAAAATACCCCCAAACAAAGAACTAAAATAAGACTTGCTTTTTTAATAATCTTTCTCATAACATTTCATCTCCCTTTTTTATATGTAAGATATTATATCATGTGAAAACCATTCGGTCAATTAAAAAGGGGTATTTTATGAAATAATATTTTATTTAAAGCTAATTTATATGCTTTTTATTTCGCATTTTTTAATTTTGTTAAATTTTAATTTTGTTAAATTTTAATTTATAAAAAGCAAAAAAAATAAGCTTATCCATATAAGATAAGCTTATTTCTACATTTTTTTTATTTTTCATTCACCATATAAAGAATTCCAATCGTTCCTTTGCCACAATGGGAAGATATGACACACCCAGCAACGGTGCAAATAATATCTACATTAGGAAACTCTTTTTTTAGTATAGGATAAATATAATCACAATATTCAAAGGCTAAAGAATGTGTAATCATAATATGATCAATATCCAATTTTTCTTTATCCTCTATAATTTGTTTAATCATAGTATCTAGGGCTCTTTGCATTTTACCAATAGGTTTAGCCTGAACATGCATTTTACCATCTCTGACAGCAATAATAGGCTTAATCTTAAGTAAGGTACCAAAAAGCTTTGCTACACTTGAGCATCTTCCACCTTTATGTAAATAATCCATACGTTCTATCGCAAACTGTGATAAAACTCTTTTATTATCCACATTTAATTTATCTGCAATTTCTTTTGCATTTAATCCTTGATCCCGATATTTACACGCTTTTAATAATAAAAGTCCAATACCTGAGGAAAGATTCATAGAATCTACAATATATATATCCTTAGATTCTAGTTCCAAAACGGCAAGAAGTGCATTTTCGTAGGTTCTACTCATTTGCTTTGATATGCCCATAAAAATCACTTCATCATTATTTTCTAAATGTTTTTTAAATACGTCTATAAATGTTGGAATAGGAATGGCTGACGTTTTAGGAAGCTCGTTTTTTTCTTCAACGAGTTGATATAATTCTTTTGTTGTTATATCAACACCATCTAAATAAGACGCATCGGAAAAATTAACGGATAAAGGGATAACCTCAATATTTTTTTCCTTTAAAATATCTTCATTCAAATCATTCGTAGAATCTGTAATTATTTTTACCATTAAAATACACCTCATTTATATATTATATCAATTTTTTTTAAAATTTCTAGATATCGTATTTACTGCAAATTTCAGATGGTGTTTTTCTTAATAGCATAATAATAGGGAGCATACCAAAGAATATCATAACAGCATAAATACCTAATCCACCCATAAAGGTGATAATATTACTCTTCATTAAAATACTCATACTCAAGGAATCTTCTATAAAATTCGCGATACAGTTATATCCGATGAAGGCAATGATATATCCGATTAATATAGTAAACGTAGTTAATATGATTGCATCTAATAAAAACTTTTTATTTAATCTTGCTCTTGACGCTCCTAAGGACCGGTATACGCCAATTGAATAGATATCTGATATCATTTTACTTCTCATTATAAAATATATAAATATAGAACTTATAACCGCCATAATTATAAACATAACTCTAAAGATAATAACCACACTCTTTAAATCAAATTTTTGTTCTTCGATTCTTGCGGTTTTTTCATTAAAAAGCTTATAATTCTTAGCTCTAAATATTTGATTTGCCTTGCTTGCGTCGGTAATATCAAAAACGAAAGAATCATTATACTTCACTTGGTTAAGTCCCATAAGTATTGCCATTGATAAATCACACAAATAACAATCGATGACTTCGTCACTTCCCGTAAATAATCCAACAATCGTTTTACCATTTACGACATCTCCTATTTTATTTCCTGTATACGCAGAGGCAATGATTTCATTTTCATTTTGTCGTTCTCTTCCCTCTATAATGGTATAAAGTCCACTGCTTTCATTATAACTTTTATAATCGATAAGATATTTAATTACCATGCTATCCTTATCATTTGTGATATACATATTACTCACATTTTTTTTATAAGGATGAGAATACACTCCAACAATCGTATAGGTTTTACCATCCATCTCTAAAACTGTATCATTGGTAGCATAAGGAACTAAAACCTGTAGTTCATCCGAATTTTCATTTATATCTCTACCAGAAATAACCGAATATAAATTCTTTTCTATTTTATAATATCTAAAGTTTGATTTTCTATAATTAAAATCATTAAAAATCGATTGAGAATAATTATTTTCCGTAATATAGACATAATCATTATCATTTTTCGTTATACCTGTAATAATAAATTCTTTCCCACGAAATTGTATAGGTTCATTTATTAAATCTTCATATTTTAATTTATTTTGTGAAGTTTTAATAATTTCATTTATTATATTTAAACTAATACATATTTCATTATCCTTTACCGGCTTTGTCCCCATATATAGGCTTACCTTATTATCTTGATAAGGTATTGCCGCTGGATACGCGCTATATTCCATCCGCTTATGATACGTAATTTGTTTAATAAATTCTAGATTTCTTCGTTCTAAAATGAATACATTGTCTATAGCATTTTGTTCATAGGCTTCTTTTACCAACTCATAAGGAGATCCATTCATATAATCATAGCTTACATAAGTAGAATAATTTTCATTATAATGATATCCAGAAATATCTACGGTTGTAGAATTAATCAATCCTATAACAGCAATTGCACAAATAAAGCCTAAAAATACTAAAGAAAAATATAAGAACTTTACTCTTTTCTTTACATTTATAAATCTTAAAAATCCTGATTTTAAAGAACTTAAAAATCTTTTTAGAATATGTTTATTTTCTTTTAAATCTCTATACCATGATGTATCATAATTAAAGTCCTCAACAAGTGGCTTAGATTGTGGTTCATAATGCCCATCAACGACCTTTAAATTCGTATTGGAGATAAGTTTAATTGGTTGATTAGATTTTAAATAAATCGTGCCATTCTTTATAATAAAATCCAAATCAAATGGAATGGATTCTTCTTCCGTATAAATGGTCATTTTTCCTACAGGGGTTGTGCTTGCTTCTTGCTTCATATCCTGTAAATATATTACATTATCTCGATCCATTTCCAAATGAGATGTCGCAGCAATTTCTTCCTTATGGATAATGCTTCCATCCTTAAGTTCAAATACATAATCCGAATAAAATCTAGCCAAATTTTGATCATGCGTAACTAATAAAACTAAAGCATCCTTAGAAATCTTTTTTAAGATATTCATAACTTCAATCGTGTTATTTTTATCTAGGTTTCCTGTTGGTTCATCCGCAATAATTATTTTACAATTTTTAAGTAATGCTCTTGCAATACTTACTCTTTGCTGCTGTCCTCCGGATAAGGCAAAAGCCTTTTTCTTTCTGTATTTATACATTCCAACAGCCTTTAAAGTATATTCAATTCTTTTATCAATTTCTTCTAAATTCGTAACACCAATAATTTCTAAAGCAACTTTTAGATTATCATATACCGTTTCTTCTAAAATCAAATTATAGTTTTGAAATACATACCCGATATGCTTTGAACGATAAACATCCATTTTATGCATATTGTATTTCTTCATTTCAAAACTATCATAAGCAATCGTTCCTGTTGCCTTATCTAATCCACCTATGACATTTAATAAGGTTGTCTTTCCACTACCAGAATGTCCTAAAAAGGATACCAATCCTGAAGAAGGTAATTCTAAAGATGTATTATTTATAACATGGATTTCATTACTTTTTTTCTTGTTAAAATATTTATTTAGTTCCGTAATCTTAATCATTTCGAACCACCTCACCTTTTATAGATGTTCCTACCGTAAATTTAAATAATCTACGATTAAATCTTCTAGCTATAAAATAAGAGAAAATTAACATTAATACAAAATAAAATAACATAAATCCTAAAGAGTTATACCCAAGTAGTTTTGCAATGGTCTTATTAAATAAAGAAATTAAATAAAGCGTTAAAACTGCCAAAACACTTGAAATAAGTCCCATAAATAAAACTTCATAATTTACAATCTTAGCCATTTGCTTTTTTACTAAACCTAGAGATCTTAATATCGTAAAATCTTTATTTTTAGAAGCGTAAACTCTTGCTAATATTACATAAGAAACAAAGGTTAATACAAACAAGGCAAGTGTGGAAAAGAAAACAAAAACCACTAATAAAATGAAATTTAAAGACATCTTATTATAACCAGATTTTGCAGGCTGATAATAGGAATATCCTAAACTTTTAATTTTATTTATAGCTGAATTAATATTATCGGCGTAAATCGTAAGCTCATACGTATCATCTACTTCCATTTTTTCATTTTCTAAAAAGATATATTCTATGCTTACTTCATCCGATTCTTCATATATGATTCTATCTTCCGTTATAGGTATCGTTATGGGATATAGATTCTTTAATAATAACGTAATCTCTTTAATTTCCGGTTGAGTTGGTCCATAATAATAAAGATAAGTTTCCTGCTTCGCCGTTCCTACACTTATTTCAATTTCTTCTCCATCAATAACGGCATATCCTTTTTTAATTTCTTTACAATTCACCATACCATTATACGCTCGGTTTGTTACACATAAATTTTCCGAAAGCTCATCACATATAGCAACACCGGTGAGTTTTAGGCTTTTTATACCATAAAATCCGTTATAATTATACATATTTTCAAAAGTTATTAATTCACCTGCTTCATAACCATTTTTATATGGATGATAATAATAGTTTGCAGAGTCAGAAGACAAAACCATAAATACTTCATTTTCATTTTTTGGTGCTTCACCTATTACCTTGTATATGTTTTTAGGCATATAATTAGATATCGTTGCATGTGTTGCATAACCATTACCCATCCGTGTATATACGACTTCATCTTCATAAAAAGCATTTTCATATTTTGTTCCTTTAATATCTTTTAATTTTGACATATCTAAAGGTGTATGATCTTCATTAAAAACAATAATACGATTATGTAACATATTTTTAAATCCATCATAGGAGTTATACATGCTTTCATCACTTTGTGCTACACAAAATAAATATAAAAATAATCCTATTAAAGAAAATACAAAGAAAACCGCTAAAGATAATACATTCTTTTTAGGTGTACGAAGAATGTTATACGTTGCAATCGAAAGCAATGATTTTCTTTTTACCTTGTCCAAAGATAAATCCATTTCTTCTTTAATATCATCGGTAATATCTTTTGTTTTATAATCTTCTATTACTTCTCCATCACTTATTTTAATGGTTCGAGTAACTATATCCTTAATTTGTTCATAATTGTGCGTAACAATTAAAACTAATTTATCTTGTGCTAATTCCTTAATTAAATCAATAATTTCTTTACCCGTTTGACTATCCAAATTCCCTGTTGGCTCATCGCATGCCAAAATCTCACTATCGGATGCTAACGCTCTTGCAATAACACATCTTTGCTTTTCACCACCAGATAGCTTTATTCCTCTATGTTTAACTCTCTTAGATAGTCCAACTTTTTCTATCAATTCTAAAGCTTTCTTCTTCGCTTCCTTTTTATCATATCCTTGAATTAAAAGAGGCAACATAACATTTTCTAAAACGGTATAAGAATCGATGATGTTATAACTTTGATATATAAAGGATACATTTCTTTTTCGAAATATATCCATATCATTTTGATTAAAATAAGATGTTTCATTCCCTTTAAAAAAGATTTCTCCCTCTTCATAGGTATCTACACCGCAAATGACATTTAATAACGTGGATTTTCCACTTCCACTTTCTCCGACGATCGCAACAATTTCTCCTTTAGCAAAAGATAAATTAATATTACGAAGTCCTAACGTTACAATGCCATTATTATTATAATATTTGCTGACATTTTTTAGTTCAATCATGGTTTATCTCACCCTTTCTATTGTACCACTATAATAATACAGCAATTATAAAAGAAATACAACAATAATTTACATAAAAAAATATAACATAAAAGAGGCAATTTGCCTCTTTTTCATTAAATATTCTTTTGTTTTTTTTGAATTTTAGAAACGAAAAACAAAGTAATTTTTTTACTTAAAAATCTTTGTAAAAAAATAATACATTTATTTTTTAATCCTGGATGTAAAAGATATTTCTTTTTTTTAATTTTTTTAAATACATATTTTACTAATTTCTGTGGGGATTTAGGCGGCATGTTTTTTAGCAAAAGAGAATATTTTAAATTTGCATTTGCTTTATCATAAAAGGGAGTATTTATTACTTCTGGGCATAGCGTATATACCTCTACATGATATGGCTTCAATTCTTTTTCAAGAGCAAGACTAAAAGATAATATAAAGGCTTTTGATGCATAATAGCTTGCCATATAAGGACCTGGTAAATATCCAGATATAGAAGAAAGATTTATTATTTTTCCCTTTTTTCTATCCTTCATATCCTTCCCAAACCAATAACATAAATTCATTACAGCTTTTATATTTACATCGATTAATTCATTTTGCTTATGGAGATCCTCTAACAAAAAATCACCATAAATTCCAAAGCCTGCGTTATTAATTAAAATATCAATTGAAATATTATTTTCTTTAACTTTTTGATAGATATATTTACTACTATTTTCATTTCTTAAATCCGAAACGATGGTAAAACATTTTATAGAATATTCTTTAACTAATTCTTCTGATACATATTCTAGCTTTTCTTTATTTCTTCCTGTTAAAACCAAATCAAATTTATGTTTTGCAAATTCTTTAGCTAGTTCTTTTCCTATACCACTTGTTGCTCCTGTAATTAAGACACTTTTCATTTAGATATTGAACAATTCCTCTTCTTTTACGACATAAGTTCCTGAGGTTTTATCCTTTAATAATCCATATAAATATGAATTCACGGATTTCTTATTTTTAGAATTTATATCAAATTCAAAAGATACCTCATAGGATAATTTACGTAATGCCTCTTGATATTTATGATTTAAATTCAATTCCTCTTTTGTTCCACTTAAATTCTCGTCAAAAATATCATCTTCTGTAAATATGGAATTAAATCCAACATTTTGTTTATTTTTAAGACCTTCTATAACAAAAATCGTATTTTGGAGACTAATGCTTCTACCTCTTTGATCCATAAAATCTCCTTTATACATCATATTTAAAATAAAGGACTTTATACTTCCACAGGCCTTTTCAAAATTTTTAAATACTAAAATAGACATAGGATATTCTAGTATATGCTTTACTAATACGCCTTCATCCTCATATCCCACATATCCAGGAGGTGCTCCAATAAGGCTTGTAAGCATAACGGATTCTTTATAGCCGTTTAAGTCTAATTCTAATACACTTTCAAACCCTACATGAAACATATTCATTAAATCAACCTTTAAGGCCTTTAATCCTTCCATACTTCCATTATAAGCAATTTTTAATAATGGTTTATCCTCTAATAAATCCACTTTATATAACCATGTATATTTTTCTAATTCTTTATAATTTAACTCTAAAGAGCCTGTAGAAAAACTATTTCCATTCGCTCCTTCAATGGTTTTATCGATATCGCTTAAACTAACACTTTCTTTATGATTAATATGATTAAAGCTCATTACATCATCTAATATATCTATGCATTTATCAGGTCGAAATTTTCTTAAAATTTTTTTATCACTTTGTTCGATTAAGTATTCTAAATTTTCCTTAGATATTTTCACCTTATGAAAATTTTCGTATTCCTCTTTTATACCAAACATAATCTCCTTGGTTTCTTCTATTGTAGGCTCGCTAATAAAAACGGGCTGAAATCTTCTTTGTAAGGCTTTATCGTTTTCGATAGATTTATGGTATTCTTCTAAAGTAGTTGCACCTATTACTTTAATATCATTTCTCGCTAAAAAAGGTTTTAACATATTTGCAACATCTAAATTTCCTTCGGTTGTGGCTGCACCCATAATAATATGAATTTCATCTATAAAAACCACAACATTTTTTCTAGAGGCAATATCTCTTACAAATTTATCAAATCTTTCTTCAAAATCACCACGGTATCTCGTACCTGCAAGCATTGCCGTTAGATTTAACGATAATATCGTCAAATCCTTTTTTTCTTCTACCATCTTCATCGCATAGCCTTCAACTAATGCCGTTTTACCAACTCCAGCATTTCCTATAAGAAGCGGATTATTCTTATATCTTCTATTCATTATAATATCCATACGATTTAAATAATTTTTACGCTCTATAAATTTAGCAAGTTCATTATTTTTTGCAAGCTTAGTTATATTTTTTATAAAGCTTATTTCATCGGTTTGATTGGATGAAAAATCATAGATTTCTTTTACATCCTCAACCAAATCATCTATATCTAATCCTAAGGATACCAAAATAGATGCAGCAATTGTGTTTTTATTCATTAATATTGCCATAAACAAATGTTCTTCGGATATTTGCTTATCACCTGCTAAAATTCCTGCTTGATGTAAAATTGTTTCTAAGGATTTATTATATTCGCCATCTTTTTTTCTTAAAATAAAAACTTCATTGGTCTTTTCTTTTACTTCTTCATGACTAACTTCATATTCACCCAAAAGGAAATGACAAAGACTATCTTCTGTTTCATACATTGCAAGAATTAAAAACTCACTGCCCATAGTAGAAATACCATGTTCATTTGAATATTTTCTTGCTAAATCCATTATTCCTTTGGCTCTAGTGTTTAATTCCATTATCTCCACACTCCAATCATAAAATAGTATATGCAAAAGGATTTTTAACAATACATCTAACCTCTTAATCTTATGGATTTCATAATATAAAAATGATATAATCTTATCGAAAGATGGAGATAATATGAACATATTATATTTTTTTTAAAAATTATAGAAATTGAAAGGAAATTAATATGAAAGCAATACTCGTAGGAATTACAACAAAACAAGACCGCTACGATATAGATTATTCATTAGATGAACTAGAAAATTTGGCACAGACCTTACAAATTGAAGTGGTTTTCAAATTAAAACAAAATCTAGAATGTCCAAATAGTAAAACATATATCGGTAGTGGAAAAATAAACGAACTAGTTATCGCTATAAACGCCTATAATGCCGATTTAGTTATCTTTAATGATGAATTATCTCCATCCCAACTAAGAAATAATCAAGATATATTAAAAGTTGAAGTTATGGATCGAAGTTATTTAATATTAAAGATATTTGAGCTTCGCGCGCAAACCAAAGAATCAAAATTAGAAATTAAACTAGCCAAAGATTTATACCTTCTACCAAGAATATCCTTTTTAAGAGAAAAAGAATCAAGAATCGGTGGTACAAGCGGCGCTATGTCAAATCGTGGTGCTGGAGAAACCCAAAGTGAATTAGATCGACGTCATTTAATGGCAGAAATAAATCATATACAAAATGACTTAAATCAAATAAAAAAAATGAAACTTGCCCAAATCGAAAAAAGAAAGAAAAATGATTTACCAATCGTCGCACTTGTAGGTTATACAAATGCTGGTAAATCTTCTACTATGAATTCTATTTTAGAATTTATAAATAAAGAAGAAAAAAGTGTACTTGCTAAAGATCAACTCTTTGCCACACTACAAACCTTTAACAAAAAAATAACATATGAAAAAAACGAGTTTATCTTAACAGACACTATTGGTTTTGTTTCTAAGCTTCCCCACAGTTTAGTAAACTCCTTTTATCAAACCTTACAAGAAATTAAAAACGCAGATGTCATTCTACATGTTTTAGATGCATCTAGTCCTTATATAAATGAACAATTAAATGTAGTTTTAGATGTTTTATCCTCTTTAAACATAAAAAAAATTCCAATGATTTTTTTATTAAACAAATGGGATAAAACAATAGATAAACATATGAGTGTTCCTGGGCATTTAAGTATCCCTTTTTCTAATAAAACGAAACTCAATTTAAATCTTTTAATGCAAAAAATTATAGAAGAGGTTGGCGCATCTACTATACATGTAAATCTACTTCTTCCTTATAAAGAAGGAAAGCTTGCCCATATATTAGAAACAAAAGCAACCATTTATCATAAAGAATATGAAGCTAATGCTACACGATATGATGTAGAACTTCCCACTAAACTATACAAAATGTTCCAAAAATATGATATAGATGTAATGATATCGTAAAAATGAAAATTTTATATTCAAGCAAAAAAGCTCTCGGAAAAAATAACCGAGAGCTTTCTATTTCATAAAATTATCATTAAACAAACGCAACGTTAAAACCAATGCTTTGTTAAACATTTATAAAGATACTTATTTCAAAATATCCTCTAAGGTCTTCATCAGTTTTTCTATGTCAATTGGTTTAGCTGCAAATCCATTCATTCCAGAATCTATTGCTTCTTTCTTGTCCTCTTCAAAAGCATTCGCTGTCATCGCCACAATTGGAATTGCCGCCTTTACAGGATCTTCTAGTGCACGAATGGCTCTTGTTGCCTGATAGCCATTCATAATAGGCATTTGAACATCCATAAGTATCAAATCATAGGCATCTGCAGGCATATTTTTTATTTTCTCCACAGCCACACTTCCGTCATCTGCCGTATCAATAATGAAACCTGCAGCCTCTAAAATCGTCTGTGCAATCTCCAAATTCAACTCGTTATCTTCTACCAAAAGAAGTTTCTTTCCGTCAAAACGTGATTCAGATTCTTCGGTTTCTTCTGTGCTTTCCTTCTCCACATATGGTGCTGCTAGAACGCTTCGCAACTCAGATAGGAAAAGTGGTTTAGAGCAGAATGCCGTCACACCTGCTTCTTTGGCTTCCTTCTCGATATCGGACCAGTCGTAGGCCGTCAGTATAATGACTGGAGTTAAATCACCTATTACCTTACGAAGACGGCGAACAAGTTCTATACCATTCATATCAGGCATTAACCAGTCAATTATATATGCGCTATATGGTTCGTTTTGCTCCAAAGCAAATTTTGTACGAACGATTGCCTCTTTTCCAAGTGTGGTCCAGTCGGGGCGCATACCTATAGTAGTTAGCATTTTGCTGACGCTGATGCAAGTATTTACATCATCATCCACCACAAGCGCTCTTAGGTTTTCAAGTTGTTCTAGACGCTGAGACTCGATAGGACGATTGGTGATTCGGAAACTAAAGGTTACAGTAAACTCAGATCCCTTTCCTTCTTCACTATCCACCGTAATCGTTCCACCCATCATATCCACAATATTTTTGGTAATGGCAAGACCCAAACCAGTTCCTTGAATACCACTTACCGTGGAAGTCTGTTCCCTCTCAAAAGGCTCAAAAACATGCTTTAAGAATTCACGACTCATACCTATACCAGAATCTTTGATAACGAACTTATAGGATGCATAGCCCTCTGGCGCTTCATTTGTTTGTATAACACGGAAGCTAACCATACCGCCAGGTTTAGTATATTTCATAGCATTGCTTAAAATATTTAGTAAAACCTGATTAAGACGAAGCTTATCACAAATTATCGTCTCATTTGTCACATCTAAAGTATCCACAAAGAATTCTAACTGTTTTGCTTTTACATCGGACTGAACGATAGTTTTCAAATCATGTATGATTTCAGGAAGGCTGGCCTCCTTCTCCTCAATCTTGACCTTACCACTTTCAATTCGGCTCATATCTAGCACATCATTTATTAAACTAAGCAAATGATTTCCCGAAGTCATAATTTTACCAAGGTAATCCCGTATCTGTTCCTTATTGTCAAGATGAGTCGCAGCTAAAGATGTGAATCCGATAATGGCATTCATTGGTGTACGAATATCGTGAGACATATTGTTTAGGAAAGTGGTCTTAGCCTTGTTGGCGTATTGCGCCTGAGCCAAAGCCTCGGATAATACGTTCTTCTGCTCCTGCTCCTTGCGAATCACCTCGTCAATATTACGGAATCCTGCAAGGATAAATCCGTCATGTCCATAATTTTTATCTGCAATTTTTAAATAAGTATATTGAAAATGATGCGTATCTTCATTATCCACGATTCGATAGCTACCCATAAATTCATCAACGGTTTTCAATTTATCTCTTACATTATCTATTGATAGAGCCTCGGTCAACTCTTGACGATCCTCAGGATGAACACGGCTACGGATATAATTTTCAAGAATAGAGGTATAGTTATACTCTTCCACCGAATCCTTATTCAACCCCTCGGTCACATAACCTTCAAGTTTAATAATTCGGGCAGTATCCTGCTCCTCATTGATGGCATAAACATTTGTATAGTCACGACTCAGTGCTTCTACAATGGAAAGCTGTTCTCCCATCTTTTTATTAGAAAGCTCTGTTGTATGAAGTAACTTTTTGTTCCACCGTCCACGTAAATAAAGGGCAAGTATAACACATAGGATAAGGGCAAGTATAAAGAACACAACAATTAAAATTTCAGGATGTGCCTTTATGTATCGTATAAAGTTTATATCACCAACCGTATATGATGTGTACTTTAAAGCCAATTCATTTAATTCTTCATCTGAAATCTGCTTAATACACTTGTTTAATATAGTAACCAATTCATGATCTGTATTTTCACTAACGTGCATACTAAATGTTGTACTCATACCATTTATCGAACTATAATATAGTGTATTCGCGTGGTCATGATTTATATACAACTGTGCAGAATAAGAGTATACATAAGCAGCATCTGCCTCTTTGTTCAACACAGCACGCATAGCCGCCTCCCCAGTAGGATAATCCTTGACAATATGTTCTTCTAAAAATTCTTGTGGAATAAGATTCTTGCCTTGAGAATCTGATACGGCAATAACCTTGATATCTCCTTTATGGTCCTGTCTTGTTACCCTTGCCATTCTCGCTGTCATATAGTTGTTTGTATTAAAGCCGTGGCTTTCAGCACCCTCTTTAATATCATCGGCGCTCATACTATCAAGTATCACATTAACGCCATTTGACTCTGGAGCAACGAGCTCATAATAATCCGAAAGCCCCGCAAGCTTCATAAGTTTTGCAAAATAATCGGGCATAATACCTTTTAACTCTCCATTTTCTGTATAGGAATATGGAGCTCTATCGCCAAGAGCGGTCACAGTGATCGTTTTTTCTCCGGACTGTACCTTATGGATATATGCTTGTTCATACTCAGTGAAGGATAAGCTAGAGGAATAACCTGGACCATAGTATTTATAAAATAGTTCATTTTTCCAGTCGCCCTCATTAATATCCATTTGACCAATAGCGTAATTTATCTCTGTAAGTATTCCCTTAGGATCACCCTTTTTTACAATAGCGTAAAAGTCATCATTTCCGATAATATCTAGCGTCTTTTCGTTCTCCGTCTTTCTTAGATCGCTAGAAATTATTGCATCAACATCTTTGTTTTTCAAAGCGTCTGCAAGCTCATTATCTTTGTCGTATTCCTTTATATTATAGGTAAATCCCTTTTCATTCGCAAATTTCTTTAAAATATCGTTTTGCCTATTTCCTGGTATTTGTCCCACGGTCATTCCATTATAGGCAGCATAATTTCCACGGGTATACCTAGTTTCATCATTCCGTATGGATAGAACCGTATTTTTTCTTCCAATTGGAAGAGAATAGTCAAACTTCTCTGCTCTCTTCTCATCCCAGCTGGCAGATGTCGCAACATCAATATCTCCGTCTTCCAACAGTTTTTGTGTATCTTCCCAAGATTTGTCAAATCCCGTGTATTCGAAATTGAGGTGAGAATATTGGGAAACAAGGTTAAGAAATTCAATGCCATATCCCGTCAGTTTTCCACCTTCATCCTTCATATGATAGCCTTCAAAACTGAAAATGCCAGCCTTAACCGTACGATTGTTAGAATCTGCAAATACCGTTATGAAACTAAATAAAAAGAAAATTAGACACGCAGTAAATGCCAAAATTCTTCTCAACCACGTTAAGTGTGCTTTTCCTATACAACACACTCTTTTATTCCTTTGATTGCTATATTTTTCTTTATTCTGCATACTACCTCTCCTTGTCCATTTTGAATTGCTATTTTGGTGCAAGCATCTCAAAAGTTATTTTGCTCTTTTATTGTGTTATAATTCCAAGCAAAACAACAAAAAATTTTACAAGATTTTGCATTTTTCGCAAAAATGTCAAAAACGTTTCTTACGATGCCTCTTTCTTTACTTCAGATGTTTTGTTCTTTCTTAATTTATTATGTCAAATTGAGGTTATATTGTCAATAGTTTATTATTATTCTAAGGCTTATAAAACTATGGGAAACGAATTTAAATTTGACAACCAAAATAGTAACAAAATAAATATAACCAACCTAAAATTGAAATTATATTTTCTATATTACTTGGCTACAATTAACTTACTTTATTAAAAGAAAAAAGCGCGACACATTGTTGCGCATTTTTTTATAAAATTTAAATAAAGATATAATTCTATTCTATTTTTTTATTTACTTCATCTAATATTTTTTGATTCCATATTTCTTTATCTAAACCAAACTTTCCTTCATATATGCCATTATTATAAATATTATGATATTCAATTGATAAAATCAAGGAACCAGTAAGTTCATCTGCCACTACATAATCATAAGAAAAAGGATCTGCCTGTTTATTAAATTTATTTTCATAATCATGTAAAGAATAAATTATATATGTATTGGTTTTTTCTTCCGTATATAAATAATGAATAGAAAATTTATTTTTTTCATCTATATTAACATCTATATAAGCCTCTACATATCGCAATGTCTTGCAATTCTCATTTTTTGTTTGATGTGCTTTATTACATCCACAAATTCCCCATATTTTATAAGTACATGATAAAACATTTTCAAATTCATATTTTTTTAAATCGATATGTTCATCTTCAGATCCTACATTCTTTATATATCGATCATAATATCGGTCATACTCTTCTTTGAATTCTTCAAAATCCTCATAATATAATTGATATACTTTATATCTCCCAGACCTCATAAAATAAGGATTAAAATGTAAAAATAACGAAATTGCCAAAAAAATTACTCCTATTATACCTACTATAGATAATACACCAATTATAACTTTTTTCTTTTTCTTCATAAACATTTATCCTTTCTTTATAATTCCAAAGTAAATATACGTAATCGAATAGTTGTGGTATTCGGGCACGAGGCCATAACCTTAAATTTAATCACTTCTCCTACCTCTACCTCTGTATTCATTTGCGCATTATAATCATACTCACTATCGGATATTCCTTCTATGTCATCGTAATAATTATACTCTACTACTTCAATTGAAGTAAACTGAGTATCATAATCTCCGATGGTTTGAAAAGAAACATATTGTTTTTTGAAAGCTTTAAAAACGATTTTAATTTGAGATTGGTTTGTTTGAAAAGTTAAATCCATCACTTTTGCCGAATGAATACATTTTTCTTCACATGGACACATACTAGAATTTATTAATGTAGAATAATAATTATTAGAGTGTATATGTTCTCCTGTTAAAATAATATCTATGGCTCCAATAAAAAAACTACTATCTAAATTAAAAGTATCCCATGATGTTCGGGCCGTTCTCCCCCATCCTGTATGTACATAAACATAGTCATCATCGTATGCATACGCTACAGTGGAATGCCCTGTCCCATTTGAAATCACTGGACGATTATTATCTATCGCATTTTTTATTACAGTTTTTGTTCTTGAAGTCATTACATCTATCGGATTTTCTTCACAAGAATTTGTGGTATAAGAAATACCTCTATTATCTAAATACTTTTTTATCATTTTCTTTTGATTTATTGTCATCATTCCATTTTTGGTAGGATCATCTCCTATCTCTACACCTATATCACATAATAAATCATGAAAACGTTCATCTACAAGCTCTTCTCCTGTACCAGGAGATTGTTCAAAGTCAAAACAATATTCAAAATCGCCTTCAGATACTATATCAAATACTTCATCTACAATCGTATCATCATAAAAAGTATCATAATATCCTAAGATAATCTGAGCGGCAATCACACAACAAGTACCATCATAATTATGTCCATGATATCTATTTAAATTTTCAAAGTAATAATAATTATCTATTGCATTCACATTTTCTGGTAAACTGGTATAGGTAGTATAATCTCCACCTTTAGACGAATTAGTAGAAAGATAACTCGTTATATTAGAAAATTCTGCCCTTTTATTCTTCTCTACATCAATAAATTGTTTTCCATTATATATTGCGTAAGTAAAATCAATATGTTCTGGATTATAAAGTTTTAAGACTTCTTCATAATCTTTATAAGGATTACTATCTAAAGTATTCCACTCTATAATTTCTTCTTCCATTTTATCATATAGCACATAATAATCTTCAAAATTCATTTCTATAAATCTATTTTCACCAAGTAAGGAATATATATCATCATAATATAAAAGATTATTTTCATTTAATTCCAAATCTAATTCTATACTTATTTGATTATAAACATTATCTTTTACTTCATACACCATAGTTGACCGAACACCTGTTATACTTGCTAGTGCAGCCAATCCTAATAAAATCAAACTCATAAACTTACTCCGCCTGTTTATTTACTTCCTCTAATATTTTTTGATTCCATTCTTCTGCTAACTTTTGTAATTCTTCTTCTTTCTCATATCGTTCTTTTCCTGATAAGCTCTTATTATATATAAAAGTTAAAACGGGAGATTTATAATTTTCATCTGCAATCACATAACCAAAAGAATACATTTTACTTTCCCATTCTCCCCCATTTTTCTTATAGTCATCAAAATCATAAAGAGAATATTCTCCTGGTTTTTGTTTACTAAATACATAACAGATAGAAATAGAATTTTCTTCATCTATTTGTATATCTATATAAGCCTCTACGTATCGCAATGTCTTACAATTCTCATTTTTTGTTTGATGTACTTTTTTACATCCACAAATTCCCCATATTTTATAAGTACATGATAAAACATTTTCAAATTCATATTTTTTTAAATCGATATGTTCATCTTCAGATCCTACATTCTTTATATATCGATCATAATATCGGTCATACTCTTCTTTGAATTCTTCAAAATCCTCATAATATAATTGATATACTTTATATCTCCCAGACCTCATAAAATAAGGATTAAAATGTAAAAATAACGAAATTGCCAAAAAAATTACTCCTATTATACCTACTATAGATAATACACCAATTATAACTTTTTTCTTTTTCTTCATAAACATTTATCCTTTCTTTACTAAACATTTTTTTAAACTAAATGAATAGGTAATGTTTTTAATCGAATTCTTTGCTAATTTTATTATAACATATTTATTCTATAAATAGATAGATTTTCATTCGACAAAAGATATAAACAAAAATACTCTCATTATCAAACGTATAATGAGAGTATTTTATTTTTATAATATTCGCTTAAATTTATATTATGGTATGCTTAAAGAATGCACCTATAATACGTTTTACAGGTAATACCATAATAAAAGCATTTTTATCTACTTCATAAATGATTCTTTTCGCTTTTTCCAATTCATAGGAAGAAATAACCATAAATACGTCATATTTATTTTGATGGGTATAGGCCCCTTTTACATCTAAAATCGTACAACCACGATTAATTTCATTGATTAATGCTTTTGATACTTCTTCTGATTTGGTTGTAATGACATCGATTCTTAAATAATTATACGCGGTATGAATCTTATCTATAACAATACTGCTTATAATGATAAAGATAAAAGTATAAAAAGTAACAGACCAGTTTCCTTGCATAATACCACCAGCAATAATAGCTAGAACGACATTAATTATGGTAGAAACCACGCCAATTGATAAATTTTTCTTTAAATTTAATACTTGTGCTAAAATATCAACCCCACCCGTAGATGTACCGTATCTTAGCGCAATTCCTATTGCAACCCCACATATTAATCCAGCTATAATCGATAAGAATAATCTTTCTTTTTCTGGATCACTTACAAAAGAAACCTCTGGTATCCATCCCATTAAAAAGATGGCTTGAACGGCAATCGATAAAACCGTATAGATAATAAATCTTGGGGATACCGATTTGAAACCATAAATACATAATGGAATATTTATACACAAGGTAAAAACACCCAATGGAATATGAACGCCCATCATATCGAATAAGCGTTGAAGAATCTGACCTAATCCGGTTGCCCCAATAGAAATAAGGTTTGCAGGCTCCAAAAACCATTCAACCGCAAGGGCATACGCTGCAGCGGTAATAATAACAATAAAAACACGAAATAAATCATTTAAAATTTGTTTTCTTTTTGTCTTTTTCGCAATTTCAACTTGCTCTTCTGGTTTTACTTCTACATTTTCCATACTATCTTATTAAATCTCCAGCATTTAAATCTTTAATTTGTATAAGTTCTAATTGGTTATCCTCTTTATCCGAAGCACATAATAACATACCATGTGATTCTTCTCCTCTTAATTTAATAGGCTTTAAATTTTTTATTACAACCACTTTATAACCGATTAAATCAGATGGATTATAGAATTTTGCAATACCCGAAACAATTTGACGAACTTCATCTCCTAAGTCCACTTTAAATACAAGTAACTTATCAGCTTTCGGATGTTTTTTTGCCTCAATTATTTTACCAACTCTTAAATCTAATTTTTCAAAATCAGTAATATCAATTAAAGGTTTTTCATTTTCTTTTTTTGCATTTTCTATTTGGTTTTCTTTCGCTGTTACAATATCCATAATTTCTTTTACATCTAATCGCTTAAATAAGACCTCGCAAGTTCCTACATTATACTTTTTATGGCTACCAAAAGTAGCATCTTTAAATTCAATTAATTCTGTATGAATTCCTTCAAATATTTTTTTAGAGGTACTTGGCATAATTGGTTCTAAAAGAATAGCACTAATACGGATAGCTTCTAATAAATTATATAAAACCGTTTTTAAAACATCGGATTTATTTTCATCTCTAGCTAAAACCCAAGGAGCGGTTTCATCTATATATTTATTTGATGCACGTAAAAGCTTTAATACTGCCTCTATGGCATCAGAAACCTTATATTGATCCATAAGCTCTTTATAATTTTTAAATGTCTCTAAAGCCAAATTTTTCAAATGTTCATCAAATTCGGTAGCTGCTTGAGATTCGATTGGTTCTTCACCAAAATACTTCTTTACCATTGCTAAGGTACGATTCACTAAATTACCTAAGGTGTTTGCTAAATCCGAATTGGTCTTTTCACAAACAAGCTCATAAGTAATATTTCCATCTTGAGCAAAAGGAATTTCATGTAAAACATAATATCTTACCGCATCCACTCCAAATAAATCGACTAAATCCTCTGTATAAATGACATTGCCCTTACTTTTACTCATTTTACCATGATTCATTAATATCCAAGGATGTCCAAATACTTGTTTTGGTAGTGGAATATCCAGTGCCATAAGCATAATAGGCCAGTATATCGTATGAAACCTTAATATATCTTTTCCAATTAAATGAATATCTGCAGGCCAATATTTATTATATAAATCCTCACTTTTACCATCGACATGATAACCTAAGCCAGTAACATAGTTTAAAAGTGCATCTATCCAAACATAAATGACATGCTTAGAATCAAAATTAACTGGAATACCCCATTTATAAGAGGTTCTAGATACACATAAATCAGGAAGAGGTTTCGATAAAAAATTATTTAACATTTCGTTTTTTCTAGATTCAGGTTGAATAAATTCTGGATGTGTATTTATATATTCAATAAGTTTATCTTGATAGGGTGTAAGCTTTAAAAAATAACATTCTTCCTTATTTTTTGAAACCTTTGCCCCACAATCTGGACAACATCCATCCACCAAGTCCTTTTCTGTAAAATAAGACTCACAATCTACACAGTAATACCCTTCATACGTTCCTTTATAAATATCACCTTTTTTATAAAGCTTTTCAAAAGCTTTTGCTACTTCTTTTTCATGTTCAACATCGGTGGTACGAATAAAATGATCATAATCTATATTCACTAATTTATAAACCTTTTTGATTTCATCGGAAATATGATCGACATGATCCTTAGGTGTGATTCCTAGTCCTAATGCCTTTTGTTCTATTTTTTGGCCATGCTCATCTGTTCCTGTTTGAAAGTAAGTATCATAACCATCTTTTTTCTTATAACGAACAATACTATCCGCTAAAATAGCTTCATATACATTTCCAATATGTGGTTTTGATGATGTATAAGCAATTGCAGTAGTTAAATAAAATTTTTTCAAGATTCATCATCTCCTTAAAATACTTTATTTATTATAGCAAATAAAAAATAAATAATCAATTATCATAACCTTAACATAAAATTTTTCTATTAAATATTTCTTTTTATATTATTAGATGATGACATGTTTTTAAATTTCAAATAGAATATAGATAAGAAATAGTAGATTTATGTGAAAACAAAAAAAGCTAGTCGACAACTAGCCTTTTTTCATTTTTAAGAAAATAGTAGTTTCTTCTTTATAATGATCTAAAACTATTTTTCTGTCAAATGAATGCTTTTAAAGAGTAAAAAGTCTGTTTATTTCAATTTCTCGAACTAATTGAATTAATCAGACTTTTTATTTCTTTATTATAAATTTAGATTTCGAGATTCTAAAGTTATAATCTTTACTGGAGCCACAGAACGGAATCGAACCGTCATCATCTGAATGGCAATCAGATGTACTAACCGTTGTACTACTGCGGCATAACTTTAATGCATTACTATTATAGCAAATTTAGAAAATTATGCAACCATTTTTTTCATATTTTGAATATTTTTTTTATAAAAGCAAATATTAAAATATGAAAAGGAGAAATGAAAAATGGAATTAAAAGGATCAAAAACAGAAAAAAATCTGTATACGGCGTTTACAGGTGAGGTTCAAGCACATGCAAAATATAAATACTTCTCTGATAAAGCAAAAAAAGAAGGATATGAACAAATTGCAGAAATATTTAAATATACTGCAGAAAATGAACTTGAACATGCAAAATTATGGTTTAAGGCATTAGGCAAGCTAGGTGATACAAAACAAAACCTAGAGGAAGCAAGAAATGGCGAACACTTTGAGTGGACTGAAATGTATAAAGAATTTGCAGAGGTTGCTCAAGAGGAAGGCTTTATTCAAATCGCTAGACTATTTCGTGGGGTTGCCGATATTGAAAACCATCATGAACAAAGATACCAAGCCTTACTATCTAATATAGTAAGAGACGAGGTATTTAAAAAAGAACATAAGGTTCTATGGCAGTGTAGAAACTGTGGTCATATTTATGAAGGCAAAGATGCTCCAAAAATGTGTCCAGTTTGTTCCCATGAACAATCTTATTTTCAAATCTACCCAGAAAATTATTAAAAGGAGCAAATTCTGCTCCTTTTTTATTTTTATTATATAATGTTACTTATATTAACGGATGTAAACTTACTATCATCTAACTTATCAATAGTAACACCGCTGTTTTTGAACTCTAAAGATTTAAATGATTCACTCGTATATTTTAAATAGATATCATTTTTATCCTCTTTGTATTTGGCTTCCCCAGTTGTTTTAACTTTACTAACACATAAGACGATATCTCCATCAGAAATTTGGATTATGCCTTTTTCTATTGATTTCGAATTATAAGAATAGTTTTCATCATCCGAACTGGTAGATGAAGTCTCTCTTATACGTTCATATTCAATTGTGTAAAGATCATTATCCTTAAAATACTTTATATTAAAAGTTGAAGAATTTTTATTAGTACTATCACTATCATTATTTGTATCTTTTTCTTCTACATCAAGAGAGATATAATTTCTCATAGAATTAATAGTATTTCTAATCTTAGAATAAATAGAAACAATATCATTTCGATACTTACCTATTGAATCCTTAGTCAATGTATAATCTCTTTCTTTTTCATTAGATGTAAGATCATACTCATAGACACATTTTCTTTCTGCATTTGTACTATAAGGATCTTTTTCCATCTCTACCTGACTTTGGGTTTTCGTACTTGAGTTTTTAGAAGATTTTCCTTCTGGAGAAGACATAGAGTAACTTGTTACTTTTGTTTTTAAAAGACAATCTGTATCTACATCATATTGTAAAATTTCAGAAGTTTTAGAAACTCCTTTTGCCTTTTGTGTTTTACCATTTAATTTTCTTGAAGCATTGGTATCTGTAGATTCATATTCTCCCAAATATAAATCTGCTAACGTATATTCATAGTCATAATCATACGTACTTGAATTAAATTTACGCTTAAGCGTATACTTTTCTTCTAATGCTTCTAAATCCTTTAAAAAATCTTCTTTTGTAGTTTCCTTGCTATATTTTTTTAAATTTGCCTTTGCCATTCCTGCATCATTTCCACAGGAAGTTAAGGATAGAGCTGCAAGAAGTGTTAAGCCCATAGATGCTAAAAAAGTTTTAATTTTCATAACATTTCCCCCTCATAAACTTTTTTACTTTATTATTATATCATCTTTTATCAAAAATTGTTAAGAAAAAAATAAGACATAACTCTCTCTTTTAAATTGCCCATGTTCCGTCTTTAAAGATTTGAATGGTTTTTCCCTCATAAGTTTCGGCTACTATAGATAAATCTTCAGAACCAATCATAAAATCGACATGAATCATAGATACATTTAAATCAATTGCTTTTATTTCTTCTTCTGTTTTTTTAGCATAATCCCTTATACATTCAGGAAATGCTCTACCTATAGCTAAATGACAACATGCATTTTCATCATAAAGGGTATTATAAAATAATACTCCCGTTTGATTAATCGGTGAATCATAAGGAACTAATGCAACCTCGCCCAACATTCTTGCACCTTCATCTAAGCTAATTAGTTTTTCTAAAACATCTTTGTCTTCCGGATGATTAGATATAACTTCTACTATTTTTCCATTTTCAAATTTAAATCCAAAATCACTTACTAGTTTTCCCATTACAGATAATGGTTTTGTTGCCATAACAATTCCATTTGCAGATGTTTTATCTGGAGAAGTAAAGCATTCTTCGGTTGGCATATTTGGATTATAAACAACCCCAGAAAGAGTTTTTGCTGCACCAGCCTCAAAAATAATTTCTTTTGGTAAACCAACCGTAAAATTCGTACCATTTTTAGATTCATAATGCAAAGTTTTTATTTTTAAATTATTTAGTTTGGTATATTTATCTACTAAATTTGCATTATGTATATTCCAATTTTTAATAGGATCTCCTTCTAGTCTTGTAACCTTTAATATAGCATCCCATAATTTATTAACCGCTTCTTTTTTCGAACAATTTGGGAATACCTTCATTGCCCATTTTTCTCCTGGAATACCTATAATCGTCCATTGATATTTATTATCCATTTGCTCACGATATTTCATCGTAATCGGTCCATTATGCTTACGCACCTGTGTCAATTTTTCTTGATCCACATCATTCATGCTATCAGGATCACTGGATAAGATATGAATTATCGCAGGTAAGGTTTTTACCTGGTATTCTAATTTTTTTAGTTTCCACTCGGGTATAGTGGTCATTGTCTTTATACTTTGATATTTATAATCTAGCTTCGTGATTTCATCACAATTCCATTCCACTTTTACACTTCTAGCTTTTGCTTTATATGCCTCTAATACTACATACTCTACAAAATAAGCATCCGTTACATTTGCATGAATAATAACATCTTGATTTTTTTGAACATTCACGCCTTTTCTTACTATTAATTTTGCATATTTTCTTAAAACACTTTTTTTCATACTACATCCTTCTATTTTCTATAAATTCTTCAATTTCTTCTACGGTTTTAATAATCTGTGGGCTTAACCATTCAGCACCATCTTCAGTAACTAAAACATCATCTTCTATACGAATACCTATATTTTCTTCTTCTATATAAAGACCTGGTTCATTAGAGATAACACAGCCAGGCTTTAAAGGTGTATATTCACACAAATCATGACAATCTAATCCAATATGGTGCGAAACTCCATGATAATAATATTTATATACTTCATTATCCTCTTGAATTAACCCTATTTTTTTTAATTCTTCTGCATAATAATTAACTAAAATTTGATTTAACTCTCTTGTAGTTATTCCAGGTTTTATATTTCTAAAAACAACCTGCTGGCCTTCCAAAACAATATTATATAATTCTTTTTGCCTTGGACTAAATTTTCCATTAATAGGGAAGGTTCTTGATATATCCGCACAATACATATTGACGGATGCCCCCAAATCAAAGAGAATCAATTCTCCATCTTTGGCCATACAGTTATTTTCTCCATAATGTAGGCAGCATGCATTTTTTCCACTTGCCGCAATCGTTGGAAAAGCATAACCGGTTGCTCCATAGTACTTTATCGCTTGATCAAAATAAGATTCCAATTGATACTCATAACATTCTTTTATGTTAGATAATATAGCTTGAATCCCTCGGTTAGTAATCGAAATGGCCTTACGCATTTCTTCTATTTCAAAAGAATCCTTAATCGTTCGTGCTTTCATAAATAAGGTTCGTGCATTTAATATAGATACCCAAGGAAATTTTTCTCTTAATTTGGATGCAAAACGTTCATCTTCTGATAAAACACTATCTATAGAATCATTAGAAATATCTAAATATATTTTTGAAACCGAATCCAACAAACGTATTAAAGAAGTATTAAATGTATCTAAATATCTTATATTTTTAATTCCTGATATCTTTTCTATTTCTTCTTTAGAAAGGGGAGCCCCAACCCATTTTGCTTTAAATTCATCATATGGATTAATAAAAATCATATCTTGAAAATGACCATTTATTTTCGTTAATAGAATTATATTTTCATATTCTAGAATTCCACATAAATAATAATAATTGCGATTCACATTATACTTTTGATTTACAATCGAATTCTCTTCCTTTTTTCTTGAAAAGATGATCATTAAAGAATTATCTTCCATTTGATTTAAAATATTTTTTCTATGCTGTTCAAAAACACTTGCATCCATATTTTTTCTCCCATCTATTTTCTAACTCAATTGATATAATTTTACTATTTTTTACTATTATTTTCAATATAAATAATTATCCACCAGCCTAGCTGGTGGTTTTTCCTTTTCGGGCATAGCCCTAGA
>CAYYMS010000016.1:0-29796 GCA_964473015.1 uncultured Anaeroplasmataceae bacterium | reverse complement strand
ACAATGTATAAGAAAAAATGTTAATTTTGAGTTTAGACAATGTGGAACTTATACATTAAAAGATGGAAAACAATATAAAATACAAACAAAAGACTTATGTATTCAAGCAAAATTGGCAAATATTGATTATAAAAGAAATCACTAAATTTCATATTGAAAAATAGATAATAAAAAATATATCCCGCTATACTTCAAAAAAACGAAGATAGTGGGATATTTGTTTATCTACAAAAGAAAAATCTTATAAAAAAATTCATTTGTATATCTACTTTTCTTATGATTTTTATATTAAAAATTTTTACTCATTTGCTAATAATGCACGAGGTGTTATTCGTTTTACTTTAAGCGACAAAAGACAAGCTATACCAAAAGATAGAACAATAAGTCCGATTCCTACAAATGTAGCGAAAACGGTAGGAATGTTAAACGTACACTTTACTATACCAATCGAACTCAAAAATAGCGATGTAAGTGGATTGATAACAAGACAACTTACTATAATGCCAATCACGGTTGAAATGATAATCGTAGGCATAAACGAAAGTGCAGTTTGAAAAATGAGTTGCTTCGTTGTAAAGCCTAACGATTTAAGTATTCCGTAGTCTCGCTTTTTATTGTTGAGCATTGTACGCACTAACAGATACAGTACAAATGCTATGATAATCGCCGAAAGAACAAGGATTGCGATTACGATTATCGTCATAAGCGAAACATATACGCTTGCCGCAGCGTCAATCGCCGCCCTGAAATTCATAACGGTATTTACGCTACCTTCAAAATTGTTTTTCATTTCTTCATTGAAAGCATCTATATCCGTGTCTTCCGTAAGCTCCATAAAATAGGTAACGTTCTGTAGCGTTCCCAACCGTTCGTAGCCCTGCCTTGTTAAAAGGCAGTCTCTGCCGAGATTGTTTGAGATTTGCGTTAAACCGCTGATAAGATATTTTTGCGTGTTACCGTTTGAAGTAATGTCTATTTCGTTGCCGACCGCAAAACCCTTTTCTTTGGCATACTTCGCCCCGATTGCAATTTCATTATCGTATTTCGGAAACCTGCCTTTATATACAACGCTTTGATTATTAACCTTTGAAAAATCATCGCATATATTTGCCAAAAGTTCCGCACCGTCGACGTGCATAATGGTTACAGAGGTATAAAGATACGCCTTTTCGACGCGGCTGTCGAAATTTAACGCATCAATAAAATCGGCTTCCGCTTCTATTTGCACGTTGATTGCGCTGTCCGCAATTTCGCCCTGTATAAGATTTACGAAAGGCTTCATATCGATAATTACGTTTTTAGTCATAAGTCCCGAAAATACAATTACAAGTGAAAGGACGAACATAGTAATACAAACCGTTATGTTATGCTTTACACCCGATAGAGTAGTTTTCAGAGCAAGGGCTAAGTTGAGCGGGGCTTTTGTCTTTTCAAGCGGGACGCGGTTACGCTTAAAGTTATGCGTTTGAACGCCCGAACGCAACGCAATAATAGGCTCTATTTTCTTGATCCTACGAGCCGAAAGCCAGACGAAAAGCGCAACTGCGCCACCCAAAATCAAAAGAGAGATAAGCGCGGGTAATGGTAAAAAATGAATTGCATACGGAATACCTGTTTGCGCTATCATCATTGTATTTATAGCAGGAAAAATTGCATAAGAAGCCGCTACACCGACGATTGTAGTAAATAAAGCAAGACTCAAGAACTGTAATAACAACGATAAGACAAGTTGCCTTGAAGTATAGCCTGCGGCTTTGAGTACGCCGAGATTTTTAATATTAACTTGAATATAATTGATAATATTCGATATAATTACCACAAGTGCGATTAAGAGTACGAAAAAAGCCATTGCGCTTATTATACCGGAACAAATCATTTGAGAAATGTATCTCGCCTGCACGACTACGTTATAACAGCTACTTATCATACGAATATTCGGGAAATGCTCTGAAACGGTTGCTTCTAACGTTGCTTCATAATTCAGATTGCTTGATTTGTCGCTGAGCCGCACCGAACACAGCGTTGCTTGGGGCGCGTAATTCATCTCTTCAAGCTCGGCATATTTATCTGCCGTAAGTATAATTTGAGTTAGAACGCAGTTATGAGAGCCTAACATTATGTTATTGAAAAAGCCGCAAACGGTGTATTCGACGGGATGACTGCCGATAGATATTTCTATCGTTTTGCCTACGGAGCATTCGTCCGTCTTATAGAGCATAGGTAAATATATACCGCTTGTAAAATCGCTATCCTCAACAATTTCGGATCTACCTATTGTGCGCGTGGTAGCTGTCTGCCTATCCATAAAAACAAGCTCGGGACTCATCGTTCCGCCGTTATAGGGAATGGTGCCAATCATGTGCAAACAGTTATCTAAACGATATTCTTTGACCTTTTTATCGCTTTCAAGCGTTTGCGATAAGAATTTCTGCACTTCGTCCGTGCCGTCCACCGCAAGAGTAACGTGTTCGGCATTTAGTTTATCATGGTAACGATCAAAGTTGGCTTTATAGTCCATAGACAGCATAAGCCAAAGATTTAAGAGCATAGCTGCAAGCAAAATGAGCACGACGATAGCGACGGTTTGCCCTTTGGCTTTCCGCATATTTGAGCGGGCTATAAGAAATAACTTTCTCATATTACCACCCCATATCTTTCAAGAAAGCGGAAAGTTTTTCGTGTCTTGCTGTATCGCCGTGCGTATATTTACCTAAATTACATTCGCCTAAAATTACACCGTCTTTCAAATAGAGAATACGGTTGCCGCGACGGGCAGAACGCATATCGTGAGTTACCATTACAACACTCTGTCCTTGCTCGTTGAACTTCGTGAGCGTATCGAGAACGTCAAGTCCCGTTTTTGAATTAAGCGCACCCGTAGGCTCATCGGCAAACAATATTTCGGGACTATTGATAAGCGCACGGACGATGCCAACTCTTTGCGCTTCGCCACCCGATATTTGTGTAGGGAATTTCTTTTGTGTATCTTCGGATATATCAACTGCCGCAAATAGCTCCTTTGCTTTTGCAACAAGTGCTTTTTTGTCCTTATTTATAAGTAAACCTGCGGATAGCACGTTATCCATAACTGACATTCCGTCGATTAAATATATTTGCTGGAATACAAAGCCACAATGTTCGCGACGGAATACCGCAAGCCCATCCTGCGACAAATCAGATATAACTTTTTCGCCAAAAGTAATCTTGCCCAAAGACGGCGTATCCATTCCCGAAAGAGCGTATAAAAGCGTGGACTTCCCTGCGCCGCTTGCGCCCATAATTATAGTAAAATCACCCTGATAAAGCTCAAGGTCTATATTTTTTAAAACATGTTGTTGATGACCTCTATTAGAAAAAGACTTGCATAATTTTTCGGTTTTTAATAAAATTTGTTTTGACATAAAAAAACCTCCTTTTATCTTGTCTATTTTAACTTTTGTAATTCTTAAATGTCTTTAATGAATTCTTAAATTTCTCTTAATTCTTTCCGCTTATACACAAAATGACCGTTACTTTCAAGCCATATGTACCATTTTCTATATTCAAACAACTTTGCATCTCTTTCATAAAGTAGTCAGAAATGTATAGTCCTAAACCTGCTCCTTCTATGTTTGTGGAGTTGCTTCCACGTTTGAACTTCTCTTTTAGTGTGGGTAATTCTTCTTCAAGAACACCGCCACCAAAATCTTCTATAACTATTTTTATATGACTATCGTTTTTTTCTGCCGTTACCATAATTTCCGTCTTGGCATACTTATACGAATTTGCAAAGATATTATCAAAAACTTGTTGTAATCTTAAACCATCGGCATATACTAAGCATTCGGGAATATTTGGAATAACTGCGCGATGCAAATAATCAGCATTTTCAAGCATAGTCTTTACTTGTTTACTTTCAATATTTGTAGGAGTTATCGTAAGTTGCTGTAGTTCTTCAAGCGTTGCGGTAAACAGATTGGTTACAAGGGTATTAATTTGATCGGCTTTACCTATAATTTTCGTATAATTTTCTTTATCTTTCTCATTTACTGAAATAGCATACCCAACTTCGGAAACAGCTTTTATGCTTGCAATGGGTGTCTTTATATCGTGAGAAAGCTTAGCGATTAACTCTTTTTTGCTTTGCTGTGCTTGCGCTTCGGCAATGCGAGCTTTTTTTAGTTCTGAACGCATAATGTCAAAACTTTCCGTAAATGCACCAAAAAGATTCTTTCGATCCATTTCAAGTGGAATATCAAGATTACCACTAGCAATTCGCTCGGCAAAACCTTTGAGTTTACGGAATGGTTTTATCATCGTAAAGTACATATAAATGACATATCCAATATAAATTCCACATTGAATAAAAATAGAAACTAACAATATAATTATTATGATCTGCTTATGCGATTGCAAAGTCTTGGCACCATTATTATCAATAATAACTTTTCCGACTACTTCATTATCAATTACAATATTAAGTATTGTATCTCTATGAGCAATGGCTATATTTAAATTTTCAGAAAGTCCTAACTTCGTTATATAAAGAACATTGTCATCTTTATCTAGTACAACATAGTCAAGCCTATTGGCTTTTGTATGATTTTCCATTTGGTTAAAATCTTTTGTCACGGACTGCATGATTTCATTGACTGCAACCGTGTCTTGCGAAAAGTCAGGTATTTGTAACGCAAAGTGGATAAGTAAAATTATTTCCATAAAAAATATAAGAATAAGACTGATAAAAAAAAGAAACCTTTTCATTAAATGCCTCCCATAAATTTATAGCCATCTCCCCAAATTGTAATAATATATTTTGGTTCATTTGGATTAATCTCTATGGCTTCTCTTAATCTTCTAATATGAACGTTTAACGTTCCATCTCCCGTAAATTTATCCTTCCAAACCTTTTCAAAAAGCTCCGCTTTTGCTATAACTTTTCCCTTGTTTTCAACAAGATAAGATAATAACCTAAATTCTAGCATAGTAAGTTTTATTTCATTACCATTTACCTTTACTTGTTTGGCTTCAAAATTTACCGATAAATATCCGTCAAAAAATTCAGTAATACCCGATGTGCCATAACGCTTAAGAACCGCTTTTACTTTTGCTAGTAATACAGCAAGGGAATAAGGCTTTTGAACGTAGTCATCCCCTCCAATATTGAGTGCTACAATTTTATCATCATCGCTTGACCGAGCTGATATAAATAAAATAGGAATATTTGTAGATTCCCGTAATTCCTTGCATAAATCAAAACCACTACCATCACTCAAGTTTATATCAAGTAATATAAGCTCAGCGGAATGACTTAGAAAGAAATTATGGCAATCTTCTATACAATATACCGTATGAGTACTTACACCAAAAAGATTAAAGTATTCTGCCGTACTATTGGCAAGTAGCTTTTCATCATCAACAATAAGACAGTTATATTTCATAATATACCTCCAAATATATTATACCATTTTTTAAAATGCAATTCTTTAATAATTCCTTAAATCTAACGAAGTAATAACTTATTTCTATTTCTTTTTTAACCTTATAAAAAAACCAATTCTTCTTTCTTAATTTCTTAAGTCCAAAGAATTGGTAGTTATGTCTATAAGAATTATCCTAAATATAAATACTTTAATCACTAAAATCAATATTCAAATATCTTTTTAACTTCTTATATTATTTATCTTTACATAATCTTTTTCTAACATTATATTATCTAATTTTTTAATTAGCCAAGCATTTTTAAAATGAAATACTAAGGCTCCTAAAGCATAAGGGAAAACTAAGATTTCCGATAATATAATAGCTATAATTTTAATAAATATGTTCCATTTAAATATAGGGCTTTTTCCCTTACTTATATGTCCATCAATTAAATCATTAATTTTGGTTGCTTTATAAGTATAATTTCCGTAGAATTTACTAAAAGTCAAAGGAATTACAATTTCTTTACTCTCCTTATCAAAGTCTTCCTTTTGGCTTTTATATATGTTATGCTCTCTATCCACAATACTTATTTTTGGAGCAAGCAAAACATATACACCAATAAAGATAATAATAACTCCTACGCTAATACCAAATGTAGCATCCATTAACCTATGATCTTCGGAGGAAGAAAATGAGGTTATCGCCATCTCTGTAAGAACAATAGCGGTAAATGCAGAACATAAATTGATCAGTTTTAAATTTCTAAAATAGTGTCCCTTGCCAACAACATTAAAACATCCTTTAATGGCAACACCTAATTCTACAAAAGATACTAAAGCAATGCAAACGCCTAAAACCATATTATATTCTATAGAACCTTCCATTATAAATAATCTTGCCATATAAATCGTGTACTGAACACCAGCTAAAATCAATGAAATTCCTACCAGGTTATTTCTATATCTAAACGACCGATTCTTTACTTTCTTTGCTCCTTTGTAACACTCAATTTTAGAAAGTAAAATAAATAAATTGATAATACCAGCAACGATAAAAATAGGGCCATTAAATATAGCTAATATAAATTTTCCAAAAGCTAATATAATATTAAATATTATAGAAAATTTAGCATAAAGAATCGTACGCTGCTCAAAGGATAAGTTCTTATAATTTGATATTAAATTTTTCATAACCCATCCTTTCCTAGTAACAACTATAATTGAATTTATTTGTATTATACTATATTTTTACATAAAGTAAAATAATTCTACAATATTCTTCCTATAGTTTTTAGGTTTTGTTTTGCTTATATCAAACTCTTTGCTTAGATGGATTTAAATATTGAAGTATAAAATCTACTGTTTGTTCAACTCCAATGGTACTATCGATAACTAAATCATAATTCTTAAAATCTTTCCATTTATTACCTGTAATTTGATTATAGTAATTTTCCCTTCGTTTATCCGATTTCAATATGTTCTTTTTTGCTTCCTCATAGGAATCGTTATATTTTTCCATAATTTTTTTGACTCTATATTCATCGGATGCATGGATAAAAATACGAATCGGATGATATTCCTTCAAAACAAAATCGGCACAACGACCAACAATTACACAACTACCACTTGATGCAATTTTATTAAGAACCTCTTCTTGCGCGTTCCTTGCTAAAATGGTTGGATTAAGTCCTAAATACAAATCAGACACTTGATAAAGACTTTCTTTTTCTAAACGAAGAATATAAGATTGTGATAATCCTGTTTTTTCTGCGGTTAATAAGACAAGATCTTTATCATAATAGGGGATTTCAAGTTTTTCAGCTAAAAGCTTTCCGATTTCGCGTCCACTTGCCCCATGCTCTCTAGCTATGGTGATAATAGGACCTTCTATTGAAGGCATTATGATTGGAGATTCAAATGGTTCTTCCTCTATCTCTTTATTTTTAAGGCTAGATAAAGTTGCTAAAAGTAAAAGGAATGCGAGTATACATCCACCTATATCGGCTATAGGAGAGGACCATAAGAATAAGTTAATATTGCCGCATAATCCTAAAATTAAAGTTAATGGAATTAAAAGGATTATATCTCGCACCATTGATGTAATCGTTGCTTTAATAGAACTTCCAATAGACTGAAAGAAAATGGATAAAACTTTAATTAAACAAGTGGCCAATATACAACTTAAATAGATACGAAAAACTTTATTAACAAAAACAGCATAAGTTTCTTTATAGTTCTTATCTGTACCACCACCATCTCCAAATATATATAAGAATATTTGTGGACAAATTTCAAATAATAAGGTGGCCACTAGACCTACGATAACCGTAGATATTAAAATAATTTTTAAAGTCTGTTTCACACGGTCGATTCTTCCAGCACCATAATTATATCCAATAATCGGTTGTCCTCCGGAGGCTATGCCAATTCCTATAGAAACAACTATACCAAACACCTTAAAGGCAAGAGTTATTGCTCCTTGGGTAATAGAGGTTTCATATCCACTTCTAACGCTTATTTCTAGCAAAACCTTGTTCGTAACCAAAGTGATTAAGAAAATAGAAAATTGAGTTAAAAAGCTAGATATACCAAATTTTATTATAGAAATAATATCTTTTCTAGGAATAAAATCATAAACCGTAAGTTTAAAGGTTTTTGATTTAAATAAATACCCAATATGAAGAATAAAAGTAATTAATTGTCCTATAAAGGTTGCAACGGCTGCACCATTCATACCCATATGAAAAACATATAACAAAATAGGATCTAAAATGATATTTATAATAGCTCCAATTGCCATAGCTAACATTGCATATTTTGGTGAACCATCTGCCCGGATAATAGGATTTATCACACAAGCTAGAATAAAAAAAATAAAACCAAAAAATATAAAAGTCGAATAAGTTTTCGCAAACTCTAATATTTTCCCAAATCCACCTAAACCAGATAAAAATGCATCTTTAAAGATAAAGCATAAAATAGTTAAAAGAATACTAACTATACATCCATATGTTATTGCCTGCCCTACAATCTTAGCTGTTCCTTTCACATCTTTTCTTCCTTGGTTTATACTCATACAAGCCGCACTTCCATCACCAATCCAAAGTCCTAGACCTAAAGCAATTACCGTTAATCCATAAACAATTCCTGTTGCTGCATTACCATCGGCCCCCAAATTCACTTCATGACCAATAAAAATCTGATCCACTAGATTATATAAGGCTTGAATAACTAAACTTAATACACAGGGTATAGAAAACATCCGTAATAGTTTTCCTACTTTCTCTGTTTTTAAAAACTGATTTTCATTTTGCATACAATAGTCCTCCTTTAAATAAAAAAAACATGTCGTACTTAGTAACCGTAATCAGATTTACGTGCTAAGCACTACATGTTTCGTATGTAATAATTATCAAGTTCTTTAAAATTTTAACATATTTTTTTATTAAAAATCAAGTTTATTTTTTACAAAATCGTTTTACTCCTTCACTACATACCCTATAAATAGGCTTATACAAAAACAATACCGTTATAATGGTACAAACCATTAAGGCTAATGCAAAAGGAATATCGGCTATAAAATATTCTAAGGGTTTTACATTATAAACAAAAACGTTCACAATTAAAAATAAAATACAATAAAAAAATGAACACACTGCTCCCATAAGAGCTATAAGAAATTCATTTTTATTTTTTAAAAGCCATCCACAAATAAGCGTAATTTCTAAACCTATAAACATAGGTAATATCGTAAAAATATGAAAGGATGACATAAATAAGTTATCGAGAAGCACATGTACAAGCACAATGAAACTACCAGACTTAATACCTACACATGCACCATAAACTAATACTAAAAGAAAAGTGAACTGAATATTGGGTAAAAACGATAATAGTTCCTCCTGAACAAATAAAATGGTAGTTAAACTTACTAAAAATGCCAAATGTTTTACTGTCATAAATTTAACTCCTTTAATTCAATCCGCATATTATTTTCTAATAAGATAGAAGATATACCAACATTTGAATATTTTCCATTAACATATATAGCAATATAACTATGTATAAAATCTGTTTTTATGCTTTCTATATCGTATAAAGTTACTCCAAAAGATGTATTCTCATATCGAATATCATAATTGCTTTCTAAAATCTGCAATAAAGAGGTTTCGTATACCTCAAAAGTATCTTGTATAAGTACCTGTTCTTTCGCATCAATTACTATAATTTCTATATTCTTTTTTTCTTTTGTACTATTGGGCGTTCTATAGAGTAAAATAACCACAATCAAAATAGAAAGTAAAACGAGAGAAAGTAATATCTTTAAAATAATCTTACGCATAAAGATTCACAGCTTTATTCCTATCTCTTACGGCCTTATAGCACATAAGAGCCGAAAGGGTTTGTGGTGTGTTAAAATATAAGTCCGTTTTACCATCATACCCTAATACAGTAAAATCTTCTTCTACATACGTAAGAAGGGCTTCTATCATATCTATACCATTTATTTTATATTTTTCATCACGAATATTTTCATTCATATTACAAAAAGCTATGACTGCTTGTGCAGTAGAACAAGCATTTGCTCCATATCCTAAATCGACTCCCTGTTCTGTAAAAGACGTCTTTTGTAAAGAAATAAAGGATTCTTTATAAGAATCAAACTCTTTAAACAAAGATAAGGCCGAACAAGTCATACATCCACTATCCCCAAGTTCTGGATTTTTCATATAATCTTTTAAATAATTTTCAAAAGCAGAAAGATGATCTGGCTTTACCTCTAGCAAACACATTAGACAATATAAAAAAGCATTCATTGTCGAAACATAATTTCCGTATAATACATCATAGTTTTTTTCTAAGATGATTTCCTTTGCACAAGATAAATCCTGTTGTAAGGCATATTTACACATGGCAATTTTAAAGAAATCATTTCTTGTTAATTCTTTGTATTCTATATTTTCTAAGGATGTTTTAAAAGAGGCTGGAACAAAGGACATATCTATATTGTAATCAAAATCTATTAATTTTTTATATGCCATCAGTAAAGAACAATCTATAGAATCTATGTTTTTATATAACTCTTCTGCTTTTTTATAAAACCCATAAACCACTTGATCTACTTTGATATCGATTTGGTCATAATTTTTAAAATTTTCCACAATAAATTTTAAATGATCTCCTTCATCTACTGTAATACTAGATACGCCAACTTCAGATAATTTATCATTTTTATATAAAGCCAAATAATAATTTGAATCCATTATGGAATGATTTATTTGTTTAATAAATGGACCATATTCACTTTCTTCATAAACAACAGAACACTTCTTTTTTAAGTCATCAAAAAAAGAAGATTTATCTTTCGTTTTTACATTATAACTACCTATATTTTCACCATCAATATCTATGATATCAATTGTATAATGTATTGAAACTTCCGATGTACAGCTAGCAAAAAAGAAAATAGATAGAATTCCAATACAAAAAAAATAAATCCGTTTCATTATAGCTTTCTCCTTATTTGATTTTGTATTTTTGGTTTAATTAAGCATTTTTTATCATAGCCGATTAAATCTGTTCGTTTTGCTTTTACTAATGCCTCATATACTAAATCATAATTTTGAGGAAGTTTAAATTGTATTAATGCTCTTTGCATAGCCTTTTCATGGGGATCTTTTGCAACATAAACACTTTCATTGGTAAATGGATCAATGCCTGTATAATACATACAGGTGGATGCTGTCCCTGGAGTTGGATAAAAATCCTGAACCTGCTCGGGCATATGTCCTGTACTTTTTAGATATTCTGCCAAATGAATCGCAGCATTTAAATCTGAGCCTGGATGACTGCTCATTAAATATGGGACAAGATATTGATTCATATTATATTTTTCATTAATTTTTTTGTAAAGATTTACAAATTCATCATAAAGGCCTTTCGAAGGTTTTCCCATACGTACAAGAACCTTATCATCGATATGTTCTGGTGCCACCTTTAGCTGACCAGATACGTGATATCTAACTAATTCTTCAAAAAATTCTTTATTTTTATCATACATAATATAATCATATCGTAATCCAGAACGAACAAATACTTTTTTAATACCTGGAAGTTTCCGTGCTTCTTTTAAAATATCAAGATAATCCTTATGATCCACTTCCAAATTCTTGCATGGGGAGTATCCTATACATTCCTTATTTGTACAAACACCATGCTTATTTTGTTTATGACATGCGGGATGATAAAAATTTGCCGTAGGACCACCAATGTCATGAATATATCCTTTAAAATCTTTATCCTTCGTAATTTCCTTAACTTCATTTAAAATAGATTCTTTACTTCTCGACTGTATAATTCTTCCCTGATGCATGGTAAGTGCACAAAAATGACATCCTCCATAGCAGCCTCGATTTGCAATGACAGAAAATTTCACCTCATCGATTGCAGGAACATGCCCCTTAGCTTCAATCAAAGGATGACATACCCTCATATAAGGAAGTGCATATGTTGCATCCATTTCCTCTTGAGATAACGGAAATTCTGGTGGGTTTTGAACAACAAAGCAATTTCTATATTTTTCAACTAAAGCCTTACCCGTAAAAGCATCCGTATTCTTATATTGAATTTGAAAGGACTTAACATAATTCCTTTTATCCTCTAAAACCTCATCATAACTTGGAAGCATAACACAATCTTCAGGAAGTAAGGATTCATCCTTAGTTTTCCAAACCGTATTTCTTATATAAATAATATCCTTAACATCTAATCCTGCATCTAGCGCATCCGCTACTTGAACAATTGTCTTTTCTCCCATTCCATAAAGCAATATATCCGCTTTAGAATCTAATAATATGGAACGTCTGACAGAATTATCCCAATAATCATAATGATTTAATCTTCTTAAAGAAGCCTCAATACCTCCAATGGCTATTGTACAATCTGGATATAACTGCCTTAATTTAGAGGAATAGCGTATTAAAGCTCTATCTGGCCTTTTTCCCATTTGTCCATTCGGTGTGTAATAATCCTTATTTCTTCTTTTTTTAGAAACCGTATAATGGTTTACCATAGAATCAATATTGCCTGCACATACTAAAAAGGCTAATCTTGGCTTACCAAAACGTTTAAAATCTTCATCCTTATCTATATTGGGTTGAGAGATAATACATACTTTATATCCAAAGTTTTCTAAGGTTCTAGATATAATCGCTGGTCCAAAGGAAGGATGATCAATATAAGCATCGCCAATAATATAAATGAAATCTGGCTGTTCCCAGCCATATTCCTTCATTTCTTCAATTGTAATTGGTAAAAAAGGCATTATATCACCACCTTAAGAATTGCGAATCTCTACTTTACATTCTATAGGATATTTATTATCCTTTAAAATTAGTTCATCATAAGAATCGACAAGGATAGAGCCCGCTTTAGGATTTTTAATAGACATTACATTGCCGATTATAGTAGCCTCCACACTGCTTGCTTCGAAGGCTAAATCTGTATTCTCCATAGTGCAATCCACTAGTTTTAAATTTTTACAATAACAAAATGGTTGGGTCCCTTTGATATGACAGCGTACTAAAGTAAGATTTTCAGAATACCAGGCAAGATATTCCCCTTCTAAAGTGGTATCATAAACGGTAACATCCTTTGTGTGCCAAAACGCATCTTTCGTTTTAAAATAACTATTTTGGATATCCATATTTTCTACATATTGAAAAGAATATTTCCCTTCAAATTTCAAATGATCTATAATAATATTTTTACTTTCAAAAAATACATATTCTCCAATTAAACTAGAATTTTTAACCGTAATATCCTTACATCTCCAACCAAATTCTGGAGATACAATTTCGGTGTTTTCTATAAAGGAATCCTCGCATTCTCTTAATGCTTTAATTCCCAATAAATTCGAATGATCTACTTTTATATTTTTGGCATACCAAAGGGCTGCCCTACAATTTGGAGTCATTACTACTCTTTTTAAATTCACATCATCGGTATGCCACAACGGATATCTTAAATCCATAAAGCAATCCTCTAATTCTATTTTTGAGGATTCTTTTAAGGCAGACTCTCCATCCTCTATCCCTTCAAAACGACAGTTTTTAATTTTTAATTCCAAAGAATTATATAATGCACGCTCAAGTCCAAATCTTTGATTTTCAATTAATTTCATATGCGTTTACTTCCTTAAATAAAAATAAATGTGGAAAATATCCACATTACATTATACAACATTTTTTACAAATTTTAAATTACTCTCTTGAATTTATATATAAATGTAAAACAATAAGACCAATTACAAAAAATATAATAAACATATAAAGCACAGAATATAGAGTAGAATTTAAAATAAAATATAGGATTGTACCTACTAAAAATATACTTAAAGAAAGAAGCAAAAATATATTTTTTTTCAAATCAAACATAAATATGTTCCTCCTATATATCTATCATTATTTTATCATTAATTCTTTCTTTAAACAAGTAAACTTCGATTGTTTAACGGAATCAATCATAAAACCTTTTCAATTTTCATAAAATGAAATAGGTGATTTTATGAAAATGATTTTATTAGATAACGAATTAGAAATACACAATATAACGCTTTTAAAAGAATTTAATGATAAAGAATTTTATTTGGAAATAGATAATACTCCTTATCATATAAAGGGAGAAAATCTTGTACTTAAAGAAGTATATGATAACAATGCATCGATTAAAATATCAGGTAATATTTATTCTATTGAAAGAAAAAATCATAAAGAAACAAAAGAAAAAAAGAGTTTTATAAAAAAACTATTTGCATAAATGGACTCTTTACTTCAGTTATTCTATATTAGTCTATATCTATATTTGGGTTTTTTTACACATATAGCATATACAATTGTATTCTTTTATCAAAAAAGATTTATATTTCTTAAAATCCTTTTTTTCTTTTCCTTTATTGCTTACATTTGGATTAAAATAACTAATAAATATAACGTATCCTTTCATTTTATTTTAGGTATAATTTATGGTATAGGAATTATACTTTCCTATCTATTATTTGAAAAAAAATTAAATAAATTAAATAGTAAATATATTATCTATTTACACAAGATGAAAGATAGAATATGGTACTTAATTAAAATAGGAATCACTCCTTCCTTCTTCTATACCATCCATTGTTATATTTATAAAAAAATATATTACCGAAAGCACCCATGGTTAAAACCTATTGGAATTAAAAAATTATTTTAAAAAAACAAGGCGAATACATTGCCTTGTTATTTTTCTTTTAATTTATCATACTCATCTAAATAAGATATATTCCTTCCATCTTTTTTCCAACCTAATATTTTATCTAAATACACATTCGTCGTACTTTTAAAAATATTTTTTTCTACAAAAGGGTTATATTTTGTTAAATCTTTAATTAATTTTTTTGTGTTCAATCTTTGTGAACTTGTTTTATCGAATTCTTGTGATGTTTGTTCGGTTAATCTACAAGCACAGGCAATAAATTCTAAATGATTATAATTTCGCCATGCTATAATGTCCTTTTCTCTAACTAAATATAACGGACGAATTAATTCCATACCCTCATAGTTTTGGCTATGAAGTTTAGGAAGCATAGTTTGAAAGGATCCAACATTTAACATATTCATTAAAGTGGTTTCTATAACATCATCATAATGATGTCCTAATGCAATTTTATTACATCCTCTTTCTTTCGCAAGCTTATATAAGGCACCTCTACGCATTTTTGCGCATAAATAACATGGATTTTTTTCTTGAATATTGGCTATTGCGAAAATATCGGTTTCTACAATTTCTGCTGGAATATTTAATAAAGAAAGATTCTTTTTTATAACTTCTAAATTCATTTTATTATACCCAGGATTCATTACTAAATATTTCACTTCAAAGTCAAAATCCGAATGCTTTTTTAATTCTTGAAAAAGCTTCGCCATAACAAAAGAATCTTTTCCACCAGAAATACATACACAAACGACATCTCCTTTTTTAAGGAGTTCATATTCTTTTAAAGCCTTAACAAACTTACTCCAAAGCTTACTTCGGTAAGTAGTTATAATGCTTCTTTCTATTTCTTGATATTTTTCCATAGAATCACCAAATCTTAAAAATCATTTCCATATTTTACATCATATAAATAAAGACCACATCCATCCGCTACCTTATGAGAAATAGAGGGATCCTTTTTCTCTAGTACCTCTATGATTTTATCCTTTGTTTCTTTATTTTTTCCTATTTCAATAAGTAAACCCATCATTCTTCTTATTTGATATTTTAAAAAAGATGAACCAATAAAAACAAATTCTAAAAATTCTTTTCTTTCATTTATTTCGGTATGAAAGATTGTTTTAACCGTATCTTTTCTAGGATCAATGCTACTCGATGCAAATCCTTTAAAATCATGCGTTCCCTCGAAAAGTTTTATTGCTTCTTTCATTTTTTTTATATCTAAATTATTTATGTAAAAAGCATAATGCAATAAAAAGGGATTATAATCTCCGGTATAAATATAATACCTATATTCTTTCGATATTGCAGAAAATCGGGAGTGAAACTTATCATTTACAAGTTCAACATCCTGAATATAAATATCCTTAGGTAAATAGGAATTTAATCCATTTTTTATTCCTTTTACAGGGATTTCTAAATCGAAATCAAAGTGAAATACTTGATGCCTTGCGTGAACAAAACGATCGGTTCTACCCGAGGCATAAATCTTTATTTCTACGTTTAACATTTTTCTTAATGCTTCTTTAATACTTAACTCAATCGTAGGTAAATCTTCTTGAATTTGAAACCCCATATAATTTGTTCCATCATAACAGACAATACATTTATACCTATACATAAAATCTACTCCAAATAACCGCCACGAAAAAGAAAACCACAAAAACAAAGCATAGGTAATCTCTCCATCTTAATTTCAATTCATCCAATTTCGTTCTTTTTTCGCCAATAATATAGCCACGTGCTTCCATTGCATTTGATAAGTCTTCTGCTCGCTTAAAGGAAATAACAAACATAGGAATAAGAAGGGATATAATCTGCGTTACTTTATCTTTTAATCCACCTTCTTGGAAATCTACACCTCTAGAAGCCTGTGCATTCATAATTTTTTTACTTTCTTCTAAAAGGGTAGGAATAAATCTTAAAGTTAAAGAAACAAGCATAGATAATACACCTACAGGAACCTTTATTATTTTTAAAGGAGATAAAACCGATTCGATTCCATTATTAATATCGGTCGTCATAGTAGATAAAGTAAGTAAAGAGGTTATTCCAATCATAATTATGATTCGAATAAAAATAAATCCTGCCTTACTTATTCCCTCTTTAAAAACATTAAAGGTAAAATTTAACCAAACCAATTGATTAAATTTAACAAGCCATAAAATTAAAAATATTCCTATTGCCATAATAAGTAAATAAATAAACTTTAACGGGATAAATTTTTTAGTTAAAAAATAAAAAATAAGAATACCGAATGAAATTAAGATATGATATAACCCGAACTGCATATCAAAGCTATATAAAAGATTTTCACTACTACCTGTTGTATAAATGAGTTGTAAAACAACGGTAAAGGTTAATAAGAATAAGACTGGACGCAATCCCTTTAACACTCTTAAAAGTGAAATACGGGTGGAAAGAAAAATTAATAAAAATACCCCTAATGCAATTGCCATACCCAAAAGATTAGGAATAAGAAAAATTAGTACAATCATTGCGATAGTTAATATAATCTTCATTCGAGGGTCTAATTTATATATCCAGCTATTTCCTGGTATGTATTGACCAAAGGTGATATTATTCATAATGCTTCACCACCTTTTTGATTAAATCTTCGAAAGTAAAAGTATCATAATCTATATTTACTTTTAACTTTTCATTTAGATAATCAATCATTTTTAAAACTTCTGGTTTTGTTAAATGATGATTTAGATAAATATCCTCTTTAAATAATTTTACCTTATTTCCATCATAAACCACTTTTGCATCATTCATAACAACAACTCTACTCGCGTACTCATATACCAAATTCATATCATGTGTAATCATAATTATAGTCTTTTGGGTTTCTTTATGTATATTATAAAATAATTCCATTATTTCTTTACTCGCCTTTGGATCCAATCCTCTAGTCGGTTCATCTAACAATAAAATATCTGGATCATAAGAAAGAATTCCCGCAATGGCAACCTTCCTCATTTGTCCACCACTTAAATTGAAGGGGGATTTTTTTAACAAATGCTCTATTTTTAATAATTTTGCAATTTCTATAGCCTTTTGTTTTGCTTCTTCTTGGTTAAAACCAAAATTAAGAGGAGCAAACATAATATCCTTTAAAACCGTTTCTTCAAATAATTGATATTCTGGAAATTGAAAAACAAAACCAACTTTTTTTCTTACTTCCTTTAACTTGGGATTCTTTTGCTTTTTAGGTGTAATAACCTTATCAAAAATAACTACATTTCCTCTAGTAGGAAGTATTAATGCATTCATATGCTGAATTAAAGTCGATTTCCCACTTCCTGTTTTTCCTATGATTGCAACAAATTCATCTTTGTCTTCTATATCCAAATTTACACAATCTAAAGCCGTAGTAAATTGTTTTTTCTTTAGCCCAGGATAATAATGGCTTACTTCTTTAAATGATATTCCCATAACGCATCCATTAACTCCTTATCCTGATTTAATTTTTCTATTTTTGAAATTTCATCATATACACGTAAGGCAAAAGGCATATCAAGGTTAGAGCTTTTTAATAATTCTCTATTCTTAAATATTTCTTCTGGTTTTCCTTCCGCAATCTTTTCTCCTAATCGCATAACAATAACACGATTGGAACGTTGTGCCAAATTTAAATCATGGGTTATCGTTATAACGGTTTTATTATATTTTGTATGTAGCTCCTCAATTAATTTAATAATTTCTTCGGTCCCTTCTGGGTCAAGCATAGAGGTTGCTTCATCTAAAAGAATAATATCGCAATTTAATGCTAAAATACCTGCAATCGCAACTCTTTGTTTTTGTCCACCAGATAAGGTCTGAGGTTCACGTTCAAGATATTCATACATATCCACTTTTTTTGTATATTCTTCAATTAAAGAAATCATTTCTTTTCTTTCGATTTTATGATTTTCCAAACCAAAGGCAATATCATATTTTACATTATACCCTACAAATTGATTATCGGGATTTTGAAATACTATACCCACTCTTTGTCTTATTTGATCTATAGTTTTATCCGTTAATAAAACTCCGTCATAGGAGATACTACCTTTAGAGGCTAATAAAAGACCTACCATTAATTTAGCAAGTGTTGATTTTCCACTACCATTATGACCAATAATAGAAACCCATTCATGCGTATCAATAGTAAAAGAAACATCTTTCAATGCTTCTTCTTTTTGATTATATGAAAATGATAAATCCTTTACTTCAATCATATAATTACCTCAAGCAAAATAATTTCGATACTATTATACCCCTTTTTTTATAAAATAAAAAGAATTATTTTATAGCTCCCTCCATATAAAAACCTTATATTATAAAAAAAATTCCCTTTTAAATTAAGGAATTTCTTTTTTAAAATCGATCATTTTCTTTGATTTTATGAATTAACTCGGTTATATGACAAATAAATTCAATGGTTTTATCTTCATTATCTTCTTTAGAATGCAAACCATTCCCATCCTTAATCAATTCAGGAGAATAATAACCAATACAACTTCCATTTTTAATACCAAAAATAAATGGAACATGCATTCTAGGAATCAAAGTATCCACCACAAGCTCATCCGATTTAAATTTAAGCTTCTCTACAATTGCATAATACTTAAGCTTATTTTCTAATGTTTTGCAGTCTCTTAAATCTTCTTCTTCTTTAAAAACATTAATAAATCTAGGGTCATAATTAAATATAGCTTCTAACCCAAATTTCTTAGCAACTTCATTTAACTCTTTAATTATTGCCTGACAGTTTGCACACCAAGGTCCTCCAATAAATACAAGTCCCGTGCCAAAACCATCCAAAAGTTGAATTAATTCATCATAACTGATGGATTGAATTATATGATTTTCATCCGTAAGATGAACATAATCTAAACCGTTCATATCTATACCAAATCCTTATTTTTATACTCTATATATGTTTTGTAAAGTTCCTTTTTATCTAGATGAAATAATTTTGAAACTTCCTTTATTGCCTCATTAGGTTTATAACCTAAAGATACAAACTCATCAATCTTTACATGAGGATTTTCAACGAATTCCTTTGTTTCCTGATGCCCTTCTACGATTAATACGATTTCTCCTTTTAGATTTTCTATTGTAAGTAAAGATGAAATCTTTCCTCTAATATATTCTTCATAGGTTTTTGTGAGTTCTCTTGCAATACAACAGTACCTATCTCCAAAAACCTCTAACATATCCTGCAAAGTTTCAAATATACGATGAGGAGCTTCATAAAATATTAAGGTATGACCTATATATTTTAATTCCTTTAATTCACTTACTCTTTTTGTCTTTTTACTATCTAAAAAACCATAAAAAGTATAAGGCATGGGCGCTAATCCAGAGGATATTAATGCGCTAATTCCTGCAGATGCTCCAGGAATCGTAGATACGGCTATATTTTGCGCAATAGCTTCTTTTACAATTTTATATCCTGGATCAGAAATTACAGGCAACCCTGCATCCGATATTATAGCGATTTTTAACCCTTGGTTTAATTCATCTATAATATCCTTTGTTTTAATATCCTGATTATATTCATGATAACTTTCTAATTTAGTATCAATCTCATAATGTTTTAATAAATGAATAGAATTTCTAGTGTCTTCTGCATATATTTTATCTACTTCCTTAAGTATTTCTATTGCACGCAAAGAGATATCCTTTAAATTACCTATTGGAGTTGCGACTAAATATAAAATTTTCTTATCATGATCAAAACTACGTATTCTCATTAGTTTTTAATAATGCGTATTGCCTTTTCTCTTAAATCGCGCTCTGCATAAACAATGGAAATTAATTCTCTACGCTTTTCAGATGAAATCTCAAATTTCTTCTGAATTTCTTCTAAGAATAATAACTCTGAGGTGTTATATAAATCATCTTCCATAGAAATGGTAACAAGATTTAAATAAACAACATTTTTTACAACCTGATTAGCTTCAGAGAAAAACTTTATCGTATTTTCAATCGTATCCGTTAAACGAAAAGAATATTCATCCTTTACTGCATCTAACTCCGCAATCATTTTAGTTAAAATTCTTTTTTCAACATCGGTAGGTTCACCATCAATATCTACCATATAGATAGCTAAATCTAGAAACTTTAGCATTTCCTTTTTATTTAATAAACTTAAAAACATAAAATCTACTTCCTTTCATAATTATATATTTCTAATATTTGGTCTGTCCATGTGTTATCATCTTTATAAACATAAAGTGGGGATAAAATTCTTAGACCATCCTTACTCCCATCTTTAATGCCCTCAATTAAAATATGATTACATTCCTTACCCATTTTAGGATATACAAACTGTAATCTTTTGGGTTCTATCCTATACTTTTTGAAAATCTCAAGGATTTCTAATAAGCGATCTGGACGATGTACCATCGCAAACCTACCTTTTGAATTTAAAAGTATGGAAGCCTCTTTTACAATATCATCTAAATTTGCTAATATTTCATGCCGAGCAATAGCTTTTAAATCATTGGGATTAATATGATTATCTCCTATTTTAAAAAAAGGAGGATTACATGTAACTAAATCAAACGTGTGAACACCTATCCTTTGATGGATATCTTTTAAATTTGCACATATCATATGAATTTGATCTTCCAAATGATTTTCCTTAATCGACGCTAAAGCTAAATCATAAGAAGGATTTTGCACCTCAATTCCAATAATTTTTGCTTTTGTACGCAAGGTAAGATATAAAGGAATAGGGGCATTTCCTGAACATAAATCACATATATTCTTTACTCGAGATGTGATGCTTGCAAAATTTGCAAGTAACATAGAATCAATCGAAAAATTAAAGCCATCCGTATCTTGATAAATTTTAATTAATTCTCTGCCTAATAATTCATTACAAACTATCGGCATCATCGTTTTCCTCTTCTATTTTCTTCTTTTTATCCATAGATTTTGTAAATTTTACATCATCTAATTTTAAATAGCCAAAGGTATTTTCCTCATTTAAATACTTTACCTTCAAATTTCTATTCAATACATCACAAGATAAAACCTTTGCCATTCCATCGTTTGTTTCAACGATATCTCCTATATCAGGAGCATATTTTCTTAACTCAGTATATAATTCATTTTCATAATTAATACAGCATAATAACTTACCACAATTTCCACTTATCTTGACTGGATTTAAAGATAAATTTTGATTTTTAGCCATCTTAACAGAAACGTTATCAAACTGGGTAATAAAAGTTTTACAACAAACAATCAATCCACATGGACCAATTCCTCCAAAAACCTTTGCCCCATCTCTAGAACCAACTTGTCTTAATTCAATTCTAGTATGATATTCATCTGCTAAATTTTTAACTAATTCTCTAAAGTCCACTCTTCCTTCGGATTCAAAATAAATGATTAATTTCGCACAATCTAAAGTGTATTCTGCTTCTAAAACTTTCATCTCTAAATTGTTCTTATTCGCATAATATTTCGTTTTTGCTATAACATCTGCCTCTAAAGATTTATTTTTTTCATATGTTTTAATATCCTCTTTTGTAGCAATACGAACAATATCTTTTAATTCCGAAGTTAAATCTTCTTGCTTTAAATCAAAAACTTCGCCTACACAAAAACCTAATTCAACCCCACGAATCGTATTGACAATAACGGATGTTCCATCCTTTACATTTAACCCTGCTATACCAAAATAATATCTTTTTCCCAAAGGCTTAAATTGTACTCGAATCGCCTTCATCCTATCACCAACCTATATAAATTTAACCAGCAATTCATGAAAAACATTCTTTGCTGAAACATTATACTTAAGTCTATTAAATAAATCTAAAACTAATTTTAATTTATCCTTTAAACTATTTCCATTTTTACTTTTATACGAGTTAATTCTATCATATAATGGCTTTAAAATCAAACTATCCCTCGAAGAATCTATTCGATTTACATCCTCCAAAAAAAGTAATAACCATTTTAAAAGAATTAATAAATTTTTATTATTCGAATAATACCCAACATATTTTATATAAAATAAAACTGCCGCTTTGGGTTTATCTAAAGAAATAAACTCTAAAAATTGCTCTTTATTTTTGTAAAAATCTAAAGAGGTTGCTATTTCCTTTGCTTCTTCTAAATTATTCGTTAAACTTGCACACAAAATAGCATCAAATTCTTCAACTTGCTCTACCTTTAAATATTCTACTGATTTATCTAAAGGCAACGCCTTAAAATGCTGTAATGCACATCTAGATAAAATTGTAGGAACAATATTTGATAACTCCTTTGCAAGAAAAATTCCTATGATTTGCGTAGAATTTATTGGTTCTTCTATAAATTTAAGCAAGCTATTTTGCGCAGCTGTAGAAGCTGTATCAATTCCATCTACAATATAAACTCTACTTCCATCGACTAATGAGGTTTTGGAAAATTCCTCTTGTAAATTCGTGATTTGATCTTTTGAAATCATTGTTTTAGAATCTTCAATTCCAATATAATCGACATTCATATGCTGCCCATTTATTATAATTTTACATACATCACATTCTAAACAACCATCATTTGGACAATAAAGAAGACATGCTAAAGCATAAGCCATTTCCTTTTTGCCAACACCCTCATCACCATAAAATAAATACGCATGAGATAATCGATTTTGAGATTTCGATTGCTTTAAAATATTAAAAATCATATTTTGATTTGCTACTGCTCTTTTAACATCCAAAATATCACCTCAAATTACTTAAATATTTTAAAACCGTCTGCATACAATCCTCAATAACTTTTTCTAAAGGGTTATTACCATCAATACGAACGACACGATTAGGATACATTTCTAAAACCTTCTGATACCCTTCATATACACGTTGATGAAAATCTTTTGCCTCTAAATCTAATCGATCACTTTTATTTCTACCAGATAATCTTTTTAAAGCCACCTCAGGTAATACATCTATAAATATAGTAAGGCCTGGTAAATAATCTAAAGCAAAAGAATTTGCCTTTAACACTTTATCCATACCCAATCTTCTTGCATATCCCTGATACGCTAAAGAAGAATCCAAAAATCTATCACATAATACGACTTTATTCTCTTTAATCGCAGGAAGAACCTTTTGAGATAAATGCTGCATACGACTTGCCGCATATAATAAAGCTTCACATTCGGATGTCATATCTACATTTTTAACATCTAATATAATGCTTCTTATATCTTCTGCAATACGAATACCACCAGGTTCTCTAGTAGTAATATAATCTATATGTAATTCATCAAATCTTTTACAAATCTCAGTTATTATTGTAGTTTTACCACTACATTCTCCACCTTCAAATGTGATAAATTTTTCCATATTCATAAAATCATACTCCATCAAATTAACTTTGTTTATATTATACAACATTTTATTGATATTAGAAATAGTAAAACTTAACAAAGAAAAAAACTTAATGATTTCATTTCATTAAGATTTTTATATTACATATTAAATATTACTTAATCATTAAATTATCATAGTTAAAAATAAGATTTTATAACATTTTACATAAAAATATGTTATAATATTTTTGTTAAGAAAGTTGGAATAATAATGATAAATCTTTTTACATCCTTATTACAACTCAATACAAAAACATTGGCTTCTCACATTATGTGAGAGGCCTTATTTTTTTGAAAAAAACAGGAGGAATATATAATGATAAATCAAGAAAATAAGTATGATTTAATAAAATTTGAGGATGGTGAGTTCTCTTTAAATGTAAATGTAAGCCCAAATGAGGATACTGTATGGCTTACACAAAAAGAAATTGCAATTTTATTTCAAAAGGACAGAAAAACAATTACTGGCCATATAAAAAATATTTTATCTACTAACGAACTAGAGGAAAAAACAGTATGCTCGTTTTTCAAGCATACTGCTTTAGACGGAAAAGTGTATAAAGTAAAATATTATAATTTGGATATGATTATCTCTGTAGGATATCGAGTAAACTCAAAAAGAGGCACTCTATTTCGTAAATGGGCTATCTCTATCTTAAAAACCTAACCAAATATTGTTAACTATTTCATCATATCAAATAGTTTTTTGAAATTATTTACTGTTTCATCATCAAAATCTGATATTGTTGCAATACTCTTTAAATAAATGGCATCGGATGCCTTTTTGTGAACTTCGCTATTCTTCTCAATTTTCCACTTGATTTTATCATTACTAGAAAATAGATCTTCAATTTCTTTAAATTCTATTCCTAAATCTGAAATCACATATACTCTATTCTCAAATACAGTATTTTCACATTTTTTAGCCATAGACTTTCCTGCCTTATCTCCATCTAATAAAATACTCCTTTTAAAGAATTTTGTACTAACTATTTTATTAAGAATAATTTTTTGGGCATCTTCATCAGCTCCTACTCCATTAAATGGTAGAAAAGCTACATTCTTTATATTCAACATGTTTTTAAAAGCAGTAAGATAACAATAATCTGTCAATCCTTCAACCCATACAACCTCTGTATCCATATCATATAAGATATTTTGCTTAATTGTTAAAGCTTCTTTAATTGGAACAATAGTATCCGGATCATCATTATTTACTGCTGTAAATAAATTATCAATTGACGATCTATTATTTTCCATTGTGACAATTCTTAATTCATCATAATTATCTGTATCAATAAGAAATGGTGAATGAGTTGCAATTAGGAATGTTAAATCATTTTCTATTGCAAAGTCTTTAATGAATCTTCTAAGCTCTCTTTGCCCTTCAGGGTGAAGATTAGTTGCAGGCTCATCCATTATTATTATATCCCCTGGCTTTAATTCATTAGAACAAATAAAATTAAAATATAGATTAAAGAACCATCTAAATCCAGTGGATTGCATTTCAATCATGATTGGATCATCATCCTCTCCTCTAGCCATGCCAAAACTAATCTTTGATGACTCAATATCAATAGTAAATTTGTACTGATCATTTTCTGCAAAATATAATTTATTAAACCTATCATTAAGTTTACTAGTTTTTTCATTAACCATTTTTCTTAATTTATTCAATGATGCAGAATTTCGAAATTCATTATATTGCTTAAATCCATTGATAATTTCTTCAGGATCAATTTCAATAGCCTTAAAAACGGATCTAAAAAATAAATTACTATTTAAGTTATTAATTTGAGTTTGCATATCATTACTTGTTATCATTTTTTCATTATATTTAATAATATTAGGTGTTAAAGAAAAACCAAATTTATCTTTGCACATAGTTTCAATATCGTTTAATAATTCCGAAGAATATAAGAGAGAAGTTTGCAATTGATTTTTCACATTTCTCCATTCAGTAAATTTTTTCGAATTAGTATCCAACTGATTTCTTAACTTCACAATTATTGAAATCATTTCACTTTCATTAATGGAATCATTTTGAATTCTTTGAATTTCCTTATATAAATTATGTCCAATACCATAAGTATTATAGATGCTAATAACCTTATTAAAGGTATTAACCACTTCATCTTTATCTATTCTTGGTTTTGAATTGCAAATTAAACTATTATAATATGAAACACCTTCCAACGAAAGATTTCTAACAAGTTCACCATCATCTTGTATACATAATGAGATTTCGGGTTTTCTATCTTCTTCCTTAAAACTTAGTGTTGTAATATCTCTTTGTTCAATATTACCCTTAGCCAGTGCTAAAATACCATCTAGTACATTTGATTTCCCAGAGTTATTAGCACCAATTAATTCGACAATATTGCCCATTTTCCCTTTTTCTAAACAATTATTTAAAATAATGATATTATTTTCATTTCCTTCTAAACCTAAATTTCTAAAATTTTTAAATTTAATTATTCTTCTTGCCATTTTACTCTTCCTCACTTTCTACTGTATATAATTTAATTATATCTTTGTATGGTTTTAAAAATGCAAGTTCTTCTTCCGTTAATTTTCTCTTCTTTAACAAAGGAGTAATCTCAACCAAATAGTGAATAACTGCATCATAATTACTTTTTCGACAGCATAATTCTATAAAAGAACTTTTCTCAGAATTGGGATTATTAAGTATGTACTTTCTTACATTCTTATATAAATCCGTTTCTTCTTTTGCTTCCATATCCTTAACATCTGTAAGATTGTTTAGGATGTAACTAATCACATTGTTTTTGCCAATAAGCTCGTTTTCCATTATAAAATCAAAAAGCTTTAAAATCTTTTTGTTAATGCTTTTCCTATTATCCTCATCATAATAATCAATAAATTTGTACATTGTCGGTCTAGATATGTCTAAATAATTTGCTAGCTCAGTTATTTTTATATCTAAATCTCCCAATTTATCTTTTAACATTTTCATCACCTACAATTATATTATACGAAATTTTACATTTTTTGTAAAATTTATATTTTTAAATAATCAATCTTACTACATATGTAGTTTACAACTTTTAATAATTTTAGCAAAACTTCATATCTTTACTTGATTTTATTTTTAAAAAATTTATAAATTTCTTCTTTTATGATACAATACATTTGAGGTATTGGAAATGAAGACTTTACTTATTGGTGTAAACGCAAAATATATTCATCCTAATCTTGCAATAAGATTATTAAAAAAGAATACGTTATATCCAACCGATATAAAAGAATTTACAATAAAAGATTCCGTAACAAGTATATATGATTATATTATGGAAAAGAATTATACGATTGTAGCCTTTTCCTGCTATATATGGAATATAGAAATTATAAAAGAAATACTTTTTCTTTTAAAGAAAAAAGATATCACAATTATACTTGGTGGACCAGAGGTTTCTTATAATGCAAATTACTATTTAGAAAATAATCTTGCTGATTTTATTATTAAAAACGAGGGTGAAGAAGCTTTTGATTTACTTCTTAAACATTTAGATGGAAAAGAACAAATAGAAAATATACCTAATCTATATCATAAAAAGGGCTTTACCTTTGATAAACTTGTAGATTTAAATAAAACAAAAATGGCCTATGATTTACTTGATGATGTAGAACACAAAATTGTCTATATAGAAACCTCTAGAGGTTGTCCTTATCATTGTGGATATTGTATGGCAAGTCTAGATAATAAAGTAAGATTCTTTAATATAGAGGAAATAAAACAACAATTACTAAATTTAATTGAAAGAAACGCAAGAACTTTTAAATTTTTAGATCGTACATTTAACGCTAATAAAAAGAATTTCCTTAATCTACTTGATTTTATTATAAAGAATCATAAGCCAAATCAATCCTTTCAATTTGAAATTACAGGAGATTTATTACAAGAAGATATTATTTTTTACATTAATGCAAATGCTCCTAAAAATTTATTTCGTTTTGAGATTGGAATACAATCTACAAATATCAAAACAAATCTAAGTGTAGGAAGAATTCAAAATAATGAAAAATTATTCCATAATATAAAAGAAATTCAAAAAGCAAATATTATAGACTTACATCTAGATTTAATTGCAGGTCTTCCTTTTGAGGATTATTCTTCTTTTGAAAAAACGTTTAACGATGTTGTAGCCCTAAGACCTAAAGAATTGCAGCTAGGATTTTTAAAGCTTTTACATGGAACTTCTTTAATGAAAGAATCTAAAAAATATAATTATGTTTGGCAAAAAAATGCTCCATATGAAATTCTATCAAATGCTTATCTTTCTAAAGATGATATTAAAGAAATTCATATTACAGAAGATGCTTTTGAAACCTACTATAATTCTTCTTATATGAAACCATCTATGCATATTATTTTAGATAAGGAGTCTAATCCTTTTTCCTTCTTTCATGAATTAGGTAAAAAAGAATTTAAGCATAAAGGATTAGAACACTTATTTTACACGTTAGACGATTTTGTTAAAGAAAAAAAGTATTATAATGACTTACACGAACAACTCATTCTTGATTATTTAAATTATTACCAAGTAAAACCAAAGGCTTGGTGGAAAGAAAAATTAGATAAAAAACAAAAAAACGAATGGATAAGAAAATTATACGATGAAAAAAAACTAAATATAAATATTTTAGATTTATATAAATATAGTCTATGTGTAAACTTAGAGAATAAGTTTATTATTGCTATATATAAACCATCCTACAAAAATATAATTGTTATGAAAAAGAATTAAAGAGTATAAAATAAAAAACACTAAAAAAGTGATGAAATTAGAATTATTTCATCACTTTCTTTTTCTATGATGCTTTAAAATTATATAAAGGCTTAAGAATATGCATCACTTCTACTGTATCTTTAATATTATTTAATATAGCTTCTACCGGCTTATAGGCAAACGGAGACTCATCTAAAGTTGTAGAGGATACAGAGGTAGTATATATATTCTTCATTGTGTTTTTATATTCTTCTAAAGATATACTTTCTTTCGCATCTGCTCTAGAAAGTAATCTTCCTGCGCCATGTGGAGCCGAATAATTATATTCTGGATTACCAAGTCCTCGGCATAATAAAGTACCATCTCGCATATTCATAGGAATTAGTACCATCTCATCTTTTAAAGCTCTTATGGATCCTTTTCTTAAAATATTAGCCTCAGGTTCAATATAATTATGTATCGTCTCAAAATATTCAAAACTATAATTACTAGATGTATATTTGTTTTTAACGATATTAAATTCTTCTTTAAACAAATAGTTAAGAATTTGGTAAACGATTAATTTACGATTAAGTGAAGCAAATTTTTGTACTTGTTTTGTATCATCTAAATAGTTTTTTAAGGCCTCTTTTTCTAAATAGTATAAATCCTTAGGTAAATCTGAAAACTTGTCTAAAAACTCTGTTCTTAATTTGTCATATTCGACTTTGTTCTTTAATCCATCTAATTTTTTCCTATAATCACTTATTTCTTCACTTACGTTTTTTAAAGCAAGTCTTTGATAAGATTCTCCTATTTCCTTACCTAAAGTTCTTGATCCAGAATGAACAACTAAATATATTGTATCCTCTTCATCTTTATCAAGCTCAATAAAATGATTTCCACCACCTAAAGAACCTAATGCACATAATACTTTTGTAATATCCTTTAAATAATCTTTTGCATGCAAAGAATCTATAAATTCTCTACCTGTTTTGCATTTTAATTCTTTTTTGGCAATATTCCATAGATGATTTGGAATATG
>CAYYMS010000015.1:0-32027 GCA_964473015.1 uncultured Anaeroplasmataceae bacterium | reverse complement strand
AAATTGAAATTTATCTTACTTGTTTTTCCATTATAAAGTTAGTCAAAGCAACGCCGTTTCTAATAACTTGTTGCTCTTTAACTGCACTAAAACCTCTTTGCTCAAAAAAAGGTTTTGCGGTTATAGATGAGTGCGTAACTATCTTATTTGCTTTGACCGCTTGTTCCAATCTATTACAAATTGCTGTTGCAATGCCTTGCCGTTGATAGTCTTTGTGTACATATAATCTATCAAGATAACCCGATTTATCAATATCACCAAACCCAACTATAATATTGTTTTCAACTGCAACCACGCTGTAATGCTCGGAAAGTGATTTGTTCCACACCTCGAAATCTATTTTGTCAGTAGCCCAAACATTTAACTGCTCTTGCGAATAATCTTTGGCGTTTATAGTATGAACTGTATGATAAAACAGTTTTAACAAATTCTCACAGTCTGCTGGCTCATATTGTCTAATAATCATCATTTAGTCCTCTAAATTACTCTTTATCTTTCTGTTGCTAATCACAACTTTACAAATATTATACTACAAAATTCGTAAAAACGCAAAAAAAGAAACCCTACTTGAGAGCTTCTATTTTGATATTTGTTCCGTTATTGAAATTAAATGTTATGCTTTTGTCTTAGTAATCGTTAAATTGTGGTCGTGTTTTTCCAAAGTTTGCTCGTAATTTTCCACTTGAAGATGTACTCGAAATAACAAAAATAAGCCGACACAGCCCAAATTTAGCCTTAATTAAGCCAAATTTAGACGTTTTAGCTCTATTTTCACAAAGAAAAAAGGTATTGACGGCACTTTTTCAGTGTATCAATACCTATGTTTACTTATGGCGCACCCAAGAGGATTCGAACCCCTAACCTTTTGATCCGTAGTCAAACGATCTATCCAATTGATCTATGGGTGCAAATAATGGCGGTTCGGACGGGACTTGAACCCGCGATCTCCAGTGTGACAGACTAGCATGTTAACCACTACACCACCGAACCACTTACTAACGCTCGTTTATTATAGCATAGACAAGATTTATATTTCAAGTATTTTTTTCTTTTTCATAAAAAAATTCCTCTAATTTCTAGAGGAATTTTCTTATTTATATTTAATTAATCATTTTTTGCTATTTCTTTAATTGCTGTAACGGTAGTCGCAAGGTTTTGCATCTCAGATGGAATTATAATCTTTGTTGCTTGACCCTCTGCAACCTTTTGCATTGCTTCATAACTCTTAAGTTTTAATACCTCTTCGGATACATCGGCAGCCTTTAGTAATTTTAAACCTTCAGCTTCAGCATCACGAATTAATTTAATACCCTCTGCTTCAGCCGTTTTAACCTTTAAAATAGACTGTGCTTCACCTTCAGCTTTTAAAATCATAGCTTCTTTTTCAGCAGCTGCTTTTAAAACTTGAGATTCTTTTTGACCTTCAGCAAGTAAGATTTGGCTCTTCTTCTCACCTTCAGCAAGTAAGATTTTTTCACGACGTTCACGTTCCGCACGCATTTGACGTTCCATAGAATCACGTATATCCTTTGGAGGTAATATATTTTTTACCTCAACACGATTTACTTTAATTCCCCATGGATCGGTTGCCTCATCTAGGATTGCACGCATTTTTGTGTTAATAATATCACGGCTTGTTAATGTTTCATCTAGATCCAATTCACCTATAATATTACGCAAGGTAGTTGCAGATAAATTTTCAATTGCTGCAATTGGGTTTTCTACTCCATAAGCATAAAGCTTAGGATCCGTTACTTGGAAAAAAACTACAGTATCAATTTGCATGGTTACATTATCTTTTGTAATAACGGGTTGGGGATCAAAATCCTTAACCTGCTCTTTCATTGAAACAATATTTGATATGCGGTCAACAAAAGGAACTAACCAATGAATACCAACGCTCCATGTCGCATGAAATCCTCCTAAGCGCTCAACGATATATTTATTTGTTTGTCTTACAATACGAATTCTAGAAATTAAATAAATCAATATAACTAAAGAAACAATTCCAACAACAACTCCAACAACAATTCCAGCATTATTACTTAAAAACATATTAATCTCTCCTTTTTAATCTTCTATATTTTTTACAACGATTTTATTGCCCTTTAAGGCAACAACTTCTACAATGGTGTCTTCTACAATCGCATCGTTTTCATCTTCCATTAAAATGGCAGAATAGATAACACCATTTAATTTGATTTCTCCTGCATCAAATTTAGTAATTGTTTTTTCAACTTTTACCCTTTTACCAACAAACTCATCCGTGTTTGTATATCGGACAGATCGCTCGGTTAATTTTTTGGCAAGTGGTCTTGTGAGACCCAAAGCTAAAAACGAAACTGCACAAAATACAATAATTTCAACCCAAAATGGAACCCATGTACATATAATCATGGCGACCAAAGCACCTACAGAAAACCAAATTGAAATGAAATCTTGAGTCATTGCCTCTAAAATAATAGCTAGAACAAATACTCCAAGCCATATCCATAACATACAATTTTCTAATATTTCCATTTATGCCACTTCTCCCTTCATATCAATTATTATTGCCCTTTTCTTTTCATCATATGTAGCATTATAACGAATATAATCTTTCTTTTCTACCAAAATACCAAAAGTTTTACATACATATTCTACCATAGCTCTTGAACATATTCTTGCATATGTATTCGATATAGAAATAGATAATAATGATGATTCAGGAATCTCTCCACTAAACGCATAATCTTTATTTATCATAAAGACATATACACGTTTATTTTCTTTTTCAATCCCTACACGTACTTTATATGCATCTTGAAAATACTTTAGCATACTTTTATTAAAAGTTATATGATTTTCATATATAGATGCTGTACCACTTAATGTATCATTGTCAAAAAATTCAATCATTCATATACCTCCTTATGCTTATATTATATGCTATTATTTTAATAAATTCAATATAATTCATTAAAATTATTAAAAATATTTTTGTTTTATATTGACAATAAAAAAACTGATGTATATGCATCAGTCCTTTATCCTTTTTATCTTTTAAGTTATCTTTCCTAGATACTTTTCTAATTTTCTTTTAGATAAGTTTTTTCTTCATCAAAATATATCAGATGTTCTTTATATAAATTTCCATAAGCTCTTTTAAACGCTTTGCGACTCATTTGAAATAATTTTTCAATTTCTTCTGCACTAGATTTTGATGTTAATTTCATTACTCCTTGATGTTCTTTCAAATAGCTTACTATTGTTTCCTTATCCACATCCATTAGTTCCTCTTTATGGGCATTTAAAGATCCATAACATTCCTCTTCATGAATTTTTGTTATGCATACGTTAACCGCTTGACCTAAACGAATCGTCCCCCTATATTGATGTGTTGGAACAAATACGTAAACTTGATTTATAGTTATGATTCCAATTCCTTTATCCATAATTCGGCATATATAGCCATTTACCATTTGAAACTCTTCATAAGGGATTTTCGTTTTTAATTCAATAATTTCAAAACGATTTAAGGGTTTACCTGTTAGAGTATCTGCTTTTACTTTTAATCGAATAAATAGCTTATCTCCTACAATAGGCCACTCCTGTTCTTTAAAGGGGAGGTAATCTTTTGAGATTAATATATCTTTAGGCGTATTTATGTTTACAAAAACTCCCACCTTAGGTAATACATCTACCACCTCAACAAACCCTGCTTCTTCTATGGTAGCAAGTGGTTCTTCCATAGTTGCAGTAAATCTCTTACCCTTATCCGAATATACGAATACCTTAACCATTTCATCCTCTGCTAATTCTTTACTCGCTTGTTTAAAATGAAGAAGCACTTCGCTATTTCCATCCGTTAACATATATCCCAAATCCGAGGTTCTCACAACTTTTAGCATATTATGTTGTCCTAAGTTTATCAATTCCGATCACCATCCTTATAATTTCTATCGGTTTGTTTCAAATACATTTCTTTTTTTGTTTCAAAATTTTGTTTTTTATTTTTCGTTTCGTATTTTTTAATTAGATTTTTCTCCTGCTGTGTCAGATTCTTCATTTAGATTTTCATCCTCTTCCTTGTATATTTCTTTAATTCCTTTTTGCTCTAAAATTTTTATAATCCGATTTATATTATCTTCTGTAGGAAAAGTATCTGGTATACCTTTGTTATAGTTTATTTCTATAAATCTTTTATCTTTATCGTATAAACAAAGTGTATTACTAAAACTCTTTTTAAAGAATGCATACTCTTTTATAATATTCAAATTCAATGTAAAATCATCCGCTGGTTTCAATCTTTTAAGAAAAAAAGTTATTTTTTGAAAATATAATATATCTCCTTTTATAGACATAACAAAATCGGCTTGTCCTTCATTATATATTTTACCTAAGTTATTTTTCAAAAATATCATACAAGGCTTTACACCCTTCAACTTACCATTTGCTCTTAAATTCATTATAATTTCTCTACGTTGCATACATCTTACCTCACAAGTATTATAGCATAATTTGAAATTTATTTATCATTATTTAACAAGATTTTAAAAAAACATTTGACAAGCGCTTTCATAGATGATAATATAAGGCTAGAAAATATAACTTTTCAAATAATCTCTCCCAAAAAAGCAAAAAAGACTAATCGTGGTATTAGTCTTTTTTGTTGTATTAAATTGCATTTTATAAATTCTTAATTATTGCAGCAGTTAATTCTTTCGTACTAGAATTACCACCTAAATCTTTCGTTAAAGAACTTCCATCATTTAACGTTTTTAATATAGCTTTTGTAATCTTTTCAGCAATATCCTTTTTATTCATATGCTCAAGCATCATAACTGCTGCTTGTAATAAAGCGATTGGATTTGCTATTCCTTTACCTGCAATATCTGGCGCTGAGCCATGAACTGCTTCAAAAATAGCAACTTCTTTACCAAGATTTGCACCTGGAACAAGACCTAAACCACCTACAAGTCCTGCGATTAAATCCGAAAGAATATCTCCATATAAATTTGGTGCGACGATGACGTCATATTTTTCTGGATACATTACAAGCTGCATACACATATTATCTATGATTTTATCATCGGCTTCTATGCCAGGATATTCTTGCGCAATTTCTTTAAATCTTTTTAAAAATAAACCATCGGTTTGCTTTAATATATTGGCTTTATGAATACAGGTAACCTTTTTTCTTTGGTTGTTTTTGGCATATTCAAAAGCAAAACGAATAATACGATCCGTAGCTGGAAGCGTAATTCTTTTTACAGCTTCAAAGCCTTGTTCTATCTCATGTTCCTCTCCAATATATAAGTCCTCTGTATTTTCTCTTACCGTAACAATATCCACATTTTGAAATCTAGAAATATTTTTAAAGGAATAAGCGGGTCTTAAATTTGTATATAAATCAAAAGCTAAACGAAGACTTACGTTTATAGATCGAAACCCCTTGCCAATAGGTGTAGTAACTGGACCTTTCAAAGCAATCTTATATTTTTCTATAGCCTCTAATGTCTCCTTTGGAATAAGTTCTCCACATTTGTCATAAGAGGTTTGTCCTATATCATAGGTATGATACTTTAAATCAGCACCTGCAGCATCCAATATTTTACATACGGATTCTACGATTTCAGGTCCTATTCCATCGCCTGGTAATAATACTATATCTGTCATTTTACTCTGTCTCCTTTATACCAACATATTTTGTAGCTGGTCTTACGATTTTGTTACAATACAATAAATTTTCTATATCATGAGAAATCCATCCTACAATTCTTGCTGCAGCAAATATAGGAATAAATAAATCTCGTGGTATATTTAGCATTTCATAAATTAATCCCGAATAGAAATCAACATTTGCACAACATTTCATTTGCTTTTTAGCCTCTAAAGCCTGTAAGGCTAGTTTTTCAAATCTAAAATAAAATTGAAATTTATTTGATTTTTTTTCTAAGGAAAGCTTACGAGCTTCTTCTCTTAAAAGTTCGCATCTAGGATCGGATAAAGAGTAGATAGCATGTCCTATTCCATAAATCAAACCTGTATGATCAAAATATTGCTTATTTAATAGTTTTTCTATAACCTCATTTATTTGTTCATCTTTCGCATCTAGTCCTATATCATCGATTATCATTTGCATCATATCTAAAACCGCCATATTGGCACCACCATGACGTGGTCCCTTTAAGGATGCTAAAGATGCAGAAATCATAGAATATATATCGGTTAAGGTAGAGGAAACTACCTTTCCCACAAAAGCAGAATTGTTTCCTCCTCCATGATCCGCATGTACCATTAAACACATATCTAAGGTTTTTGCTTCCTGCTCAGAAAATTTTCCATCATTTCTAGATAAGTATAAAATATTTTCCGCAAAACTATATTCTTTTTTTGGAAAATGAATATGTAAGGAATCATTATCTAAATAATGTGTTTTTGCTTGCAAGGAATAAGATATAATCGCTGGCATTTTAGCAATCAAAGAAACACCTTTACAAATTAGGGAAAATGGTTCAATATCATCTGGATTATCATCAAAGGAATATAAAGATAAAATACATCTTGTAATATGATTCATTAAAGATTTAGAAGGATTTTTTAATATAATATTTTCAACAAAATCTTTAGGTAAATCATAATTATCTTTAAAAAGGTTTAAAAATTCTTGTGATTCCTTTTCATTTGGATAATGACCAAATAATAATAAGAAACATGTATTTTCATATCCAAAAGTATCCTTATTTTTTTTTGCAACGGAGGAGATATCAATTCCTCTATAATATAAATTACCTTTTTTTGGTATTTTAACATCATTTTCTACCGTGTATCCTGATACTTCGGATACTTTGGTTAATCCAACTAAAACACCTGTACCATTATCATTTCTAAGGCCTCGTTTTACATGATATTTTTCATAAAGGGAAAATTCAATCGCTTGACTTTCTATCAATTCATTAAATTTATCTAATAAAAACTCACTCATAAAATCTCCCCTTTCTAAAAAGTATTTAATAAACCACCACAATGAATTAAGTTAATTTCTTCTTTCGTTAAATTACATACACATTCATACGTTTTATTTTTGGTTTTATTTACAACTATAATTTTATCTTCATTCCATTTTATTTCAAAAACATCTAGTACTTCTGCCTCTACATCTAGTTCAATAGGCAAAATACCAAAATTAATTAAATTCTTTTTATGAATTCTTGCAAAGCTAGATGCAATTACCGCTTTAATTCCTAAATATCTAGGAGCAATTGCTGCATGCTCACGGCTTGAACCTTGCCCATAATTTTGTTTTGCAACAATAATACCACCATTATTTTGTTTGCAACGATTCGCAAAATCTTCATCTATATTTGAAAACACAAATTCACTAATCTTTTCTATATTACTACGATATGGCAATACCTTAGCTCCTGCAGGCATAATATGATCGGTAGTAATGTTATCCTCTAAAGATATCATAACCTTTGCCTGAAATTCATTTTCTACTTTTAAAAATTTAGGAATTGGTTTAATATTTGGACCCATAACTACTTCTTTTGTATAGGTAGGAAAATAGAGTAAGCTATCACATTTAGGATAATTGACATCTAAAGAAAAAGCATTTAAATCTTTTCCAAGTGGAGATGAAATATATCCATTTACTGCAGAAAGTGCAGCAACCTCAGGAGATACTAGATACACCTTTGCAGAGTTTGTTCCACTTCTTCCATAAAAATTACGATTAAATGTTCTTAAGGAAACCGCATCTGTTGCTGGGGATTGACCCATTCCAATACATGGGCCACAAGCCGATTCTAAAATTCTAGCCCCTGCTTCAAGTAAAACATCTAATATACCATTTTTGGTGATCATTTGTAATACCTGTTGGGATCCTGGCGCAATTCCTAAGGATACATCCTCATGAATTTTTTTACCCTTTAAAATTGATGCTACCTTCACAAAATCATAATAACTTGAGTTTGTACAGCTTCCTATTAATACTTGATCCACTTTTATATTTTTAAGTTCGCTAACTTTTTTTACATTATCTGGAGAATTAGGGCATGACGCTACAGGCTCTAAAGCATTTAAATCTATTGTAATATTTTCATCATATTCTGCATCTTCATCTTTAGATAAAGGAATATAGTCTTGTTCTCTAGATTGTAATTTTAAAAAATTAAATGTTTGTTCATCGGATGGAAATATAGAGGAAGTGGCTCCTAATTCTGCACCCATGTTACATATAGTTGCACGCTCTGGAACCGTTAAAGTTTTCACTCCTTCTCCGTAATATTCGATTACTTTATTTACTCCACCTTTTACTGTCATTTTTCCTATTAAGTAAATAATGATATCTTTTGCCGATACACCAGGACGAAGTTGATTTAATAACTGAACACCTACCACCTTAGGACGAACAATAGTAAAAGGTAATCCTGCCATTGCACAAGCAACATCTAATCCTCCCGCCCCTATGGCAAGTGCTCCAATACCAGAAGATGTTGGTGTATGAGAATCAGAACCTAATATCGTTTTCCCAGGTTTAGCAAATCGCTCTACGTTTACTTGGTGGCATATACCATTTCCTGCTTTAGAATAAACAATTCCATACTTATCCGCTACTGTTTGTAAAAATTTATGGTCGTCAGCATTCATAAATCCATTTTGTAATGTATTATGATCAACATAACTTACCGATAATTCTGTTTTTACTTTATCTAAGCCAAAACTTAAAAATTCTAGGTAAGCCATTGTTCCTGTTGCATCTTGTGTTAAAGTATGATCCATCTTTATTGATATTGTATTATTTTCCAAATTCTCAGAAACTTTATGTGCTTCTAAAATCTTATAGGTTAATGTTCCCTGTTTCATAGTTTCCTCCCAAAAATTCATTATTTTTTTAATTATATCATACACTATGCAATTATAAAACAAAAAAATGATATAAAATACAAAAAACAGGTTTTCACCTGTTTTATAATTCGAATCTAATAGCGAACCAAAGCGTATAACTTTTTACCTCTTCTAAGAACAATAAATTTATTCTCAATTGCCATATTTTTATCTAGCATAGCTTGTTCATCTTGAAGCTTTTCTCCATTGACTAAAACGGCACCATTTCTTATAAATTCTCGTGCTTCTCTTTTAGAACTTGCTAATTTTGCTTCTATAAGCGCATCGACTAATAAGAATTCTTTTCCTTCAATTGAAGGCAAATCATTAAATCCCATTTCAATTTCATCCGCCGTAAGATTTTTAACATTACCACTAAATAGTGCCTCACTAATTTTTAACGCCTGTTGATATGCTTCTTCTCCGTGGATAAATTTTATTACTTCATGAGCTAATGCCTTATGTGCTTCTCTTAAATGAGGCTGCGTATTATTTTTTTGTTCGAATTCTAATATTTCATCCTTAGATAGGAAAGTTAAAAATTTAAGATAATCAATAACTTTACTATCCTCCGAATTAATAAAAAATTGATACATCTCATAAGCAGAAGTCTTATTTTTATCTAGCCATATGGCTTTACCATTCGTTTTACCAAATTTAGATCCATCACTTTTCGTTAAAAGTGGCATAGTAAATGCATAGGCCTCTTTACTCGATTTTTTTCTTATTAATTCAATACCTGCGGTCATGTTTCCCCATTGATCTTGACCTGCAACCTGCAAAGTAACATTTTTATTTTGATTTAACCACCAAAAATCTAGAGCCTGCATAATCATATAGGAAAATTCTGTATACGTTATACCTGCATCTAATCTTCTAGCAACTATATCTTTATTTAACATATAGTTAACATTAAAGAATTTCCCAAAATCACGCAAAAAGTCAATAAAATTAATATCTTTGCTCCAATCATAGTTATTTACAACCTCACAACCAAACAATTCAGTTAATTGCTTCTTTAAACATGCAAAGTTATGGTCTACCGTTTCCTTCGTAATCATTGGGCGTTCACTATCTGGTTTTGGATCTCCAATAAGTCCTGTGGCTCCTCCAACTAAAACAATAGGATGATGCCCAGCATCTTTTAATCTTTTACAAATTAGAAAACTAGAAAAATGACCAATATGTAAACTATCTCCCGTAGGATCTGTTCCTATGTAAAAGGTCATTCCTCCTTTATTTAATTTTTCTTTTAATGAGGGGTCTGAAACATCTTTAATCAAACCTCTCCATTCTAATTCTTCATAAATTCCCATAATCTCTTCTCCTTTCCAAATAAAAAAGTCCTTAGAAATTCTAAGGACGAATAAACCGCGGTACCACCTTAGTTCCATATTTGCATATGGCACTTTAGAAATATTTTCTCCTAGAGTGTAATTCATTCATTATCTTTGATTTGTTTTCACCAACCACAAACTCTCTATACCTAAAAATAATAAACTACTCAATTCTAATCATCGAAAATTTTATTTAGATTCTCTTTCTACCACACGATATGGTAGAACTACTTTTATATCACTAACTTCTTCATGCTTCATAAACTTCGTAAGAAGTCGCATAGATACTGCACCTATATCATACACCGGAGTATCTACACATGTCAAGGTAGGTCGTGATAAATAAGCATATTTTGTATTTTGTAAACCAATGACTGCCATATCCTTTGGTATAGAAAAACCACTTCGAATCGCTTCATTTAAAAAGCTTACAGCTATGCTATCACGAACCGCTATAACGGCATCAATCTCCTGATTTTTCAAAAATTCTTGGAAATGTAATTTATTAATATTTACATCACCACTTGTTTTAAACACTTTAGGGGAAAGACCTGCTTCTTCCATTGCGGTAGAATATCCCTTTATTTTATGCTCATTAACGGAATATCTTCTTACCGTTGAAACTAAATATATATTTTTTCTACCTGAATTTAACAAATCCTTAGTCACTTCATAAGTCGCATTTTCATAATCAATACTTACAGAAGGAATATCTTCACCATATATAACATTACACAAAACCAAAGGAATTTGGGCATCTTTAATATGATTCATAACCATTTCCATTTGTTCATGATCTAACTCATCATTTAAAAATAAAATACCATCGACTTGCTCAGCAACTACTGCGCGCATTGTTTCTTTTATATCTTCATTTTCTCCCATAGAAAATATTTTTATGGCATAATCATATTTTTTAGCAATATCAATAATTCCGCCTAATAATTGAGATGTTGAGGCGCGAGATACATCGGCCATGACAATACCAACTGTAGTTGTTTTTCTACTAGCTAAGCCTCTTGCAATGGCATTAGGACGATATCCAAGTTCTTTAATAACTTGTAAAACTTTTTCCCTAGTTTCAGGATTTACTTTTTCTGGATTATTCATAACACGGCTTACCGTAGCTAAAGAAACTTTAGCAGCACCAGCCACATCATAAATTGTAGTATTTGCCATAAACCATCACCCCTTTCATTATAGCATATCAAAAAAAAGTTTTCAATAAGTATTATGAAATCGTTTTTATAAATGCAATTTTATAAGGTTTTTTTATAATTTTTGCCAATCTTTGTCGATAAAATAGAACGTAATTCTTCTACAGATCCCTCAACAATTTTATCCTTTGATACAACATGAGCTTGCACTTTGGATATATAAATGATAAAGGCCTCCTCATTTTCTATTACGCTATAAACATACGACATATATTTGGCTCTTGTGGTGGATGTAAAAACATCCTTTCTCGTCTGTATAATCTCCATATATTCTTCTTCAAATATAAAGGTTACCATAGTATCCTCCGAGATTAAAGCCATAGATTTATTTAACTGCTTTTGCCCAATTTTATTTAATATTAAAAACAAAGGAAAAAACACTATGGCTACAACAAGCCATATCACACTCATAAAAATATCTTTTTCTAAAAAACGCCATAAAGCAAGAAGGAAAAAAAATAAATCCATAATAATTATAAGTATCAATGCTTTTTTTAAGGTGACTTTATTTAAAGTTTTCGTTGCTTCATCATTAAGTTTTGTTTCTACTTTAACCATATTATCCCTCCCTTAAGCGCTTATAATTATACCATATTTAAAACGAATTATAAATTTATACCCTTTTTATTTTTGACAAATAAATTAAATGTTTCATCTATATCTCCTGCACCTAAAAATAGATAAACTATATCTGGTTCAATTTTTAAATTTAATATTTCCTCTTTTTTTAATACTGGGAAATTCCAAAATTCAAATATAGATTTTTCTTTTAAAAGATTCACATTTTCTCTAACACTTGTAAAAATCTTCATTATGTATACTATATCAAATAAAGAAAGAGCCGTTTTAAACTGTTCCTCTAGCGCTACACTTCTAGAAATCGTATGGGGTTGAAAAATGCAGCATATTTGTTTATTTGGATACATTTGTCGAACACTTTCATAAACACTTTTTATTTCTGTAGGATGATGGGCATAATCATGAATACAGAGAATATCTTTTATTCTTTTCGTTTCTAATCTTCGCTTAGGTAACTCTAATCTTTTTAATTTTTCTTCTATTTCATCATCGGTCTTTCCAATAAATTTTGCCACTAAATAAGCTCCCATAAAATCATATGCATAATGTTTACCCGCAAAAGGTAAAATAAAGGTTCTTTCTAATATATTTATTATCGTTTTTTTATTTTTAATTTCAAAAGAAAATAGAACATCATTATCTTGTTTTACACCATAGGTTATAAAATGAGCATCTTTTATTTTATTTATATTTTTATCATCACCATTAGCAATAACTATTTTCGATTGATTTGCAAAGGCGGCAAATGATTTGGTATATTCTTCTTCATCTTTAAAAAAATCAGGATGATCATAATCCACATTTAATATTAATGTAATATCTGGTTTATAATTTAAAAACGTATTTTTATATTCACAAGACTCTAATACAAACGTTTCTCTATCCTTGCCACTTCCTGTTCCATCTCCAATAACAAAACTACAATCCTTTACTATAGTGGTTAATATTTTCGTTGTCGTCGTTTTTCCATGACTTCCACTTACACTAATGAAATTATAATTTTTAAAATAAAAACTTAAGAATTTAGGATAGGTCATAGACATAAAATCCATATCTTGAATATATTTTGTTACGCTGTGCGTTTGATAAGCATTACCAATAATATAAAAATAAGATTCTTTTAAATTCATATGTTTAAAACTCTCTATTTTAATATGCTTCAAATCTTTTTGGGTATAATAATAGTTCTCAGAATCTACACCCTTTACTATATGTCCTTGCTCATATAATACTTTTGCTAGAGCACTCATTCCTGAACCTTTAATTCCTATCAAATAAAAAAGCATAATATCACCTATTAATATTATGCTTAAAAAAATATATATATTATAATTAATTTTTTTCATTTATTTTTTTGCCATACCCCATACGTCTTGCAATAGCCATACCAATTTGACCTGCACCTGTTAATAAAACTACATCTTTCATTTTTATCTTTTTTTCCTATTCATATAGTGATGTCTTTGCGGAAAGTATAATCCACATACCATTTTTCTTTTTTAGTGTAATATCTTGACGCAAACGCCAAATATGAACTTCACCACCATCCACATCTGCACGAATCCTACTTTTTCCAATTAGTAAAATGGTTTTCTTTATTTTTATTTGAAGTTCATCATGTATAACTGAGTATAAATTTAAAGTTTCATTTTTTATGGCTTCTAAAAATTGCTTTTTATTTTGAACTCTCCCAGTCAAATGGGTAAGCGTAAAATCGTCATCCAATACTTCTTCTAACTTTTCTATATTTTTATCTATCATCCATTGATACAGATTATGATAGCATTGTGATATTTCTTTCTTCATACTTTATAAGGATAATCCTTTCTTAATCCACGTTACTACCTTAGCTTCGGAATCCTTTGCTTCGGCTCCATGAATTGCAAGACCTTTCATAATAGTAGCATTTTTACATATTCTTTTTAAATCACGCTCGCTTGTTCCCATACCACTACCCTCGTTTGTGCAAAATGGGATAATCCACTTATCGGATAAATCATAATGTTCTAAAAAAGTAAACATAGCCCTGGGCATTGTTCCCCACCAATTGGGATAACCAACAAAAATCTTATCATATTGATCCATATCATTTACATAAGCCTTTATTTCTGGATGACTGCTCTCATATAATTCTTTTTTTGCTTCATCTATACATTCATAATAGTCATCGGAATAGGGCTTAATCGTCTCAACTTCAAATAAATCTCCACCAATGAACTTTTGAATAAATTCAGCAACAATTTCTGTATTTCCCTTTGAAAGATTCTTAATGCTTCCATTCCAATAATTTTGTCCTTTTCTAGAAAAATAAACAATTAAATTTTTCATATTACTCTTCTCCTTTTCCTATTAAATAAAATTTAACAATATTTAATACATACAAATGGACTTTAGATAAAAATCAACTTTCCTAATCTATCGCTTCAACATAGAAACTTACTGGTCTAAATCCATCATTACACGAAATCATAACCGACTTTTTATTTTTCATCCAACCATCATAAATATCTTCTCCACCACTAGATAAAGCTAAGACAAATGGAGATAAACTATTCCAAGCGCTATCACATAAGCCTTTAGGTTTTTCCCACCCATTACAAATAAATACCATTCCTTCTTTTAAATCACAAGCATGTAAAATAGGATTTTCATACTCTTTCATTAAATCTTTATGTTCTACTTTTTTCATCACGGTTATACGACATTTTTTCATTTCTTTAATCCTCTTTTTTAATGACTTTCTCAAAAGAAAATGGCATAGTATCTATGCCTTATTTCTATTCTTTACCATCCCAACAATAGGTACAAAGCTTTTCTTCATCAATTTCACAAGCCTTTTTTAAATCATCTAATCGATTATATTGCAAGGTTGTAAAGTTTAATTCCTTACGAATTTCATCGACCATCTTTTTATATTTATCACTATCTGGATTTGTATATTCTTTTAAAATTTCTTTTGTTACTTCTGGTTCTAATTTAGATATTACTCTTCTTGTAATTAAATCCATTTCGGATGTAGAACGAGAAAAATTTAAATACTTACAACTATAAATAAGTGGTGGACAAGCCGAACGAATATGTACCTCATCTGCTCCACTTTGATATAAAAATTCTGTAGTTTCTCTCATTTGAGTGCCACGAACAATGGAATCATCTATTAGTAATAGTTTTTTCCCTTCGATTAAATCATGTACAGGGATAAGCTTCATTTTTGCGATTAAATTTCTTTTGCTTTGAATTGTTGGCATAAAGCTTCTTGGCCAAGTTGGAGTATACTTTATAAATGGTCTTGAAAATGGAATACCAGACTCATTGGAATATCCAATCGCATGAGCAATACCAGAATCAGGAACACCTGCTACAATATCAGGCTTAACATTATCTCTTTGCGCCATATATTTCCCACAATTATAGCGCATTCTTTCTACGCTGATTCCCTCATAGCTGGAAGATGGATATCCATAATAAACCCATAAAAAGGTACAAATACGCATTTTGTCTCCTGGCTTTACTAAAGTCTTTACACCTTCTTGCGTAAGAATGACAACTTCTCCTGGGCCTAATTCTTTAAAATCATGATATCCCAAATTTAAGTATGCAAAAGATTCAAAGCTAACACAATAGCCATCCTTATTTTTTCCAATTACGGCTGGTGTTCTTCCATACTTATCTCTAGAAATATAAATTCCTTTTTCATTCATTAATAAAAATGTAATTGAACCATCAATAATACGTTGCGCATATAAAATTCCATCAATTAAATTCTTTTTTTGATTTATAATAGAGGCAACAAGTTCGGTAGGATTTATATCTCCACCACTCATTTCTAAAAAATGAGACGTGCCATCTTCGAATAATATTTTTTCTATTTCTTCTTTGTTATTTATTTTCCCTACGGTTGTGATTGCATAGGTTCCATGATGAGATTTTACAATTAAAGGTTGTGGTTCGAAATCAGAAATACATCCAATTCCCATATTCCCCTTCATTTGATTTACGTCATCTTCAAATTTTGTTCGAAATGGAGAATTTTCTATATTATGAATCGAACGATTAAACCCTTTTTCTCCCAAAACGGCCATACCGCCACGTCTTGTTCCTAAATGAGAATGATAATCCACTCCAAAAAATAAATCAAATACACAATCATGCTTAGATACTACTCCAAAGAAACCACCCATATGTATTCCCTCCAAAAAAATAAAAATCGATTTATTTTATCATAATTTTTAACTTTTTAAAATAGATAAACCAAAAATTCTATATAAATCTATTGTGAAAACGAAATCATTGAAAAAAGAAAAAGACCATTGCTGGTCTTTTTGATTATCGACGTTCTTTAATACGTGCAGCTTTAGCTGAAAGGCTACGAATGTAGTGTAATTTCGCACGACGAACTTTACCTTTTCTAACTACCTCAATACGGTCGACATTCGGTGTATGAACAGGGAACGTACGTTCAACACCAATTCCATAAGAAATCTTTCTTACGGTAAAGGTTTCAGAAACACCTGATCCTTGACGTTTAATAACTAAACCTTCAAAAACCTGAATACGATGTGTTTCACCTTCAATGATCTTAACATATACTTTTACAGTATCTCCAGGACGGAAGCTTGGACGATCTTTTAAGTATTGTGCAGTAATCTCTTGGATTAATGCTTGACCTTTTACATTTGCCATATTCTATCTCCTATTAACAAAACTCATAGCCATAAATCCCATGTTGCCAGCGGAGTATTGTGCCTTACCATCATACGACAGCTTATTCATTTTAACACATTCATTAAATAAATGCAAGTATAATTTACTTTTATTTATGAAACCGAAATAACATCCTCATAAATTTGTTCTTTTTCTTTTGTTTGAATCGATACCTTATTTAGTTTTATGTTTCTCGCACGACGAATATCAAAATCTTTTTCGCAAATAAACTTAGAATTTGAAATGGTTAAATCATGTATTGGCAATTCATCTAATCCATTTACTTTAAGTGCAATTTTAGCGCCATTACATATAATATTTTCCATAAAAATATTTTTAAATTCAGGTATATCTTCTTTTTCTATTTTATTAAGATTTCCTTCATTTGTGTCTTCTATATTAACTAAAACGTATCCCATAGTAAATATCATAGCTTCCTCTATAATATTTGACATAAAAATGTTTCGTAGAGTAATATCTTCTACTACACCGCCACGTCCTATTGCCGATTTAAAACGGATGCCTATATCTGTTCCGCTAAAAATACAGTTTTCCACTAGTATATTATTCACACCACGACTCATTTCACTTCCTACTACAAATCCACCGTGTGCATCAAAAACTTTACAATCATGTATCCAAACATTCTTTGTAGGTATTTTTATTTTTCTTGCTTCTTTATTTTTTCCTGATTTTATACAAATACCATCATCTCCAACCTCAAAAACCGTATGAGAGATTTCACAATTTTGGCAAGATTCTAAATCAATACCATCTCCGTTTTGTGCAGAAAATTTGTTTTTAATAACCGCTTGATGCATTGTAAAATTTGTACAATATAAAGGATGAACATTCCATGCAGGAGAATTTTGCAAGGTCACTCCTTCAATAAGAACTTTATCACATTCAATTAAGGAAACAAATACGGGTCTATAAACATCCCAATTTTCACTAGCCATTTCTAATGCATTCGGATTATTATAGTCTGGCTCTCCTTTTAAAACACCTTCATAATAGGTTTTAGTAGGGCACCAAATTCCTCCTTCTTTTGTATCTATTACATAAGGACTTTTCTTTAAACAACGATCCCATTCTTTTGAAGTCAACTTAAACTTTTTAATTCCCCTCCATAAATCACCTGAACCATCCAATATTCCTTTTCCAGTAATTGCGATATTTGTACAATTTTTTGCGGATATGGGTGATATTGCACGTATTCGTTTAATTCCTTCATATTCGGTCCAAACTAATGGATATTCTTCTTTTACTTTACTAAATTTAATAAAGGCATTTGTACTAACAAAAAAATTTACATTACTTTTTAACTCAATAGGTCCTGTGTAGTAATATCCATCCGGAACAATAACCTTACCCCCACCATTTAAACTACATGTATCAATGGCTTTTTGAAAATATTTTTGATTATTAAAGGAAATATCACTTTTAGCACCAAAGTCTAAAACATTATATTCCTTATCTAAAAATTTAGGTCTTTCTATTTTAAAATTCATTTTATCACATCCTTATCTATATTATAACGAAATCAAAGTCAAAAATAAATAATTAAAAATAAAATTAAATTCTGAAAATAAAAACTAGTATAGAAAATATCTATACTAGTTTAATTTATTTCGTTGTACTTCCAAAACCACCATTACGAATGGATGTAGTATCATCATCTAGTGTTATACCATATTCCACAAAAATACCTTGCATAAATCCCGTTCCTTTAGCTATAGTTACTACTTTACCTTCATTCGAATCGTTCGTAATTTTTGCAAAAATATGCCCTTCATTATCGGAATAATAATAATCACTATCAATGATGCCTACCGTGTTATTTAATTGTAGACGATATTTAAATCCTAAACCACTTCTTGGATATAATTTCAACACATAATTTTCTTCAATATAAACTCGTATACCCGTTGGTATTTTAACGGTTTGTCCTGGAGACAATGTTATTTCAAAAGGCGCATAAAAATCATATCCTGCAGAGCCTTTAGTTGCTCTTTTAGGTAATTTTAATTCTTTATAAATTTCTCTTATCTCTTCTTCTGTTTTATCATCAAAAGAAGATTTGAATTGTTCAAAAGAAACGATTTCAAATCGTGCGATTCTTTTAAAATTATCCATTGATAGAACCATCCTTATATATTACTATTCTTCCTTCACGCTTTGTAGCTTTAACATCTATCACTCTTTGATTTGAACTTCCAACCCAATGAAGTTTTGGATCATATTTATCTATTTCAAATCGACCATCACAAATGACATCTAACATAGAAATAAAAGGAAGGGAAGAAATTTGCTCATAGGTATATCCTGTATAAAGCCATTTTGATTTATTTGGAAATTTCGCATTCAATTCTGCAATAAGTTCCCCTATTTCATTTACATTTACTGGATGTAGGGGATCGCCTCCACTAAATGTTATACCACTTATATAATCTTTTTTAAGTTCTTCAAATAATTCTTCTCTTGCTGAGTCATCAAATGGAAGACCTCCAGAAGGATCATGCGTAATTGGATTATGACATCCTGGGCAATGGTGTCCACATCCAGCGACCCAAAGAACAACTCTTAGACCACTACCATTTAGCATGTCATCCTTTGTTATGTTATGATAACGCATTACATGCTCTTCCTTTCTGCTATTTCTGCCATTTTCGCATCATTTAAACGTGTATCACCATTAACTCTTGAATAAGATAGATACCCGTTCATTCTTTCAATTTTAGTTAAATTCTTACTACCACATTTCGGACATACATCCATAGAAAGTTCTTGATGACCACAATCCTCACAATATGCTAATGATAAATTTACACCTTCATAAAAGCCTTTATCCATTGCACGACGAAGAAGTGTACGAATCGCATCTATATTATAATCTACAGGATACTTTACATACTGAATTTTTCCCCCATTGGAATAATCCCAAAATCTTTGTTCTAAATCTTGTTTTTCAATTGGAGATAATTCCTCTGTTACATGACAATGGAAAGAATTAGATACATATGGTCGATCGGAAACATTTTCTACAATTCCATATTTTTTTCTAAATTGGGTAATTTGTAATCCACATAAATTTTCTGCAGGTGTTCCATAAATGGCATATAAATGTCCATCTTCATGCTTATATTCCGTTATCTTCTTATTTATATATTGAATAACCTCTAATGCAAAAGCACCATCTTCAGCTATAGATTTTCCATTATATAATTCTTGAAGTTCATTTAATGCCGTAAATCCAAAGGATGCCGTTGCACTCTTTAATAATGGCTTAATTTTATCATGTAGACCTAAATTACCACCATAGAATCCACCATGACAATATGCCAAAGGATTTGTAGAAGCGCGCATTTCGCCTAAATAATCGTATGTACGACAGTGTAATTTACGGATTAATTCTAAATAATAATCTAGCACCTCATAAAAATCCTTAGACTCTTTCCTTGCTTTAGCTAAAATCATAGGTAAATGAAGCGAAATAGCTCCGATATTAAATCTTCCAACAAATACTGGCTTATCATCCTCATCCTGAGGCTCCATACCACCACGTTCATACCATGGAGATAAGAATGCTCTACATCCCATAGGAGAAATAATTGCCCCATACTTCTTATACATAGATGCAACATATCCTTCTCCAGTTAAACTTAACCAGTCAGGATACATTGTCTTAGAGGAACATAATAATCCCTCTTCAAACAAATCTTCATTGATACAACCAGAACCATGTAAATCTTTATCATATAAAAAGACAATTTTTGGGAATAATACTGGACGTTTTCTACCAGGCTTACCTTGTCCACCTCGACGTACCTTTAAGCACTCTAAGGTACACATTTTAGCAAATCGAGAAGTTCCTGTACCTAACGTCACGGTAATAAAAGGATAATCTCCTCTACTAGAACCAACCGTATTGAACTTATATTCTAGTCCTTGCCATCCTTGCTTAAATTCGGTTCTTACATCTTCGATGGCTTGTTCATTTGCCTTAACTCGAGTTAATCCTAATCCTACATATTTGTGATATTGTCTTTGAAAGGATTTTTCCGCATATTCTTCTAAAATCAAATCAATACAAGGCACCGTAAATCCACCATATTGTTGTGCTGCAGTAGATAAAACGATATCGCCAATAACATCAAAGGCTACATCTAGGCTTTTAGGCTCATTATACCAAATGTTTCCCATTTCAAAGCCACCCTTTAAAACTCGAGCAACATCAAATAAACAGCAATTCATTGTGTCACGTCTAGCAGACATATCATGAACATAAATATATCCATCATTGATTGCCTGTAATTCTTCTACATTCAAAAAGAATTTCTTAAATAATTCCTTATTTAACTGATTATAAATTAAACTTCTTTTTGTTGAAACAAGCGCACTATCTGTATTAGAATTTTCCTTATCACCTATATACATTATCGATTGACTTTTCATATAAACTTCATCTAGCATATGTACAAAATCTTGTTTATAATTTCTATAATCTCTATAGCTTTTAGCAACCGTAGGAAAATGAGTTTCCAAAGAGCCTTCAACAAAATTATGCATTTGAGCAATCGTAATTTGATCTAAATTCTTTTCTTGAATACTATTTAAAACTGTATTAACTATATTTTCTAAATCATTTTCTGTAAAATTTATCATAACCCTAGCGGCAGACTTGGAAACGGCTTTTTTAATTTTATCCGTTTTAAAAGGTTCCAAGGTACCATCTTTTTTTATAATAACTAAATTTTCCATAGAAACACCCTCTTTTGATATTTGAATTTTAACATTAAAATTATACATGTGCAATGGTATAAAGTGTTATTTATTCTTTTTAATGTTTTACAATTATTCCATAAAAAAAATTTATAATTTTTTGTCGATTTTTTCATTGATTTTCTATAATGTACTTTAAGGAAATACAAAATAATTCGTTTGTTTTTAATTTTTGATATTTTTTCTTTTCGGTATTCGACAACTATAAATTTCCTTTATAATGACATTTTCAAAATTATACAAAAAAGAAAATGACTTGCATTTAAATTGCAAGTCATTTCATTCGACATTATAATTTCAAAATTATTTTAATTTTTCTTCTAATTTTTTCTTCATTTCTTCATATCCAGGTTTACCAAGAAGAGCAAACATATTCTTCTTATAATCTTCTACTCCTGGTTGATTAAATGGATTTACACCTAAAGTATATGCAGATACTCCACAAGCAAGTTCGAAGAAATATACCATATATCCATAGGTAAATGCTGAAATATTTGGAACAGTTACTCTGATATTAGGAACACCACCATCTACATGAGCAAGCATAGTTCCTGTCATCGCCATCTTATTGACATAGTCCATTGTCTTTCCAGCCAAAAAGTTTAGTCCATCCAAATTGTCCTTATCTAAAGCAATTGTAATATTTTCTTCAGGGGTTTCTACATCGATAACGGTTTCAAATATGGTTCTTTCTCCTTGCTGAATCATTTGCCCTAAAGAATGTAAATCCGTTGAAAAAGAAGCGGATGTAATCCAAATACCTTTTCCGTCTTTTCCTTCAGACTCTCCAAACAATTGTTTCCACCATTCAGAAAAATAATTTAATTTTGGTTCGTAATTTACAAGCATTTCAAGTTTCTTACCATTGCGATATAATAAATTTCGAACTAATGCATATTTTAAAGCATCATTCTTTTCTATATCCTTTTCTAAATAATCTTTATACGCTTGTTTAGCACCATTCATCATTTCATCAATATCTACGCCACTTGCAGCAATTGGCAACAATCCCACTGGTGTTAAAACAGAGAATCTTCCTCCTACATCATCAGGTACAACAAAAGTTTCATATCCTTCTGCATTAGATAAAGATTTTAAAGCTCCTCTTTCTTTATCTGTAGTGGCATAAATTCTATTTTTAGCCTCTTCCTTACCATAACGATTCTCCATATATTCTTTGAAAATTCTAAATGCTATTGCTGGTTCTGTTGTTGTACCAGACTTTGATATTACATTAATTGAAAAATCCTTATCCTTCAAATAATCTAATAATTGATTCGCATAGGTAGAAGAAATTTGGTTTCCTACAAAGATAACCTCTACTCCTGGCTGATTAAAATATCTTTTTAACATTTCAATCGCAGATTTAGCTCCCAAGTAAGAACCACCAATACCAATCGCTAATAAAACCTGTGATTGTTGTTTTATTCTTTCTGCTGCCTGTTTAATCTTGCTAAATTCGATTTGATCATAAGAAACCGGCAAGTCTAACCATCCTATAAAATCATTTCCTGCACCGGTTTTACTGCGAAGAAGTTTATGTGCAGCAACTACCTCTTCTTTTATTTCTTCATATTGCTTTTGTGTATAAAATGAAGCGGTCTGAGAAATATCTAAGCTTAATTTTTTTTCCATATGAATCCTCCTAATTATTTCTATATTTTATTATAACACCAGTTCCCAATTTTTTCAAAATAAAAATCTATGCATATACATAGATTCTTATACAAATATCAAAAATCCGATTAGCCCTGTAAGTGCACCTAAAAGAATACCACCAAAAACTTCTAATCCTTTATGCCCTAACATTTCTTTTAGATATCCTTTTTTCCCATAGCCTAATTTTTTTCTTTCTTCTTCAGACATATCTTCTGCCATATTATTTAATATTTTCGCGTGCTTAGAAGCTTCAAGTCTTACTCCCATTGCATCATGAACAATAATAACAGAAATGACAACAGCAACCGCAAAGGACCAATCCAACTTACCTTCTAAATCATGCCATTGAAACATTCCTAAAGAGATGCAAAGCGATATACATAAAGCCGAGTGAGAACTTGGAAAGCCTCCAGTAGATATCAACAAACCCCACTCGGCTTTTTTTCTTCTGATAGATAGTATTGAAAATTTTAATATTTGACATAACCCTAAAGCTGTACAGCAGATAATTAGAATCTGCATTGCACGTAGGGTGATCATATTTTGTATCTTCTCCCACTCATCCATACTATATTTCCTCGCTAACAATATTTCTCACTTCAATAACTTCTGGAATATTTTCAACTAGTAAGGCTTCAATACCATCTTTTAATGTAGAATCTAAAGCACCACAGTCCACACAAGCACCTAGCATCTTTACATATACAATTCCATCCTTAAAATCAATAAACTCTAAATCTCCACCTTCTGAATTTAAGTATGGTCTTATTTTATTTAATATTTTTTTAATTTCGTCAATAATTTTAGAATTTTCCATAAATACACCTACTTATTATTCTTGTTAAAATTCTTATTTTTATTATTATGATTTTTATTTTTAGAATTATTTCGATTAAACCGATTACTATTGCTTTTGGAAGGATCAAAATCTGGGCTAGAAGAAACGTAAGTTGTTTGTGCTTCTTCTACTTTTTGTTGTTGCACTTTTGAAGGCTGAGAATTTGTTTTATCTTGCTTAATAAATTCTTTTATATCCGAACTAAGTTCGCCCTTAGGTATTGCATTTACTTTTGCAATATCTATATTAATATTGGGCTTGTCCTTAGGCGTGGATTTTAGAATTAAAGATTCTTTATCAAAATTTTCTTTCTTTATCGTTTGGATCAAAACCTCACCAAAAGAATATTCCGTTTTATCATTCATTAATTTATCATATTCCTGGGTAGTCTTTATTCTTTTTAAAACATAATAAGGGCATCCAAAGGCACAAGAAGTCTGCAAATAATCTTCAATAAAACCAAAATAGTTCTTACTTTTAGGATCGGTATCAAAACCTTTAAGTCTTAAAATACCAGAAGATATATCTCCCACGATATATAAATATTTATCGAAACATTCTTCTATATATTTTTCTAGAAAAACTTCTTCATTAAATGCTGTTCTATAATCTTTTTGGATTTGGAACATTCCCTTTTTTGTTTTGATTACCATAAAATACCACCTACTTGAATATTATACACCAAAAAATAATCAAATTAAAGTTTATTTTCTTTAATTAAAAAATTATAAAATCCTTCTAATCCTTTTTTAATGTCTTCAAATGTTTCCTTAAAATTTCCCGTATACCAAGGATCTCTAATATTTTGATGTAAGCCTACATAATCTAACAATAAATGAACTTTACTATCAACATCTTCTCCTATAATATTAGAAATATTGTTTAAATTATTCCTATCCATAGCTAAAATATAATCATAAAAAAAGTAATCCTCTTTGGTCATACGAATGGCTCTTTTTTCTGAACAATCTATATGCAAAGAATTTAATATTTTTTTAGTGCCATAGTGAACAGGATTTCCAATTTCTTCATATGAAGTCGCACAAGAAGAAATAATAAAATCCTGCTCCCTATTTTTTCTTTTCACCATATCTTTAAACAAAAATTCTGCCATAGGACTTCTACATATATTTCCATGACAAACAAATAATACCTTTATCATAGATCACACCTCTTTAATAATGATATTCTATCATATTTTATTTAAAAATGTCACCTAAATAATAAGGTATTTCATTATTCATAATTTCCATAGCAAGGGGTATCTTGGTATTTGTCTTCGTAATTTTGCTTTGAAAAGGTATTACGACTTGTATATCTATAGATATATCTAAATATATCTCAATAATTGTAGTATTAATCCCCTTGGATAATGTATTTGTTTTTAATTGTATATTTTGATTTCCAATAACCTCTAGTTCAATAGGTATTTTAACTCCATCAGCTAAAAAATATTTTATGCCAAAAAAGTAACCAAGAGGTATCTCTATTCTATCAAAATCTTGATGGGCATTGATTCGACCAATTGCAGAATCGGTGTAAAGTACCGCTTTATTGCGGATACGATTTGCCTTTAAAGAGTCAATATATGCATAGGATATATTCCCATTCGAATCCACATTTTCTACAAAAAAATGTGTATCTTCTAATTCTTTTAAAAGTTCTTCTTCTATGCACTGCGCAATGAGCCCTTCAGCATAGTTTCTAACTTTCGATGCAGTATATATATCAACCGCCTGTGAAAAATAACCTGTAGTTAATCGAAATAATAAACATACTACAATCGCAAAAATCCATACATATTTATTTTTTAGATAAGACTTTAAAACCATCCTTTACCGTCATTCCCTTTGTAATACCTAAAGTTGTAGCATAATCACATACATCGGCAATTTCTGCTTCATATAATTGTTCTAAGGTTTTAACCCCAACCGCCTTAAAACAAATAACTTTTCTTTCTTTCATTTTTAAGGAATTATAAATATTTACATCTAAAGCACCACACATAGCAAAACCACCATATCCTTGTAATATTAATAAGGTCGTATTATCCAAATTTACTTCCAAAGTCTCTAAAGATATTTCATTATCTTTCAAAATTCCTTCTTTTATTTTCATAAATCATCACCAAAATATTTTATGTAGCTAGTCAAAAAAATATGTCGATAATTAAACATAGTCAAATTACTTTTATGACGTCATATTCTACAAGAATTTATTGCTATTTCTATATTAATATGTTAATTTTCTTTTTTGTATATAAAATGCGTAAAAAAATATCACATTTTCTGTTTAGAAATTGTGATATCGTTTTGGTTATATTAAGTAAAAACGATCATAAGACTATAAGAACATATAATAGAATAATTTTTATAAAATATAAAAAGAAAAAAAGAGGAACAATTCCTCTTTTATTCCGATTAAATTAATCACATAAAATAAGATGCTTAAATAATAAAACCCAAATTAAATCTAACAATCCGAAAATTGGAATGATTAATCCGAAGATTAAACCTAATACATTAACTAGGTTAGGTTTAGCTAATAAAGCACTTAATCTTACTAGAATTTCAACAATCCAGCTAACAAATGGGATTAATAACAAAATGAATTGAATTAATCTGCTTTGTTTTTCAAACCACTTATTGAATGTCATAATTTTCTCCTTTCACAACTATAATTATCTGCATATAATGCCTTGCAATATAATTATAACATGAAAATATATATTTTTAAATACTAAATATTATATAAAAATAAATTATCTATTTTCCACCAAACAAACACTTTCACATGCCAAAGCTTCTCCTCTTCCAATAAACCCCATATGTTCATAGGTGGTAGCTTTAATACTAATACAATTTAAATCTACATTTAAAATCTGCGCAATCGATTCTTGCATTTTCTTTCTTATAGGAGCTATTTTGATATTTTGGGAATAAATAGTGACATCCATATTAACTAATTTATAACCCTGGTTCAATACCATTTCATAGCATTTCTTCAAAATAACTTTTGAATCCATATGTAATGTTTCCTTGCTTGTATCGGGAAAAAAAGTGCCAAGATCCCCTAATGCTAAACTTCCTAGAAGACTTTCTGCTATTGCATGTAAAACAACATCCGCATCCGAATGTCCTAACAATCCTAAGTTGCTTTCCACTTCTATGCCACCTAAAAATAGTTTTCTATTTTCTACAAGTTTATGTGTATCCCATGCATGTCCTATTCTAATCATTTTTCTTCTCCACCATAATTTTTGCCAATTCATAATCCAAAAGTGTCGTAATTTTAAAATTTTCTTCATTAGATAATATATAATTTATTTTTATGTCTGGACGATAAATTTCTATTAAGGAAATATCATCTGTCACCTCTATACCATCCTTATTCGCCTTTTGATATACTTCTTTTAAAATAGATAAAGGAGCACATTGTGGTGTTACTGCAGCATAAAGCTGTTCTCTAGGAAGGGTTGTAGATAATGCTTCACTATGAATACGTATGGTATCTTTAACTTTCTGATATAGCAAAATTGCTTCTTCTTTATTTAAATTTATTAATATTTTTTTTAATAATTCTATACTAATAAATGGTCTTGCAGCATCATGAATAAAAACATAATCCTTTGTGCATTCTTTTAATCCATTAAATACGCTTTCCTGCCTTGTATTTCCACCAAGCACATATTTTATATTTTCAGGCAATAAGCGACGCAATTCTTCTTCATTCTCTTTCGATATTACACAAACCACTTCACATCCCAGTTTTAAGAAAATATTTAAAGAATATTCATATATTTTTTTATCTTTTAAAGGTAGTAAAATTTTATTTTTGTCTAAATGCATCCTACTGCCTTTACCGGCCATTAATAGCACTACACTTATCATATTCCAATCACCCTGAAAATTTATAATCTAAAATAATATCATGCTCATTACATTCTACATCTAAATTTATACTATTTTCATAGCATATTCCGATTTTTAATCCTTTGTATCCTTCTAAATACCTATCATAGTATCCCTTTCCATATCCAATTCTCTTATTATTCTTAGTAATGCCAACACACGGAATAATAAAAGCTTCAATAGAATCTCTTTCTGCCGAAATACCTGTTGGCTCTAACGTATGAAAAGGCCCAGATTGTAATAAATCACCTAATTCATATTTGACAAAAGAGAGTTTTTCTTTTGTTACTGGTAAATAAAAAGATATATTTGGATATTCTTCTACTAAAGGCATTACATTTATTTCTAGACCTATAGGATAATAAATTCCTATATTATGAAAAGATTCTAAAATTTGTGAAGCTTTTATCCTTTCAATTACTCTACTAGAAACTTCCTTTTGATTCATACCCTTTCTAGAAATAAGTGCCATCTTTCTTGCTTCTGTCTTAGAAATCATTATTACGAATTTCCTTAAAAAATGCAAAATTTCCGACTACTTTAGGATTGCTACAAAATCTTAATGCTTCTTTCGCATTTTTTAATGTATCTTTATGACTAGGAAAATCATCCGATCTTGCAATTCCCATAAATACTTCCGTATCTACACTTTGGCTTAAATAATTTGCATGTGCATGTAATATTTTTTCGCCATTTACTAAATTATTTTTTAGCATGTCCATTTTTCTAAAATCGGTAACAAATGCTACAAAATCCAATCCTCCAAGGCGATAAATTTGATTATTCGTTACAAAATTTTGATTGAAAAATTGGACATATTGAGCAAGTAAAGAATTACCAATTGCTCTTCCACATTGCTTATTTATCTCAGGAATAGATGCAACTCTAAAACAAACAACCTCAAAAATTTTATTATCTTTTTCTAATTGAGACAGCCTGGATAACATTTCGGGTTCACCAGAAATCTTATCCAATACGGTATCCGTTTTAGAAAAACTATAATTATCGATAGGTGTCATAATACCACATAATTCTATGGTTTTACCTAACGTAATTTTGTGTCCTTCTTCTTTCACATAAATATAGTTTGTCCCTGTATTAAATCGATAGGTTATATCATAATCCGCAGGTAAATTTTTCATTTTATCTTCATAAAGAGGTAAATCTTCTGGATGAATCATTTTATAAAAGTCTTCTATATTTAAACTGTTTCCATTTAAAGAAAGTTTCTTCACTAATGTATCATTACACCATATATATCCTTGAGACAAATCATTAAAGAAAATTCCTTCTGCTGTTTTTTCTAGGATGGTGACAAAACGATTCTTAACAAGCTGCAATTCTGTAGAGGTAGAAACTAAATCCTTTTCCATACCAATAAGACTCTCTTCGTTCTTTTTTTCTCCCATCAAGACTCTTCCCTTGTATTTTTCACCTGAAAATATAACACTTTCATGTAAATATAATGCACTTTCTATAGCATTATCATCTTGTAATGTTAATTCTAAATTATTTTTATCCGATATATTAACTTTTTTTCTATACTTTGCATAATACTCTTTTAAATCATTTTTAAGGCATTCTTCACCATTAAAACCAATTATTCTATATTTAATTTCTAAAGCATCAAAAAAATTTTTACCATAAACTTCCGTTAATTCTACACCTAAATCGTTAAGTAATAACAAGGAAATTTCTTTGATTCTATCTTTTTTATCTAATACGACAAAAAATTTAGATTCATTAATCGATTTCGTTAATTCCTTTTGAAATTTTTCATTAGCAAAATTTGAATCCATACAAGTATATAGAATAATTCCCAATAAAATATCAATAGCCATTAGAAACCAATTTAAATATTCTTTTTTGAAAGATTCTAGCCAAGTTCCTTCTTTATTAATATCATTATAGAAAACAAAAATTAAAATTAAAATAAAGGCAATTAAAAATGTTAATAATAGCTTTCCCTTTAAAAAAACATGTTTTGTAAATGACTGTTTTAATATTAATATTACAGCAATTATACAAAATATGAGTGGAATCATTGGATGCTGATCAAACATATTTCTTTCACTCCTATTTAAATATATATGTACGATAGAAAAATAAAACAAGTATAACAATTACACCTAAAGATATAAACAAAACAATTAGTGGTTTTGTCCATTTAGAAAGATTTATAGATGTAACGTTTGTACGCATAAAAAAAGTAAACGGACATGTTAGTAATTCAATTATAAAATTTAATATACGCATAATATATACCTCCTATGATCTTCCTAAGAATAAATTCAAATATTCTAAGAGTTCATTTTTATTGTCCATAATTTTCATAAAACCAGCATTCGCTACATGAACAACTCCTGTTTCTTCTGAAACAATTATAGTTAAGGAATCGGTAACCTCAGAAATTCCTACTCCAGCTCTATGACGTGAACCTATGGTTTTATCTAAAGAGTCATCTTGTGTTAAAACATAATAAGCACCCGCACAAATAATTTTATTTCCACGTATGATTACACCACCATCATGTAAAGGGGAATCTTTTATAAAAATTTGTTCTAGTAATTCACGAGATATATCTGAATTTAACTGTATTGCACGCTCTGCATATTGATCAAGAGAGTTATGTTGCTCTAATGTAATTAATGCTCCAACTTTCATAGAAGACATATGAAAAACCGCATCAACAATTGCCTCTTTTGTAGCCTGCGTTGAGGAAACAATCATATCATTTCTTGTGTCAGCCTTTTTATGATATTCCATCATTTTTCTTAAGTCAGGAGCTAAAATAATGCAACAAATTATTAAATAAGCTGCAACTATAGGCGTATATAATTCTTTAGATATTGGTAGTTCTAAAAACTTTGAAACAAAATAAATCAGTAAAATAAATACTCCTATAATAAACAAATTTAAAGCCTTCCTAAATTTTAAAATTACAAAAATTAAAAAAGAGACTACTAAAAGTGCAAAATAAGAATCTAATAAAATTTTAGCAATTAAATTATTATTAAAAAAATCATATATTGCTTGCATAAACATCACCTATCTTCTATTATACACTATTCTTTTATAAAATAAAATGAACAAAATTGAAATTAATTCATTTTAAAACAAAATATTACTTTATTCCTAAATCATTAAAACTTTAAACCTTTTTATTATCTCATTTTAAAGAAAAAAGACTTAGTCATAATCACTAACTAAGTCAAAATATAAGAAAGGTTTGAAAGTATTAAAAATGGTGCCTCAGGGCAGAATCGAACTGCCGACACAAGGATTTTCAGTCCTTTGCTCTACCGACTGAGCTACCGAGGCATTAAGATGGCGGTTCGGACGGGACTTGAACCCGCGATCTCCAGTGTGACAGACTAGCATGTTAACCACTACACCACCGAACCACTTGGTTGCGGGAGAAGGATTTGAACCAACGACCTTCGGGTTATGAGCCCGACGAGCTACCAGACTGCTCCATCCCGCGATATATGGCGGAGAAAGAGGGATTTGAACCCCCGCGGGACTTGCATCCCCTATCGGTTTTCAAGACCGAACCCTTCAGCCACTTGGGTATTTCTCCATATAAATAATAAACTGGTGGACCCGACAGGACTCGAACCTGTGACAAACCGGTTATGAGCCGGTGGCTCTAACCAACTGAGCTACGGGTCCAATAATTATTGGTGGCTCCGGAGGGATTCGAACCCACGACCTAACGGGTATGAACCGTTCGCTCTAGCCAACTGAGCTACAGAGCCAAATTTCATATCAATATCGAATACCAGTATATAATCAAGTTTTACAAATGGTGGAGCTAAGCGGGATCGAACCGCTGACCTCCTGCGTGCAAAACAGGCGCTCTCCCAGCTGAGCTATAGCCCCAACTTGATTATGTAAAATTGGTACCTCGGGCCGGAGTCGAACCGGCACGCCTTTAAGGGGCATGGGATTTTAAGTCCCACGTGTCTACCTATTCCACCACCGAGGCATACAAATGGTGTCCCGTAGAGAATTCGAATCTCTGACCCCTTGATTAAAAGTCAAGTGCTCTACCGGCTGAGCTAACGGGACATATGGTGCCGAAAAAAGGAATCGAACCCTCAACCTACTGATTACAAGTCAGTTGCTC
>CAYYMS010000014.1:0-41411 GCA_964473015.1 uncultured Anaeroplasmataceae bacterium | reverse complement strand
ATTATACTCTGAATTCCGTGAACTATTCCCCGAAAATCACGTCGAATATTTTGTTTCGTATTATGATTATTATCAGCCAGAAGCCTATGTTGTTGCATCGGATACGTATATTGAAAAGGATTCAAGCATCAACGAAGAAATTGATGAGTTACGACATAGTGCAACGGCAGCCTTAATGGATTATAAAGATACGATTGTTGTTGCATCCGTATCCTGTATTTACGGTATAGGAGATCCAGAAGATTATAAGGAAAGCATGTTAAATATTAGGGTTGGAGAAACGTATAATCGAAAGAATCTTTATCAAAGACTAATTGAAATGCAGTTTGAAAGAAATGATTTTGATTTTAAAAGAGGAACATTCAGAGTTCGTGGGGATGTTTTAGAAATTATACCTATATCCGAACATTCTAAAGGAATACGTGTCGAATTTTTTGATGATGAAATAGAAAGAATTCGTAGTTTTGATGTAACAACAGGTTTAACGATTGCAGATATCCAATTTGCAAATATCTTTGCAGCTACTCACTTTGTTACGAATAAAGCAAAATTAGAGGAAGCATTAAGAAGAATAAAAGAAGAATTACGTGAAGTCCATAAAAAATTTATTGAAGAAGGAAAGCCTTTAGAGGCTGAGCGAATTGAACAAAGAACGAAGTATGATATTGAAATGCTAGAGCAAACAGGTTCTTGTAGTGGAGTAGAAAATTACTCAAGACATTTATCCTTAAGAAATGCAGGAGAAACCCCTGCAACATTAATCGATTTTTTTTCTAAGGATTTTTTACTTATTGTGGATGAATCACACGTTACACTTCCACAAGTAAGAGGAATGTATAATGGAGATCGTTCTAGAAAGGAAACCCTAGTAAATTATGGATTTCGACTTCCTAGTGCTTTAGATAATCGACCTTTACGCTTTGAAGAATTTGACCAAAAATTATGTAAGGCCTTATTTGTGTCTGCAACTCCTGGAGATTTTGAATCCAAATATCCGATTGTTGAACAAATTATTCGTCCTACTGGATTAGTAGATCCTGTAATCGAGGTTCGTCCTTCCTTAGGACAGGTAGATGATATTTATGCAGAGATTTTAAAACGAATGAATGTAAACGAACGTGTATTAGTTACGACATTAACCATAAAAATGAGTGAAGATTTAACGGATTATTTAAAGCGCTTAGGTTTAAAGGTTGCTTATCTTCATTCGGAGGTAAAGGCATTAGAGCGTTTGGAAATATTAAAAGATTTACGTATGGGAAAATATGATGTGCTTGTGGGAATCAATTTATTAAGAGAAGGACTTGATTTGCCTGAGGTTTCTTTAGTATGTATTTTAGATGCAGATAAGCAAGGATTTTTACGTTCGACAAGATCTCTTATTCAAACGATAGGTAGAGCCGCAAGAAATGCAAGTGGAAGAGTAATCATGTATGCCGACACAATCAGTGATTCTATGAAAGATGCGATTACGGAAACAAGTCGTAGAAGAGAAATCCAAATCAAATATAATGAAGAGCATCATATTATTCCTCAAACGATTATTAAGGAGATACCTAAATCGATTACAATGAAGAAACTAGATGATGTAGCACCAAGCGCCTTAAAGAAGAAAAAATTAACAAAAGAAGAAAAAATACAGTTAATTAATGAATTAGAAGAAGAGATGCGTGCCTATGCAAAAGATTTAAATTTTGAAGCGGCTGCCCAAGTAAGAGATGCCATACTTGAGCTAAAGGCGGAAAAATAAGGAGGAATATCTTATGTATTCTATAAGAGAATTATTTAAAATTGGGAATGGACCATCCTCATCTCATACGATTGGACCATTAGAAGCAAGTAAAGAATTTAAAAAAAGATATCCAAATTGTGATCATATCGTTGTAAAATTATATGGATCCTTAGCTTTAACTGGAAAAGGACATTTAACCGATTACATTATAGAAAAAACACTAATGCCGATTTGTTGTAAAATCGAGTTTGATATTCACATGATACCACCTCATCCAAACACCATGGATTTTATAGGATATAAGGATAAAAAAAGGATAGGATTTTTGCGTGTGTATTCTATTGGCGGAGGCGCTATTGAAATTGAAGGAGATCCAAAAAGAGTAATCGATCATATTTATCCTTTAAATAAGTTTAAGGAAATTGCTCAATATTGTAAGGATTACAAAATGAGACTCTATGAATATGTGGATAAAATTGAAGGGGAAGAGTTTCATTCTTATATGGAGCATATTTATCAGGTAATGAAACAAACCATAGAAAGAGGATTAGCCACAACTGGAATTATTCCAGGAAGATTACAAATAAAAAGAAAAGCAAATTATTTATATTATCAAAATAGTAAAGAAACCGATCCTACGGAAATAGAAAGAAGAAAAACCGTTTCTTACGCTTATGCAGTAAGTGAAGAAAATGCATCTGGTGGAGAACTCGTAACCGCACCTACCTGTGGGGCAGCAGGGGTTTTACCTGCATGTGTTCGCTATGCAGAGGATTTAAATAAATTTAGCCATGAGGAAATCGTCAATGCTTTAAAAACGGCAGGTTTAATCGGAAATCTAATTAAACAAAATGGTTCTATATCTGGTGCAGAGGCCGGATGTCAGGCAGAGGTAGGAAGTGCATGCTCTATGGCTGCCGCATTTTTAGTAGAGTTAAATGGTGGTCCTTTAGAACAAATTGAATCTGCAAGTGAAATTGCTTTAGAGCATCATTTAGGTCTTACTTGCGATCCTATTGAGGGCTATGTTCAGATTCCTTGTATCGAAAGAAATGCGGTAGCGGCTCTTAGAGCAATCGATGCGGCAAAGCTATCTTCTTATTTAAATAATAGTGATTCAAAAATATCTTTTGATTTGGTTGTAGAAACTATGCTAGATACAGGAAAGGATTTATCCTACCGATATCGGGAAACATCGGAAGGTGGTTTGGCAAAAAAATATAAGTAAATGGGTGGTATTATGAAGGTAAATCAGACATATGAAGTTAATATTGAAGGCTATGATATAAATGGCTATGGATATACCCATTTAGAAAATAAGATTATTTTTATAGAAGGTGCCTTAAAGAATGAAAAGGTTCTATGTGAAATAATAAATATACATAAATCCTATGGCTTTGCTAAAACAATTAAAATCATCGAAGCATCTAAAAATAGAATAGAAGCCGATTGTAAATTTTTTGGTCTTTGTGGTGGCTGTGATTTACAGCATATGGATTATGAAACCGAACTCTTGGTAAAAGAAAACAAATTAAAAAACACATTAAAAAAAGATATAAAGTATAATCCAATTATCCAAGCAGATGAAATAATGGGATATCGGAATAAGGTTATGGTTCCTTTTAAAAGAGACGAGGAAGCCGATGTAATCTATGGATTTTATGAAAAAAAATCTCATACTATAATTCCTATGGATAAATGCATAGTATCCTCCGATTTAGATAATCAAATCCTTCATTTGATTAGAGGATATTTATCCTTATTTCACATTTCCATTTATGATGAAGAAACGCACACAGGTATTTTTAAAGAGGTAATGATTCGTCATACAAAGCGTCAGGATACTATGGTTGTTTTGGTTGTGACAAAGGATTATGATTTTTCAAAACTCGTTTCTCTTTTAACAGAAGAATTTGAACAAATCAAATCGATTTATTTAAATATAAATTCAAATAAAACCAATGTGGTTTTGTCGAATCAGTATAAATTGTTATATGGTACGCCTACCATTTTAGAAGAAATCTTAGGTTTAAAATTTGAAGTATCACCATCTTCCTTTTTACAAGTAAATCACAACCAATGTGAAAAGCTTTATTTAGAAGCGATACGTATGGCAAACTTAGATAAGAATATGCATGTTATTGATGCCTATTGTGGTATGGGAAGCATTACGCTTAATATAGCTAAATATGTAGAGCATGTATATGGTATAGAGGTAGTAGAATCTGCAATCAAAAATGCCAATCGAAATAAAGAAATAAATAAAATATTTAATGCGACCTTTATTTGTGGAAAATGTGAAGATGAAATTGTAAAACTATCGAATAAAGAAAATATCGATGTTATTTTCTTTGATCCTCCAAGAAAAGGCTGTGAGGAAAAGTTTTTAAATATCGTAATATCTATGAAAATACCTAAAATCATTTATATATCCTGTAATGTTGCTACTATGGCAAGAGATATTGAATATTTAGAAAAGCATAACTATACTCTACTAGAAGCAACACCAGTGGATCTATTCAGTAGAACAAGCCATGTTGAGAGTGTAGTTTCCTTATCCTTGGTAGAGAAATAATATGAAAAAAATATAAAATTTAGTTTTAGATTTTTTGATGTTGTTGAGCAAGTATAAAAAGAAGGAGTGTGATAAATATGTTTGATTTGGAATTAACCAAGAAAATTTGTAATGTTGCTTGTGATTTAGAAGAAATTAATATTGATCAAACGAAAGTAAAGTATGATAATGATCATCCATTTAAGAAGTATTATAGATTAGAAACAATCATAAAAGCTATTAATAAATATAAAAACAATGAAATTTCAGATGAATGTTTAGCACATTGGAGTTGCTTATATTGCTGGATCTTAAATGGTGGGTTTTCAGATGATTTGACAGAAGATTATGATTGTGAACTAGAAAAAATTATAAGATATGAAATCAGTGATGTATTAGATTCTCTTTCATTTTATGATGGGGAAACCTATTATGATTTAAATGAATATATTGAGGCATTTAAAAGCCTAGACTTATTACTTAAGGATATAGAAAAATGGGAAGGATTTTTTACACCCACAGAAAATGCTGATTATAATGAAGATCAGTATGTGGTACTTTTTAACAAAATAGATAAGCAATTTATAATATTATATACGGATTACTTTGAAAATGGAAACTCATATGAAGATTTACTTTTTGTTGATGAAGAAGAATACAATGATAAACTTAATACGTTAATTCAACTTGGATATAAAGAACTAAGTTATTTCCATTTTTCTGAGAATGAAGATTAAATTTATAAAATTAGGTTGAAATTATTAAAATTGAGAGCATAGTCCGATTAGCTTACATTGAAAATACATCCGTAAAAAACAGATAGTTATTATATATGATGTCGTTAGTAGATAAAGCAATACGTTTTGAAGTTATAAAAGAATCGTAAAATCATAATATGCACTATAAAATAAAATCACTTCGGTTTTTGTGATATGATAGATTAAAGAAAAGGTATATTTATGTTATAATACATTTAAGTAAAAATATTTACATTCAAACATAAAATTATTAAAATTCATTTTCTAAAATAAGACAACGGAGGTATGCCCATTTATGAGCAAAGAAGTTCTAAATCTTGAGCTATTAAATAGCATAAAGAAACTAATTGAAGAAGCAAAAAAGATAATAGTTAAAGATGTTAATACAACTATGATTAACACATATTTAAATATAGGTAAAATGATTGTGGAAGATGAACAAAAGGGAAAAGAAAAAGCTGAATATGGTGCTGCCTCTTTGAAAGTTTTGTCAAAGGAATTGACTAATTTATATGGTCGTGGATTTTCTCGTTCAAATTTGCAATCTATGAGGAAATTTTATTTGCAATATGGAAAATGCCAAACACTGTCTGGCAAATTGAGTTGGTCACATTATTTATTGCTATTAGGAGTTTCAGATGAAAATGCTAGAGCATTTTATGAACATGAATGTGAAAATTCAAATTGGAGTGTTAGAGAACTTGAACGTCAAATTGATTCATCTTTATATGAAAGACTTTTATTATCAAAAGGAGAAGTAAACAAGCAAGTAGTTCTAGAAATGGCAGCCAAAGGGATTACCTATCAAACACCTGATAGTTTTATAAAAGATCCTATGGTTGTAGAATTTATTGGAACACCTGAAGATAAGCCAATACTTGAAAGTGATTTAGAAAAGGCATTAATAGACCATATTGAAGATTTTCTGCTAGAATTAGGTAGAGGTTTTATGTTTGTTGGTACGCAACAAAGAATAAGTATAGCAGGAATGAATTACTATGTAGACATGGTATTTTATAATAAGATTTTAAGAGCCTATGTTTTAATAGATTTAAAAATAGGCAAATTAAGACCAGAAAATTTTGGCCAAATGAATACGTATGTTAATTATTATAAGAATGAAGTTAATGATGAAATGGATGCCGCTCCTCTAGGTATAATATTATGTGCTGATAAAGAAAAAGCTGTTGCTGAAATGTCTATGCAAGGTATAGAAAATAATGTATATGCTACCAAATATACTAGCATTATGCCAGATAAAGAAGTCCTAGAAAATGAGGTTCGGAAATTACTGATTGAAATGAATCAGAGAAAAGATAGTTAACATTTGAATAAATTTTAATTAGTTTTTGATATTCAATAGAAAACTAGGATAATAGGCTTACAGTTAAGTGTATAGAAAAACTAGAAATTAAAAAAATACAACCTAAAAATATAATGAACTATCAGTATATTTTTGGGTTTTTCTTTTGCAAGATTAAATTATTCGAAACCATCATATAGTAATATAATTAAATAAAATATATGAGAAGCAAAATTTAATATATTAAATTTGTTTTGTCGAAATATATCGAAATTTTACTTACGATTTTTGGTCGAATTTTGTCAGCATATGATATAATAAAAGAAAATATATAGTGTGAGAGTCTATAAAATGAAAAATAAAAAGCCTATCAACAAGGCTTCTGCATAACAGATGATTTGAATAAATTTTTATTTAAACTCTGTATTGTAATTTTTTGTAGATAACTACAAATTAATATTACCATATTTTTAGGAGGATGTAAAGATGGAAAAAGAAATTTTTATGGGATTAGATGCTGGTACAAAATCAGTGGGTTGGGCAATAACAGATAATCACTATAGATTAGTAAAGAAAAATGGGAAGTCATTATGGGGAGTATATATGTTTGATGAGGCAAAAACTCAAAAAGAAAGAAGAACCCGTAGAAGTAGTGCACGCAGGTTAAAACGAAGAAAAGAAAGAATAGCCCTATTACAAGATTTATTTGAAGAAGAAACATTTAAAGTAGATCCGTTCTTTTTTAAAAAAATTAATTCTTCTTATTGTAAAATAGAAGATAAAGACTCTAAACTTAAATATAATCTTTTTACGGATAATAAGTTTACAGATGTAGATTTCTATAACTTATATCCAACTATTTATCATCTTAGGAAGTTCTTACTTGAAACTAATGAAAAGGCTGATATAAGATTTATTTATTTAGCTTTTCATCATATGGTGAAATATAGAGGCAATTTCACATTTGAAGGACAAGAATTTAATGTTGAAAAATTAGAATTACTTAATTATTTTAAAGACTTAAATGAATTGATTTCCGAAGATTTAAACAAGTTTTCATTAGATAGTCTTTCAAATGAGGACTTATTTGATGCCTTTTTAAATAATAAAGGAATTACTAAGACAAAAGAAGCATTAAATAATTTATTAGGTATAAAAAAAGAAAAAAATCTTGTTTCTATCATATCGCTAATTTGTGGTGGGATAGTAAAAGTAAATGATTTATTTGAAGATGATCAATATAAAGAGTTGGATAAACTATCTTTTAATAATCCAAAAATAGATGAATTCATAAGCAACTTGGAAACTGTTTTAGAAGATGATATAGAACTTATTTATAAATGCAAGGCTATTTATGATACAATAATTTTGAAAAGATTATTAGGAAGTCAACCATATCTTTCTTATGCAATGGTGGATAAGTTTGACAAACATGCAAAAGATTTATCAGCATTAAAATTATATGTTATACAAAACCATAAAAATCTATATAATGATATTTTTAGAGATGCATCCATTGAAAATAATTATCCTAATTATATTGGCTCTAATTTGGTGGATAATTCTAAAACCACATTAAAACATGCGAAAGTAGAAGATTTTTATGCATTTTTAAGAAAAAGATTAGGAATAACTCCAAATAAAAATAAGTATTTTGATTCTATACTTCTTGATATGGAGAATAATAGTTTTCTTCCAAAATTAAACACTACAGATAATGGTGTTTTTCCTTATCAACTAAATGAAATAGAAATGAAAAGTATTTTGCAAAAGCAAAGCAAATTCTATCCATTTTTTTTAGAAGAAGATAATTATGGGACGATTATGGAAAAAATAGTTTCCATTTTAACTTTTAAAATTCCTTATTATGTAGGACCATTAAATCGTAATAGTAAATTTGCTTGGATTGAAAGAAAAGAAGAAAAGATTTATCCATGGAATTTTAAAGAAGTTGTAGACATCGAAAAAACTGCACAAGAATTTATTAATAGAATGAAAAATCATTGTACATATATGTACGATTGTACTACTTTGCCTAAAAACTCATTAATTTACTCTAGATTTGAAGTGTTAAATGAGATTAATAAGATAAACGTTAATGGTATGCCTATTTCTTATAAAGACAAACAAGCTTTAATCAATGAATTGTTCTTGAAAAATAAAAAGGTTACAATAAAACAAATAAAAACTTTTTTTAAATCTTTATATGAGGAGAATGTAATCATTACTTCTGGTAATGATAATAAAAATATAGAAGAAATTAAGAGTAATTTATCTTCTTGGATTTCATTTAAAAATATATTTAAAGAGGATTTTGAATCAAAATTTGATATGATTGAAAAAATTATAGAAGAAATTACTATTTTTGAAGATAAGTCAATTTTATCCAGACGATTGAAGGATGTATATCATCTTCCAAAAGATATTGGTAATATAATAAAAGGCTTTTCATATAAAGGTTTTGGAAGACTATCTCAGGATCTATTAGTTAAATTAAAAACTACAATTATAGATGAAATGGGAGAAGCACATGATAAATCTATAATGGATTTGTTAGAGGAAACAAACCAAAATTTTATAGAAATTATATATAATACGAATTATTCTTTTAAAGAACAGCTATATAATATTTCTACGAATAAGGTAAATTATGAACTTGTTGATTCTTTACCAATTTCTCCTGCCATTAAACGTGGTATTTGGAGTACAATTAAAATAGTGGATGAAGTTGAAAAAATATTAAAACACCCAATTGATAAGTTTTTTATTGAGTGTACAAGGGGAAATGGAAAAAAAGGAGAAACTTCTTCTAGAAAGAAAAAAATCATAGAAACATTTAAAACTATTGATAAGGTGTTAAGAGAATATGATGTTCTAAGTAAAGAAGAGTTTAATGAACTTAAAGGGAAATTAGAACAATATGATGATCGAAAATTACGAGCTAAAAAATTATATTTATATTTTACTCAACTGGGAAGATGTATGTATTCTAATGAGCCTATAAATATTGAACAATTATTCTCGGATTTTTATGATATTGATCATATTATCCCTCAATCTTTAGTTAAAGATGATAGTTTAGATAATATGGTTTTAGTAAAAAGCTCATTAAATCGCCAAAAACAAGATATCTATCCCATCCAATCAGAAATAATAAATGAATCGGCAAGAAAATTATGGGTTGTATTAAAAAAATCCGAATTAATAAGTAATAATAAGTATGATAAATTAATAAGAAAAAATGAATTAACATCTGAAGAATTGGTTCAATTTATTAATAGACAATTAGTATTTACCAATCAAATTGTAAAGGTGGTAGCTAATTTATTACAAACAAGAAATAAAAATTGTAAAGTGATTTGGTCTAAAGCCTCTAATGTTAGCGCCTTTAGAGAAAAATTTGATATTCCAAAGTGTAGAGAGATAAATGATTTACATCATGCACATGATGCATATTTGAATGTAGTGGTAGGTAATGTTTTTAATTCTAAATATGGTTTTGAAATGAATATAAAACGATTTGAACAATTAAAGAACAATAGAATTTCTTTTAAATTAGATAAAATTTATGACTACTCCATAAAAAATGGTAATAATCTTTTGGCATGGGAGCCGAATAAAACTATAATTGATGTAAAGAAAGAATTAAGCAAGGTAGAAGTCCTAACTTCATATATGATGACTAAGAAAAAAGGTGCATTTTATAAAGAAACTATTTACTCTCCATCTCCAGATGAAAAGGAAAAATTGATTCCTTTAAAAAATAGTGGTCCATTATCTGATTGTACCAAATATGGTGGATATAATAATGTGGAATTTTCACATTATTGCGTTGTAAGACACCTAAAAAAAGGAAAAGAACAATATTTATTTGTAGCTTTACCAATATTAGTTTCAAAAAAATGCTTGGAAGATAAACTTAATTATATTGAAAGCACATATAAAGTTACAAATCCAGTTATAGTGTTAGACAATATAAGACAAAATATGATATTATTACAAAATGGTTTTGAATATCGTATTCGTGGAGAATTTGATAGAGTAATAAATGTTCAATCTTACTGGTCTATGGATAATACAAGATATATAAAACAGATTCTTAAAGCATCCGAACTTGACCTTGCTGAAGATATAACGGAATATATTTTACATAAATCTAAAAATAAAATAGCATTAATATCTAAAGAAAAAAACTTAGAACTATATAATTATATCATAAAAAAATTTATGTCAAAGCCTTATGACAAATGCGCAATGTTAAATAATTTGGCAGAAAAATTAAAGGATGTGAAAGGTATTTTTGAAACATTATCTTTAAAAAATCAATGCATTATTTTAAAAAATATTTTAAATGCTCAAACTTGTAAAGCTTCAAGAGGTGATTTAACATTGTTAAAAGGATCTAAGGATACAGGAAGAATTAGACTTTCAACAAATTTATCATATGGAACAAAAATCATCACAAAATCTATTACGGGATATTATGAAAAGGTTATATTTGAAATATAATTATGTCTTTTAGAACAATAATCATAAAAAATCGTGTAAAGATGGAATATTCATTGAATTATTTAATTTGTAGAGGTGAAAAGGAAATAAAGATTAATTTAGATGAAATCTCTTTAATTATAATTCAAAACATCTCATCTGCGATAACAATATCTTTAATGTCAAAATTAGTAGAAAAGAAAATAGGTGTAATAATTTGTGATGAGAAAAATAACCCTCAATTTGAATTGGTTCCTTATCATTCTGTACATAATTCTTATTCCAAAATAAAGAAACAAATATCTTGGAATGAAGATAGTAAAAAATATTTATGGAAAGAAATAATAAAACAAAAAATATATAATCAAGCTAATCTTTTAAAATATAAAGAAGAGGATTCTTGCCAAAAACTTTTAGATTATATAAAGGGAGTAGAATTAGGAGATGTCTCTAATAGAGAGGGACATGCGGCAAAAGTATATTTCAATTCTTTATTTGGCGTCTCCTTTTCTCGTAGAGATGATAGCAATAAAAAAAATAAATATTTAAATTACGGATATAGTATTCTTTTGTCGGCTATAAATAGAGAAATTGTTTCTTTTGGATATTTAACACAATTAGGCATTCATCATATTGGTGAAACCAATCCTTTTAACTTGTCTTGTGATTTTATGGAACCATTAAGACCATTGGTGGACAAAATAGTGGTTAGTAAAGATATTGATGATACGAATTTTAAAAATAAAATGATTGATTTATTAACAATTAAATGTCTTTTTAATAGTAGAGAAACCTTTTTAGATAACGCTATACATTTATATGTTCAGAGTATTCTTTCTTATTTAAATACAGGAGACATTGGAAAGATAAAGTTTATAGAATATGAGTTTTAGATATATGAGAATGATTTTGTTTTTTGATTTGCCTATGACAACTTCAACCGAGGCAAGGAATTATCGGAAATTTGTGAAATTAATTAAATCGGAAGGCTTTTTGATGCTTCAAAAATCTGTATATATAAAACTATCAATTAATCAGACCAATGTGGAAATAACAAAGAATAATATTAAAGCAAAAGTACCTAAAGATGGGCATATAGCACTATTAGTCATTACAGAAAAACAATTCTCATCTATACAATATTTGCTTGGTGATTTTGAAACGGATATTATAAATAATGAGGATAGGATAATAGAAATATGATAAATATTAAATTTAATAATATTGAAAAGAAAATATGCTTGCAAGATAAGTACAATATTTTAATAATAGAAAATTTAAATTATTTTTATGAATTTATCAATAAATTAAAATTCGATATTGATACTACTGCTATGTTTTATGATCATAATTATGAACAATTATATTTAGAAAAGAAAATAGAAGTAATAAGCGATTATTTTAGTATTGACTGTTCGAAAAGCAAATATTTTTATGATTTTATAAAAATAAATAAATTTATAGATAAAGATTTTATAAAAGATAGACTAAATAATATTTATTTGTTAACATCTGATTTGATAGAAGAAATACGATATCATTCTTTTATGGATATAAATTATAAAGATGATATTGATATAGAGAATTTGCTTAAATCTATAGGAATTAGTTTTTATAATTCTAAAAATAGATTAGAAAACTTAATTAATTATTGTAAATTATATTTTGAAATATATAAGAAAGAAATATTTATATTTGTCAATTTAAATATGTATTTTGAAGAAAAGGATATAACATTATTGATAGATGAATTATATCTTATAGGAATTAGCTGTATAATTATAAGTACCAATAGTAATAATATTAATAAAAATTCAAATTTTAACAAAATAATTATTGATAAAGATCTATGTGAATTTTATAATTGATTTGAACTATAATTACAATCCTAGTAAAAGGTTGCCCTTAAACCTCATAAAATTTTGAGGTTTAAGAGTATTGTAATTTTAAATAGGTACTACACTATTCCTTCATAATCTAAATCTATATTTTTAGTTTAAGAGTATTGTAATTTTAAATAGGTACTACACTTTAACCCTTTGAAAACCACTTTCACCATAGGTTTAAGAGTATTGTAATTTTAAATAGGTACTACACCGATTGTCTATTCAATCAGGGCGAGAAGTTAGTTTAAGAGTATTGTAATTTTAAATAGGTACTACACAAAATATGAAAATATTCTTTATGATTATGAGTTTAAGAGTATTGTAATTTTAAATAGGTACTACACCATTTCGTCTATTAAAAATACGCTCTTATAGTTTAAGAGTATTGTAATTTTAAATAGGTACTACACTTCCCCTTCAAAAGTATTCGCTGATGAAATGTTTAAGAGTATTGTAATTTTAAATAGGTACTACACTGAAACAAGGTGCGATCGATATTTATAAATAGTTTAAGAGTATTGTAATTTTAAATAGGTACTACACGCCATATTATGAACAAGTGAATTTCTGGCAGTTTAAGAGTATTGTAATTTTAAATAGGTACTACACTAATATTTTATGTATTAACACCTAATACGAGTTTAAGAGTATTGTAATTTTAAATAGGTACTACACGAATATTGTCGTCCAGAACATATCCAGGAAGTTTAAGAGTATTGTAATTTTAAATAGGTACTACACCAATTATTATTGATACTGTTGGCAAGTTTAGTTTAAGAGTATTGTAATTTTAAATAGGTACTACACTAAAACGTCCAATACACCATAAAGAGTAAGGTTTAAGAGTATTGTAATTTTAAATAGGTACTACACAAAGAATGAAATTGAATGAAATATTTCCAAAGTTTAAGAGTATTGTAATTTTAAATAGGTACTACACTATAAGGAGTAGAATATTCTTTGCTAGATAGTTTAAGAGTATTGTAATTTTAAATAGGTACTACACAATGGGTATAAAAGGGTATGAAATGAAACAGTTTAAGAGTATTGTAATTTTAAATAGGTACTACACAAATAAAGAAGAGCCCATACGAACTAAATGTTTAAGAGTATTGTAATTTTAAATAGGTACTACACTGGATTTGATTTGAGAGCAAGTAGCATTAAGTTTAAGAGTATTGTAATTTTAAATAGGTACTACACGCCATATTATGAACAAGTGAATTTTTGGCAGTTTAAGAGTATTGTAATTTTAAATAGGTACTACACAAAAGAAATAACGATTGAATGTCTTACAAAGTTTAAGAGTATTGTAATTTTAAATAGGTACTACACCATATTTATTTTTTTCTCCAACTTTTTTAGATGACATCATTGTAACTGCAACGTCAGCAATAAAGAAAAAGTCAGTATTTGGCAAAGCATATTATACTTCACGAAGAAGTAAACAATAAAATGCCTAATAGAGAAAAAATAAATTTAAAAAGAAACAAATAAAAAGGATGCATTTTCACGCATCCTTAATAATTGTGGATTTTTGTTTTCACATAATCTCTTACCGTCGTAAAAACTCTTTAGGAATTCAACTTAAATAAAATCGTCATTTTAAGTGTTGATATTTCAAGGTAGCCATGCCAAAATGGTTTAGGTCCTGCCACGATATATATTCTACTTGATTTTGTTTTTATTGTCAAGAATCTTTTTTATAGTTATAATTTTATAAATGAGATTGGATAAAGACTGGAAGGAACAAAGTTTGGGAAAAAACGTAATTTTTAAAAATACAGTTTGTCTATTCCTCTATCATAAAGTGCTAATAAAAAAGAATAGATAAAAATCATTGCTTAATTTGAATTACATATAAAAAGTATTTCGATAAAGAATCTAAATTTTTTCGATGAAAAGAATTATTAGAACAATTTCCCTAAAACAATATAAGGATTATGCATAGATATAATATTAGGTGATTATATGCATAATATTGTTATAGGAATACTTATACCATTTATAGGAACAACCTTAGGAGCGTTACTAGCATTGTTCTTTAAAAATAATATGAAGGAATCCATTCATAAATTAATGATGGGATTTGCGGCAGGGGTAATGCTAGCGGCAAGTATTTGGAGTTTGATCTTACCAGCAATAGAGCTATCAGGAGATAATCCCTATACTTGTTATTTACCAGCGACAATAGGATTCGTTCTTGGAATGTGTTTTTTAATGGTTTTTGATTTTATCATGGCTAAGAAAAAGATTAACATGTTAAACTTTGCTGTTGTCGTCCATAACATTCCAGAAGGTTTTAGTGTTGGTGTTGCTTTTGCTGGGGCTTTAACGGGAGATGCAATGTTAATGACATCCGCATTTTTATTAAGCATAGGTATTGGTGTACAAAATATTCCAGAGGGAAGTATAATATCTTTAAATATGCTTAAGGATAATTCCAAAACGAAATCCATTTTATATGGAATACTATCGGGAGTAGTTGAGCCTATTGCGAGTGTATTAGCCATTGTCCTTATTTATTTCATAAAGCCTATAATGCCTTATACACTTGCATTTGCGGCAGGTGCTATGATATATGTTGTAGTGGATGAGCTTGTTCCAGGTTCACAGGGTACTTATGGGACGATTGGTGTATGTATAGGATTTTGTATTATGATGATTTTAGATGTAATGCTAGGATAATAATTTATTTATTAAGACACATTTGTAAAGAATGTGTTTTATTCTTTTTCTTTTGCACATATATTTTAAAGGTGATTTCTTTTGAAAAAATTAAAAATATTATGTACGCTTATTATAATACCTATTTTCCTTTTATGTACTACATCTGGTACATTTATAAATAATGCATCGAGTCATATTGTTATTGAAAGAAGCTCTTTGAGAGTATTAGAGGGAGACAATATTCATACCCAGATGCTCGTGGCTTCTACAGCGAAAATATTAACCGCTATTACGGCAATTGAAAATTACGATTTAGAAGAAGAAGTCATTATTACGAAAGAGGATGTAAATGAGGTAGGTTCTAAGGTTTATTTAAAAGAAAATGAGAAAATAAAACGAATCGATCTACTTTATGCGTTAATGCTTCGATCCGCAAATGATGCTGCTTCAGCATTAAGTCAAAACAATAGTCAAAAATTTATTTTACTAATGAATGAAACTGCAAAAAAAATTGGAATGCGAAATTCTGTATTTGAAAATGCATCTGGATTAGATGAAAGAGAATATAATTTATCTACCGCATATGATATGGCTATATTGAGCGCCTATGCCTCTAATAATGAGACTTTTAAAAAAATATCTAGCACGCATACCTATTCTTGTAATAGTGATACTACCAAATATTCATGGGTTAACAAGCATAAATTAGTTAAGAATGATGAATTGTTTGTTTGGGGAAAAACAGGATATACAAAGAAAAGTAAAAGAATTTTAGTAAGTAACTATGTAAAAGATAATATGGATGTAATTGTGGTAACTATAAATAGAAGTGATGACTGGAATTATCATCGACTTTTGGTTAATTCTTTGCATGGGTATGATTTTATACCTATTTATAAAAAGGGTATTTATGATACAAAAATGGATGTATCCTACTATATATATATCAAAAATGATATCTATTTACCTTTAAAGAAGAATGAATATGATTCTATATCTTTAAAATTCCGATTATATCAAAATAAAGCTATTTTAGATGTTTACTATAAAAATAATATTATTTGTAACTATGATATAACAGTATATGATAAAAAAAGTATCGATTTAGACTTATTAATTGAAACCTTTAATTCCAATATTTAAAGGTAATAAAAAAACTTTCAAGTCCTTAAGATTTGAAAGTTTTTGTTTTTATTTTATTAAGATTCGAATTTCATTATTTAAAGCATCTAAAACATAGGGGATGTCTGGTTTTATTTCTCCTTTAATTATTTTTGTTGCAATAAAGGTTTCGATATATTTTTGAATATATCTTTTTACCGGTCTTGCCCCATACTCCTCATCAAAGCTTTGTTCTAAAATATATTGTTTTAATTGATCTGTATAAGTTATATTAATGTTTTGAGCGATTAAACGATAGTCTAGATTTCTTAAAAGTTTTGTAACAATTTTTAACTGCACATTTTTATTTAATGGATGAAAGGTAATTATCTCATCAATACGATTTAAAAATTCAGGTTTAAAATTTTGTTTTAATAAAAGATTAACCTTTTTCATCTTATCGTTATCATAAGAAAGAAGAAGTTCGCTTCCTATATTGGATGTCATAATGATAATCGTATTTTTAAAATCTATGGTTCTTCCCTGAGAATCCGATAGCCTTCCATCATCTAAAATTTGTAGAAGAATATTAAATACATCATGATGTGCCTTTTCTATTTCATCAAATAAAACAATAGAATAAGGATTGCGTCTTACCTTTTCGGTTAACTGTCCGCCTTCATCATATCCGACATATCCTGGAGGGGCTCCAATAAGCTTAGCGACACTATGGGATTCCATATATTCGGACATATCGATACGTATGATATGGGATTCACTATCAAATAAGGCATCCGCTAATGCTTTGGCAAGTTCCGTTTTTCCTACACCAGTAGGGCCTAAGAAAAAGAAGGAGCCAATCGGTTTATTTTCATCTTTAATTCCTGCTCTTTGCCTTATGATCGCATCGGAAATTAATTCAACAGCATCATCCTGATCAATCACTCTATCTTTTAGTGTTTCAGCAAGATGTAATATTTTTTCACGTTCTCCTTGCATTAATTTTGAAATTGGAATATTGGTCCATTTGGCAACAACCTCCGCAATATCCTCTTCGGTAACCGATTCAGATAATAGATGATTCTCTTTTGATATGTTTTGGTAATCTTGAATTTGTGTTTCTAGTTTAGGTATATAAGAATACTGTAATTCGGATGCCTTTTGATAGTTTCCTTCGTTAAAGGCTTTTTCCAATTGAAATTTAGAATCTTCTAATTTTTTCTTTAATTCCTTATAATTTGCGATTTCTTTCTTTTCTTTTTGCCATTTTTCTGTCAAATTCTTAGTTTCTATCTCTAACTGCTTAAGTTCTTGTTCTAGTATTTCTAATCTCTTTTTTGAAGTGGGATTTGATTCTTTTTTTAAAGCCATTTGTTCAATTTTTAATTGAGCAATTTTTCTATCGGCATCATCTAAAAGTGTAGGCTTAGAATCAATTTCCATACGGCAAGAAGCACAAGCCTCATCTATCAAATCGATGGCTTTATCGGGCAAAAAGCGATCGGTAATATATCGGTTCGATAAAGAAGCAGCAGCCACAATGGCATTATCTTGAATGGTAACACCATGATGTAATTCAAATCGTTCTTTAATTCCTCTTAAAATAGAAATCGTATCCTCAACCGTAGGCTCACAAACCAATACCTTTTGGAAACGACGTTCCAAGGCACTATCCTTTTCTATGTATTCTCTATATTCCTTTAAAGTCGTAGCGCCAATACAGTGCAAATCACCACGTGCTAGCATAGGCTTAAGCATATTGGAAGCATCAAGTGCACCATCCGATTTACCTGCCCCAACAATTAAATGGATTTCATCAATAAACATAATGATATTGCCATCCGAATCTTTTATTTTATTTAATACCGCCTTAAGTCTTTCTTCAAATTCTCCACGATATTTTGCTCCTGCAACCAAAGCACCCATGTCCAATTCAAATATGCTTTTATTCTTTAAAGAAGAAGGAACATCATTTGCAACAATACGTCTTGCTAGACCTTCAATGATTGCTGTTTTACCTACACCTGGTTCACCGATTAGCACAGGATTATTTTTTGTTTTACGGGAAAGAATTTTAATGATACGCCTAATTTCCTCATCTCTACCAATCACAGGATCTATTTTTCCTTCTTTTGCTAAAGCAACCACATCTCTACCATACTTTTCTAAAACATTTTCATTTGATGGATAATCTTGATTCATCATATATATCCCTCCTTTTAGTTATAGTATATCTCAACTACAATTCTATTATACCACCAAATTTGGCACTGTCAATAGAAGAGTGCCAAAAAGATAAAAAAGATAAATATAATTTGACATTGAAAATTGAGTTTGATATAATAAGAGCGTTCAATAAAATGGCCCTGTAGCCAAGTGGTAAGGCACGGCACTGCAACTGCCTGATCGTTGGTTCGAATCCGATCGGGGCCTCCAGTTGAATTTTATAATTTAGGACGTCGGAATTCTAAATTTAAAATAAGGGAAAAAGGTTGATATAACAAGGTTTTTTGAGCCTTTTATGTCAGCCTTTTTTCTTTCATACAAATTAAGAATAGGTCATTTTTCGAATACGGAGCGTTGAGCACCTTCGAAATATTTAAAGAGTTATCTATATTTGTTAACTTGATGAGAGTATATATCAATTTAGCCTTTTCTAACTTGTATTATTTATAGATCATGTTATAATGAAAAAGTCATTAAGTATTATCTTAATGCAAACATTTTAAAGGAGCAATGGACAATGTATTACTTACGTCTGGAGGAAACGATGGACGTGTAAGGAGGTATTAGGTGGAAAACCTAATCGCCCTGATTATCATTTTACTTTTGGTGTATTTGATAATTCGGAGTGGTGGCTCTTCTAAGAAGTAGCCAGCTTTTTTCCATATCTGTTGTTTCCTTAAAATGAGAAAAGAGCAGGATTGCCGTCCTGCTCTTTTCGTTTGCTTTTTCCATATCTGTTGTTTCGACATTTATATTATATGTGAAATTTAAAAATAAATCAATATTTATTGCAAATATAACCTAGATTCAAATTGCTTAGTATATAATATGAAATAGCAAAAAAGATTTTTATTGAAGAAGAATTAGAAATTAAAAAAGAATTAATGTTTGATTAATACGCACATATTTTGATATAATAGTTTTGAGGTGGAAACTATGAATTTTATAAAACTATATAATGGTATTCAAATTCCTTATATTGGGTTTGGTACATGGCAAACAAAAAATGGAGAAGAAGCTTATCATGCGGTTAAATGTGCCTTAAAGCATGGATATAGATATATTGATACGGCATATACGTATGGCAATGAGGAAAGTATTGCGAAAGCTATTCATGATTCTGGTGTAAAAAGAGAAGATATATTTATTTCAACAAAGCTTCCATCGGATATAAAATCTTATGAAGAAACTTTTGAATATTTTGAAAAGTCTTTAAAAAATTTAGATACCGATTACATAGATTTATATTTAATTCATGCACCATGGCCTTGGAGTAATGTGGGAGAAGATTGTACGATGGGAAATATAGAGGCTTGGAGAGCTATGATTAATTTATATCATCAAAAAAGAATTAAAGCGATTGGCGTTTCTAATTTCCATGTTAAGGACATAAAGGCATTAATTTCTGCAACAGGATTTAAACCTATGGTGAATCAAATTCGCTTTTTTATTGGAAATACTCAAGAAGAAATTACAAAATATTGCCAGGAAAATGACATTTTAATTCAGGCATATTCTCCTTTGGCTACAGGAGAATTGCTTCAAAATGAAAAACTTAGAAGTATGGAAAAGAAATATAATAAATCGATCGCTAAAATATGTATACGTTATTGTATACAAAGAAATACTTTACCTCTTCCGAAATCCATTCATGAGGAAAGAATTAAAGATAATTTGGATATCGATTTTGTTCTATCTAAAGAGGATATGGAATATTTGATGCAATTGTATCATATTGCTTCCACAAGACCATTTAGAGATTAGAAGATAAGCACTTTTGAAATTAAGTAAGCAAAAGTGCTTTTTTGTTTGTAAAAATTTTAGGTAAATGGTAAAATTGTTATAGCAAAATATATAAGGGTTAGGTGAAACTATGTATGATTATTTAATCGTTGGAAGTGGATTGTTTGGTGCCGTTTGTGCATATGAATTAAATAAGGCAGGATATAAATGCTTAGTAATAGAAAAAAGAGCGCATTTAGGAGGAAATATATATACGGAAAGTATAGAGGGAATTCAAGTTCATAGGTATGGTGCACATATATTCCATACCCATGATAAGGCTATATGGGAATATATAAATCAATTTGCAGAATTTAATAATTATATTAATCAGCCCGTGGCTAGGTATAAAGAGGAATGCTATAATTTGCCTTTTAATATGAATACATTTACCAAATTATGGAAGGATGTATTTACTCCAGAGGATGCAATGAAAAAAATTGAACAGGAACGATACGTATATTATAAGAAAGAACCAGCAAATTTGGAGGAACAAGCTATAAATTTAGTAGGAAAAACCATTTATGAAAAGTTAATTAAGGGATATACGGCAAAGCAATGGGGAAAAGATTGTAAAGAATTACCAGCCTTTATTATAAAACGTATCCCCGTTAGATTTACTTTTGATAATAATTATTTTAATGATCGATATCAAGGAATTCCTGTTGGAGGATATACGCAAATTATTGTGAAAATGCTTGATGGAATAGAAGTTCGATTACATACAGATTTTTTTGAAAATAAAACGGAATATGAGAAAATGGCCAATAAAATTATTTATACAGGAGCAATTGATCAATATTTTGAGTATTGTTTTGGTCCGTTAGAATATAGATGCGTTCGTTTCGAAAATGAAATTTATAATATGAAAAATTTTCAAGGAAATGCTGTGATTAACTATACCGATTATAACGTTCCATACACAAGGATAATTGAGCATAAACATTTTGAGTTTGATACGACAAGTCCAAAAACCGTAATATCAAGGGAGTATTCAAAAAAGTGGCAGATAGGAGATGAACCCTATTATCCTGTAAATGATGAGAAAAATAACCAGTTATATCAAAAATATAAGGAGTTATCATTAAAGGATAATAGGGTAATCTTTGGAGGAAGATTAGGGCAATATAAATATTTTGATATGGATGATGTCATTGCTAGTGCACTCGAAGTTGTTAAAGAGGAAATGAACAGAAAATTATAAAGATTTTTAAAAATACGCAGTGTATTGCGTGGCAATGAGTTTCCTATTGGTTGATAATTAATATGGTGATAATATGGAAAACAAAGGACATGAAAAAGAAATTATAATTGTAAAAGAATGCTTAGCACAACGGATAAAAGAATTAAGAAAGAAAAAAGGAATAACACAAGAAGATTTAGAGGAATACTCTAATGTATCTAGAAGAAATATAGGTTATATTGAAAATGCTAAAGGTGATGTTAAATTATCTACATTAATTCGTTTATCGCAAGGATTAAAAGTGTCTATAATTGAACTTTTTGATTTTAATGATGAAGTTATATGGAAAGATCAAATAGATAAATAATTAAAAAAAGAATTCAGTTGATATATTGAATTCTTTTTTTATATGTTTGCTTTTGTGATAAAGTATTGCTATAATATATAAAAGTAAGGGGGGGAGAGAATATGAAAAACATAAAAAATCATCCATTTTTTGATGAAGTATACTGTTTGATTTTATGTTTAATATCCTTACTCTGTTGGCGGTTTTCATCTCTTGCAGGAATGATAAGTATTTTACTTATTGCAACCTTATCACTTATTGTATTAAATGATTTTAAATATATGATACCGTGCTCTTTATTTTTTATATTCTCTAATGGGAATACCTTTGAATCTACCGACTTTCCATGGGCATTATTTGTATGTGGAATTATATTTTTAATAGTAGTAATACTATATATAATACGGCATGGTTTTCACATTTCTCGATTTAAATCTGGGAAAGGTGTACTTTTATTAAGTGTTTCATGTGTGCTTCCTATTCTATGGCACAATATCATATTGCCAGGAGAAGAAGTTTTATATTTACTGTACTTTACTTTTTTATTTTATCTTTTAATATATTTTATATTTGTTTCTTCATTAAAAGAAGATTCATTTAAATTTTTATGTAAATCTATGGGATATATGGCTTTGCTTGTTTCATTAGAATGTATTTGGAAAGTTCTCTTAATGCATTATAGCAATCCTGAAGAAAGTATATTAAATTTTTATTATAAACTTGGTTGGGGATTATGCAATGAAGCTGGAATAATGATGTGTGTAGGAATACCATTTATTTTTATAAATTTAATTAAAACAAAAAAATATTCTAATATTGTAATTTGTTTGTTAAAATTATGTTTTATAATGATAGGTATGCTTCTTACGACAAGCAGAGGGACTATACTGTTTGGTATAATAGAAGTATTTTTATTATTCATTTGGAGTTCTATTTTTGCTAAAAAGAGATTAGTCGTTTGTTTAACCTTTATATCTGCATGTATTTTAGGTATTGTAGGTATACAATTTTTATGGGGAATTAACAACTTAGTATTAAAGATAAAAGATAATATTTTTACGAATGGATTAGATGATAATGGAAGATTCAACTTGTGGAAGCAAGCTATAAATCTTTGGAATAAGGATTTTGTAAGAATGACTTTTGGTTCAGGAATTGTTGCAGAATATTATTATGAGTTTGTAGGAGAAATCTGGAAGCCAGTATACGTGGTATATCATTCAACTCTATTTGAAACATTGGCTGCTTTTGGGAACTTAGGTTTTGCTTTTCTAATAATACATTTTGTGGAAAAATATAAACAAATTTTTAAGCTAGAAAAATCAATTATAGGAGTTATGTTCATAGGGTATATAATCGTAGATATATATGGGTTGATAGATAATACTTATACAATGTACTACTATATGGTTCCGCTAATGATAATTATGGCATCACTTGATAACCTTCCCAAAGAAAATCAAAATTTAATATATTAAAATAAAAAAGAATGAGAATTTATGTTTTTTTAAATTTTTCATTCTTTTTTATTTTAAAAAGGATAAATTTAACGTTTATTCTATAGAATAGCAATATTTTTATGCTTAAAATGTTATACCATAGGTATAATATGATAAAAATATTGTAAAATGGACATAATAATGGTAAAATGATATTTGTAAGTATTTTCTAAAAAAGGAGGAGAAATTAAAATGTCACAATTTTTATTGAATTTTATAATAAATAATATATTTATTATTATAGCATTTTGTATCATATTTTTTGTCATAGCCTTAATTTCTAAGCCTTTTAGAAAAGTAATCCTTATTGGTTTTACATTATGTTGTGTATATTTAGGATTGGTAGCTTTATATAAAATGGGCGTGGGAAATGATACTTTATACCAATGGTCTTTAAAAGTTATCTATTCCAACTGTATTTTATTTGAAAGATTTATAAACTTTGTATTTATTAGTGAAGGATTTCTTTCTAAGTTTATTACTCTTTTAATGAAATATGGATATGATGGATTTACCATTTTTAAAGATTATTCTGAATATGTTATATTATATGTTTTACCATATATTAAAGACAAGAAGAAAATATATACAGCAAACGATTATATAGATTTAGAAATTTCAACGGTTTTTGAAATTGAAAATAGAAAACGAATTAAAAATAATATACAAGTTTTATCTACAGTGCTTAGATGTTAGAATACTTAATTTTTTTTTACAAAATAAAAAATTATTAAGTAGGAGTGTTAAAATGCGGAAATCAGTACAAGAGAGTCTTTCCATGGAGTATAGTATTTCTTTATATAGAAGAAAGCCTATATTTACTTTTTGTAAAAGATTATTTGATATTTTATCTTCTGGTTTAGCTTTACTTTTATTTTCATGGCTTTTTTTAATCCTTGCCATTTTAGTAAAATGTTCATCAAAAGGCCCTGTTTTTTATGGCCATAAAAGAGTGGGAAAAAATGGAAAATTATTTAAAGTATGGAAATTTAGAAGTATGCGTAAAGATGATAGACCTTTAGAAGAAATCTTGACGCAAGAGCAATTAGAAGAGTATAAAAGAGATTATAAAATAACCGATGATCCAAGAGTAACAAAAATTGGAAAGTTTTTAAGAAAAACAAGTTTAGATGAATTACCTCAGCTTTGGAATATATTTATAGGCCAAATGTCCGTGGTAGGTTGGAGACCAATCTTATTAGAAGAATTAGAACGATATGAAGATAAGAAAGAATTATTATTGAAGGTTAAACCTGGATTAACCGGATATTGGGCAAGCCATGGTAGAAGTGATATATCTTATGAGGATCGAATGAAAATGGAATTATATTACCCTGTCAAAAGAGGCTTTTGGTTAGATATAAGAATTTTGTTCCATACCGTTATTGGAGTATTTAGAGGAGATGGTGCAAAATGATAGAAAATAAAAAGAAAGTGTTATTTCTTACATCACGTTTACCACTTCCAGTGAATGATGGGCGATCCTATACTCTAAAACAATATTTAGACACGATATCTAAGTATTGTGAGGTTGCGGTTGTATCATTAAAGTCTTCAAAAAAAATAGAGAATCAAGAGAATTATCTTTCTTTAGTTCGTGAATTAGATTATCCCTCTTTTTTTAAAAAAATATTTAATGTGCTTACCTTATCATTATATAAAGGATATCCACTTCAAGTTTCTGGAGTTTATTCTAAAAAATCACAAAAGGTATTTAATCAAATTGTAAAAGAATATCAACCCGATATTATAATTTGTGATATGATTCGAACCTCTTTATATGTTAGACGTTGTCCGTTTAGTGGAGTAAAAATTTTAGATATGGATGATATCTTATCTAAGAGATATAGGACAAGTATAAAATCGAAAGAAGATGCATTAGGTCAGTTTAAAGATATGCTACCTAAGGCTTTTGTTAAAATAATAAATATTTTTCATTTAAATAAATTCATATTAAAGTTTGAAACCAAAAGAATGGAAAAAAACGAAAGAAAAGCAATTCAGTATTTTCATAAAATTCTTTTAGTTTCTCCCTTAGAAAGTAGAGAATATAATTTAAAATATAATACAAACAAGGCAATATCATGGCCAGTATGTGTAAAAAATATTATGTTATTTGAAGATATAAAAAATACTGTATATGATAAAAATCAAATTTGTTTTTTAGGTAATATAGATGCTGCCCAAAATCAAAGTACTTTACTTAAAATATGTAATGACATACTTCCTAAGCTAAGTAATAATTTTAAATTGCTTGTTGTAGGAAAATGTAGTAAAGAAAATATGGCTTTATTTGAAAAGTATACTAACGTATTTTTTACTGGTTATGTAGATTCTATAAAGGATTATGTTTTGAATAGTCTTTGTCTTTTGGCCCCCATTCCATATGGATCTGGAATTAAGATTAAGGTTTTAGAATCCATGGGGTATGGTATTCCAGTTATAACCTCTATGATTGGAATAGAAGGATTAGAAGTTCAAAACGAAAAAAATGTATTCGTTGCTAATACCGATGATGAATATTGTGCATATATTAATCGCTTATATGATGATTCAAAAGAACGCGAAGAATTAATAAAAAATGCTTTAATTTATCTAGAAAATAACCATAGTTTGCGTATGGGTGAACAAATATTTAAAAATGAAATTTTAGGTGGTGAATATAATGATAATTCGATCTAAAACGCCTTTAAGGCTAGGATTAGCAGGTGGAGGAACCGATGTATCTCCATTTTGTGATCATTATGGTGGATGTGTATTAAATGTAACAATAAATATGTTTTCCTATTGTACGATTCTTCCAAAAAATGATGGGAAGATTAAATTTAATTCACCCGATCGAAATGTGAATATTGAGTTTGATTCTGTTTCTAAACTTCCCATAGATAAGGGCTTGCCTCTACATTGCGGAATTTATAATCGTATTATAAAGGATTATAATAATGGCAATCCTTTATCCTTTGAAATGACAACCTACAGTGATGCCCCAGCAGGTTCAGGATTAGGAACATCCTCTACGATGGTAGTAACTATAATTAAAGCGTTCCAAGAATGGCTTAATTTACCATTAGGGGAATATGATATGGCACAATTAGCCTTTGATATAGAGCGTAATGATTTAAAGTTTTCTGGCGGAAAACAGGATCAATATGCAGCCACTTTTGGTGGTTTAAACTATATGGAGTTTTATAGTGATAATCGAGTAATTGTTAATCCATTGAGATTAAAGCGTTGGATAAGAAATGAAATCGAAAATTCTCTTGTTTTATTTTATACAGGAACTTCTCGAGACTCTGGAAAAATTATAGAAGAGCAAACGAAAGCTTCACATAATGAGAAATCTTTAGAAGCTATGTTTGAAATAAAAAACCAAACGAATAAAATGAAGGAATGCATCTTAAAGGCTGATTTTAATGGTATTGCAGAATGCTTACATTTGAATTGGTTGGCAAAAAAGAAAACCGCATCCGTTATTTCTAATCCTCATATTGAGGAAATATATAATTATATTCTTGCTAATGGTGGAAAGGCTGCTAAAATTAGTGGAGCCGGTGGCGGAGGATTTATGATGATTTGGTGTGATCCAAAAAAACGTTATGAATTAATTCATGCCTTAAAAAATAAAAAAGAAGGGAAAACCAAGATTGTTGAATTTGTAGATTATGGTGCACAAGCTTGGACGATATATGATGAAGAATAAAAGTTTAGAATATATAAATCAATTAATAAAGGATTATAATTTAGATTGTTGTAAAATTCAAATTATAGAGGCTATTGAAATTATTATTAAATCGTTTAAGAATAAAGGAAAATTATTATGCTGTGGTAATGGGGGAAGTGCTGCAGATTGTGAGCACATAGTAGGAGAATTAATGAAGGGCTTTGTACTTCCTAGAAATTTATCGGAAGAGTTGGTAAATGAAATTGGAGATTTAGAACTTTCCAATTCTTTACAATATGGTCTGCCTGCTATTTCTTTAGTTTCTCATACGGCCTTATCTACCGCTTTTTCTAATGACCAGTTACCTTCCGCAGTTTTTGCTCAACAGGTGCTAGGTTATGGAAATAAAGAAGATGTCCTATTATGCATTTCAACATCAGGCAATTCACTTAATTGTGTATATGCTGCAAAGGTTGCAAGAGCATTAAATATCAAAGTTATTGCTTTAACAGGAGAAAAGGATTCGAAATTGAAGGAATTATCTGATGTTACCATTCAGGCTCCTTCAAAAGATACGTATAGAATTCAAGAATATCATTTACCAATTTATCATACCATGTGCTTGGTTATTGAAAATGAATTTTTTGGAAATTAAAGGAGAGGCATTATGCAAGCAATAATATTAGCCGGAGGCTTTGGTACAAGATTACAAAGTGTTGTATCGGATGTTCCCAAACCTATGGCACCTATAGGAGAGATTCCTTTTTTAGAATATCTTTTAGACGATTTATCGAATCAAGGATTTCAACGTGTTGTTTTAGCTGTTGGATATAAAAAGGAAATCATCGAAAACTATTTTGGAAATTCATTTAAAAATATGAAAATCATTTATTCCATTGAAGATGAACCACTTGGAACAGGTGGATGTATAAAAAAAGCTATGTCTTATATAGAAGAGGACTTTGCTTTTATCTTAAATGGGGATACCATGTTTAAGATAGATTTTAACGAAATGGCAAAACTTAATACTTTGGCTATAGCTTGTAAAAAAATGCGTAATTTTGATCGCTATGGTGAAGTGAAAATAAAAAATAATACGATTATTAAATTTTCCGAAAAGAAGTATGTAGAAGAGGGATATATAAATGGCGGTATTTATTATATGCCTAAAAATATATTTGATGAATTCGATCTGCCTCAAAAATTTTCTTTAGAAAAAGACTTTTTTGAAAAATATATTAATGTATTAAATATTAAGACTTTTTTATCGGAAGATTATTTTATTGATATAGGAATTCCCGAGGATTATGCAAAAGCGCAAAATGACTTAAAAAAAAAGGCTCTTTTTTTAGATAGAGATGGAATTATTAATGAAGATTATGGCCATGTTCATAAAATTGAGGATTTCAAATTTTGTGAGGGTATCTTTGAGTTATGCAAAGACTATCAAAGAAAAGGATACTTATTATTTATCATTACAAACCAAGCGGGTATAGGCAAAGGACTATATAAAGAGGAGGATTTTCTAACTCTTAATACATGGATGTTAAAACAATTTGAACAAAAAGACATTCCTATTACAAAGGTTTATTATTGTCCTCATAAACCAGAGGATAATTGTAATTGTAGAAAACCCAAATCGGGTTTATTTGTAAATGCCATAAAAGAGTTTAATTTAAATCCTGAAAAATGTGTTGCTATAGGTGACAAAATGTCAGATTTAGAGGCTGCATATAATGCGGGAATCCAAGATTTGTATTTTAAAAAGACAAAATATGAAGAATATGAAGTGAAATTTAATTATAAGAGATTAGATTAGGAGATGATGTTATGAAAGGTATTATATTAGCTGGTGGTTCTGGTACAAGGTTGTATCCATTAACTACTGTAACAAGTAAGCAGTTACTGCCAGTATATGATAAACCAATGATATATTATCCTCTAAGTATATTGATGTTAGCAGGAATAAAAGAAATTATGATTATATCAACTCCTGAGGATACTCCAAGGTTTGAATCTTTATTAGGAGATGGTAAGAGATTTGGTCTTGATCTTACCTATAAGGTGCAACCATCTCCAGATGGATTGGCCCAAGCTTTTCTTTTAGGAGAAGAGTTTATTGGTTCGGATGAAGTTTGTATGATTTTAGGAGATAATATTTTTTATGGGAATGGAATAAAAAAATCTTTAAAATTAGCTGTTGAAAACAGTCAAAAGGGAATTGCAACCCTATTTGGGTACTATGTGCCAGATCCAGAAAGATTTGGAGTTGTTGAATTTGATGCCTCTGGAAAAGTTATTTCTATTGAAGAAAAACCTCAAGAACCTAAGTCAAATTATGCAGTTACCGGTTTATATTTTTATCCGAAAGGGGTATCTTTAAAAGCGAAAAAGGTTATGCCAAGCAAGCGAGGAGAACTAGAAATAACTACATTAAATCAAATGTATCTAAAAGAAGATAAACTGGAGGTTATTACTTTCGGTAGAGGATTAACATGGTTGGATACAGGAACTCATGAATCATTAGCAGAAGCAACGGCTTTTGTAAAAATGATAGAAGACCATCAGGGCTTAAAAATTAGTTGTTTAGAAGAAATTGCTTATAATAATGGTTGGATTACTAAAACAGAACTTTTAAAACAAGCGGAACTTATGAGCAAAAATCAATATGGTAAGCATTTATTTAATGTTGCAGAAGGAAAGGTTAAGTATTAATGAATCAACGTGTGGGTAATTTTAATTTTATAGAAACAGAAATAAAGGATGTTTTTATAATAGAACCTGTAAAATATGGGGACAATAGAGGATATTTTATGGAAACCTATAAAGAGTCTTCGTTTAGAGAAGCAGGCCTAGATTATACCTTTGTTCAAGATAATCAATCCAAATCGAAAGCAGGCGTTCTTAGAGGACTACATTTTCAAAAAAAATTTCCTCAAGCCAAACTTGTAAGATGTATTGAAGGGGAAGTTTTTGATGTAGCGGTTGATTTAAGAAAAGATAGCCCTACTTATGGCAAATGGACTGGCGTAATTTTATCGGCTGAAAAAGGAAATCAATTTATGATACCAAGAGGATTTGCTCATGGATTTGTCGTTTTAAGTGAAACGGCAACCTTTTGTTATAAATGTGATGAATTATATCATCCCGAAGATGAGGGCGGTATAATGTGGAATGATCCTGAAATTGGAATTGTTTGGCCTTATGCGGGAGAACCTTTATTATCCGAAAAGGATAAAAAACATCCAAGTTTAAAGGATGCTAAAATTGAGTTTTAGGAGACATTCTATGGAAAAAAATGTTAAAATCCTAGTTACAGGAGTTAAAGGTCAACTAGGATATGATTGTGTAAGGGAATTACATAAAAGAGGATATACTCATGTCAAAGGTATAGATGTTGAAGAATTAGATATTACAGATGAAGGGGCTGTGAATAAATATATTTTAGATTATAGCCCAGAAATTGTTATGCATAATGCGGCATGGACGGCTGTGGATAAAGCTGAAGAAATGCCGGAGAAGGTATACGCGGTTAATGCATTAGGAACGAAATATATTGCGGATGTCTGTAAAAAGATAAATGCTAAAATGGTTTATATATCCACCGATTATGTTTTTGATGGTAAAGGGACCAAGGAGTTTGAAACTACAGATAACAAAAACGGTTTATCTGTTTATGGTAAAACAAAAGCACAAGGGGAAAACTTTATTTTAGAGACCTTACAAAAATATTTTATAATTCGCATCTCATGGGTATTTGGCATAAATGGTAATAATTTTGTAAAGACTATGTTGAAACTAGCTGCTATGGGCAAAAAGGAATTAAATGTTGTAAATGATCAAATTGGTTCTGTCACATATACCTATGATTTAGCCCGATTATTATGTGATATGATTGAAACCGAAAAATATGGAATTTATCATGCAACAAATGAAGGAATAATAAGCTGGTATGATTTTGCTGTTGAAATCTTTAAACAATCGAAGATTTCTATGAACGTCCATCCTATCACGACAGAAGAATATAAAAAGCTTATGCCCAAGCAAGCAGATAGACCTTTAAACTCAAGAATGAGTAAAAGATCTTTAGAAATGGCTGGCTTTCGTAAACTTCCTAATTGGAAGGATGCCTTACAAAGATACTTAAAGGAGTTGAAAGAAAATGAGTAAATTTTTAATTACTGGAGGAGCCGGGTTTATCGGTGGAAATTTTTGTCATTATATGGTTAATGAATATCCAAAGGATGAATTTGTATGTATTGACGCTCTAACGTATGCTGGAAATTTAGAAACTTTAACACCAATTATGAACAAAGCAAACTTCAAATTTGTTCACGAAAATATTTGTAATAGAGAAGCAGTTTTCAAATTATTTGAAGAGGAAAAGTTTGATTATGTCATAAATTTTGCTGCAGAATCTCATGTGGATCGAAGTATTGAAAATCCAGGGATTTTTTTACAAACAAATATTATGGGAACCCAAACCTTAATGGATGCATGTAGAAAATATGGAATAAAAAGATACCATCAAGTATCTACAGATGAGGTTTATGGCGATTTGCCACTGGATAGACCAGACTTATATTTTACAGAACAAACGCCTTTACATACCTCAAGTCCATACAGTGCATCAAAGGCTTCTGCGGATTTGCTTGTAATGGCATATCATAGAACTTTTGGTTTACCATGTACAATTTCAAGATGCTCTAATAATTATGGTCCCTATCAGTTTCCTGAAAAATTAATTCCTTTGATTATTAAAAAGGCTTTAGCAAATGAACCTTTACCAATATATGGAACTGGTGCGAATGTTAGAGATTGGCTACACGTATATGATCATTGCACTGCCATTGATTTGATTGTTAGAAAAGGAAAAGACGGAGAAATATATAATGTGGGTGGTCATAATGAAAGAACCAACTTGGAAGTTGTTAAGACAATTTTAAAAGAATTAAGTAAACCGGAGTCTTTAATTACTTATGTAAAAGATAGAGCGGGTCATGATTTAAGATATGCCATAGATCCCAAAAAATTAATGAACGAGTTGGGATGGAACCCAAAATATACCTTTGAAACAGGTATAGGACCAACTATAAAATGGAATTTAGAAAATCAAGAATGGCTTAAAAACATAGAAACTGGAGAATATTTACTTTGGATGGAAAGATACTATAAATAGGAGGATATTTTAGGATGACCAAGAGTGTTTTAATTGTTATTTTAAATTATAAGAGTTACAAAATGACACTAGAATTAATTGATGATTTAAAAAAACTTAATTATTCAAACTATGAAATTATGGTCATTGATAATAACTCTTTGAATGAATCTAAAGATATATTAGAAAAGAATAAAGAAAACAATTATATTTTTTATGCAAACACGGTTAATTCAGGATATGCTGCAGGTAATAATATTGGAATAAGATATGCCATAAATCATTCTTTTGATTATACATGGATATTAAATAATGATGTCAAAATTAATGATTTTAATATTTTAAATGAACTTGTTTATAGTTTTGACCTAGATAATAAAATTGGTTCTGTAGGACCAAAAATCGTCGATTTGGATAATAAAGTATGTTATCCTTATAAAGATAAATCAACGGTCTGGAATATGACTTTTGGAGCGATTAAATATAAGAAAAAAAGAGAGAAACTTGAGAATTATAATGGATTTGTATATCGGCTTCATGGTTGCTGCATGCTTCTAGATAATAAAGTTATGAAAGAAGTTGATTGTTTTGATGAAAGGACGTTTTTATATTGTGAAGAGGAGATTCTTGCAGAAAAAATGTTAGATTATGGATATAAATCTTATTATAATTCTAATGCATGTGTTATTCACATGGAGTCCTCAACGGTTAATCAAGAATTTAAAAAGAATAAGTCAAAAAAAGATAAAATTTATTTTGATAGTTTAAATATTTATTTAAAGTATTATAAAAAATATGGTATAATAACACGAACATGGATAAAATTATTTATGAAGATAAAAAAATTATTAAAATCCTAATATAATATAGGACTAAAAATGGAGAAGTTATGGGACTATTTTTAATAATTATAAGTTTATTCTTTTTAAGAAAAAAACTTTTAAAACAAGAAAATATAATAAGAGTTTTAACAGTATTTTCTATGATACTTTTTTTCATTTTGTCCTTATTATTTACTTATTATTTGGAAGAAGTTATCGGTTGGGATTATGGAGTCCCGGGAGCGGATTTAACTGCACATTTTAATGGAGCTATCGCTATAAGCAAGGGAACTCCATTGAAGGAATTATATAAAGTGGATGAACGGTTCGCTTTATCTTTTTCTCAAATTGGTTATATTTTATATGCATATTTTATTGCTTTCGTTTCCTTTACTCCAACCATATTTGATATAAAATTCTCTTTGACTATATTTTATTTTTTACAAATCATTTTCACTTTAATAACTATTAATAATATTCTTTCTTTTCTTTCAATTAAAAATAGAAGAGATAAGATTTTTGTTTTTATAATGCTAACTACTTGCGCATGTTTTTTTCAAAGCTCATCTGTCTTAATGAGAGATATATGGATCATCTATTTTTTATCGGAATTACTAATTTCCTTTAAGACAAAAAAAATAAGTCATTTAAAGTGTTTACTTTTGCTTTTTATCTTATTTTTATTAAGATATTATACGGTAATTATAACGATACCACTATATATATATTATGGATTTAAAAAGAAGAATTTTGCATTGATTTCCTCTTTCGTAATTTTCTTAATTTTATTATTAGGAAATTCGGTTGTATCTTTTTTTGCCAACTTTGTTGGAATAAAATGGAATTATTCATTTGATATAAATCCGATTGGAATGATAAAATACATTCTCTTCCCTAATGTCTATAATCAATCGAATATAATAAAAAATATTGATAGAAGTTACCACGCTAATTTTGGAGGAAACATTGAGTTAATTTATTATTTGTTATCCTGTTGGAATACTTTTGTTTTACCAATTATTTTATTTGGAATATATGTTGGTTTTAAAGAAAAGAAAACAAAAGAAACATTACTTTGGCTATTAATTATTGCCAATATAGCGGTATTATATGCCATATTTTATTCGAGTGTATCCGAACCTCGACACAAACTTTTATTGTTATGCTCTTTTGCATTTTTCTTTTACAATGGAGTTAAGAAATTTAAAAATTTGAGTATTTTTTGCTATTGCATAAGCATCATAGCTATTTTAACTATTGTGCTTTTAATAGCCTAGGAGGCAAAAAAGATGGATAAAATATTATATGTTGCCAATTCCATTGCCTATGATTCAATTCGTCATGCGGGTGGTAAAACTTTTAATTATTATGTCAAGCATTTATCTTTAAATCCAGATAATGAAGTTTATGTTGTAGGAATTTGTAAAGAGGAAGAGGTAAATTTAATCAATCAAAAGAATAAATTTCAAACTTTTCCAATTATTTCCAATGGGGGTTTAAAAATAAAAATCAAGAGAATATTCTATGATTTGCTAGGTTTAGTTACATTTAGAGGATCTTTAAAGGATTCTTATTATAAAAAAAAGAGTATCATAAAATGTTTAAAGAAATTAAAAAGAAAAGGCTATAAACCAGATATTGTTATTTTGGAATGGACAAATATTGTATTAATGGTAGATTCCATTAAAAAAATTTTTCCAAGTGCAAAGTTTGTTGCATCGGAGCATGATGTTAGTTTTTTAGGTGCAGAAAGAAAATACAAATTAGCGAAAGGATTAAAAAGATTTATTTTAAAAAGAAGATATTTTAAATTAAAGAAAAATGAAATAAAAGCTTTAAAAAATTGTAATCTTATTCTTCCTCATAATTTTAAAGATAAAAATTTATTAATTGAAAATAAAGTGGAAGAAAATAAAATTTCTATTTTAACTCCCTATTTCAATAATATGAAGGACATTGTTCGTCAAAATGTAAATAAGGATATACTTTTTTGGGGAGCTATGAATCGAGAAGAAAACTATGAAGCTGCCCTTTGGTTCATAGAAAATGTTATGCCATTAATGAAGGAAGACAATGTTCGATTTGTTGTGGTTGGAAATAATCCTCCGCAGGCGTTAATTTCCAAAGCAAATGATAAGATAATAGTTACTGGATTTGTTGAGGATTTTAAAACGTACTTTGAACATAGCTTATGCTTTGTGGCCCCATTATTTAAAGGAGCTGGCATAAAGGTTAAAATTATAGAAGCTATGTCAGCAGGAATTCCTATTCTAACAAATAAAATAGGTATTGAAGGAATTCCAGCCAGTAAAGGAAGAAGCTATTTTCATTGTGAGACAGCGGAAGATTACAAAAGAACGATTGAAGATATACTTCATGGAAAATATAATATAAATGAGATTTATCAATATCAAAAAGAAATCATTGATAAAGACTTTAATTTAGTTGAGTCGTTTATTCATTACGAAAAAGAAATTAAGAGTTTAATCTAGAGTAAAAAAGGAGGTAATGTCCAAATGCATAAGAAAGAAAGAATTATAGGTTATAGCATTATAAGAGTAATTGCAATTGTATTAGTTGTAGTTGGACATTGCACTTCTTTAAGTATTGGATCAGATGGCAATATAATCAATTATTATTCTAATGTAGAAAATTTAAATATTCCAAATTATACGGAAATTTTTCGTCAAATTATATATAGTTTTCATATGCCACTGTTTGTTTTTCTATCTGGTGCAACTTTTGGTATAACCTTTAATAGAAATAAGAAATTAAAAGAAGTAGTTAGTAAAAGATGTGTCCGATTGATTGTTCCCTATATATTAGTTGCATTTTTAATCCTTATTCCTATTCGATTATTTGTTGGTTATTATGGACAAGATTATAATTATTTTTCCATCATTTTGAAAGATGTTATTTTAGGATTCGATATTAACTATCTTTGGTATGTAATAATGATTTTTGAAGTGAATATTATAATGTTTCTTATTTTTAAATATATTAAAATAAATACAAAATTAAAAAAAATTTTATTTATGATCTTGTTTTTAACTTTATCTGTTGTTCAATTTTCTTTTGGGACTTTGCCTTTTCAAATTCATCGAACCCTAGAGTTTTTGATATGGTTTTATTTAGGATATTTATTTGAAGAAAATAGGAAATCCATTTTAGAAAAGACGAAGAAGCTTTTTATCTTTTTCGTTCTAACCAGTTTTCTTATTTTTATAGGGGCTTTCCTTATAAACTCTGAAATGATTCAACGAATAGATAATACGGATTCTAAAATGATTATATTTATTTATAAAATAATTAAAATGGGATTACGATATGTTTTAGGATTATCTGCAATCGCATTTATTACACTTATCGTTTTTAAAGTGAAGAAGATGAATACAATTTATAAGAAAATAGATAGAGAATCCTTTGGAATTTATTTGTATCATATACCTATTTATTATATCTATGTATATTTGATTTCTAATTTTATAGAACCTAAGTATATGAATAACATTTTATATTTCTTTTTGTTAATTGTTGGATTTGGAATAAGTTTAATTTGTTCTTATGGTTTTAGCATGTTAATCAATAAAACTACAAAATCATTAAATATAATATATAAACCAAATGTTTTATTTTAGTCTGGATGTGAAATTAAATGAGTTTGAAAATGAATCGAAGTGTAAAGCTAGTTTTCACAATAGTTTGTTCATTTATTGTAATGTTAATATATTACCTAATCGACTTTTTTTTAACCCCATTCATTACTGCAACATTAGGTACAGAAGCATATGGATATGTTTCCATTGCTCGAACGTTTATATCTTATGCAAGTATAATAACAATTGCAATTAATTCTTATGCTACAAGATATATTGCTTTAGCTTATCATGAGGGTGATGAAGAAAAATGCAAAAAATACTTTAATTCTGTACTTTTAGCAGATATTCTTTTAGGTTTAATCATTTTTTTCGTTTTTATTTTTATCATATGGAAATTAGAGTTTATAATAAATATTCCTACTGAGTTGATAGAACAAGTGAAATTACTTTTTTTATTAACAACTTTAAATTTTGTACTTACTACTATAGGAACTGTGTTTACCTCCGCAGCTTATATAAAAAATCAACTAGATAAAATAAATATATTTAAAGGTATATCTTATATATTTGATGCCATATTTTTAATTTTATTATTTTCTTTATGCACGGCAAAACTGTGGTATGTTGGCATAGGTTCAGTGGCAGCGGCTATTGTTGTATTAGTATCTAATATTTATATACATAAAAAATATCTTCCATCTATTAAAATATCTAAAAGTAAATTTTCTTTTACATATATTAAGGAATTAGTTTTAAAGGGAATGTGGAATAGTATTAATAGTTTGGGTAATATGTTAAATACTGGATTAGATTTGATTGTAACAAATTTATGGATAAACCCTTTGGCTGCTGGACAATTGGCAATCTCTAAAAGTATTTCAACTATTTTTGTTGGACTATTTCAGTTAATTGCACAACCTTTTCAACCGATTCTTTTAGAAGATTATTCTAAAGAGGATACAAATAAATTAATAAACGATTTTAAAACTTCTATGATATTATCTGGTTTATTATCTAATCTGGCATTTGCAGGTTTTTTTGCATTAGGTCTATGTTTTTATAATCTTTGGATTCCAGGGGAGGATACAAATTTAATTTGGCAATTAACCGTAATCACAATTTTAGGTTCTGTTTTTGAAGGCGTTATTTATCCTTTATATTACATATATGTTTTAACAATAAAAAATAAAATTCCGTCTATTGTAACAATTATAGGAGGAGTCCTAAATGTATTCGGTATGTTTATTTTAATACATTATACAAAATTAGGGGTTTATTCCGTAACATTAACGACCTCTGTGATTATGTTTATAATAAGCTTTATAGTTAATCCTATATATATGTGTAAGTGTCTTAATATTCGAAAAGTCACATTTTATCCTACTTTATTAAGGCATGTCCTTTCTGCAACCATTATGACCTTCGCATTTTGGGGAATTGCAACTTTAATAAATCCGTCCAATTGGATAGGCTTGATATTAACGGCTTTGTTATGTGTAATATGTGGAATGATTATCCATTTTGTGGTTTTTTGGAAAAATCCAAAAACAATGCTTTTAAGTTTGAAGAAATAACTATGGGAGGTAAAAGATATGAATGCAATTATACTTTCTAATAAATATTCACCAGCTCATTTGGCTTTAATCCTAGGATATTATAATATTTTGAATCAAATGAATTTTGAAACAAAAATCGTATTAGATGAAGAATATAAGGATTTTATTGTTTCAAACAATGTGAAGGGGAATATTTTCTATAATTTAGAAGAAAAAGAATATGCAGACTTGGTCATTATTACAAACCTATCTACAAAGGATAAAAAAAGTGTAAAACGAATAAAAGAGAATAACAAAAATTGTAAAGTATTATTTATTAATCATGAGCCTTGGCGTGGGTATAAAAAATTATTTCATAGTTTTATAAAAAAAGAAGAAGATTTTAAAGAATGTATCAAAATTTATGGGAGAAAGGTTTATGCATCAAAACTTATAAAAGTTGTTGATGGTATTTTAGTATGTTCTAAAAATGCCTTTAAGACTACGAGTAATTTATATAAGAAAAAGAAAGTATTTTATTTTCCTTTGGTTTTTAATGATGCATTAAATCATGAGATTAATGTCATGGATAAAACTTATTTTTCCTTTATAGGTACCGCAAGTGTTGCGCATGGAATAGAAGATTATTTTTCTTTTGTTAAATGGTGTTATCAAAAAAATATTAATTTAAATTTTAAAATTTCTACTAAAACAAATATTAATTACTATTTGGACGATACACTTAAACAAATAATAGATGAAGGATTTTTAAAAGTAGATAGTGGTAAAGTTATGACCGAAGAAGAGATTAATATAGCTTATTATGAGACGAAAGTTTTATGGATGGGATATAGAAGATCTACACAAAGTGGATGCTTATGCAAAGCATTTATGTATGGTACTCCAGTCATCGCAACAAACATTGGCAGTTTTAGTGAATTTGTTAGCAATTTAAATGGGCGTCTTATAGATAAAATTGATTTTGAAGATATCCATAATGCTTATTTACAAATTATAAAAGATTATGAGCAAATCGTAAGGGATACTCGAAATTCTTATTATGAATTTTTCGATTCTAATTTTAATTTACACAGATTTGAAGATATAATTAAAGAAATCTCAAAATAGATAATTTAAAGAAACGACTTTTTATAGAGTCGTTTTTTATTTGGAAATGAATATTATAAATATGGGTGATACTTATGAAATATTTTGGGACAGATGGAATACGTGGTATTCCCAATGAAAAAATAACTACAGAATTGGCTATGAAAGTAGGAAAAGCATTAGCATCCCTTGATTGTAAACAAGTGGTTATCGCTACAGACACGAGATTATCTAAGGATATGCTTTTAGCTGCAATTTCTTCTGGTATTTTGTCCTGCGGAATGGATGTATTATATGCTGGCATTTTACCAACACCAGCCCTAATATATTATTCGTTTATGCATAATATTATAGGTGTTATGATTACAGCAAGTCATAATCCTTATACTGATAATGGAATTAAAATAGTTAATAGAGGATTAAAATTAAGCAAGAAGGAAGAAATCGAAATAGAAGAACTTATAAACCATCCCTTAAATAAATTTTATGAAATTGGAACGTTTAAGAAAATAAATGCAAAAGAAGAATATATCAATTTTATAAAATCTTATGTGAGTAAGTCCAAGTTGAAGATTTGCATTGATTGTGCGAATGGTGCAACCTATGAAACTGCGGTGGATATATTTAAAGATATAACTGAGGATTTAAGTGTTATTGGAAATGATCCTGATGGATATAATATAAATAAAAATGTTGGCTCTACACATTTAGAAACTTTAAAGGAATATGTTGTTAATCATAAATGTGATATAGGCTTTGCCTTTGATGGAGATGGAGATAGAGTATTATGTGTGGATCAATATGGTAATACAATCGATGGAGATAAATTGATTTATTTATTAGCAAAAAATTTAAGAAAAAAGAACCAATTAAAAAATAATAAGATTGTTTTAACTATAATGAGTAATCTTGGAATAACGGCGAAATTAAAGGAAGATAATATAGAGCCTATAGAGGTTAATGTTGGAGATAAACATGTTATAGAAAAAATAAAAAGTGAAAATTTATCCTTAGGTGGAGAAAATAGCGGACATATTATTTTAGCAAACATTTTTCATTCTGGAGATGGAGTTTTAGTTGCATCTCAAATAATAAAAATAATTGAAGAAGAAAACAAAACCATTTCGGAATTACTTTCCTCTATTCCTATGTATGAAGATAAGATGATTAACATATTTGTTAAAGATAAACTTAAAATTATGAATAATAAAGAGTTGTTTGAAATGGTAGAAAATATAAAAAAAGAAGTAAACAATGATTGTAAAATCATTATAAGACCTTCAGGTACAGAAGAAGTAATTCGAGTAAGTGTTATGGCAAAAGATAAAGGTTTTGTGGAAAAAAACATTGAATTCTTATCGAATTATATAAAAAATATATAGTCAAAATAAAATAAATTTGATATATTTTTTAAAGAGGTGATAAATGTTATGAACCGTAGAAAACTTATTTTAATTGGGGGAGATTTGGCGGGTGGCAAATCTACCTTTGCAAACAGATTAAAAGATAAATATAAATTATTAGTTATCAATAAAGATAGACTAAAGGAAATTTTGGGAGATACCATAATTGTGAATAATAGAGAAGATAATAAAAAATTATCTGTAATTTCATTTAACATTATGAAATATATTTTAGAAAAAAATGAAGATGTTTTAGTTTTAGAATCTAATTTTAAACCTAAAGAAATGGAAGAAATAAAAGCGTTAATTAATGAATTAAATTATTCGGTTCTTTCTTTAAAGTTTGAAGGAGATAATCATATTTTACATCAAAGATTTTTAAAAAGACTAAATGAAAATAGGCATTATGTACATAAATCACAAGATTTTACAAATCTAAGTGATTTTGTAAAAACATTGACTGAATTAAGAAGTGTCTCTTATCCTGGAGAGATTTTTTATGTAGATTGTAGTAATTTTTCCTTTATGGACGATGTAGAAATATATAAAAAAATCGAAGAATTGCTAAAAAAATAGTTGACAATAAGGATATAAAGTGA
>CAYYMS010000013.1:0-48843 GCA_964473015.1 uncultured Anaeroplasmataceae bacterium | reverse complement strand
TGACTCTAACACCTCAAAGATTCTTAACGCGAATCAAACGAAATAGCATTTCCTCTATTCATCTCCAAAGGGAGTAATATTGTAATACTCTTGAGATATTTTCACCAACCATATCCTCTCTAAAAAGAAATACTACATATCATATCCTTTATCATCGATATATTTATTATACAATATTTTTTAATTAAATCAATAAAATAATATTATCTTTTATATTTTATTCCATCATCCATATTGATAGGGGTAACTAACGCTTGCAACCTTGAGATTAATCGTTCTGCTTTCGTCGTACCCAATTTATCAATAGCAAAATGAGAAAGTAAATCCGATGTAGAAAGATTCGATGAAATAAAAACAACTTTATTTTCTAATAATCTATAATTAAAAATAGGTCCTAATATTTCATCTCTTAACCATGGGGTCATATTTTCACTACCTAAATCATCTAGCATCAAAACATCAATCGATTTTAGCATATTAAGTAAAGATTCAAAACGAGAAGTTCCCATTGCGTTTTTTAAATCAACAACTAAATCAGGAAAATAAATTAACAAACAAGAAATATTATTTTTAGCAAGTTCATTTGCAATGCATCCTAAAGTATAGGTTTTACCTATAGAATAAGAACCATAAATATAAAGCCCCTTCTTTTGGTTTTCAGAAGAAAAATTAGAAATAAATTCATTTAAATGTTTATAAATTTTTTTTCTACTATCCGAATTTATATCAAAATTTTCTATATTTGCATCTAATATTTTTTTAGGTAAATATAAGGTTTTAATCAAGGACTCTTTATTATTTTGAATCCGATACTCTTTCTTATACTTACATTCTTTTAAAGAAAATTCTTCATTGCTATATATGGTATGAAAACCCTGATTCTTATTTTTACAAAAGGATAATCCATTACAACCGCTACAATTTTTTTGTTCTTCTATTAATAAACTGAAATCATTTGCATTATTTACATTAATATCATATTGTGGAAATGCTTTTTGAAGTTCTAAAATATATTTTTCTACTGCTTCATTATCAAAATTAAATTCTAATTTTCTCATAACTCATCCCAACCATCATTTATATTATTTTTTGAATTTGGATGTTCCTTTTGTTGGTATTTTTCCAAAGTCGTTACATACGTAATCGCATCACTTGTGGTAAATACTTTATCCTTAATCCATGTTTCACTTAATTTTCTAAAATAATTAACGTTCGGTAAATCTCCACCCTTATCCTTCATAACCTTCATTACCATACAATTTACTACACCTCGAGGAAGTTCAATATTCGCATAAATTTCTGAAATTAATTCTAAATATTTTTCAGGGTAATTTGGTAATATATCTTCTAAGAATTCGATTGGAGGACAATTTTCTAAATAGTTTATCAAATCTTCATTTTGGACAATTTCCTCTTCTGCAGGAATAAGTTTTGGAGCTTTCATATTTCGCTTATATATAAATAAAACATTTGCCTTTTCTTTTAAGCGACGATAATCAAAAAGACCTTTTTTATTTATAGAATCTTGATATAATCCTGCCATTTCATATTCATCAAAATGATAAACAAAGGCAATATTACATATTTGATCTTTAAAGGTTTTTGTAATACCCGTTTCCAAAAACTCTAAATTGATTTGTTTTTGAAAACTTTCAAAATTAAAATTATAGTTTTTAATTTTGATATTCTTATTAGGTTTTTTTCCTAAAATATACTTGAATTTATCAAATGTAACTTCATTATCTATAGAGGATGTATATACCTCATCAAAAGTTTTTGTAATATTTGTATATTGAGCTTTATCAATTTTTTCAATTTTAAAATGCTCGGTTATAGAATTAAAAGTTGCATCATCCACTTTAGAATATAAATATAATCCCAAAGTAGCATCCTTTAAAAAGTTTTTGGCTGTTAATGGTGGGCATAAAACATATACATATTTCTCCTCTTTTTCATAAACCATTAAAAGTCCTATTCCTTCTAATTTAATTCTAGCTTTAGTAAAAGTTAAAGATGTGAAAGAAAAAATTTCAAAAAATTCTTTATGCGTTAGTTCTTCACTTTTTAAATTATTTCTTTCTAATAAAGAAGTTAACCCAAGATATAGCATTAATGCATCACTTCCCATAAGCGGTGCATAAAGCAAAGAAAGTACAGCAACATCATCATTAGATAACGTAAAACTAGAATAAATATTAAATTTTGAATTATTATCTACTGATTTTATTGCCATAATTCCTCCCTATATATGTAAGCTTAATCCTTTTAGCTGATATGATTTTTCTACTCTTTTTAGTACTTCTTGAATAAATTTATATGCCTTTTTTGTGCTAAAGAACAAATACTCTGCATCCACATAAAAATCAATAGAAGTCTCTTTAGGCGTTTGCATAATTATTTTTGCCGTACATGATAAATGTGGAATTTCTGAGAATATTTCTCCATAATCATCATTGACAGATAAAATCTTATGATGAAGAGATTTTAATATTTCTAAATAAACATTTTTTATTTCTTCATAGGACGCCTTAAAATAGTGCGTTTTTAATAAATCGATTGTTTCATTTTCTTTTGTTTCTACAATTGCCATTCTTTTTCTCCTTTTAAATCTTCGATAATTTTTAAAACTTGATTTTTCGTGTCTTCAAAGGTTCCTTGACTATCCACAACATAATCGGATAAAGTCTTTTTCATATATAAATCCATTTGGGAATGTATTTTTGCTAAAGCGTAGTCCTCATCTATGCCTTCTCGTTGCATCAGTCTGAGAACTTGTGTCTTTTTATTCAAAAATACGCAAATTATTTTATCACATAAATATTCTAATTTTGCTTCAAATAATAAAGGAATTTCAACAAAGATAATTCCATCCGAAAGTTCCTTAATTTGCTTTTTTATTTCTTCAATGATAATAGGGTGAGTTGCCTGATTCAAAACAAGTTTTGCCGCCGAATTATTAAATATTATTTTTGCAAGCTTTCTTTTATTTAATTCCCCATTTTCATCTAAAAAATCGTTGCCAAAGCGGTTCAAAATCGCTTCATAGATAGGACCACCCTTTTTAGAAAATTCTGTATTAATTTGATCACTATCTATAATAGGATAGCCTAAATCAGAAATAACCTTGCAAACATTACTTTTACCACTGGCTATTCCACCCGTTATTCCTATAACACGTTTCATACTTTTACCTCTGACAATCTTTACAAAAATATGTACTTCTTCCACCTATTTTAATTTTACTTAATTCTTTTTTACAATTTGGACAATTCTTTTTTAAATGAACACATAAAAAATTTTGGTATTGGCCTTCCACACCTAAAGAAGATGTATAACTTCTTATGGTTGTCCCCTTTAATGAAATAGCTTTATTTAAAATCTTTTTCGTTTCAACCACAATGCTTTCTACTTCCTCCATAGATAAAGTATTCGACATCCGTGTGGGAAGAATATGACATGCATATAACACTTCATCAACATAAATATTTCCTAAACCACAAAGAATGCTTTGATCTAATAATGTAGTCTTGATTGGAATATACTTTTTTATTATTTTACCATAAATCTCTGGTATTTCAATTTTTTTAGATAAAATAGGATCAATTCCTACATTTTTTAACGGAACAGTTGTATAAATTTCGTCTTCCTTTTTATATTCGATTCTACCAAATTTTCTTACATCTTGATAGCAAAGCATATATCCATTATCTAAATAAAATATTACATGAATATGCTTATTATCAAGAGAATCTTTTAAAACATAAAAGTATTTTCCTTCCATTCGCAAATGAGAAAGAAAAACACCCTCTGACAATCGAAAAATAAGGTATTTTCCTAAACGCTCAATTTCTATAATTTTTTTACCAACCACATTATTTTTAAAAAAATCTTTATCATTATCAATTATAGGACTATATCGAATATCTATATCCGTTATTGTCCTACCCAATAAAGTATTTCTCAGCACTTCTCTTACAGTTTCTACTTCTGGTAATTCTGGCATAATTAACCTCTGTTATAATGTATATTTTCCCGTTTTAATTTGTCTTTAGAATAAAAGCAGTCTTCCTCTTTAGGGTAGCCTAAAGCCACAAGAGAAAATACAAATCGATTATCTTTTATATTTAATATTTCTTTTGCTGCAAGCATTCGATCCTCTAATGGATATATTCCTATCCAACAACTTCCATAGCCTTTTTGTGTTGCAGCTAGCAAGATATTTTCGGTTGCAGCAGATAAATCTTGTGCCTGCATATGTGGCGTAGATAAAGTCATAGGATTTTTGCCAACTACCGCAATTAACGTATTACAATCCGATAATATCATTGACCCTTTAGAAACTTTAGATAGTTTTAAAATAAGTTCTTCATCATCTACTATAATGTATTCTCTTGATTGTTGATTTCTTGCAGATGGAGCCGATTCTCCATAAACACACAAAAGTCTTAAATCTTCTTTAGATAATTTTTTTGTTAAATCAAATTTTCTTATGCTTCTTCTATTTAAAATAAAGTCCATCATTTCACCTCATACCAGTTTTCACCAAACGAATCATCCACTAACAAAGGTACAGATAACTCCATAGCATGCTGCATATTTTCTCTTACAATATTTTGAAGTTTTTCTTCTTCTCCTTTAGCTACTTCAAACACTAATTCATCATGAACTTGTACCACCATTTTACTCTTTAAGCCTTCAGCCTCTATAGCTTCATCAACCTTAATCATAGCAATTTTAATTATATCCGCTGCGCTTCCTTGTATTGGAGCATTCATCGCCATTCTTTTAGCAAATTCTCTTTGCATATAAATTTTTGAATTAATTTCAGGTATATAACGAAGTCTATTTTTCATTGTACGTACATATCCTGTCTCTTTACAAAAATCTATCGTACCATCCATAAATGTTTTAATTTCTGGATATACCTCATAATAACGCTTAATAAAATCAGAGGCCATAGCATTGGTAATACCTAAATCATTGGCTAGTCCAAAGGCGGATATTCCATAAACGATTCCAAAATTAACTGCCTTAGCTCTACGTCGATCTTCACTATCAATTTCATCCTTATGGAATACTTCCTTCGCCGTTTTTGTGTGAATATCTTCCCCTGATAAAAAGGCTTCCTTTAATTTTGTAACATTCGCCATATGGGCTAATACTCTTAATTCAATTTGGGAGTAATCCGCACTATATAGCTGATATCCTTCAACACTTGGTACAAACATTCTTCTAATCTGATGCCCCTCTTTTGTACGAATAGGTATATTTTGAAGATTAGGTTCAACGGAGGATAGTCTACCGGTTTGCGTAAGAGCTTGTTGGAAAATAGTATGTACTTTTTGATCAGGATATATCATTTCTTTTAAACCCACCACATAGGTAGAATATAGTTTAGTTTTTGCACGATAATCAATAATTAAAGGAACAATTGGATGGAAATTATAAATGGATTGCAATACTTCTATATCCGTAGAATAACTTGTTCCTTTCTTTTTAGGATAATTAATACTTAAATCCTCAAATAATACTGTGCCTAATTGCTTTGGAGAGGAAATGTTGAACTCTTTACCTGCAAGATGATAAATTTCCCCTTCTAATTTTTTTATATCCTTTTCTAAAGCTACCTGTTGTGATTCTAATTCTATTAAATCGATTTTCATTCCCTCAAATTCCATTTTTCCTAATACTTTTGATAATGGAATTTCAATTTCATTTAATAAGTTTAATTGGTTTTTCTCTGATAATTTTGTAGTAACATCTTTCTTTAAAAAATAAAGACAATTTACTTTTTTCGCAATATGCTGAAAAATAATCTTTTTTTCAGGCAATGCCTTTTTTGCTCCTTTGCCATAAACCTGTTCTTCATAATAAACATCTCGATATTCATAATAATCCGATATACCTTTAAACTCTTCTTTGGCTACACTAGGGTTTAAAATATAAGTAGCTAATAATAAATCAAAATCGATTCCTTCTAAATCAAGTCCTAGTCTTTTACATAAAACATATGCTCTTTTATAATCAAATATAGACTTATGATTTGTTTTATCCGATAAATATAGCATAAAATCCATACTTTGAAAAATGGAATCAGGCTCTATTATAAAGGTTCCTAATTTATTTTTTAATGCTATAGCGATTAGAGGACTACGATGATAATTATATTCAAAAGTTTCAAAAATTAAGGAAGAAAAAGGAAGAAGGATTTCTTTAAATCGCATAGGATTATCCACAATTTCATAATCCACATTATCCTTTTGAATGGAATCTGGAAGTGCAATGTCTTTTAACAAAGATTTAAACTCTAATTCCTGATAAAAAGATATTAATTTTTCTTTGTCACATTCTTGTCTTTTTGTATCCTCTATAGACAATTTAATATCAAAACTTCTTAAAATCGTCGCCATTTTTTTACATAAAATTGCTGATTCATAATTTGTTCTAATTTTTTCACCATCCGCTCCTTTAATATTATCTTTATTTTCTATAATACTTTCTAAAGTGCCATAAGATTGAAGATATTTTATTGCCTTTTTTTCTCCAATTCCAGGTATACCAGGAAGATTATCACTTTTATCTCCCATTAATGCCTTTAAATCAATAAATTGTGTATATTTTATAAAATATCTTTCATAAAAAGTATCAGGATTATAATCCTCTAAATCCGTTAACCCCTTCTTAGTTAAATGTACCGTTGTGTTTGGGGATATAAGCTGAAGCAAATCCTTATCTGAAGAATAAATATCCACATGATATCCTGCCTCTTCGGCTTTTTTTGCCATTGTTCCTATAATATCATCCGCTTCATATAAAGCTTGTTCATATTGCTTAATGCGCATAATGTTTAAATATTCTTTTATGTAAGCAATTTGCATCCTAAATTCATCTGGCATTGGTGCTCTTCCAGCCTTATATTCTTGCATCCATTCATGACGTATAGTCTTCTTGCCAGCATCAAAGGCAACTAATATATTATCATAATTACTTTGAATTAAATGATTCATCATACGCGCAAAAGCATATATTGCATTTGTATATAATCCTTTTGAATTCATTGCGATAGTTCCACTTGCCGCCGTTCCATAATATGCTCTATACATTAATGAATTTCCATCAATCAAAATCATTCTTTTCATCGTTCCACATCCTCGTTCTTAAATATTATTATAACAAAATATTAAACAAAATAAAACAAAAAACACTGAATTTTAAAAGTTTCAGTGTTTTTATAATTTATTTTTTATTTAAGAAGGTTTAATCTTGTAAGCATCTTTACAGTAATTAAATAATCTTTCTTAACCTCTATAGACACATCATCCAAAAAAATCAATTCCACTCTTCCAATGTCAATATGGTCATGAGACATAAAAAATGGATATCATCGCTCTTCACCTTCAACATCATAAACATAATTAGGTGCTTGATGTAAAATCACCTTCTTTCACATGATTTTTATCATTATAGTAAGCAAAAGAGCCGCAACTTTATCTTAAAATGTTTTTTGGTCATATGTCTTATCCTTAATTAATCCCAATAAACTAAAGAATCAATATTAGCATTTCCAGTACATATTATTTTCACCTTATGCTTTCCTTCTTTTAAGAAAGAGGAAATATAAGTCATAACTGTACCTGAATCTTCTTTTAATTCTATACTATCTATTTTTTTACCATCAATATAAACTTCAAAATCATATCCTAAACGACTTGAAGATAAAATACCAAAACGAGTGCCTTCAAATTCATATTCTACTTTTGAATTCTTTTTTCCAACATATACATGACCAAAACTTGATAACATAGATTTTGAATTCCACTTACCCTTCATAGTAACTTCTGGAGAGTCTAAGGATGTCTTATGACCACCATTAAATTCAAATATTTTTGCAAACTGAATTTCACTAAGAATAATATATGTTCCAGAGGATTTCGTAATGGTCAATCGATAATACCTAAATGTTTGTGTTTCTTTAAAATTAGCAATAACACTTGTATTGGTTCTTTGTACACCCTCAAATTTGCCTATTTCAAAGAAGGTATCTCCATCTAGACTACCCTCTAATACAAAATCAGTAGGATAATGATAATCTCCATTTGGTCTATATTGAGTAAACATTGTCATATTATTTGCGGTTACTTCTTTTCCTAAATCTACAGTTAATACTAAAGGCTTTTGTTCTGAAGCTTCATAATTTGTATGCATATAGGTATTTGTATTTCCATCAACAATATTTTCAATTTTATGATTATTTGCATTCCAAGGAGAATAATTCACTGAATTTAGTAAAGTGGCAGAATCTTTATAATAGACATTATCTTTATAATCATAAGAGTAGGTTCTTTTATAAAAATAATCTGTTTCAAATTTAGCCTTATTTGGCACATAAGAATTTCTATAGGCGGTTGCGTACCCTATAGATGTAGGAGCAATTGGAGAAGCATTATTTGCTGCAGCCTCTGTTACTTCTTTACCTTGCGCATCAAAATACTTCGTGATCTCTTTCCCATTTTCATCAGTAGTAGTTCGAATCGTATAGGTTGGAGTTATCCATTGGGATACACCAAGTCCTATGTAAGGAGTTGTATCACTTGCCTTCGTAATTAGTATAGTCTTATAATAAATCCAGCTTTCTTCTTTTTTGATTTCTACATCAATATAGGTTTTTTCATCATTCAATCTAAACTGAGCACTAGTCTTAATAACTTTTTCATCTTCAATCTTTGCGGCAAGCTTAAATGTTTTTCCCTCATCTTCTGAAATATATAAGGCACAATTATTTCTTCCACGTAAAGCAATGCGATATTTACCTGTTTCTTCAAAGAAGAGTTTTCCTTTCACTTCAACCACACTATTATCCGGTACAATATAGTCTGGATGCTCAGTATTCCCTTTTGGGGCATACCAAATATCTGTATTACTATTTTGGGTAAAGTTGATACTGTCCTCTTCTTTTTTCTCTTTATAGCCTGCATAATTGTTATTATATGCTTCTATGGCACTTGTATAGCCCTTACCTTCTTCATAAGAATAAGTTGTACGCTCTAATATTGATTTTGTTCTTTCATGCGTCTGTTCAAATTCTAATATTAAATCAATATTCTCAACCTCAAAGGCATGATCATTCTTAGTAATTTCTAAAGTTACATAAATTTTCCCAGAGCGAGTCTTTTTATTTGGTTTAAAGGTATAAATGAAATCAGAATCAGCCTTCTTCGTAAATGTTCCATTTACTTTTTTTGAATTCACACTTTTAATCTTATAACTAAAGCCTGTTGGAATAACAATACTACCACTTGAGTATTGTCCATTACTCTCTGTATAAGGTGATAAATCCACCTCAAACTGGCTTCCATAATTAATTACAAATGGTTGTTGAGTTTCAATGTATCTTTTTTCTCCATCATAATTATAGTTTCTTCCTGTTTGGTATACACAAGAAACAGGAACAAACATTGGATATGCAGATTGTTTTTGATGTAAAGATTCTTTATAATCATTTCCACTAGAGAAAGTATTGGTCAAGCTAGCATAATAGGACATATCATAATGAACCGTATTTCCCCAGTTCACAAAATAGTTTTCAGCACTTCCATAGGCTGATTTCATAAATGCATCCTGTCCAAAATTATGTAATAAAGTAGCATATACCGCAAGACCGTTTGTGCTACTGATAGAATCTGTGTTTACACGGTTTAAAGCCCAAGAAGCGCTAGTATAGCTATTCCATCCACCAAGACCCTCAGCTCCATAAGATCCTATCTGACGATTAGACGATATTTTAGTAAATAAGCTATATTCCACAATATTTAGTGCATTATTGGTAACTTCACCATCGGCTCCTCCACCACAGCCATAGCCTTGAAAGTTATGATTATATTCATGCATATTTCCCCATGAACCACCATTAACAAGACCTTCATAATTAAGAGAACCTGTCATCCAGTTCATTGGACAATTTACAGCACCTTGCCCCGGAAAGGCTACAGCTGCTCCTGCAGCTACAAATGGATCATATAAGAAAACAATACCTTGCTTACTTCTTTCCGTAGATACTAAAGAAATTTTATCCCATAAAATAGCTGCATCATAAATTTGTTCATAATTAAAATTGGCAGCGTAAGTTTTAGGACCAGAATGTAGAACTCCATACTCCCACACTTCTAAATCAAAATATGGAGTAGATGTATTAGCATTTTGATTAAATTCCTCCTCTGTTGTATATCCCAATATAAAATGAGAATAATTTACAGCTCCTGAAATTGTAGTCGTAAAAGTTACCCTTTCATTTCTAATATAGATTGGTCCACCTAGGAAGGAACCTATATAAGCTGTGTAAATTTCTTTCTCTTCATCAAAAGTTGCAGTATCTTTATCAATATTTAAGGTATTTAAGATAATAGGAAAACGATTCATTGCGTTCTTTTGTACCCAAATATTATTCGCCTTACTATTATATAATGCCTGTCCAATATGAACTATAATACCGCCTGTAGCATCCATATCCTCTTTAGATATTTCAATTTTTACAACTTCACCTGCAGGAGCATATAGACCCGTGATACCATATCCTCTATCATAACCTCTAGGTCCCATAGTAATACGTTTTATGATACCTGGTTCATCATCAGAAACATCACCCAAATACAAACCAACAGATGAAGAATGCTTATAAAGTTTATCTGGCGTATTAGGACCTGAAGGTGTATTAAAATCTCCAAGATAAAGATTTCCATCCTTATCCATTCTATCCCAAGTGTTTTTTGGAGTACCATCAGAACCAATTGTGGTCTTTATCGAAGTTAAATTCCAAGCTTCATTTATGAGCGCCTGTCGTTTTTTAACTTCTTCATCGCCACCACCAATTACAGATTTTAAAGTAGAACCATATTTTGGATAGGATTCAAGACCTTCATTACTAACCTCTGGAATATTTCGCTTTACAGTCCCTAAATACTCAGTTTCGTAATCGACCCTGGTCGTAGTTTTATATGGATTAGAATATATTTTATTATTACTAGAGTATGTCCTAGTGCATACTATAATAATTATAATCAAACCAATTAAAACGATAATTCCTGTTAAACCCAAACCATATATGAAACGACGTTTCTCTTTACCAGCATCTTTCTTTTGAGTGATATTTTCTTTGTTAGCAGGTGATTTTATTTTTATCTGTGTACTTTTTGGCTTACTCTCCTCTTTTAAAGGTTTCTTAGATCCTTTAGATAAAACTTTAGTTGTAGATGAAGTTGTGGATTTTGGTTTTGTCTGCGTACTTTTTGGCTTACTCTCCTCTTTTAAAGGTTTCTTAGATCCTTTAGATGAAACTTTAGTTGTAGATGAAGTCGTGGATTTTGGTTTTGTCTGCGTACTTTTTGGCTTACTCTCCTCTTTTAAAGGTTTCTTAGATCCTTTGGATGAAACTTTAGTTGTAGATGAAGTCGTGGATTTTGGTTTTTTAGTTTCGGGCATAATGTTATCCTTCCTTATTTATTTTCATTATAGCATATTTGTAATATTATCTACAATAAATATCCCTTTTTTACAATAAAAAAGACTTACAATTAAGTATTTTTAACACTTTATGAAAAGTACTTTTACCTATCTGTTTCTGATAAACTTAAAATTTATTATATTACCAATAAATAAAAGAATTAATATTAGCTTCTCCAGTACCCTTGATGGTTACCTTTCATTTCAACCACACTATTATCAGGAACGATTTGGTTAAATACTTTGTATCTCCCTTAGAAGTATACCTAATATCTATATTAAAGTTTTGAGTAAAGTTTAATTAAAATTTCAAGAGGATATTTTTTAATCAATTACAAAATATTATATCGTAATATGTTTAAAACTCTATCTATTCTGTCATCAAAAATCAAGAAAAAAAACAAGAAGCGAAAGAGAAATTTCTTGCTTCTTGTCAAAATCAATTTATTTTATTTTTACAGGTAATTGTATTGGATATTTTACAACATCAGAATGTTTATATAAAACTAGGATATGTCCTATTTTTTGAACCAATTCAATATCTACTTCATATAGGAATGGTTCGATATCTTCAAGTGTCACACTTGAATTATTTAAAATGCTTACCTTCATTAGTTCATGCTTATTTAAATAATTCAATAAATCTTTCCTTAAATTCTCACTTAAGCCTTCTTTTCCAATTTGAAAACATGCCTTTAAAGGATGAGCTAATGCTTTTAAATAAGCTTTTTGTTTAGGCGTTAACATTATTATTCCTCATCTAAAAACTCTTTATTATCATAAGCATCTATAAAAATTTTCACCATATCCTCTACCATAGGAACACGTGGATTAGCTGGTGAGCATTGATCTTCATAAGCCAAATATGCTAGTTTTTCTACATTTGCCATATACGTATCTCGCTCTAAACCTTGACCCTCAAAATTCATTTTAATTCCAACACGTTTTCCTAATTCACCACAAGCCTTAGCATAAGATTCTACACCTTCTTCTATTGTGGAGCAAGGAAGACCTAATATTCTTGCTAGTTCCGCATATCTTTCATCTGCTCGATAATAATTATATTTTGGCCAAGTGGATAATTTTTGTGGTTTTTGACCATTGTATCGAATGGTGTATGGTAATAGTATTGCATTAGCTCTACCATGAGGCACATGGAATTCTCCTCCAATTTTATGTGCCATTGAGTGGTTCATACCTAAGAATGCATTAGCAAAGGCCATTCCTGCAAGTGCAGAAGCATTATGCATTTTTTCTCTTGCTTCTGGATCATTTTTACCATTTTTATAAGAACGCTCTAAATATTCAAATACCATTTTAATAGCTTGAATAGCTAACCCATCGGTAAAATCACTTGCCAAAGTAGATACATACGCTTCTGTGGCATGTGTTAAAACATCCATTCCAGTATCTGCGGTAATTGATTTAGGAAGTGACATTGTTAGTGCAGGATCAATAATCGCCACGGTTGGAGTTAAAGAATAATCCGTTAAAGGATATTTTTTATGCTCTTCTTTGTCTGTAATAACGGCAAATGGTGTCACCTCGGATCCCGTACCAGAAGTTGTAGGAATACAAATTAATTTTGCCTTTCTTCCTAATTCCGGATATTGGAAAGCACGTTTACGTATATCCATAAATTTTTGTTTTAAATCATTAAAGTTAACCTGAGGCTGTTCATAGAATAACCACATACCTTTGGCAGCATCCATAGCGGAACCTCCACCTAAGGCAATAATAGTATCTGGTTCAAAGGAACGCATTAATGCTACTCCTTTTAAAACAGTTTGAATGGATGGATCGGATTCTACATCACAGAACAATTGATATGGAACTTCAGGAGTACGAAGTTGTAATTGATCAATAATTTTACTTACATAACCTAAATCAACCATAGATCGATCCGTAACAATTAAAGCCTTTTTCATTTCTTTCATTTGATGTAAATACTCTATAGAATCTCTTTCAAAGTATATCTTTGCTGGAACTTTAAACCACTGCATATTATTTCTTCTACGTCCTACTTTCTTAATATTTAATAAATTAATAGCACTTACATTTCCGGCTACAGAGTTATGTCCATAAGATCCACACCCTAAGGTTAAAGAAGGAATAAAAGAATTATAAACATTACCAATTCCTCCAAAGGTAGATGGAGAATTCCATATGATACGAATGGCAGGAATAATATCTCCAAAACGAGTGGCTAAATCTTTAGAAGCGGTATGAATAGTAGCGGAGTGTCCTAACCCATTAAATTCTACCATTTTTTTAGATAGTATGAAGCCTTCTTCTGTAGAGGTAGCTTTTAGCATAGCAAGAATTGGAGAAAGCTTTTCTCTAGTTAAAGGTTCTTCTACTCCAACACTTTTGCATTCTACCATAATAATGACGGTATTTTCAGGAACTTCAAAACCAGCCTCTTTGGCAATCCATGTAGCCGCCTTTCCAACAATATTTGGATTTAATTTTGCATTCGGACATTCATCTTTTTTTGTCACGCCAAACATATAGGCTTCTAACTTTTTCTTTTCTGCATTTGTCGCAAAATGAACACCAAATTTTTTAAATTCTTCTTTCGCAGCCTCATATATTTCTTCATCTACGATTACCGCTTGCTCAGAAGCACAAATCATTCCATTATCAAAAGACTTTGACATAACAATATCATTAACCGCCTGACGAAGATTACAACTTTTCTCCATATAGGCAGGAACATTTCCAGCTCCTACACCTAATGCAGGCTTTCCACAAGAGTATGCAGCACGTACCATTGCATTTCCACCTGTTGCCAATATGGTAGCAACACCTGGATGATTCATTAATGCGGTTGTCGCATCCATAGAAGGATGTTCAATCCATTGGATACAGTGTAATGGTGCACCAGCCTCTACAGCTGCTTCATATACGACCTTTGCAGCCTCTACACTACACTTTTGTGCGCTTGGATGAAATCCAAAAATAATAGGATTTCTAGTCTTTAAGCATATTAAAGCCTTAAATATTGCCGTTGATGTTGGATTCGTTACAGGGGTAATACCAGCAACAACACCTACTGGTTCTGCAATTTCCGTTAAACCAGTTACATCATCTTCACTAATAATACCTACGGTTTTAAGGCGCTTCATATTATTTGTTACATATTCACATGCAAATAAATTTTTTGTAGCCTTATCTTCGAAAACACCACGTTTCGTTTCATCTATTGCTAATTTTGCAAGTTCACCATGTTTGTCTAAAGCAGCAACAGAACATTTTGCTACAATATAATCAATTTGCTCTTGAGTATAAGATGCATATTCATTTAATGCCTTTAAACCTTTTTGGACTAAGGCATCTACCTCTTCTTGAGGAGTAAGAACTTTTTCTTCCATAAATTCCTCCATATTTTTTCAAAATTTTCTATCCACTCTATTATACAGTATTTATTATTATTTGTGACAAGTAAACGTTTTTATAATTTTTACTATAATATTAGTATTTCCAATATATTAAAAATTATAAAAACTCTTACTATAATCTACTGATTTAGAAGATAAATATTTATATTAAATTATATTTGTACTTTATCAATCACATTTTATAATTTAATGATTTATAATTTGACTATTTTTAGAAAAATGATATAATAAACTTAGAAATTAACGATAATAATTAAATATGGGAGGTTTTTATGTATACAAAAGAATTTCTATCAAATATACCATTTTTTAAGGATGTTGAACCTATTACTGTTTTGGATTCTTTAAGTGGAGTTATTGCAAGAAACTATATGATTCAATATGTAAAATCATTAATTAATGAAAAAAAGAAATTTGCTATGGGAATTATGGACATAGATAATTTCAAACTTATTAATGACAATTACGGACATCATATTGGAGATGTTGCTATTCAACTCGTGGCTCAAAGTCTAGCGAAAGCTATTGGAGACAAGGGATTAGTTGGACGATTTGGTGGGGACGAATTCATTGTTATTGTTTATGACAAAGTTGAATATGATGATATTCATCCTTATATGAAAGAGTTATTTCATTCTGGTGGCTTTGTAAGAAAACATTATCGTTTTGAAAAAAATGAAATTTATATTACAGGAACTATAGGAGTTGCTACTTATCCATTAGATGCTTATGAATATGACGAATTATTTGAAAAAGCAGATAAGGCGTTATATAGAGGTAAAACAAAAGGAAGAAATTGTGTTATTTGCTATGTAGATGCAAAGCATAAGGATATAGATGTTTCTAGAAAGAGCCATTTTGATTTATATCAACATTATGATCGTATAGCTGATATACTAGAAATTGCTACTCCTTCTATGGAAAGAGTAAAAAATCTCTTAACCTATATAAGAGATTCTCTAGCGATTTATGAAGCTTTTATAATCGATAATAATATGAATATTATTTCTACAAATGGAAAAGAAAAAATTACAGAATTTACTATTTCGGATTTAGAATATTTAATAGGTCCTACTAGAGTTTGTTCTATTGCACACAGAACGGATCTTCTTATGCTTGCCCCTGGAATTTATAAATATGGCAAGGGATTTAATCTTCATTCTTTTATGTATGTACGTATAGAATCCTTTGGAAAAAGATTTGGCTACTTAATGTTTACAGAAAACAAAATTGAAAGAATTTGGCAAGCAGATGAAATTGCTCTTATAAAATATGTCGCAAAGCTTTTAGCAGCTTACATACGTGGAGAAGATATAAGCCTCGATTGAGGCTTTTTTTATTCATAAAAAAAGATAATTATTTTTCAACAATTATCTCTTCACCAATAATTAAGATTTTATCTTCATTCCATTTCAAAAGATCTAATGGAGATATTTGGTATTTCGCCATAATATCTTCTACTTTATCTCCATAACAAACTTTATGAGTTTTATCCTTATTTCTTTTTTCGATTAACAACAATTGATTACCCTCTAATTTTAACTTATCTATATCATTATAACTAGATAAATCTTTTAAATTTAAATTAAATTTTTTCAAAATATCTTTTAAAGATTCACCATTTGTCGTCAAATATGTATTACTTTTTGCACCTGAATTTACGGAATTAGGTAAAAATAATATTTGGTTAGGATAAATCGTATTAGAATATAAATGATTTACATTTTTTAATTCTTCTACTGTTGTATTATTTGCCTTAGCAATCATATATAAACTATCTCCAGGTTTAACAATGTATTGCTTCATCGCATTATAGCTATTATTTAAATAGCTTCCTTGCATAATATATCACCCAATACTATTTCTATGCACTTACATATATTTTTTCTAGGCTTTTGTCCACTTTATAGGAGAAACACCATGCTCGATTAAAAATTGATTCGTTCTACTGAATGGACGAGATCCAAAAAAACCACGATAAGCGGATAGGGGAGATGGGTGTGCCGATTTGATAATAAAATGATTCGGATTGTTTAAAAATTTCTGCTTGGATTGGGCGGCAGACCCCCATAATATATAAACAATAGGTTGATTTAATTGGTTTAATTTTTGAATAATATGGTCCGTTAATATTTCCCATCCTAAATCCTTATGTGAGAATGCCTCTCCTTCTCTTACAGACAAAAGGGTATTTAATAATAAGACCCCTTGTCTAGCCAAATATTCTAAGTTTCCATCTTGCTGAACTACTACACCTAAATCCGAAGACATTTCTCTATAAATATTTTGTAAAGATGGTGGCAATTTTTCACATAATACAGAAAAGGCAAGGCCATGAGCTTGTCCTACTTCATGATATGGATCCTGGCCTAAAATAACTACTTTAACCTTTTCCATTTTTGTTATAGATAATGCTCGATAAATATTCTCATAAATGGGAAAGCATCGTTTAGTTTGATACTCTAAATCAATGGCTTCTTTCAATTTTAAATAATATCCCATTTTTCTTTCTTCATTTAAAAAATCTGCCCAACTCATACAACCTATCTCCTTGTTTTTTTAATTATAACATAAGAAGAAAAATAAATAAACCTAAGGTTTTTACCTTAGGTTTATATTTTAAATTAATTTAATTCTGCAAAATATTTGATTGTACGAACCATTTGGCTAGTATAAGAATTTTCATTATCATACCAAGAAACTACTTGAACTTGATATAAATCTTCTCCTACTTTAGCAACCATAGTTTGAGTTGCATCAAATAAAGAACCATATTTCATACCAATAACATCAGAAGAAACAATTGGATCTTCATTATATCCAAATGATGCAGAAGCTGCAGCCTTCATAGCAGCATTGATTCCTTCAACCGTAACATCCTTACCTTTTACAACAGCAGTTAAAATTGTTGTTGAACCAGTTGTTACAGGAACACGTTGAGCTGAACCAATTAATTTTCCATTTAATTCAGGAATAACTAAACCAATTGCCTTTGCAGCACCAGTTGAGTTAGGTACAATATTAGCAGCACCAGCACGTGCTCTACGTAAATCACCTTTTCTATGTGGTCCATCAAGAATCATTTGATCTCCTGTATATGCATGGATTGTACTCATGATTCCAGATTGAATTGCAGCATACTTGTTTAATGCATCAGCCATTGGAGCTAAGCAGTTTGTAGTACAAGAAGCTGCAGAAATAATATTATCATCCTTTGTCAAGGTATTTTCATTTACACCAAATACAACGGTTGGCAAATCATTTCCAGCTGGAGCAGAAATAACAACCTTTTTAGCACCTGCAGTAATATGGGCTTGTGCTTTTTCTTTCTTTGTATAGAAACCAGTACATTCTAATACAACATCTACACCTAATTTACCCCATGGTAAATTAACTGCATCTTTTTCTGCATAAATTGTGATTTGTTTTCCATCAACAGTGATTGAACCTTCACCAGCTTCTACTGTATGTAGACCCTCACCGATATGACCACAATAACCACCTTGTGCAGTATCATACTTTAATAAATTTGCTAACATCTTTGGATCAGTTAAATCATTGATTGCAACAATTTCATAACCCTTTGCACCAAACATTTGTCTAAATGCTAAACGTCCAATACGACCAAATCCGTTAATTGCTACTTTAATAGCCATAAAATAATTTCCTCCTAAAAAATGTAATTTTATTTTTACCATTAATATTTTACCACTATATTTATTTTTAATCAATAAATTTTATGGTCGACATAAATAAACAAAAATATGTAAACGTTTTAGGTAAAATAATATCCAAGGAAAGGAAATGATAAGAAATGAATTATGTACCATACGTGTTAGAACAAGGAGAAAATGGGGAACGTGGATATGATATTTACTCTAGACTTTTAAAAGATAGAATCATCCTATTAACAGGAGAAATAAATGACGATGTCTCTTCTGTTATAGTTTCTCAATTACTATATCTAGACTCAATTAATAATGAACCTATATGGATTTATATTAACTCTCCTGGAGGATCCATTACTTCTGGAATGGCAATTTATGATACCATCTGCTTTATAACTTCAAAAGTAAATACAGTTTGCATTGGCATGGCTATGTCGATGGCAGCATTTTTACTTGCTTCTACTACTGGTAAAAGATATGCATTACCTCATAGTGAAATAATGATTCATCAGCCCTATGGTGGAATGCAAGGGGTAGTATCCGATATAGACATTCAGGCAAGAAGATTGTTAAGGACTAAGGAGCAAATGAATCAATTACTTGCTTTACATACAAAACAATCTATAGAAAAAATTGCATCCGATACGGAAAGAGATTATTATATGTCACCTACCGAGGCTTTAAAATATAATATAATTGATGAAATATTAACAAAAAGAAAAATATAATAAAAACCAAGTCTTTATCAAAAGGGCTTGGTTTTTTATTCTTTAGATATTAAAAATGTCCGATTTATTCTTTCTAAAAATTCCTCTTTTTTATAATAAGCCATACGTAAGTTTTGATTATTATAAAATACTTCTAACTTTTTAAAATCTTTAAAAGTATATGAAATGTGATCTACAGTAATAAATACTTCTTGCGGCATAATAGATGAAAGATTAATTCTTTTCTTGTGTGATAAAACGAGTGGTGATGAAAGAGTACGATAAGCATTGGAATTGATTCCTGCTATTTCCGTCAACTGCATGCATTTTACTGTTGAATCAATAACGCTACCATGTAAAGATTTATTATAAGCAGTAGACCCTGATGGGGTGGAAATACACATTCCTGTTCCTCTGAACTTTTCAAAAAACTGATCATTTATATATACATCTAAAATCAAGGTTCGAGGTGGTGTCATAATGGTAATCTCATTTAAAGCATTCATTTCTATTTTATTGTTTTCTGAATCAATAATATTACAAGTTAATAAATCCAAAAAATCTATTTTATAATTCCCAGTATTAATATTATCTATCAAAACTTCTACATCTTCTACCCCATAATTTGCATAAAAGCCTAAATGTCCTGTATGGACACCAAAAATAACTGCGTTAGGATATTGATGAGAAGCCTTTATTATAGTTCCATCCCCACCAACAGCAATTACTAACTCAGGCATAATATCGTTATACTCATGCGTTATTTTTTGCTTTAAATATTCACAAATCTCCTGGGATTTTAAATCATTCCTACTTATGACACAATATTTCATAATTCACCTCAAGACAATACATTTCGTAAACATATTTTATCACAACACTTGATTTTTATCTATAAATATTAGATAATATAATTAAATTATTTTTTGAATAGGTGAAAATATGATGAAAAATAAGGAAATTGAATTTAAAACATTTATAACAGAAAATGATTATTTAAAACTTTTAAAAATTTTTGATTTGGAGAATAATATTTTTAGTCAAACTAATTATTATTTCGATACTTTGGATACAAAGCTTATGGAAGAAAAAACTGTTTTGCGTATTCGGCAAAAAGGTTCGAATTATAAATTGACTAAAAAGACACGTGAGGAAGTTGGAGCCGATGAGACTCATTTACTTATTAGTAAAGATAAAGCCTTAGAATTATTAAAGAATGGTTTCGATGCGAATATTATTGGACTTCCCTATTATGTATATAAAGTTGCAGAATTAACAACCTATCGAGCTTCTACTCCTTACAAGGATGGAACATTATTCTTGGATAAAAGCGTATACTATGATCAAATCGATTATGAGATTGAATATGAAGTAGATGATATAAATCAAGGAAAAAAAGATTTCACTCTATTTTTGAACACCTATAATATCCCTTTTAAAGAATCAATTAGAAAAAGTAAAAGAGCATACGATAATAGAAAAAAATAAGAATTATTAACTGTAAAATGAAAACTTATCTAAAGTTGATTTTACAGTTATTTTTATATAAGTATAAACCTTCTAGGATGTGAAATAATGACTATTAAAATTATTAATTTTGGTTGCTTAATGAATGGCCATGAGAATAATAGAATAAAAGAATATTTAACTAAAAACAATTATATTATAAATGAAGATAAATTTGATGCTATTATAGTATCTTGCTGTGCAGTTACAAGCAAGAATGAAGAAATAATAAAAAAATTTACTATAGAAAATTATAATAAAAAAATTTATTTTTTTGGTTGTATAAGTAAAACTCTTCGAGAATTCATACTTAAAAATAATTTTGAAATAGGAGATAGTTATAATTGTATAGAAAAATTTTTCCCTCCTGTAAATAAATCTTATAGCGACATCACTTATTCTGGAAATTATGAAATAACAAACATTCCAGATTATTTGGAAAAGACGATAAATTCTTATTATACTTTTTGTAATTATTTTGAGAAAATAAATAAGGGGTTGGCAAGTGCTATAGCAAACGGTTTAACTGGTTTTGAATTTAGATATCAAGATAAAGAAATTTATAAAGTTAAAGTATCAAGTGGTTGCAGTCATAGTTGCAATTATTGTATTATACCTAAGATAAAAGGATTTATAAAAAGTAGACTAATAGAGGAAATTTTATTAGATATTGAAGTTGGGCATAAAAAAGGATTTAAAAAATTCTTATTACTAGCAGATGACTTAGCTTCATATGGTATAGATAACTATAAAGAGTATTCAATAAATAAATTATTGAAAGAAATAAAGAATAAATTTAGTGATGTTAAGATAGGCTTAAGATACCTTGAACCTATGACGCTTCCAAAAATTTGGAATTCTATAAAAGAATTCATAAATGATAGCTTTATTTTTTCTTTAAATATTCCTATACAGAGCGGATCACAAACTATCTTAGAAAAAGTAAATCGAAATATGAACGTTGCCCAATTAAAGATTATTCTTCAAGATATGCGCACTTATTATACAGGGCCTATTCTTACGCATGTTATTGTAGGCTTTCATTTTGAAAGTGAAATAGATATAGATCAAACGATGGAATTATTAAATTTTTTTGATAATACTTCTATTCATATTTTTTCTCCACGGGTTTCAACAAAATTTTATAATTTAAAGAATCATCCAAATACTGCATTGCATGAAAATAAAATTTTAAATTATAAAAAATATATGTTTGCTAAATATCTTCATCGTATATTTACTACTTATATCAAAACTTCAAAAAACATCTACAGAAACGAATATGAATATAGATATCCTCTAACGACAAAATTAAAAAAAGAAATTGATGATACTTTTGAAAAAACTGAATGGAGCAAACCAATCTCTCAAACCGACATTGTCTTTATGAACAATTCTTTCCCAGGTTTTGTCATTCGTTTGAGACACGTTGAAAGATGGAATATACAAATAAAAATTAAAAAATCGGAATTTGAATGGCAAGAGATATCACTTCCAATTATGCATCAAGATTTAAACTCTTTGTATGAATTTTTAGAAATCTTCATGGAACCAAAGAGTGTGATATCAAAAAAGAGAATATTTTCTAAAATTTTAAATTTTAACATTAATTTGTGCTTGGACGATGTAAAGTATTTAGGCGCTTTTGTAGAATTTGAAGCAACGGATAATATTGTTAATAAAATAATATTTGACTTAGGATTGTCAGTTGAAGATGCATGTCCTCCATATGGACGCATGTTAGATGATTTAAATTTAGATGTTGAAAAGGAAATACAAGAAGCTATCAAAGATATAAAATAAAAAGGATATGTTTCTTTCAAAATTTTGAAGGAATAACATATCCTTTTTATTTTATTAAAAAACTGTTACTAATATTTTATTGTAGAATGAACAAAAAATTAGAGTCTTAAAGCTTTAATCACTTTCCTTAAGAGCTAAATTGTTTTTTTATTTTTAAAATATAAAACTCCTAATTCCATTTCTAACATACTTTGATAACAAGGAAAAATAGAATCAATAATTAGTTTTCTAAAATCATCTACTTTACCTTTATCATTTTCATCAACAAATTTTTTTCCATAAGTAGAGACCATTATAATTCCTTCGCAAAAGGGTAATGCATTATTATTATTTCCAAAGGCTACTTTAGAAGCAAAAAAGGATCCAATTTGATCATGTCGTTCATCTCTAGCACTCATTTTATATAATTCTTTATTAGACCATTCTTGTTTATCATTACAAAAAAGTGCAATTTTTTTATTATCAATCAAATAATTATATAATGAACCTCCTGATTTTATATATTCATTTATGGAAATATCCATAGTTAACTCTTTGCCAATAATCCATTTCCATTCTTTTTCAAAGTCACTAGCTGTCTCATATGAAAATCTGTAAATAAAAGATACAGATATATTTTCTTTTTGGGTATTTGTAACACGGGATATAATATTGGTAAAAGATTTACATAATTCTGCTATATAATCATAACTATCATAAGGAAACTCATTTGCTAAATTATATTCTAAATCATAAGATTTTTTAATATAATAATTACGTTTGATCGTATTTATATCAAATATATTAGAATATGCATATCTAATAAATTCATTTTCCAAAGTTTTTTTGTTTTCTTCTGCTTTTTTTACTTCTAGTTTTTTCTCTTGAATAAAAATACAAATCAAACAAACTATATCTAGTAATAGACATACTCCAAAAATAATCCATTTACCTAAAATGCTTATTACACTATTATCAATATTAAACAAAAATGGTAATAAAAAAGGTACAATCGTATAAACTATTATTTTAAAAATATCATATAAACTATTTTTTTTCATTTAATTCGTATCTCCTATAATCTCTATTATTTTGCTAAAATATTTCATTATTTTACTAAATTTTAACATATAACGAATTCAAAAGAAAGTTTTTAATAAAAATTTTATCTTTGATATAAAATTTAGAAAATTTGGAGATTATCTTTCATTATGATCTTTACAACAATAAATTAATAGTTAAAATATTATCAAAAGAATGAATAAGAAAAAAACAATATATTTTATGACTTTTTGAATTATTCTTTTTTCATACTGAAAAACCTTTTTCAAATATAAACTATGTCCAATATTTATACTTAAAAAATGAGCAAAGTTGATATTAGAATTGTTATTCCTAAAATTACACTTTTATAATAAAGAATAATAAAAGAGATAGAGAAAATGTAAATTAAAGCTAAATATACTTCCATAAATATCCATAGTTTTTTATGTCGTTCAATCAATTTTAAATCTATTCTTTTAAATGAACAAAGCAAATAATAAGCATAATAGCCATCCACCTATTATGCAACTATAAAAAATAATTCCATATAACATTCCCTTTTTTGCAGAAAGGCTTGCTTGATATAATTTAAAATATTTAAATGCCAAATATAAGAGTACCCCTATAATTGGAAATAAGAAGGCAATACTGCTATACCACTTACTGCTTGCATCTTTTTCATTAATCACATATTCTGTGCTTTCTGGCATAAAATTTTCACTTTTTTCTTCTTGCCCTTCCTTTGTATGTTGAAAGTTTCCTTCTCTTATTTGGGTATATTTTTTTATTTCCTTATCATTTCCATAAACAAAATGGTTATGACCTATATCGACTAAAGAAGGCAAATCTTTACTATAATCATGACTTTTTTCATCATAAACGACTAAAACTTTCTTTTTTTCAAGTATTGGATCCGGGATGGGAATAGCAGATATTAAGGATTTTGTATAAGGATGCAATGGATAGGAAAATAATTCTTCTGCCTCAGCAATTTCTACAATATTTCCTTTGTATATAACTCCTATACGATCTGAAATAAACCGAACAATAGATAAATCATGGGCAATAAATAAATAGGTAATATTTTTACTTCTTTGAAATTTCTTTAACAAGTTTAGAATTTGAGCTCGAATAGAAACATCCAATGCAGATATTGGTTCATCCGCAACGATTAGCTCTGGCTCCATAACAATTGCCCTTGCCAAACCTATTCTTTGCCTTTGGCCACCTGAGAATTCATGTGGATATCTTGTTAAATGCTCTTTTAATAATCCTACTTCTTCCATTATATTTTCTATTTTATTTACTCTATCCTTTTCGTCTTCAAATAATTTAAAATTATATAGGCCTTCCGAAATGATATAATCGATGGTTGCACGCTCATTTAATGAAGCGGAAGGATCTTGAAAAACCATTTGAATATTTCTTATAATTTCTTTATCCATTTTTGAAGGTATTTTACCTGTAATTTTTACACCCTTATAAAAAATATCTCCGTTAGAGCAAGGATGAATTCGCATAATGGCCCTACCAATCGTCGTTTTTCCAGAACCAGATTCTCCTACTAGTGAAAATGTTTCTCCTTTATATATATCAAAGCTTGCATTTTTTACAGCTTTAACGGTTTTATTTTTCTTTCCAAAAGTTATATCTACATTTTTTAAAGATACCAACACTTCCTTACCATTTACAAATGGACCATGCTTAGGAAAAAAGGAAGGATCTTTTTGTTTTTTCTTAGTTTCTTTCATCATATGCCTCATCTATTTTAAAAACTTTTAATAATTTATTATGTAAATCCTGAATTATTTCTGGTTTTAATCCTTTAGGAGCACGTTCATCTAATAACCATGTTTTCGCATAATGCGTATCTGTAATTTTAAAAATTGGTGGTTCCTTTACTGTATCAATTTTTAGGCAATAGGGGTTCCTAGGAGCAAAAGCATCTCCTACAATTCTACTATATAATGAGGGTGGCGTACCACGAATCGAATATAAAGCTTCTCCCTTTTTTGACAATTGTGGTAAGGAGGATAACAAAGACCAGGTATAGGGATGCCTAGAATCAAAAAAGACTTCCTCACATGTTCCAATTTCTACAATTTGTCCAGCATATAAAACGGCTACACGCGTAGCGATATTCGCCACAACACCTAAATCATGAGTTATGAAAATAATCGTAAACTTAAATTCCTTTTGGAGTTCCTTTATTAAATTTAATATCTGTGCTTGTATGGTAACGTCTAATGCAGTTGTTGGTTCATCGCAGATTAAAATCTTAGGTCGACAGGATAGTGCAATGGCAATAACTATTCTTTGGCGCATACCACCTGAATATTGAAAAGGATAATCATTAAATCGGTCTTCTGGGTTTGAAATACCAACCTTTTTCATTAAGAATAATGCTCTTTTTTTTGCTTCTAATAAAGAACATTTTTGATGTTTTAAAATGATGGATGTTATTTGCTTTCCTATAGGGATTATTGGGTTTAAAGAAGTCATCGGATCCTGAAATATAGTAGCTATTCTACTTCCTCTAATTTTCTGCCAATCCTTTGTATATTTTATTTTAGTTAAATCAAGATTACATATACCATAAAGGGTATCTTCTCGTTCTTTAATATATTTTACTCGGAAAACAACCGAATCAAAAATCTTATTTCTATTCTCTTCATTACTTAAGTCTATACCTAATTTCATTGAATGCTTTAAGGCCTTCACTAATCTTAAAGCTAAGAACATCCTTTTAAATGGTGCATATCTTCCAACAGAAAGATATATTTCTTTAGCAAGAATTTCATTTCTTTTTTTCGTTTCATCGGATATTTGGTCTGCGATTTTATCTTGATAATTCTTCTTTAAAATCTTTAATTCGTTATTTAGTTCTTTTTTATACTTTATATCTTTTTTTAAAGTGTTCCTATATTTTGTTACTAATTTTTTCTTTTGAATATTCAAGGATTTTATTTCTTTTTGAATGTGTCTTATTTTTTTCTTATATTGAAAAATTTCTTCTTTTTCTTTATGGCGATCTAATTTTTGAATATTGTTGTATAAATCTATAGATTGCGCTTTTAAATTTTCTTGAGATTGAAAGAACTTTTTATCCTCTTCAGAACTTAAATTTCTTCTTTTCTTTTGTTCTTCTTCTAAATTTAAAATATCTCTATATACATCTGCACCTAATTCTAATTTTGCATGCTTATTTAATATTTTTTTTAGAATAGAAATTGTTTTTTTTGCTACCACCGTATATTTTACATTTGTATCTTGTAGTTCTTTATCTTTTAATATAATTTCACCCTTATGGATTTTTCCATTCGAATCTAGCATTCCAGATAAAGCCTTCATCAAAACGGATTTACCACTACCAGATTCTCCTACAATTGCAAGGGATTCATTCTCATATATATCTAGTGAGATATTTCGAATAGCTTTTAATTCTTTTCCTCTAACATTAAAATTTATTTCTACATTTTTTAAAGATAAAATAATATTTTTTTGTTCCATAAAATTCTCTCCTTTAGATATGCGTCCTTGGATCACTCGCATCTCCTAAATTTTGACCTACAATATATAACACAATAGTCACAAAAGCGGCTATACATACTGGAGACCAAAACTCCCAAGGAAATGTAGTAAATGAACCTTGCGCATTGGATATCATCACACCTAGAGAAGATTCTTCTGCGGATAATCCGATTCCAATATAGGATAAAAAAACTTCATAAGAAATATAAGAAGGTATTTCTGTTGCTACTATGGTAACAATTATAGAAGTTAAAAAAGGCAAAATATTTTTAACAATTAATCTTAATATTGGCGTTCCTAAACATTTTGAAGCTAAATTATATTCTCTATCACGAATAATGATAACTTGTGTACGAATGAAATATGCTATGCTTAACCATCCCGTTATAGTTAATGCGAATACAAAGGGGAAAAAACCTGAGCCTACAATAAAGATAAAAACGGAAACAAAAAGAATATATGGCACATTTGAAACAATATTGTATATTTCTTGCATTACCATGTCTATACGTTTCGAAAAGCCCCACATTGCTCCTACTAGCACACCTATACTCAAATTTATAATTGCACAAATTAAGGCTAACATAAGAGATGTTCTTGCTGCATACCAAGTACTATCAAAAATGGATTCTCCCGAGGCTCCTGTACCTAATAAATTATGAATATTAAAACCTAATTTTCCAATTGCATTAAATGGTGATAAATGTTGCATAGATGTATTTTGTATATTGGCAAAAGGATCATATTGAACAATTAATGGATAAAGAAAGACAAAAATTAGAATTAAAAATAATAATATCAAAATGAACCAATTCATTTTTTTCCTAAAAAAGACACGACCAACCGATTTCCAATAGGAATACCTAGGTGCTGTAATTGTTTCGGTTGCCATAAAGGATGAATCGATTCTTTGAAATAAGTCATCTGTATAATTAAAATCCGTCATTATTTTTTACCCCCTTTATTTAAAAACGAAATTCTAGGATCCGCCAAAGTCATCATTATATCTCCTAGGATTAATGACAATACGGATAAACATGCATAAAACATCGTTAATCCTACTATAACACCATTATCATGCCTGTTAATTGCATTCGTTAAAAGTTTACCTGTTCCAGGTACAGCGTAAATACTTTCTGTAATTATTGCACCTGTAATACATCCTAAAATACTTCCTGGAAGTCCATGAAGCAAAGGAATAAAGGCATTTTTTAATATATGCTTTTTAAAAATTTCTTTTTCCGCCAACCCATTTGACTTTGCAAATCGAACATAATCCGCATTCATCTGATCAATCATGTATCTACGTAGCCATTTCATTATATTTGCGATTGCTGGTAATGCCAAGGAAACAATGGGCAATATATAAATTAACCATTGCGGATTTGCATCTAAACCAAAATGATTTGGTAAATGGAAAATGGTATTTCCAATTGTTGAAAACATAAAAATATAGGCTAATGAAGGAACTGCAAGAATAAAAATGATATAAAAAGAACCAAATTTATCCATTGCTTTATCCTTTTTACGTGCCATAAGAATACCCAAAGGTACTCCTAAAAGATAAGTTATAATTGTTGCCATAATTCCTATGCTAAAGGAATTAGATATCATAGATAGCCCCGTATTTTCTATTTTACAGTTAATATATTTATCTCCAAATAATTCTTGTTCTTCTTTTGGAATATTTCCATAAGAATAGGTAGCTGTATGTAGATTAAGACTTGTTTCTTTTTTTATACCAGTAGGAAAAACCTTTTCCTTTAATTCAGCTTCCCCTTGTGAATCAAACATTTTTTCTATTAAATCGGCACCTTGATATAAAGAGTAGGATTTTCCTATATGAAAAGTGATTAAATTTTGGTGGATATAAGGAAAGTGATTATCAAAATATAAAAGATATTTATGGTATGTCCCATTTCCTATAATTGCTGGACTAAATCTTCCCTCTGCAAGAGGATCAAATAAGGTAAAAGATATTCCTCTATTTTCTATATTTTCTTCTACATAATGAATAGAATCAATTGTTATCAATCCTGAAAAAAATTCCCATAGTCTAGTAAATAAATTTAAATTACGATAGGCGATTAAATTCGGCGCATTAGAAGCGGTTAATACACCCGAAGAGGTTAGCTTTCCACGAAGCCTTTCTACAGTATAACCTTTTTGCTCATAAGTTTTAATAAACTGATTCGTCCATTTTTGAACGATTAAAGAATCTTCTTCTTCGGTTAATCCCAAATTTTTCGCTTCTATAGCTTCTGCTTCTGTAATTGCTCCATTATAAATACTTTTATTAATGAATTCATTATATTCCTCAAATTCGACATACCCATATTTTTCCCATTGCTGATATTCATAAATTATTTTTTGATTTCCAGTTTTTTTACTGTAAGCAGGATCATTTGTAAAAACACTGGACTTATCGAGTAAAGTAAAAATTAATACCATAACTATGCTTACGATTATGATTATAGAAATAAATCCGTGTATAAGACGTTTTATTATATAGTTAATCACATTTTCACCTCTATTTCAAATAGTAGGAAAGGATGAATTTAATTCATCCTTTCTAATTACCATAAACCTATTATTTTTGTCATATATCCTCTACCTTCACTCAAAAAAGAATCTAAATAGGTAGAAGGATCACCATAATCTGGTCCCCAACCTGAACCATAGAAAATATCATAATTACCTGCCGCTCCATTTGCTGCTCTATAACCACTGGACTGATAGTCATCTAATGTCGTTGCAGGAACTAAATCTACTTGAACATAAGAACCTAATATATTTTCTATAGAATTCTTATACGAATTTGCTTGATTTGTTTGTGTTTTAGAGCCGCTATAATAAAAGACATCTAAATGGATTTTATTTTTTGATATATCTAATCCTTCTTGTAAAAGTTCTTCTCTTGCAAGCTCCATTATTCTTTTGGATTCTTCTGGCTGATACCAACCATTCACACTATCTCTTAAATCAACTTTTAACCCTAAAGCATTGCAATAATCTTGTAATATTTCTCCATATTGTGTACCTGCAGGATATGTTTTTCTTTCATTATTTATTTTCACATCTACATCTTCTAACAAAGAAACAAAACTATAGGGAACAAAAGAATTTCTTAAGGCATTATTTTTCAAGTCTTCTCCTACAACCTGTCCATTCCAATTGGATTTATCGAAGGCATAGGATAAGGCTAATCTAAAATTTCGATTATTTAAAGCCTTATGTGTATCTTTAACATTTTCCTTTGTTTGCTTTGTTTCCACTCCGCCATTTGCTAAAATATAGGTTTGGCGATTCAAATTATAAGAAAGCAAATAGGTTGTTGCTGTTGTATCCGATACAAAAGCATAGTCATTAAACAAATTATCCTTTTTTGCTTCTGCAATAGCGGTAGCATTTAATCCAACACTACTAATCTGAGAATTTTTGAACCAATTATATCCAGTCAATTGATTTTTAGAATCATTATAAAGCCATTTGATTTCCTCAATTTCTATATCGTTATCCCAATAATAAGGATTTTTCTTAAATGTAACTTCCGATTGGTCTGCATAAGAAGAAATATAATAAGCACCGCAGGATAATACATTATCTTTACTTGTACCATAGGTATAACCATTAGATTTTGAGGCATTCATAAAGGCATCTTTTCCTAACGCACCACCTTTAGATTCATAATAACTCTTATTTAAAGGTTGATAGATATTATAAGATAAATAGGTTAGAAAATAGGAAGGGTCCCCAACTAATTCATATTCTAAAGTATAATCATCTTTTGCTTTTACACCTACAGTAGTAAAATCTGTTGTTCTTCCTGTTAAATACTCATCTGCACCTTGTATTACACCCTGTACTAAATACTCTAGACCACCTTCAGCATCTAACATATGCTGAAACCCTGTTACAAAATCATGAGCGGTAACAGGATATAAAGTTTTTGTTCCATCATTTTGAACCCAATACAATCCTTGTCTAATTTTAAAAGTATATTTTGCATTTCCTTTTTCATCTTTTGTTTTGATTGGCAATTCTTCTGCTAAGGCCGGAATCAATTGATTCTGTCCATTGTATTCCAATAGTCCATCCACAATATTAACCAAGACCTCTGTATCAGCCGTCATAGATGTGGAAAGGTAGTCAAAGGTTTTAGCACCTTCTACATATTGATGCACATATTTATTTTGTAAAGTATAACCACTTTCTTTAAGATATTTTTTAGCATACTCTGTTGTATCATATGTCTCATCCTGCCCTTTTTTTTCCTTCCATATGTTAAGTAATGCTTCTCTATCTTTATTTTTTATAATTTCATTTGTTACAACTAAATTTTTATATCGGTATTCATTGGTTCCCCATAAGGCATATGGTGCCGTACGTGGTGCTACTTTTGATAAAGCAAAATTTCCTCCTTGCGTAGAAGTTGGCAAAAATACGGAGGAAGATAGTAATTCTGCTTCTGCATTTGCCATTAATACATATCTCTTACTATCGGATGTCTCATTTTTAGCAATATCATATAATCTACTAAACTCTTCTAATTCTTGTTCATATATGTCCATATCATTATCCTTAGATGTTCCTGCACTTTGAACAAACTCATTATTTTTTTTCGTAGGACTTTTTCCACAAGAACTTAAGCATAATAAAATGGATAGAATATATCCGAAATAGGTTCGTTTATTTTTTAACATTTTTATTTCTCCTTTATTATTGAAAATTCTTATTTTTTTGTTATAATCATATATAGTACTAAATGTATTTTAGTTTTAAGCGATTGGTGGATGGTGAAAGCATCAAAACGATATATTTAGGAATTGGCTAAAAAGTTTATTATAAAAGAGCTAGTTTATATAACTAGAATTAAGGTGGCACCGCGCAAAATACAGCGTCCTTAAGTTTATTATTACACTTAAGACGCTGTTTTATTTATTTTAAGGAGGAAAAATATGAGATTAGTATCAGGAATACAACCAAGTGGTAATTTAACATTAGGAAATTATCTTGGTTCTATAAAAAACTTTGTTAAATTGCAGAATCAAGAAGATATTACAGACTTTTTAATTTTTATTGCAGACCTACATGCAATAACTGTACCTCAGGATAAACAAGCTTTAAGGAAAAATATAAAATCTTTAGTCGCATTATATCTTGCTTGTGGATTAAATCCCGAAAAGGTACATATCTTTATTCAATCGGAAGTTCCTGCACATACACAGCTTGGCTGGGTATTACAATGCAATGGTTATATAGGTGAACTCGAAAGAATGACGCAATATAAAGATAAAAAAGAACGCCAAGTTTCTGGCGTTACCGTTGGATTATTAACTTATCCTTCTTTAATGGCTGCAGATATTCTTTTATATGATGCAGATAAGGTACCTGTAGGTATCGATCAAAAGCAGCATCTAGAGCTTACAAGAGATTTGGCAGAACGTTTTAATTCTAAATACGGAGATACATTTATTGTCCCTGATGTAATTATTCCTAAAGTTGGAGCAAAAATAATGTCTTTAACTGAACCAACAAAAAAAATGAGTAAATCCGATGAAAATCCGAAATCATTCATTGCATTATTGGATGATATAAATATCATAAAAAAGAAAATAAAATCAGCAGTAACGGATAGTGATGGTACCATTTTATACGATATAGATAAAAAACCTGGAATTTCTAATTTACTAACGATTATGTCTTGTATCACCAATACTTCTATTGAAGATTTAGTTTCGAAATATCAAAATAGTAATTATCAAACATTTAAAGAGGATGTCGCGGAAGCTGTTATAAATGAAATAAAGCCTATTCAAGAAAAATATAATGCATTAATTAATTCGACTCTAATTGATGAGGTTTTAGACAATGGTGCAAGCTATGCAAATTATCTAGCAAATAAAAAAATTAATAAGGTATTTCATAAAATCGGCTTAGGAAGAAAAAAATAATAAATATAGAGGATAGAAATCTATCCTCTAATTTTTTTTACAAATTGAATAATTTTATTTAAAATATTTTCACTATAATAATCCATTGGAACATTAGGATAAACATATAGCAAACGTAAAACATATACAACTACTACTAAAACTAAAATTATAATCCAAAAAAAAGTATTATTGTATATCTTTGAAATCCAAGGACGTTGCCTAAATATAACAATCCATAAAAGAAAAGGTAGCAAAAAAACAAAAGGGTTATAATGAAATGCACTTTTAAAATCAAATCGAAAAATCGATAAACAGGCCCTAGTCATTCCACAGCCAGGACATGGGTATCCTATACATAGTTTTATAGGGCAATTTACAAAATGAAATATATAAGATAAAAGAATATATATTATAAATGCACAAATAAAAACGACATTATCTATTAAAAATTTACCTAAAATTTGAATATATGCTTTCACATTTTACCTCATATCATACGTTTATAATTTATTATACCTTTTTTTTATTTAAATAAAAAGAAAAATTGCCTACAAATGTAGACAATTTCTTGATTCTTCTTATTCTGCTTTTTCTTCTTGTACTTCTTCCTCAACTTTTTCTGTTGATTCTTCTTGTACTTTTGCTTCTTCTTGTACTTCTTCCTCAACTTCTTTAGTTGGTTCTTCTTGTACTTTTGCTTCTTCTTGTACTTCTTCCTCAACTTCTTTAGTTGGCTCTTCTTGTACCTTTGCTTCTACTTGTACTATTTCTTGAGCTAAAAAAGAATTAATTGAGCTTTGTGCTACTGCAGCACCAATATATGGTGTAACCAAGATAGATAGAATAAGATGTAATACACAATTATCTGTATTCACAACCTTATCTAATTTCTTATAGAACTTATATAACCAATAAATTTCATAAATTCCACAAGTAATAATTCCTAGTAATAAGGCTAGGATGTAATTCATTAATGGTTCTTCTGAATCACTTTCATTTAAATCGTTAGCCGTAACATAGAACCAATAAATAGAATAAATACCACAGGTTATGATTGATAAAAGTACTACTGCAATTACACTTCTATTTTTCATAGCAATCCTCCTTTATCTTATATTCTATATACTTTATAGAAAAAAATCAACATAATTTCACATAATTCTATACATTTTATTCAAAATTTCTTGTTTATTTTACATAGAATGAGGATTTTCATAAAAAAGTAGTTAAAAAACCAAATATAACAATATGAACTAATCACTCTGTTAAGGATATAGAAATTATTACAAGAAAGGATTTTGAGAGTAAAAAAACCATATACTTTCAAAAAAAGAATATGGTTTTTAATTTTCTTTTTCCATTCTTCTAGCTACTTCTTCTAAAAATGCATCCGTTTCCTTTAAGCTAATACATGTAGTATCATATAAATTATAGGTTATATGCATATGCTCCACAGATGTTTTTAAAGACAGAAGACATTCTGAATATAATTTTTTTTCAATTTTTATTGTTGATATTTTATCATAAGGGATTCGTTTTTTTATAATTAGTCCATATTTTATGTATAAATTCTTTTCTTCAAATTGTACAAAGCCAAATAAAGGAGATAATAAAAGATAATCCACAAATAGTAATATACAAATAGTAAATATACCTTGTGCAATATTATTAAAAACAAATCCTAGAATGGTTGGAATTAAAAGAATAATTGTAGCAATACAAAATGGAACAATAAAGTACGCATCAATTTTTGGTTTAAATTTCATATCATTCTAACATGATATCATCAATAGGCTTTCCAGGAGCTACCATTGGTAATACCTTCTCATCCTTTTCTATGATTGCGTTTATAATTGCAGGTTTATGATTTTTTAAAACCATATCAATTGCGTTTTTATATTCTTCCTTTGTTTCCACATAATAATATTCAACTCCACAAGCTAAGGCGAGATGCTCATAATTCAATTGAGTATCTAAAATCGTTTGACTATATCTTTTTTCATAAAATGCCGTTTGCCATTGACGCACCATGCCTAAAACACCATTATTTGCAATAACTACGCAAACAGGAATATTGTATTTGCTCATAGTTAATAGCTCATTAAAATTCATTCGGAAGGAGCCATCACCAGCGATATTAAAAACATAAGCATTTGGATTTGCTACCTGTGTTCCTATGGCTGCTCCCAATCCAAAGCCCATTGTACCTAATCCTCCTGAAGAAATAAATCTTCTAGGCTTTTTATAGGTAAAATATTGAGCTGCCCACATTTGATGCTGACCTACCTCTGTCGTTATAAAGCATTCTCCTTTAGTAGCTCTATAAATTTCTTCCATAAAATATCTAGGTTTTAAAACATTAGATACTTGATTATCTACAAAAATCTTCTTCCAAGTTGTAATTTTCTTGACCCAATCTGGATTTTCTTTTTTAGATAAATATCTTTTTATTCTTATAAAAAACTCTTTTAAATTCATTACTAAAGATAAGTCGGTTTTTATATTCTTATTTATTTCTGCCAAATCAATATCGATTTGTATAATTTTAGCATTCTCAGCAAAATTTTTGTGATTGGATAATACTCGATCCGAAAATCGAACACCTAGTGCTAAAAGTAAATCACAATCCACTACGGCTTTATTTGAAGCTACAGTTCCATGCATACCAATTAGACCTGTTGATAAAGGATTAGACTGATCAAATGCGCCGATTCCCATCAATGAGGTGGAAGTTGGAATATCTAATAAATTAGCAAAATCATTTAACTCCTGACTTGCATCCGCTTTAATAATGCCTCCACCAGCATAAATAAATGGTTTTTCCGATTGCATAATAAGATTCGCTACTTCTTCTAACTGATAATCAAAAATAATAGGTAGTTGTTTTGCTTGTTCTTTATAATTAATTTCTTTTGGACTATATTCACAAACCGCAGCCGTTACATCTTTTGGTATGTCTATCAAAACAGGACCTGGTCTACCACTACGTGCAATTTGAAAGGCTTCTCTTATGGTATCGGCAAGATCTTTCACATCTTTTACAATATAATTATGCTTTGTAATAGGCATTGTTATTCCTGCAATATCTACCTCTTGGAAGGAATCTTTTCCTAATAAAGAATTTGTTACATTTCCAGTAATGGCAACTATAGGAGATGAATCCATATACGCGGTCGCAATTCCTGTGACCAAATTCGTTGCTCCAGGACCTGAAGTGGCCACTACTACTCCAACCTTACCCGTAGATCTTGCATATCCATCTGCCGCATGAGATGCTCCCTGTTCATGGGAAGTCAATATATGCTTAATCCGATTTGAGTTTTTATATAATTCGTCATAAATATTTAATACTGCTCCACCAGGGTAGCCAAATACAGTATCTACCCCTTGCTCTACTAAACATTCTACAATAATTTGTGAACCATTTAGTTTCATATTATCATCCCTTATTAATTAATCTTTAAATATTGCCCCTGTTGCTGCTGATGTAACAAGCTTTGCATATCTTGATAAATAGCCATCCTTAATTTTAGGTTCAGGTTTAACCCAATTCTCTTTTCTTTTTTGTAACTCTTCTTTTGATACCAATAGTTCAATCGTACAGGAAATCATATCAATAGAAATTTTATCTCCATTTTCTACTAAAGCAATTAATCCACCTTCGGCTGCCTCTGGTGAAACATGTCCAATAGACGCTCCACGGGTTGCACCACTAAATCTTCCATCTGTGATTAAGGCCACATCCTTATCTAATCCCATTCCTGCAAGTCTTGAGGTTGGAGCAAGCATTTCTCTCATTCCAGGTCCTCCCTTAGGACCCTCATATCGAATAACTACTATATCCCCTTTTTCTATTTTTCCACCATCGATTGCAGCTATGGCTTCCTCTTCACTATTATACACTTTTGCTGGTCCAGTATGCTTTAACATTTCTTCGGCAACAGCACCACGTTTTACAACACAACCATCTAACGCTAAATTTCCTTTTAAAACGGCAATTCCACCCGTTTTAGAATAAGGATTTTCTAATGTTCGAATAATATCAGGATTTTTATTTACTGCATTTTTTATATTTTCATATATCGTTTTACCTGTTACGGTAATTATATCCGTTTCAAGTAATTGTATCTTCGATAGTTCCTTCATTACAGCCTTAACGCCACCCGCTTCATTTAAATCTTCCATATACGTATGTCCAGCTGGAGCTAAATGACATAAATTAGGCGTTTTAGAAGATATTTCATTTGCCATCTCTAAATTAATTTTTACGCCCGCTTCATGCGCTATGGCAGGCAAATGTAACATCGTGTTTGTTGAGCAACCTAATGCCATGTCAACCGTTAATGCATTTCTAAAAGATTTTGCTGTTAAAATATCACGAATTTTAATATCTTTTTTTACCATTTCCATAATCTGCATACCACTATATTTTGCTAAACGAATACGTTCTGCATATACGCATGGAATCGTTCCATTTCCAGGAAGGGCAATACCTAGGACTTCACACATACAGTTCATAGAGTTAGCGGTATACATTCCAGAACATGAGCCACATCCAGGACAGGAATGGTTTTCATATTCTTCTAATTCTTCTTTCGTTATTTTACCACTATTATATTTTCCAACCGCTTCAAAGGTTGAAGATAAAGAGGTTTTTTTACCTTGAACACGACCTGCAAGCATTGGTCCTCCAGAACAAACCACGGTTGGTAAGTTTATACGACATGCACCCATAAGCATACCTGGTACAATCTTATCACAATTTGGAATCAATACTAATCCATCTAACGCATGAGCCATAGCCATACATTCGATAGAATCTGCTATTAATTCTCTTGTTACTAAAGAATACTTCATACCTGTATGTCCCATTGCAATACCATCACATACGCCAATAGCTGGAATCTCTATAGGTGTTCCTCCCGCCATTAAAATACCTCTTTTTACAGCTTCCGATATTTTATCTAACATCATATGACCAGGTACAATCTCACTTTTGGCAGAAACTACACCAATTAAAGGTCTTTCTATTTCTTCATCTGTATATCCCATCGCTTTAAATAAAGAACGATTAGGAACACGTTCTGCTCCAATTTTTACAGCATCGCTTTTCATAATAAAACCTCCTACTATTTTAAAGCTTTTACAATTAAATCTCCCATTTCCTTTGTACCAACAAGTTTCATTCCTTCACTATAGATATCCCCTGTTCTATAACCAGCATCTAAAACACTCATAATGGCATCATCGATTGCTTTCGCTTCTTTTTCTAGATTAAAGGAATAGCGAAACATCATAGATAAGGATAAAATCGTTGCAATAGGATTTGCTTTGTTTTGTCCAGCAATGTCAGGTGCTGAACCATGAATTGGTTCATATAAACCTAAAGAACCATCCCCTAAGGATGCAGATGCAAGCATTCCAATAGAGCCTGTAACCCTAGAAGCTTCATCGGATAAAATATCACCAAATATATTAGAAGTAATAATTACATCAAATTGACGTGGATTACCAACCAACTGCATTGCAGCATTATCTACATATTGATAGCTTACCTCTACTTCTGGATATTCTTTTTCCACACGCTCCATTACACGTCTCCACAATCTTGAAGATTCTAATACGTTTGCTTTATCTACTAAACAAACTTTTTTAGAACGCTTCATTGCCGCATCCATTCCAACACGAATAATTCTTTCAATTTCATAAACATAGTATTTTTCTTGATCGGATGCCCAACACATAGGATCTTCTGGGTTATATTTAGGAGAATTGGCTTTCTCTCCAAAATACATACCTCCAGTTAATTCACGTACGATTAAAATATCTAAAGAGTCTCCAATAACAGATTCTTTTAAAGGAGATGCAAATTTTAATTGAGGATATAAAACAGCTGGACGAAGATTTGCAAAAAGTTTTAACGCTCCTCTAATTCCTAGCAAACCTTTTTCTGGGCGATCTCCATTAGGAAGATTATCCCATTTTGGTCCACCTACAGCTCCTAATAAAACTGCATCAGATGCTAAGGCAGCATCAATGGTATCTTGCGGTAGCGATGTACCTGCTTGATCGATAGCACAACCACCCATTAATTTTTCAGTTATATGAAATTTATGACCATAAATTTCTCCAATACGATTTAATACTTTAACCGCTTCTCTAACGATATCTGGACCGATGCCATCTCCAGGTAATGTAACAATTTTATATTCCATATTACTTCTCTCCCTTAATCTTATTTACCAAGCCACCTGCTTGAATAATATTTTGCATGAATTCTGGAAATGGTGCTGCCTGAAAAGATTGCTTTGTTGTTTCATTTGTAATTATACCCGTATTAAAATCAACCGATACAATATCACCATCTTTTATATTTTCGCATGCTTCTGGACACTCCAAAATTGGAAGGCCTATATTTATAGAATTTCTATAAAATATTCTTGCAAAAGTCTTTGCTATAACACAGGATACTCCTGCCGTTTTAATAGCAAGGGGTGCATGCTCACGACTTGATCCACAACCAAAGTTTTTGTCTGCAACTATAATATCTCCTTGCTTTACCCTTTCATAAAAAGGTTTCTTTCCAGCGTTCATATCCTCCTTAGAATCTTCCATACAATGCTTTGCAAGTTCTAAAGGATCTGAAGTATTTAAATATCTTGCTGGAATAATAACATCTGTATCAATATCATTTCCATAACGTAAAACGCATCCTTTTGCCTTCATCTTATTTTACCTCCACATTTTCAGGATTTGTAATATAACCTGTAATTGCTGATGCTGCAGCAGTTGCAGGGCTTGCTAAATATACTTCAGAATCTACATGCCCCATACGACCAACAAAATTACGATTTGTTGTAGAAACACATCTTTCCTTTGCTGCTAAAATACCCATATGTCCTCCTAAACAAGGTCCACAAGTAGGGGTTGAAAATGCACAGCCTGCTTCAACTAAATCCTGAACAATTCCTTCCATAATTGCTTGTAAATATATTTTTTGAGTACCAGGAATTACAATACAACGTATAGACGGATGTACCTTTTTTCCTTTAAGAATATCTCTCGCAATTCTTAAATCCTCCATACGACCATTTGTACAAGAACCAATTACTACTTGATCAATTTTTATCTCATTTGCACCAATTTCATCTACGGTTTTTGTGTTTTCTGGTAAATGTGGGAATGCTACCGTTGGACGTATCTTAGATAAATCAATCGTATACTCTGCATCATATACAGCATCATTATCTGCCGCGAAAACTTTAGGTAATTTTTTAGAATGTTCTTTACAAAATTCTAAAGTTTGATCATCTACGGCAAAAATTCCATTTTTTGCCCCTGCTTCTATTGCCATATTTGCCATAGAAAGTCTAGAATCCATACTTAAATTTTTAAGACCTTCACCACTAAATTCCATAGACTTATATAAGGCACCATCTACACCAATTTTTCCTATAATATGTAAGATAACATCTTTTCCACTTACATGTTTAGATGGCTTACCTACTAAATTAAATTTGATGGCAGATGGTACTTTAAACCAAGCTTTTCCTGTTGCCATACCACAAGCCATATCTGTAGAACCAACACCAGTAGCAAATGCTCCCAAAGCACCATAGGTACAGGTGTGAGAATCTGCACCTATTACAACATCACCACTTACAACTAATCCTTTTTCTGGAAGAAGCGCATGCTCGATTCCCATTTGTCCAACTTCAAAAAAGTTTACAATGTCTAGTTCTCTTGCAAATTGTCTTATAAATTTACATTGTTCAGCAGATTTAATATCTTTATTAGGTGCAAAATGATCTGGTACTATAACCACTTTTTCCTTATCAAATACTTTTTCTGCACCAATTTTCTTAAATTCTTTAATTGCAACTGGTGTTGTAATATCATTACCTAATACTAAATCCAAATTGGCTTCAATCAATTGACCAGGTACAACTTTATCTAATCCTGCGTGAGCCGCTAAGATTTTTTGTGTCATCGTCATTCCCATACTACTTTTTCTCCTTAAATAACTTAAATTCTATTGAATCAATCAAGGCTTTAAAACTAGCCTCAATGATATCCTTTGATACTCCTACAGTAGACCATGTTGATTTTCCATCTGTAGATTCGATAATTACTCTAGTTCTTGCTGCAGTTGCAGATTCTTTACCATCCAAAATACGTACTTTGTAATCGGACAAATAAACTTCATTTAATATTGGATAAAATCTTCCGATTGCCTTACGTAAAGCTTTATTTAGTGCATCCACTGGACCATCACCATTTGCAGCTGTAACTTCTTCTTCACCCTCAACTTTAACCTTTATAATGGCAGATGCAGAATAGACATTTTTTAAGGAAGGACCATCCCCTACCGTTTTAAAACTCTCTACTTCAAAATAAGGTTGAAAGTTGTTTAATGCTTTATGAACAATTAGTTCAAAGGAAGCATCCGCTCCTTCAAATTGATATCCTTCAAATTCTAAATCTTTAATTGTTGATATTATATCAATTAACGCTGGATCATTTTTATTTATATCCGGATAAATCTTATGAATTTTAGCTAAAACTGTAGATTTACCAGCAACCTCACTTATTAAAAACTTTCTTTCGTTTCCTATTATATCTGGGGATATATGTTCAAAGGATTTAGAATTCTTATAAACACCATCAATATGCATCCCTGCTTTATGCGCGAATGCACTACTTCCCACATAAGGAAGATTTTCTCCTAATTTAAAATTAGAAATTTCTGCAATTAGTTTTGCCGTCTGCGTAAGCTTAACTATATTTCCTTTCGGCAAGCACGGATATCCTCGTTTTAATTCTAAATTTGCTATAATGGCAGAAAGATTTGCATTACCACATCTTTCTCCATATCCTAAAAAAGTTCCTTGTACCTGAGTACAGCCAGCAAAAACCGCAGATACACTTAAAGAAACAGCCATGCCAGAATCATTGTGTGCATGGATTCCTAAAGGCGTTTGTATAACCTTTTTAACCTCATTTATAATATCAACCATTTCATCTGGAAATGTACCACCATTTGTATCACACAATATTAAGCATTCTGCACCCGCTAAAGATGCAACCTGTAAAGTTTTAATCGCATATTCCTTATTGGCTTTATATCCATCAAAAAAATGTTCTGCATCATAAAATACTTTTTTATTTTTAGATTTTAGATAAGTTATCGTATCCGAAATCATTTCTAAGTTTTCCTCTTTTGTGGTATTGATTATACTTTCCACATGAAAATCCCATGATTTACCAAATACACATACATATTCTGTAGATGCTTCTAATAAGGCATTCACATTCGTATCTTCACTTGCTTTCATATTACATCTTCTCGTACTACCAAAAGCAACAAGTTTCGAATGCTTTAAATTTAGGCTTTTGGCTTCTTTAAAAAATTCTAAATCTTTTTGATTAGATCCAGGATTGCCAGCCTCTATAAAATCTACTCCAAGATCATCTAAAGCCTTTGCTATTTTTATTTTATCAGAAACTAAAAAGCTAATTCCTTCTGCCTGTTGACCATCTCTTAAAGTCGAATCAAATATATGAATAGCCAAAAAGTACACCTCCTATATATGACAAAAGTGGAAAGGTTTTTCACTTCCACATTGTCTATTAAAAAGTCTATTAAATTTTATTAATTATTAATAAACTTATCTTCTTCATTATTCCAACTATAAAGTTTACGAATTTCCTCTCCAACTTTTTCAGAAGGATGCTCACTCGCAAGTTTTCTTAAAGCTCTAAAATGAGCTTGTCCTCCGGCTTGTGACATATCTAGTAAGAAATCTTTTGCAAAGGTACCATCTTGGATATCCTTTAATATTTTCTTCATAGCCTTTTTCGTATCCTCGGTTATAATTTTTGGTCCAGTAATATAATCTCCATATTCTGCTGTATTTGAAATAGAATAACGCATACCAGCAAAACCAGATTGATAAATCAAGTCAACAATTAATTTCATTTCATGTATACACTCAAAATAAGCATTTCTTGCATCATATCCTGCTTCTACTAAGGTTTCATATCCTGCTTGCATTAAAGCACATACACCACCACATAATACAGCCTGTTCACCAAATAAGTCCGTTTCTGTTTCTGTTCTAAAGGTAGTTTCTAATACTCCTGCTCGAGCGCCTCCAATTCCTAAAGCATAGGCTAAAGCTAAATCCAATGCCTTTCCTGTTTCATTCTTTTCTACAGCCACTAAGCATGGAACACCTTTTCCTGCTTGATATTCACTTCGAACTGTATGACCAGGACCCTTAGGAGCAATCATCGTAACATCAACACCTGCTGGTGGAATGATTTGTCCAAAATGAATGGCAAAGCCATGAGCAAACATTAACATATTTCCTGGCTCCAAATTTGGTTCAATATCCTTTTTATACATTGCAGCCTGCTTTTCATCATTAATCAATATCATAATAATATCCGCTTTTTTAGCTGCTTCTGCTGCAGTATATACTTTCATTCCTTGCTTTTCCGCTTTTTTCCAAGATTTTGATCCTTCATATAAACCAACAATTACATTTACACCTGACTCCTTAAGATTTAACGCATGTGCATGTCCTTGAGAACCATAACCTATAATTGCTACAGTTTTTCCTTTTAATAAATTTAAATCACAATCCTTTTGATAATAAATCTTTGCTTGTTCCATAATTACTCTCCTTTTTTAATCTACTATTTTTTTTAATTCACTATCTCCTCTGGCAATTGCAGTAACACCAGTACAAATAACCTCTTTAATACCAAATTCACTTAACATAGATATTATTGCAGAAACTTTTTCATGATCTCCTGTAACCTCTAATATCATGGAAGCATTTGTTACGTCCAATACATGAGCTCTAAAAATATTTGCTATTTCTAGAATTTGGGTTCTTTTATCATTTTTCGCATCTATTTTTATTAACGCTAACTCTCTTTTTACCGCTTCAGAATCAATAAATTCACAAATCGTTATAACATCCATTAATTTTGATAATTGATTTTTTATTTGAGAAAAAATATCATCTTCACATTCAACAACAATCGTCATTCTAGAGTACTTTTTATTTTCGGTAAGTCCAACAGACAAACTTTCTATATTATAGCCTCTTCTACTAAACAGTCCAGAGACTCTAGATAGAACACCCATATGATTATTTACTAATACAGATAATGTATGTCTAGCCAACAAATCCACCCTCTTTTTTCATCTTTTAAAATATAGAGTAAAGATGATTATAATATATAAATTAATTATAACATTTATTGTATAAAAGTCAACGCAGGTTTTTATTTTTTTCGAATTAGATTTATTTATTTTTCGTTTTATCGATATATTATTCGGTTTTTTGCTCATTAATCAAAATAATATATCTTATTATTATTCATTTATAAAATAAATTAAATAATATTCACTATCATGAAAACGTTTTATTGCACAAGCTTTTGCTTTTTCTATAAAACAATATAAATCGCTCCTGGATTCCTCTTTTCTTTTTCTTTTGGAGGAATCAAATCTCTTCCTTTCATATTCTGATATTTTATATTAAAAATATCCATTTCATTTCCTAAAATAAATTCCTTTATCATATGTTTTTCTTGATAACTTTCAAGTGCGTCTATTATTGCTGTTTTAATTTTATGTGTTTTACCTGTAGAGCCATATCCAACAATTAAACAAAGCACTTTTTCTTTTTGTTTTTTTGCTAAATCTATACTTTCTTTTAAATCATATAATGCAATATTTATTGTTTCTTTATTTGAGTGTATATCTCTAGTAAGCATTACAATACTCCTTTACACCATTTTCGTTAAATTCATCCTATTTATTTTATTTATCAAATCTTCGATTTCTTTTTCATCAAACAAACTTCTTTTTAAAAATTGTTTTTTCGGTTTTCCATAAATTTCAAATAAGCCTCTAGGACCAATCCACATATTCCGATTACATGGAGTTTCTAACGCATAAACAATAGATAATCCTGCTTTATCCTTTGATGGCAAAAACCATTTTATTATTGGCATTATCCACTTTAATCTTTTATGCCGTTTCTCAAAAAGAGATGTATAAGTAACACCCGGATGCGCTATGGTTACGTTTTTATTATTTTCATTTAAAAAATAACATATTTGCATTAAGGATCTTTTACTATAGGCATAAGTATCATTTCTTTTTACTTTTTTATAAGAAATAGATCCTGTTGTCACTATAGGAATATTTTTAAATGCATTCATAAAAAGATAAGGTGCATAACAATTCACAAAAAAAATTTCATCATCGGATTCAAAACTTTGACTTATCCCACTATTTAGAATCATATAATTTATTTTTTTATTTTGTAGTATTTCTATACAGGAATATATAGTCTCTACTTTCCTTAAATCCACATACATATAGGTTATATTTGCATAAGGGTATTTTTTTAATAACTCTTCTTTTTGCACTTTTGCTTTTTCTATATCTTTAACACCTAAAATTAATTGTGCTTTTAAATAAATAAGTTCTTCTACTACACTTTGTCCTATACTTCCTGTAGCACCAGTAATAAATATTATTTTATCTCTTAAATTTTTTATATTTTTATCTAAATAGGATTTAATCTGCTTTTTCATAAATAAATTTACCATTTTTTATTAATATATATGTATTATTTCCTTTTGTTCCAATAACCTCTATATCTTTTGTACCAAAAGTTAAATCAATATGATAGGGACAAACATTTATGCTTTCTATTTCTTTTATTCCATGTTTATATGCATTCCCCAAAGCAAAATGACAACCAAAATTTTCATTCAACAACATAGAATACGTATCCAATTCCTCTATCGTTTCTACTAAGGAAATTTCACCCATATAAAAAATATTAGGGTGTAAAGATAAGATTTCTTTCAAACCTTTCGATGAAACGATTTTTCCATTTAAAAATTGAATAAAAAAATCCTTTATATATATTCCTTTATAATATAGGCCTTTCGATGAAACTATGGTCCCATTCACATTATATTTCATAGGTGCAGTATATAGTTCTAGACAAGGAATATTTGGCTGAAATCTTATTCTATCTATTGTATATTGATTTTTTCCTTGAAAAACAAAATTATTGGTTAATTGAACCTCTAAATTTGTACCACTAGAATTCCTAAAAAAAAGTTTTTCTAATTTTAAATTTGAAATACTTTCTTTATTTTTTTCTAATTTAGATTCTCTTAAACTATATTTTATAATAATCTCCCACAACATTTCTTCTTTTATATTTAATTTGCTTGCCCAATAAGGGTTTGCAGATAAACAGATTGTTTTTGATGATATTTGATTATCAAAATATTCATTTACAAAATTTAATTTTTTTAAACATTCATTATATACCATTCTTTTTTTATTACTTAAAATAAAAGGAACTAAAAAAGGAGATTGAACGATGATACGTGAAAACTTTTCGGAAATAAGCTTTTGATATTTTTCAATATCCTGATGAATAAATTGGCTATAGTCTTCTTCGATTTTATCTTTTAAATCATTGCTATCTATATAAGTTATATAAACACTGCTTGCCCCTTTTTTGAGACAAGCATGCTTTAATTTGTTTATAAATTCTTGTATATATATACTTCCTATGATTTCAACAGGTCTACCCTTTTGTAGATTAATTCCCTGTTCAATAATGTATTTTATATATAAATCAATCATTATTCAATTTTAATAAAGTAGTAACATAATTTGCGATAGCATCAACACTTTCTTCTATTCCAATTTTTGAATTAATGCATAAATCATAATTACTTGCTTTACCCCAATCTCTATCCGTATAAAAATTATAATAAGATTTTCTTTTTTTATTCATTTTTATGATTTGTTGTTCCGCTTTATTTTGTTTTAAATCATAATATGTGATTGCACGTTTTATTTTTTCATCCATAGGCGCACAAATAAATACATTAACGACATTTGGGTAATCTCTTAGTACATAATCCGCACATCTTCCTACAATTACACATGATTCACGACTTGCTATATTTTTTATCGCATCAAATTGCGCTAAAAATACTTTTTGCCCTAAGGACATATCATAGGAATACATTCCCATCCCAGTTACTACAAATCCATCTTTTTTCTCATCATAATTTTTAAAAACGGCTTCTGAAAGGCCAGACTCCTCGGCTGCTTTTACTAAAAGTTCACTATCATAAAACTTGATTTTTAGTTTTTCAGCTAATAATTTTCCGATAAATCTTCCACCACTACCATATTCACGTCCAATTGTAATCACGTAATTCATATAATCGCATTCCCTTCTATCCCATATTTCTATTCTATTTATTTTAATTATAGCATAATTTTATTGCTTATAAATAATTTAAAAATGAAAAATTATAAAATAGTCATTATACCTAAAATTACATAACCAAGAAATATAGAAGAAATAAATAAGAGACTAATTATAGATATTATATCTTTTATACTTCTTTTATTCTTAAAAAGATATATTAAACCTAAACCTGCGTTTGTGCATAATCCTGTAAATAAAGCTGCAAATGGAATTCCATTTAAAATGAACAATTCCGACAATATAACAGAGGATGCACAATTAGGGATTAACCCTACCACTCCACAAACGACTGGAGTTAACCATTTACTTTGGGTAAGAAAATTTAAAATTTTATCCTCACCAATACAATAAATTATACTTCCAAATATTAAATTTACTATAAATACATAAATAAATATTTTAAGTGAGTGTAGTAAAGGATGAATAAGATGTTCATGAATCGGTGAATCATGATGATCAATTTCATGATGACAACATCCAATATGAATGTCTTCTATTTCTTTTTTATCTAAGCTTTTTCTAAGAATTACATCTATTATAAATCCTATAATAAAACCAAAAATGAATTTCAATGCTAAAAGTAATATTGCGTTTAAAATATTTCCACTACTTGAAAATAAAATAGGTAATGCCTCATCACTACATGCAAAAAAAACAGCAAATAATGTACCTAAGGTAATATGCTCTTTAATATATAAATCCGCTGCAACTACACTTATTCCACATTGAGGAATCAGTCCTACTGATGCGCCCAAAATAGGTGAAATTCTTTTATGTTTTTTTAATAAAGTCGTTATTTTTTCTTCAAAAAAAGAAAATATTATATATAAAATTAATGAAAATACCAAGACTTTCAAACTATCTAGTAGAGCCTCTAAAACTACATCTAGCATGACAAACACTCCTTGCAAGTACCATATATGGTAGAGGTAAGCTGATCAATAGAAAATCCATGCGTTTCTAAAATATGATGAATGAAAATGGAAGCGTCCATACAAGTCAAATGGGTTATACGACCACAATTTTTACATTTCAAATGGAGATGATTATCACAATTCTTATAATACTGATATTCATATACCTGTACTTCATCATTGTACATTTTACGAATTATTTTTTCTTCCTCTAAAAGTTTTAACTGACGATAAATCGTAGTTTTATTCATAGAATCCTTTAAGTTATCTACCAAATAGGTTGTAGTAAAGGATTTATTTTTATTTTCCTCAAAGATATCAATTAATAATTTTCTATGATTTGTTTTATACATAATTTTTCACCTCAAAATGCAACTGAGTTGCAAAAGATATTATATATAATTTTTTAATAGTTTGCAAGATTTATTTATGAATAAAAAAATAAAAAGGTATTCAATCGAATACCTTTTAAAAGAGAAGCCTGGCAACTACCTACTCTCGCACCGTAGTACTACCATCGGC
>CAYYMS010000012.1:0-49517 GCA_964473015.1 uncultured Anaeroplasmataceae bacterium | reverse complement strand
AAGATTTGTAATGACTAAAATTGAATCCATTTCAGTTAATGATTTATTAAAAAATTTATAATAAGTTTTATGGTAGTACAAAAGGGTTTTTTAGCAAAAAAAAGCTGTCAGGAACTTTTTTAGTTTCTTAACAGCTTCATTTTATTTTTTAGACTATTTTAATATTAAATCACAAATGTCCTTACTAAATTCTTGAGGATTTTCCGGCAAAATTCCTTCCATTAATAAAGCTTGTGCATATAATATCTTGGAATATTTATCTCCTAAATTCTTATCATTATCATATGCTTCTTCTAATTTATTAAATACAGGGTGATTTGGATTTAATTCTAATACACGCTCTGCCTTTACCTCACTATGATTTTGATTCTTTAATACTCGTTCCATTTCAAAGGATAATTCTCCCTCACTTGACAAGCAGCATGGTGCATCAACTAATCTCTTAGAAAGGATTACCTCTTTGACATCACTTAAAGCGTTCTTTACATTTTCAAGAAGAGTTTTTTTCGTTTCTTTTAATTCATCAATCTTCTTAGATTCTTCTTCATCAATTAAATCTAAATCTCCTTGATTAATAGATTTAAACTCGATAGAATCATAATCCTTTAAAACTTGAATCATAAACTCATCTACATCATCGGATAAAATGAATACATCATATCCTTTTTTCTTTACTAAGTCCATTTGTGGTAGTTTTGAAACAGCATCTTTATCTTTACCTGATGCATAATAAATTACCTTTTGTCCTTCTACCATTTGTTCTTTATATTCTGCAAAGCTTATTTTTTTATCTTGATTATAGCTTTGTAATATTATTAAATCTTTAAGTTGATCCTTTTTCGCACCATAATTCTCATATAATCCAAATTTCAAATTAAGTCCATAATCCTTAAAGAATTCTTCATATTTTTCTCTATCATTTTTTAGCATTCTAGATAATTCCGCTAAAATCTTTTTTTCAACATTAGAAGCAATTTTTTTAATAGCTCGATCTTCTTGAAGCATTTCACGTGAAATATTTAAGGATAAATCTGCGCTATCTACTAAACCTTTTACAAATCGCAAATATTCAGGAATTAATTCCTTACACTTATCTAAAATGAAAACTCCTTTTGTATATAATTGTAAACCACGTTCATTACGATCAGAATACATATCATAAAAAGGTTTTTTAGGTATAAATAATAATGCATTATAGGTTAACATTCCTTCTACATTTACATGTATGGAGGTAATTGGATCTTGATAATCCATAAACTTAGATTTATAGAAGCTATTTAATTCTTCATCGGTAACTTCACTTTTATTCTTTTTCCAAATAGGAAGCATTGAATTGATTGTTTCAAGTTCTAAATGCGTCTTAGGCTCACTATCTTCTTTATCGTCCTTATCCTCTTTTGCATCATATTTTGTTACCCATGTTTGAATTGGAAAACGTACATAATCGGAATATTTCTTAATTAATTCCTTTATTTTATATTCGTCCATGTATTCGGAATACTTTTCATCTTCGGTATCTTCTCTTAAATATAGAGTAATTACGCTTCCGTATTCTTCCTTGTTTTTTTCTTCTATTGTATAAGAATCTAAACCTTCAGATGAAAATAAATAGGATTTATTATCTTTTACAGATTTTGTTAATACATCTACACGCTTAGCGACCATAAATGCTGAATAAAATCCAACACCAAATTGACCAATAATATCTACTTCAGGCGTATTTTCCTTTGCCACCGCATCCATAAATTCTTTACTTCCAGATTTGGCAATCGTTCCTAGATGCTCTTCTAATTCCTCTTTGGTCATACCTACACCATTATCGGTAATCGTGATGGTTCCAGCATCTTTATCTGCTTCTACTAAAATTTTATAATCATTAGAAGCAATATCCGTATTAGTTAAGGAAAGGTAGTGTCTTTTATCTATAGCATCACTTGCATTCGAAATAAGTTCCCTTAAAAATATCTCCTTATGTGTATAAATAGAGTTAATCATCATATCAAGCAAACGTTTGGTTTCTGTTTTAAATTCTTTTGTTTCTTTCATTTTTCTTCCTCCATAAATAATTTACAATAGTAATTATACTGCATATTTTTGGCACTGTCAATAATTAAGTGCCAAAAATAAATATTTTAATGAAATAATTAAATTTTAAAGTATAATAGTAATTGGTGGTGATTCCAAATGGTAGAAAACTTTAAACTAACGGCGATAGAACTAAAAAGACAATTGAAAATTTCCATTTATTTACCTAAAAACTATAATGATACGGATACTTCTTATCCCTTAATTTACGTTTTAGATGGCCAAATGATGTTTCATTCTTTAGATGATATAAATAAAACATTTGATATGCCCGATATTTTAGATTCTTTCCAAAAAGAATGCATATGCATAGGAATTCATTCTCCTAAAATCGAGGAATGGCGTGTCAGCGAGTTATGCCCTTATTACATTCCTGATGAGAGCGATGTTGACCCTAGTCTTTCCATAAATTTTGCGAACTATATTGTCAACATTTTACATCCCATATTAAAACAGCGTTATCGAATAAATGAAAATGTTTATCTTTTAGGATTTCAAGAAGGTGCAATTTTTAATTTATATTCTATTTTCCATTATGATTTATTTAAGGGTGCTGGCGTTTTTTCTCCAAAACTAGAAATATGTAAAAACCTTTTAGAAGATATAAAAGAAAATTATAAGGCAGAAAAAAAAGTATTTTTATATGAAGGAGGAAAAAAATCCGAAAATACGGATTTATTTTATAATCTTTATTCTCTTTTTGAGGACTTTAAATGTGATTCTTTGAAATTAATATATGAAAACGAGGAAGAAAATAACAATGAATATTGGCAAAAGCATATACCCGACTTTTTAGAGTTCATATTGTAATAAATTGGAAAATAAAAATGCCTAGGCCTATGGTATAGTATAGGGGAGGAGTGATATATTGAAAAAGAAATTCATTTTATCCTTAGTACTTATTATAGGCTTTTTATTTATTTTACAATATAAGGTTGATGCTGCTACTGCAACCATAATTGCAGGACAAGTGGATACCGGTGGGGCGAATTTAAATGTTCGTCAATCTGCTTCTACAAGTTCGGTTATTTTGGATAAGCTAGCAGACAACGCCTATTTATCCATTATACGTTCAAATGGAAATTGGTATTATGTAGAATATAAAGAAGGAAAATTTGGATACGTTTCAAAAGACTACGTAAATCAAATTTCTTCGAATGCTCAACAGGTTGATACTGGTGGCGCAAATTTAAATGCTCGAAGTGGTCCATCTACTTCTTATTATATAATGGATAAAATTTCAGATAAAGATTATGTGGTTGTACTATCTAGTTCAAACGGCTGGGCAAAAGTTTTATTTGAAGGTAATAAAATTGGTTATGTAAGCACAGATTATCTTAAAAGTGAAAAAAACTATCCTAGTATTTCTTTGAATGTAACGAGTTACAAGCAATATGATAGCCGTTGGGCATACAAGACAATTGGTTCATCAAATTATACTTTTAAAGATATTGGATGTCTTACGACTTCTATGGCAATGGTGGAATCCTATAGAAGAAACTCTATAATTACCCCTTTATATATGGAATCCATTTCAAGTTATACTTCTGATGGTAGCATGTACTGGCCAAGTCGATATAGCTTTGCTACAACAAAAAGCACTTATTTATCTACTGCCTATAACCTTTTAAAGCAGGGGAAACCTGTTATAATCGGTTCAAAAAATAATTATGGTGGACAGCACTGGGTTGTCATCTATGGTTACACAGGTTCAGATGATTTATCTGCATCTAATTTCTTAATTCATGATCCTGGTTCTTCTACTAGAACTACATTACAGCAGTATTTAAATAGTTATCCAAATTTCTATAAATTAGCTTATTATAATTATTAAAAGGAAAGATAGGATTAAAAAAATTACGACATAGCAAAATTGCTATGTCGTTTTTCACATTTCTTTTAAAGATTCTATAATCTTTTTTATATCATCATGTATGACTAAATTCGCAATCGAATCCATTTGGGTATGACTTTTATTTAATAAAATCAAGTTTTCTCCTTTATAATATCTTATGAACCCAGCGGCTGGATATACTGTTAAAGACGTTCCAACAACAATAAGAGTATCACAAGTAGAAATAGCCTCTATTGCATTTGTTATATCCTTTTCATTTAGTCCTTCCTCATATAAAACTACATCTGGTTTTATGATTCCTCCACAGATGCAATAAGGAATTTCTTTTTTATAAATGCTTTCTAAAGCATAATACTTATGGCATTTTACACAATAATTTCTTTTCACACTTCCATGAAGTTCAATAATATTTTTACTACCTGCTTCCTGGTGAAGATTATCTATATTTTGAGTAACAATAGTAACTTTTTTACCTAACTTTTCTAGTTCTGCAAAATAGAAATGAGCCACATTAGGTTTTGCATTTGGATATATCATTTTATCAAAATAAAATTTATAAAAATCTTCCGGATATTTTATGAAAAAAGAATGTGAGATGATTTCCTCAGGCATAACCTTATAGTTTAATTTTTGATTATATAATCCATCAGCAGACCTAAAATCTGGAATTCCAGAATTCGTAGAAAGACCTGCACCTGAAAAGACAACAATACTTTGACTTTTATGAATTAATTCCTTTAACCTCTTTATTTCGTCCATATGATCACCTATAAAAAAATTAAATATTCTCTACTGCATTTTTAATCTTTTGAATGGCTTTATCAAATGATAATTCTTCTTTTACCATAGATTTTCTTTCTTTAAATTCAACGATTTGTTCATTAGAACGTTTTCCACATACAATAATGAATGGTATTCCAATCAATTCCCAATCTTTAAATTTAAATCCTGGTTTGGCATTTCGATCATCCAATATTACCTCTACATGAAGATTCTTTAAATCTGCATATAACTTCTCTGCAAGCGTGGCTTGTTCTTCATCATTATAATTAATAGGAACAATAACGGCATGGTATGGTGCAACATTAAGTGGCCATTTGATTCCAAACTCATCATGATATTGTTCTACAATAGATTGTAAAGTTCTTGTAACACCAATACCATAGCACCCCATTACCATAGGTATATTTTTCCCTTCTTCATTTACATAAGTGCACTTCATAGCAGAGGAGTATTTTGTTTGTAATTTAAAAATTTGACCTACCTCAATACCTCTTTCTTGACACATAGGTTTACCACAAACTGGACATAAATCGCCTGCCACTGCCTTTTTAATATCACAAACTACACCATTAAAATCTCTATTAAAATTAGCATTTTTATAATGATAATCTTTCTTATTCGCACCAATAATGACATTTCTCATATCAGCGACTTCTTCATCAATATATACCTCACAACTGATATCCTTAGGTCCACAAAAACCATGAATCGAATGCAAAGATAAAATTTCTTCATCCTTTGCTAATTCCAAATAATTTTCATTCGAATTTAAAGCATTAACTAGCTTTACCTCATTTACTTCTCTATCTCCACGAACCACACAGGCAACTAATTTTTCATTCATATAATCATGATAAATAATCGTTTTAGCCGTTTTTTGTGCTTCCACACCTAAAAAGCTAGTTATTTCCTCTATCGTTTTTTGATTTGGAGTAGAAACAAGTTCTAAATCTTTTAATGGTTCTTCTTTAACTGGATTTCGTTTTATGGTTGCCTTTTCCACATCCGCAGCATAGCCACAAGAATCACAATATACAATTTCGGATTCTCCTATATCGGATAATGCCATAAACTGATGAGAACCATTTCCTCCAATATTTCCTGTATCTGCTAAAACAGGCTGAAAATGAAGACCAAGTCTTGTAAATATTTTTGTATAAGTATCAAACATATTTTGATAAGATACTTCTAATCCTTTCTCATCCTTATCAAAAGAGTAGGCATCCTTCATGATAAACTCTCTTCCACGCATAAGACCAAATCGAGGACGTAATTCATCGCGATATTTCGTTTGAATTTGATATATATTTATAGGAAGACTTTTTGAACTTTTTATTAATTCTCTAGCCATAGAGGTGAATACTTCTTCATGGGTTGGTCCTAAACAAAACTCACGCTCATGTCGATCCTTAAAACGCATTAATTCTGGACCATATTTCATCCAACGTCCTGACTCTTCCCATAATTCTTTAGGTTGTAATGCAGAACATAATATTTCAAGTCCTCCCGCATTATCCATTTCTTCTCTTATAATGTTTTGTATTTTAGTAAGAACCTTTAATCCAAGTGGTAAATAGTTATACACTCCTGCAACTTCATTTTTAATCATACCAGCCCTTAATAACAAGATATGTGAATCTATTTTTGCTTCATTTGGAGCTTCTTTTAAAGTTGAAATTAACATTTTACTTGCTCTCATAAATCCATCTCTCTTTCCTAAAAGTCTTATAAATTATATCATACAATTCGATATAAATCTATGAATTTCCATATTTTTTCATTAATTTTCATAATGTCTTTGAAAAATGCACATAAATATATTATAATATATAATAGATGCTATTTTTTATATAGGAGGTTACAATGGAAAAAGTTAAAAGCCGTTCAGAAATAGGCATAATAGCCTTAGGAGGTGTCGGCGAGGTAGGTAAAAATATGTACGTTATTGATTACCTAGAACAATTATTTATTATAGATTCTGGTATTTTATTTCCAGATGAACACCTTCTAGGAGTAGATTATGTTATTCCTGATTATACATATTTAGAAGAAAATCAACATAAAATTGTGGGTCTTTTTATTACTCACGGACATGAAGATCATATTGGGGGTATTCCTTTTTTATTAAAAAAAGTTAAAATACCTAAGATATATGCTGCTGGTGTAACCGTAGATTTAATAGAAAATAAATTAGAGGAATATCCTGATTTATTATCAAAAACACAAATCGTTGAATTCAAAAGTCACTTCTCTTATAAATTTAAAGGGGTTGAGGTATCTTTTATACGTCTAAATCACTCTATTCCTGATTCATTTGCTATATGCTTTAAAACCGATTTGGGTACTATCGTTCATACTGGAGATTTCAAAATCGACTTAACTCCTGTAGGACCAGGTGCCGAATATGAAAAGCTTGCCACTTTAGGAGTAAATGGAGTTTTATGCTTGCTTGCTGACTCAACAAATGCTCTTAGAGAAGGTTTTTCGGAATCAGAAAAGAAAATAGGTGCTTCCATTAAGGAACTATTTTCGAAAGTAGAAAATAGAATTATTGTTGCAACATTCGCTTCCAATATGTTTAGAGTACAGCAAATTGTTCAGGCCTGTGTCGAGTGTAAAAGAAAAATTGCTATATTCGGAAGATCCATGGAAAAAACAATTGAAATTGGACAGCAAATTGGTTATATCAAAGCACCAAAGGGAACCATAATTGAAGCTTCAGAGATAAATAATTACAAAGCGAGTGAATTGTGTTTTTTATGTACTGGCTCCCAAGGGGAACCTCTTGCCGCTTTATCAAGAGTGGCCAATGGGTCACATAAGTATATAAAGCTTATTCCTAGTGATACAATCATATTCTCTTCTTCTCCTATTCCCGGAAATCAAGAAGGAGTAAATCGAACAATAAATCTTTTATTTAAGCATGGGGCTAACGTAATTACCCATTCTCCAATCACAGATACCCATACGACGGGTCATGCTGCACAAGGAGAATTAAAACTTATGCTCACTCTATTAAAACCAAAGTATTTCATCCCGGTTCATGGAGAATATCGTATGCAAAGGGTTCATGCGGATTTAGCCATTGAAACCGGCGTGAAAAAAGAAAATACATTTATCATAGAAAATGGGGATGTGATTGCAATTAATGATCACTCCGCTCGATTCGCTGGACATGTAACTGCTGGTGATGTATATATAGACGGTAGCGGAATAGGAGACATTTCTTCTTCTATTATAAAAGAAAGAAAAGCTTTATCCGAAGATGGAATGTTTTCTTTAATTATAACGATAGATAGTAAAAATAAAACTTTACCAATTGAGCCACAAGTTGTATCTAGAGGATTTATTTATATGAAAGATAGTGAAGAGCTTACAAAATATTTTGTTGATGCAGCTAAGACTTACCTTAATAACGAAATGGCAAAAGTTAAATTATTGAATTTAAATATATTAAGACATAGTTTAACCGAGCAATTAAGTCGTTTAATTTATATGAAAACGGATAGAAAACCTATTGTAATTCCTATATTTATGGACATTGCTCAATAAGAATAAAACCTGTGAAATTCGATGTTTCTAATTTCACAGGTTTTTTAATTATATAATATTTTTAATTTCTGGAATACAAAAACTATTCTTCTCTAACGATAAAAAATGTGAACAAGCTAAGACTATATTGCTATTATTTTTTATTTTTTCGTTTATTTTAGAAAGTTCATTTTTATAATTTATATTCTTTTCTATCCTATAAATAAGTTCTGTCCCATCTAAATACTTTAAATTTGGATAGGTAGTAGACAATAATTTTATGGTGCTTTTCGATCCTATAATAACACTATCCTTATTAATAAAAGGTATAAATGTATCAAATATTCCTGAAACATTAGAAAAAAATTGTTTTAAAAACGGCAAGGCAATCAAAGATAAGGTATTACATGCTAAAATGATTTTATCGACTTTATGTTGTAAATACAAACATAAATAAAAGGACCTTTTTAACAAGAATTCTTTCGTTTTTTCTCCATAAGGAAAATACGCTTTATCCATAATTAAAATATATTCATTTTCTTTATTCAATTGTTTGAGGTAAAAAAAACCACCATTACCTGAGTCAATTAATCCAATTCTCGTCTTAAAACCTCGGCTTTATTTGTTTTTAGATTCACATCATCCTTAAATGCCTTAAAAACCATAGCTGTAACATAGGAATCATTAAAGGCATCATGTATTTGTGTATCATCATTGTCGTAATATAGTTTATAAAGTTTAAATAAACCAGGATCATTACGTAAATCATAATGATTTTTTATTAATTGACAAAGATTAATAAACCTAGTTTTATCTTTTAAGGATGGCTTATCATTAATACTATATGACTCATTTAAAACAAGTATGTCATTTTTCCCATATACAATAATAACAGGATGATAATTATCTAAAACTTCAGAAAAATCATTATAAAAAGCCTCATAAGAAATTGCCTTAAAAGTAAATTCTTCATCACTTATGTTTAAGAAATCCTCAACACGCTTCGATAGCCTATTTGTTAGGGTAGGGCGAATATAATTCGAATACCTACAAATTTCTTCGCCTTCACCATCAAAAACAATAAATCCAGCTTGGATAATTTCAGGAGTAAATCCTTTTCCTTTAAAATTATAACTCGGCATTGTCATTTCCAAATCTAATACCATAATATTTCCTAAAGTTTTTAGAAATTTCGATAGGGATTGATTCAAGGCTGTTTTATCATAATAAATAACTTGTTCATACTTCCCTATAGAATATAACTTATAAATAAAAGAAACTACAAAAGCTTCTTTATTTCCTTTTTTCAAAATTCGATCTTCATCATATTCTAAATCTATCCAATTGCCTTTGTATAAATATCTTTTGAATAAATTCATTTGACTATTTTGAAAATAGAAATAATATATTTTTTTATTTTGCTTAATTCCAATTACCTTAGTATGAAGCTCAACTTGATGTATAACACCACTAATTTTCATATTTATCCTTCTTTATTGTTATTTTTTACAGAGATAGATATTCCATCTCCTATAGTATATATCGACGTTTTAAATGCTTTATTTTCTAATAACGTTTGATGAAATAAGGATAGTTTCCTTATAATACCTCTTACCGATCTTGATTGATTCTCATAATTTTTCGTATCTTCTACTAACCCGTGAAAAAGCATATTATCACATACAACAATGCCATTCGAAGATAAAAGTGGCGTGTATAAGTCAAAAAATTTTTTATATTGTGCTTTAGCAGCATCAATAAATATTAAATCAAAAGATAACGTAGATACTTCTTCATAAGCTTCTAATGCATCACAAAAAATAAGATGTATTTTATCCTCACTATTTGCTCTTTTTATATTTTGCATAGCCAATTCATACATTTCTGGATTTCGTTCAATCGAATAAATTTCACTACCACAAACCTTATGCATACGAATGGCTGAATAACCAATTGCCGTGCCTATTTCTAATATTTTTTTAGGTTTTTTAATAGCAATTATAGTTTCTAGTAAGGCTAATCCTTCATCTAAAATAATAGGAACATGATTCACTTTAGCATAATCCTTTAATTCTAAATCCAATTCACTGAACTGGAGATTTAAAAGATTAGTTACAGTCGCATTCTCCATCACAGTCTCCACCACAGCTAGAACAAGAACCACAATTACCACTACAATTCTCATTTTCTTCTAAATTGTTATAATAATCGTTTAGCAAATCCTCAAGCATTTGCCATTCTTCTTCTGTTTCAATTTTTTGAAGTTCTCCAGCACCATCACTTTTTTCAATATAACTTGCTGCTGAAGCTTCATTTGCACCACGAGGAACAAAAATTACATAATCCTTTTTAAATTGATCCGAATGATAAGTAAATAGTATATCACAAACAATTTCCTTTCCATCCTCTGTTGTCAATGTTATCGTACGATCTTCCATAGTTTTCTCCTTAAAATGATATTTTATCTAAATAATTTTGCAAAATGACTACGGCTGCCATTTCATCTTTTTTTTCTTTTCGATTCTTTCTTTTTACATTTCCAGAAATCATTGCTTTATCCACAAGAACAGTTGTTAATCTTTCATCAACTAGTTCAACTTTAATATCCGATGCCTTTTCTAATTCTTTTTTAAAATCTTCAGAGATTTTCGCTCGAATTCCTGCATCACCGTTCATATGCTTAGGATACCCCAAAACAACGGTTTTTACGCCTTCTTTTTTACATACGTCTATCGTATAAGCAATAGCGGATGAATAATCATTATCCGGAAATCGAAAGGTATTATATGCATGAGCAAGCATTCCTAAAGCATCAGAAATAGCAACTCCTAAGGTCCTACTTCCTAAATCTAATCCTATATATTTCATTAAAATACTTCCTTTAAATGAGCTAATGCTTCAAGAGTTTTTGAAGGATCCTTTCCACCCGCTTGGGCAAGATCTTTCTTTCCGCCACCACCACCACCAGTGATTTTGGTTGCTTCTTTAACAATCATTGTAGCATCATATGCCACAGAGGTTGCACATACAAAGGTAACCTTATTTATATCCTTTGATGCTAATACAACTATATCTAATGCCTTATTATTTCTTAAAGCGGTAGCCATATCCTTAAGTAAATTTGTATCCATTGGATCTACAACAATAAATAATTTATTATTCACTATTTCTTTATCATATTTATTTAAGTCCTTTAAAAGATTTTGACTTTTTTTGCTAGTGAATTCTTTTTCCAAATCTTTTAATGCCGTTTGCGCCTTTGTAACCTCTTCACGTAAGGTTAATATATAGCGATATCCAAAAGCATTTATTTCTTTGTTATTATATTTAAAAGTAAGTTCAATTCCCATAGTTTTTGCATGATTACAGATTTCATTTGCTTTAGAAATCACGGTATTTAATGTCGCTGTAACATTTTCACATGATTTTTTTAATCCTTCCATAGCATTTTTAGACGTTGATGCTACAATACGAAAAATACCCGAACCAATGGATTCTATGGAATTTATAGCAAAGGCTTCAATTTCATTTGTATTGTCAACATGAGTACCCGCACAAAATTCTTTGGATACTTCCATATCTACTACTCGAACGACATCCCCATATTTTTCACCAAAAAGAGCCATAGCACCTAATTTTTTCGCTTCTTCTATAGGCATTACTTTCGTAACAACCGAATGTGATTCTTTTATATATGCATTTACCATATCTTCTATTTTTAATATTTCTTCATCCGATAAAGTTTGATAGGTATTAAAATCAAATCGGCAATACTCACTACAAACCTGAGATCCCTGCTGATGAACATGATTACCTAAAACATGCTGTAAAGCCGATTGAAGTAAATGTGCAGAGGAGTGATTCTTTTTTGTTAAATTACGATTTTCTTTATCCACCTCAGCAAATACAATTTGACCAACTTCAAAAGGATTTTCCTTTAACAAATGTAGATGCTGTCCATTTGGCATTTTTGTTACATCTAAAACATCAATGCCCCCAATTTTACCTTTATCACATAACTGTCCACCAGAAAAAGCATAAAAAGGAGTTTCATCTAAAACAACTGCATTTCCAAATACAGCAATAATTTTAGCTTTATGATTCGTCGCATTATATCCTGAAAATTTAGAAGGGGTTTTAAAAGCTAAATATTCTTCATTTTGTCCTCCCATAGAATTTTCATCTTTTCGAGCATTTCTAGCTCGATTCTTTTGGTTTTCTAAATTCTTTTTGAATCCATCTATATCAACAGTTAAACCCTTTTCTTCGGCGTACTCCATAGTAAGCTCTAGTGGAAATCCATAGGTATCATATAAAGTAAAAGCATCTTCTCCTGAAATGATTTTATCTGTTTTTGCTGCAATTCCTTCAAATCTTTTTTCTCCACTTGCTAAGGTAGATAAAAATTTTTCTTCTTCTGCAGTGATGATTTGTTTACAAATATTTCTCTTTTCATGTAAATATGGATAAAAAGGGTCCATAATTTGAATAACCACATCGACAAGTTCTGCCATGAATGGTTTATTAATACCTAAGGATTTTGCATATTTTGAAGCACGACGTAGAACTCTACGTAAAACATATCCTCTTCCTTCATTGGATAATGTAGCGCCATCGGCAACAGCAAAAGTCACCGTACGTACATGATCAGCTATTACCTTAAAAGCCATTTGCCCTGTATATTTTACTTTTGAGATTTCTTCTGTTTTAGAAATAATTGGCATAAATAAATCGGTATCATAGTTTGTATCTACACCTTGCATAACACAACATAACCGCTCAAGTCCGCATCCTGTATCTATGTTTTTAGAAGGCAATTCCTTATAATCCTTACGATTTACTCCCTCTTTCGAATTATACTGAGAAAAGACAATATTCCAAATTTCAATAAATCGATCATTTTCTATATCCTTTTCTATCAATTCTTTTCCACGGTTATCATATTTTTCTCCACGATCATAAAACATTTCGGTATCTGGACCACATGGTCCTTCTCCTATTTCCCAAAAGTTTCCTTCAAGTGGAATTAGATGATCTTCGGCTATTCCATTTTTCATCCAATATTCTTTAGCCTTACTATCATCCATATAATAGGTTATATATATTTTATTTTTATCAAACCCAAACCATTTTTCATCAAAAAGCAATTCAACTGCAAACTCTATAGCCTCTTCCTTAAAATAATCACCTATAGAAAAATTACCTAACATTTCAAAAAATGTATGATGCCTTGCTGTTTTCCCTACATTTTCAATATCATTTGTACGAATACATTTTTGTGCATTTGTTATTCTTGGATTTTGAGGAACCATAGTTCCATCAAAATACTTCTTTAAAGGGGTAACTCCTGCATTGGTCCATAACAAAGTTGGATCATTTACAGGTACTAAAGAGGCAGATGGTTCTACATTATGACCTTTAGATTTAAAAAAATCTAACCACATTTGGCGTATTTCACTTGATTTCATATACTTCATATTTTTACCTCCGAATAAGCTTAGCTTATTTAAGTCATTATAACATTATAATTTTACCAAAAATAGCCTGTTTTATCAAGATTTATCCCTAAAATAGTATTTTATAATTTGTTTTTAATAAAAAATATAGGTCTAATCTTTAAAAATGACTAGACCTATATTTTATTGCATTTATTGTATATTTATTTTTTTCAAAAGTTGTTTAAGCTTAGGTGTGCTACATTTACAGTTACAAAGCATAGCTCCTAATGCCATACCAACAACTAGCATTCCAATCTTTTTCATTTTATCACCAGTATTAGTATGAGAGAAATCTCTTTTTTTATAAAGGAAAAAAATGTTAATCCATAAAACTATAAGGTGTAATTCCCTCCATATCATACTCCCCTAAAGTATCAAAAGGTATAGAAGCATCAAATATTCGATAATTGAAATCATTGTTTGGATGAATTTCCAATCTTTGATGTAATGTTGTTTGCCTTTTATATTCAGATATGTGTATTCCTTTGTCTAATGCTTCCAATTTCCCCAAAATTATTAATTTCTTTTTCGCTCGTGTAACTCCCGTATAAATAATCTTTTTTTTAAGCATTATTTGATAACTAGGTAATATAGGCATAATTACGTTATTAAATTCACTACCTTGTGATTTATGAATGGATATGGCATAGGCAAGCTTTAAATCTTCACTATGATTTGCATAATAGGTAACTACTTTTCCATCAAAATCAATAAGCATAGCATCCTTATCATCAATCTTAACGATATCTAATATTTTTCCAATATCTCCATTCATAATATCTAATTCACTATCATTTTTTAGCTGTAAAACTTTATCATTTTTTTTGAACAATTGATTATCTCTTAATAAAAACTTTTCTTCTTTATTAAATCTGGTTTGAATTAATGAATTTATGGCATCTATTCCTGCAACTCCAGCATACATCGGTACTAAAATTTGAATATCCGTATGTAAATTTCCTCCAGATGAGATAAAATTGTCTAAAATTCGAATTAAACCTTCTAATACATCCTTTGTATCATACTTATAAAAAAATATCTCTTTTCTTTTAGAAAAAATATTGTAGTTTATTTTTTCAGATAAAATCATATGTGATAAAGAAATTATATCCGAATCACTTGCTTGCCGCATAATTTGATTTAAGATTGTCGTTTTAAAAATATGCGTTCCTATTAAATCATCTAATACATTCCCTGGTCCTACAGAAGGCAACTGATTTACATCTCCAACTAAAAGAACTCTACAAGAATTTGGTAAAGCACTAAATAAACTTGTTGCAAGTTCGGCATCAAGCATTGATGCTTCATCTACAATTAGAAGACTACAAGAAAGTAAAGAATTTTCGTGATAAGAGAAGCCTCCTTCATAATTATATCCTAATGCCTTATGAATGGTAGATGCCTTAAATTTTGTTGCTTCACTCATCCGTTTCGCAGCTCTTCCTGTAGGAGCTACAAGTAAAACCTTATAGCTCATCTCATCATCGGAAAGGGATAAATCATTTAATCTTGCATATACGTTTAGTATTCCATTTAAAATCGTTGATTTACCTGTTCCTGGTCCACCTGTTATAATAGAAAGTTTATTTAAAAAGGTCTGAACAATGGCATCCTTTTGCAATGGGGTATAGGTAATATTTAAGACATCCTCTATGTCCTTTAAACATTCTTTTATTTTATTTTCTTCAAAGAATTTTGCCTTTACTTTAGATAATTTTAATATTTTTTCACCTAATTTTACTTCACATTTATAAAGTTTAGGTTCAAAAACTCTAGTTTCTTCCATAATTAATTTTCCATCATTCTTTAAATCTTCTATGGCATCTTCCCAATCCCTATCTAAAATTAAGGGATGATTACCCAAAAGATTTTTAGAAGAATTTAATAATTGTTCTAATGTTAAAAAGGTAAAGCCCTGCTGATAGCACACATAACTCAACGTATATAAAATGGCTGCTTTAATACGCTTTATATCATTTTCTTTATAACCCAAATTTAATGCGAGTGCATCGCATTTTTTAAATCCAAAGCCTTCGACTTCATAAATCAAGCAATATGGATTTTCCTCTATGATATTGGCTGCCTTATCTTGATAAACCTCATATAATCTATAAATCATCTTTGAAGTTAAACCAAACCCATACAAACGTATAAAGACTTGTTCTTCCGCATAATTGTTTTTCAATGTCTCAAAGATGATTTCTTTTTTTCCTTTCGTAAGACCATTTACCTGATCTAAGACATGAATATCCTTTAAAATTAGGGTTATACAATCTAATCCTAATTCTTCTACTATATTCGATGCAATCTTAGGTCCAATTCCAAAAAATTTATCACTGGAAAGATAATGGATTAATCCTTCTTTCGTAAAGCTACTGCTCTTAGCATAAGATTCCACAAAAAATTGTTCTCCATATTTGGGATGTTCTTTCATAACTCCTATAAATTCATAATTTAGTCCATCTTCTAACCTAGGAAAATTTCCAACAATGGTAATTTCTTCATCGCCGGTTGTAATTAATTTGCAAACTTTGTATAAAGAGTCATTACTTGTATATATGTAATTCGAAATATAACCTGTAAGAACTATTTTTTCCATTAATACTTTCTTCTTTCTAAATCAAAATAAACTTCATCGATAATAGCTCCACCAAGGCATATCTCGTTATCATAAAGAACAACGGCTTGTCCAGGAGTTACGGCACGAGACCCCTTAGGATATAAAACTTCTATACGATTATTTTCTAAAAAATGGATAGTAACTTCATTATCCGCTTGACGATATCTAAACTTAGCACCATACACTTTATTCTCTAAAGGATAATCACATATCCAGTTACAGTCACTAGCAATTAATCGATTAGAAATTAAATATTCACTATCATGTCCTTGGCCTACGATTAACTCATTGTTCTCTAAATCCTTACCACATACAAACCATGCAGCATTCTCATATTCGTTGGAACCACCAATTCCAAGACCTTTCCTTTGACCAATGGTATAATACATTAATCCATCATGATTACCAACATGTTTTCCATCCAATGTAACGATTTTTCCTGGTTTAGCTGGCAAATAATTTTGTAAAAATTTTTTAAAATTTCTTTCACCAATAAAACAAATACCTGTAGAATCCTTTTTAGAGGCAGTATAAAGGTTAGCATCTTGTGCAATTTTCCTCACTTCAGGTTTCGTTAAATGACCAATAGGAAATAAAGATTTTTTTAATTGCTCTTGCGATATCATGCATAAAAAATAAGTTTGATCTTTATTCAAATCTACTCCTCTTAATAGATAGCTTTTATTTTCTTTATGCAATACTCTTGCATAATGTCCCATAGCAATATAATCAGCACCTAATGTATGTGCATGCTGTAAAAATGCATTAAATTTTATATATTTATTACACATAATATCTGGATTTGGCGTTCTACCTTTTTTATATTCATTTAAAAAATAGGTAAAAACAGTATCCCAATATTCTTCTATAAAATCAATACGATTCATTTTTACATCCAACTGCTTTGCTACCGACACGGCATCCATATAATCCTTTTCTTGTGGGCATACTTCATCATTTACATCCGGATTCCCTAAAATATCGTTATTGGTTGCAGAATCCCAGTTTCTCATAAACATAGCTTCCACATCATACCCATCATCTTTTAAAAGCTTTAAAGCAACCGAACTGTCTACACCACCAGACAAACCTAAAATGACCTTCATTTTACTTCACCACCATAAATCATAATTATTGTATCATAATCTATTGAATTTCGCACTAAAAAAACTTATAATTATTTAGAAAAAGGGTGATTTTATGGAAAATAAAGAAAATGAAAATGTTCATACATATGACAATGGCTTTCATCCAAAAGAAGTTAAATTAAAGGAAAACTATAAATTTTATCGCCATGGTTTTTTCTTCCGTTTTATCAATCGTTTATTTATAATGCTTACAAAATTCATTTTTATATTTCCAAATCTTTTTGTTTGGGGATATAAAATAAAGGGTAGAAAAAATTTAAGAAAACAAAAGGGTGTAGTTTTAATATCAAATCATACCCATCAGTTAGATGCATTAATGATATTAACCTCTTTATATTATAGAAAATTTTACATTACCATGCTACAATCCAATTTAGGATTTGGACTTGTATCTAAATATTTTAGAATAGGTGGTGCGGTTCCTATTCCAGAAGATACAAAATTATTCAAAAGATTTAATAAGGAAACCATAGAGCATTTAAAAAAAGGATATAATATAATCGTATATCCTGAAGCAGCCTTAATGCCCTATTGTGATCATATAAGAACCTTTTTGCCTGGTGCCTTTCATTTTGCAATTCAGGCAAATGCTACGATTATTCCATCTGTAATAACTTATCATAAGCCTAAAGGATTATATAAATTGACTAGAAGAAAAAAACCTTGCATCCATTATAATGTTTTAGAGCCTTACCATATAAAAGATATGGGAAACAAAAAATTAACATTGGAAACGGCTTGTAAAGAATTGCACGATATTATGTCGGCTTACTTTGATAGTCATAGTGATTACTTTAAAGATAAAAAGAACTAGAAACCTAGTTCTTTTTATGTTTTAATTTGTAATAAATTCGATCAAATTCTTCTCCTCTTTGCTCGTATCCTTGATATTGATCAAAGGAAGCAAACATTGGAGAATATAATATAACTTCTTTTTCCTTTCTTTTGGAATAAGCACATTTTAAGGCTTCTTCTAATGAAGCAAAGGAATAACACTCTATGTTTTTATCTTCAAAATATTCTTTAATCATATCTTTGGTTTGGCCATAGGCATAAACACAATTCAATTTGGATAGGCATCCATAATCTAATGCAATTTTCATTCCTCTATTGTATCCACCACAAATTAAATGTACATTGCTTAAAGAATGTATCGCAGCAATTGTACTTCCACAATTTGTACTTTTGGCATCATTATACACATAAGTGTCTATCTTAGTTAATCTATATTTTATATCTTTAAAGGATTTTAACAATCGACAGGCTCGTTTTAAATTAAAATCCATTAAAGAAATCACAGTTAATACAGCTAAATAATTTTCAATCTTATGTTTACAAGTCAAATCATTTTTACTCAAACGATATATTCTTTTATTTTTAAAATATAGGTAATCATTTAAAACATAAATTCTACTTATTGTACTTTGATAGGAAAACCCAACCGGATTCGATAAAACAATTTTATTGATATCTTTTAAATAAGGATTATCCATATTGTATACGATATGGTGCCGAAATCCTTGTCTTTTTGCTATATTCATTTTAGCATCCACATATTTGTCCATCGTTTCATGATGATCGAGATGGCACATAGATATATTCAATATCACACCTATATTACAATCTAAGGTCTGTGTTGCTTCCAATTGAAAACTAGACATTTCAACAATAAAAATATCCGCATTAGGATGATCGACGAGTGCATCACAAATACTATAACCGATATTACCACAGACCACAACTTCAAATTTATAACTCAAAATATGACCTAGCATAGAAACTACGCTTGTTTTGCCATTGGAACCTGTTACTCCTATAATAAAGGGATGTTCTAAAATATAACCTAACTCTACATCTGAAATAACCTTACCTTTTATTTCATTAAAGATGGGATGGGTAAGGCATATACCTGGAGATTTAACAATATAATCATATTCTTTTTCAACGATTTCATCCGTGTTTAAATAATCGAAATCTATCTTATGTTTTTCTAAAAGTCTTTTACATCCATGATTTGCTATACCTTTACCTAACAATAACATTTTCAATTGGCATCACCATTTTAACTATATGATTCAATGCCAAAATTTAGCCCATTTATATGAAAGTTATAATATATTCTATTAAAATTTTACATGCAATTATTATTAATATAATTCCACCTAAAATCTCTGCCTTATTGGAAAGTTTATCTCCAAATTTTTTTCCAATCCAAACGGCAACTACACATAAAAGGAAGGTAATTGCAGCTATTAAAAGAAAAGTAACATAAACTTCAGTCGTTGAACTACCAACATAGACAATTCCTATAGTTAATGCATCTATAGATGTTGCTACTGCCTGAACAACTATCGTTTTAAAGGATAATGCCTTAACTTCCTCTTCTTTATGGTGAAAGGCTTCATAAATCATTTTTACACCTATAATAATTAAAATGATAAAACTTATAACGGGTATAATGTTTTCTATCCACTTGGCAAATAAATTACTAAATAAATAACCAAGCAAAGGCATTACACCTTGAAACAGACCAAACAAAAAACATATGAAAAGCATTTTCCTTTTTCGCATCTTTGGTTCTAGCAAACCATTACTCATACTTACCGCACATGCATCCATAGCAAGTGAAACACCTAGTAAACTACTTTGTATTATCCAAGTCATGATATTTCTCCTTAAAAATAAAAATGATATGCAACTAAGCATACCATAGAAAACGACAAAAAGTATAGCTTAGTGCTACACTTAAGTCTTGTCAATTAAGATAAACCAGGTTAAAACCAGTATGTTGATTTATCGCGTATTCGCCGACTACTCCCTTAAGGTATAAATATATTATCATATCTTACAGCAATTGTCAAAAAAAATATATGGTAACTCCTATTAAAATTATTTGTATTACATAAAAAATCAAATCCACATAAATTTCTTTTATGCCACAAGCCTCAAGATGATGATGAAAAGGTGCCATTTTAAAAATTCTTTTTCCGTTCGTTTTTTTAAAATAAGTGACCTGCATGATTACAGAAAGTGTTTCAAATATAAATAATCCTGCCATTATTATAAAAGGAATCAGCATATTTAAATATAAAGAAAGCATTGCATAAAATGCTCCTAAAAATAAAGAACCTGTATCTCCCATAAACAAAAATGCTTTCGGATAGTTAAAACACCAAAATACAAATAACGGAATCATGATGCATAAAATCATATATAAAATCGCATATTCCCCTTTTTTATAACTTATATATAAAAATGCGATAGAAAGTAATAAAGATAATCCACTACATAAGCCATCCACCCCATCGGTTAAATTAAAGGCATTTGTAGAGGAAGATAATACCAATAGCATCAATAAACCATATATCCATTTAATATTTATAGTAAAATTAAAAAAATCTACGGTTGTAGGCAATCCGCTCTGTAAATATAAATAGAAAGATATGCCCGCAATGATGACTTGTAAGAATAGCTTTATGGTGGCTGGAATTCCTTTATTGTTATGCTTGATTATAATGAGTAGATCATCTACAAACCCTAATAATCCGTATAAAAATATGGTTATAGCGATGTTTATCGTTTTCTTATCATAAAAAAGAAAAAATAAAGGAAGAACTACAAATATAATTCCTCCCATCGTAATGGTACCTGTTTTTGATTTATGGGAAGCAAGCCCTTCTTCCCTTTCATATTGATGGATACGTTTAAAATATCGAATATATAAGGTATATAGAAAAACCGAAAGTAATGCTAATATTAAAAGGTTCATATTATCACCATTTTACTTTATGCTGCTACTTTAAAAATTATCCCTTTCCCATTCCTTTATCACTTGGAAATCACTATATTTTTCTTTGCGACCATGGATATCCATATAATCTTCGCACCCTTTTCCAAGGATTAATAAGACATCATCCTTATGCATTTTATTTAGTCCATAATGAATAGCATCCGTCCTATTTTCAATAATAGTTGCTTCTCTTTTTATTCCTGATTTAATATCTTCAATAATTTTCATAGGATTTTCAAATCGAGGATTATCACTCGTTATAATGATTTCACAGTTCATATTATTTAATAATTTACCTATTTTTTTTCTTTTTTCTTTTTCTCTATTTCCACCACAACCCACAATGACATATAAATTGTTTTTTGTCATCAGCTTTGCCTCCATAACGGCATTTCGCACCGCTTCTTCTGTATGAGCATAATCTATAATTATTTTTTTATCTTTAGCCTCTACCATATTCATTCTTCCACTAACTTCTTTAAAACCTTTCAAAAAATCAGGAATTTTAGAAGATGGAAAGTTAAATATTTTACATATAGCAAATAAAGGCAACAAATTATATACGTTAAATCTGCCTAATAAATTCGTTTTATAATGCATAGAGTCTACATCAAACGCAATACCACTTTTATCTGAAATTATATTCTCAGCCTTAAGCATACTATTTCTTATCACGCTATACGTAATTACTTTAGCATTCGTATGCTTAAGTATATTTTTACTTGCTGCATCGTCCACATTTAATATAATATAATCCGTTTCCTTCATTTGAAAAAAAGGAATAGATTTTGCAAAAAGGTATTCATTCATTGTATGATGATAATCTAAATGATCTTCACTAAAATTCGTGAAAACTAACGTTTGAAAAGGAATACCTAAGACTCTTAATTCACTTACCGCAATGCTAGATACTTCCATAACCACATAAGATATGCAATGGCGATAAGCGTATTGAAAGTAAACATATAGCTCCGTGGCCTTAGGCGTGGTGTTATTATGCTTTTTTTCAAATTTTTTTGCAAAGCAACCATTGCTTCCAATTAACATACAATCTTTATGTATATAGTTTAAATAATTATAAATTACCGTGGTTGTTGTGGTTTTACCATTTGTTCCAATGACTCCTATTATATGCAATTTTTTTAAAATTCTTTGAAAATAAAACTTTAAAAAAAGCGCCAGCATACGTTTAGGATTTTCACAATATATATAATTTATTCCAAAAAATTCTTCTGTTTTTCGGTCGGTTATAATGGTTTTAGCTCCATTTTTTATAGCATCTTCTATTTTTATATATCCATCATTTGTATTTCCTTTAATAGCAAAAAATACAGAATTATCTATACAATCTCTACTATCTTCTGTTATTAAGAATATTTCATGATTATAAAGTACTTTCGCTATGCCAACTTTCTGGCACAATGTATTAATCTTCATTAAATCACCTATTTTATAATATGTACGAAGGTACTTTTTAGCACAATTTAAGAAAAAGTTGTTGACAAAGAATTATATTTTGATATAATTGTTTATGCAGTATGAAAATGGACCCTTAGCTCAGTTGGTAGAGCAACTGACTCTTAATCAGTGGGTCTGGAGTTCGAGTCTCCAAGGGTCCACCAGTTTATATTCATAATAAAAAAATATAGGGAATATCTTATGCATATTCCCTTTTTTATTATTTAAAAAAACCACGAAAGGATTTCTTCTTCCGTGGTTACCTATATTAATGGGATAAAATTTCAATACCCGTTTCTGTAACAACAACGGTATATTCAAATTGGGCAGACCATCCCCCATCTTCTGTATAGATTGTCCAGTTATTATCTTCATCTAAAAAAACCTTTCTTGATCCTTCATTTACCATAGGCTCTATGGTAAAAACCATTCCTGGAAATAGGACCATTCCTGTATTTTTTTTGCCATAATGATATATAAAAGGATCTTCATGGAATTCAACTCCAACACCATGTCCCCCTATTTCATGCACGACACTATATCCATAAGACTTTACATATTTTTCGATTGTATAACCAATATCCCTTAAACGAGAAAAAGGTTTTAGATTTTTTACAGCCAAATCTAAAGCTTCTTTTGTCACTTTAACCAGTTCAAGAGCCTCAGAATCGCAGTTTCCAATACAAAACATTCGCGAAGCATCGGCATAAAATCCATTATAAATCGTTGTGCAATCCACGTTGATAATATCTCCATCTTTCAAAGCATCTTTTTTATTAGGTATACCATGACATACCGCATCATTGATAGAGGTACAGCAGCTTTTTGGAAAACCTTCATAATTTAATGGGGCTGGAATTCCTCCCAATTCTAAGGTCTTATTATGTACAATCGTATTTATTTCTTCTGTAGTCATACCAATTCTTATCTTCTTTTCTACTTCATCTAAAACCTTAGTATTGATAATCCCAGCCTGACGAATTCCTTCAATTTGTTCCTCGGTTTTTATCATTTCCTTTTTAGGGGTTGGAATTTCCAATTCCTTATATTTTTTTTCCAATTCTACAAAATCAATCATTATCATCATCCCCGACTATTGCAGATATGTAAACCCTTTGCATATTTAAATCTACTTTATATAAATCCTCAGAATATTGACTTAATCTTTTTTTATTTTCATCGGATAAATTATTTTTACTTTTATATCTTAATTCATGCTCTAAAGATGCCCACATATCCATGGCTAATGTTCTAAACTGGATTTCAACTGGAACATGTTTTACCTCATGATCCAAATATAATTCCATAGAAAAAACAACATGCAGACTACGATATCCCGTATCTTTTGGTTTTACAATATAATCCTTTGTTATAGATACCTGTAAGTCTTTTTGTTTCATTAACAAATTAACAATTTGATAAATATCATTAATATAATTACAAACAACACGTATTCCAGCAATATCATAGATATTTTTCTTTAAAGTATCAAAACTCAAATCATATCCTCTTCTTAGCATCTTCTCCAAAATACTCTCTGGACTTTTTATACGAGACTCTATATGGTGAATGGGATTATGATCAAAATGACTTTGACAATAATCATCTAAATTCTCTAATTTTGCAGACATCTCTCTTAACGCATAACGATATTCACTTTCAATATTTAAATATTGAATTAAAACTTCCTTGGTTTTGGCATCTAAGTTTTTAAAGGATTGAATATTATTTAATCGATTTATATTTAATTTTTCTGTTTTTTGTAAAATCATAAAAATCACCTATTGTTACTTTAATTATATCATTTTTTTAAAAAAATAAAAGTTATCTTTAAAGATAAAAAACTGTAGATTATTTGAATCTACAGTTTCAAATGAATATCTTGATTTAAAAATAAAACAATTTCTTTCATTATTTCATCATCTAATTCACCCAATTTATGGAAATTCGTATTTTTCTTATATATGATAACTTCTTCTTTTGTTTTTGTTTTAAGTTCTTGGGTGTATAAGGTAAGTCTATTTATGGCTTCTAAAGAATAATTTGGATTATGTTTTTTATTCTCAAGGATTTTAAAATACACATTATTATTTTTACATTTTTCCATTAATACTTTTGTATTATATTTAAAAGATACCATTGGATCATCTTTAGAATGATAAATTAATGCTTCTCCTTTAAAAAGGTTAAGAGCAGAAATACTATTCGCATAAGCATATTTGCCACATTTTAAAAATTCTATAAACCGAATAAAAGGAATAAGCACCCACATGATTTTTGGAAGCATTCCTCTTAAAAGATTTGAAATAGAAATAAATGGTGATAATGCAACAATCTTCTTCACTTCTTTGTGATATTTTATAATGTTTGTTGTATTATATGCTCCCCAGGAATGGCCCATAATATAAATATCTTTATTGTAAAATTTTGGATTGTTTTTTATATAGTTAAGTGCCACATCTAAAGAGGCCAACCCTTTGGATAAGCCAACAACATTTTTCCCTGTAGATATATCTGTTCCATAATAATCAAATCCAAATACTTTGTATCCTGCTCTACATAAATATTCTATATCCTGCATATAGGATTTTGTAGAGGACCACATTCCATGAGCAAAAATGATTATTTTATTTTCTTTATAATTAGAATAAGAATAAAAAGCACCTCTTAAAATTTCTTTTTTCCATAAAATTTCAACTTTCTCTACATTCAAATTAAATTCTTCAGCTGTATAATAGGTAATATTGGGATCCGCATCATAACGTCTTTTAAATATTTTATTATGCATTACATATGAAAATACGAAAAACAGGCATAAAACTCCAATAATACAGCCCATGATAATAAATATATATAGCAACATATTTTCTCCTTAAGAAAAGGTAGCAATTATGCTACCTTATTTTTATTATATATTTCAAGTAATCCACCTAAAGTTAGATTCTCTTTTCTTTCAATCTTATGATTACATAATGGAACAATTAATGACGATAATCCTCCAGTTGCAATAACAGGGATTAAAGGATTCTTAATTTCTTCTATGATTCTTTCAATCATTCCATCAACCTGTGATGCAGCACCAAAAATAACTCCCGATTGCATACAAGCTATTGTGTTCGTGCCTATTACTCGTTTTGGGCAATTTAACTCAATACTTGGAAGTAATGCAGCATTAGAAACTAAAGCCTTCATACTTATAGCAACACCTGGTGCAATACTACATCCATAAAATATATTATTTTTAACATAAATATATTTTGTAGCCGTTCCCAAATCTATGACAATTGCTTCTTCATATAAAGCCATAGCCCCAGCAGCATCACATATCATGTCTGCCCCCACCGTTTTAGGATCATCTACCTTTAAAGAAATACCTGTTTTAATACCAGGTCCTAATATTTTAGCATCTATAGAATAATATTTTTTAAATAGTTTTCGCAATGCACTCGTTACAATAGGTACAACAGAAGAGATAATAACATCTTCTAACTGGTAAGAATTTAACATAGTTTGAATTAAAATATAATATTCATCGGATGTCTTATCTGTAAAAGTTTTAAGACGAAACGTCTTCTTTATTTCTTTTGTATCTGTATATCCAAAAACTATATTTGAATTACCTATATCAACTAATAAAACCATAAATTCACCTTTTTTATATTTCTGTATTTAAATTTTCGTTTGCTATTTCCTCTTCTTCTAAAAGATTAGCGCCCCATTTAAAATCTTTAGCAAAGCCTAAATCAAAACGATTAGCAAGAATTTTTGCAAGATAAACAATTGCTGGTGATAATACAACACTTACTATAAATTCTATAATAAAATTTGTAAAAACTACAAAACCTACTGCCGCACTAAATGCTGTTCCAAAACCACCAGTAGAAGGAACTAATACTATTTTTTCTCCTGCTTCTGTTGTTATGCTAAGCCCTTGAAATAAAACAGCTGTTCCCATAATAAATAATCCTGTGTTTATCATAGGTGCCACAAGTGTTGAGGCAATAATAGCAACTGCAAACTTTGTTTTTCCTAAGAATTTTAATCGAATTATACCCTTATAAATCCAACCTACAGCAAGTCCAGCAAGACCTGTCTTTAAAATACATAGAACGACGGTAGCAAAAGGATTAAATACTAAAAATGTTGCTGTTGAAGGAGCCGTTAGAATAATTATTCCCATAAGTGCACCTAAACCAAAACCGGTTAATGGTCCATAAATTATTGCTCCTACAACCATAGGAATTAAGGCTAATGTAATACTAACCGTTCCAAACTGGATATAGTTAGATATTAACTGCAAAACAACCACTAAGGCTGCTAGGCTGGCTATGCCAACCAATTTTTTTGTTTGTAAACTTCTTTTCATATAAAATTTTCCTTTCTTTTTAGGCCCTTAAGGGTCCCATAAGCGCTTATATTATACCCCTATTTTTTTAAAAAGACAAGAAATAAAAAAGGGTTACTTAAATTAAGTAACCTCTTTATATCATTCTTTAATTTCTAAATCTTCAACATTATAACCATAATAGGGTTCGATAGCTAAAGAATCTATATGTTTGAAATTATGAAAATACAATTTTTTAGCATTACATATATAGAGATAGGAACGTTTTGTTTCTAAAATGCCATATTCATAGGATGGTCTTAAATCATGAAGATTCTTATTCCATTCTGTGAAATCTTTTATTTCTAAATTTATGTTCTCAAACTTTATATTTGAAATGTTTTGTATTTCTTCACCGAAAATAAAAATTCCATTTTCACTTAACATTACCATATCACGAAAGCTTATTCCAGAGATGGTCCCAATGTTTGTATCTGGCTTCCTTTTTACAGCTGTTATTGCTATAGGCTCCGCTTTTCCCCACCATTCCACAGGAGAACACATTTTTGTTTCTATAGAAATTCGTTCAAAGACTATATTATGAATATTTCCTTCATCTCTTAATTGAAATGAAATTCCTCGATTACTTCTTTTAATCGCACAATCATGAATATAAATATTTTCAAAATCAGAAACACTTTCGGTGCCAAACTTAATTGCGGCGCTTGTAGATACTAAAGTACATCCAGATACTTCAATATTCTTACATGCTCCATAGGATTTTGCACCTAACGTTGTTTTAAAAACAATACAATCATCGGCCGCTTCGATATAACAATCCTTAATTGTAACATCTTGGCAGTGATCTGGATCGATTCCATCACTATTTGCCAAAATCAAATTATTAAGAATTTTAATTTTTTCAATTTCTACTTTTTGGCATCCCACTAAATGAATGGTCCAAAAAGCACTACGCTTTAAAGTTAAATTTTTTATTTTAACATGTTTACAATTTTCAAAATAGATAAGAGGAACTCGGGGATAATAAAAACCATCAATATGATATTTACTTACTTTTCCATAAAAAATTTCTTCATTTCCGTCAATACTCCCCTCACCTGTAATGGAGATATTATCAACATTTTTTGCATAAATAAAATATTGGGTAGGTCTACCATTATATTCGCAATTTTCCCATGTGGGTTTTTGAACTCTATTGATTTCTTCTATTGAAGTATTAAAATCTTCTAGCTTATTTGATGCAATTAGGAGAGATTCCTTTTCTATATGAAGCTCTACATTATCCATTAAAACTATTTTTCCGCAACGAAAAACTTTATTACTTGGAAAAATTACTCTTCCACCACCGGATTTATGACAATCATAAATAGCGTTTTGAATAAAGGAAGTGTCTACATCAATTCCATTTCCACTAGCACCATAATTTATTACATTATAATCCATATTAGTTATATATATATTGATTCAAAATGGATTCTAAAAGTTCTTGACGACCAGATTTATTTTGAATTACATCATGTTTTAATGCATACGCCTCTAAATCTTTAAACGATACCTTTTTTTCCACAATTAATTTTCCTATTCCATCCTTATAAGAAGCATATCTTTCCTCTTTAAAGTTTTCTAACACCTTATCTTCATATAATTTAGCAGCTACTTTCAATCCTTTCGCAAAAGTATCCATTCCTGCAATATAAGCTAATGCCAAATCCTCTTCTTCAAAAGATGCTCTTCTTACCTTAGAATCAAAATTTAAACCACCAGAATGTAATCCTCCATTAAGAATAACTTCATACATAGCTAATACTGCATCATATATGTTGGTTGGAAATTGATCCGTATCCCATCCTAATAACATGTCTCCTTGGTTTGCATCTATACTTCCTAAGGCATTATTAATTCTAGCCATATTTAATTCATGCTGGAAAGTATGATAAGCAAGTGTAGCATGGTTTGCTTCAATATTCATTTTAAAATAAGACTCTAAATTATATTTTCTTAAGAAAGATAATACCGTTTGTACATCAAAATCGTATTGATGCTTTGTTGGTTCCTTTGGTTTTGGTTCAATTAAGAATTGTCCTGTAAATCCAATTTCTTTTGCATAATCTACTGCCATTTGTAATAAATAAGCATAATTGTCTAATTCAAGCTCTGTATCTGTATTTAATAAAGTTTCATAACCTTCTCTTCCACCCCAAAATACATAATTTTTTCCACCTAGCTTTTTCGTAATTTCTATAGCCTTTTTTATTTGAGCAGCCGCATAAGCATAAACCTCTGCATTAGAGCTTGTACCTGCACCATGCACATATCTTTTATTATTAAAGCAATTGGCCGTTCCCCATAAACATTCAATCTTAGTTTCTTTCATTTTTTCTAAAATATAATCTGAAATTTCATCTAAAAGTTCATTGGTTTCCTTCAAAGATTTTCCTTCCTGAATTAAATCTCTGTCATGAAAGCAAAAATAAGGAATTTGCAATTTTTCCATAAATTCAAACCCTGCATCTACTTTAGCTTTTGCTGTTTTAAGTATATCTTCTTTTTTCCAAGGACGATTCATGCTTGCCTCTCCAAATGGATCTGCTCCTTCTGCACATAACGTATGCCACCAGCTCATTGCAAATCTTAAATGTTCCTTCATTGATTTTCCTAAAATAATTTCTTGAGGGTTGTACTCCTTAAACGCATAAGGATTTTTACTTTTAGGACCTTCATATGCTACTTTGTCAAAATTAAAATACTTCATTACTATTCTCCTTTATCTCTTTAAATATTTGTTTTGTATTATCATATATTTTTTTATATATTTTATATCCATTATCATAAATTTTTTCCCATTCTTCCTTAGGATATGTAATATCTTTTATCTCAATTATTTTTCCACAAGCCTCTTCTATGGATGCATATTCTTTATTTGCAACCATTGCAAGAATTGCCACACCAAGTGCTGGTCCTTCCTCTTGCTTTATACGAACAACTGGTTTATGAATCATAGAAGCTATAATCTCCCGATATAATTTTGATTTAGCTCCACCACCACTAATTAGAATGCGTTCCTTATTTTGGGAAATCAATTGAAAACAATCTTTAATCGAATATCCAACACCTTCCATAACACTTCGTATCATCTCTGCTTTTGATGTCGTATTTTTGATGCCAAAAAATACACCTTTAGCATCCCCATCTAAAATCGGAGTTCTTTCTCCCATTAAATAAGGTAGATAATATAAGTGGTTACTTCCACTTGGTATCTTTTCAGCAAGAGCTGTCATCTCATCATAACCCATTTGATACTGTTCATCTCTTAACCACTTTAAAGATGTTCCACATCCATTCGTAACACCCATAATGTGGTATTTTTTATATACTCCAGTTGCAAAACTTTGTACTTCACCATTTGGTGCTATATATAATTTTTCTAATGGAGAATAAACAACTCCCGAAGAGCCTAATACTATAGATACATCATTTGAAGCTATTATACCATTTCCTAGCGCTCCTGCAGCTTGATCTCCAGCACCACCACAAACGAAAATATTTTCCATTCCAATAATCTTTTCTATATCCTTGGCAATATAACCTCTTATATCTTCACTTTTAATTAATTTTCCAAACCATGTAATAGGAATTTCAAAAGCGTTCAAAATCTCTTTAGAATATTCTAAAGTATTAATATCCATTATCTGCATACCAGATGTATCCGAAAATTCTGCATAAAACTGCTTTGTAAGCATATAAGCTATATAATCTTTAGGAAGCATTACCTTTGCAATTCGCTCATATAGGCTGGATTCATTATTTTTTACCCATAGTAGCTTTGCTAAAGTAAATGGTGCCATTGCAATATTTCCTGTTATTCTTTTTAATTTTTCAAGACCAATTACTTTCTCAATTTCTATGGCTTCTTTTCCACTACGATTATCACACCAAATGATTGCATCTCTTAAAATCACATCGTCTTTATCCAATAGCACTAATCCATGCATTTGACCAGAAATTCCTATGCCTTTGATCTGATATCCTTTATTTAAATTTGAAATACCTTTTAATACTTTTAAGGTTGCTTCATACCAAACCAAAGGATTTTGTTCCGCGTATCCAGATTGTTTTGAAAGAATATCATATTCCTCATAGCAGCTATACATCACTTTTCCAAAAGAATCAAAAACAACTCCTTTCACACTAGACGTTCCAAGATCAAGTCCGATATAATAGTTCAAATCTATCACCTACATTCTCGTTATAACATTATAAATATATTATACAATAAATTATTTTCATAGAAAATAGAAAAGATTTAAGAATACTTCTTTTATTCTTAAATCTTTTCTTTCTATTATTCTTTATTAATGTTTTGCTTTTTCATATCTTTTTTCTTTTTTAATTTAATACCACCCAGAATAGCTCCCGCAAGAATACCACCAAATAAAATAAATGGCAACATATACAAAAACATTTTTCCAAGAGTAATAAATAAAGTTCCTAAATAGCTAAAATATTGATTTGCAAAAGATGGATTTTGCACTTGTCTATAATAGCTTATTGTTATTGTTGAATAGTCTAAAATATTATCATAATACGATAATTTTTTCTCGATAGATGCTAATTCTATATCAATATCTGAAATTTTATTTTGAATAGAAATTATATCAGACATAGATAGATTTTCTTGTGAAAGTAAAGTTAGATAGGACTGTCTTGAAGCGGTTAATACCTCTTTTCTAGCTTCAACATCGGAATATTCAGAAGTTATATCTTGGGATTTAATATTCTTAGAAGCTATATCATCTCCAAAAGCATCAATATAATCTAAAAAAACGTTCAAAGAATCTGTAGGTATTCTATAAACATATTTTGCATAATCCTTATCATCGGAAGAAGATTGAATATATCCTTTATACTTAATTATTTCTTTTCCTATACTTTCTTTTAATTTTTCATATTCTTTAGATTCTATTTTATAATCTATAGTATAATATATTTTTCTATTTGTTTCTATGACAACTTGATTATCGGCTTCATTTGATCCTCCCATATCCTTACCTGCACTTGAGGAACAAGATAATAAAATTGGTATAAATAAGATAATCAATAAAGTTAAAATAATTTTAATTCTTCTTTTCATACGATTTCTCCTTTTAGTTTTATTTTACAACATTTTGCATATTTTCAGCAATAATTTTTAAAATTATTTCTTCTTTTTTCTTCTAACTCAACAAAATGTTGATTGAAATCAACAAATAATTGCTATACAATTTTTATATATTGGATTAAAATTAACTTGTAGCTACGGATTAAGGAGAGATTATATGAGTGTTGGAAAACGTATAAAAGAGGAAAGAACAAAGCTTTCACTTACGCAAAAAGAATTGTCAGAAAAATTAAATGTAACCGCACAAGCTGTATCTCGTTGGGAAAATGATGATGTGGAACCTAGCATAGATACACTTAAAACAATGTCCGCTCTATTTAATATTACTTTAGACGAATTGCTGGATAATTCAAAAGAAATAAAGGAAGAAATTATAGATAAGGATTTGATTAAAGAAAACGAGGAAAATATGGAGGCAATTCCTCCTTCTTATGAAAAAAAAGAAATCATAAATATTGCGATTGTAAAAGCGGAAAACAAAGATACTAATAAAGAAAACACTTTTATAGAACAGCCTACCTATATGGGACCATCTATGGAATGTGTGTCTTGTCATAAGCTTTTTCCTGCTAATCTTTTAACTACTCGCTCTTCACACGTAGGACGTAGCAATATAACTGTTGGTCCATTTTGTAAAAATTGTGATAGTCAGTATTTACTAGAAAAAGAAAAGGAACGAAAAGCAATAGAAAAAAAAGAAAAGGCAAAAGTTAAGTTTAGAAGAATATTGGGCTATATTTTAGGATTATTAGCATTTGGAATTTTTATTGGAATTGGTATTTGGGTTTCAAAAGAAAATAATAATTGGACAAATCTGGGAGTTTATAGTTCTATAGGTATTGTTTCTTTTACATTAATTGGATCTCTTCTATTTGGTGATACCATTGTATTTAGCTGTCTTTCGGCTATTGCTGGATTCAGCATTCACTTGCCAGGAATTATATTTGAATTAAGCATAGATGGTATTTTATTTTTAATATTTGTAAAAGTTTTAGGTGCAATTTTATCTTTATTTGTATCGGTCATCTGCTTCTTCTTTGGACTATTTATTAGCGGATTATTATCTTTAATTGCATACCCATATTATTTAATTAAATCTTATATTCATCCGGAAGATATGGATTTAGAATGGTAAAAGGAAATACAAAAATAAAGATATAAATTTTAATTATGAATGACTAATTATCTTAAATTACTATTGATTATCTTTAAATCAAAGCATATAATATAAGTGTCGATGGACGTGATTTAAATTAAGAAAAGGGAAGGCAGCCACCTTCCCTTTTCGCATTTAGAAACAATGAACGTGATTCAAAAGTACTTAATGATTACTTTTTATAGTGACCATCAAGTATGTATGCAATACCTATAATAGCTATCACAAACATCACAAGATATTCCATCTTGTTCTCCTAATCTACACGTCCATCGTTTCCTTTGTAACGTGTACTTTGTTTATCATTTCCTCCTGCAGCACCTATAGTACCAATTAGTATTATAAATATTTTCTAACAATTGTCAAACTGATGAAAATGGCTTAATTAAGCCATTTTATCAAAATTTCTTTCTTTTTATGTTTTCGTTTTTAAAAGCATTATTTTTTACTTCTATTTTTATAAAATTTCGTCAAAAGAGGCAATTTAAATTTTTTTAACTTTTTTTCACTATAATCAAAATCTAAATCTTTATCAACTGTTTTCATAATATTTACAATGATTCCCATCATAAACATTGATATTACCAAGGAAGAACCTCCATAGGATATAAAGGGTAGGGTAACCCCTGTAACAGGAATCAATCCAATTACTACTGCTATATTTACAAAAACCTGAACTAAAAGCAAACTAGTAAATCCAAAAACCGTATAGCTTGCAAAGGTATCTTTAGAGGCTTTGGCAAGTTTATAACCAATATAGATTAAGCATGCAAATAAACCTACTACGATTAATCCTCCTACGATTCCTAATTCCTCACAAATGATTGCAAAAATAAAATCATTTTGTGGTTCTGGTAAATAAAAGTATTTCTGCTTACTATTGAACAATCCATATCCAAATAGACTTGCTGGAGATATAGCATATAAAGATTGAATAATTTGGAATCCACTACCTAACGGATCCTGCCAAGGATCCAAAAAGGATTGTATCCTTTCCATACGGTATGGTGCAATAAGTATCATTCCAACAACTCCAATAACAGCAAGGATGAATCCTATAATAATATTTTTTATTTGTATGCCACCAACAAATAGCATTAATACTACTCCTGCTACAAGTATAATACCACTTCCAAAATCCGGTTGTAGTAAAATTAATCCAAACACAACACCAACCAGTAGCATATAAAAGTAAAAATAAAGATTTTTCCTCATAATGCCTTCATTATTAGATAAAAATTTGGCAGTGAAAATTACAAATCCTAATTTCATAAACTCAGCCGGCTGGATAGAAAAATCTCCGATACCAATCCAACTTCTTGCACCACCACGAACAATACCAATACCAGGAATAAGCACTAAAATTAAAAGAATTAGGCAACCAATAAAAATTTTATTGCCATGCTTCTTCCAAAATAAAAAAGGGATTTTTGAAGCAAAAACAAATCCAAACAAACCAACAAGGAAAAAAAGGGTTTGTCGAATCAAATAATAAAAAGAATTACCTGTCTTAAATTGTGCCCATACACTTGAGGCGGAATATATCATTAATAATCCAATACCTATAATAAAAAATAAGCATATAATATATAAGTTCTTTTTTTTCAAAGTTCATCACCTATACATTATATGCTTAAAATCTTAAATTAATAAATGAATAATAAAATTCCTAAAAATTGTACAATTGCACCAGCAAGAACGAAAAAATGCCAAATAAAATGTGCATTTTTTACACCCTTTTTAGCAAAAGGAATCATTCCAAAAGTATATACAATTCCTCCACCTAAAATCATACCTAATAAAGGTGGGTTATTCTTAATAAAATCAGGAAGAAATACTATGCCACTCCAGCCAATGGCAAAATACATAATATAATAAAGTAAACGTATTCTTCCAGGACCAAATATAGATACAAAAGTTATACCTATAATGATTAATACCCATTGTACTATAAACAAGACTATTCCTAGAGTGTTTCCCCAATATACCAAATATATTGGAGCAAAGGTTCCACCAATTAATAAATAAATGGAAGAATAATCAAATCTTCTCCATAAAAATTTGACTTTTGATCCCGCTTTAAAAGAATGATATAAACAACTCATTAGCATTGTTAAAAACATACATATTCCATAAACAATGGAAGCTAAAATTTTAAGTGGCGTATCTGATTTAATAAGAATTAGAATAAATCCTACAATCGCAAGAATAGCTCCAACTCCATGCGTAACGGCATTCCCAACTTCTTCTTTAACCGGCCGTATCGGTGGATTACTTAATTTTCGTAATTCCTTTCTTCTTTTCTTTTTGGCTTCTTTTATTGGTTTTTTTCGTTCTCTTTCATTTTCTTTTTCTACTAAATGGTCTTTTTTCTTTGCCATTTTTGATTCTATCTTTTCATACTCTTTATTCATCTTTTGATTTTTCTTTTCTAGTTCTAAAACCTCTTTTGATTCTTCCATACAATCACCACTTTTCTTAAAAAGATTATAACATTATACATTCATAAGGTCAATATAATTATGTAAACTAGTATTAAATACTAAATAGGCAGATATTAAGTTACTCTATCTGCCTATTCTTCTTATTTTATAAGATTTCTTGTTTGGTTAAATAATTTAATATTCTTCTCAATTTGTGAAGCATTTCCTATTACACAAATATTTTGTTGTTCCAAGGCAGTTGCAAAAATTTTAGCAAAAGAATTTAATTCTTCCTTTGTTGCATTTATAGCTTCTTCTCTAATCTTTTTTCTTATTTCATAGGTCATTTGACTAAAATATTGCTGTTGAGCGGTACTTGCCTTTTCACTAACATGCATAACCGTATCCATATTACCTATGGCTCCTATTTTAAATTTTAATAATTCCTCATCGGTTGGATTTAAATTTTTTATGTACTTCACAGATTCTTCATAAACTTTTTCTGTACGGGCTAGTTCTGGGTCTCGATAACTAGTAAAACCAATAAATCCACTAGGTCTAATTTGCATCATGCAGCCGTACGCTCCACCATGAACTCTAACCTTTTGCCATAAATAATCTAGACTTAAAGCATTATTTAAAACAAGCATAGCCCCATGGAAATCTTCTTTAAAAGTTCCTGTACGCGCTACAAAATTTACATCAAACTGTGTCTTTATACCCTCATTTAAGACTTCTTTTGTATATTCTTCTTTTCCATAAGTCGATTTTTTATCTAAAGATTTATAAAACCCATCATAGATTAATTTTGTTTTATCCAATTGTTCCTTTGTTCCTGTAAATCCTAAGGTAAATGCCTCTTGAGAGAAAATCATACTTGAAATATCTTTTAGTTTTTCCATTATTTCTTCTTTACATTTTTCAAAATTATCAATTAAATTTGAAATAAAATCCATATAGGCAATTCCAGAAATTTGATCGTTTATATAAGAGAATTCATCACAATAAGAACCTGCACGCATTAACGCAACGATATGACCTCTATTTGATACTCCCATTTCTTTTGAAAGTTTAATTTCACATAGTCGTTCATAAAGGCGTTTTTCATCCTTATAATTAGTATGATTTAAAAGTTCTTCTATAACTGCATTTGCCTTTTTTACTTGTTCTGTTAAAGCACTATATGTGATTCTAAATGAGACTTTACATTCTCTATTTATCGTATTGTAAGGACAAATACTTGCATGGATTCCTCCTGTATGCTTTAGCATAAGTTGATGAATATCTTGATAAGTATTTTTGGTCGTGGATAAATAGGTAAATAAATCCGTAAATAAAGAAAGATATGGTAAATCAACTTTATTTATGCCAGTACAATCAAAATAATATTTTATATACACAATATCGTTTGTGTAATATTCTGAATATAAAATTGGATACGTATGTTTTAATACTTCACAATTAAGCTTTTCAACATCCGAAGATATATCTTCTAATTTAAGTTTAGGAAGAGAATCAATTTCTTCTTTTGTAGAAGGCGTAGATTGGTATTTTTCTAGATTTTTATTTTTATTTATTAATTCTTGCAATTCTTCTTTTGATAAAGAAGCTTTATAATCTTTTAATCTATTTAATAATTTATCTTCTAATTCCTTACCACATGTATAACTTGGAATAAGTTTCACATAGGATTTATGTGTATTCTTAATAAATATATCTTCAATAATCTGCTCAAAGTAGCCATTTTCAATATCTTTTTTTAATTCATCATAATATGGTAAGACCTCTAACTTACTAAACGGATGCTCATCAGAATATAACCAGGAACTTAAACAATTTAACTCTACTTCTAATCCTTGAGGAAATCTCGAAGAAAATCCTCTTTCTCTTGCCTTAAATTCTTGATAATTAATAATAGATAATAGCATTTCCTTATCTAATCCTTTAGTTACTGCTTCTTTTAATTTCGCATCGATTAATTGTATAAATTCCTCTTCTTTCTCTTCATTAGAGTTTAATAATATTATAGCCAACAAAGGCTGTAATAGACCATCATCAAACATTGTTTCTACATCTTGTCCTAACTTCGCATCAATTAAAGCTTGCTTCAAAGGCGCACCCGGATTATCAAACAATGCGGCAATCAATATACTAACCGCAATCATTTGCTTTATATCTAGTGTAGTAGGTAAAACTATATTATATGATAAGAAGGTTTTATCCTTAACTTTATCCTCTTTTGATATTGGATAATATCCGGTTTGATAAATAGGTTTATCAAATGCTTTTTGTGGAAGAATTCTTGTATCAAAATCAATTTCCTCAAACTTGGATAAATAGGCTTCATCTAACCATTTTAAACGTTCCTCCATATCACAATTTCCATAAAGAAAAATATAGGAGTTGGAAGGATGATAATACTTTTTATGAAACTCTTTAAATTCCTTATAACTTAAATCGGGTATATACTTTGGATCTCCTCCGCTTTCAAACCCATATGCCGTGTCTGGATATAACGAATGCATTAGATTACGCATTAATATTTGTTCTGGATCAGAAAATGCGCCTTTCATTTCATTATAAACGACACCATTATAAGTAATGGGATCCTTTTCATCTAAAATATGATAATGCCATCCTTCTTGCATAAATATTTCTTCATGCTTATAAATTTGTGGATAAAAAACAGCATCCATATATACGCTCATTAAATTTTTAAAATCGGCATCATTTTGACTTGCACATGGATATACCGTTTTATCTGGGTAGGTAAATGCGTTTAAAAATGTATTTAATGAACTTTTTAAAAGTTCTACAAAGGGATCCTTTACTGGATATTTTTTTGAACCACATAACACAGAATGCTCTAGAATATGTGTTAAGCCTGTGTTATTCATAGGTGGGGTTCTAAAAGCAATTGAAAAAACTTTGTTTGTATCATCATTTTCTATAGTACAAATTCTAGCTTTGGTTTTATTATGACTATAAATGGTTACATTAGATTGAATTTCTTTTATAAATTTTGTCTCTATTTTTTTATAATTTTTCATAGGTATTTCCTTTCATATTTCTATTAAGTATTATATTCTTTTCTTTCTTTTTTTTCAATTCAAATTATATATAGAAAAAGATGTTTTAAAAACATCTTTTTCTATAATTTAATTATTCATTTTCTTGAGTAGAATCTTGAACGCAAAGATCACAACCACATTCACAAGCTAATTCTTTTCCTGCTTGAACACAGGCATCTTTGGTTTGATAATGCTTAGATAAAACTACGCCGTTTGCATCCTCGATTTCCCAATTGTTTTGTTCCTTACATGGACGACAAGTTACTTTATTTTTCATTTTTTTCACCTCACATATTTAATATAGATAACCATTTAATTTTGTACATATAAATCATTATCTAGAGGCTCAAGTAAATAGAACTCTTTTGAATACTCATAATTATACCTTTTACTTCCTTTAATAACATTATTTCTAATCTTATTAAATCTTCTTAATTCTTCTAATTCTTCATTCGTTTGTTCATGAGATTCTTTTTCTTTAAGAAATTCTTCTTTAGTCATAATTTCACCTCAATTATAGTATGAGTAGATAAATGAGGTTTAATATAGAAAAATTTTCCTAAATTTAAAAGTCTATTTCATAATTCTTATATAAACGTAATCCTACAAGTAAGCAGCCTTCCATATAGTCTATGTTTTTATGCTTTAAATAATCTTTTATGGAGGTGCTTTCTGCACCTGGTTGTATTACCACAATCTTTATATTTTTTTTATTTTCTTGTAAAAGCTTTAATCCTAACGCCGGATGAATACATAAATCTAAAACATCGATAACAAAAGGCACATCATTTAAAGAGGATAGTTCTTTTCCTACACAACAAACATTATAATTACAATCGATTAATCCTTTTTTAATTTTATAAGCATATTTTTCTTCATTAAGGGTATTTCCTGCAACTACAAAATTCTTTAAGTTCATAATATCTTTTAATTCCATAAATTCATCTCCTAAATTATAATACGATTTATTGGCATATATAGTACTTATTTAAGCAATAATGGGTATCCAAAAAATGGATACCCTATAAAAGAAAAGAGAAATTTAACTACATCCTTATTATACAACAAAAATGTAAAGTTTACAATACATTTTTTCTTTTTATTTTTTAACATGTTTTGCATAATAATAGTTATAGAATTCTTCCGCTAAACCTCCCTTAGCTATCACATCAAGTGCCTCATCTAAATTAAACCATCCATATGTATCGATTTCATAATTAGGTTTTATTTCCATTGATGGTAAAATTGCATAAAAATTTAATATTAAAGCATTACTTTTAGACCAATATTGGCTTTTTTGAAATTCAATATATTTTGGTGCAACTCCTATTTCTTCTAGCAGTTCTCTTTTTACTGCCTCTTCTGCAGACTCTCCTTTATTAATATATCCGGCTACTAATATATTTCTTTTTTTACCATATTGTTGAATAAATAAAGTTTTATCTTTTGTCTCGTTTAATATGACCACACTAATTGCAGATGAAAAAATAGGAAATCGGTAAGCTTCACAATGCGTACAATAAGGAATTAAGCCTTCATGCTCAAGATTTCTTAATTCAAGTTTATGACCACATTCTATACAAAATTTCAATTCAATATCCTTCTTTCTTTACTCTTTATTCTTAGTGAAAATGCATTTCGTAAAACGAAATAACATTTTCGCAATCAATGTCGCATCGTTAACGGACATTTTCATAAAAGAATTCACAAAGTTTTTAATCGTTTTAAATTTTTGATTTCTAAACTGATTAAAATCTTCAATTCCACTTTCTTCAAATATCTTTTCAATAATTAAAAATAAATTAATTTTTTCTTCATCACTCATAGAGGTTAACCAATTATAAATTGATTTATCGAAGACTTTGGATATAAAAGAAGATTTACTCATCAAATTAAATACATTTCCTTCGATTTCCCATGAGTATAAATCATGCTGAAATATTCCAATAGATTTACTTTTTATAACTTGAAACTCACTAGAATGATTTAGTAATACACCTACGATATCGTCCTGTGGGATATATTTTATTATTCTATTTTTTATATTATTATATCCCTCTTCTATAAAAATATTCTTTTTGAATCCTGGACCATCAAAATCATAGATATATAAAATACGATCTTGTAAATGTTTTGGAAGAAATACGCCTACATATAAAGAAATATTTCCCCCTTTGGAATGACCGGCAATATAAAAATTACCGTCATATTTTTCCATAATACTTGTTGTATATTTTAAAGCAAACTCATGGGAAGGAATTTGATCATAAATTGCCATATTAAAGTCTTCCTTCCATCCTGCTAAGGATAAATCGGTTCCTCTAAAAATAATACAATATTCTCCTTTGATTTGAAATGTAGCTACAAAATACTGAATATCTTTGGTTAACTTATATTCTATTTCTCCAATTTCTATATCCGAAAACCAATCCGTTATAAGTAATTTTTTAAATAGTTCTTTGTTTTTCTTTGCATACAAAGTATCCTTGCAAATGTCATCTATATAAGGTATAAAATAGGATAATTTATAGAATTTTTTGTCCGATATTACTTTTTCAAAATTGATATAAGAAAGCTGCGATAAAATCAACATATCGATACAGGTAATGGAATGATTTTTCGAAAAGGGGGTTGAAAGATAATTTATCATATTACCCATTATTTTTTACCTCTTTTCTTCTTAATTAAAGGCTTTATACTATGTTTTCCTCTAAACACTTGGGCAAAATAATTTAAAGTGGTTACTAAGCGATCAATCGTTCCTTCTTTCATTCGCTCATTAAATTCTTTTTCATATAATTCTTTTGCTGATTTCCGAATGCCTTCCTTATTTCCATATCCATGCTCAAATAGTTTCTGGCATACATTTTCTCCATATTCATACCCTGAATCAAGCATTTTATTTAAAACAAGTGTACTAAAATTAAAGGAACATTTTCTTAAATCATTTCCTAAAGATGCATCAAGATCCACTATAATGGTATCCATATCTCTCCATGCTTTATCAAGAATGTACTTACTGTCGAAATGAATACATAATATCAAGTCTAAATTATGTTTTTTAACTAAAGGATAAATAGGAATATTATCACAAGCGCCTCCATCCATACAAGGTAAAAATTTATAAAATTTTGGCCAACCTGTTACAATAGGAAACCCCATAGACGCTTTCGCAAATTTACCCCATTTTTTATGATATGTACCCTCAATTAAGTAATATCTTCCAACCAACCAAAACGGAAGATAGGTAATCGTTGCATAAAATGGAATTCTAAGTTCATCACCTTCATGAATTAAATCATTTAACACTTTTCGAATGCGATGGTTTTTCCAACAATCACCAACAGCTTTGAAAATATTATCGTAATTTGTAGTTCTCCATATTTTTTCAACTTCTTCCATTTTATTAGCACATAAAGCATAAGCATTGATTATACCAACGGAAGATGCAGATACAATTTCAATATCTTCTAACGGGATATATTTTAAAAAGGCCTTTAAAAATCCAAATTGGAAAGCACCTTTTGCTAATCCTCCCCCTAAGGTTATACCTACCTTCATAAAATTACCCCCTTTCCAAATTGAAATAGAAATATTACATATTAATAATTATAAAGGATATAAATAAATATTTCAATAATATGTCGAAATAAGAAAAGGAAGGATAATAAAAAAGATGCCTACCTATACGGATTCGTATATGGCAAGCATCTTAATATTTTAAATAGATTTCTTATTCTTTTTTTGCTTAGAAAAAGGGAGTTCCTCATACATACTTTCAAAAAGATGTCTTAAAAAATGGGAATCATCTACATCTAAAACCAATAGCATTTCCTTTGCTCCAGAATAGGGAACTTCAAGTGGTGCATTTGGCATAAGATTTCTTGCAGCATGTATATTTTTTACAAGGAATCGATCATCACATATATACGCTATGATTTTCGAACGATAATAAATTATATATTCTCCCATCATTGGTCTATAAGTTATATCCTCTAATTCTTTTAAACGTTCTAAAATAAAATTTAAGTACTCCTTACTTGAACTCATCATTAACCTCCATTATAAAAAGATAAAATATCTTCTACTACTTTACTTCGGTCTTCTTCATTAAGAATTTCATGTTTCATTTTTGGATATTCAATAAAACCTGTATTTTTGTAACCAATTTTATTTAAAGCCTTTATAGATTTCATTAATCCCTTTGTCCCACCGGTTGTTCTATCATCTTTTCCAGAAACACTCAATATTTCTAATTCTTTATTTTTACATTCATATAATTTATATTTATGTAAATTCTTATCCATAGTAAAAAGATTTAAATTACCATAAGTGTCAAATTTGAAACTGCATAAAGGATCACTTTTATACGCCTTTATATTTTCCATATTATAACTAATCCAACTTACATCTTCTTTAAACGACATTTGATTCGAAAAAGCATATAATAACTTACTATATTTATATTTACCTTTGATTTTACATAAAACTTTAGATAAAAATACACCCAATCCAACACCCGTATTATAACTAACCGTACCGCATAAGACAAGTTTTTTTATCTCATTATCATGTTTCATTAAGTAATTTCTTGCAATTAAAGATCCCATCGAATGGGCAAACATAAATAAATTTACTTGTAAATATTTTTCTTTAATGTATTTGGTTACCTCATATTGATCCGATACCATTTGTTCATAATTTCCAATATGCCCTAAGGGATATGCATTATTTATACTTTTCCCATGACCACGATTATTTGATATTATAACCGTAAAACCATTTTGATTTAACTCCTTTATAAACGGAATATATCTTTCCTTATGTTCAACCATTCCATGTATAATTTGTATACAACCCTTACAATTTTCTACTGGAGCATATAAACAGGATAATTCTAATCCATCCGTTGCAGTTATATTTATTTCTTCCATAAATATTCCTCCATTTACTTTTATTATACAAAATTTATATAAAAAAAACTATGCCTTTGCATAGTTTTTTATGGCCTTATGTGCCTTAATTTCTACTGGTGCCCGAAACAGGAATCGAACCTGCACTCCTTGGGAACTAGATTCTAAGTCTAGCGCGTCTGCCAGTTCCGCCATTCGGGCATGTATAATAATAAAGTTATATTTCAAACTGCATTAATTATTATACCAAACTAATTATAAAAGTCAATATTAAAATATAGTTTTCTTTATATAGAGATATTTCAAAAATTTATTTTTTTCTTATGACACGCATTTTCGCACTATGAGATCTATTATTTTCTAATAATTCTTCTTTAGAAGGCAAAATAGGTTTTCTCGTAATTAATTCAAATTTTGCATCTTCTTCTAACATTACAGGAAGCCCTTCAAGAACATCAATTGTTGAAGCATCTTTAAAAACCGTTTTACAGATTCGATCTTCTAAGGAATGAAAGGTGATAACTACCGCATACCCATCGGTATTTAGCATATCTAAAGCATCTTTTATAGAATCCTCAAAAACTCTTAATTCATCGTTTACAGCAATCCTTAAAGCTTGAAAAATTTGCTTTGCTGGATGACCCTTTTGTCTTAAAACCTTTTGTGGTAAAGCCTTTTTTATGATTTCAACCAATTCAAAAGTCGTATGAATGGGTTTCATTGCTCTTTCTTTTTCTATATTTCTTGCAATTTGCTTAGAAAATGGATCTTCTCCATATCTATAAAAAATTCGAACTAAATCTTCATATGAATAAGTGTTTACAATTTTTTCGGCAGTAAGAGATGCTTTTTGATCCATTCTCATATCTAATACCGCATCATAATTATAGGAAAAGCCTCGCTCAGGAATATCGAGTTGAAAGGAAGATACCCCCAAATCATAAAGAATCCCATCAATATGTGTTACACCTAATTTATTTAGTTCTTGTTTTAAAGAAATAAAATTCGATTTTATAAATGTATAATTGTTTCCAATTTCATCTAATTTTTCCTTACTTCTTGTAAAAGCATACTCATCCTGGTCAAAGCAATACAAATGTCCGGTAGTCAAATGCTTAAGAATTTCTTTAGAATGTCCTCCACCACCTGTAGTGGCATCTACATATATGCCATCTGTTTTTATATGTAATTGCTCTATTGCTTCATTTAATAATACACTTTTATGTACATACATACTATTTCCTCCCCAAATAGAAAATAGACACCCTAGGCGTCTATTTCTATCAGTATTATTTCGTTATTATTCTTCGGTCTTTTCAGCCTTAGGAGCAACAACTTGCTTTCCCTTATAAAAACCACAAGTAGAACAAACTCTATGAGATAAAGTTAATTCACCACAGTTTGGGCAAGTAATCATTCCAGGAACGCTTAAAGCTTGATGAGAACGTCTCATTCTCTTCTTCATCTTAGATACTCTACGAAAAGGTACTGCCATGCAAAACACCTCCTACAATAAATCCTTAAGTGAAGCAAATGCAGGATTAATTTTTTCTACTTCTTCCTCTTCTATATCCGATTCAAAATCTTCATTTGTAATAGACATAGGCTTATGAATTAAAATATTTGTTACAATAGCCTCCTTAGTATTAAAGGATTGTCCATCAATTAAAAATGCATCTTCTATTTGTGAATCTGTTGTAAAAATTTCTTCCGCAGTTGTTTCTATCGTATAAGGGATTTCTTTTAAAGATACAGAATCCTGCATTATAATATCAATGCGAATATTAAAAATACATACATATGTATCTACTCCTCTTTCCTTTATCGTCGTATGAACTTCACAAGGTTTTGAGGAAATAATATCTTCAAATCCATTAAGTTCATCCGATAAATCTAAATACTCATCAAAGGAATAAGGCATACGAAATTTCCTTAATTGAGCCAAAGTAAATTGCATAAAATCACCCCAGCATTTCAATTATATTAATAATACATATAAAAGTCAAGAAAAATATTGAAAAGTTTGGCTTAAATTGCGAAATATTCGATAATTCCTTTTTTATTCAAATTTCAAAACCAAATCTACCAGTCCTTCATAAAAATCATCTTCATGTGTAACTAATATAACACTTCCTGGAAAAGCATCCATTGCTTCCCATAGTTCTGCTTTAGATGCTATATCTAAATGGTTGGTAGGTTCATCAAATATTAATACATTACTTTTCTTCATTGTCATTAAGGCTAACCTCACCCTAGTCTGCTGACCACCAGAAAGTTCCTTCATTGGGCGGATGGCTAAGTCCTTTTTTATTCCTGTTGCTGCAAGGACACTTCTTAATTCTCCATCGGTTTTAAGATGATAAAAATATCTTAAATATTCAATAGGTGTAATATGATCATCAAAATGTTCTTCTTGAGCAAAGTAATTTAAATCAGCAGATGGACTCCATATGTAACTTCCTGAAATAGAGGGAAGGATGCCCATAATCGTTTTTAAAATTGTTGATTTCCCAACACCGTTATGTCCTAAAATAGCTACCTTTTGATTATGCTCCATTAAAAAATTTAAACCACTTAAAACTTCTTTATTCTGATATCCTACTGTTAAATCCTTTAATTTTAACACTTCCGTCCCTAATTCTTTTGAAAAAGGGAATTTTATATGCATAGGCTCATGATTTTGAGGTTTTTCTAAAACAGCTAATCTCTCTAGCATTTTTCTTCTAGACTTCGCTTGTTTGGTGGTCGTTGCACGCACAATATTCTTAGCAATAAAGTCTTCTGTCTTTTTAATAAACTTTTGCTGATTCTCATAAGCTTTTTTATATTGATCTTCTCTTATTGCTCTTTCTTTTAAATACATTTCATAAGGCATATTATATCTCGTCATTGTTTTATTTTCTAAAGAATAAACAACATTTCCTATTTGCCTTAAAAATCCTTCGTCATGACTAATCACAACAAAAGCCTTTTTAAAATCCTGTAAATACTTAGATAGCCACTCAATATGTGCAACATCTAAAAAATTGGTTGGTTCATCCATAAGAAGAACATCCGGTTCTTCCAGCAGCAATTTAGCAAGATAGACCTTAGCACGTTGACCGCCACTTAAATTTTTCAAATGAGTATCCAGGCCATAACTAGATATTCCCAGCCCATTAATCATATTCCCTAAAGTGGAGTTCATCGCATAAAAATTCGATTTTTCTAATTCATCTTGTATAGACTGCGCATAATTTAAATACATTTCATATTCCGATTCCTTACAATCACAAAGTTTCTCATAATAAGCATTCATTTTTGCTTCTTTCTCAAGTAAGGGTGCAAAGACTTCGGTAATATAATCATAGATAGAAACATCGGTTTTTACTTTTAGATGCTGATCTAAGTAAGCATATCGAACATGATTTAACCAAGTTATTGTTCCTGCATCTGGAATTAGATTTTTAGCGATTAGATTTAAAAATGTAGATTTTCCCGAACCATTATCACCGACTAATACGATATGTTCCCCCTGTAATATACGGAAATTAACATCATTAAAGAGATTTTGATCTGTATATTTAAATTTTAATCCTTCTACTTCTAATAATCCCATATCTTAACCTCTATTTTTTAAAAGCCTAGCATTGCTAGGCTTTATATTATTTTAAATTATTTATCTGTTCTTTCAACAAATCAATAAACTCATTAATTGTAACTGTTACTTGTTCTTGTGAACCATGCTTACGGTATGTTACAAGATTTCCTTCTACCTCTTTATCTCCAAGTACTAAAGTGTAAGGTATCTTTTGGGTTTGAGCCTCACGAATCTTATAGCCTAATTTTTCTTCTCTATAATCATTTTCAAATCGAATATTGTGTTCATAAAGCACCATATTTATCTTTTCACAATATTCCTTATGATTTAAAAGGGATACAGGAATAATCTTTACCTGAACAGGAGAAAGCCACGTAGGGAAAGCACCTGCATAATTTTCAATAATTATACCAATAAAACGCTCTAAAGAACCAAAACAAGCCCTATGAATCATAACTGGAGTCTTTTTTGTACCATCCTCAGCAATATAAGTACAATTAAATCTTCCTGGTAACTGCATATCTAATTGCACTGTACCACATTGCCAAATTCGATTCATAGAATCTCTTAATTTAAAATCTAACTTAGGACCATAAAATGCTCCATCTCCTGGATTTATTTTGAAATTATGTCCTGTAGCAAGACAAGCCTTCTCTAATGCCTTTTCTGCCTCATCCCATACTTGAATATCTCCAATATAATTATCTTCTGGTCTTGTCGATAATTCGATTGAGTAATCTAGCCCAAATACGGAATAAACATAGTCATATAAGGATAGTATTCTTGCAACCTCTTCTCCTACTTGATCTTCACGTAATAAAATATGCGCATCATCTTGCGTAAAACCACGAACTCTAAATAATCCATTTAATGCTCCAGATGCTTCATAACGATGAACATTACCAAGTTCGGAATAGCGTAGAGGTAAATCCTTATAGGAATGCAAATCATTTTTATATACTAAAATAGCTCCTGGACAATTCATTGGCTTAATTGCATAAGTACCATCTTCCACTTCAATGGTAAACATATCCTCTTTATAATGATCCCAGTGTCCAGAGGTTTCCCAAAGCTCTCTATTTAGCATAATTGGTGTATTAATTGTTAAATAACCTCGCTCTTTATGTAGTCTTAACCAAAAATCTTCTAAAGTACGACGCAATGTGTATCCCTTTGGTAACCAAAAAGGAAGTCCTGGACCATATTCTGAAAGCATAAACAAACCTAATTCTTTACCTATTTTTCTATGATCTCTTTTTTTTCTTTCTTCTAAATTATGTAAATGATTTTCTAATTCTTCTTGTGTTGCCCAACAAGTACCATATATACGAGTAAGCATTTCATTTTTTGAATCGCCTCTCCAATAAGCACCAGCCACATTTAAAAGTTTAAAGTTCTTTAATAATCCCGTAGATAGAACATGTGGGCCTCTACAAACATCTGCATAATCCTCTTGTTCATAAATTCCAACCATATCATCCCCTACTGCATCAATAAGTTCACATTTGAACTTATCCTCTTTAAACTTATCCTTTGCAGCCTCTTTTGATAGCATGTAATGCTTAATTGAAATATTTTCTTTAACTATTTTTTTCATTTCGGCTTCAATTTTAGGTAAATCTTCAAGTTGAATTTGGGCAGGAACGCTAAAATCATAATAAAATCCTTCTTCTATGGCAGGTCCTACACCAAATTTTGTATCTGGATAAAGACGCTTCATCGCCTGTGCCATTAAGTGTGCACAGGAATGATTTATAACCTCAAATGCTCTTTTATCCTCTTGAAGGATTAACTCTAAGGTTGCATCCTCTTTCACCTCTGTTTTTAAATCAACTAACGTATCATTTAAATTTGCACAAATGCATTTCTTAGCTAAAGAAGGAGATAATTCTTTTGCAATTTCAATAATTAATTTTCCTTTTTCTACTTCTTTAATACTTCCATCTTTTAAAGTAATTTTAATCATAATAATCCTCCTAATAAAATCAAAAAAAGCCATCCTTGTAAAAGGACGACTTTATAATCGCGGTACCACCTTAATTTTAGAATGACTCTAACACCTCAAAGATTCTTAACGCGAATCAAACGAAATAGCATTTCCTC
>CAYYMS010000011.1:0-51275 GCA_964473015.1 uncultured Anaeroplasmataceae bacterium | reverse complement strand
TATAATTGCCATTTTTTAATTTCTCTATTGGCTTTTCAAAGTCTTTTGTCTTTATTATTTCATTCGTATTTATATTTCTTTTTGAATCTCCTTTATGAATATAGCAATGTAAACAGCCATCACTACATTTTTTACATCCTCTCCACGGATTCCACATTGCCATATTATCTCACTCCTACTTTTTTTATAATTCTTTTTCTAATTTTTTAAGAAGAATTATTGTATATAATTTGTTTTGATTGGCAATTATTCCTTCTTTAATTAATTTGGAAAGTTCTAAGGATAAGGATGGACGTTCAATATTTAAAAAAGAAGCAAGTTCCGTTTTTGTATATAGAATTAAAAAAGAAGTAGCTTTTGTTCTTTTGTATTCATTATATAAAAAAGCGCATAGTTTTTGTCTTATGGTTTTATAAGATAAAAGTTTAATATGATCACTAAGTTTATTTGAATAATCAGAAATCAAGGATAAGATATTAGATTTGATTTGATTATTTTGTTCCATTAAATATAATAAATCTTGTTTGTCAATAAATTGAATTGTTGATAAAGTTTCACAATAAAAGGATGCTTTATAAAAAGGATTGGATGAAAAAATCAAAGATAAACCAATAATTTCATTTGGATTTAGAATTCGAATGATTTTTTCATGTCCATCTTCAAAATTTTGTACCGCTTTAATAACCCCTCTTTTTATTATGGCAATAGAAGAACAAAGTTCATTTTCTAAAAAGATTTTTTCTCCTCTAAAATATTCTTTTGTGATAAGTTTTATATGCTTTAGTAATTCATTTTTTATATTTGGGTTTATATTGGTAAAAATCATAAAATAAAAAGGAAGCGATTATAATATAGCTTCCTCATCCTCCTTAATTCCTTCTTTTGCAATAGAAAGCATAAGTTTTATTCTATTTTCCTGGTTTACCTTTGTTGCGGATGGATCATAGTCTATGGCAACAATATTTGCATGAGGATGAATCGATTTTATTTTCTTCATTACCCCTTTTCCACAAATATGATTTGGTAAACATCCAAAAGGCTGTGTACATACAATATTACCATATCCAATTTCAACAAGTTCCATCATTTCTGCGGTTAAAAGCCATCCCTCACCCATCTTTGTTCCATGGGATAAAACACCTTCGGATAAATCCTTGGTGTGTGCAAAATATTTCATAGGTGTAAATTTGGTTTTAGCTATAGCTTTGATCATTAACTTTTCCCTTTTTCTAAGATAATGAATTAAGAATTTACATCCAAGCATTTTAAGTTTAGATGATTTATAAAATTGGTAATCGTAAATACTATTATATAAGCAATATAAAATAAAGCCATATAAGCCAGGTACCATAACCTCTGCATCTTGTGAGACTAAGAATTCTTCTAAGTGATTATTGCCTAAAGGAGCATATTTAACATAAATTTCTCCTACAACACCAACCTTTGGTTTAGCATGACTTAAATCCAAAGATAACGAATCAAAAGATTTAGCTATTTGGTTTATATTCTTTTTTAAACTATGGTAAGAAGTACCTTTATTTTTTTCGAATTGCTTTGAAAGTGTGATAATCCAATCTTTAGCTAGAGATTTAGAACTTCCTTTGGTTATCTCATAAGATCTCGTTTTATTATAAAGATACATTAACACATCTCCGTAGGTCATTGCAGCAGCAATCTTTTTTATTAATGGGAAAGTGATTTGTAATCCACTATCCTTTTCTAGATTCGAGGCATTCAAAGAAACCACAGGAATATAGCCATATCCTGCCTTTTTTAACGCTTTTCTTAAAAGATGAATGTAATTTGATGCTCTACATCCACCACCCGTTTGAGTGATTAGAAGTACAACCTTATCTAAATCATTACGATGATTTAAATTATCAATAAATTGTCCAATAACTAATAATGCAGGATAGCATGTATCATTATGTACATATTTTAAACCTTCTTCCACAACCGAAGGACCTTCATTTTTCATTACTTCAACTTTATATCCACTTTGAAGTAATATGGATTCAAATAAGGACATATGAAATTCTAGCATAGATGGAATTAATATGGTATGTGTTTTCCTCATAGAAGAAGTAAATTTAGGGTATTCTATATTTTCATTTTCCATTAATTTTCCTCCTCCTTTTGCTTTAAAGCAGCAAATAAACTACGAAGTCTTATTTTAACTGCTCCTAAGTTTGTTATTTCATCTATTTTAATTTGTGTATAAATTTTGTTATTTCTTTCTAAAATTTCTTTACATTCATCGGTAGTAACCGCATCTAGTCCACAACCAAAGGATACAAGCTGAACCAAATTCATATCCTTTTGTGTTGTGCAGTATTTGGCTGCTGCATAAAGTCTTGAATGGTAGGTCCATTGGTTTAAAACGCCTACAGGAAATTTTTCTACTAGATTCGATATAGAATCCTCAGAAATTACCGTGGCCCCAAAACCAGAAATTAAATTATCTATTCCGTGATTTACTTGAGGATCTACATGATAAGGTCTACCGGATAAAACAATAATAGGTTGATGGTTTTCTCTTGCAAAAGCAATATATTCCATAGCCTTTATACGTATGTCTTTTAAATAATTGTCGTATTCATTATAGGCCAATGTTGTAGCTTCAGCAATTTCTTTTTTAGAGATACCTTTAAAGTATTTTTGTAATATCTCAAATATTTTTTCTTTAAACACTTTAGGATTATGTATTCCTATAAAATCGCTAATGAAAGTCACATCTTTTATTTTTGTAACATTATTCTCGATGGTTTGAGGATAGTATGCCACAATAGGGCAATTAAAATGATTATCACCTAAATGCTCATCTATATTATAACTCATACATGGATAGAAGATGGTTTTATGTCCCTCCTCTATAAGTTTTTCGATATGACCATGAACTAATTTTGCAGGATAACAAACGGTGTCTGATGGTATAGTATGCTGACCCAAGGTATATATTTTTTCATTCGAAAATCCACTACAAGTAACTTTAAATTTTAAAGAAGTAAAGAAGGTATACCAAAAAGGATATAATTCATACATATTTAAAATTAATGGGATAGCAATTTCTCCTCTTTGATTTTCTATATCCTCAAGCTCCTTATAACTTAATAATTTGTTTCTTATGAAGTTATAAATATTTTTACCTTTAATGGATGCTTTTTTATTTAATGGCTTTTCGCATTGATTTCCACTAATAAATTTATTTGCATTATCTCCAAAGGTATTAACAGAAAGAAGACAATGATTATTACATCCTTGACATTGAATGTTTTTCACCTCATGGTGAAAAGTATTTAATTGGTCTTTTGTAATCGTAGTTGATGTCTGTATCTTTAAGGATTTTGCATATAATGCAGCACCATAAGCCCCCATTAATCCAGAAATATTTGGACATATAACCTCTAAGTCTAATTCACGTTCAAAGGCTCTCAATACCGCTTTATTTAAGAAGGTGCCGCCTTGAACAACAATATGTTCGCCTAAAGCTTTTTTATTGGTAGCACGAATAACTTTATATAAGGCATTTTTAACTACAGAAATAGAAAGACCTGCAGAAATATTATCGATGGTAGCACCATCCTTTTGTGCTTGTTTTACTGAAGAATTCATAAATACAGTACATCTTGAGCCAAGATCTACAGGTTTTTTAGCCATTAGTCCTAGTTTGGCGAATTCGCTTATTTCATAGCCCAATGCGTTAGCAAAGGTTTGTAAAAAGGAACCACATCCAGAGGAACAAGCTTCATTTAAAAAGATATTAGAGATTACATTATTTTCTATTTTAAAACATTTTATATCCTGTCCACCAATGTCAATAATGAAATCCACATTAGGCATAAATTTTTTTGCAGCTGTAAAATGAGCCATAGTTTCAACAAGTCCACCATCTAGCATAAATGCATTTTTTGCTAAATCTTCTCCGTATCCCGTTGAAGCAGAAGCAGCAATCGATAGATTAGGATAGGTATTATATAGTTCTTCAAAAATACTTTTGATTACGGATACAGGGTTTCCTTTATTTGGCTGATATCTTTCAAATCTTATATTAGAATCTTCATCAATTAATACAAATTTTAGAGTAGTTGATCCAGAATCAATACCTAAATAAAGTTTACCTGAATATCCTTCTAAAGGTAAGGTGTCTACTTTGGCTTTATCATGTCTATGTAAAAATTCCTTATATTCTTCCTCATTATTAAATAAAGGCGTATTATATGCATAGGTAGATTGATTCGTAAAATCATTTAAATATTTTAATGTATCATCTACGTTTATAATTTCTTTTGCACATAATGCAGCACCAATCGCTACATAGTATAAAGAGTTTTCTGGGCATATGCCTTCTGTGTTTAATACTTTATCAAAACTATTTTTTAATTCAGAAAGAAAGGTTAAAGGTCCTCCTAAATAAGCAACCTTTCCTGTTATTTCTCTTCCTTGGGCAAGTCCACCAATCGTTTGATTAACTACTGCATAGAAAATGGAAGCAGCAATATCGGATTTAGAAGCGCCTTGGTTTAATAATGGTTGAATATCGCTTTTAGCAAAAACGCCACATCTTGAAGCAATAGAGTAAAGCTTTTGATGTTGTAGAGCAAGACCGTTGATTTCTGTAATGTCAACATTTAATAAAGTTGCCATTTGATCAATAAATGCTCCAGTACCGCCTGCACATGAGCCATTCATTCTAACTTCCATACCATCGGTTAAAAATAAAATTTTAGCATCTTCACCGCCTAATTCAATAATACAGTCTGTTCCTGGAATTAATTTGTTTGCAGCAATTCGAGTTGCATAAACTTCCTGTACAAAAGGGATATGAGCCCCATCTGCAATTCCCATACCAGCCGATCCGGATATGGCAATACATGCTTCATCATTTATTATTTTTTTCTCTTTTAATTCTTTTAATTTTAATACGATATTATCTTTTATATGTGAATAGTGTCTATGGTAGTCACTATATATGATTTTATCCTTTTCATCTAAAACAATACATTTTATCGTTGTAGATCCAACATCTAAACCAATTTTTAGCATAAAATTACCTCCTGTAGTTTTAAAACTAACAGTATAATTATATTATTAATAATATAAAATGTCAAATCTTGCAATAGAATCATAGAAGGCAAATAAATTAAATTTTTATTCTTGCCGTGACATTTTATTATAATGTAGTCTAAATAGGATTCAATAAATTATTTATATTATTTATAATATAATTCTTTGCCATTTCTTTTTATAAAATGCTTAAATTTCAATTTTTTGATTGTATAAAGACAATGTTTAATGTATAATAATTAGTGATATATATTTTTAAAACAAATTTTTTTAATTAGAGGTTGATTTTTTATGAATAAAATTACAAGATTATGTTCTATCTTTTTTATAATACTAGGAATGCTAATATTAGTCGCATGCTCTAGTTCAAATAAAATAAAGGGTGAGTTAACGATTTCTGCGAAAAGAAATGAATTAGAGGTAACTGCAGATTTTGAACAAAATAAAAAATTAGAAGATAGTGGAACGGTTGTATCTATTAAGTTATATAATGAAGATGAAAGTTATAATACCTCACAAAATCTTACATTAGAAAATGGGATTCAAGGAAAAACAACATTTTCTAAATTAAAACCAGATACAAAATATATTCTAAAGCTTTTTGTAGCTATTAAAGGTTATGAAGAAGAAATTACATCAAAAGAAGCTATGACGAAGAACGATGGATTAGATGAAGGCTCTGCAATTTCAATTACTTCTATATCTCAATTTAAAAATATATCTTATGATGCAGAAGCATATTATAAACTGGATGCAGATTTAGATTTTAAGGATGAGAATTCTTTAGCTTTATTTACTTCAAGTAGTTCCGCTTTTAAAGGAACATTAGATGGAAATGGTCATACAATTCGTAATATAAAATTTTCTTCTAGTCAATATAGTGGTATGTTTGGATATGCAACCGATGCAACGATAAAGAATTTAAATATAAAGGATGCTAAACTTGAAATGACAACAAGTTTGGGAAATTCATCCATTCATTTTGGAATTGTTTGTGGATATGCAGAAAATTGTACTTTAGAAAACATTAAAATAAATGGATTAAATATTACAAATGTGGATGGAAAAACATTTACATCTTCTAGTGTTAAAGCATATATTGGCGGAATGGTTGGTTTGATTAAAACTGCAACGAGCAAGAATAGCAAAATTGCAAATTGCTCTATTACAAATTCAAATATTAAGTTTACAGAATTAAAAGCAGGATCATCAAGTTCAAGTTATGTTTATACTGGATTATTTGCAGGTCAAATCATTGGTTCTACCGAAGTAGAAAATTGTAATGTTTCTGGAACCATGGATTTAACTTTAAATCTTTATACGAATGCAAATTTAGCTGTTGGTGGATTTGTTGGTGCTCTTAGCTCTACAAAAACGATGTTAGCATGTTATAGTGATTGTGTGATTAAGGGTGTTAAAGTGGGAAATAACACGAATGGTGAAATTGCTATTGGAGGATTAGTAGGAAAGAATCCACAAGATGGTCAATGCAATATAGATAATTCCTTTGCGGTAGCCGATATAATATTATTATCAGATGAAGCAAAAGAAGGAGAATCCTCTAAGGCAAATTCAATAAAATTTGCTAATAAGTTATACGTTGGAGGATTAGTAGGAAATTTATTAAATCGTTCGCCAGAGGGAGTTCGCAATTCTGTTTATGCTCCTAAAAAGGATGGTATTAAGGTAGTTAGTCAAATCCTAGCGATTGAAAAGAATGAAATAGAAGGAATTATAACAACCTATAGTATGAACCTTTCTTTAACGGTGGGAAATATTGCTAAGGAAAATAACTTAAAAGATAAGGTTATTGATTGTTATGCTTCTGACGCAGCAATTGATTTGAATTGTACGGCTAAGCTTACTACAACCGTGATGAAGGATGACAAAGAAGTAGAAGAAACAAATGATGTAGAAGATAATGTAAAGCTTAATGAAATAAGAAATGCATGTATAGATACTACAAAGGTATCCCAATCAGCTAAAAATTATTTAAGAGAAGGTATGGAAACAACTTTCGAAGATGTTTTAAATCAAAGTGAGGAATAGAGCGTAAGCTCTTTTTTCCACTATCAAGGAGTGAAGATTTATGGGTTTAATGCTATATAATTCTTTATCCAATAAAATGGAAGAATTTAAACCTATTCGTGATAAAAAAGTGAATATGTATGTGTGTGGACCAACCGTTTATAATTACATTCACATTGGAAATGCAAGACCTGTTATTTTTTATGATATGTTCAAGAATTATTTAACTTTTCTTGGATATGATGTTACCTATGCTTCTAATATTACAGACATTGATGATAAAATAATAAAAAAAGCTATGGAAGAGCATAAAACAGAACATGAAATTGCCTCTTTTTATGAAAAAGCTTTTTTTGATGCGGTACATATGGTAGGAAGCCATAAACCCGATCTTGTTCCTCATGCAACCGAATATATCGAGGATATGATTCGTTTTATTCAAGAACTTATTGAAAAAGGCTATGCGTATGAGGTAGATGGTGACGTATATTTTAGAGTTTCTAAGGTGGAAGATTATGGTTGCTTGTCGAATCAGGTAAGTGAGGATTTGAATCAGGGTGCAAGAATTTCTGTAAATGATAATAAAGAAAATCCTTTGGATTTTACTTTGTGGAAAAAAACCAATGAAGGTATTAAATGGGATTCTCCGTTTGGTATGGGAAGACCTGGATGGCATACTGAATGTGTCGTAATGAATCACAAGTTATTTAAAGATGAAATTGATATTCATGGTGGAGGTATGGATTTAAAATTTCCTCATCATGAAAATGAAATTGCGCAATGTCAGGCATTATATCATCATCATTTGGCAAAATATTGGCTTCATGTTGGTAGATTAGATATGCAAGGAACAAAAATGAGTAAATCTTTGGGAAATTGTCTTTATGTTAAAGATTTAAAAACAACAAAGGATGGAATGATTTTAAGAAGCTTGATTTTATTTTCTCCTTACCGAAGCATCATTTCTTATTCAGAAGAATTATGGCAACAATATGAAAGAGAATATGATAAATGGCAAAGAGCTTATAAGCAAGCTTTGTATCAAATTCAATATAAGGGAATAAAAGAAGATGCTATTTGTAATGAATATATGAATTCATTTATAGAATATATGAATCAAGATTTTAATGTACAAAATGTTTTATCTTTAATAAACAAAATTGTTAAGGATATGAATCAGCTTGTTCGAAGTCATGATGATGAAAATCTAGTAATTGCAATGAATAGTTTAAAAAAGATATTCGATGTACTAGGAATAAATTTATTTATTCAGCCTATGAAGGATGAAGAGTTAGAAATCTATAAAAAATGGATTTCAGCAAGAGAAAATAAAGACTATATAAATGCGGATAAATATCGAAATATGCTTATGGAATGGAATATAATCTAATGCAGGCAAGTATGCTAAATGGATTGGCATTAGCCTATATTGGAGATGCAGTATATGAATTAAGAGTCCGTAAACATTTTATAGAATTGGGAGTTACAAAAGTTAAAGAGTTACATAAAAAAGTTATTCAATATACAAGTGGAGCAAATCAAGCAAAGGTAATCCATTATTTCTTGGAAAATAATATTTTATCCTCAGATGAAATCAATATTTTTAAAAGAGGGAGAAATTCTCATGTTCATGGCATAAGAAAAAATATAGATTTACAAGATTATTTGGATGCTACTGGTTTTGAAGCTTTGATAGGGTATTTATATTTAAATCAGCAAGAAGATAGAATTGTCGATTTAGAAAATATTATATATACTATAGGGAAAGGAGAATCTTTATGACAAAAAATTCAGACTTTGAAGATTTAACAGAAGAAGAGTTAGCTGAGCTATTAGAAAAAGACAGCGAAGATATGATTGCAGATGAAACCGATGAAGAAATTGATTCGAATGATGCAATTGTATATGAAGATAAGGAAGAAAATTTTGATTTAAAAGAAGAGATTCTAACTACTAGTAATAAATCTACAGTTCGTGAAGAAATTGAGGTTCAATCTCTTAAGGAACAAAGAAAAAAAGAAAAGGAAAAGAAAACAGAGGAAAAAAAGTTACTAAAAACTAAAAATAAGATGATTAAAAAGCATCGAAAAGCCATGCTAAAAAATCCTGAAAAATTAGTTCGCTATGAGACGGACCCTCAAATGGGTTTATCCGAAGAAATTGTTGAAAAAAGGATTTTAGATGATTTGGTAAATGATGCCAAAGTAAAATCAGCAAAATCTATACCAAAGATTTTAGTAGCTAATATTATTACTTTCTTTAATATATTAACATTTGTTATTGCTGGTATTTTAATTTCGGTTAATGCTTGGAGAGATTTGGTATTCTTAGTTATCGTAATTACGAATATTGTAATTGGTATTATACAAGAGATTAAAGCTAAGAAAACGATTGATCGATTATCTTTGATTTCTGCTCCTACAGCGGTGGTAAGACGTGCGGGTATAAACCATGAGATAGCAGTAAATGAGGTTGTATTAGATGATTTATTGCTATTAGAAAATGGAAAGCAAATTTGTGCGGATAGTATTGTTGTGGATGGTCAAGTTGAAGTAAATGAATCTCTTTTAACCGGTGAAAGTGATGCCATTATTAAAAAGGTTGGAGATGTATTATATTCTGGATCTTATATTGTTTCTGGTAAATGTTGTGCTAGAGTTGATAAGATAGGTAAAGATAATTATATTGAGCAATTAACATCTCAGGCAAAGAAATATAAAAAACCTAAATCCGATTTATTATTCTCATTAAGATGGATTATTCGTGTTATGGCTTTTTTAGTCATTGTTATAGGTCTAGTTTTATTTTGGATAATGTATGGTGTTCATCAACATGATTATGTCTTCTCTATTCGTAAGACGGCAGGAGCTATGATTGGTATGATTCCATCGGGATTATTCTTGATGACCTCTATTGCGTTAGCAGTTGGTGTTATTCGACTTGGACAGAGAAATGTATTGGTTCAAGAATTGTATTGTATTGAAATGCTTGCTAGAGTAAATTGCATTTGTTTGGATAAAACGGGTACCATTACCGATGGAACCATGAGCGTAAAAAATGTTATTGATTATAATACGGTATATGGACTTGCTACGAAAAATGTTATTTCTGCAATGTTAAATGCTTTACAGGATTCCAATTTAACTTCGGTTGCATTACAAGAAAAATTTGGACTAGGAAAACGTATAAAGCATATTGCCGCAATTCCTTTTAGTTCTCAAAGAAAGTATCAAGCGGTAACTTTTGATAAATTTGGTACATTTATATTAGGTGCACCAGAGTTTGTTCTAAAGGAAAAATATAATTTAATTAAGAATGATGTAAATAAATATGCAGCATTAGGATATCGTGTATTGTGCTTGGCGCATCGGGATGGAACGATTAAAAATGGTGCTTTACCAGAGGTACCAGTAGAAGTTGTAGCTATGATATTAATTGAAGATAATATCCGTCCAGATGCCATAAATACCATTCGTTATTTTAAAGAATCTGGTGTGGCAGTTCGAGTTATTTCAGGAGATAATCCTTTAACTGTATCTAAGATTTCACAAAGAGCTGGAATTGAAGGTGCGGAGGATTATGTGTCATTAGATGGAATGTCCGATTCGGATGTGAAAAAAGCAGCATTAAAATATACGGTTTTTGGACGTGTTTCACCTAATCAAAAAAAATTATTAATTGAAACTTTAAAAGAAAATGGATTGACTGTTGCCATGACCGGTGATGGTGTTAATGACATCTTAGCATTAAAAGAGGCTGATTGTTCTATTGCCGTAGCCTCTGGTAGTGAGGCGGCACGTAATGTTTCGCATTTGGTTTTATTGGATTCTAATTTTGACTCTATGCCAAAGGTTGTTGCAGAAGGAAGAAGAGTTATTAATAATGTTACATCGGTAGCCTCATTATTTTTAACGAAAACAATTTTCTCTTTGTTTTTAGCCATTCAAGCTTTACAAACAGGAAGCTATCCTATTTCTACAAATCAGTTAATATTAATTGATACTTTAGCTATTGGATTACCTTCGTTAGTATTAGTTATGGAGCCAAACAATAATAACGTTCAGGGTAAATTTTTAACGAACGTTATTAAAAAGGCCCTCCCTGGAGCAATCGTTATTCTATTAATCTCTATCGTGACATTTTCTTTATCGAATTCTTTAGGATTTGATTCAACAAGTTTATCAACAATTATAGTAATTGCAGCAACACATACTTGTTTAATGGTATTATTTAAAACGTGTAAACCTTTTAATACCATTCGAAAGTCTTTGTGTACCTTCTGTTATTCTGTCTTTATGATTGTTATTATGTTTATGCCACAATTTTTAGAGTTTAGACCTATTACTAGTTTTACAGAATATTATTCTAGCTCATATAGTACAAAAGTAACATCTGCTTATCCTAGAGTAGAAATTAGTAAAGATAACTATTTTGTAGTAAATGGAATTGTTACGACATTCCAAAAGAGTCCTAACGAAAAAACAAGTAATATTACTGCTTCTTTAAATGGAGGACAATATTATTATCGTGTTGGATCTACTACATTAGAAACTGCTGTTGTTATACCGCGTGCTACCTATAGTGCTTTGGGACGAATTTATCTTGGAGGATATAAGGTAAATAATCTAAAGTATGATGAAGTCATAAGTTTTGAAGAGCAAGATGGCCAAGAGGTTTTAGTAAATGCTTTAGCAATTGATTCAGAAGGATATGTAGGAATTCCTAAAACTGCTAATGCAACGGATACAGATAAAATCACTTTAGAAAAGAAACTAAGGATTACTTTATCTAAAAATAAAAATAATGAATATTATAATCATTATGTAAATTATGGTATGGCCAAAGATATAGAAGTAGACTTTAAAATTATGCCGACGATTGAATTTAAAGATGGTTCCTTAATCATTGATGGTAAAAGTGAAGAATCAAGGACCATTTCTGGCGAAACGGTATCTTACCGCTATCGATTAGAGGGAGCGACATTATCTTCTACCGATAAATTGAAACCAAGTATTGAATATGACAAGTCTTTAAAACAATATCGTTTAAAAATAAACAACAAAAATGTTATAAAAACCTTAGATTCTATTGTAGAACCTTATATTATTAAAATGCCAAGTTTAACTACAAATGGCTATGCATATGATGCAAATAATAATATAGATTTTGAGAATTCGGGTTCTCTATTTGTTGGTGCCATAGATTCAGAATTTAATATATTTGAAATATATGGTAGTAGGGAAGTAGAAGAAGAAAGTAACATTTATACCTTAAAGTTTTATGATAATGGAACAAGTAGAGAATTAAAGTATGTTATTTCTTCTGATAAAACAATTACGACTTATGTGGATGGAGTACAGGTAAAAGATTATTATTATAAGAATGTGGCAAGAGGATTTTTGGATTATACAGGAAAAGATTCTACTTCAATTTGTGTTGGATATGGCACACATAAAATTCAAGTTTTACCAAATACCTCTAATTATCGTATTACCGCTTCATTTTCTAATCAAAATAATCAACAAGAATATTTTCCATCTACGGTTGCCAGTGATAAAGAAACAAGAACGGGAGTTTCTATTGCGGAATCAACGATTTGTCCAGATATAGATGTTACGCAAAATGGTAATTACATTATAAATGGATATTATACGGAATATAAATCTTTAAATCAAGAATTAAATCCTCGTTTAGATGAGAGTAATAATTTAATTCTTGGTGGAGTTACCACGAACTATAAAGTATCCTCTGATGATATTTTGACACAAAATGGTGGTATCGTTACTCGATTAAGTGTTAGTGGATTAATTTTCTTATTAATGTTATGTTTGATTTCAGCTCCATTAATGAAGTTACTACAGGGTTTGATTCCTTGGATTATGAAACAAGTGAAACTTATTCAAAAATTGTTATCAAAGTTTTAAAAGAAAAAGACGAATCTATTTATTGGATTCGCTTTTTTTTATTTATATTTTATGTTATAATATTTAAGAAAAACACAATGGTGATACTATGATAAAAATATATGGTAAAAATTGTATATATGAAGCAATTCGAAAAAATGCAAAATTGATAGAAATTTATTTATCTTTTGAAGTGGAAAAAAAAGATAAATCTTTTGTTGAATTGCTTAAAGATAAAAGAATTAAGCACACGTTTTTAGATAAAGAAAATATGTCTAAAAGATTTGGTAATCATCACCAAGGATATGTCGCATATAGAGAGGATTATTTTCTTTTTGATGAATCCCATTTATTCGATTTAATTTCATCTATGAGTCGAATTTTGATATTGGATGGTATTATGGATCCTCATAATTTAGGAGCGATTATTCGAAGTGCGGATGCTTTTGGAGTGGATTTGATTATTTTACCTAAGAATAGAAGCTGTTCCATTACGGAAGTTGTTGCTCATGTCTCCACTGGTGCAATTGAGCATGTAAATATTATGTTTGTAAATAGCCTTTTGTCTACGATAGAAAAATTGAAAAAACAAAATTTTTGGATTTGTGGAACAGATGCTAAAGGGAATATAAAGGTTTCAGAAATTGATAAGAATATGAAACTGGCTATTATTATAGGTTCGGAGGGCTTTGGCATGAGTAAGACCTTAGTAAATGCAAGTGACTATTTAATATGTATTCCTATGGTGGGGCATGTAAATAGTTTAAATGCTTCGGTAAGTTGTGGAATTGTTTTATCTGAGTTAATAAAAAAATAAAATGTTTTATATAAACTATAATGATTATGAATTAATATATCTAGTTCAAGATGGAAGTGAAAAAGCGCAAGGGGTCTTATATCAAAAGTATGCGATTTACATTAATAAAATAGTAGAAGAATATGTACCATATAGTGATAAGAGATACGATTTAATTCAAGAAGGCTTACTTATTTTATTTCGATGTATTAAAACATTTAATCCTAAATTTTCTGTTAATTTTTATTGTTATTTTACAATCATAGTTAGAAGAGAATTTAAAAAGATTATGAAAAATTCATATTATAAAACTATGCTTGTTTTAAACGATAATATTATTTATAAAGATATGAATTTTTTTAGCACTTCTAAAAACAATTTTTATAAATTTAAAAATCTTTGGAAAGACGAATGGGAAGTTTTAATATATCAGGAATGCTTAATAGAAGGAATGAGTGTTCAAGCTTTTTCACACAAATATAATGTTTCTTATTTTTATGTTTATGGAAAGAAAAAAGCAATGATAAATGAATTAAAAAAAATATTGACTATTTAACAAAAGTGGTTTAAAATAAATTAAGCCTAAAAAAGGTTTTTTTATTTTGATTTATTGGAGTGATTTGATATGCGCACGAAAGTAATATTGATTTGTGAGGAATGTCTAAGTAGAAATTATACAACTACAAAAAATCCTCAAAAAAATACAGAGCGTATTGAATTAAAAAAATATTGTAAGACTTGTAATAAATATACCATTCATAAGGAAACTAGATAAGGAGGATTTTTTATGGAAGAAAATAAAAAGGAAAACATTGAGGAAGTAGCGAATACGCAAAAGGAAGAAAATGAAGTTGTAAAACACAAAAGTAAAGATGAAGTCGAAAAGAAAATAAAAAAACAAATAGAAAAAAATAAAGAAAAAGCCGAAGGAAAATCAAGGATATTAGAATATTTAAAAACGGAGCATAAATGGGAAAATTATTTATTTCTAGTTGTTTCTATTATTACTTTACTTTTAGGAATTTTAATGTTAACAGGGGCATTGATTGTTAAACAAGACTTTCCACTAATCGGTAATTATCCAAAAGTATTTGCATGGATCTTAGTTGTTGTCGCTGGTATTGGCGTAGTTTATGCTTTATATCCATTCTTTAAGCCTGCATTTCCTGAATTCAAAAAAATTACTTGGTTGACTTGGATTAAATTTTTAGGTAATGCCGTTCGTGTATTCTTATTCTTAATTATTTTTGCATTACTATTCTTATTATATGATGCATTTATCACACAAATTTTGGCAAGAATATTTTAAAGGTTAAGGAGAGATTATAATGAAAAGATGGTATGTTGCTACGACGTATTCTGGATATGAAAATTCGGTTAAACAGGATTTAGAACGTCGTATGGAATCTATGAACATGACAGACAAAATTTATCAAGTTCTAGTTCCTGAAGAAATTGTTGAAGTTACAGATAAAAAAGGTAAGAAGAAACAAAAAGTTACTAAAATGTTTCCCGGATATGTTTTTATTGAAATGGAAGTAGAAAAAGAAATGGATGAAAAGGCATGGTTTATGGTGCGTAACACACCAAAAGTAACAGGCTTTTTAGGTTCTTCTGGTGGAGGTACGAAACCAGTACCTATCTCTAGAGAGGAAATGGATGAAATATTAAGAAAGTTGGGAATTATTTCTAAACCTAAATTTGAAATTGTTGTTGGAGATAAAGCTCAAATTGTTGAAGGATCCTTTGTTGGATTTCATGGAGAAGTTTCTAATGTTAATGAGGAAAAGGAAGTTGTTACAATCTTGGTAGAAATGTTTGGTGGACGTTCTACACCAATGGAATTTCCTTTCCATCAGGTAAAAAAGATATAAGGTTAATTCTGCTGATTTCGGCAGAATTATTTTTTTATTAAAATTTAATTGACACTTGTTTTTCTTTTTGTTATAATTTAAAAGCATGTGTATTTATGTACACTAGAGTGGGAGGATTTTTTAATCTGTTGAACCACATCATTGAAAGAAGGAGGAAACGATTATGGCTAAGAAAGTTGTAAAGGTTGTAAAATTACAAATCGCAGCCGGCAAAGCTAATCCAGCTCCACCCGTTGGTCCAGCACTAGGACAAGCAGGTGTAAATATTCCAGGCTTTTGTTCTCAATTCAATGAAAAAACAAAGGATAAAATGGGATATACGTTGCCAGTAGTTATCTCAGTATATGAGGACCGTTCATTTACATTTATTGTAAAAACTCCACCAGCTTCTGATTTATTAAAGAAAGCTGCAGGAATTGAAAAGGGTTCTGAGAATTCTAAGAAGCATACTGTTGCAAAGATTTCTAGACAAAAAGTTAGAGAAATTGCAGAGATGAAGATGCCTGATTTAAATGCTAATGACATTGAAGCAGCTACTAATATTATTGCAGGTACTGCCAGAAACATGGGTATTGTTGTCGAAGATTAATTTCGGGTTGTTATTAACAGCCTAAACTTGTGGGAGGAATTCCCGCTTATACCACATTTTAGGAGGATAAATATGAAGAGAGGAAAAAAATACGTTGAAGCAGCTAAGCTTGTTGATTCTATGAAGGTTTATCCAGTATTAGAAGCATTAGATTTAGCTTGTAAAACTTCTACAGCAAAGTTTGATGCATCGGTTGATGTTGCTTTCCGCTTAAATATTGACCCACGTAAAGCAGAACAAAACATTCGTGGAGCTATCGTGTTACCTAATGGTACAGGTAAAACTCGTAAGGTTTTAGTTATTTGTCGTGGAGCAAAACAACAAGAAGCTACAGAAGCTGGAGCAGATTTTGTTGGTGAAGCAGAAATCATTAATAAGATACAACAAGGCTGGTTTGAATTTGATGTAATTGTTGCAACGCCAGATATGATGGGCCAATTAGGTAAATTAGGACGTGTATTAGGACCTAAGGGCTTAATGCCAAATCCAAAAACTGGTACAGTAACTATGGATGTTGCAAAAGCAGTAAAAGAAATTAAAGCAGGTAAAGTTGAATATCGTCCTGACAAAGTAGGAAATATTCAAATGACTATTGGTAAAGTTTCTTTTGGTGCAGAAAAACTTAAGGAAAATCTTAAGGTTGTTTATGATGCTATGGTAAAGGCTAAGCCTTCTACAGTTAAGGGTGCATACATTAAGAATATTTCTGTTGCATCTACAATGGGACCTGGCATTAAGGTTGATTCTGACTCAATCGCTAAATAATTTAATCAATATTATTTACCGAAGACAGTAGGTGGGACTTGTTCCCTTAATTTCTACCGAGGAAAGATGAAGGATGTAATAAATCTTCTTTTGCCTTGGTAGAAGAAGATTTTTTCATTATACTAAACGGAGGTGTACAAATGAAAGAAAGCATTATCGCAAAACAAAACGAAGTAGCGCAAGTTGCAGAAAAGATGAAGAATTCTGCAGCAGTTGTAGCTTTTAAGTATCAAGGCTTAACTGTTGAAGCTTTCCAAAGCTTACGTAGAGAAATGCGTGAAAGTGGTTGTGAAGTAAGTGTTATTAAAAACAATATTTCATCCCGTGCTGCAAAGGAATGTGGTTATGATGATTTTTGTGATGCATTTACTGGTCCAGTGGCTGTAGCATTTTCAGCTGCTGATGTAGTAGCTCCTGCAAAAGTTTTATTTAAAGCCGCAGGTGCTGAAAATAGCAAAGTTGAAGTTGTAAAGGGTGTTGTTGATGGTGATGTTTATAGTTTTGATCAATTGAAGACATTATCTCAATTACCATCATACGAAACATTGTTAACACAATTAGCTGCCGGTATGTTAGGTACAGTAAGACAGTTAGCTATTGGTTTAAATATGTTAGTTGAAAAAGGACAAGAAGCCTAATTAAAATTAGAAAAAATGGAGGAAAATTAAAATGGCTAAATTAACAAAAGAAGTATTTATTGAATCATTAAAAGAAATGACTATCCTTGAAATTAAGGAATTAGTAGACGCAATGAAGGATGAATTTGGAATTGATCCATCTGCTGTAGCTGCTGCTCCTGCTGCAGGTGCTGCAGGCGCTGCTGCTGCTCAAGAGCAAACAGAATTTGATGTAATCTTAGCTTCTGCAGGTGCTGCAAAGTTAGGTGTTATCAAAGTTGTTAAAGAAGTAACAGGTTTAGGTTTAAAAGAATCTAAAGACTTAGTTGATGGTGCTCCAAAACCAGTTAAAGAAAAAGTTTCTAAGGCTGAAGCTGAAGAATTAAAAGCAAAATTAGAAGCTGCTGGTGCAACTGTAGAAATTAAGTAATTTCAAAAAGGTAAAATAAAGGACTTAAGATTATCTTAAGTCCTTTTTGCTAAATACTATGAACAATAATCATTATTATTCTAAAACGCAAGAGGGATTAGAATCAAAACCGAACGAATTTACATTTAATTTTAAGGAGCATAAATTTATTTTTCATACAGATTCAGGAGTTTTTTCTAAAAACTATATTGATTATGGTTCCTTTGTTATGCTTAAAAATTTTGTACCAAATTCCATCGATTTGCCTATTTTAGATATGGGTGCCGGATATGGTCCTATTGGTATTGTAATATCAAAACTTTATAATAAAGAAGTTCTTATGTGTGAAATAAACGAGAGAGCTTATATGTTAAATAAAAGGAATATTGAAGCAAATCAAGCGATTAAAGCTGAAGTTTTTTTGAGCGATTTATATGAAAAAGTTAAAGATAAAACTTTTTCTTCTATTATAACGAATCCGCCAATTCGTGCTGGTAAAAAAGTTGTCTATGAAATTTATGATGGTGCCTATTCCCAATTGACCTCTAATGGTGAATTATGGGTCGTTATTCAAAAAAAGCAAGGTGCACCATCTTCAAAGGATCATTTACTTGCATTGTTTGGTAATTGTTCGGTTGTTGCAAAAGATAAAGGATATTACATATTAAAATGTATAAAAAATAAGATTTCAAATAATTAGATAAAATAGTCAAAGAGTTTTTATGAACCTAATGGTTATAGAAACTCTTTTTTATTTATAGATTTCAAGAATTAAATATAAAGCAAGTAAAATACTAAAATTTGCATTATACATAGAAAATTTCTTATACTTTTCATTCCCACTATCTGTTGGGAAAACATTTATTTTCGCTTATTCTTGACATGTAAAGCGTTTTTATATATAATATATATAATTAAAACTACTTTGAGAAAGTTAATGGCAAAATCATAGAAATATGATGACGCAAAGCTAGAGGGCCTTTAAAATGGTAGCCAGTTGTCTTATTTTTTTAAAAAGGCAAAGGGGTTAAAGTAAAGGAGAGTGTTAGCTGTGAGATTAAGGGATTTAAGATGGTATATTCTTGCAAGTATCATTTTAATAATTTCTTATGCTGCAATAGCGGTTTGTTATTATTTACCTGTTCGAGCAAAAACAGAAAGTTCTATGAAGGTATTAGGGTTAGAAGCAACGGTTAATGTGGCAAATATGGCAGAAGAAAAGTTAAATGCTTTGTATGATTCTTTTTTAATAAACGATACTGTTGCTGATACGACTTCCTTTGACCAGCAGCCTTATTTTGTTGCAGAATTTGAAAAACAGGGTTTTGAAGCAGGACAAAGAAAAATCATAATGGCAAAAGATAGTGATTTCATTGGTATACCAAGCAGTAAATATTCTTTTTATTTTTTTAGGGATTCCGATGGTCTTTGTGGCCGTGTTCCTTTTGAAGAATTCTTTATATTTTTAAATAAAGAATTGGACAATGAACAAGAAAGAATATTTGACACATATGTGTATGCCAAGGATGGAACAATTTACTATTCTAATACAGATTCAGAAGCAAGAACTATGGCGAATTTGCTAGAAACAAGTAGATTTAATTTATTAGATGAGAGCGATGAGTTTAATGGAATTTATGAAATTGGTGGAGGAAATGGAGTCTTATCTGGAACTAAATTCTTAAACATTTATATAAGTATATTTATTCCGATTCACGATCCATATCTTGCTATTAATTGGGTAATACAACAAGCCATTATGTTTTATACCATAGGTGTTATAATGATGGTAGCTATGCTTATCATCCTTATACTAGGATGTAGAAAAGCATCGAAATTACTAAGAGTAGATCGTTATGCTTTAGAAAAGACGCAAGCCATTGTCATTCGTATTGATCTAAATGGAAAAGTAATATTTACAAACAAAACCTTTAAACAAATTTATGGAATAAAACGATTAGAAAACATTGATAGTTTTACGGATGTTGATACAGGCGAAAGTATATTAAATACAATTAAACAAAACAAGGCATTTGAATGTTCAATAGCTATTAAAGATGATGAAGATGTTCATTATTTTCATTTAAGTCCGTTAAAAATTTCTTCATCTTATTATTTAATGGGTACAGATATTACATTAGACTATTTAAGAAGAAAGCATTTATTCTTAATGAGTGGAAGAAATGAAATTACAAATTGTGATAATGGTTTCTCTTTAACAAATAATTATAATCATATTGTATTGAATGCTCAATTTTATGATATAGCTTTTGTAGAATATAATATTTCTAAATATGAAGAGATTATAGGTGTATTCGGTAGAACAAATTTTAATATTTTATTAAACGAGTTTTTGACCGTTATACATGAAACTTATACAGATTTAGCAATATATCATGTGAATGATTCAAAATTTATTGTTATTTATCCTAATCTAAATTTAGAAGAGGTTGTACAAAAAATACAGGCATCTTTAGAAGTTTTAAGAAGGCCTTTTCAAATTAAGCAAAATCATATTTATATTAAATGTAAAATCGTCGTATATAATTTAAAGAAAGAAGATGCCAATGAAGTAACGCTAGATACAATTAAAACTAAACTTGAATTGGCATTGAAAAATATTGCCGACTTCTCTTCAAAAGACTTTATCATATATGAACCAGCAATGGATAATGTTATAGAGGCTGCTGAAGAAATGGAAAAAGATTTAGTTAGAGGCTTACAAGAAAATGAGTTTAAAATGTATTTACAGCCTCAGTATGATGTTGTTTCTAATCGAATCGATGGATTTGAGTCGCTAATTCGTTGGACAAATCCAAAATACATGGATAAGTCTCCACAAGGTTTCATTGAGCTTGCTGAACAAAGAGGATATATATTAGATATTGGTAGATATGTTATTAAAGAAACATTTAAACTTGCAAAACAATTGGAAACTTATAATGTGCATATTTCAATGAATGTATCCCCAATTCAGTTATTGCAGGTAGGATTTGTACAGCAGCTAATCGATGAATTTAATGTTTTAAGATTAAAACCTGGTAGTATTGCAATAGAAATTACAGAGACATTTTTAATGGGTAACTTTCAATTAATGACAGAAAAGTTAAAAAGACTAAAAGAAAAGGGATTCCATATACATTTGGATGATTTCTGTACGGGTTATTCCTCCATGCTATATTTAAAGGATTTGCCAGTAGATACAATCAAAATAGATAAAGAATTTACAAAGTATATTGAAACAAGTAAAGTACATTCTAGTATTGTTAAGACAATTTGTGATTTGGGTCAGTCTTTGAAATTAGATATTATATGTGAAGGTGTTGAAAGTCAAACACAATCGGATATGGTAAAAAAGTTTGGTGCAAGACTTATACAAGGATATTTAATTAGTAAGGCAGTTCCTTATGAAAAAGCTTTAGAGTTATTGGAGAAATATAATGGAAAAAAGAAATAGAGGAGAGATTTTATGTTTTTAATGGATAATGGTGCTGCAATACTTTTAAGTCTTGTATTTATACTTTTAACTGTTGGTCTTTCGGTTTTATTCTTCTTTTTAATAAAAAGAAACATAAAAAAAGAAAAAGAAGAAAGAGAAGTTATAGTTGAAAATGCAGTTACCAAAAGATATATGGAAGATTCTATTAAGCAATATATTAAAAAAGTGGATCGATTTGGTGCATTGACGTTAATGTATGTGGATATCGATGGCTTTGGTGATTTAAATGAAGTTTTTGGTCGAGAGGCTTGTGATCAAATTTTAAAGGAAATGGCTTCAAGAATTTTAAGGGCATTACCTTATAAAGCATCCTTATGTAAATATGAGAATGATGAGTTCTTAATTTTTATAAAGGATGAAGATAATAAGTCCAGAAGTGAAAAGCTTGCGAATAAAATAAATGAAATAATTTCAAATCCTTATCAAGTTTTAGTTGGAGAAACGATTAGCCTTAGTGCTTCTATTGGTATAGTTAGTTATCCTGTTGCAGGCTCTACATTTGAAGACTTATATGCTAATTTACAGTTAACCACTTATGTATCTAAACGTGATGGTGGAGATAAGTTTACAAATTTCTATGCTTCTATTAAAGAAGAAGAACAGGATAATATGATGTATTATCGTGAGGTTAAGAATGCTATCTTAAATAAAGAGTTCGTATTATACTATCAACCTATTGTTAATTTAGCGGATAAAACCTTAAGTGGAGCGGAAGCGTTAATGCGTTGGAACCATCCGACAAAAGGTGTGCAAGCGCCAGCAACCTTCTTAAAGGTTTTGGAGCAAACAGGAGATATTAAATGGGTAGGTGAATGGGGTATTGAAACAATGATTCGTACACATGATCAGTTTGCAGAAAAATATCCTACTGTACCATTAAGATTATCACTAAACTTATCTACGAAACAGTTATTAGATGTAAATCTTGCTAATAAGTTTATTGACTTAATGAAAAAGAATAACGCTAAACCAGAGCAGTTTATGCTAGAAATTTCTGATTTTATGATGGTAGAAAAAATCGCTGTAATTAAAACGAATATATTTAAATTAAAGGATTTCGGATTTAAAATCGCTGTGGATGGTTTTGAATTAGATGGTCAATCCGTTCAAGCCATTCAAAGAGCCCCAATTGATGTTATTAAGCTAGGTAGATCTTTCTTGAAGGATATAGAGAATAACTTTATGAAAGAAAAACTACTTGCCATATTGGTTAAACATGCACAAGATAACAACAAGACACTTATTTGTGAGGGTATTGAAACGGCCGAAATTACAAAATATGTTAAAGAGCAAAGTGTATTCTATGGACAAGGATATTATTTTGCAAAACCGATGAGTTTTGAAGCTTTTGATGAATATATTGAAAAGAAACAATATAAATTATTATTAGATGATGTATCTATGTTAGAGGATGCAGAGCGTTTAATTCAAAAAGAAAGTATCTTGGATGTTGAAGAAGAGCATGAAGAAACCGCTGAAGAATTGCTTGCTCGTGTAACTTCAGAGAATAAGCAGTAACCTTAATTTAAATATTTTTACATAAAATTATGTTTTGAATTGACAATTATTAAAAAATGCCATATAATAATATGGTGTAAAAAGGCAAAGCCATAGAAATATGGTGACGCAAAGCTAGAGGGCCTTTAAAATGGTAGCCAGTTGTCATTCAAAGTAATTGTACTTTAATGACAACTTTTTTGTTTCTGAGGGGAGGTAAGCACTTTGAAATCATTTGTATCTATATTTAAATCTAGTGCTTTTAAGATTGCATTATTAGTGGGATTATGTCTTACCTCTTTGTTAATCATATTAGCTATGCTACTAGGAAATGAAAGTGGAAATTTCGTCTTCCAGGTAGAAGATGGCGATATTGAAAAGAGTATCTCTATAACAGAAAATTTAGAAGGAGAATACTATAGTAGATTAGTTGCGGAAGGACAAAAAAGTTGGCTAGATACTACCCTAGGTAAATTTTTAGGTGGAGATGGAAAAGATCCGACCGATGCGTATAATATTCAATATAATAAACTTGTAGAACTTACATCTGTTCCAGGAAGACAAGTTATAGATAATTATTTATATATATATACCTTTTATATCGTTAATACCGGTTCTAGTGTTTTAGATTTGAGCATTCAAATGAATATGTCAAATATTACGAAAGGACTAGATGGTGCGATTCGTATTTTAACATTTAATGAAGCGGATACCCAAATAAATATTTACCAAAAAAAAGATGAAGAAACCGTTGTTTATCCAAATTATTATATAAGTCAACCAAAAACGTTTGCTAGTTCAAGCCGTGTATATTCCGAAGAAGCGTTTGTACGTACGAGTGAAAATGGAAGTAAGAATTATATCAAATATTCTGTTTTGTTTTGGTTGGAAGGAAATGATCCAGATTGTGTTAATGAAGGACCAAAGAGTGTCGCAGGTGGGACGATAAAGTTTAATGTTGATATTAAAGTTAAGTCATAAAAATTTATTTCGTGAAGGAGAGTGTTAAAAATGCATAAAATTAAAAGAAAACTTGTATTAAGTATTTTTATGCTTGTTATTACGATTATAACATTAACCTCAACTACCTATGCTTGGTTTACAAGAAATCAAGAGGCTTGGATAGATGAATTTGAACTTGACATTGAAGCTACCGAAGGATTGTGGATATCAACAAATAACGTTGATTTTTCACAAGATATAGGAATAGAAGAATTAAAACAAGCCATTCAATTGAAAACGGGTGTAGATTATTCTAAAATTCGTTATGATGGTGTTACATTAAAGCATAATCAAAATCAAAAGATTATGTTTAATGAAAATGGAGATGCTTTATTTGAAAAAGATGACTTAGAAGCTATTCCAAATACGGATAGATTTTCTCATATTATGGTAGATGCAGAATCTAAGGATTATATTTCATTTGATTTGTATTTTAAAGTTGTAACAACAGGAAACAGCAAAGCGAAATATAGATTAAAATTAAAGGATAGCAGTTATGTAACGGGAGTAGAAACAACCGTAAATTTGAAAAACAAGTTGTCTACACAAGAAAAAGAATACACTAGTGGAGAAGATATCATCGTTAACCCACAAAATGCAATGAGAGTAGGATTTTCTTATGAGGAAAATAGTGAATATAAATTAAATGTGTATGAACCACATTTAGGATTAGGTTCTTCGGCAATAGAAGGAAGCAGTGATCCTAATCATGATAAAGAAAAAAATGCAATGTTTACCCATTATAATAATACACATCCATTATCACCATTTAGCAAAGCAGCTATAGATGGAGAAGGATTTGAAACAGCTTCTAGCTTTTCAGAGGGTGTGCTTGGTAATTTTAATTATGATGAAGAGAAACAAGAGTTTAGTGTTTTAAAAATTACAGTTTATACTTGGTTAGAGGGCTGGGATGCAGATTTTTTTGCAGGTGTACCAGCAACAAAAATTAAAATTAAATTGGGTTTTGAACTTGAAAAAGAATAAGGATAGAAAGAAACATTTAAGATGTAAATATAAAAAACTGATGTAAAGGAGGTATTTATGAAATATAAGAAAAAAATCTTTTTAGGAGTAATGTCGTTGCTGCTTCTAGTAGTAACCTTTACGACTACCACTTATGCTTGGTTCAAGATTAATAGTTCAGCTACTGTTGAAGGCTTTGATTTTGAAGTAAACACAGGAGAAGGTTTTTGGGTTTCAATTGATGGAGAAAACTATTACCGCGATTTATCTACGAGTCAGATAAAAAAGGCGATTGTTAAAGGTTTTGATTCGGAAAAATATGATATTAAAGAGGATAAACTTATATTAAAAGATACGAATGAAGAAATATCAAATGATAAAATAGATCAGATTATTAATAAAAATATTTTATTATTACCTCGTACATCAAAAGATGGAATTAATTTCTCGGATTTATATGGTTCTACGGCTATGACAAATGAAGGAAGTTATGTTGAGTTTGGGATTTATTTTGATACTCGTTATAAAACGGCAGAAGAAAACCAAGGCTACAACATATATCTAGCAGGACAAGAAATTATCTTAAATGATAATACCAAGGTTTTACCTACTTCCATAAATTCAGAAGTTTCATCGGTTTCCTTATTAGCGGGAATGAATACCATAAATGGTAATAAACAGGCAGGGGAAACGATTCAAGTATATTCAGCAAACGCAATGCGAATGAGTGTACAAGATACATCTTTAGAAACACCAAAGGCTACGATATATGAACTTACGAATGAGTATGATTTAGGTAGCTATGCAACGGATTATAGTGGGGAGGATGAAGCATTAAATAAATTGTATAATGCAGATCAAAATGCTATGTTCACCTATTATAATAATTTAAGGTCTTCTTCAAAACTAAAAAAATTAAGTTTTGAAGAAAAACCACAAACAATTAGATCTTTAGATACAGAGGATTTACCAAAAATCACCTCAGTAGACGCAGGGTCTAATGCTAAGTTAGTCACATTTAGATTTTGGCTAGAAGGTTGGGATGCCGACTGCTTTGATGGGCTAGACAAATCTATTCGTGTAAAATTATCATTTACGTCTAAGAGAGAATTTAGTTAGTTTGCAAATGATAAATAAAAAACAAAAAAAGAAAAAAGGAGAAAAAGAAAAAATGAAAAAATTAACAAGAAAATTATTTTTATCAGTTGCAGCTTTAGCTGTATGTGCTGCAACATTAGTATCAACAACATTTGCTTGGTATGTATCAAACACAAGCGCATCAGTTGGTGGCTTAAATGGTGCTACTGCTGGAACTGAAGTTGGAGGAAATCTATTAGTAGCTTTAAACAAGGTAGTAGAAGATGTAGATACTCCAGATAACTTCACTTCAAATATTACTTTAACAGCTTCAACTGTTAAATTAGACCCTATTACTAAGGCTACTGCTGCTGATGCAGATAATAATATAGCAGTTGGTGACTGGGTAGATCATAAGGGTGCAAAAGTAGCAGACGCTCCTGTAATTGAATATAAATTCTGGATTATGTCTACTGAAGTTACATCTATTAAGGTAGAAGCAACTCTTGAAAATACAACTGAAACATTAATTGCACAAACGGTTTATTCTGCAACTTCATTACCTACAGCAGCAGGTACTGGTGCAGGTACAGCAGCAACAGCTCCAACAAAAATTGGTGATACATTTACTGCAGATGCAGTTAATGCTTTAGCATGTGAAATTATTGAACAAGATCAAGACGAAGAGGCTAAAACTCCAGTAACTGGTGCTTTAACTGGTTTAATGTCTACATATGCAAGTCCTGCTACTATGGTAACTGGTGGAGATGCTAACCAATATTATAAAGCTGTATTAGGTGAAGTTCCATATGCTACTACAGCGGGTACTGGTGCATCTACATTAAACGCAACTGGTGTTACATGGAATTCATTAACTTTAACTAAGGGTGTAGCTAGATTAATTACAATTAGAATTTGGTTAGAAGGTGCAGATGCTGATTGTTGGGATAGCTGTAGAGGTCAAACTTTCACACTTGATTTAAAATTCTCTACTGATGCTGAATAATTTTAATTCTAAAAAATAATAAAATAAAGTAAAACGTAGAAAGAGAGGGGCTAATTCATGCAGACAATAGTTAAAAAAGTTTACTTGAGTATAATGATATCTATTTTATGTATGATAACTTTAGTTACTGCAACTTTTGCATGGGTTGGCTTCTTGAATTTTTCAAGTTTTGAAAAATTTGAAATTAATTTAAACAGCTCAGAACTAGAGGAATATGGAATAGAAATATCATTGACAGGTAAAGATGGGACATTTGGTTCATCAGTAAATTCAACAGAACTAAAAAAAATTATTATGAAGAATTGGGGATATTCTACATCAGTCTTAAATTCGAAAGATGAAAATGGAATTAATAATCTATTTCAACATCTTAATATGGCTCAATGCAGTGTAACTCCTAATGCTGACAATTCTTTTCCTGACTTTGTTGATATCTCTAATAAGATAACTAGAAACTACTTTAAGTTTGATATTTATGTCGCAGCTTATCACGCTTTTGATAGTGGAGATACTTCTGAATATTTTTTAAATACCTTTTTAAAAGGTAATTTGCTAGAAGGAACAAAGGAAACAAAAAACTTAGTTAATAAATATACCTACCCATCAGATTTTATTAACCATGTGCCAAATGGAATCCTAGCAAACACGCAAATAAAAAATAATGTTACGGTAGATTCTTCATCTGCATGTAGAGTAGCAATTCAGAAGTATAATGTAGTTGATAGAAATTATCCAGAACAATATGAACAAAACTCAAAGATAAATGATTTAATTATATTTCAGGGTGGCACAGCTATGCCTACCTATAATGAAGAAGAAGATGTTTACAGTTTTGGTGGAATAATGAAAGATGAGTATAATTTAGCTTTATATGATTATAATACAAAATATTCAAATCAAAAGAAAACAATTCCTATCGCATTGTTTGATAGAGGAGACATAGAGTACACTCCAAATACGCAAATCATTGATTCTTCAAAGAATGAGGAGAAGATTGGTATTAACCAAATGATGAAAATGACTATTTATTTTTGGTTTGAAGGCTGGGATGCAGATTGCTTTGAAGTAATTGATAGAAAACCAGTGACTTTAAATCTTAATTTCTCAACAAATGATAGAGATTAATTTGATGAGCTTTACATATTGTTTTAGTTCAAATTAGGTTTAGGTTAAATTTAGGATTAGTATAACACTAGAATTTCTAGTGTTATACTAAATCTTAATAGAATTTGTGAAATTTTAATTCGTTTTCATTTTTTTGTGAAGAAATAAAAGGTTCTATAACGAAAATAGTGTTTATTTTTATTTATTAATATGATAAAATGAATTAAAGGTTTAATCTTTTTTTTAAGAAAGAGGTAGTAAATATGCAAGATATTAATACACAAACAAATGAAAATGAAGTGAAAGAAAAGAAAACTCCGAAAGAGTTAACTTTATTTATTTTAAGAATCGTAGGAAATGTTGTTTTCTATACGGTAATTGTTTTATTATTCTTATTTTCTTTAATGAATATAAATGCAGGAAGTAAAAATGGAGGATTCCCTAATTTATTTGGAAAAGGCTTTTTATCTGTACAAACAGACTCTATGGAAAGAAGCAATAGCCCTAGACCAGATTTAGAAGAGTGGAAGGATTATAAAATTGGAGAAATTAAGGTAGGAGATTTGGTCTATGTAAATAAATTTAGCAAAAAAGATTGTAGTTCCTTAAAAGTAGGAGATGTTATTACATTCTTTGATTCTAAATTAAATAATGGTAGTGGAGCTCTAAATACCCATAGAATTGTATATATTTCAACGGATTATAAGTCTGTAATAACACAAGGTGATAAAATAGCTAAAAGTCAATCCTTCCAAAAAGAGGATCCTTTTGGGGTAAATGCTGCTTATAATTACAGTTTAGAAAGTAGTGGGGTTACCGAGACGGTTTCTGTTACACAAATAAAAGGTGTTGTTACGGGTGTTAACCATGGTGGCGGAAAAGTAATAGATAATATACAGCAAAATTGGTTATGGTATTTTGTGTTGCCTGTTCTTGCCTTCTTGTTATTTGAAATATTTATGGTTGTACGTAATATTATGGAGTTAAAGGGTGCAAAACAAAAAGCAGAATTGGCTTCAGATAAAGATTTAATGATGGCGGATTTAGAAGCACAAAAAGAGGAAATGCGTAAACAAATTCTTGCTGAACTTCAGGCTCAACAACTTTCTCAAAATCAAAAAGAAGAAATAAAAGAGAATGTAGTGGTTGAAGATAGCGAAAGTTTAGAAGAAACAAAGGTTGAAGAGACTTTAGATGAAAAAGTAACAGAAGAAGTTGAACCGATTAAAGAGAATCAAGTTAATGATGAAGATGTTACGGAAGTAGTAGATTCTTTTAATAAAGAAGAAAATGAAGAGACGGTAATAGAAACGGCAAATACGAATGATGTTGTTGAAAATGATGTAATTTTAGAAGAAAATAACATAACTGAGGAAAATAAGGATACAGTAGAGAATGAGACTACTGAGGTGGTTCTTGAATCAGAGACAGAAAATAAAGTAGATGAGCCCGTTGAAGAAAACAAATCTCTTGAAGAAGTTTCTGAAGTGGAAAATAAGGAAGCAGACGACCAAAAGAAACCAAAGGCTACTTCTAAGCCAAAAACTTCAACTGCTAAAAAAACTACTTCAAGTGCGACTACAAAGAAAAGCAGTACTACAGGTGCAAAAAAGACTACTGCAAAACAACCAACTACAAAGAGTTCAACTGCTAAAAAATCTTCTTCAAGCACAACAGCAAAGAAGTCAACAGGTGCCAAAAAAGCATCTACCACTAAAAAAGCAGAATAATTAAAAAAAGGGCTCGGGTTGAGCCCTTTTTTGTAAAAAATATGGAATAGGATTTCGTTCTTTATGTGTATGATAAGTAGTTTTATCAATACAATATTATAAAAATAATTTTAAAGAAAAGAGTGGATAGTTTTATGAATGGATTTTCACAGTTTTATATTCAGTTTCTTTCCGATTTATGGAGAAATATATGTGAATGTTTTTCTATGTTTTGGAGTATTATTGTAAAGATATTTTATGGAGATTGGGCAGATAATGGATATGTAAATAATTTTATGAATGCAATTGGTGATTGGAATGCACTCGACTATATTGCATTTATCTTAGTTCTTATTATTAATGTAGGATTTATTGCATTATTAGTTATTTTAGTTTTCCAATTGGTAAAACGTTATATCCGCTTTGTAAAGCGTGAGGTTGATAAGGATTCTCTTGTAGAAGAAGTTTCTTTATTAAATCAAAAAGTAGTAGAACTTATTGATGAAAAGAATAAAATATTAGCTATGCGTGTTTCACAAATTGGTGCGGGCTCTCCTGGTATTGTCGATTATGAGGGCTCCTCAACTAAGAAAAAACAAGACAATGAATCTAGGTTTTCCAAACTTATTCAAGTGGATCGTTTATCTCAAGAAAATCCAAAGATTACGGTTATGAATCAGTCTGATATGCTAAATCTTCCAGATTTGGTGGATCGATTTATTAATTTCTCTGCTTCTCAATTAAAATTATTCTATACAAGAGATATTATTGCAAGATTTTTTGCAGGTATGGCAACCTCTAAGGTTTTAATATTAGAGGGTATTTCAGGTACAGGTAAAACTTCTTTACCTTACGCAATGGGTAAGTTTTTCCAAAATGATACATCTATAATATCTGTACAACCTTCATGGAGAGATAGAGCAGAGTTATTAGGTTATCTAAACGAATTTACAAAACGTTTTAATGAAACAGATTTCTTAAAGAGTGTATATGCTGCATCTTATTCTGATACGGTAAACTTAATTGTACTAGACGAAATGAATCTAGCGCGTATTGAGTATTACTTTGCAGAATTCTTATCCGTAATGGAAATGCCAGATGTAAACGAATGGAAGATTGATATCGTTCCAACTTCTGATGAGCATGATCCAAAGAATTTAATAAATGGTAAAATTTTGATTCCTCAAAATCTTTGGTTTATTGGTACAGCAAATAAAGATGACTCTACCTTTACGATTACAGATAAAGTATATGACCGTGCGGTTGCAATCGCGATTAATAAGAAAGCAGAATTCATTGATGCTCCATTTACCGATAATGTATCTATGACTTTTGAATATTTAGATGATTTATTTAAACGTACACAATCTGGTTATCAATTATCCGATGTTGCGAATGCAGGATTTACACAATTAGATGAATTTATCCAAGAAAAATTTAAGATTGCATTTGGTAACCGTATTATGAAACAAATAAAGCTTTTCGTTCCAGTATATATGGGTTGTGGTTTTAGTGAATTTGATGGATTGGATTATATGCTTACTTTTAAAATTTTAAGAAAATTTGAAATGTTGAACTTAACTTTCTTAAAGAAGGAATTAGATGAATTAATTATTGTTTTAGATAAATTGTTTGGTAAAGATCAATTCTTAGTATCTAAGGGATTTATTGCAGATTTAAAGAAAATGGCTTAGTAGGTGATTCATATGGCTAAAAAGACGATTGACAATGATGAATTAACTACCTATTACAAAAATATATATGGTGCGATTGAAAATAAAACGATAGAAGATCCATATGGTAATTATGTTTTACAAAGAATAAAAGGTGGGCAAAAAAAAGTATTTAATAAAACTCAAACAGAAATTAGAAATTTCGATATGAGTTTCTTAGATACAATTGAAAGTGTTTATCCCGCAATTCTTAAAATAATGAGGGATCCAAAAAAATCTATTCGCTATGATGAAGAAATTGTATCGGTAGAAAAGGCAAAAAAAGTTAATTCACAAACCGTTCGACATTTATCTAGTCATACTCAATTAATTAAAGAAATAACGGATGAAGGGGATGTTATCCCCTCAAAAGTTTTAACAACCTTTGCTGAAGAAGAATTAGCGATTTATGAGAATCGTTTTATTAAATCTTTAGTTAAAAGAATTGAGATGTTTTTAGAGAGACGTTATGAAGTAATGAAGGTATCTTTAGAAAGTTTTGAATCTCAAAAACTAAATGTTTCTAACGAATTCTTATTATCTGGTCAAAAGGTTACAGTTAATTTAGATATTGAAGTAAAAAATGACTTAACTACAAATGTTGAAACAACAAAAGAACAATATAATCGATTATTATATATTCGTGAAATGATTCAAGGTTTAAAAGGATCAGAGTTTATGCGTGCTTTGGCAAAAGCAAGAGAAGTGTTACCTCCAATCATGAAAACGAATATTATTATGCATAATCCCGATTTTAAATTATGTTATGGTTTATGGTTATATTTAGATAAAGTAGATGGAATTTCTACCAATATAGATATAAAAGAAAAGAATTATAGATATTCTAATATTTTTGAGCGTGATATAAATCAATGTATGACGCTTGCATTAACTTCCTTTTTGAAAAATAGGGAAATAGAGGGGGTTTATTCTTCTAAGAACTTACCTTCTATTAAAGCACCTAAAATTCAAAACAATGAGGATATAGAGCTAGAGCTAAATTTAAATGCTGATACGAAAAAACTAGAAGATTATACAATGAATCAAATATTATTGGATGAAACAGCCAAATTTTTTGAAGCATCAATGAATGGATTTCAAAGAACAGGAAATACATATAATGAATCCATCCGTGTAGTATATAGACAAATGCTAGACATGTTGGATCAAATTTATCCAAGAGCATTTGGTGTATCCGACGATGAATTAGAGTCAAAGGATTTATATGAGCAATTAGAATATGCAAGACGTAGAATGATGATATTAAAAATTGTTCGTCAACAAAAGCAAATGAATATTGCTCGTATGGGAAAAGAAGAAAAAAGAATTGAAAAACTTACGTCTTCTTTAGAACGTAAAATTCAAGTTCAAGAGGAAAAGGAAAGAATTCGTCTTGAAAAGCAACGAGAAAAAGAAGAAGCACAAAGACTTGCTGCTATAGAAAAAGAGAAAGCTTTAGAAGAAAAGAGAAAACGTTTGGCCGAGGCTGCTTTAGCTAAACAAAAAGAAAATGAAAGAAAAGCTTTAGCTAAAAAAGAGAAAAAAGAAGCTAACAAGCAAAAAGGAAAAGAATTAGCGTTAAAGAGACGCGAGCATTTGAAAAACTTGAAAAAAGGCAATAAAGAAGATGAAGCCGAAAAATTAGAAGTAGAAAATGAAAATCAGGCGGTATTAGATGAAAAAAAGAACATAGAAGAGAATCTAAACCCTGAAATAAAAGATGCTACAAATGAACATCAAGAGGAAGAGATTTTTGATGATAATTCTGTTGAAGAAGCAAATGATGAAGAGAATAATGAGCCAGAAGAAGTCTTATATGTAGATGAAGAAGGCAATCCGATTGAATCCTTAAATAACGAAGAGTCAGAGGAACAAATAGTTGAAGAAGAGAAAGCAGAAGATGCTGAAGAAGTTCAAGAAGAAAATGAAGAATTAGAGGAACAAATAGCAGAAGAAATGGATCCAGAAGATGCTGAAGAAGTTCAAGAAGAAAATGAAGAATTAGAGGAACAAATAGCAGAAGAAATGGATCCAGAAGATGCCGAAGAAACTCAAGAAGAAAATGAAGAATCAGAGGAACAAATAGCAGAAGATACGCATGAAGATGATGTAGAAGAGCCAGAAGAGGTTATGTATGTAGATGAGGATGGCAATCCAATTGAAGAATCAAGCGATGATGAGGATGGAGAACCAGAAGAAGTTATTTATGTAGATGAAGAAGGCAATCCAATTGAATCTTATGAAGAATCTACAGATGAACAAGATGCTGCTGCAGATGAATATGAACAAATGTTAAAAGAAAGCGGAATGACGGATGAAGAGATTGCAGAGCTTCTTAAGGAGAATAAATAGAAATCTTAGAAGGAAGGATTATGGAGCAATTAACACTATCTAAAAAGGAGAATAAGAGGTTAAGAATTATAAGTTATATAATCTCAATCCTATGTTTAATTTTATGCATTTTTATAACAATTGAAGTAATAAATGCAAATCAGCAGCATAGACCTCCACGAGTTTTTGGTTTAAGTGTGTCTTTTGTTCCGACCTCTTCAATGGAACCAACGATTAATGCTGGTGAATATGTATTATATTCTAATACGGATTTTGATAGCGTTGAAGTTGGAAATGTCATTGTTTATGAAAATTCAAGTGGTATGTATATTATTCATAGGGTAATAGAGAAAAATGAGAATTATCTTATAACAAAAGGAGACAATAACGCCATAGAGGATAATGAGAAAATTACGCCAAATATGGTATATGGGAAATATATTATGACACTACACTTTTTAAGTATTTTTTCTGGAGGAATTTCGAAAAATCTAATATTTTTCATTTTGATTTTCATATTTATAGCTATGGTTGGCATGCAAGTGGTATCTATTGTTATAAAGTCTAAGACAGAAAAAGTGAAGAAAAATACAGAAGAGGAAAGAAAACTTCTTATAGAACAATTAAAAAAAGAAATTCTGGAAGAAGAATTGGAAAAGTTACGTAATCAAAATAAAGAGTAAATTATATGACAAAAAGGAGCTTTGAAGATAAAAATTTTCAAAGCTTTTTTTGTTTTTAAATAAAATCATACAACAAATTATTACATTTATTGTAATTTTAAAACGCTTTCATATAAAAAATATATCAATATGTGATATTTTTATTTGACATTGTGTTTTTAAGTGTTAAAATGTATTCGATGTTTAATTTTTGTAAAGTAAACATTACAATCATATTTAAATTTATGGAGGAAATCAAAAATGTTCGAAGAAATTAAGAAAATATTAGTAGAATCTGCAAACGTTGATGCAGAAAAAATCACTATGGAGGCTACATTAAAAGATGATTTAGCTATAGATAGTTTAGACTCTGTAGAATTGGTATTGGATTTAGAAACAGAATTTGATATTAAGATAGAGGATGATGAAATTGCATCATTAGTAACGGTAGGAGATATTGTAAAATTAATAGAGTCTAAGAAGTAGGAAGTATTATATGAATACAGTAGATATAGAAAAAATTATTAAAATATTCGAAAATGCAAATATCACTCACTTAGATTTAGAGATAGACAATATTAAAATAAAATTGGAAAAAAACGAAGTTTCAAAAATGAAAAATAATGAAATTACAAAAGTTTTGGATTCAGAGAGTGTAAGTTCTAAGGAAGTAAATGGTGAGGTTGTTACCTCTCCACTAGTTGGAACTTTTTATCATGCTCCTTCTTTAGATGCTAAACCTTTTGTTATGGAGGGAAGCAAAGTATCAAAAGGAGATAAGCTTTGTATTATTGAAGCAATGAAGGTTATGAATGAGATTACTGCTCCTTGTGATGGAATTGTAAAAAAGATATTTGTTGAGAATGAAAAAATGGTTGAATATGGCCAACAACTATTTTTGATTGGTGATTAATATGATAAAAAAATTATTAATTGCTAATCGTGGAGAGATAGCCGTAAGAATTATTAGAGCATGTAAAGAGATGGGTATTGATACAGTTGCAGTATATTCGAAAGCGGATGAAAAATCTCTTCATAAAGAACTTGCCACAGAAGCGATATGTATTGGTGAAGCTAAAAGTTCAGATTCGTATTTGAATATAGAAAATATTATTAGTGCTGCATGTCTGACAGGTTGTGATGCGATACATCCAGGTTTTGGCTTTTTATCTGAAAATCCACAATTTGCTAGAATGGTTATGCAATGCGGATTAAAATTTATTGGTCCTAATCCTACCGTTATGGAACAAATGGGAAATAAAAGCATTGCGATTGGTATGATGAAAAAAGCAGGTGTTTCTATTGTTCCTGGATCTTATGGAGCAGTAAGTTTAAAGGACGGTAAAAAAATAGCAGATAGCATTGGATATCCTGTTTTGATTAAAGCTTCTGCCGGTGGCGGTGGAAAAGGAATTCGTTTAGTTTTAGAGGAAAAGGATTTTTCTTCTTTATATACGGAAGCGAAAGAAGAAGCAAAAAAGTTTTTTGCTAATGATGAATTATATATTGAAAAGTATATTGAAAATCCAAAGCATATTGAAGTGCAGGTTATGTGCGATAAGCATGGAAATTATTTACATTTATATGAAAGAGATTGTTCTTTACAACGACGCAAGCAAAAAATGTTAGAGGAGTGTCCTTGTCAAAGTATCTCGAGTGATTTAAAGCAAAAATTATATGCGGATGCGATTAAAGCTTGCAAATATGTGAACTATGATAGTGTTGGAACGATTGAGTTTCTTGTAGATAAAGATGAGAATTATTATTTTATTGAAATGAATACAAGAGTTCAAGTGGAGCATCCAGTTACTGAAATGGTAACGAATTTAGATATAATAAAAAATATGATAAAAATAGCAGATGGTATACCTCTTTCAATAAAACAAGAGGATATAAAAATAATGGGTCATGCCATTGAGTGTAGAATTAATGCGGAAGATATGAAAAAAGATTTTAGGCCTAATGCTGGAAAAATTTCTTTTATGCATGTCCCAGGAGGAAAAGGAGTACGTATCGATAGTGCAGTCTATGCTGGATACGAAATTCCTCCCTTTTATGATTCAATGATTTTAAAATTAATTGTATTTGCTCCTACAAGGTTAGAATGTATTCGTAAAATGAGAGCATCTTTAGAGGAGTTAATTATTGATGGAATTCAAACAACAACTGAATTTCATTATATGATTTTACATAGTCCAACATTTATTATGGGAAATTATGATACAGGATTTATTGAGAATTTCTTAAAGGAGTTAGAGGAAAATGGAAAATCTATTCAATAAACGTAAAGAACAAATTATTGAATTTAATAAAAATCTTGAAGAGTTAAATTTAAGAAAAAAAGATCATAAATTTATACCTAAAGAGGTTCCAGATAACTTGGTTATAAAATGTAAGCAATGCGCAAAATTTATACTAAGAGATGATTTTATACTATCCTATAAAGTATGCCCTTATTGTGGTTATCATGAAAGACTACGTAGTAAAGAACGCGTTTTACAAATCATGGATTTAGGCTATAAAGAGCTTTTTACAAATATAAAAAAGAAATATCCTAATTTTCCTGGATATAAAGAAAAATTAGAAAAAGCAAAAAAAGATTCTGGGATGGATGAGTCTGTTTTATGTGTCGAAGGAAAAATAAATGGAATCAAAGTACTTGTGGGTATTATGGATAGTTTTTTCATGATGGGTTCTATGGGTAGAATTTGTGGAGAAAGAATTACACTTTTAGCAGAAATGGCATTAAAGAAGCATTTGCCTTTAATTGTTTTTACATGTTCAGGTGGTGCAAGAATGCAAGAAGGAGTTTTATCTTTATTCCAAATGGCTAAAACATCAAGTGCTATTGCCCGATTAAAAGAAAAAGAATTATTCATTTCAGTTTTAACGGATCCTACTACAGGTGGCGTAAGTGCATCTTTTGCGAGTTTGGCGGATATCACTTTAGCAGAGCCTAAAGCGTTAATTGGTTTTGCTGGGAAAAGGGTTATTGAACAAACCATAAAAGAAACTTTGCCAGAGGAGTTTCAGACGGCAGAATTTCTTTTAGATAAAGGATTTATTGATCAAATAGTAGCAAGAAAGGATTTAAAGGAGACCTTAAGTTTATTATTAAGATTTCATAAATATAAATAGTATGAATTTAGAGGAAAATGAGTTAAAAATTGCTGCATTAGAAGAGAAACTTTTGAATTTGAAATCAGATTCTATAGAATTCAGCAATGTAAAAAAAGAAATAGAAAATTTAAAAAATATAGTTTATACCGATCTTTCTGCTTGGGATAGAGTATGTATTGCAAGAGGCGCTAGAAGAATTAAAGCCTATGATTTGGTACAAAAGCTTTTTTCTAATTTTTTTGAATTAAAAGGTGATCAATATTATGGTGAAGATTCCTCGATTCTTTCAGGCTTAGGATTTTTAGGAGATATTCCTGTAACGATTTTAGCACAAGCAAAAGGAAGAAATATTAATGAAAATATAAAAAGAAATTTTGGAATGACTTCTCCCGAAGGATTTAGAAAGACCTTGCGTCTTGCTAAGCAAGCAGAAAAGTTTAAACGACCTATCATTACAATTGTAGATACTTCAGGAGCTTATCCTGGTAAGGGAGCAGAAGAAAGAGGTCAAGCAAGAGCTATTGCAGAAAATCTTATGGAATTTTCTAGACTATCGGTTCCAATTCTTTCTATTGTTTTATCTGAGGGTGGTTCTGGTGGTGCACTAGCTTTAACCGTATCGGATTATATTTTTATGTTTGAAAATGCCGTTTATTCGGTTTTATCTCCTGAAGGATTTGCTTCTATATTATTTAAAAATACAGAGAATGTTAAAGATGTATGCGATTTAATGAAACTTACAAGCAAAGATTTAAAGGATTTTAAAATTATTGATGAAATTATTGAAGAGCCTTTAGGGGGAATTAAATATTTAGATGATGATTTTATAAGGAGTTTAAAACAAAAGCTTATAAATAAAATTCAAGAATTAACTTCGAAAAAAGCCAATGAGCTCCTTACAAATCGTTATGAAAAATTTAGAAGGATTGGTGAAGATAGTGGGAATTAAAATATTTGGTACAGGGAGTAGCCATCCTTTAAATAAAATATCAAATTTTGATTTTAAAAATATTGAAACATCCGATGAGTGGATTTATACAAGAACAGGTATAAAGACAAGATATATTTCTAAAAAGGAGACGACATCTTTTTTAGCTGTAGAAGCTTCAAAAAAGGCAATAGAAGATAGCAAGATAGATTCGAATCGAATTCGGTATGTCATTTGTGCTACAATGACTCCAGATTCATTTACCCCTTGTGTGGCTAGTAAAATATTAAATGCTTTAGGGATAAAAACGGCAATGGCCTTTGATATAAATGTAGCATGTAGTGGATTTGTGTATGCCTTAAATATAGCATCCTCCTTATTGAAAGATGAAGAATATGCTTTAGTAATTGGGAGTGAATGTGTTTCTAAACTTTTGGATTTTAAAGATCGAACCACTTGTGTTTTATTTGGTGATGGTGCTGGGGCTATAGTTATTGGTAAAACAAAAGAACAAGCACTTTTTTATGCAAATAGTAAAACGGATGAGCATCATATTTTAGAAGCTACTAGTTTAGGAAATATAGAGAATCAAGAAGTTATAAAAGATTTTAAACTAAAAATGAAAGGTCCAGAGGTTTTTCGATTTGCTTTAGAAAGCTTTGAGGATTGTTTTGAGAATTTATTTAAGAATAATATAAATTTAGAGGATATTGATTTAATTATTCCTCATCAAGCAAATCAAAGAATTATTGCAAGTGTGGCAAGAAGATATGGACTAAAAGAAGAAATGTTTTATTTAAACTTAGAAACTTATGGAAATACATCGGCTGCATCGATAGCAATTGCATTAGATGAAGCAAAAAGAAATGGAAAACTAAAGAAAGGTATGAAAATACTATTAATTGGATTTGGTTCAGGTCTTTCTTGGGGATACTGTTATTTTACTTATTAATTCTATATGATGTATGGTATAATGTAGAAAAGAAATTATTTTTTTATCTAAAGAAACATTTGAAAGGAGTATGCTAAATATTTTAAAATGTTTAGTAAATAAAATTATGTTATTAAATGAATTATTACCTATAAAATATCCAATATTTCAAGGAGCTATGGCCAATATTTCTGATGGTAAGTTTGCTGCATCGGTATCTAATGCGGGTGCGTTAGGCATTATAGCTTCTGGTGGTTGGAATGCGACGAAATTAAGAGAAGAAATTAAAATCTGTAAGTCTTTAACCAAGCATATTTTTGGTGTAAATGTTATGCTTATGAATCCAGATGTTGCAAACATTATCGATGTGATTTGTGAAGAAAAAGTAGCGGTTGTTACTACTGGTGCTGGAAATCCAGGTTCATATGTTCAAAAATTGCAAGAAGCAGGCTGTAAGGTTTTTCCGGTAGTAGCTAGTGTTGCTTTAGCGAAAAGGATGGAACGTTATGGTGTAGATGGTATAATCGCAGAAGGTACAGAATCTGGTGGACATGTTGGAGAAGCAACAACCATGTCTTTGGTTCCTCAGGTCGTAGAGGCTGTAACGGTACCCGTAATAGCTGCGGGTGGTATTGCATCTGGAAAGCAGTTTAATGCAGCATTATCTTTAGGCGCAATCGGTGTTCAAATTGGAACATTAATGCTTGCAACTGAAGAATGTCCAATTCATATTAACTATAAAGAAGCTGTTCTTAAGGCTAGAGATAATGACACAACCGTTACAGGAAGAAGCTTAGGTGCTCCTGTACGTATCTTGAAAAATGAGATGGCAAGAGAATACATTGAACTTGAAAAAAATGCAGCGAATCGAGATGAATTAGAAGCCATAAGTTTAGGTGGTTTAAGAAGAGCTGTGTTAGAAGGAGACATGAAACGTGGTTCTGTAATGATGGGACAAACCGCCGGATTAATTAAAGAGGTATTACCTGTTGCGACTGTTTTAAAAGATCTAATTAAAGATGCAATAACTTCTAAAAAAGAATTAGAAGAAAAATGGAATCATTATGAGGAGATTTTAAAATGAAAATAGCATTTTGTTTTGCAGGACAGGGTAGTCAATCGGTTGGTATGGGAAAAGATTTTTATGATGCATTTGCTTTTGCTAAAAATCTTTATGATCAGTTTCCTGAAATAAAAGAATTATGCTTTCATGATGAAAATAATGTTTTAAATCAGACCGCATATGCGCAAAAGGCTATTGTTTTAACCAGCTATATTTTTGCAAAAGCTTTAGAAGAAAAAAATATACTTCCCGAATATGTGTGTGGCTTATCTTTAGGTGAGTACAGTGCTTTAGTTTTTGCTAATGCATGGAATATTAATGAAGGAATTGATATTGTAACGACTAGGGGCGAAATTATGCAAAATGCGTTACCTTTAGGAACAACGAAAATGGCAGCAGTTTTAGGGTTAGATAGGAAAACCATTTTAGATATATCAAAAAAAGTAAATGGAATATGTGAAATTGCGAATTATAATTGTCCTGGGCAGATTGTTATTACCGGTGAGGTAAATGCAGTGGATAAGGCAATAGAGCTACTTTTAGAACAGGGCGCTAGAAGATGTATTCCTTTAAATGTTTCTGGTGCGTTTCATAGTTCGTTATTAAAAGATGCATCTAAGGATTTAAGAAAAAAACTAGATGAATACACTCCTAATTCTCTACGATATAAGGTGGTTTATAATATTACGGGTAAAGAAGAAACGTTATTTTTAAATGATATTTTAGAAAAACAGATTTGTAATAGCGTTTATTTTGAAGACTCTATAGAATATCTAATATCACAAGGAGTAGATGTTTTTATAGAAATAGGTCCAGGAAAAACATTAACGGGTTTTATAAAAAAAATAAATAAAGAGGTAAAAGTCTACTCCGTTTATGATTTACAAAGTTTAAATGAGGTTATTGGAGGATTAAAGGCGTGAAAGTAGCATTAGTTACAGGGGCTTCTAGAGGAATTGGAAGCGCCATTGCAAAAGAGTTAGCGGATAATGGATATACGGTAGTAATTAATTATGCAGGAAATGAGGAAAAGGCAAAAGAAGTATTACATTCGATTGGTGCTAATGGAATGATTTATAAAGCTGATGTTTCTTCCTATGAAGCATGTGAAATTATGGTTAAGACTGTTTTGGAAAAATATGGTCAAATTGATGTATTGGTTAATAATGCGGGAATAACAAAAGATAATTTAATTTTAAGAATGACGCACGAAGATTTTTTAGATGTCATCCAAACAAATTTAGCATCAACCTTTTATATGTGCAAATTAGTTTCAAAAGTTATGATGAAACAAAGATATGGAAAAATAATTAATATGTCTTCCGTTGTAGGTATACATGGAAATACGGGACAAGCCAACTATGCTGCATCAAAAGGTGGGGTAATTTCATTAACGAAATCGTTAGCTAAAGAACTTGCAAGTAGAAACATTTTAGTGAATGCGATTGCCCCAGGATTTATTGACACAGATATGACAAATGCATTAGGAGATGGCGTTAAGGAAAAAATTTTAGAATCTATTCCACTACATAAAATGGGAAATCCTTCGGATATTGCCTCTATGGTAAGCTTTCTAGCCTCCGATAAAGCCAATTATATTACAGGGCAAATATTTTCTATTGATGGAGGAATGAATATATGAGACGTGTTGTGATTACGGGCCTTGGGTGTGTGTCACCCATTGGTAATACCGTAGAAGAATCATGGAATTCTATTGTGAATAATAAATGTGGAATAGATGAAATTACTTATTTTGATACAACGGATTTAAAAGTAAAACTTGCTGCAGAAATAAAAAACTTAAATATGAATGAGCTTTTAGATCCAAAGGCCATTCGTACAAATGATAAATTTACTCTATATGCAAGAATAGCGGCTAATGAGGCAATGAAAGATAGCAATTTAAATACTTTAGATTTTGATAAAAATCGTTTTGGGTGTATAATAGCATCAGGTATTGGCGGAATTTCAACCATTTCTGAAAATGAAGATACTTTATTAGAACGTGGCCCAAATCGAATTTCTCCTTATTTTATTCCAAAATCTTTATGTAATATAGCTTCTGGTTACGTTGCAATTGATCATGGATGTATGGGTTATGTTTCTTCCGTAGTAACCGCTTGTGCGGCAGGAACTAACGCAATCGGAGATGCTGTATCTCGTATCCGCTTGGGATATGAAGATATTATGCTCGCTGGTGGTACGGAGGGTGCCATTACAAAACTTTCTATTTCTGGCTTCCAAGCACTTAAAGCTTTGTCTACGAGTGAAAACAAAAATAGAGCTTCTATTCCTTTTGATAAAGAAAGAGGAGGCTTTGTTATGGGTGAGGGTGCCGCAATCCTAGTTCTAGAGGAATTCGAACATGCTAAGGCAAGAGGCGCTCATATATATGCTGAGGTTGTAGGATATGGTGCAAGCTGTGATGCACATCATATAACCGCTCCTTTAGAGGATGGAAGTGGTGCAGCACTAGCTATGAAAAATGCTTTAAAGGATGCAAAGATTATGCCAGAGGCCATTGACTATATCAATGCGCATGGAACCTCAACCCATTTAAATGATGCTGGAGAAACAAAGGCAATAAAAAAAGTGTTTGGAGAAAATACTAAGGTTATGGTATCTTCTACAAAATCAAATACTGGTCATTTATTAGGTGCTTCAGGTGCAGTAGAAGCTGTATTTTGTGTAAAGGCTATTGAAAATGGAATTGTTCCGGCTACCATTCATTATGAGGTAAAAGATGAAGAATGTAATTTAGATATCGTTCCGAATCAAAATAGAAAGGCTAATCTTGTATATGTTATGTCAAATTCTTTAGGTTTTGGCGGACATAATGCCTCTTTAATATTTAAGAAATATGGTGATTAATATGTTATACGATGCAAAACAAATTAGAGAAATTTTACCACACAGATATCCTTTTCTCCTTGTGGATAAAGTAGTTGATATCATTGATGATAAAAAAATAATTGCAATAAAATGTGTATCTCAAAATGAACCTTTTTTCCAAGGTCATTTTCCTCAAGAACCTATTATGCCAGGTGTTCTACAATTAGAAGCAATTGCTCAGGCAGGAGCTATTGCTATTTTAAGGAAAGAAGAAAATAAAGGTAAACTTGCCATTTTTGCAGGAGCGAATAATGTCAAATGGAAAAGAATGATTAAACCTGGAGATGTTTTAGAAATTGAAGTGGAATTAACAAGACAAAAGGGGCCATTTGGATTTGCAAACGGTTTAATTAAAGTAGAAGGTGAACTTGCTTGCCAAGCAGAGATATCTTTTGTAATTCAATAGATTTTGAAATATTTAGAATCGATAGCATTCCTTCAACCAATACTTATTTTAAAGAAAACTATAGTTTATATAAAGACAAATCCGTATTAATAGCCAATTCGCAAACGGCTGGTAGAGGTCGATTTCAAAGAACATGGATTTCGGATAATGATATCTGTTTTTCTATCTTATTTAAGGAAAAGCATCCGAATGCCATTCTTTCATCTCTTGCAATTATTTTAGCCTTAGAAACTTTAGGAATAAAAGCTGGAATAAAATGGCCAAACGATATTTATTTAAAACAAAAAAAATTGTCTGGAATTTTAATTGAGGATGTCTATGAAAAAGAATTTGTTTGTTCTATTGTAGGAATTGGAATTAACGTAGAGGATAAGCCAAAGTTTAATGGTATAGGATTAAATAAATTTATAAGTGTATCTAAAAATAGTATTATAGAAACGATTCTTTATCATTATCAAAATCTTTTAAGTAAGACCATGACAGAACTTATTATTTTATATAAAAAATATAGTATTATTCTTGATCAAAAAATTTGGTATAAAGGTAGTATATATACGGCATGTGATATTACGGAGAATGGATATTTAGTTATCAAAAATGATAAAGGAATAAAAACAATTTCAAGTGATGAAATAGATATAAAAGCTTCTCTTTTAAATAAATAAAAAAATTAAAATTTTAGGAATTACTCTTCCGACTATTAACTTTGAGTTAATGGTCTTTTTCTTTTATGTAAAGTTCTAACTTTATATAAAATCTCATATGATTTTGTATAAGATTGGAGAGGATAAGAAAATGAACTATGCAATTGTACTAGCTGCTGGTAAGGGGAGTCGAATGAAAAATAATATTCCAAAATGCGCAATACCAATTATGGATAAGCCAATGATTAATCATATTGTTGAACAAATAAAAAACACTTCCATAGATGAGATTATTTGTGTGGTAGGATATAAAAAAGAGTATATTTATACTTTATTAAAAGATAGTGTGACTTATAAAGTACAGGAAACACAAGAGGGTAGTGGACATGCAGTTTCATGCTGTAAAGGGATAGATGAATCTGGATATACCGTTATTTTAAATGGTGATATGCCAATGGTAGATTATATTTTATTGCAGGATTTCATAAATCATCATTTAGAAAATAGAAACGATTTAACCATTGCGAGTTTATTTCTTTCTAATCCTAAAGGATATGGAAGAATTATTAGAGATAAAGAAAATAAAATTACAGAAATAAAAGAAGAACTCGAATTAAATGAAAATGAAAAACTCATTCATGAAGTAAATGGAGGTCTATATTGTATAAAGACAAAACTTTTATTTGAAACCTTAGCGAAAATAAAAAATGAAAATCATAAGAAAGAATATTATTTAACAGACATTGTTAAAGAGTTAAATGGATATAAAATTTCTAGTTATTTTGTAGAAGATATTGATAAAATTATGGGTGCGAACACATTATACGAATTGTCGTTATTAGAAGAGAAAATGCGAATGCGTATCATAAAAAAGCATTTAGAAAATGGTGTTAAAATCGAAGGTATACAGAGTACTCGTATTGGAAAAGACGTTATTATAGAAGAAAACGTTGTTTTAAGAAATTGTATTTTAATGGGAAATACAATTATTCACAAAGGTTGTACAATTAAGGATAGTGAGATACAAGATAGTATTATTTTTGATGAAAATGAAATAAAATATAGTGTTATCCATCACTCCATTGTAGGAAAAAAATGTCAAATTGGTCCATTTTCCCATATTAGAAACAATAGTATGATTAGTGGTGAAAATAGGATAGGCAATTTTGTTGAAATAAAAAATTCGAAAATTGGTATAAAGTCAAAATTATCTCATTTAGCTTATATGGGAGATACTCTTTGTGGAAATAATGTGAATTTTGGGTGTGGAAGCATTACAGTAAATTTTGATGGGAAGAATAAAAATAAAACAAATATTGGGGATAATGTTTTTGTGGGATGTAATAGTAATTTAATTGCTCCTATTGATATAGCATCAAACAGCTTTATTGCTGCAGGATCTACCATCACGAGCGATTTAGAACCAGGAGATTTTGCAATTGCTAGAAGCAGACAAGTAACTAAAAATGGTTATGCATCTAAATATGAATAAATTTAAAAGAATAAATTTGCTTTTGTTTTGATTATCCTTTAAAATTAATATAAAAGAGGTAGATAATATGATTTATGTGACGGGTGATACACATAGGAAGGATAATGTGGGAAAATTGATTCTTTTTGCTAAGGAACATCCGAACCTTACAAAGAAAGATTATGTAATTATTGCTGGCGATTTTGGTGCGGTTTGGAGTGAGAAAACATTAGAAGAAGATTTAAAGTTATACGAAGAATTGCCATTTACTGTACTATTTGTAGATGGTAATCATGAGAATTTTGATCTTCTTGAAGGTTATCCTGTAGAACTATGGAATGGTGGTAAAATTCATAGAATTAAAAAAGATATTCTCCATTTAATGAGAGGACAAATTTACACATTAGAGAATAGGACATTTTTTACTTTAGGTGGTGCAACAAGTACAGATAGGAATTTTAGGCGTGAAGGTGTTTCTTGGTGGCCACAAGAAAAAATATCGGACGAGGATATAATAGAAGCGAATAAAAATCTAGAAAAGGTTAATTTTAAGGTGGATTATATTATTACGCATTCCTGTGATGAAAAAGCTTTATGGTATCCTCCACTTCGAACAAGGTGTATACAAATGGATGTTTATCCTGAAAATTTTATTTTATCCTATTTTGAAGAGCAGGTAGAATATAAGCATTGGTATTTTGGACATTATCATTTAGACGGAGACTTAACAGATAAAAAAACCGTTCTATGCCATGAGATTTGTAAAATAATATAGTTAAAAAGAGACATTTGATCTTACAATCGAGTGTCTCTTTTTTGTTTGAAAGAATAAGAAGATTTGTCGAATAAAGAAAGTAAAATTTTATTAAGTTAAACATAGTCAATCGTTTTAAGTAGATATCTTTTCTATAAAATAATGTTTTTTTCGTTTGCGAATTTCAAATAGAATAAAATTATGATATAATATTTGCGGTGATTGGAATGGAAAAAACAGTGCTGTGTTATTTAAAGAAAGAGAATAAGATATTAATGCTTTATCGGAATAAGAAACAAAATGATATAAATGCTGGTAAATGGATTGGTGTAGGTGGACATATTAAAAAAGGAGAAAGTCCAGAAGATGCATTAAAAAGGGAAGTATATGAGGAAACCGGTTGTATTCTTCGAAGTTATACAAAAAGAGGTATAGTGGATTTTTATTATAATGATGCGTATAGTGAAAAGATTTACATTTATGTATCAGATGATTATATAGGGCGTGTTAAACCTTGTGATGAAGGAGATTTATCATGGGTAAATAAAGAAGATGTCTTAAAGTTAAATCTTTGGGAAGGCGATCGCATATTTTTAGATATTTTATTAAAAGAAGCCGTTTATTTTGAATTGGAATTGTATTATGAAGCAGATAAATTGATAAGGAGCGTTCGAGTAAGATGACCTATCAAAATTTTATAAAAGAAAAAGAAAATGAGGCAGTTACTCACGATAAAGAACAAAGTGCCGTTGTTTTGCTTTTGGAGCATGTTTGTCATATGGAAACGAATGCTTTATATATGAAAATGTTTGATGAAATTGAAGAAGAAATTGTAGAAAAATTTAATCAAATATTTCAGGTATATTTATTTGAAAATAAGCCTATTCAATATTTGATTGGCACAAGCTGTTTTTATGGATATGATTTTATAGTAAATGAGAATGTATTAATTCCTAGATATGAGACAGAAGAATTAGTAGAAAATGTTTTATATCGTTATGATGAGTATTTTAAAGGCAAAAGGGTAGATGTTTGTGATTTGGCAACAGGTTCAGGATGTATTGCGATATCTTTGGCCTTAGAGGAGAAAAATATGAACGTTGTAGCTAGTGATATATCCTTTGCTGCACTAGAAGTTGCGAAAAAAAATAATGAAAAGTTTCAAGCAAATGTTACTTTTTTACAAGGAGATATGCTAGAACCTTTACAAAATAGAAAATTTGATATTTTTGTTTCAAATCCCCCGTATATACCACAAGAAGAAGAGGTTATGTCTCTTGTAAAGGATAATGAACCAAATTTAGCTTTATTTGGTGGGGAGGATGGTATGAAATTTTATCGTATTATTTTAAGCGGAGTAAAACCATTATTAAAAGATAAAGCCATTATAGCTTTTGAACACGGATATGATAAAAAAGAAGAAATGCTTAAATTAGCGAATAAATATTTCCCAAAAAGTAAAGTTGAAGTATTGAAAGATTTGGAGGGAAAGGATCGAATGACATTTATTTATGTCGGTGATTTTTGATGAGCAAAGTAATAATTTTTCCTACGGACACGGTTTATGGTATAGGAACACCAATCTTTGATTTAGAGGGCATAGAAAAAATCTATAAAATAAAAAAAAGAGATAAAACGAAACCTTTGGCATGCTTATGTGCTAATATTTCTCAAATGGAAAGTATAGCCATTTTAAACGAAAAGGCTAGAGCGTTAATAAAAAAATTTTTACCTGGTTCTTTAACATTAATATTAGAAAGCACCGAAGAGGTCTATAAACGGATTGGATATAAAACAATAGGAGTTCGAATACCAAACCATAAATTAGCTTTAGAAATTTTAAGCGCTAATGGGCCCATGCTAACCACATCGGTTAATACCTCTGGATATGTTCCATTGAATGAATATGAAAGGATTGTAAACGAGTATTTGAATGAGGTAGATAAAATCTATGAAACAACGACACCATCTTCTAACATTTCCTCTACTGTGGTTTCTTGTATAGGTGATGAAATAAAGATTTTGCGTGAAGGTGAAATTAAAATTGAAGATTTAAATGTATAGAAAAGAATCCCCTTGGATAAGATAAAGGTAAGGGGGTTATTTTTTATGCGAAAAATTTTATTAATCATTCTAATCATAATTTGTATTTGTGCTATTTTTATGCGTAAGGAACAAGAAAAGGAAATTCGTGTAAGAATCATACCTAATGGAAATACCTATCAAGATCTAAATGAGAAAAATAAAGCAAAAGAAGTAGTATTATGTTATTTAGATATTATCTATGATGAATCTTATGATACTTGCATGTCAAATATTCAAAAAACATATAAAGAATTAGAAAATAGTCTAAAAAAAGATTTTAAAAATGTTAGTGTTACATTCGATAAGCATACACTTTACAATAAAACATATAATAATAATGCAATCAAAAATACGGAAGCATACACACTCTATGTAATTTTAGGAAATGGAAATGGTGACAATTGGTGGGGAAGTATATATCCTGAGTTTTTAGGTGTTAGTGGAGATACTGAGCTGAAATATGAAAGCTTACTTGTAAATGTTGTAAAAAAAATAAAGGAGAAATAAAATGTTTCAAATTTTAAATGTAGATGAGAGCAATTATAAAGATTCTTTTAATTTTTTAAAATCCGTTCCATCTATTTCTAATGTTGAAGATTCCATTTTAAAAAATGGGGTTATTGTAGTGGATGACGATAAGGTAATTGGTTCTATTGCTTTTGAAAGCTATGATCATATTGGGTTGGTGAGATATTTTGTTTTTAAGAAAAGTTTATCTTTAGCTATATTAAATGATTTATTAGTGCAATTAGAACTTAATGCTAAAAAAATGGGAATTAATGAATTGATATGTGTGGCAGATAATTATCAAATAGAGGACTTATTTAAAGAATTGGATTTTCAAAAACTAAATAAAAAAATTTTTATTAATGAAGAAATGATATCAAAAACAAGTTTTTCGAATTCTACTTTTTTGTTTAAAACACTATAGTTATGTAGTGTTTTATTTTTTTAAAAAGATTTATAGGTTGTAAATTCCTTGTAAATTAAGTATAATATAATTAATTTATACGAATTTTGGAGGTAAAATATGTATACTGTAATAAACAAGTATATTGATAAATTAATGACTTCTCAACCAGATAAACCTTTATGGAACATAGAGGCAATCAGGCAAGGAAAAACTCCAGCTTGGAATTATATAGATGGTTGCATGATGACATCATTAATTGAACTATACAAAACAACAAAAGAAGATAAATATATAGATTTTGTAAAAAAATTTATAGATTATTATGTTTTTGATAATGGAGAAATAAGAGGATATAATCCTTTAAAATATTCAACAGATGATGTGTGTGAGTCAAGAATCTTATTTGATTTATATGATTTAACTAAAAATGAAAAATATAATAAAGCTATAGAACTTGCTTATTCTCAAATTAAAACTCATCCAAGAACCAAAGAGGGGAATTTCTGGCATAAGAAGATATATCCAAATCAAGTTTGGCTTGATGGCTTATATATGATGCAGCCTTTTTATACAAGATATCAAACTTTAAGAAATAAAAAAGATTATACAGATGTTGTAAATCAGTTTAAAAATGTTAGAAACTTGATGTTTAATGAGGAAAAAGGATTATATTATCATGGATATGACAGTTCTAAAACGATGTTTTGGGCAGATAAGAAAACAGGCTTATCTAAAAATTTCTGGCTAAGATCTATTGGATGGTTTACCGTGGGATTGGTAGATGTTTTAGATTATATGGATGAACAAATGTATGATGAGTATCATACGATTAAAACTATTTTTAAAGAAACGGTAGATGGAATTTTAAAATATCAAGATAAGGAAAGTAAAATGTTTTGGCAAGTGCCTAATTTCCCAAATAAAGAGGGAAATTATTTGGAGACATCTGGTAGTTCTATGATTTCTTATGCTATATTAAAGGGAGTTCGATTAGGTGTATTACCTGAAAGATATTTGTCTATAGGTAAAGAGATATTTGAAGGAATCTGTAATAAGTATCTTTCCATAAAAGAAGATGGTGATTTAAATCTTGGTGGTATTTGCTTGGTTGCAGGCTTAGGACCTGAAACGAATTTGCGTAGAGATGGTTCTTATGAATATTATATTTCAGAACCTGTAGTTGAAAATGATGCTAAAGGTGTTGGGCCATTGATTATGGCTTATACAGAGATAATAAAGATAAAAGAATAATTTTAAAATCCTTATTAAAACGATAAAGTTTAATAAGGATTTTTTTATGTATAAAACTTTTAAGAAATAATAAAAATATTCTTGACAAATGAGGTGTGAATTGGTATAATATCAAAGCACGACCAATGATATTTGTCATTTAAATGTGTAAAGAAATAGGTCTTTGAAAACTGTATACGACGAAAGTAGCGAAGAAAGAACAACGCA
>CAYYMS010000010.1:0-83721 GCA_964473015.1 uncultured Anaeroplasmataceae bacterium | reverse complement strand
CATAGCTATAAGCTCTTGGGAACTCCCCAGCCTAGCTGGGGGTTTTCTAAAACAATAAATCACCGATTACTTAATCGATGATTTTCTATATTATTCTTTTATTACCCAATGACCAGATTTTGAGGATCCAACATAATGAATTTTAGAATTATCTTTTAATAATCTTTGAACAGTTTTCACTGTTTTACCAATAGCATTTGCCATTTCTTTCAATGTTACTTGAGGATTATTTTCAATCAATCCTTTAATAATATCCAACGGATTTTGATGGACATTTTGATGGACATTTTGATGGACATTTTGATGGACATTTTGATGGACATTCTGACTCTCAAATCCTGTTCTATCAAATGGAATTGTTACAGTAATTGAACTCTCAGAGAACTTATACGCTTTCTCTCCGTATTCTCTTACAATAATGGGAACGCCATGACCAGATTGATCTACAATATCGCATTGTAAAAAAATCTTCATTAGTTCTGCATTTACTGGTTGTGTTTCACCAGATAAAAAACCTTCTTTGGTTAAACCTTTAGGGATACCACCATAGGATATTATTTCTAATCTGTCATCAAACCAATAAACAGCAGGTGGGATTCCATCTGTCCATTTATTGTGAACGCATGCATTAACCCATGCTTCCTTAAAAGCTTCAAAGCTAAATAATTTCTTCTATCTTCTAGGGCTAACACTTAAATCAACATAAGTTTCATTTAGGGCTTCAGCATATCTTGTTACTTTTTCTAAAAGTTTGAGCAATCGATTATTAAATCATATGTTTTATTTTATAAAATTTAAAATTCCTCTTTATAACGATACATTCTTTCAGAAAACATATTCATATGCTTTATATATTAATTTTCTTTTCACCAATAAGCCTTTTGAATATACTAATGTCATTTATTGATGATTTGCTTTCTTCAATCATATTATTAAATAATACTTTTGGAACTTCTGGATCCCAATATATTTCCAAATACTTTCTTGCTCTAGTTATAGCAGTATAAAAAATATTTTTTGATATATATTGTTCTGTATCAGAAGTAATAATTATTTTTACTTTTTCAAATTCTAGCCCTTGAGCTTTATGAATAGACATAGAATAAGCTAATTGAAAAGGCAACTTTGATCTATAAATAAGTTCGCTATCATAATCTTCAAAAGTTGGTGCAGCTTTTTTTACAATTATAATCGATTTTTCTCCCCTACTATTTATCTCAATTTCATTATTTATAACACAATTAAATATAATATTATTATCTAATTCAATATAAAATTTAAATTGATTATTTTCATGAGTAATATCTATTATTGTACCTTTAATATTATTATACAAACCAAAACTTTCAAAATCATTAATCACGAAAACTACTGGGTCTCCGATTTTATAGATGTTTTGTTGGTATAAAAATTCTTGTTGCTTATTTGTAGATTGCAAATATCGATTTAGGTTGTTAATACCATATAATCCATCATAATTTAAGCATAAAACAACTTGATTATTCTCTATCTTAAAAGCATCTTTAGATATCGTTTTTGCAAATTCAAATGCAGATGTCAATTCTAAAATTTTATTTTCTTCATTTCCATCTAAATTACGCACAGCATCCCAAACTTTTTGTAATTCATTTGTTTTAGCTCTATGATTTTCATCTAAATTATAAATGAAGTTTTGCTTACTAAATATTGCTAAAATTAATTTAAACCAATTACCAAATTCAATAGACTCAATTTGAAATGGGTCGCCAACAATCAAATAATTTGAATCCTGATTGAAATTTAATATATCACACATCTTCTCTGTAGAAACAAAACCCGCTTCATCTATAATAATCATGTCGTAACTTTCGCGTTGCTTCCAATTTTCAGAAGTATTTTTATATGTTACATTATTTCCATATTCCCCTTTCAAATTGTTTTTGGCTGTATTAGTTGTAGTTAAACATAATATTCTTTTGTCTGCATTCAACTTTATATATTCATGAATTAGTCGAGTTTTTCCGGTGCCAGCAGCACCTGTAATCATACATACTGATGAAGTTTTATATGCAGTTCGCAAAATATTATTCTTATCATCAGACAATTCAATATTATCCTCTATTGGAAAATTCATGCATACATTACATTTCTGATTTAATTTTGAAATATGTTCAATAACTTTTATTGAAGCATTGTAATAAAATTTAATCGTATATTTATCATATATTTTTATTATTTCGTGATCATTATAATATGAATACAAATTGTTATTAAATTTATCAATCAGTTCTTCTAATTTTTCTTTTGAATAATCAAACAAATCTGCATCAACGAATAAAGAATTGTTTTGATTAATATAATTTTCAATCTCACGATATAAGAATTCATGTTCATATTCCTTTAAGTTTACAATTCTTGATAATTCTTCTATCGATGGGCGCTCAATTAAGGGCGAAAAAGCTATAGGATTATATTCAAAACCCAATGAACCGGAGCCAATTTTTAAATCATCATAATATGGATTCAAAATAGTTGTCTTATCTTTATACAAATGTTTATTTTCTTGCCCTTTAACTACGTTATAATGCATATTAAGTAATAAAAATTTCAAAAGTTTTGTTCCCATATTATTTTTTTTAATAAATTCACCTATTTTTGTAATAAAAGAATTGTATAAATCATTTCTATTGGTGAAAATAATATTATTTTCAATAATATCTAACAAGGTACAATCATACCGCTTAATTGTATTCATTAAATCATAGTATGATGGAGTTCGTGACGTAATATCTAAATTGATATTCACCATATAAGCAAGTTTTTTAAATGAACATGGTCTAATGAAAACATCATAATCTGTAATTATATTTATTGATATATTAGTATCAAGAAATGAGATATTTTTTCTGCACATCATAAATGACATATCATACTTTAAATCAATATTCAGTTTACTATACGCAACAACCGTATTATATTTGTTAGGTTTATCATCTGATGCGTCCAATACATATTCATAAAATATTTGATTATCAATAAACTTCATAGTTTTTTTGCTAACATAATATAAATCTTTACTCTTTCCTGAAGTAGCAAGAGTGCTTAAATTAATCACGTATAATATTTTTCTATAGAATTTAATTAAACTATCATCTAAATTCAATGGATATTTATCAATAGATTCTAATGTATCAAAGTTGTAATGCTCTTTTAGAAATATTTTCATGCTTATAAGCATCGGCACATATTTAATCATAAGTGCTTCAGACTGTTCTATACCAAATGTTATATGCCCACTACAATCTAGTAATTGATGAATTCTATCAAATTTACGATTAAAAGATTGCATAAATTTTCTGACTAATTTCAAGTTGTCTTGAGTTTGATATAAATCAGAATTTTTCTCTTCATTATAGATTTTATATAATACTAATTCACAATAATTTCTTACATTTGAAAGAATTTCAGTGGATTCTTCTGCTCGATTCTCTTTTGATATTAAATCCAAGTGTTTATTTATAAGTTGTGATGTTTCAATTAATCTTTTATCTACAATTTTCATTTTTTCTCCCAGACACAAAAAATTTGTTAACAATTTTCTTCGAAATTCTCTACTTGCTCCATCACCTTATCAAATACATCTCTACTATATTGAGGAGGATAACCATTTTTGACTAAGCAAATCTTAATTTCTAGTTTTAATTGGTCTCTAACATTTTTATTGTTAAGCCAATCTGCAAATGAAGATTTAGTATCAATGATTTCTTTGATTTTCATTGCCAATTTCTTACATTCTTCATTAATCAAAATACCATTTACAATTTTATCTTCACCAAATTCAAAATTGAATTGATCACGTAATGATACTAAAATATCGTAGAATGCTTTTTCTTCAAATGTTAATCCCATTTTTCTAAAACTTTCTCTACTCTCTTGCATTTCTTTTAATATATTTAGCGCTTGTTCAGTAGCAGCTTTAATTATATCTTCAGAAGCTCGTTCTTGTGTTTGTCCTGCTTCTTCGGCAGATATACTTTTACGTCTATTATGATATTCTTCAATTGTTTTCTCTAGCATTTCTTGGAACTTCTTAGCAGTAACTCGATTAATTTTACTATAATCTTTAATTTGTTGTTTTAATAATTTAATTAATAATTCAAGCTTAGTTGCAGGCATTACAACATCAACTAACTTTTCAAAATAATCTGGTGAGAACAAATCTTCTTTTTCACCATCTTCTAACACACTTTCAACCTTATTATATCTTAGTGCTTCTTCAACCATCTTGGCTACTTTTCTATTCATTACATCAGCATCAATATGATCAGTACCACTCATTTTTCTCACAAATCCAGCAATTGCCATAAAGCATTGTGCTAATGCTGACTCGCTATCAGATAAAACTCCTGAAGGTTGACATACTTCATAAGCCACTCTCATTCTCTTTACTGTTTGTAAGAAATAAGTTCTAAATGACACTTTCTTCCCATTATGATATTCTTCATTGCTGCTTAATTCTTCAGAATTTTGGAATACAAATTCAGCAGCATTTGCAAGTAACATATATCTATCTACAGGATTACAATTTTGATCTAAGAATGGTTTTAAATCATAATCAGCAAATAGTCGTTTTAAAATTTCTATTTCTTCCTTGAAAATGGATGTTGCTTGCTCGACATCATCACATGTAGGTGCTACTGAAATATCTCCTCCATATATTTTCATAGCTTGTCTCATATTATCACGAATTCCAATATAATCGACAATCATGCCATAATCTTTACCTGGATATATTCTATTAACTCTACTTATTGTTTGAATTAACAAATGCTTTTTTAATGGCTTATCATTATATAAAAGAGTTAATGAAGGAACATCAAATCCAGTAATCCACATATCAACAACAATTACGATTCTAAAGTTTGATTTATCTTGTTTATATGCAGCATCTAAATTAGCAGAACGCTTATCGTTTTGAACGCCACCTAGATAGTTGTACATATCTGGAAGGTCATTCTTACCTACAGAAGCAACCATAGCCATAAATGGCACAGGTTTTAATTTTCTTGCTTCTTCATCTGTAATATTCGTTCCATCAGGATATTTCTTTTCAACAAACCATTCTGGATATTTCGATTCAAAAATCTTTAATAAGTTATATGCAATTTCTCTTGAAGAACATACAATCATAGCTTTTTGGACACGTTCAGGATTATTTTCAGATATAGAAACATAGTGGTCGTGAATATCAACAGCTAATCTTTCAAGTCTATTAGTTTCACCAAGAATTACTTCCATAGAGCTCATAGCCTTTTTGCTCTTTTCAATTTCTTCGTTTGTTGCTCCATCATCAGCACATTTTTTATAATAATTCTCAATTAATTTTACTTTTTCTTTATCAAGTAAAACCTTAGCTATTCTAGGATGGTATTTGATTGATACAGTAAGTCCATCTGCCACAGCTTGATCCATTGTGTATCTATCAATTTCATCACCAAATGTTTGATATGTTTCAGCAATTGGAGTTCCTGTAAAACCTACGAATGTCGCATTAGGGAATGCTTCTTTTAACACTTTAGCATATGGTTTAGAAATCATGGCTTTCATATTTTCATCAGCATCTTTACTAAATTGAATTTTCTTTGATTTTTCAATTTGACTTCTATGTGCTTCATCAGAGAAACAAATGATATTTCTTCTATCATTTATCAATCCAATTTTGTCATCCTCTCTATCACAAAATTTTTGAATTGTACAAATATAGAATCCACCACTTTGACGAGCCCCTAATTCTTCTCTAAGATTCTTTCTTGTTGGAACAATAGCTACTTGTCCCAAATTTAAGAATTCAGTACTTTTAGTAAATAATTTAGCACCTTGTTGTTGTAATTCATCTCTATCAACAATCATAACAATTGTAGGAGAACCAATCTCAGGAACATCAGTGCATCTTAATGCTAATTGTCTAGCTAAAAAGGCCATAGTATATGTTTTCCCACATCCGGTAGCACCAAAATATGTGCCACCTTTTCCACTCTTTTCTTTTACTGATTTTATAATACTTTGTTTTAATAATCTTGTAGCAAAAAATTGAGGATATCTACATACGATTTCAACTTCATCTCTATCATAAATACTGTCTCTAAAATAGATATAATCTCTAAAAATTTCTAAGAATCTTACTGGTGAATATACGCCTTTAATCATCGCTTTTGTTTCTTCAAAAGGTAATGTTGATACTTTATCACCATCATTTACTCTGCGCCAAGCATAGAAATGTTCATAGGGTGTTCGTACCGTTCCTAATCTTGTTTTTACTCCATCAGAAATACATGCTAAAGGACAATAATGCAATAAATGAGGGATATCTCTCCAATAACGGATATTGATTTGTTCCCATGCATCATAAATAGTAGCATTAGCATCAGCAGGATTCTTTAACTCAATAACACATAATGGTATTCCATTGACGTAAAGCATTGCATCAGGTCTTCTAGTTCCTGTCTTATTGTTATTTGTATATTCAACCACTAATTGATTCACCACTTTAAAAACATTGTTTGATGGATTATCAAAATCAATCAGATTGACAATCTTGATACTTTGATTAGTTGGAGTGAATTGAATTCCATTCGCCATCCAACCATATACTTTATGTAAAGTAGCAAAATCAGATTCACTACCTACTAAACGTAAGGAGTCATACAATTTTTCAATATCATCATCTATTAAAGTTGGTTCTGTTTGTTTTATATAAGCTATGAAATCCTCTTTAATAAGAACATCTGATTTCTTTCTATTGATCGTATATCCTGCAGTATAAATCCAACCTTCCTGTTCCAAAAAGCCAATGAAGGCATACTCATATGCTGATTCACAGTAATGTCCATTATATTCAGTTAATTTAGCCATATATTATGCCTCCCTTGCTTCCTCAATAGATCCCTTAATCAATATAGGACATATATTTTTTATTTGTTCTTTTAATTGTTCATTAATTTGTTTTCTTTCGTGGTATACTTTAAAAATATTTACAATATTATGTTGTATTTCGACATTAGGAATTGGCATTTTTATAGTACATAAATCATCAAAGGCAAAATTTTCTCTTGCACTTCCCCATGAATTATAATACGCATATCTAATTGTTTCTTTTCTACAAAGCCATAAGAATAAAAACTCAGGGCATAAAACTGGCTTTTCTTTGACACTAAAAACTTCATAAATCGGAGAAACTACAAATGGATTTTTTTTATCAGAAATTGCTGCTGCCCATATTTTCATATGAGTAGTTGGAACATATGCCATATCTTTATATTCAACAATTTTATAACTAGATAAATTGCTTTTATCAATAGTAGAACTGGCTGGAATAAATTTCAGTGTGTTAGATACTCCATAAACTTCACTTATTCTATCATCAACATTTTTATTTCTTTTTAATTCAAGATATATACCAATTTCTTCAACATTGAATTTTCTTCTTAAATCTTCAATATATCCATCGCAAACAAACTTCAAATCATCAAGACCACGCTCATAATTCTTTTGATTTTCTAACATTGAAAGGTATACTTTTACAAACTTTTCTTGTGTTGGTAAATCTGGAAGTTCAATTTCAATATCGCACATATCTTCCCAGTTAAATGGCTCTCTTGCTGAACCAAAGGAATTATATCTACTAAATCTATCGAATTCTGGCCTATTAAAATACATAAATAAATACTTTGCAGATAATAATTGTTCGTTAGTAACTTTAAATATAACAGAAATAGAAGAAACTAAAATTACATCCTCACTGTCATTATAAGCTAAAGAAATCTTGTCTCCTCTTCTAGAAGTGTCTGGAACATATGCAAAACAACCTGGTTTTACTATTTTATAGCCTTTAAGTGGAACACCATCCATATTTGCTTTTGTTTCAATAAAATTTTTTTGAGTTGAAATGCCTTTTACATACTCTAATGAATATTTTTCATCAAAATTTTTTTCATCACAAAGTTCAATATAATCACCTAATCTCACCTTATTTAATGCCATATCCAATACCTTCAAAAGCATCTTCAAGCATTTTTTGAGACACCTTTTCCTTCTTCATAATATCTCGCATTTCTAATTGAATTCGTTTCATTTCTTCATCGAAATTAATATCTAAATCATGATCAATGAATTCAATATATTTGCTAGGGATTAATGTCCAATCCTTAGATTTAATCTCTTGAATATTTACACTTCTATATAGTTCAGGAACTTTATAGTTACTGCCATCTATTCCTTTATTTTGCCAATCATGATAAATCTTTGCAGCCTTCTCTATTTGAACTGAGTCTAACCTTACTTTCTTTTTTCCTTCCTTCTTTACTGGGTTATCTGTCCATGTTCTTAAATCCATAAATAAGATTTCATGTTCACGATTCCTTTGTTGTCTGCCATGATACATTCCACCTTTTTTATTTTGATTTAATATCCATAAAGTAACACTGATATCTGTAGTAATGAATAATTCTCTAGGTAAAACAATAATTGCTTCAACCTTATCATTTTGGATTAATTTTTTACGAATTTCTAAGGTGTCGCTATCATTTAATGCACCATTAGCAAGCAAGAATCCTGCAACACCTTTCCTTGGTTTCAAATGTGATAGCATATGTAAAATCCAAGCATAGTTAGCATTACTCTCCGGCGGAGTAACATAATCTGCCCATCTTGAATCATCTTTCAAATCGGAATCATACCAACCTTTTAAATTAAATGGAGGATTCGCCATTACATAATCAAAATATTTGCCTTTATGTAAATCATTAGTAAATGATGAATCATTTGTACTTCCAAGATTATGACTAATTCCTCTTAAAGCTAAATTCATTTTAGCTAATCTATATGTTGCAGCATCTTTTTCTTGGCCATATACATTAATGCTATTTAAGTTGCCTTGTTTAGATTTAACTAAATCAGCACTTTGAATAAACATACCTCCAGAACCACACGCAGGATCATATAATGTCCCATCAAAAGGTTCTACCATTGCTGCAATTAATTGAACTATATCATGTGGTGTATAGAATTCTCCTTCTTCTTTAGTAGCATTAACAGCAAACTCTTTTAAGAAATATTCGTAAACCCGACCAATTAAGTCTTTCTCTTCACCAAATGCCTTATGACTAATCTTATTAACTTCATCAACAAGTTTCTTAATGTCATTTGGTGTTAAATTGCTAGTTGTAAATGTACCTTCTACAAAACATCCTTTTAAGGAATTATCACTATTAGACAGAGCTTTTAAAGCATCGTCTAATGCAACATTTAATTTAGGAGCTGGAGTATTAATAATCGTATTCCATCTAGCAACTTTAGGAAGATTATATGTTCCATCAATAAAAGTAGCATCTTCAATAAATGCTTGTCTTATATTTTTATCTTCAACATCTAGTCCTTGCTCTTTTAAGTTTTCAATTAATCTTGCAAGTCCATCTTCATATTTTTCACCAATAAAGCGTAAGAATACCAAAGTAAGCATCATATCTCTTTTTTCAAAAAATGATCCCGAGTTTTTTGCTGCTCTTAAAATATTTCTACAATTAAATAATATATTCTCAATATTAATTGCTTTATCTGCTACTTTCCTTGCCATCTTCTTTTTCCTCCAATACGACTTTATATTTTTCAAATAATGGTGCTAATTTTCTTTTTGCTTTAATTGTTGGAGAATAAAGTCCAGATTCCCATCTATTAACAGTAGAAAACGCAACTCCCAAAAGTTTGGCAAACTCGATTTGCGAAAGTATCATTTTATTACGTAATTGCTTTATCGCTTTTGCATAATCGTAATTCATCGCATATGCCTCCTTGATTTAATATATTTCATTTTCATTATTATAGCACTTTTTTAGCAAAATGTCTATTTGATCGACTTATTTTTACCATTGCAGTCTCATTTTTCTCAAATCCCAAAAACTTATATTTGTCAAAATAATATTATAATTACCTTTTGATTGACAGCGTAGGCTATCGACAGTATTACCTTTTCTCTAATAGCTGAATTTAATTGAATATATATGCTTTAAAAATAATGTCAAAATTCATTTTCAGATGAAGCAAATTTTCTTTATAATTTTAATATTTTTATTGATCATTGCAATTCCTATAATTCTATCTTTATTTTCTTTAGCAATATTTTTTATGATTACTATAATAACTTCTTATAAAATGTTCCTAGACTTAATCTAATTACTTACTTTAATTTCTTTGTCTCCCGAATATATCAGACAGTATTTAAATATTAAAGACTATATTCAAATTAAATATATTATAAAAATTAAGCAAGAAAAATAAAAATCCTCTCAAAAATCAGTTAATGGTATATTTACAACATGTAAAAAAAATGATAAAATAAACCAAAGAAAAGAATTTTCTAACCTCGAGATAATATGCATAATAAAGTTTTTATAGAATAGGCTTTAATAGAGAACAATAATATTACAGAGGTGAGAAAAATGAGGAGAAATAATATGGCAGATGAAAGAATCTCAACTGAAAGATTATCTGAATTAGATAATTTATTTGTATCTTTAGTAGAAAGTTTTACAGATGAACAAATAAACATTTTTGCTCGAACTCCAATTGATATTGTTCAATTTTCTAAAACTTTTGGCTTTAATGTCGCAGAATTTGATGATGACGGAATGGAAGGATTTATTTTAATTGGAAATATTGAAAATAGAGATACTAAGATGATAGGTGTGAATAGGAAACTATCATTTGAAGAAAAAAGATTTGCAATAGCACATGAATTGGCACATTTTTTTCTTGATTCTAATGCTTTTTCTAATGGTCAAATCAAAATCGGTGCTAGATTTGCACATATTGATAACAGATTTAGTAGCTACAATAGAAAGCAAACTGAGCAAGAAGCCGATTATTTTGCGGCATGTTTACTTATTCCAAGAGAAAAACTTTTGAGGGACATTGAAAATTTTAACGTCAAAGAAATAGACTATAGATTTATTAAACTTTTCGCAAAAGTGTATGATGTAAGTTGGGATTGCTTACTTAAAAGAATTGGTGAAGTAACACCAAATAAGGAGTAACCCTATTATGTGTAGTGAACAAGATGATTTTCAATATAGTGAGCAAGATGATTTTCAATCAATAGAAGCAATTATAAAAAGTGAAGATCATAAGTCAATCAATGTTGATACTGAATTAGATGATGCAAGAATCAAACAAGAACGTGATAAAGATATTACAGAGTTACTAGAACTTTACGTAAAAAGTTTTAAAAACAAGGTGAATATTAGTTTTTGGTTCAAGATAATAATATTTAGTGTATGTATTGGGATTTTAGTAACTTCTTTTGTCGGAATTTTTTTGCTAATCTATTTTATAACCACAAATGATAAACTTAACCTAGAAGGTATTGCCACTATCATATCTGCATTAGTATCTTTTTTAGCTCTTATCATTGGATTATTAAAGATAGTTACAACTTACGTTTTTCCACAAAATGAAGAGGAAAACATAAGTAAACTTGTTGAATTGATTCAAATAAATGACCGTGAGTATGCCAAGATTCGAAAACAAGAAGTTTATGAACAAAAAGAACTAGCAAATAAAAATAAATAGCACTTAGTGATAAAGGATCTGCTACGAAATATAAGTAGATCCTTTATCTTTTTTTAATTTAAATAGTAAAAATAAAATGTCAATATATTATTAACTACATAATACATCAATAAAAGCATTATCTTCTGCAACGATAGTAAATCACTATTCGTTTCTACTTTAAATCAAATCATTATAAAGCTGTTAAATATACTAATGATAATAAGGCAACTTTCAAAACTGCCCTCACAAAAGCCTTCAGCAACGATGAGGAAACCAATTCGAAAGAAAAATTAAACGCCCTAGAAAGCGAAATATCAAGCCTTAGAGGGCGTTATCATGAACTAGCTTCTTCTCATACCGAATACCACGAAGCAATTAAAACTGAACTACTCAATGAGATAGCAGATTTAGTTAAAGAAAGAAATTCATTACAAAACAAAATTCTAACCATGGAAACAGCTGATGAAAAGGCAAGCGAGATTGTAAAAGAAATAACAATCCACACGTCAAACGTGTGGTTTTTACGCTCCCCTATAAGGGCTTCTACCTCACGACGACCCTTAAGGGGTCTTTTTAACGGCCTGACAACCGTGTCTCTCACTCTGGCTTATCCCTTGAAGGGATCCTTGTATTCTTTGGTCGACAAGTTGTCTTCCATCATATCTTCTTTCTCTTGATTTCTGATGTATTCTTTCACAACTTCTGCATTCAACCCCACTGTCGACACAAAGTATCCTTTTGCCCAAAAGTTCCTGTTGCCATACTTGTACTTCAAATTTGCATGTCTTTCAAATATCATCAATGAGGATTTCCCTTTCAGATATCCCATGAAATTTGACACTGCTATCTTTGGTGGTATCCTCACCAGCATATGGATATGATCACTCATTGCATGTGCCTCTATTATTTCCACTCCCTTATACTCACATAGTTTTCTGATGATTCTTCCTATATCACTTCTTATCTTCCCATATATTTCTTTTCTTCGATATTTTGGGATAAATACAATATGGTACTTCAAATTCCATCTCGTATGTGATAAACTAGAATCGTCATTGGTTTTTCTTGCCATTGATATTTCCTCCTTGGTATTTTGTTTTCGGTTGCCAGACCATCAACATTATACCATGGAGGTTTTTATTATAACAACGCAAGAAGCTACTTCGATTCTCACACGCCTAGCGTGTGGATTTTTTGTGAGTCTTTCGACTAACAAATTAAAAGAGATTCCAGAGAACTTGGAATCCCTCAAGAATATTGATTTTAAAAAAATCCTTAAAAGGCTGATTGTTGTTAATCGGAATCAACTAGTCTTCATTGTTGGCTCAAGTGACATTAGCTTTTTACCAAAATCATTTGAAACTATTTTCAACTCAACATTCCAGCATCGAATAAGAAAAACTTATTACACCTGCAATTTTGGAATCTATATTAACAAACTACTTTAGAGGTTTTAATCGACCTCTTTTCTTTTACCAAGTGAAAGTTCGAACCCCCTACTTAACTTAGTGAGTGGTTTGAAGTTTCACTCAGTGATATAAGTTGATAAAAAATTTTTTCTAAATATCAATAAAACGTACTTTTTTCTTAATTTTTATCAAAAATATATTTTTGCTTAATTCTGCGTAATTCGGTTTGATTTGGTAAATCTAAGTAAAATTAGGTATAAAAAAACAGATAATACCAACGTATTATCTGTGTACTCTTAAGATGGCGCAGAGAAGGGGATTTGAACCCCTGCATCGTGTTACCGATCTGCACGCTTTCCAAGCGTGTCCCTTCAGCCTCTTGGGTATCTCTGCAAAGTTGAATTTTATCATTAAATTTCTATTTAGAATTATAGCATACCTATTTATGAATTTTCAAGTTAAATTCTTAAATCATAAGAAAAATGCCACTGCAGTGGCATTTTTTGTTTATGCTTACTTCTTTTTTACTGGAATCCAAATTTCGGACTTGTATTCATTCGACTGCATATCGCCTTCGCTACTATACCATTCTATATTATATCTACCTGCAATTTCATATTCCTTATTTCCTGGAAGCCACTCCTTAAAAATTCGAGTGTTAACTTCCTGTAAAGCATTTGGCATTGGTCCTACACATTTAAACTTTGCCCATGTCATTTTAGGTAATTCAAAAACCTTTAATTCTTCAGGAATAGTACCTCCTTGATAGTTTCCAGCAATCCAATATTGGAATACCCCTGGTTTTTGTGATGCATCGACACAAATTCCAAATTCCCCAATTTGATTATGAATAATGGCTTGTCCTAGCGTATTTGTAGGGTTTTGACCAGAATATAATCTTGAATGATATTTTCTGTAAATTTCATCCCAAAATTTTGGGATTTCTTGATATGAGTTTTCAAAAGAAAATTCTCTTGAAAATCCTATCACCTTAAAACTTTCTAATTCTTCTACTACATACTCCATATAATTTCCTCCTTTAATCCGTATTTCGATATGTAATGGATAAAAAACGTGGATGGCAGATGGTTTCTTTCGTAATTCTAAAGGCGTCATTCCATGAAATCTATAAAAGGCTTTCGTAAAGCTTTCTGGTGTTCCATAGCCATATTGATACGCAAGATCAATTATTTTCTTTTTTGAAGAAATAATTGATTTACCTGCCTCATATAATCTTCTATTTCTAATGTATTCTGCAATATGAAAACCAGTAAGGATTTGAAATCCTCTTTGCAGATACATTGGAGAGATATGCACCGCATCTGCTACATCCTCTGGACCAATAGGGTCAAGAAGATGTTCTTCTATAAAGCGAATTGCATCTTTAATACAGGTTGTCCATTCCATTTACTTTCCACTTCCTTCATCTAACTGAATTATAACAAACTCTTTTTTTGAAATCTTGTCATTTAGAAAAAAGATTTGTCTAAAAGCCTTTATATATAAAACAACCTCCATTTCTTGTAATTGTTTCTACTCTAAATGGAGGTATTTTTAGTTTAATGGCGTGTCTGATGGGACTTAAACCCACGACCTTAACCTTCGGAGGGTTACACTCTATTCAGCTGAGCTACAGACACATAAATAATGAAAGGACACTTTCGTGTCCTATTTTTTTTATTTGGTGACCTGTATGGGGTTCGAACCCATGAATGTTGCCTTGAGAGGGCAATGTGTTAACCATTTCACCAACAGGCCAAGGCGTATATGCGCTTACGCACATATAATCATACCATATTTTATTTTTTTTTCAAGTTAAATTTGTTTTAAAGTATCTTTTATTCTAGAAATAACTTTATCTTTGCCTAGGATTTGAATAACACAATAAAGATTAGGAGAATTCTTTTTACCACTTAAGGCGATTCTTAAAAATTCAGAAACATCTCCAACATGTCCTTTATAGGATTCTTTATCTTTTTTCCAAACCTTTATATTGTCGGCAAAGCCATGTTTTACAGCTAATTGCTTAATGGATTCAAACCATTCCTCTTCGTTTAAAGAAAGATTAATTTGTTTGGAATAATCTTCTAATACTTCCTTTATATCTTCTTTTTTCATTAAAGGATTCCATTCTAAATTGGTTTTATCGATTGCATCATAAACATCATCATAGAAAAAAGAAATAATCGGATAAATATCAGAATACTTTGCATAATCTTTACGAGGTTTTTCTTTTTCTCTTTCAATATTTAAAATAGAGATAAAGTAATCTTCATTTGCAATAATTTTATTATAGAAATCTGGATGATAAACTTTTGCCCAAACTTTAACCTCTTCACATAAATCTTTGGCTTTCTTATAAGCCATTCTTTCCTTAGAGATATTGGCAACTTTCGCAATATCAAATAAAGCACCATCTAAAGACATTTTATCAAAAGATAAGTTAAAGTCATAATAATCTTTATCTAAATTGTCATTTCTCCACGCTTCATAATTTGAATTCGCAATCGTTAATAAATATTCGATAAAACCATATTTCGGATATCCCTGTTCTAAGAAATAGCTAACGGCTGCTTCTTCATCCTTACGTTTTGAAAGTTTTCTTCTGTTGCCGTTTTCCACCTTCATAATTACGGGAACATGCGCATATTTAGGACGTTCAAAGCCAGCGGTATCAAAAAGCTCTAAATGAATAGGAAGACTAGACAACCACTCTTCACCACGAGTAATATGCGTAGTTCTCATAAAATGATCATCGACTAAATGCGCAAAATGATAGGTAGGTAATCCATCAGATTTTAAAATGACAATATCCTGATCATTTTCGGTTAATTCTAAATCTCCTTTAATTTCATCATGAAAAAATATTTTATTATTATGATCTCCCATAGATTTAAATCTTATAATGTAAGGATCTCTATGATTTATTTTTTGTATTGCTTCCTCTACGGTTAAGTTCCTGCATTTTGCATATTTTCCATAATATCCAGGAATTTCTTTATTGGCTTCCTGTGTTTTTCTAAGCTCATTTAATTCCTCTGCACGACAAAAACATGGATATGCCCTGCCAATAGATATTAAATGCTTGATAACAATCTTATATATATCGGCTCTTTGGGATTGCTTATATGGACCATATTTACCGATTTCTTTCGTATCAGAAATATAGCCTTCATCCGGTATAACATTAAAAACCGCAAGTTGTTCTATTAAAGATTCTCCTGAGCCTTCAATTTCTCTTTTCGTATCCGTATCCTCTAATCGGATATAAAATACCCCTCCGCTTTGTTTGGCAAAGCGTGAAGAAACTAAGGAGGTAAATAAACTTCCTGTATGCAAAAAGCCTGTAGGTGATGGTGCAAATCTAGTTACCATAGCACCTTCAGGTAAATCTCTTTTTGGATATCTTTTTTCTAAATCCTCTATTGTTTGCGTTATATTTGGAAATATTACATTTGCTAAATCCGTATAATTTGCCATAATAGCACCTCAATTCCTATAATATTATATAAAAAATCGTCATTTAAATCAAGAAAAAAAGGGCTTGAAAAGCCCTAGTTTATATGCAATAGATAAATTGGACTAGCTCAACGGTTATCGTTTGAATTGCATTATCTCTTTTTACTGTAAAAATAATGTGATCTCCTAACGATAATTTAGCTGAATAGATTTCACTTAATAATGAGCTGGCTGATAAAATCGTAAGTGATTCTATATCCGTTTTCGTTTCATCCAAATAATCTATTTTCACTGAAGTAATAATATCCTTTTCCTTTAGCACGCTTCTTCCAGAGGAAGTCGTATTGGAGGCGATTTTACTTATATAAATGACATAGCTGATGTTGCCCATAAAACCACTTCCAGTATACCCATCCGAAATGGTAAAGCCAAATTCCCAGTCTCCTACAACATATCCTTCCTGCCAGGACTTATTGGCTACGTCATATCTAGCGGTGGACATAAAATCCTTTATTACTTTTTTTACCGTGTTAATCGGAATCGCAAATCCTAATCCTTCAATATCTTCATCGGCATATTTTGCATTCACTATACCAATTAAAGCTCCGCTTGTGTTAAATAATCCACCACCACTGTTTCCAGAATTAATGGCTACATCAGTTTGAAGTAATTCCATAGTTTCATATTTACTCGTAGAAATCTTTCGGTTCACATAGGATAAATATCCGCTAGAAACGCTACCTGGTAGTGTTCCTAATGGATTTCCAATACATACCACCTGTGAGCCTAATTTTAATTTATTAGAGTCCGTATAAAAACTCGCATAGGTTAAATCGGTTGCCTCTATAGATAAAACAGCCAAATCCTCATCCCGATACCCACCAACTACCTTAGCATCATACATATTTCCATCGGATAATACTACTGAAATACTAAAGCAATCCTCTATTACGTGAAAGCAAGTAACAATATAGCTTAATCCAAGCGTTTCATCAGAAGAAAACAAAACACCAGATCCGCTTCCAGTGAAGGTTGCTGCTGTAACAGATATAGATACTACACTATCATAAACCATATCTACGGTTTGCTCTACTGGAGTAACGATAGATGCCGCATCCGAATCGATAATCGAATAATTTGATTCCTTATAAACGGGTTCTAAAGAAGTATCATTTTTATTTTCTTCTTTTCCTCCTTGGGTTATATTATTTGCATTATCTAATGTAGGAGAATCAGAAGGTAATGGATCTTTATATTTTATTCCTTCTTTTCCACAAGAGCTTAAGGAAAAAAGAAAAATAAAAATACATAAGAATGTATAAACTCTTTTCATGAATACACCTAGTTTCTTTAAATTTACTTTATTATAAATTAAAATTTTGGGAATATTATGGGATAATTATCTAATAAATGATTTATTTTAAATTATCATTTTAATTTTAACATTTCGTATTTTAAGTGTCAAGAAAGCTTATAATGCCTTATCTAAACAATTAAAAAGAAAAACAGCATAATTATGCTGTCTATTTTTATAATGGTGCCGAAAATAGGACTCGAACCTACGACCTATTCTTTACGAGGGAATTGCTCTACCAGCTGAGCTATTTCGGCATAGCTCTATTATACCCTATTTTTATAGAGTAAAAAAGACCTAAAACGAAAATTTTAGGTCTTTTTATTACAAAATTAATTAAAATATCTGTCTAATAAGCCCTTAAAAGCCTTTCCGTGACGTGCTTCATCTTTTCCCATTTCATGAACCGTATCATGGATTGCATCTAAATTTAATTTCTTAGCACGAACCGCTAAATCTAATTTTCCTGCAGTTGCACCATTTTCTGCTGCAACACGTAACTCAAGATTTTTCTTTGTAGATGGTGTAACAACCTCACCTAATAATTCTGCAAATTTTGCTGCATGCTCTGCTTCTTCATAAGCTGCCTTTTCATAATACATACCGATTTCTGGATATCCCTCTCTATGAGCAACACGTGCCATAGCTAAATACATACCAACTTCACAGCATTCCCCTTCAAAGTTCATTCTTAAATCGGCTTTAATGTCCTCTGGAGCATCCTTAGCCACGCCAACTTCATGCTCACAAGCCCATGTTAAATCTCCTAAAACCTCTTCAAACTTACTTGCAGGTGCCTTACATACTGGACAAGCCTCAGGTGCAGCATCTCCTTCGTGGATATAACCACATACTTTACATACAAATTTTTTCATTTTTTTTTACCCCTTTTTAATTTAAAATTGTATTTTGACATTTATGACACATTCCATAAAAGACAATATCACATTCATCGACACGCTCCTCATGAATAAAGCGAATATTTGAAAAATTAATATTTACTTCCTGTGGTGTTATATCCATAATCTTGCCACAATGCTTGCAGACATAATGGAAATGCTTTTCCTTGACCGTTTCATAAACATCGATTCCATCTAGCTTTACCTTTTTTACCAGATTTTCATCTATTAAGATTCCTAAATTACGATAAATGGTAGCTAATGAAATTTCAGAATAATTCCTTTGAATATATTGGATTAGACACTCGGAAGATGCATGTCCTAAATGCTTTAAAGATTCATAAACAATCTGTCTTTGATTTGTATTTCTTCTTATCATCCTATTCCTCCTTATTAAGAATTATTCTTAATTTGATTATACCAAAAATTGTAAAAATGTCAATCCCTTTAGTCTAATAATTCTAAAATATCTTCTTTTGTAAATTTTACATTTACTTGCTCATCAGATTCTAAAATAGACTCGGCTAATTCTTTCTTTAACGCTTGTAATTTTATGACTTTTTCTTCAATTGTATCCTTACAAATTAATTTGACCACATACACATTTTTTGTTTGACCAATTCGATATGCCCGATCGGTAGCCTGTGTTTCTGCGCTTAAATTCCACCAAGGATCTAAATGAATCACCATATCCGCACCAACTAAATTTAATCCGGTGCCTCCAGCCTTTAAAGAAATGATAAACACTTTAATATCTTCATTTGTATTAAACTCTTCCACCATATCTAATCTTGCCTTTGATTTCGTGCTGCCATCTAAAATAAAATACTTTATTCCTATTTTTTCTAACTCCTTTGAAAGAATCGGGAAGCTTTGGGCAAACTGCGAAAAAAGTAACACACGATGCTTAGAATCAATAGAGGATTTAATTAAATCTATGGCCATATCCACTTTTGTATTTTCAAAGGATTCCTGATACAGAAGCTCTGGAGTAATACATATTTGTCTTAATCTTGTAAGTAAGGCTAAAATATTATTCCCTCCCATTTTGATATCTTCTTTTAATTTTAAAACATATGCATCATATATTTCCTTTTGCTTCGTATCCATTTTACAATAATAATAATCTTCGATCTTATCTGGTAAATCCTTTAATACATCCTTTTTGGTTCTTCTTAAAATAAAAGGATTCACTCTTTTTTGTAAATTTTCTAAAGCTTCTTCATCTTTATGTAAAATTAAAGTCTCATATCGGTTTTTAAAATGACTATAATTTGATAAATAACCAGGCATTATAAAATCAAAAATACTCCATAAATCCGCAAGTCCATTTTCAATTGGTGTACCAGTTAAAGCATAATTGATATCGGATTGTATCGTTTTAATTGCTTCACTTTTTTGGGCAAACTGATTCTTTATAAACTGCGCCTCATCGGCGATAACAAACCGAAATTTATTTTGATATAAATCGACATCTCTTCTTAAAGAATCATAAGAGGTTATATACAAGGATTTCTTTTTATCATTTATTTTTTGAATCATAGTACTTCGTTCTTCTGCACTGCCTATAATTAAATAAACCGGACATTCCAAGCCCCATTTCATACATTCATGCTCCCAGTTATAAACTAAGGACATAGGACAGACAATTAAGCTTGGTTTCATACTTTCATCCGAATCAATAAAGCTGATAATTTCTAAAGTTTTTCCAAGGCCCATATCATCAGCTAAAATACCGCCAAAGCCATAAGAGGATAAAGTCTTAAGCCATTTAAATCCTTCAATCTGATATTCTCTTAAGGATTTTAAAAACGAAGACTTAGGCAGAATATCACTTTTTTTATATTCTTTTATATTTTCCATTATTTTAAGAATGGTATCATCTAAGGATAAATTTTTATCTTGTCCCTCTACTAATTTTAAAAGATAATTTAAAGGCTTATGGATTTTGGTGTTTATATCCTTTATAGAAATATTAAAATCCTCTAAAAAGTCATCGATTTCCTTTGCATCTGCCTCATTAATTTCTAATATGGTATTATCTTTTAATTGAACAAACTTCTTTTTTTGATGATAGGCATTAAGCATTTGCTGGATTTCTTCTAAGGTTAACGAATTATTTTCAAACTGAAAATCCAGTAAACCTACATTATAGGAAATATTTACACTTGTCCTGCTACTTTTTTTGGTTCTGATATTTTTCATGGATTCATCAAAATAGATTTCTCCAAAGGATTTTAAAAAAGATAAATCACTTGTTAAAAATTTATATTGATTTTCTATATTACAAATATTATATCTTCCTTCTTTATTCTTTGTGAAATAGAATCCCTCCATGGCTTGATAATAGCCATCTAATAACTGAAGCATATAAGGACTTGTTCGATTTTCCTCATCACATTCGATTTTATTTGTTAAATAAATATTCTTCTGTTCATAAGAAATATAGCTGCATATTTTAATATCCGGAACTGGATACCTTTCATAGAAATCATCTTGAATTTGAATGCTATTTTTTATCATAGGTAATAGGTTTGCGATAAAATCCTCACTGTTTACATCGATGATAAGACCACCTTCAACCTTAAACAAGCATTCAAAAATTTTACCCTCCATTCTGGAATTATAGGTATAGGTATAAATAAACTCTTTATCTATAAAATAAGCATTATTCACACCACTTACAAATACGGAAGAATTTCTAGGAGAGGATATGAATAATTTTTCTGCATTTAATACAAGTTCAACCTCATTCGATTTTACAATTTTTCTAGGCAGGGATTTACTATTTTCTTCTGCTTTAAAATAAATCGTATTTCCTTGAAAAATTTCTAATATCTTTAAAACATGTGATTTTCGGATTTCTACACTTTTTTCGGAAGAATCCGTTTTGATATTCATTAAAAAACTATAAAACTCTTTACTTACCTCATCTAAGCATTCATAGGAATGAACAAAGGATAATCTTTGTCCATAAGAATATTCTAAATTATTCTCCATACAATGAATAAAGCCTAAAATATTTTTTATTACATACTCTTTATCATAGCCTATTTTTAACGAAAGCTGATAATTATGACCATAGGCTTCAATACATGGAGTAAGATGAATTAATCCAAAATAAGCATTTGCCGTTTTTAATTCTAAAGATAAACGGTTTAGTATCTGGTTATGCTTTAACGCAAGAACCTTAGACTGAAATACTTCATATTCCTGATCATAGAGCTTAGGATTTAAAATCATAAGGCTAATTGCATATAAAGCTACACTATGTATACATTCCTGCTTTTTATAAAATTCTAAACAGCCACAATCCTTATGCATTATTTGATAGTTCTTATCCAAAATAACGGATGTTCTAGAAGAAGCTATGGTACGATAAAAAAGAAATGTAGGTTCTATTTTAAATCCTATTTCTTTTTCTTCTATCGTTACAAAGGATTTCGGATTCGATTTTGCTGCATTTAAAACAAGTGTTAAATTATTATTGGATCTATATGTAAATAAATATTGACTGAGTCTCATCTCTGTTCGCCCCTTTTTACACATCTTTATATATTTTAACATATTTACAAAAAAAAAGATATATAATTAAATGGTGATTATATGAATGAAATAGCAAGAAACAACCCAAAAGATAAGCTTACACAAAGAAGCTTTAATAATCAGGAGGGAAGTCATGTTTCAAATAAAAAAGATATATTAAATAAACAAGACGATAAAAAGAAAAAGAAATCTGGAAACTAATTTCCAGATTTTTCTTTTTTTGAACAATATTTTTTACATGATTCACAATGATATCCACAACCCTTTTTTCTTTTAACAAGAAAATAAATAAGGGGAAATAGCAATAAGAAACAAGCAATAAGTATTACAACAATCTCAACGATTTGCATATAAAAGTCTTTCCTTTTTCATAGAATAAAGAATTATAAAAACAATTCCTATAATAACTAGCACAAGTAAAACAATGGATACCCACCAATATTGGCTGATAACGGATGCAATCACATAGACCAGCATGGACCATAGGTAGGCGGTAATCACCCAAAAAAGAATGGCAAGCCAGAAATGCTTTCTGTTTTGAAGTTCTCCTCTTGCTGCAGACACAGCTGCCATACAAGGAATAACCAAAAGATTAAAGGACATATAAGCAAAAATAGCGGCAGGTGTTACCGAAGATATAGCCATATCAAGTACACCTAAGGAAGAAAAGATTGCAGGAACCTCTTCTTTTGCAATTAAACCGGCAAAAGCACCTATAATAAATACGCCTTTAAATTCTCCTCTTCCAAAGCCTAAAGGATAAAAAAGAGGGGCAATAAAACTAGAGATATTTCCTAAAATTGAATCATTTATATTTTCCACCATTTGAAATGTAAAACTAAAATTTGTTAAAACCCATAAAATCACGGTAGATGCAGCAATTAAAGTACCTGCCTTGATTAAATAATGCTTACATTTTTCCCACAACAGTAACCCTACATTTTTTGCCTGTGGGATATGATATTCTGGCATTTCCATTAAAAAAGGTTCGGCTTTTCCTTTTAATATTTTATTCAATACTGCTGCCATTACAATCGCAACAGCAATACCATATAAATAAACACCAAATACAATAACCTCCGCATAGGCACCACCAAATAAAATCACAGCAAATGCCGTCCATATCGGAAGTTTCGCACCACAGGAAAAGAAAGGGGCAAGCATAATGGTCATTCTTCTTTCCTTATCGCTTTTTAATGTTTTGGTAGCCATAATTCCTGGCACTGCACATCCAAAACAGGATATTAAAGGAATGAAGGCTTTGCCAGAAAGACCTACCCCCTTAAAAATTTTATCCATCAAAAAGGCGACTCTGGCCATATAACCACAATCCTCTAAAATCGTTATAAACAAAAATAATACCAAAATATTAGGAATAAAGGACAGGATCGCTCCAACACCACCCCAAACGCCATCGACTAATAAGGAGGAGCACCAGGAAGGAGCACCCTTTAATAAATTGCCTAATCCTGTGCCAATAAATCCAACGACATAGTCCATTAAATTATATAAAAGCATACCAGGAGCAGCAATTTTTGATTCTCCAATGATTGGAAGAGAAAACGATCCATCAGGTATAATATGTAATGCATTTAAAAATAGAAAATCCTCACTAAAGGTGATATGAAACACAGAAAACATAATCAAAAGAAAAATAGGTAATCCCCATATTCTATGGGTTAATACATTATCTATTTTTTCTGTTTTACTTTCTATTTTTTGTGAAGTTATACTGCAAGATAATTCCTTAGCTATAAACGCATATCTTTCATTCGCATATTTTTCTACATAATTGATATTGCTATCCTTTATATACTTTACTTCTTTTTCTAAATTTGGAAACTTTTTTAAAATTAATTCATCCTCTTCAATTAATTTTACGGCATAAAAGCTATTATGCTGATGAAAAGAATTTTTAAATTTTTCTATTAGGTTATCCTTTAAAACCGTTTTTCCGGTTCTAGGAACTATAGCAGTTTTACAAGCAAGAGAAATTAAAGCCTCCATTCCTTCCTGCTTTAATGCTGATATTTCTATACAAGGAATATTTAATTTCTTTTCTAATATAGAAACATCTATATCAAATCCTCTTTTTTTCGCTATATCCATCATGTTTAAAGCTAAAACTACAGGAACATCCATTTCTAAAAGCTGTAAGGTTAAATAAAGATTTCTCTCTAAATTGGTTATATCTACAATATTAATCACACAATCTGGTTTTTCTTCTAAAATATAATTTCTAGATACAATCTCTTCTGGGGAATATGGGGATAAGGAATAAATACCTGGTAAATCCACAAGGGTATGGTCTTTAAATTGTCCTTCTTTTTTTTCAACGGTTACTCCAGGCCAGTTTCCTGTTTTCGCCGTAGCTCCTGTTAAACTGTTAAAAAGAGTAGTTTTTCCACAATTTGGGTTTCCGATTAATGCAAAAATCATTTTTCTACTTCCATTATAATCTTCGAACTTTCCCATTTTCTTATGGCTAGATTATATCCTCTTAAGGATATTTCTAGCGGATCTCCTAATGGTGCAATTCGTTTTAGAAGGATTTCCACACCAACAACTAATCCCATATCGACCATTCTTCTTTTTATATCCTCATCACAATGAATTTCTTTTACTTTTCCCGATTCGCCTAATTTAAATTCGCTTAATCGTTTCTCCATTCTATTCACCCCATAAGTTAGATATTGCTAACTATAATCTTAAAATAAAAGTTAGTAGATACTAACATAATTATTATATGCTAGTTTTTTTTACAAGTCAATATTTATTTTTTAAAGAATATTTTGTATAATATAGTATATGAGGTGAACGATTATGTCATTACTAGAATCTGGAGAAAATTATTTAGAAGCTATATTAATGCTATCAAAAAAACAAAAAGAAATACATGCAATTGATATCGTAAATATTTTAAACTTTTCTAAACCATCTGTATCCATTGCTTTAAAAAAATTAAAAGAGGATGGTTATATTGAAATTGATGGAAATAGTCATATAACCTTAACCAAGGCTGGTCTTACGATAGCAGAAAAAATTTATGAACGTCACATAATCATAACCAATTTATTTATTCACTTGGGTGTGGATAAAGAGATTGCAGAAAATGATGCCTGTAAAATTGAACATGATATATCCAATGAAACTTTTGAAGCAATTAAAAAACTTTATCATTCCATAAAATCATAAGATGTTATGCATAATAACATCTTTTTTTCTTTTCAAAATAAAAAAAGGCATAGAGCCTTTTAATTATTTCATTCTTTGTCATTTAAAAAATCTTCATTTACTTCTATATCTAGGTCTTCTATATCTTCATCTTGTACCTCTAAAGGCGTAAATACGGTAACCTGCATCTTTGTCTCTCCGATGACTTCCGCTAAAATTTCAAATTCTAAATCTAAATAGATAATATCATCTTCAATTTTCGCATTTGTAACGGTTGGATGCTTTAATATCTTAGCTAATACATCATCGCTGTTTTTAAGATAGTCTTTTACTATTTTTTTAACCTTTATATCTTTATGGTAAGAAATATTTTCTCTTAAAACATCTGTTTTTGTATTTTCTTCTGTTGAATACCAAATGTTTACTTCTAGGTTTCCGTCGATATCAATAAGATTTTCTTTTTTGTTTGCTTCAAACTCATGATTAATAATCCAACAACCCAATATGGAATATGGATGGGCAGTAGTATGCAATTCATGAGAAATATGCATTACTTTCTTTCCTTTTGCTACTACTGCTTTCGTAACTATCTCACGGACTTCATTCATATACATACCTCCCTACACTTATTATATGAAAGCTTTAGAAAATAAGTTCTAAACTCTATTTTAAAAATAAAATGTTTTTGTTATAATATCTAATAGGATAAGAGGTGGATTTTATGAAAGCATTAGCACTAATATTTGAAGGATTTGAAGAACTTGAAGCGGTTGCTCCTTTTGCCTTACTTCGAAGAGCAAAAATAGATCTAACCATTGCTTCTATTTCGAATACCACTACCGGTTCACATAATATATCTTTAACCAATCTTACTCCCGTAAATGAAGTAGACTATACAATATATGATTGTCTAATTCTTCCCGGAGGTTCACATTATAAATATTTAAGGACAAGCTCTTTGGTGCATAAAATCATAAAACATTTTATGGAAAATAAAAAAATAGTAGCTGCAATTTGTGCGGCCCCTACTATTTTAGGAATGTTAGGTTATTTAAAAAACAAAAATTATACCTGCTTTACTTCTATGAATGAGGATTTTAAAGGAACCTATTTAAATCAGGGTGTGGTGGAGGATGGAAATTTAATTACGGCAAAAAGCGTTGCTTATGCCATCGATTTTGGCTATGCAATTATTCGCAAACTGCTTGGGGAAGAAAGCTTGGCTGCTTTATGGAAGCAAATATACTATGAAAAATAAATTACCTATTAAATTAATTTGCTGGTATCAAAACCAAATCTCACCAAATACAGAACCTAGATGCCGGTTTTTGCCTACCTGCAGTCAGTATGCAAAAGAGTGCTATGAAAAATTTAATTTTGTTAAAGCCTCTTTCTTAACTACGAAAAGGTTATTAAAATGTAATCGCTTATTTAAGGGCGGATATGATCCTGTACCTCTTACAAAAGAGGAAAAAAGAATTCTTAAAATGGAAAATCAAGAAAAAGAATCTTGATTTTTTTTATTTTTTTATAATATAAATTGTAAATTATTGTTCCTTATGATAAAATACGTTTTGTAGTAAATATTTAACAAATGGAAGGTAAAAAAATGAAAAAAATTTATGAAGGAAAAACAAAGAATGTTTTTAGCCTTGAAAATGGAAATGTCTTATTAAAATTTAAGGATGACTGCACAGGAAAAGATGGAGTGTTTGATCCAGGTGAGAATTCTGTAGGTTTAACCATTGAAGGAATTGGTAAAGCAAATCTTCAAACTTCAATTCATTATTTTGAATTGTTAAAAAAAGCAGGTATTAAAACACATTATATTAACGCAAACATTGAGGATGCAACCATGGAGGTTTTACCTGCAAAAGTATTTGGTCATGGATTAGAGGTTATTTGCCGTTTAGTTGCTACAGGAAGCTTCATCCGTAGATATGGCGAATATATCAAGAATGGTACTGTACTTGAGGGTGGATATGTAGAATGTACTTTCAAAAATGATGCTTTAGGTGATCCTCTTGTAACAAGTGAAGGTTTAGCTGCTTTAGGAATTATGTCTAAAGAAATGTTTGAAAGTATGAAGGAACAAACTTTAAAAATCACTAAAATTGTTGCGGATGATTTAAAATCTATCGGCTTAGATTTATGGGATATAAAATTTGAATTCGGATATAACAATAATGAAGTTATTTTAATTGATGAAATTGCATCTGGAAATATGAGAGTATATAAAGATGGAAAGATTGTTGATCCAGTAGAATTAACAAAACTAATTTTAAATAGATAATATACAAACTTCTTATTATTAACTGATATTTAAAAGGACACTTTAGATGGATAAAGTTTGACCATCATTGTGTCCATTTTTATTTGTTAAACTTTATAAAAATTATATTCGTATTAAAAAATATTATATCTATTTTTTCTTTTTATATAACTTATTTTTATCAATAACACCATTTAAAAGCATGGTATTAACCCCCACATCTTTTGCTTGGGCAACTATCGAAGATATGTCTTTTGGCAAGCAGCTTCCACCATATCCCCTGTTATTTTCATAAACAAAAGTATGACTTGAGCCAATACGAGGATCTGCAATCCATATTTCACGAGCAAGATTATAATCAGCACCTAAAGAACATGCAATATCAAACATTTCATTACAAAAAATAACTTTTGTAGCAAGAAAAGCATTTTCCATATATTTAGCCATTTCTACAGATTTAGCATCTGCCTGATAAATTCTTATATTCGAATTTACAACTGTTTGATACGTTTGGATAGCCATATTGATGCCATGTTTTGTTCCTCCAAAGGATAGCCATTCTCTATCATTCAAATCAGCAAACGGATGGGCTACTGTTTCACCATAGTATTCTGGTTGAAAAACTATTTCTTTATTAAACCTTTCCATCATTTTATCTGTAAATCCTACATATACCGTAGAACGCAATATAATAAGTGGTACATTTAACCAATCTAAAATTTCTTCTACTATCGTCGTGTCACAATGACCATCTTCTTTTTGTGGCGTTGGCACACAGATAAAAACCGTATGGCAAGTATTTATCTGCTCAAGTGTCCCTATATTCTTATATTTATCATAAATAATAGCATCTTTAAATAAAGCATGCATAGCATTACCAACGTGACCATAGCCAACAATTCCTATTTTCATATTTTTTCCTCCCATAAATATTTTATTTTATTAAAATCATAATTGAATGCATTTAAATCTTTATTGCAAATAAAATAAATTCCACTTGTGCTCTTATCTAATTTATGATGCGTATCACTTCCAAGAGAAGCCATTAAATTTCTTGTTTTAGCGAGTTCAAGTAAATATTCTACCATTCCTTTTTCTGAAAAAGTATTAGGATGAAACACCTCTAGACCATCAAGTCCTTGGGCACAAAGAATGTCTATTATTTTTTCTATTTGTTCCTTTTGAAGATGAATATGATGTTCAGCGGTATTTGGATGTGCCCAATAAACCTTACCTTTCATAGAATGAATTAAATTTATAGCTTTTTTTGAATCCATTTTCTCATCAGGAAAACAACTTTTTATTTTATCTGACATAAGAAATTTTTTTGCTTCTTTTTCATTTTCAAAATATCCTTTATACATTAGCTGATATCTCAAATCTTTATGAGTTTCACAATCATTTACATTATAACCATTCTCTCTTAAATAAGAGCAAATTTTCAATAATCTAAAAATATATTTTTCTTTTTCTTCTGTCATACTCGCTTCAAAAAATTCTTTATTTATTTGAAAATTATATCCTAAAAGATGTATAATCACTCCACAAATGGAAACCGAAAGTTCAACACCATTAATCAGTTTCATTCCTTTTTTCATGCAAGCCTTCTTTGCCACATCCAAACCATCTATCGTGTTATGATTACATATTGCAATTGTAGTTGCACCAGCCTCATAAGCCTGATCTACTGCTTGCTCTATAGATTGCGTTGCACATGATGAATAAGGAGCACAATGTATATGTAAATCAAAATCAATCATTTTATTCCTCTTATTCCATGATGAGATCTATTATAGATTTCAATATACTTATCTAAAAGTTCAACTATTTGCTTAGGTTCTTCTGCTCCAAAAACTTTGTCATCTAAATTAGGATATCTTTCAATCTTATCAATTTTTTGTCCTGCCAATTTAGCTCCCCAACCATCAACATTGGTATAAGCAATGATAAGACGATACAATGACCAAGCCATTGCCATCTCAGATAACGTACCAGCACCACCTCCAATAGCAATAACTGCATCAGCATTTGCAACCATTGCATTTCTCATCATATCCATCCCTGTAGGGATAACAATGTCTGCATATGAATTGACTACCATTCTATCAAAAGATGGTATGATGGCTATCGTGTCTCCTTCGCGATAGTTTTTAGATGATTTTGCTCCTTCAAAAACGGCTTCCATTATTCCGCCTAAACCACCAGACTGCACTCTATACCCAAAATCAACTAGAACCTTTCCAGTTTCGTAAGCAAGTTTATATTTTAAACTATCTTTTTCTATTTTTCTATCCCCTATTACAGCAACGATTTTTCTCATTCTCATTCTCCTTTATAATTTTAAATACTTTTTGTAAATTCAAAGTCTTTATTTCTTCTGTTCGTATAGTGTTTTTTCTTTTTGTAATAACTTTTCTTTTATTTGCATTTTATAACTTTCACTATATTTACCTTTCTTATTTATGTTATAAAAACTTGGCTCAAAATAATAAAGAACATCTTTTATAAACACTTTCTTTTTGGCATGTCGAATCATAGGTAACATAATAGCAAAATCTGTATTTACTTCTACAATTTTATCATCAATTTTTAAATCCTTATCAAAATTAATATAATCAAACAAATACCTTCTAAAACATTTAGGATGGAGCCAAATATTATCTCCTCCACGCTCCCAAACCTTATCAAAAGAATAAATCTTATATTTTTTCAAAGGTTTATCGTAGCGAATACAATTACCACATGTAATTTCTGCACCATTGTTAAACTCATTAACGATTATCTCAATAGCATTTTCATTTACAAAATAATCATCGTTATCAAGATTAATAATAATCGCATTCTTATTTGTTATTACGGCTTGCATAATAAATATAAAATTGTTGATTTCACCTACATTTCTATCATTAAAAAAGTAAATGCATTTATTTTTAAAATAACTATCATAGTTAAAGATAAATTCAGCGTAATCTGCACTTTCTGTGGTCGAAGAATCATCAACATAAATTATCATAAAATTTTGAAATGTCTGCTTTTTAATACTTTCAAACATTCTTTTCAATTTTTCACAGGATGTATTAAACCCTCGAATGTATATAATAACTTCCGCATTTGTTGTTTTAGTCCAAATAGTTTTATCTCCTTGCAAATTAACATTATTATATTGTTGTTTAATAACAATCCCCTGTTCTATTTGCTTTTCAACATAAGAAACAAAATTTAATTCTTGTTTCTTATTATTTTCTGGATGTATAAACCAGGCATCTTTACTCTTTAGCCTTACACTATCATTACCTTGTAGACATTCATCTAGCGCACGATGCCAAGGAAATTGCAATTTTCCATTTTTAATATTGTTATGCAATGGTAATTTCATAGAAAGCTTTTTTAAATTAAGAAAGCAGGTTCTCACTTCTGTTCTAGTTCCATACTCTGCATTTTTATTTTCCATAGCTGCTATCCCAAGTGAAACTGTTACTGCTCCTTTCCTTAAGAAATTCAATCCTTCAATAAAACTTTTTAAAGAATTATTATAATAAAGAATATCACTATCTGTCTGAAACACATATTTAGTAATAATGGAATCAAATCCCATAAGAGTTGCATATAACCCTTGCCCATTTTCTGAATGACCATCTAGACTTTCTAGACCAAAATATTTATTATAAATATTTAACATTTCTTTTTCATCTTCTTTAGCATATAAAACAGCATCAATTAATCCATTATTTTTAGCTCGTTCAACTTCAGTTTTTAAGTATTCAGTATTATCAGGTTCATATCTTCTTGCTCGATTCTTTACTGGAGTTAAATCAACGACTACCATTCTTTTTTCAAAACTAACACCTTTTTCAAGTGTTTTGACAATATGCTTAATATTTTTATATATTGTTCTATGCTCCATAGGATTTGTCTTTATTAACAATGAACAATCCTTATATTTAATATGATTAGAAATTTTTCTACACACAAAAATTAAATGTTCTGCAATGGGTAGGAGCGTATCCATATTTACTCCATCACCTTCTGAAATTTTCTCAATCTTTAAGCCATGTCTTTCAAATAAATTTAAATAGTATTCTATCGGTCTATGGTACTCTTTTCTTTTTTTATCTCCTAATAACATACGTTTTGAAAAAATCTCCGCAGTATGATAATCACCAGTAATACCATTCATTCTAAGTTCTGTATTTTGTATATTATTGAAAAAAGGATTACAGATGCTTATAATCGCTTGTCCATTCATTTTAACTGCTCGAACCATATCTTCTACAATACTTTCTGCTACTTGATTCTCAACACAACACAATACAAGATTGCTTAAAACCACATCATAAGATTCCGATGGAATATCTTCAGATTTTCTAATAACCTTTACCCTAGACAAAGCACGACTATTTATCGTATCCATATCAATATCAAAAACCTCAACTTGAAAAAAATTAGAAAGTTTATTTGCTATCTTACATTTTCCTGCTCCATAATCAAGAATACGCTTAGCGGTATTACTATTAATCAAATCTATAACCTTTCCATCGTGTAAATCCTCTTTATAGCGTTTTTCTATAACAGACTCTAAAATTTCTTTTCCACTATCAATATAAATTGTTTCATTTAAATAAGAACGACGAATAAGTTGCTTAAATTCATTTTCGTTTAAAAATGGATATCGAAGCATCTGAAAGACACGTGTAACAGATTTTTTATGAATTTCTTCAGAAAATGGTAAAAAAGATTTTCCATAATCAATGAGTTTTAATGTTCCTCTTGCTACTATAAAATTTTCTTTTTTGTAATTATCACATCCAAAGCCATTTTCTTTTGCAAAGCGTAAAAATTCTACAAATTCACGTATATGACCTCCTGTATATGGTTTTGACTCTTCATATGGATATCGAATCACTATTGTCTCATTTATCTTAAAAAAATCTAAAGAATAAAGTTGATTACATTTCGAAAACTTTTTATTAATTTCTTGCAAAAAACATAAATTATTAATAGCTTTAAAAAAGTATTTATATACATATTTCTTATCGGTAAACACCACTCCTTCACTGCCATTTCCAAGCAAGCAAAGTGAATCTTTAGATAAAGAAAAATATAATTCCAAACTCTGTTTAATTTTTTGTTCTTCAAACATTTCATTTTGTATATATAATTTTCTTTGCAATGTCTCATATGCAGTTATTACACTATCATATTGCAAATATAATTCCGCTCTTCTCAAAAAATAAATAAGATTTTCAATTGTAAAAAGTTCTATATATTTTTTATCTTTTATAATAGTAAGGAGCCCATTAATTCGATAATATGACGCTATATACTTCACTAATCGTACTATAAAGTTTTCTTTATATTTTTGGAAAAAATCATCCTTTTTTGAAGACATTCCAACCAAATCAATCGCTTTAGTAAACGAAGAACCTATGAAATCTGCAAGCAATTTTTCTTCTTCTTTAACCATATTAAAAACTCCAAAATTTCTATTATGCAATGTTGCAAAAGGTACATTTGCTATTTTATATCCTTTTTGTTTTGCCTGCCATACCCAAAAATAATCACTTCTTCTTCCGATTTTATTTCCCACTTGAATAGACCAATTAGGTATTTTAAGCATGTCTCGATTGAAAATTAAAGTGTTCCCTCCGCGACTCTTTACCTCTTTTATCTCATCTGAAAATATAACTAGAGGACGTCCTGCTGCTTTTCCACTAAACACCCTGTCAATTGTAACCTTATCATTTATCTTAAATGGAGTTTCTAAATGTAAATTTCCATTGTCGGTTAAATCATAATAATAGTCCGTTAAATCTTGTAAAGTGCAAATCTTATTTAATACACCTGTACGATTATACACATAATCCAAAAGTGAGGTTCTAATAATTGAAAGTGTTGGAAGTGGTGCATCCAAAGCATAATTTCCCACCACTGCATCAAAAGTATTATGATATTTAGAAATTATTTTATCGATATCCACAAATGTTTCTTTCTTTTCACCTTTAGATAAGATTAGTTCTTTCAATTCCATATCCTCATCTAAAACCCATATTACATCTCCATCCTTAGTAAATTCATAAAGATATTTTTGAAGTATTGTACGAGTTACAGCAATATCAGTAATTATTTCATTTTTGAGTTTTTCTGCCGTTACAAATTGGTCAAAAACTCCCCCTTCCATTCTTGATAAAACACGTTTTCTATCAATGATTTCATATGTATACTCGCTTGCATTAAGTAAGTTGATATAAGGTAATCTATTCTCTATAAAATTTATAAATATAATGATTTGAGTATTTTTACGTTTTAATGCTACTAATTGTTGCAAAAGACGCAAACCAAGCTCATACTCTGTAACAATAAATCCAATTACAAGATTACCTTTATATTTGTTATCTGAAAATCTTTTTCCTATCGAATCATTTAGAATTGATGGTATATTTTCAATATCGTTTCTCATTACTTTAAAAAGATTTTCTGCACGCTCAAAGAAAGCATTTTTTATAGACTTAGACATATAACCATTATATTTATAATAAAACTTGCGTAATCCATCTGCCTTTTTTTCTTTTCCATTCGTAATTCGAGAACGGGTATTAAATGCATCTACTTCGACCAAATACTTAGGCAGTATGGTATAGGAAGGGTTTAATAGCATTATCCTTGTAAAGATATCTCTATCTGTCGTAGAACTCATATTTTCATCGAATAAACCCGCCTTTAATAGCGTTGAAAATTTAACAAATGTGTTAGATCCTTGTATATGAGGATTTCCCTTTAAAAAACTATCAATTGTCAAATGTTTAGGAATACTTAAATTCATTTTTCCATTTTCGTTACAATAAGTAAGTCCACTTACAACAAAATCCTCTCCCTTTAAAGATTTCTCACATTCTTCAAGATAGGTATCTAACCAAATATCATCATCATCTAAAAAGGCAATATATAAATCTTCATAATTCTCATCTATAAATATTAATTTTCTTAAAATATGATGCATAGCTGTATTAAGCGAGCCAGCATAATTATGTGTATAAATATTTTCAATAAATTCTACATTTAATTTTGAAACCAATACTTTTTCCTCTCGTTTGCATTCTTCTATTGAATCGCTCACAATAATTAGGTTATCCAATTTTCGGGTTTGTGATATTGTAGAATTTAAAGCTCGCTTAAATAATTCAACTCTATTTTTCGTTGCAATTACACCAATTATTTTCATCTAATTTGTTCTCCTGCTTTTACTATATTAGAGATTCTTGTATCCCCATTGCAATACTTGCAAGCAATACTATATTTTCCTTTGAATAATTTTTTACATTCTTTTTTTAGTTTGGTTTTTTCCAATGTTAATGGAATTCCTTCATCTGAAATAATTCCTTTTTTAGTCATAATTGCTCCTCGCGAACAAACATATACTTTTCCCTCAAATAAAGATGTACAACGCTTTATTGAGCATTCAGCAAATTGATTATTTTTTCTTTTTTCACATTCTCCCATATCATACCATATTTGATTTTTCAAATAGACATATTTTACACCAAAAGATTGAAATTTTTTAATAAGTTGATCTATTTTAGTATTAGGCAAATCATAATCACTTATCTGGACAACGATTTTGCCTTTAGCAATCTCTTTCAAAATATTATCTGAAGGTATTATCGTTCCGTTTGTAGTCATGCGAATAGACTTAATTTTCGAATAATTATTAACAAATGAAATTATTTCACGCAATTGAGGATGTAAAAAGACTTCTCCACCATGAATCTTTAATCGATATAAACAATCAATTTTAGATAAGAGTAGTTCTAAATCACGTTTAATATCAAAAACCTCATAATTTTTATTATCATCACAATATGGAATTAAATTCGAACACTTCAAACATTTTAAATTGCATTTTGTTGTAATAAACATTTCCAAATAAGGTAATTCAAATTTATGTAAAATATTTTGTCTAAACCAAATTCCTATTAATAAGTGAAATATATTTTTACTATTTTCTTTTTTTAAATAATGTAAACATTCTTTAGATAAGTTCAGTCTCATATAATTCCTCAATAAAAAAATCTCGACAATATCGTCGAGAAATAAAGTTATAGTATTCACCGACGATAAACACACATAATACTATGCCGACTCATTGATGTTCGTCACATCTCAAAATCATTTAAGTTTTATCTAATTAGAGTATAACATAAAAAAACTTATATTAAAATAATGAATTTAGATTTCTTCTCAAAATTACTATTTTTAAACATTAAAGAATCAATTCTTTAAATTTTTTTAGAAAAGAATAAAACTTGTAAAATATTTTTTAGTTTCCTTTTAAAAGCAATTTATTGCCTAAAGGTATTCTTTTTTCAAGCATAAATTATAACGAACCCTTTTTTATGAAGGGGGATATGAAAGGAGGTTAAATAATGGGATTAACCGTTTCAAATAAAGAAATTAATAAAACAAGTATAAAATGTAATGAATCTTTTCAAGTGACATTATCCTTAACAGCAGCTCCAGATATCGTAACGAATCCTACCGATATTGTTTTAATCTTAGATCGATCTGGTAGTATGGCTGGAAGTCCTTTATTAAACATGAAAAATGGTGCAAAGAAATTTATTGATATTATAGATGAGGCTACCGATGGTACGCAGGATGGACAAATAGGCAATGGCAGTCGTATTGGAATTGTAAGCTTTGCTGATACAGCAACACAAAATACACAATTGATTACTTCGGTTGCCGATTTAAAGGCTGCAGTTGATTCTCTAAACGCTGGAGGTTCTACAAACCATGCTGATGCCTTCACTCAGGCTTTAGACTTATTCGATATGACTTCTACGAACGCTAAAGTTATGGTAATGTTTACCGATGGTGTTACTACAGCCGGAGGAAATCCAAACACAGTGGCAACACAGGCAAAAGCAGAGGGAGTTATCATTTATTGTATCGGTCTTTCTGGAAATGGTGGTATTGACATTCAGGCACTAAATGACTGGTCTTCCGATCCAGATTCTGCCTATGTTGCAATTACACCAAATGATACAGAATTAGAGGATTTATTTGAAGATTTAGCAAATAATATCTCTAACCCTGGAGCAACAAATATTGTGCTTACCGATAAGATTGCTGACTGCTTCAAAATAACGGCATTATCTGCACCAACCAAAGGAACAGCCAGTTTGATTGATTCAAATACAATTGAATGGAAAATAGATGAACTTGGAGTTACGCAAAGTGAAGGTGCATCTTTAGTATTCACCGTTCAGCATAATGGTGTTTGCACAGGAACGATACCAGTAAATGCAGATATCATTTATACGGATACGGAAGGTAATACCGCAACATTCCCTGATCCTACAATAGAAATTGACTGTACAAATATCATTATAGAACCATGTCCACAACCAATTGATGTAAGTGTAAATGGCTGTGAGGATTCTATTGAATTTGATCTTGGGGATCTTAGTTTAGAATCTTTAGGCCATATTTTCCAATTTGATGTTACCATCAAAGGTGTATGTCCTAACAAACGAGTAGCATTAGCTATTCTATTAAATGAAATAGACTGTAATGATGAAGAACTAACTAGAGGTATGAAAACATTGACCATACCAGCACTAATAGGTACTACATGTCAGGATGTAACCATTCGATGTATTAAATTTGTCTTACCTGGAGATTTAGATGGCACGAGCGCATGTGAGGTATGTAATACTAGAAAATTCAAAGTGAGACTTATTGCAAACTACATTGATTTTAATTTCAAATGTTGTAATTTAGAAATATAATTCTTAATTTACAAAAAAAGCCCTACAAAAAAACACAATGTTTTGTGTGATTTTGTAGGGTATTTTAATATTTTATTTTTCTAATTATCTCTTGAATATTTTTAGATTTTAAAATCAATATTTTATTATTTAATAGAAATTTTATAAAAAGAAAATTTATCTTTAATCATTGAAATTCTATTTTTACATATCTTTTTAAAATATGCGTCCTTACTCATTATTTCTTCAATATATTTAATATAAGTACTTAGAATAAAAATGCATTCAACATTCTTATATGCATCTTCTTTTATATTTGTATATAATGTATAGTTTAAAGCATTTATCTTGTCTACAAAAATATTATATTTTTCTTTGTAATCAATATTTTGCTTTAAATTTGCATCCTCTACAATTCCTGGTAATACTAAGTCCATTCTTTTTAATATATCATAACACTTTTCAGATATTTTTAATGTTTGTTCAATGTTTTTTTGGTTACTTTCCTTTAAAGAACTTTTTTGCTCTAAAATTTGAATCTTGTTAATTTGAGAAATAAAACCATCATACAACGCATCAAAACAATCCACTAGTATTTCTTCATTTATTGGTTTTTCTTGCGCTTTATTTATTGATTTAAATAGTTTTAACAAATCAGAATACTCCAACTTTGTAGCTTGAAAATAAGATAATGGTCCCTTTAAGTCAGATATTTCAATTTTTTGTAATATAGTGCTAACATAAGAATTGGATATCATCTTACTAATCGCTCCTGCTTCAAAATTCAGCCATTCTGAGTCCATATTTTCTTTATTTAAACAAAATATTCCATAATTTGAGTTTGCAAGTTCATCTCCTATAATTCTCACCCAGTTTTGTCCCTTTTCAATATCTTCCTCTGAACAAAACACATCTAAAGTTTGTATACATTTTTTTAAAAATTTTTTCATTTCTTTTGCTAATAATTTACTATTCTCTCCCGACCAGCTTATAAATACTTTCATTTTTACCGCCAAATTAAATAATCTTTCATCAATTATTTAAAGTTGTTGTCTACTTTTATTACATAACTTTAAATTCAAATCTATTAGATTTTTAATATTTTACTATAATTCGTTAAATCAATTCGTCGAATTATGTCGAAGATTAGTCATTTTATTAAATATTATGTCAAAGAATGCAAACATAAAAAAAACAAGCCTTTATAAGCTTGCAAAATAAATAATTATTAATTATTAAATGGATTCATTGGATTTACCATACCCTGATAGTTTTGTGGTCCAAAGTTTTGCATTTGTTGTGCTAATCCTTCTGTTCCCACATTGCCCTGATATTGGTTTGGAGACATTGGTTGTTGTCCTTGAACATACATTGGCTGTTGATACATTACAGGTTGTTGAAACATTGGTTGACCTTGAACGTATTCATCTATCATTACATTTTCTGATGAAGTTGAATAGGTTGGTATATTTATATGGCGCTTAATACAGTTATTTACAACATGTGTTCTTCTCAACTTAACTATGTAACTATAGTTTTTCCATATTGTATTCCAATATAAAAATCCAATGATTACTGCATTTTCTCTATAATGAAAATACTCTTTTACATATAATTTTCAATATCTTTAACCAATATATCAAGATTAATCAAAAGATTTAATAACGACAGGTGCTAAAAATAGAGGTTTAAGCTCTAACATATTCTCGTTTGATATATCTTTTTGTGAAAACATTATTCTTCTAGAAATACAAGAAGAATACTTCTTTTCAAATTCATTAATAGATTTATGATTATTATGATTCGAAGATTTCACTTCAATAGGTATTATTTTATTTTTATCTGATATTAAAAAATCAATTTCATAGGAGTGAATTTTCCCTTCATCTTTCCAATGATGATAATATAACTCCCTATCATTAGATTTAATAATTTGAGCAATTGCATTTTCATATAAATAACCCAAATTAGCTTCTAATTTATCACTTAATAATTTGTTATAAATATTTTCTGATATTAACCTCTTATCATTAAATAACATCGTAGTAAATAAGCCTATATCAGATAAGTATAGTTTGAAATCTGACATATCTTTAGTCAACTTTAAAGAAACACTTGGCTCAGTAACATTGTAGCAAGCTAACACAGTTTTAGAATCTAATAAATCATATAATAATTCTTCATCCTTATTACTTACTCTCTTATTTATTGCTGAACTTAAAACAAAATTTTGTTTTCCTAATGCCAACTGACTTGGAATAGAATCATACATCATGGATATTCTTCCACTTGGATCTATTTTTCTAAAATCATCCTTGTATAATTCTATAATCTCTTTTTTTATGACATCTATTTCTTGAAATGTCATTTTATTTAAATAAGCTTCAACAGCTTGAGGCATTCCGCCAATCGCCATATATATTCTAAAATCTCTCATTAAAGTACGATTGGTTGCTTGACCAATCGGCTTATTATATTGATTAATAGCTTCTAACATAGAATAATCTTTATTACAAGCCCAGCAAAATTCTTCATAATCCATCGGATAAACATTTATTTTCATTTCTTCAGATGGTATAACAATACCTTGAACATTCTTTTTTATACTAATTAAAGACCCAGTTTCTATATAGTCATATCTTCCATCTTTTACTAAATGTTTAATGGCTTGTCTAACTTTAGGTGCTAATTGAATTTCATCAAAAATAATTGCAGATTCACGTTCATATAATTTAATTGACATCACAGATTGCAATCTCAAAAAAAATATATCTAGATTTGAAATATCATCAAATACAGATAATTCCTCTTTTGATATTTTTGAAAAATCAACTAATATATATGACTTATAATTTTCTTTAGCAAAATTTTCTGCAATTGTGCTTTTTCCAACACGTCTAGCACCTTGAAGTAATACTGCATACCTACCGCTATATTTTTCCTTCCATTCAGATAATTGGTCAGTAACTTTTCTTTTAAACATACAAGTATCCTCCTTTAGACAATACTATTATAAATCAGAATTGACGTTTTTTCAATGTTTTAAAACGTAAAAACTGCATTTATTTCAATGTTTTTTGACTACAAAATTACACTTTATTCAACTTTTTGCGATATATCTCATATAAAAACCCCCATTTTAAGCATTTTAAAGTTTAAATTTGAGTATCCAGTTAAAATGGCTTGCCTATAACCAACAACCTCTTTTGAATTAGCATTGTTTGTTTTCAAAGTAATTTCTTTAAAAATTTCATCAAATGTTGTAACGATATTTTCTATTTCACCTGACTCTTTAGCCTCACCCAATGTAACTTGTGAGGATTGGGTAAAAGTCTTATTAAGCCATTTAATTCACCTAATTTATTATTAGCTTTAGATAATGCTTTTAAAATATCAACATCATCATAATTATACTGAATTGGTAATTTGTGCATACTATCACCTCTTGCACAAATTTTAGCATTTTTTGTGCACTTAGTTAATATGTGCACAAAATAGACTGATTCTTTTTATTATAATGTATCATCTTCCTTTTATATATTAAAACATCTACAAATAGGGAATGCGACTCCCTTTTTGTAGAAAATGATATACTCATTGCACGAATAAGGTTCATATTGTTAAAACGACTTAGAATAAAGTAAAAACTCTATTTTATTGAAGCTTTTTTCAGATTTGTTCCACATACATTAATAATTAAAAAAACAATCTAGGATTAGCTTGCAAATTAATTGTTTTATATCATTTTTGAATTTTTATATTCACTCTCACATATAATAATATATATTCTCCTATTTTAACATATTTTCAGGAGAAAATACTCACATTTGTTTGACATACTCCTAAAATCAGTGTATAATTAGGTGAAAGATGGTGTTTTAGGTGAAAATCTTTAATTATAATAAGCTAAATGAATTTAAATGGGATAAGGAAATTATTTCTCTAATTGCACAAATTCATGAGCATAAGGGTAAACAATCCTTATACTTAAAACAAAAGCCTCAGGCTTTAGAACAATTAATTGAAATTGCTAAAATTCAATCAACTGAAAGTTCCAATAAAATTGAGGGAATTGTTACTACTTCCACTAGAATTAAACAATTAATGAATGATAAAACTACTCCAAGAAATAGAGATGAAGAAGAAATCTTAGGTTATAGAAATGCGCTTAATATAATTCATGAAAGTTTTGAATATATTCCTATTACTCCTAATTATATATTACAATTACATCATAAGTTATATAAGACAACTTCTAAAACTATTGGAGGCAAGTTTAAGAATGTTCAAAATTATATTTCCGCAAAATATCCAGATGGTCATGAAGAAATATTATTTACTCCTTTGACTCCTTTTGAAACTCCTGATGCTATGAGAAATTTGTGTGATGAATTCAATAAATGTATTGATAATGATTCTGTTGAAGCATTATTATTAATCCCTGCATTTATTTCTGATTTTGTTTGTATTCATCCATTTAGTGATGGGAATGGTAGAATGTCTAGATTACTTACTACTCTTCTCTTATATAGATTGGGTTATCATGTTGGTAAATATATAAGTATAGAAAAACTAATTGAAAAGGATAAGGATGCATATTATGATGCATTAAGTCAAGTAGATAAGGGTTGGTACGAAAATGATAATAATCCTACTCCTTTTATTAAATATATACTTAGAATCTTATTAACGGCTTATAGAGAGTTTGAAGAAAGATTGTCACTAGTTGAAGCTAAGCAATCTTCTTATGATTATGTTAAGAATGCAATAGATCAAATCCTTGGTAAGTTTAGTAAATCTGAATTATTAGGAAGATGTCCTGGTATTGCAAAATCCACATTAGAGGCAGCATTAAAGAAATTAGTTGAAGATGAATATATTAAAAAATCTGGCCAAGGTAAATCAACATTTTATTATAAGGCATAATATAAAGTAAAGGCTATTAAGAAACTAAAAAGCTTCTTTATAGCCTATTTTTATATTTTCAATATTTCTTTTTATATACATATATCACTCTCCTTCTAGATTATATAAGAAGGCCAACCATTTTTACATAGTAATGTCATTTTGGTCGCTTAATGAGACGTTTTTTAATTCAAATCAATTTGATTTTTAAAATTATACCATATATGTATATTATATTTTCTTTTCCCTGTATTTTTAACTACCACTTCTTTTACTAATTTGTTGATTAGTACATAATCAATTTCAATACCTTCTAAACTATGCCCTAATGAATGAAGGATAGTTTTTTCTAGATTGTTGATTTCTAATGTAAACTCTTCTTTCTTAAACATCAATTGTTTTACATTATCTTGAAATGTAGCTTCGCTTGTTTGATTATTCGCATAGCTTTCAAACTCTTTTCTTATTTCTAAATCTACTCTTTTTATTTCTTCTTTTAGTTTAGAAATCTTAGTTTGCTTATGCTGTTCAACATCCTTATTTTGAATTGTAGCGAGTTGCTTTGAGATATCTTCTTTAAGAAGATTTGCTAAATCCTGCAAATAGATTCTTGTCCTACATTTTGGGCAACAATAGAGGAAATCACTCATCGTTCGAGAATAAGTATATCTCATGCTTTTAGAACAATGTCCACATTGAATCATATTTACGAAAGGACTACAATATACTTTTTCTTTTTTCCTAGGTCTGCTTGATCTTATTTCTTGAACCTTTTGAAATATGCTTGACTCAATAATAACTGGTAATCCATTTTCTATAATATCAGGATTAGGATTTAAAATTCTTTTTCCTTTTACATAAATGTATTTTCGATTGATAATTTTACCGGTATAGCTTTCATTTGTTAAAATCTTATAGATGGAGCAATCTCGCCAGGCAGATTTAGTATTCTTTAAACCCGATTTATCGTTATATTGTTTATAGCGATATTGTCCAGGAGAAATAACATTCTCTTTATTTAGAAGCTCGGCAATTTGTTTGGTTGTAATCCCTTGAATATATAAATCATATATCCTTTTTACAACCCTGGCCGGTTCTTCATCAATAATTAGCTTTTGGTTTTCATCTAAGGTCAATCCGTAGAAAGCACCTAATTTAGAATTTAAAAGTGTGGTTTTTGCTTTAAAGTCAAAGGTGGCTTTAACTTTTCTTCTTATATCCTTTAAATACATTTCATTAAAGATATTTTTAAATACTGCAAATTCATCCATAATACCTTGGTTATCATAATTGTCATCAATAGCAATAAATCTTACATCGTTAAATAAGAAGGTTTCCTCTAGGTATTTACCTACTTCTAAATGATTTCTTCCAAAGCGAGATAAATCTTTTACGATTATCGTATTGATGATACCATCTTCAACATCTTGCATTAACTCCTTAAATGCTGGTCGATCAAAGTTTTTACCACTATACCCAATATCCTTATAGATTTTCGTAATAGAAAAATGCTTTAGATTACAATATTGCGTAATTCCCTCGATTTGATGTTCAATAGATATATGGAAGTCTAAGTTATCACTTCTACTAATTCTTGCATAAATTCCTACTTTGCTTGTCATAATATAACTCCTTTAATACATCAATTCCATAATATTCAATCAATATAGTTTTCACTGTTTTCCCTTCTTCATTTTTTTCATATATGCGAATGGATTTTACTATACTTTTGAGAAGTTGTTCTTCAAATAGATAATTTGCATCTATACTTAATATGAAGTCTAATTGTTGCTCACTTACTTTTTCATCAGTAAATGGCTTGGTATTCTCTATTTTTGTTTTCAAGATTTTAGATTTACTGAATATGTCATCATATTCTTTTTTATAGTCCTTCATCATAGACTGATAAGCCTCATCAGGTAATATTCCTGAAGTATAGGTATCTAACAGTTTCTTCATTAAATCGGTTAGGTGATTTAGACGCTGTTCATGTTTTGTGTTTTCTTTTTGGTAAATGGCGATTTGATCGTTATTTTTTTGTTGATTCATCTGATTTAATTTAGAAAGGAGTATTTCTTTAGGAGCAGTTGAAATGAAGCTTTGCAAATCCTTAAAATCTTTCAAAATTAAATCTTGTAAAATAGTTAAGGGAATATAGTGTCCTCCACACCCCTTTGTTTCCTTACCACAATAAAAATAATGTTGCTTACTTTTGGATTGTTGTCTAATAATTATTTTTCTTCCACAATCTCCACAATAGATCAAGTTAGAAAATTCTTTATGTTCTCCTCTTGCAGCCCTAAATCTAGAATTTCTTATTTCTTGAACTGCAGCAAACATTTCCTTGGATATAATTGCTGGAAAGCGATTCTCTATTTTCATAATCTTAGATGGGTCATTAGGAACCAATTTTTTACTTCTGAAGCTTACCTTTCGTTTTTTAAAATTGATGAGTGTACCAACATAGATTTCATTTGTAAGAATACTATCTAGCTTCCAGTAATCCCAAGCGTATTTCTTTTCCTCAGATATGTATTCATATTTGTCTTTAAATACATTCTTTTTAATATAGTTATAATATCCTGGAATATAAACCTTATTCTTTTTCAAGTCATCAATAATATCTTTAGCAGGGATTTTATTATAGATGCTTTTGAAGATGTATTTGATGACTTTAGCTGCTTCTTCATCAATTTCAAAATCAAAAGAACCTTTAGCTTTTACATAGCCATATGGAGCAAAGCCTTGAATTAAGTTTCCTTGTTTGGCTTTTGTATTAAAACTAAATTTTATTTTCTTTGAAATATCTTTAGCATACCATTCATTGATAATATTTTTAAAGGGACCCAAATCATTTTCCCCATCGAGTGTATCAAAGGAATCATTGACCGCAACAAACCTGATATTGTGTTCTGGAAAATATTTTTCTATGTAATAGCCACTGTCTAGATAATTTCTTCCTAGACGTGATAAATCTTTGACTACGACACAGTTTAAATATCCTTTTTCAATATCAGAGATCATATCTTTAAAGGCGGGTCTGTCAAAGGATACTCCAGAAAATCCGTCATCAATATAAACCTTATGTAAAAACCATCCTTGTCGTTTTACATAGTCGGTTAAGCTTTCTTTTTGACTAGTGATTGAGTTAGATTCAGTTCCTTTGTTATCATCTTTAGAAAGACGGCAATAGATACCAACATTATATAGTTCTATTAAGTTCTGGTGGTGGTTCAATTCTAGATTCATCTATATTTATATCCTCCTGTTCAAAAAGATACTCCATTATTTTTTCTAGTAAGGTAGGACCATTGCTTGAAAAGGTCCTTTCTACTTTGTATTCTATTTTATTAGGCATAAGCTTTCTCCATTCTTGTACATAATTCTATGCAGGAGAAAGTTTGTCCTATGTTTTAAACCTCTTCAATATTGACTTGAGAATAGATCAAATTCATCCTATCTAAAAGACGGTTTTGTTTGCGTTCAGGGGGCTATTAGTATAGCCCCCTTCAACTGCAAGGACTAAACCTAGATTTTTTAGTAGATAGATTTATGGTTATACATAGGAATAGATTCTCCTTTTCTTTTTTCAATCTATACTGGAAAAAAATTTATTTTTGTGAAGTATAGTTTTAAAAAGAAAATAAAAAGTCATTAAATATAAAAGATGATTTCTTATGCCTAATGACTTATGAATTGTTTATTAAGTTATCGGAAGAAGCCTAGGGTCTTCTTGTTCTTGTATTGAACCCGAACCTAATGCCTCTTATTTACTACTTAGCATGAATACTAAGAAATAAATAGTCCTCCCCCAAAATAGGGATTTTTCCTATATTTAAAAAGCCCCTGCATAAATGCAAGGGCAGTATCCAATTTAAACAAGTATGCAAACAGAATAAGATCAAAACCCCTTTACATACATCTTTATGTATAGCCACACCCTCTATTTTTTATAGCTTGGTTTTAATCACATTTTCATAATTTTAATTTAATAATTCTTACTATTATTTTTCCTTTCCATTTCAATGTATTCTCTTAAATATTTAATTGGATAAGGCAATACAGTAATATTATTTAATCGAACAAACTTTACGGCCATCAATTGCAATAATTCCTTTATCAAACTTTTTGAACCATCTATGCAATTAATCTTATATAAATGACTTGCTTTAGCTAAATCATATTTTAAAGAAGCTAAATCTTGTCCAGAATTATAATACTCTATATTATCTAATTTATAATAATTCACATCACATAATCCAGCGTAATATTCTTCCATAAAATTTCTTGCTTTTGAAATCACTCCACATTCCAAGGCATCTGAAGAGGGTAAAGTAATGATGGGAGTTCTTTCTATTATATTAATATTACCAAGATTGTCTTCAATTAACAATTGGCTATCCTTGTTCTTATCAAAATAATCTAAATACTTATCATATTCTTCAATATTAAATATATCCTTCAATTCTTTTTTGATACTATATGTTCCATCAGGAGAAATAGTCATTTTATAAAAAACATCTTCTTTTTTTTCATAGCTTATAAAAATCCAATCATTTTGATAATTATATTTTGTCCAGTCATCATATGAAAAAAAGTTGTTACTCAAAATATCCATTTTAATAAGTAATTCTTTAAGAACTGTTTCAAGTGCAGAAGATAATTTTATTTCTCCATGTAAATCGGTATCAAACATTTGAGATATGTGATCAATTATAATACATTGCGTAGCACATTTTCTATCTAATGTATTATGTGGATCATTTTCTATATTATAATAACCAGAATCATGTATAAAAACAATATTCAAATAGTTCCTTTTAGGTTGATTTAACATTTGAACTTTAATACTTAATAATTTTTCTATATTTTTTTTAAAATCAAGTATATCATCATAATATTCACTTTCATTTATCAAATTAACAATAGAAATTTTATGTTCTTTCAATAGATTATGTGTTATTTGCTGAAGCTTTTTCTCCATAGCTGGTATCTTATCATAAATCTCTAATTTTTTGAAAGAAATTTGAAGAAAATCTTTATACTCTTCATTCAACAAATGTATAATTTCATACATCTCCTTAGCTCTTCCAGAGGAATCTCTTAAACTAATAAATTTAAGTGAAGCCTTTTCCCCCGTTTCTCCTTGCTTTATGTATAAATTTTTTCTTGTCTCATCAAAACATCTTTTTAAAGTTTTATTATTTCCTTCAAAAATATAATTTGGTTTAGATTTATTAAACTTATATGTATTAATAAATTTTGTGGTTTTGCAACTTAATAAAAAATTATCATCCATTTTCTCAATTGAAAATTCAAGGGCTTTTATTTTATTCTCTGTTGTAGAATAAACTTTATAAAATTTTCCAGTAAGATTATTAAAGTTTAAATCTTTAGAATAATTTGCTAAAGCATTTATCAATAGCTGTAAAACATTATTTATATGAATTTCTTTATTATCGTATATAAAATAGTCTATATCTTTTGATCGTACACGTTCATACGTTACATCATCACCAATATCTATATTTCGCAATTGATAATATGTATTTTCATCCATAAATGCAAACGCATAGCTTCCTCTCATGTAGGATAATGAAATCATATTAAGATTAGGATGATCTAACAATTTCGAATTCACATTAAATCTGCTATTGGATTTAAATCTCACAACTACAAATTTTTCATCAATTTTATCATAATCTAACTGAATTTCTAATAAATTAGTTACTGCTTCCATCTTTACCTCCCAATACTTTTCTTAGTAATCCATATGCTTTTTGACTTATTTCTAGTGTATTAATATCCATTAATGATGGGATAACATATACATTTCCATAATGCTTCGTTTCCTCTGTGTTATTACCTAACACATTAATGACAAAAGATAATTTTGCGTTTACCTTTTGAGTTTTTTCAGCAATATATTCTACATCCAACTTTTCTCCGTTATTCCCCCAAAATTTAAAATCAAAGTATATATCTTTATAAACATAATCAAATTTTTCAAACTTCAAGGGATCATTAATATCTTGCAAAGGATACCCCATTTTTTCAAGAATAAGTTTGCCTACTACTTCTCCTAAAGCACCCTTATAAATATTATTAAAAATAATTGGAAGCATTATATACTTACTTTTTTGAAAAGAAATAGCATATTCATTTTTTATAAAATAATCTCTTATAAATGGAACTGACATTAGTTTATCTAATTTACAGCTCTCAAAAGATACTGTTGTTGGGAAATCTTTATTTTCTTTTAAACTTATTTGAACACTTCCATAATCATTTTCTTCCTTATAAAAATAATAATTTATATTATAATCTGGAGAATCTAAATAGCAATTCACAAATCTTCCCATTAAATCTATATCACTAACCATAGGATATTTTAAAAACTGTTCACGTAAATCTTTCCAAAGCTGTATATCATCATCAGACCAGCTTTTCTTTGCTAATATTCTTTTTATATTATCATTAATTATCTTATTATTATTTTCTGCTTTTCTTAAAGATAAAAAATAAGGATAATTATTTGGCTTATTTATCTTTAAGTGCTCTGCAGTTTTTACTATTTCCATAAATTCCTTATTTAGTCTTCTTGAACCTACTGACAATACATCTAATTCATTGAAAATATCATAATCAACATATATAGCCGTATCTGCTTGTTTTCCGCGTGTTCTACAGATTCTTCCAATAGCTTGAATAATGACACTTAAGGCATGATTCTTGATTGAATTACATTTATATAAGTTTTCATGTTTTCTATATGAATCTTTATTGTGAGTTCTTAGAAATCCCTCTTTTATACAAATGTCTTTATCTTTCAAAGTGATTTCACCATTTGATTTTAATGCTTCAACTTGATAAATGTATTTCAATAAATCATTTGATGTGGTTTCATTAAAATTTGAAGTATTTACTAGCATATTTGTAGGTTTCTCAACATAGATAGAACTTAAATCCTGTTTTTTTATTTCCCCATCTTCCTCAAATGAATATTGGAGATTTTGTCCAGCACCTGTTGTTGGATAACTAGAAAAAATAATCACTTTAAATTTGTTATCTAATGCTGCCAAATATTTCTTTTTATGTTCCTCAAAATTGAGACTAGTCAAATTTATAATTTCATATTTATCCTTATTATTACTATCATTTTGAATAAACTCAACCAATTTCCTAAATGTTTCTAAGGAATATAATCCATTTGAATCGCGTAAATTTCTATTACCTAAAATTAATAAAGATGGCAATCCTTGAAGTATAAATTTTTTAATTGCAGTTGCTATTTTTAAAAACCTATTTGCGTTATATCTGTCATTCTTATCGTTTATATTTCCTAATAGATTCAACACAAATTTTATATAATCTTGAGTTTGAAATAAAAAATTCAAAGTGTCAACAGGATCGTCAGATTTTTCCACTTCAACATTGATTTTGGATTTATTTGAATCTATTATTTTATTGATTTCAGTATCTATTCTCAATTTTTCTTCCATTGAAGAATTATAATAATTTCTTCCTAGATTATATTTCAAAAAATTCAAATCATAATTCCCAGTAACCGTTTCAATAGTGCTAGTTGCAGATAATCCAATGGCATGAACCTTTTTACTTAAATTATAAATAAAATTTTCTGGGGTGTCATTTAAATCGTACATGGAAATCACAGTAGTAAAATTATTATTGATACTATCGTTAAACTTATAATATTTAAATCCTACATCATATATGTCGGTAGATAACCCACCTATATTGTTAAATTTATTATATCCTTTATTTAAAATAGCATTAGACAAATAATTTAAATATTTATCACTAATGTTAAATGCTCTTATTATAGATGATGTAGCATCATCTATTTGCATAATATCCTCATGCTCTTTTTTATTCTCATTATACGCCTTACAATAATTGACAGATAAAACATAACATCCATTTATAAAATATGTAATTGCCCCACAAACGCTTCTTATTACAGAATGTAAACTTTGCAAGTTTCCTTCATTCTTTAATAGAATTCTATTGTAATTTTCTGTATTAGAGCTTTTTATATACATTTCATGAACGTTAGCTCTATTAGTTATAGTTAAAATAGAATTATCATCAAAAATATATTTTCTATCATTATCTTTTTCAAGTAGTTTATATGCATACTGCATATTATTATTTTTAAAAGCATCATTAAAAACAGTTTTCATTTTATCGATGATTCCTATTTCATTTCTGCCTTTGGCAATATCTGTTTGAGAAGGAATTAACATTTCCTTTGGGAAAACTTTTGTATTTAACGCAGAATGTATATTTAAAAACAATTGAATTAAATCAACATTATTTTTCAACCCTTCTTCGATTTGCCTATTTAAAATAGTGTTCTTTGTAGCATCGATTTCATCAATAAAAAAAACAGAATTTTTCAATAGTGCAAGATTATTTATAAACTTATAAGGTGATTCTATAATCGTATCATTCCCTAAATAAAACTTATCTATTGTTAAAAAGAAAATTTTTCTATAATTAGTCAAAATAGATGGATATAATTCAATTAACCAATCGTGATTGTCTTTTATATATTTTAATCTTTCTTTTTTGGTTTGCTTCTTTTCATTGAGATAGACTTTAACGTCTTTTCTAAAATTTGGTTCTAATTTTTCTTTTATTTCATTTTGGAGCTTTTCTTTGAAGACTGGATCTATATTTCCTAATTTATTTAAAGATTCTACATCACGCTTTAATATTTTGAAAGATTCAAAATGCATAATTTCATCTTTAGAATTATATGGAATTCCCTCAATCTTCTCCATAACTTTTTCAGAATTAGAATATATTCTTAAAACATTAGATTTAAATATAGATTCTTTATTTACTTTTTCAAATAGTTTATATAACTCATTATAAGCGTCATCAATATTTTTCTTTAATGATGTGATATAAAAAAAATTTCTTTTCTCATTATAGTGTTCGAAAATGTATTCGATAGCTTGAGTGGTTTTCCCTGTTCCAGTAGGCATATCAATTAAATATAGTCCATATTCAGTTGTTTTTATAAAATTTTCTATACTCTTTTGCATTGTTACCTCCCTACTAGCACATTAAAATCTTATACAGATGATTTTTTGAAAATTAGTTTTTAATACACTCTTATCATTCAAATGAAATTCCACCTTCAAGCAATCAACACATAATTTGCATGGATTCTATAGTAATATAATATTTATGCAAATAGTAAAAGATAAATACGAAATCTGAAAGTGTTTCTTTGGTGAAGTCAATAGTGGTAGTAGACAATAATCCATGTGCTAAATGATTTCTTATTTTACGGATTCTTTTATATTTTTCGATTACAATGCTTCTATCAATAGTAAAGTTATAGTGATAATTCTCTAAAGCAATAATATGCTGCTTATAGATTTCAAAATCTTCCAATATATAAGTTACTGTGAACTTAGCGTCTAGTAAAGCATCCAATTCTTCAAAATTGACCATGAATGCTTTTCTATCACTACTTGGTTCTCCTACATACAGTAAATATTTTGGAAATATACTAAGCCTAACTTGTTCATAAACTATTCCTCTTATCGTTGATTCTATAGCTGTAGACAAATCAAAAAAATATTTAAAGAAAATAACATTTTCATATTCAACATCATCTTCATTCATTTTTTTATAAAGATAATTAGTTTTCTCTAATCTTTGTTTTAAATGATCTAATATTTCACTCGAATTTAATTGTTGAGCCATCATCTACACCCATAATTATTTTCTCTAATACTTCAACTCTTTTAAGTATTGATGAAACATTTGTAGTTGACACAAAAAACGGATTATTGTCTATATTATGCCATATATTAAATTTCATAGCCTTAAAATCATCAACTTTTATATGAAAATCATTCCCAAGCATTATAGTAATAAATAACGCTTCTGCAAATACTTCATGAATCTTATTTGAAATTTCATCTTCTTCCCTTTTCACTGTATATAGGCAGTCATTATCATAATAATGTATTTTATCACACGTTTCTAAAAATTTTTTCAAATATTCTTCGTAAGGTATATACTTTTTGTTAGAACAATATAAAAACAGATTCATCATTTCACTTTTTGATGTGCTGATTTTTTTATCATATGAGTTACAAAAAGATTTATATCCATTAATAATTCTATTGTATATATGGTAATACGTTATAACTCTTAAAACAAAGTCCTGATCCTTACATCTTTCAAAATACTTAGAATCCTTTGCCAAAAGACATTTTAAAGCTTGAGATTTTGAGCTTTCTTTAATTAAAGTTATTATTTCTCCATGATAAATTGCATTTCTCACTTCTTGTTCGCTAAGTTTACTAGAGCCTGTATTTATTCTTTCGAAAATTTCAGTCATATACAACTTCTTTGAGAAATCATCGTTTACAACAGAATCAAAAACATTTATTTTAAATGAATAATCATTAAAAAAATTAATATCATCTTCCAATAATGATTCATACCCCTTCTTATACCATTCACTCTCCTTATTTGAAATCAAAAATTTTTTCTTTTTCGATCCTTTTATATATTCACCATTAACAAATTGTTGTATAGTTGTATATCTTTGTAAACCATCAATCAACAAATATTTTTCAGTTTGTGTTTCAATATCAACATCTCTAAACATAAATAGGTCTGGGATGGGTAATCCAAGTAAAATTGATTCAATAAATTTCGAGCTCTGATTAAAATCCCAAACAAACTCTCTTTGAAAATCTGGAATAATAATTTTACCAATTTTCACCCATTTTAAAATATCTCTTATAGAACGTTCCATTCTAAATGAATTAAATGCATATCTCTTTATTTTTATTCCTTGTGTATCTTCTTCATCTTCAATTTTTTCAATTATTTCCTCTTCATTGATTTTTTTTAATAATTTCATATAATTAATCTCCTTTCAATACTATACATCAAAAATCTCTTTGCTTCACAACCTTAATTCAATCCTTAAAAAACGTCTGTTATAAAATTTCTTTTAGGAAAGGTTTGTCTGCCGATGCAAAATTCATTTGCATCATTTCATCTACTGAACACCATTTTGAAGAAATATGTTCAGTCAATTCTAAATTACCTGAAATTAACTTGCAAAGATATGCATACATAGTAATAGAAAATGGCTGTTCTAATTCTGTATACTCATAATTAGAAACTCCAATATATTTTATTACTTCTATTTGTGATTTTAATTCTTCTTTTATTTCTCTAACTATAGCTTGTTCTTGTGTTTCATTGGGTTCAATTTTCCCACCAGGAAATTCCCATTTTCCTTCTAATGCGCGTCCTGGTCCTCTTTGACAGCAAAAGACTTTGCCATCGTCATTTTGAATCAGCGCACATACTACTTCAACATGTTTCATATAATTCCTCTACTTATTCACAATATAGTCATATAATTCTTCTCTAACTGGTGTTTCAAGAATATAATACATTCTTACTGCATTATCACCAGAAGTCATTTTAAATTCTTCGAAATGCCCCATAGGTGTAATCTCACCTAAAAAATAAAATTCTTTTGAGTTCTCCTCATCATTTTTATTTTTTCTTACAAAAAGCAAAATCCTTGTATTATTTGCTTTTGCATTTTTTATAGTAACAATATCAGGAGAGGTCAAATATCTTTTATTTTTAGATATCCATAATAATTGGTTTCTAGAAATAAACTGATCACTATATTTAATAGAATCTGAAATGTTCTCGTCCTTATGATAATTTATGAATATAGGTAATGTGTTTGTTTTCTTATTATACTTATATCCACCAATATTTGTTGCTACTTCATTTTTTTCCCAATCTAATAGTCTGCAGACATCATCATAACTATATTTTGCATATAGCTTAAATGATAAATCTCTATAATTATCTTTATAGTTTTTGTTATAAGTATATAAACCAAATTCTATTATTTTACTTATTTCTTGTTTGAAAATATCACTTAATAATAAATTCTTAAATGTTTCATCGATTTGCAACAGTTCATTTTCCCACTTAGCAAATCTTATTTTATTATACTGTGGTGCCTCACTACCTGTAATATACTTCCCCTCAAATTGATTTATTAAATTATCTTGATTATTTTCATTGAATATAGATTTAGGATATTTATTAGATAAAAACACTTTAAAATCAACTATTCTAACTTCTTTTTTCTCAATCAACATTTTTAACAATTCCAACTCATGAGGTCTTTTACATTTCATATATTTCTTAGTTAAAAGTTTTAAATATAGTTTTTCTATTGAATTGAACTTTATTAGATAATCTTTTTCATAAGCCTTCAAAACATCATAGTAACTATCATACTTGTCAAAGTATTTAAACACTTCAATAGAACCATATTTTTCAAAATCATAATAATTTGGAATTGTTCCAATTTTGTGCCTTAATTCTAAATAAGAATCTTTGAGAATCTTAACAGTATTTAATCTAGCTTTATCAATTTTATCATAAATGTTTTGTTCAACAACTCTTTCAAAATTGATTGTTGATTCCCCATGAATAAGACGATTTCCTTCACTTACAAATCTTCGGATATTATCTTTGTTATAACTTCTATCACCAGATAACGCAATTGGAATTAAGAAGTTGTTATCATAATTGCCAATAAAATCTAAAACAACTAAATATTCCTTATCATTAAATATACGTAAACCTCTACCAAGTTGTTGCACAAATATAATTGCTGATTCTGTAGGTCTAAGCATGACGATTTGATTAATACATCGAATATCAATACCTTCATTAAAAATATCTCTTGTAAAAATATAATCTAAATGTTGTTCCTCATCATTGGATTCTAATAATTCAATTGCATGTTCTCTTTCCTCTTGAGTATTTTTTCCGGATAGAGCAATTGTTTTATATCCTCTTGTGTTAAATTCTTTAGAAAGAGCCTTTGCTTCTTCAACAGAACTAACGAATACCAATCCTTTTACTTTTGTACCACAATATCCATAATACTGTATTTTTTCAATAATATGATTTACTCTTGCAGTTGAAACCAGTCTATTAAATTCTGTCTTATCGTCTATGAATTGTCCATTTGTTTGCAAATCTGAAATTGCATAATAATGAAATGGACAAATAAGATTTTCTTTCATTGCATCTTGCAGTCTTATATTACACGCAATACTGTAATTAAATAAATTGTATATATCGAATCCATCGCTTCGTTCAGGAGTAGCCGTCATTCCAAGAATAAACTTAGGTTTAAAATAATTAAAAACCTTTTGGTATGATGGAGCTCCGATCCTATGACATTCATCAAAAACTATATAATCAAATTCGGTTGGACTAAAATAATGCAAATATTCATCTCTAGATAGAGTTTGTATCATAGCAAATATATAATCTGCATCGTTCTTATTTCCTCCACCTAATACGCATGCATCTATATTTTCATTAATAACTCTTTTATATGTCTTCAAAGCATCTTTTGCTATTTGTTCTCTATGAACAACAAATAAAAACTTCTTTGGATTAAACTGCTTTACATCTAATGCGGATAATATTGTTTTACCTGTTCCTGTACTTGATATCGCTAATGCTCTATTATTTCCAAACTTTCTAATCAATTCAAGATTTTCCAAAGCTTCTCTTTGCATGGTATTAGGAGTGAGTTTAGTTGGCTTAAAAATGATTTGTTTTTGTTGCTGCTTACTTGTTTTATATATTTCCTTATATTTATTGATAAAATCTATATCCACTTGAACAGCCTGTATATACATATTATGAAATTCATCAATAACTTTTTGAGCATAAGAACCATCATTAGTGGAGGTTAATTTTACATTCCACTCTTTATTTACAGTTAAAGCATCTGCTGTAAGATTACTGCTTCCAACTATAATCTTATACTCCTGATTATCTTTAAAAATATAGCCTTTTGAATGCATTTTGATTATATCTTGAGTTACTATTCTCAAATCAATATTAGGAAATTTTTCTATAATATTTTGTAAAGCCTGAGGATCAGTGAAATTTTGGTATTGCGAAACAATGATTTTTCCCTTTATATTATTCTCTTTCAATTCATTAAAAGTACTAAATAACTGCTGGTAACCACCCATTGTTAAAAAAGCAACACAAAAGAAAAATTCTTCACACTCCTTTAATTCCTTTATAATATCTGTTAAAACTTTTTCTCCTTCATCAGGATTATTAACTAATAATCTCGGTACATAATCTATGTTTGCAAGAAATTTGGAATCGATTAGACCTGTTCTAACACCTTCAAATATTCTGCTTGTATTTTCATCAAGTTTCGAAATTAAATCACTCAAAATTATCACCTCTCAATCCTTTCTATTATTCTATATCTTAATTTGCTATTATTTACAAAGCAAAAAATTAATCCACTTATTATCCCTGTTTTGTTTATCGCAAGTGATCCAAGATTCAATGCAATTCATTTTAGCTCCGCCACAAATTTCCATAAATTTATCAAATGTCATATCATTGTAAAATCTGTCATCTCTCATACCTTCAAAATCTCCATGCTTAAATGACACATACATAATTCCATCTTTTTTTAATGCATTTTTACATTTTATTAATGTTTGGACAAGTTCTTCTGACGAAATATGCAGTAAAGATGCACATGCCCATATACCATCAAATTTTTCTTGATAATTTATAGCTTGTGCATATTCTTCTTTAACATGTTTAAGTCCAAGCTTTATTCCATTTTCACAAAATTCTTTTGTAGGGTCAATCGAGTAAACTTCATAGCCAGAATTTTGAAAGTAAAGAGAATCTCTACCAGATCCAAAACCTAAATCAAGAATATTGCCTTTTTTACCTATAACTTTCAAAAACTTATTTATTTCATGAGTCATATCTATATTTTTTGTTTTTTCTACATAATCTTTAGCATTTTCTTTATAATATTTCATTCTAACACCCTCTACATCCTAAGTAAAATTTATCTACGAAATCATTAGCTATCGCATAATCAAATTCTTCTAATAACGAAAGGGAGTGTATATTTTCTTCTTTATGTAATTCTTTTTGTAATCTAAGATTTCTTTTTTTCAATTCTTCTATTGCTTCATCACTAGGCGTAATATTATTTTTTTTAGAGTTACATCCTTTATGTACATAGACTAAATTCCACAAATCATCTGAATATAGATAACTCCAAGGAATAACGTGATCTCGAGATAGTTCTCTGTCTGGGATACTTTTTCCGCAAATAAAGCAAATGTGATTACCATTTTCCAAATCAAGAAATTTATCGAAAGAGGTTAATGGTCTCTTTCTTTTCACTTCTTGATCATCCATAATTCTTACCTTCTTTGCAATACGAGGACAAGAATTATAGTTTTCTAGCATCAAACTCCATCTGTAATTAATTAAATCAAATAAATCCTGTTTAATATTATAAATTTCTTCTAATAATTGTTTTGAAATATATATTTTATTTTCTTTTTTATTCATTTCATAAAAATCATATGTCTTACCTTCTAGATTCAAAAAAAATGGCATTACATAAGATTTAATATTTGTAACGCATTTTCCAATTGAATTTTTAAATTCTTTTTCAAAATTATGAATGATGAACTGATTTGCTCTAACAAAGGTAACTGGCTTAAAGTCATCTTTTTTTTGTTGATATAAATCAATTAATTTTTTTACTTCTTGAAGAATTATTGGAGGTTGATTTGGAGCTGATTGATATAAATAAAAATAAATTGTTTGATCCCAATAATACTTAAACATTTTTGTTGCAATATCATAAAGAGATATTTCAACAATACTAGAAATACTATCCAAATACATATTTGATGATTCTACTAGTGCTTTTGCCCAAGCCATTTTATATGTATTACTATAATCACATTCTCGTATTACTTTTTTTAAATCATCAAGTATATTACTCATATAATCACCTCCCTAACCTAGAAATTGACATTATTTGAGAAAATTATATCATTTTTTTATTATAATTTAAAGTTTATTATATTAATAAATAAAAAAATAGTCTAATGAACATATTAGCCATTCATTAAACTATTTAACAATCTTATTAATTTTGCATTATCTTTTTTATAATATGACTCTTCCATACAGAAGAAAATTTTTATCAACTTATCTATTTTTTTATTTTCTAAGTCATTCATAGCCGTTATATATTCTATAGTGCTATTAATTAATGCAACAGGCAAATTAATATTTTTAAAACCAGGTAATAAAAATTGTAAAACCAATTCACAATTATCAGCCATAAATCTTGCTTGATGTAATCTTTTCTTTTGAATTAATTTTGCTGATTGTTTAATTGGTCTACTATCAATTATTTTTTCTAATGCTTTAATGATTAATTCTTTTGCTTCGTCAGTCATTGCTTGATTCCTTTTCTATAAATTTACAATTTGTATTTCACTTGAAAAGTACTTGAATTACCGCTAGGAGTTTGATGAAGTATTTCATCGTCAATTTGCATACAATTCCTCATTGCCTGGCAAATCATTGGAAAACGTTGTTTTAATTCTATCTCTTTTGCTAATTCGGATGCCAAAATTATCAATTCTTTTTCACCTTGCATAACTGCTTCATTTTTCTTATTTTTAATATATTTTTCAATTCCAATTGTAGTATTAATTTTCATAGGTTTCACTTCTTTCTTTTTAATGTTATGTATTTTTTCCAAACAGCATTCTATGCCATTAATCAAGAACCTATCTAATATCAATATTTCGTTGATATTATTTTATAATAAACCATTTCTGTTTGCTTGGCATAATTGCTTAATCCTTTACCTGGACAATCCAAACTGATAAAATTTCCTATCCGCATTCTCACACTACCTTCATCTCTTTTGGTAAATCCTGCTTGATATAGCCGTTGCATTAAAACATGCAAATTAGAACTCCAATTGCTTTTGTGCTCCAAATAAAATTGACATACAATTTCATCCTCTTCAATGTCCCATTTCATATATATATATATATATATATTCTCCTTTTAATTTATATTTCATTTATAGCATAATTCGTTCTCTTTTCAATATCGCTCAAAAATGAAAATAAGCATTTAAGATCCATTTCAATGCTTTACCCAGTTAAGTTAAGTACTACATGTGTATGGTAGTTTACATAATGAGGAATATCCTGAACATTACAAGTTTGAACTACTTGATTACATTGTTGACTTGTAGGTGCGCTTTGAGGACAACCTGAGTTACATCCACATGAACCTTGATTCATCATTTGACCTTGATAAAACATAACTTTACCCTCCTCAGTTATAATATATGAAATATTATTTAGGGATGCTAGGCAAAACTATTCTTTATTCTTAATTAAGTTAAACAGAAAATAACATACAGGTAATAACCCTATAAAGGTTATAAGCTGCATCCATAGATAGGCTTCTATAGAAAAAAAGTTTACTTTATAAATATAGAATAATACTGTAATTCCTATAATAAATAAAATAGCAGATGCTATTTTATAGGTTTTCCCTTCTACTGCATCTATAGGGCCATTCTTTTTCCTGTTTAAAATATATAATACGATAAACAATATGCCTCCTACGGCAAGATATAATCCTATAACAGCAATAGGTATTAATATTATAATGAGTAAAGTATAACCTAATATTTTTAAGAATTTATTCAAAATTAACTCCTCCTAAAAAGAAAATAGCCTACAAAAAAGTAGGCTGTTTTTTAGTCTCTATTACCTAAGATTATAATTAATAAACGTAATATTTCAACATAGATATAGATTAAGCTAACCATTAATCCTAAAGCAACCGACCATTCTGCATTTTTAGAAGCACCTGCCTGAACAACATATTGTGCTTCAGCAAAATTTAGTCCTAAAGTTATAACTCCATAGATTAATAAGAAAACTTCTATACCAATTAATATTGGTAAATACTCTCCAAAATTAATCCATATACTTGCAAGAGAGGTTACAAGGATTAAGGCAATTGCACCTAATCCAAAAGCAAAACAGAATTTTCTGAATTTATCGGTTACTCTTAATATACCTGTTGCAAATAAAGTAAGCATAATCGCAAATATAACTAATGTAGAAAATATAGCAATAATAGAAACTCCTGGATATACAATCTCACATAATGCGGTAAGGCTTCCTAAAAATAAACCTTCACAAACCGAATAAATAAAGCTTGCATATTTTGCAGCACGTTCACTATATCTTCCAATAAGTACACTTATAAAACCAATGATGGATGCCGCAATTAATACACCTGAAAATGCATAATAGTTACCACTTGCAAAAATTGCTGGTAAAAAATATGCAGTCATTACTGCAACAATTATAGCAATTGCAAGTAAGAAAAAGGTTTTAAAACTAATTCCCTTATAGCTTGCATGTTCTACATCATCATAATGGGCTTCCCCTGTTTCAATATGTGAAAATAATGGACTTTGTCTCATTTATATATATTCCTCCTGATTAACTAAGTTACATTTTAATTATATCACATTAGATATAAAATAAACTATTTTTTATATAATTCACACAATATCACATAAAAGCAAAAATACCTTCGGTTGCTTCCTTGTCCTCTTCTGGTAAATCTCCAAAGGAATGCATAATATTAAACTCTTCAAATAAAGTATTATTTAATCTTGTACGCTTTTGGATATCCTTTTTTGATGTAAATACTTTTTCCGTTCTTCTTTCTACGATATCGACTGCCACAGCCTCTCCAAGCTTATCTACAGCAATAAAAGGAAGACGAAGATTTCCGTTTTCTACTTCAAAAATCGTTGCGGATGATTTAAATATATCGACAGGTAAAAATTTTATACCTCTAGATGTCATTTCTAAGGCTACCTGTAAAGAAGTAATTAAATCATCATCCTTGACGGTAGAATCATCCTTATTTTTTAATTCCTCTATTTTTGCAGCTATCGCAATAGGTCCTCCTAAAAAGGCCTGCACATTATATGCCTTTGCACGTTTGGAAAACCAGGCACTATAGAAAAGGGCTGGAGAATAAACTTTAAACCAGGCAATTCTTAATGCCATTAATACATAGGCGGTTGCATGAGCTTTTGGGAACATATATTTAATTCTTTCGCAAGACCAAATATACCAAGCAGGAACATTTTTTTCCTCCATGGCTTTTCTAAAATTTGCCCAGCCTGCGGCATCCTTTGAAACCTTACCCTTACGCACAAATTCCATTATCTTAAAGGCCATCGATGGCTCTAGTCCCATATACATTAAGTCAACCATGATATCATCTCTACAACCGATAACATCCTTAAAATCAATTTTACCAAACTCGGTTGAGCCTGCAACTAAATCCTGTGCATTGGTAGCCCAAACGTCAGTTCCATGCGAAAGACCAGATATCTTTACTAACTGTGCAAACGTCTTAGGAAGGGTTTCCACTAGCATCTGACGCACAAAATTGGTACCAAACTCTGGAACAGCATAGGAGGCCACCTTACTTTGTACTTGGGATTCGGTTAAACCAATGACATCCGTAGAATTAAATAGTCGATAAATATTTTTATCATCAATTGGAATATCCTGCGGATCTGAAAAAGGAAATTCTTCTTGATGAAGATGAACATAATCCATTAAATACTTAATTATTGTAGGATCATCGTGTCCTAGTACATCTAGCTTTAATAAATTATTTTCAAAAGAATGATAATCATAATGGGTTGTTCTCCATGTGTTTTCCGTATTATCTGCCGGATACTGCACAGGTGTTACATCATAAATATCTACATAATGAGGAACAACAACAATACCACCTGGATGCTGTCCAGTAGAACGCTTGATTCCAACCAAATGACTTGCAACTCGATCCATTTCGCAGCCTCTTAATGTTTTTCCCGTTCTTTCACAATAGCCCTTTACATATCCATAGGCATTTTTATCGGCAATCGTTCCAACGGTTCCACCACGAAATGCATTTTCAGGACCAAATACCTCTCGAATATATTCATGGGCAATGGCCTGGTATTCTCCTGAGAAGTTTAAATCTATATCTGGCACTTTATCTCCGTTAAATCCTAAAAAGGTCTCAAATGGGATATCATGTCCATCCTTCGTAAGCTTTTCTCCACAAATAGGGCATATCGCATCGGGTAGGTCATATCCTGTATCGACAGAATTTAAATCCTCTTGGAAGGAAAGCTCTATATCTCTTATTCCATATTTTTCTTTTTCATCTGCGCTCATTTTAAAGGTATGAAACTTACATTTTTTACACCTGTAATGAGGAGCTAATGGATTAATCTCGGTTATATCCATCATTGTAGCAACTAAGGATGAACCAACAGAACCTCTAGAGCCAACCAAATACCCGTCTTTTAATGATTTTACCACCATTAAATGAGACATATAATAAACTGAAGCATAGCCATTGGAAATGATTGAATTTAGTTCTCTTTCAATTCTTGCTTTAACAATCGGATGTGGATTTTCTCCGTATAATCTTTTTTCATTTTCTCTTACAATACGATTGACCTCATCTACAATAGATGGCACCTTTAAAATACTATTTTTAAATTCATCATCCTTTGGAGCAAACATATTTTTTGAATAAGCAGGGAAGGATTCTATACTATCGGCAATGATATTTGTATTCGTAACTACAATCTCATAAGCTAAATCTTTATCTAAAAATTCAAATTCCTCAAGCATTTCCTTTGTCGTTCTTAAATGCATACTAGGAGATGTATCATAACTAGCTAATCGGTGCTGACCTCCACCAATCTGAGGAGACTGAATTAAAATGTCTCTATATCCTTTTAATTTCGGTCTCGCATAATGACAATCGGAGGTTGCAACTACGATTTTTCCCAAAGACTTGGCAAGACGAATAATTCTTATAATTGTATCTTCAATATCCCTTTGTCCATTTGGTAAGGAAGAGAACAAATGCGCATATGCCTTTGGAGGCTGCACCTCAATATAATCATAATACTTCATAGATTCTATCGTTTCTTCTTCGCTTCGGTTTAAGGCATTTTCAAACACATCGCCATTTGCACAACCACTACCTAATAACAAACCCTCTCTATATTTTTGAATAACGGAATGCAAAGCTCTTGCATCCATATAGAAATGATTCGTTAAAGCATCCGATACCAATTTATACATATTTTTATATCCGGCATGTGTTTTAGCCAATATATTGATATGGCTTGGTATAACATGCTTCCAGTGTTCCTTTTCATCAATAATAGAATTAATATCCTTATAATTGGTAATTCCTCTATTATATAAATCATTTAACATACCTATAAAGCATAAAGCCGTAACTCTAGTATCATCAATAGCTCTATGGTGTTGTTCCTGTTTTACTTTAAAATACTTGGCTAAAACCTTTAAATTAAACTTTTTAACCTCCTGATGATATCCAGCTCGAAATAGGTTAAGAGTATCAATGGCAGGTAATACAGGATAATCTAAATTTAATCTTTTGATATTGGCATAAATAAAACCAACATCGAATTTTGCATTATGGGCAACCAAAATACTACCCTTACAAAATTCCATAAATTTGGGCAATGCTTCTTCTATTTTAGGAGCATCGGCAACCATTTCATCGGTAATGGTGGTTAAGGATGTAATTTTTTCGGATATCGGCATTTCTGGATTAACAAAGGTTTCAAACGTTTCAATAATTCCTCCCTGATAAACCTTACAAGCCGCAATCTCTATAATACGGTCATAGGTTTGCGAAAATCCGGTCGTTTCAATATCGTATACCACATAGGACGCCTGTTTTAATTCAATATCCCTTGAGTCGAAGGCTATGAAATAATCCTGGTCATTTACATAGGATAACTCTACTCCATAAATTGGCTTAAACCCTTCCATTTTTTCAATTGCATGACATACATCGGGAATGGCATAAACCCCATTATGGTCGGTAAAAGCCATAGCCTTCCAGCCCCATTTATCAATCATTTTAATATAATCAACCGCATCGGTTAAACCATCTAATGTCGACATTTTTGTATGTGCATGAAGTTCCACTCTTTTGACAGGTGCATCATCTATAATTTCTTCTTCCTTATGCATACCTAAATTTTCAATACTAGATGCCATTAATACAACATCCTTGGCAAAGGTATCGTATTCTGCAGTACCAATAATCCTTAATTGAACATTTTTGGTTATTTCGGTTTCATATAACTCTTTTTCTTTATCGGTACGTAACCATTTTTTTACAACAATAGAATCGGTATCATCGGTAACCTTAAGCGTTGCCAGTGTAGATTTTGTTTTAGGAAAGGTTTTAATTTCCATATCAAATACATAAGCATTTATTAAAAAGGTTGGAAATCCATTTTCATTTTGATAAATGGTTAAATCATTTAAAGAAGCCGGTATACTTTTTATATCCGATTTAACCGTAGGTATATTCCGGTTTCCATAATTTTTCTTTTGATTCTTTATCTCATTATTAAATCGGCTTGCCGCTATTGCCTCTTGTCTTTGCTTGTCTAAAGATTCAATAATCTGCTTATCTAATTCTTCGATTTGTGCCTGAACGCTTTTATTCTGGTCCTGTTTTATAGATACATGAACCTCTAATCCATACGCTTCAAACGCTTCTTCTACTGGCTTACATAAATCCTCTACACCTAAAGCATCATACGCAACCATAAACGTTATTTTCTTTTCTTCTATTACACAATCGTTTAGGTTTAAAGCTCCATATCTTGCGGAAGAGGAAACTAAAATCTTTAGTATTTCTTCTAAATATTCCCTATATTCTTCTGGTGTCAGGCTATCATCCTTATACCCGATACTGATTTCCACTTTAACATTTAAAGGATGAAGAATTTCATTTATGCGATTCGTAAGCTTATGATATATCTCTAAAGAAATCCCCTTATCTAAAACAATAGATAAATAGAAATGCTTACTCATTTTTTTCAAAATGGCTTCATCGATATGAATTTCATTATCGGCCTTTACTATATTTTCATTTTTAAGCTGTTCTATTAATTTCATAACGCCCTCCGTTTTTCCACTTTAATAATATGGGAAAATGTAATATTCGTATATACGATTGGTAAAAATAAAGCCAAATACTGTAGCCATGCAGCATCAAAAAGCATAGATAAAATAATGATTAAAAAATAAACACTAATACTGTAAAAACATAGTTTTAATCTTATTTTTATATCAATATTTGGATTGGTAAAAAAAGAAAACACCAAAGCACAAATAAAAATGATGACAAAATACATTACGTTTGAAAATAAAATATCTAAAAAATAAAAGGCTGCAAAATTTATATTGCATTTATTCAAGACCAAATTCATAAAATCCTGAAACTCCACCTTATCTTTTATATTTCCTTTTTGAATATTTGCCAAAGAAAAGCTTTCTACTGGAATATCTTCATAAGAAATACTTTTAACGATAATGCCTCTAAAAATCACTTCTACCTTTTCAGGTTTAAAACGGAAAATCATTTTTTGGCTGGTTGCATAATTTTCTTCTACTAAAAAATTTAAAATCACATTATTACTTTCGAATTTAACTTTTTTACCTGAAATGGTTTTATTATTCGCATCAAAAAAAATATCACTATCATTTCCTAAATATATCAAATCCGTAAGTCTCCTAGTATCATCATAATTAAAATGATCAGTACAATAAGCTACGGATGCACAAACTCCTATAAATAATAAAATTAAAATCATAAAATAAGATATAATTTTAAAAACACTGTCTTTAAAATATAATCCAATCATTTTAGGATGGCATAAACATATACGAATTCTATTGTACATAAAAACACCTCACATTTTTATTATTATACCAAATTCTACTATTTTTTAATAGTATGAAATTAAATTTATCTTTAAAAACCATAAGAACTATTTTATAATAATTCTGGTGAAGAGAAATGGATATAATGACAAAGAATAAACCCTACAACACTTTAAATGCCTATTATAAACAAAAATATAATTCAAAAGTAGCTAAAATCTCTTTAAATGCGAATTTTACCTGCCCGAATAAAGATGGGACAAAAGGATATGGTGGTTGCACCTATTGTTCGAAACTGGGAAGTGGAGATTTCGCAGGAAATCGGTTCAAAAGCTTAACCGAGCAATTTGAAGAAATAAAGACGATTATTGATAAGAAATGGCCAGATACCTTATACATTCCTTATCTTCAGGCAAATTCGAATACATATGCTTCTATAGATTCACTTAAAAAAATTTATGAAGAGGTTTTAAATTTATATCCAAATAAAACGGTAGGTATATCCATTGCAACCAGACCAGATTGTATCAATGATGAAATCGTAGAGCTTTTAAATGAAATCAACAAAAAAAAGCCCGTTCAGATTGAACTTGGTCTTCAAACATCGAATGAAGCTACGGCTAAGAGAATAAATCGTTGCTCAACGAATGAAGAATTTATTCTTGCTGTAAAAAAACTAAGAAAATATAAACTGGAAGTGGTTGTACATATTATAAATGGTCTTCCTTATGAAACAAAAGAGGATATGCTTAATACCATTTATTTTTTAAATAAGCTAGATATACAAGGAATAAAAATACATAGTCTACTTCTTTTAAAGGATACCAAATTATATGAAGAATATCTAAAAGAGCAATTTCCTATCTTATCTTTAGAAGAATATGTTGAAATTACTACAAAACAAATTACGCATTTAAGACCCGATATTATAATACATAGACTTGCTGCGGATGCAAATCTAAAGGATTTAATTGAACCCAAATGGACAAATAAAAAACTGGTTGTAATGAATGAAATCGACAAATTATTAAGAAAAAATAAGGATTACCAAGGAAAGTATTATATTTAAGATAAAAAATTATGGTCTTTTGAATGGACTTTAATTCATTTCTTAGTTATTCTTTTTATTCTCTTACAGATAATATTTTTCTATAACGAAAAAAAGGTGCTATTGCACCTTTTTTAATTTGGCCAGTCCTCATTTACAATTGAATGCTTTGCATTCCATAATCTTTGATATATCTCTTCAGAGAGAAATGGTAAAATAGGATAACTAAGCTTTATAAACGTAAATATTTGTTTTTTTGATAGTCCATATATTAACGCATATTCTTTAATAAATTTATAAATTAAATCTGCATATTTCAGAATATTTTTATTTTTTAATGCATCATTTCCTTCTTTTACTAAAGAGAATAAAGCATAATCTACTTTGGCATTTTCTTCTCTTATATCACTTAATATATCAAGCAGATTTTCCATTTCGGTATGAAGATCTTCTAACTGATATAAATCAAAGATAAAGGGTTGTTCTATTGCTGATATACTACTAAAAATACGAATGGCATCCGAACTATATTTATCTAAAATAGAATCTAAATCTAATAAGTTATTATTTGAACGCTTTAAATCCTTTTGTTTAATATCTACCACATAAGAAAAAATATCAATTTTGTTAAACAATTTTGGCAATTGAATGGTTTCCTTTTGGATAATATTATAAAGAATTAAAGGCATTAATATGCTAGGATAAATATCCTGCGTTCCCAAAGCCAAATACTTTATACCATTCCAGTTTTTATATGCAGCTACGGCTTCTTTAGAAAAAATAGATACAATAGAACCAATATCATCATATACCATAGAAAGAATAGGACATATTCCTTCTGTAAATAAGTTATTCATAGTACCATTCATTGTTTGACCAGGAATATCGACGTTATCGGATAAAACAGGACGTAATTTTGGTGAAAAGGCATAAGGAAGATGTCCCGTTAACGGATATAATTTATTGGCATCCTTATCCTCTAAAAATGGAAATAACGGACCAAAATTATCTAAAGAGGATAAAACAATTTCATTGTTTTGGTATAGGATATGTTCTTTCGCAATATCGGCTTCTAAAAAAGAATGGAAAATTGTCGTTTTGGCTTCTTCTATGGTCATACCATCCAAGAAATCCGAATGTATTAAACTATCATTTTCTACAATGGAAATGAATTCTAATCCTTGCTCCATAGCTAAGGTTTTATCATCTTCATCTACGGATGGCATTCCTAAATAAATATCGGTCTGATATAAGGTGGAAATGAAAATAGGTATTTCTTTACCGGTTAAAGCATTTCTTGCGTATAGTCCACTAAAAGCAAATAATGCTTCCTTATCGATTCCTTCTAAATAAGAAAATACACTATGATATTCATTAATATCTACATATTCGGTTATATCTATAAATTCAGGATTTAAAAAAATGAAAGATACTCCTCCCATATACTGAGGATTTTCCATTTTAACCTTTAATTTCGTTCCATTAGAAACAAAAAGTTCTAACTCCATTAATCTCTTTGGCTGAAATCCCTCGATGAGTTTATTTTTAATATCTTCCGTTAAAGGAAGGTTTTTTATATCCTTTATTACAGAAGCTAATACACCTTCTAGTTTTAAAACAAAGCATTTATGCATAATAGGCTGTGTTTTATTGGTTTTATTTATAAAATCATATATTTTATTTTTAGATTTATCATAATATACTTTACTATCTTTGTATTCAATATATCCCTTTTGATATAAGTCAATAAATGCCTGCTGTAGATTAGCTAAATATTCATTGTGTCTCATATCAATATGCTTAGCCTCATTAATTCCAATTCCTAAGCCTAGCATCTGATTGGTATACATATTGGCTATATCATCATTTAATATATTGCTATATTTTTTACTTTCTACAAATGAGGTATTACATAATGTATGGCATCCGGTAGGAAATAAAACATTACGTTCGTTCATTCGCTCATATCTTGCTAAAATATCACAAAAAATAAGCTTACGAATATCGCCATTTTGGAATCCATATAGATTCGATTTAGGAAATGGCGTATAAAAATATACTTTTGTTTTTAATCGATCATTTTCAATAATAAAATCCTTATCCTGTTGCCATTTTTTTATCCAATAATCTTTATCCATAACCTCACCTGCCTTTCTATGATTAAAAAATGACTGCGTCTCGCAGTCATTTTATTATTACTTAGTTAAACTTTCAATATAGTCAACAAGATTCTTTACCGTTGAAATTGCTTCAGCATTATCTGTATCAATCTCAATATTAAAAGCATCCTCTAAATCCATAATGATTTGAACTGCATCAATGCTATCTGCACCTAGATCCTCTTTTAAATTTGCTTCTAAAGTTACCTTCTCTGCATCAACATTTAGTTCTTCAATAATTATTTCTTTAACTTTATCAAATACTGACATAATTATTCCTCCTAATAAACTAATATCATTATATCAAAAAGATATAGGAATGTAAATATTTTTCATTTAATGATTTTTATTCCATTATTCTTGCATAAAAGCAAATAAATGGAATTAATTGATTCAATACTTCTCCCGATATTGTTTTCGTAATAACCATATCTCCTAAGGATTTTTCCACAAAGGAAAAATCAAATCCTTCCTTTATTTTGATTATATAACGTGCTTCTAATAAATCATTTCCCAAGCAATCAAGTGAAGATAGAGGCATAAATTTTTGTCTATAATCCGATAAGACTAATCCTAAATCAAACACAATGGAATTTGCTGTAGTAGGACCTGCTCCTTTTCCATACATCATTTGCGTTGCACATCCTTCTCCATGATAACGTATTAAGTTATACTCATAATCCACATTTGCTAAAATATCACTCTTTTTTAAAGCTACGGGTTCTACAGATATATTGATTCCTTTAGATGTTAAAGAGGAGGATGCCACAAACTTTAATTTATAATCTAACAAATCAATAACATCAACGATTTCTTTATCTACATTTTTTATTCCATAATGATAAACCTTATTTAAATCGATTTGACTATTGTAGCATATCATAGATAAAATGGCTATTTTACGAACCATATCTAATCCTTCTAAATCCGCAGTAGGATCTGCTTCAGCAAAGCCTTTTTCTTGGGCAAGCCTTAGTGCATTTTCAAATTCTATTTTTTCCTGATGCATAGAGGTTAAAATAAAATTTGTTGTACCATTTAAAATCCCTTCTATTTTTGTAATATGATTAAAAGGCGCACTATTTAATAAAGTATGAACAATCGGAATTCCTCCCCCAACAGAGGCCTCAAATAAGAGCTTAACACTATTTTCTATCGCAATAGACTGTAGCTCCACATAATGGTTTGCGATAACCTCCTTATTGGCCGTAATCACGTGCTTAGATGCTAATAATGCTTTTTTCATATATTCATAAGAAACACTAGCCCCCATCATTTCAATAACAACATCAATACTTTCATCTTCTAGGATAAGATTAAAATCGGTTGTTAATAAAGAAGGATCTATATTTTTATTTTGCGTATTTCTTACTAAGACATATTTTACATTGACGTCATAATTTTTAAAAATATCTGCTTCCTTTTTTGCCAAAATGTCGTAAACAGCCTTTCCAACATTTCCTAATCCTAATAACGCCACATTCATACTATTCAACCGCTATTAGCATTACATCAATAACATTCTTGCCACGACGTAATTCATTAACAAAATTTTGTATAGAAATATCCATATCCATTACCGCAATGGTAAGCGTTACAAACGCAATATTATGAATCGGTACCTCCTGATTAATGGCTAATACATTTGCACCTCTTGCTGCCACCTCATTTAATATGGTTGATAAAGCACCTGGTTCATCAACTAATTTTAAGGATAAAATGATATGCTTTCCAACCTTAATAGATGGCCGATTTACATAATCTTTATACTTATAAAATGTGGATCTAGAAAGACCAACTTCTTTACATGCATCGGATATATTTTTCCCCTTATTAATGATTTCTTTAATCTGGATTACCTTTTCAAAATAATCTGGCAATACCTTTTTATGAATTACATAATAATCATCATTCACTTTTCTTCCCTCCAAATCTTTACACCTTGCCCAACCGCAAGAGTTTTTATTATATAATCTCCTTTTATATTATGAAGAAAGGAAATATCTTTACTAATCATTAGCATAGTAGAACCACTTCCACTTATCGCAAAAGCCACCTGTTCTTTTGAACAAATATCTTTAATTTCCTTATAGCCATCAATTAAAGTGCTTCGATAAGGCTCATGAAGTCGATCTTCAAACAAATCACATAATAAATCCACATCGCCATCCATAAACGCCTTAGGAATATGAATGATTCTTGATAAATTATGAACGATATCGTTATATTCTAGCATTTTAGGTAATACCTTCCGAGCCTCATGGGTAGAAATTTTAAAAGAGGGAATAAGAACCGTAAACTTTAAATCCTTATTAACAGGATAGTTTATTGCCTTAACCATATCCTCTTTCTTATAGCTTGCTACAAGACCTCCGTATATGGCGGGAGCTACATTATCTGGATGTCCTTCTATTTGGCTACAAATATTAAATAATTCTTCCTTTGATAAAACATCTCCAACAATCGCATTCGCCCCAAATACGCCAGCAACTATTAACGATGAACTACTTCCCAAACCTCTAGATACAGGAATCTCACCTTTAAAGCCAATGGCCACCGGAAGTGGCTTCTGATTTATATATTCAAAAAATTTGATATAGGACTGATAAACAAGATTGGTTTCCTTATAACAATATTTAGGTTCAAAGCCTGAAAAAGAAAACTCTTCTTGCTCCTCAAAGCTAAATACATTCGGCAACTCCAAGGCCAAACCTAAAACATCAAAGCCAACACACACATTTGCGCTTGTCGCATTCACACTTACATAAAGCATTTTATCACATCCACAATATATTCTTCTGCGAAAGATAATGCTACAATCTCTCTTTTTACTTCTGGATAATTTAAAACCTTAGGAATATCTAATGAAAACTTTTTAGAGATAACTTTCACGGCTTCCATTGGATTTTCCTCCTTAATTCCAAAGGCCTCTAACACCACCTGAGGAAATTTATAAGGAGAAGCTGTAGAAACAATCACCGTTTTTTTCTCATCCTTTGTTTCTTCCACATACTTCAAATAGGCATTATAGGCAACCGCTGTATGAGGATCAATTAAATACTGGTATGTCGTATAACAATATTTAATCACCTCTAATGTTTTTGCTTCATCCGTACTATAAGCATGAAAATAAGAATAAGGATTTTTAAAATCATATTCTCCTTTTACTTTTAAGCTTGCCATCAATTCCTTTGTTTTTTCGGTATTTTCTTTTGTTCCATAATAAACAAATCTTTCCAAATTTGAAGAGATTAATATATCCATAGATGGAGAATTTGTTTTGAAAAATGGTCTATTCTTATCATATTTTCCATTATGGAAGAAATCCGTTAATACAGAATTTTTATTAGAAGCACAAATAAACTGATCAATAGGCAATCCTAATAATTTCGAATAAAAGCCAGCAAAAATATTACCAAAATTTCCTGTTGGAACATCAAAATTTATTTTTTCATTATCCTTTATTATATTTCTTCTTAAAAGTTCAATATAACTATAAAAATAGTAAACAATTTGTGGAACTAATCTTGCAATATTTATAGAATTTGCACTGGATAAACTAAGTTCCTTATGCTTATTAAAGAAATCCTTAACTAAGCTTTGGCAATCGTCAAAATTTCCTTTAATAGCCAAAACCTTCGCATTTTCCGCTTTAAAGCTACACATTTGTGCTTCTTGAATAGGCGATACTCCACCATCAGGATATAATACCACAATAGAAACCCCGTCAATGCCTTTAAAACCATTTAAAGCGGCACCACCAGTGTCTCCTGAGGTCGCCGTAAGAATCGTAATATTTTTCTTATATCCCAACCTTTTCTTAGATAATTTCATCAACCTAGGCAATACTACTAACGCCAAATCCTTAAAGGCAAGCGTTGGCCCATGAAACAACTCTAAAAAATAAGCATTACCACAGGAATGCAAATCAACAACCTCTTTTATATCAAAAGTGCTATAAGCCTCTTCGATTTCATTTTTTATTTCTTCGTACGTAAATTCATTAAAAAATTTGTGTATTATTTTACTTGCCATAGTGATATAATCATCTTCTAAAAAATCATGATAATCTATACTTGGCAAAGCATCTATTACATATAAACCACCATCGGGTGCTAACCCGTTTAAGATAGCCTCTGGTGACGATACTTTCTCTTTGCCTCTTGTGCTATGCAACATTCCAATCCCTCCATTAAAAAAACATATATTCATTATAGTATGTTTCAATTTTAAAAACAAGTGTTTTTCTAGAAAAAACAAAAAAAGTAGAAATTATCTTTCTACTTCAATTTCCTTTACATAATCTAAAACCTCTCCATCTCTTTGTAAAACATTACAACCATTAGGAACAGCTTTTATTCTTTTACATCGGATTCGGTCCACATTTTTTTTAATAAAAAAGTATTTTCCTAAAAATATCATAGGATAAAAGAAGGACATCTTTCTTAAACTTAATCCATGTATAATGCAAACATCTAGATACTCATCTTCTTTAACGGCATTAGGTGTAATAATTAAACCGCTACCCGTATACTTGCCGTGATTACAATCAAAAAGCCAAACATTATCATAGTGTCTTTTTTCTTCATCAAATTCAACATCCAAACTAAATGGTCGAAAAGTTTTTAAAACCGATAGCCCTATAGAAAAATAACTCTTTTTTACTTGAGAAAATTTATATTGGGATTTACTTCGGCACATAAAAGAATCAATGCCCATACCTACACCATTAAAAAATAAGTATTCTTCTTTACTATTTATTTTAATTTTAGGAAGTAAAGAAATATCTTTTGTAATTTCAAAAAAGTTTTTATTATTATTTCTCGCATAATCATTTGCCGTACCACAAGAATAATAATAAATCGGACATGAGATGGCTTCATTTCTTATACGATTAACAAATTGATCTAATGTTCCATCGCCACCACAAACAACTAAGCAATCGGTATCCTTACACTGGCTTACAAATAGGGTTTCTTTATTTCTAATATCAAGTAAATTTATTTTATAACAATCTTCACTTTTTGAAAGCTTTTTATAAAATTTATCTACTTTCTTCTCTATATTCTTTTTACTACTTTTAGGATTATATAGTATATAGTACAAAGCGTATCACCACTTTCTACTAAATTATAACATTTTTTTATCTAATGAACAAGAAACTTTCATATTCTGACATTTTATTATGCAATAAAAATTCATTTAAAGGTATATTTTTACCATAAAATTCCATTAAATCTCCTACTTTTACATTATCATCAATATATACGAAGGTATGATTCATACATATTCTTCCAATTACTTTATATCTTTTTTGATTCAAATAGGTATCTCCATCAAAATGAAGGTCTAATCCATTATAATATCCAACATCCAAAATAGCTATTTTATGTGAGGTTAAAGCCGTGTATTCTGCCTCATATCCAACCGTCTCTTTGCTCTTCACTTCTTTAATCGCACATACTCTCCCTAAAAAAGAAACTGCATTTTTGTAAAGAATTCTTCCTATTCGAAGCGGATATTCTGTTTTACCATAAAGAAGACTTCCTCCAAAATGAAAATTTTTATTATGTTTTAAACATATATTTGAAATATGATTTATTATATCTTTATTTGATATTAAATCCTTATAAAAATGAACATAAACCGTATCTAAATAAGGATTTGTAAATAAATCGGGTTCATACGCTTTTATACCAAAGCGATTCATTCCACAATCAATTTCAAGAGCAAAATAAATCTTATTCTTTGTATAATAATTTATATCCTCAAAAGAAATAGCCGTAGGCATAATATTATGTTTTATTAAATCCTTTTTATAAGATTTTGCTTCTCCAAATAAAATTATTTTTTCATTCGTATATTCTCTAGCCAATATCCCTTCTTCTATTTTATTTACGGCAAACTGTTTAACACCATAACGGCTTGCAATCGCAATTATTTTGTCCATTTTAAAACCATAAGCATCATTTTTTAATACAATGCACAAATCGTTTGTTTTTAAAATCGTTTTTATATTTTTTTCAATTTCATTATAATGGATAATTTTCATATGTCTTCACCATTAAATTATATGTTTTTACTTTTTATTTATACTTTTTAAAAGTTTTGCATATACTAATATTGGTGATACCTTTGGAAGATTTGTTAATCATTATTTTAGTACTTTTTATTATACTATATGCAATTAATAAAATTCCAAAAACCAAGGAATAAGCTACCTAGTAGCAAAATAAAAAATAAGCAGACTTTTTATCTGCTTATTTTTTTATTCAAAATGATAATCGTTAAATAAATAAGAGGCTACGGCATAATAATCAATTGAGCCATTACTTACAAAATTTTCTAAAGAAGTATCGGTTACATTTAAGGAAGTATCTAATATGACATCTCCCTTATTATAACAAACAACCAAAACATTAGAAGCTGCTTTTGCTGTTTCAAAAATATTTAAAGCTTCTTTAACTTCTTTTCTGCTGGTAAGACTTTCTAATTCCTTCGTAATATCAATAAAATATAATTTCTTATCAAAATTAAAGTATTCTGCCTGCTTTTCTAATACTTCAATACTCTTTGCAGAGGAAGCATTTGGAGTAGCTATTACTAGTACAAAGGTTTGATCCTCTTCTATTTTCTTCTTAGCACTCTCTAAAGATATAACTTCAAATACATGATCTTTTTGGATATCTGCACCAGCATCTTTCCATACCTGATAAAAATTATAACCACCACAACTAACAAGTGTGATACCTACTATAAATAAAACCGCAAAACCGGAAATAATTCTACTTATTTTTGACACAATAAATCCTCCATATAAAATATAAATGCTTTATTATTATAAACGATTCCTTCTATTTTTTCAAGCACTATCCTCTTAATCCCTTTATTTTCATTATTTTTTATTTTATTCCATATTTTATTTAAATGATATAAGGAAGATAGTGACAATTATGAAAATAAAAAACAAAGTGGAAATGGTAAGAAATTTAAAATTATTTAATGCAATTAAAAATAAGAAATAGGAGGAAATTCCTCCTATTTTTTATATTAAAAATCATCGTCTAAAGGTAATAAATATTCTCCTCTATAATTCGAAAAAGCCTGATCTGGATATTTTTTATAGCGCTTTGGCTTGCTAAATTCTTCTGCTTTATATATCCATAAATGATGTAAATCCCAGCATAAAATTTCATCTATACCATCATCATCTATATCATATACCTCGGAACATAAGGTTGGATGTCCATCTTCTGGAAATAAAACAACCTTATCTAGCTCTTCATCTACTAACCCACCATCTTTACCACTATGTAGTAAAATAAGAATATTTTTACCATCATAATTTACAGGAGTAATTATATTTCCATTCGATTTTTGTTCCATTTCACATAAAAGGTTACCTTTATAATCATATAAGGCTATAATTCCATCACTACCCCAAAAGGCAGTAACACAAATTTGTAAGCCTTCAAGTTTTTTACTATATTTTGCTACACTTATCCTTTGCGCATGACCTATTTCATTGTGCTTATATATACCGCCATCTAAGTTTATGATATTAAATCCTTCATTTCCACTTGCAAGAATTAGACGCTTAGGTTCTTTCGGATGCAATCTTGCATAAATGATTTCATCGGTATGATCGGAATTCATAGGAAGAGAAAAAAGAATCTTACCATCATGGTCTACCATATCATATCCAACAAACATTTCATCCTTTCCATCTTCATCAAAATCCTCTATATATGGAAAATGCCCTGTGTTTTTATGATGATATCTCCATAAAGATTTCATATTTTTATCAAAAGCCCAAACATTTTGGTAGCGATCTTTTATTATAAAATCTCCTTTATATCCTAAGCCTTCAAAATCAGCAACACGTATGGCATCCACATTGAGTCTATAATAAGGTTCGTTTTTTACATTTGGATCCCCTTTTATGATTGGGGTAGGCATACGCTTTAAAACTTTTTTTGTTAACAAATCAATAATAACAACCTCAAAATCCATAGAGTATATTACTTCTAATCGGCCATCATTATTTATATCGGCAATTTGAAAAGGCAAATCACAGGATATTAAGGTATTATCCTCACAACAGTTAGGCTCACCGATTTGCCATAAAATTTTCCCTTCTATATCAAAAGCAGTTAAACAGGATATTCTTGCAAAAGCGTCACGCATCATTCTTTTTTGGTGCTGTGCCATAACAAAAATAGGACTTCCATTTACTAAAGCAATACGAAGCTGTCTTCCCGTTCCAAAATTTTGTAAGTTTATTTTTTTTATACATTTTAAATTCGGATAATTTTTTGCTTTTAAATTTAATCTTTGTTGTTCTTCTTTTATTTTCTTTAAATGGTTCTGATAATCTCTTTCCTTCATTTTTACGAAGATATCACTATATCTTGAGGCACTTTTTGCAACACAGGCAACGCTTGTGTTTGATTTAAAATCTATATTTTCTTCCATTACCTTTCTATCATCTAAATAGACTATAGTATGGTTACCTACCTCTATCTTTATATGATAAGTTTTTAAATCATCCACTTCAAAAGAAAATTCTTTTAAAATGGTAAATTCCTCTTGATATCTTTTATATAAAGCTATCCCTTTTGCATTCATTCCCACGGCATAATAATTTCTAGAGGTAATATAACAAAAAGCCATACCACAGTATTCTTCTACCTCCAATAAACGCAAATCAAATTCTAAGCAATATTCACTAAATAGTTTTTCTTTATGCACCAAGCAGCAATAAACATTTTTAAATGCATCTTTTGATTGATTTCCTCTGTTTTGTTCTAAATATCTTTTTCCATCTGCAGATGTTACTAACCAGCTTCCATCCAAACTTCTCCACTGATGTAGGCAAATTGGGTCATACCAATTTCCGTAGTTACCTTCTTGCACAATATGATGATATTCTCCTAATGCAGAATGCTTTTTATCATAAGGATACTCATTTAGTTCTAAATCTTGAAAATCTTCTTTAACGACCTGTATCATCATACTCACCTATCAAACCTCTTATATCCTCATAAATTATAACCTTTGCCTGAAGTAATTTTTCCTTAGACTGATGCCCGCAAGAAACTAATCTACAATCCACATTCATTGCTTTTGCCACCTCATAATCATGAAGGGTATCTCCAATAAATAACGCATCTTTAGGATCTATCTTACTATTTTCCATAAATTTCAACGCAATATCTACTTTTCCTTTTGCATGGATATCATCAATTCCTAATATTTCATCAAAATATTTTACTATATCATAATGCTTACATTGCTCAATTAAATTATTTTTTTCACTAGCCGATAGCACATATAGTTTTACATTTTTCTTTTTTAAATATTCTAAAGTTTCTATAACTCCTTCATATAAACCACATAAAAGGCTTTGTGGTTGATACTTTTGTATGAACTTTATGGCTAAAGAATCAAAAGATTCTATCGAAAAATCAATACCGGCAGCTTCATAATATTTAATAATCGGAAACGTAAATATATTCTTATATTTTTCAAGTGCGATATTTTCCTTATTTTGGGAAGATAGTAATTCATTTAAAAGATTTAGGCATAAATCAACATCATTTATTAAGGTTCCATTAAAATCAAAAAAAATATATTTCTTCATTTTTATACCCCTTCACTATTCATATAAATCATAGCTTTTAGATAATTCTTCCAAAACCAAATCCTTAAGCCATTTCGGTGATATAATCTTACACTTAGACCCAAAGGATAAGACAAAAGATAAAATCATATTCTTATTTTGCATGTCACAGGAAAAACGAATATAATGACTATCTATTTCCTCGATTTTTTGATTTTTACCATATATTCTTTCTTGCATTACCGTCTTTAAATCTTTAAGTTCTAATTCTAAATGATAATATTCACCATTTTGTTTCATTCCAAATGAATCTAAATAATGACTTTCATCGTATGTCTTTAATTTTGTAAAATGATTTCTTGTCTTTTCTATTTTCTCTATTCGGTTTAATTTATAATATCCAAAATCATTTATTCTTTCACTCCATGCAAGAATAAACCATGACCCGTTATATACGAATAATTTGTAGGGATGTAAAACATGCTCTTTTAATTGATTGGATGCAGGCAAATATTCAATTATACATTTCAATTGCGAATTCATACATTCGGACAAAACGGAATAGCGATACTGCAAAAGATTTTTATCCATAGAAAGAGGAAAACGATCAATCATAGTAATCGGGGTTAATTCTTTTCCAGAGGAAAAAGAAGACATAATTTTCCCCATACCTTCCTGATATAAAGTAAAATCCATAAAATCCGGACTCTTTTGTAAAAAAGTTGTTCCATCTAATAAAGCTCTTTTTTCGTCCTTAGATAAGGATATGGCTGGTAACATATCCCGTTTGTCTAATCGGTATCCACCATAAATTCCTTTGATGGACTCTATCGTATAACCAACAATTTCCAACTCTTTCATATATTCTTTTATGTTTCTTGGATTTGTTTCTAACAATTCTGCAAGTTCAGCAGTAGATACAACATCCCTACAACTTAATATTTGAATAATCTTAATACATGCTGCTGTTTTTCCCATAGTCCATCCCCATACAAAATTCTACATTTATTGTATCATTTTTTATAAAATCGTTCAATATTTGAAAAAAATAAGATTTTATTATACAATGTAACTGGTATTATGATATATTTCAAAATTATTAAAGGAGATGATACCATGGATATCATTTTAGATAATGGTAAGCCAAAATATTTACAGATATATGAACAAATTGCACAAATGATAAATGAAGGCATTTTAAAAGGAGATGAAAAGCTTCCATCAAAGCGTATTTTATCTCTTAATTTAAATGTTAGTATTAATACAATTTTAAATGCATATAACTTATTGTTAGATGAGGGATTTATTTATACAAAAGAAAAAAAAGGATATTATGTTACTCATCAACCCTATATAACACTTTCTTCTACAAATACTTTTGCACATACTTCTAAAGAGCATCATTATAAATACGATTTTACTACTCAAAACGTAGAACCCTTTAATAATAAAAACTGGAAAAAAATAACAAAAGAAATTTTGGATCATAATCTACATTTGCAAAAATCCCCTTTTAAAGGAAACAAAGAATTACGTATGGCCATTGCCAAGCATTTAAAGGAAAACAGAGGAATATCTACCGATTACCATCATATAATTATTGGAAGCGGAATGGAAATGTTTGAGCATGTTTTAAACATCTTAAACTATAGTACCATCACCTTAGAAAATCCTGGATACCATAAACTATCCTCTATTGCGTATAATCTTAATATGACAGTAAAATATCTTCCTTTAGACGATGAAGGAGTAATTATACCAAAGGGACAAACCCTATTATATACGACCCCCTTTAATCAATTTCCAACCGGAATAAAAATGAGTATCACTCGCAAAAAGGAATTGATTCAATGGGCAAATAATACCGATAGTTTTATTATAGAAGATGATTTTGATGCTGAATTCAGAATCAATTCTGCTCCCACAACTTCATTATTTTCCCTTTCAAATAAAAAAGTAATTTTCTTTTCCACTTTTTCAACCACTTTATTTCCTGGTTTAAGAATTTCTTATGCAATATTACCTGATGACATTTTAAAGATTTATGAGATTAAATATAAAACCTATTCTTCTTCCGTTCCTACTTTAGAACAGCTTACCTTAAAAGAATTTATTTTAAGCGGTTATTATGCTGCACATTTAAATCGTAGGAAAAAGCTTTATATTAAGAAAAGAGATAGCATTATTAAAATGCTTTTTCCATTTCCTAATATTAAAATGGATTACAAAAAAAATTATCTATCTTTATTAATTCAACTTGAAACTAATTTAGAGGATGATGTACTGATTTCGAAATTAAAAGAAAAAGGAATAAAAATTCAGGCATTATCTGATTTTGATATCCATAAGGAAAAAAAGCATATTTTCATTTTGGGATATACAGCAATTACTTTAGAAAATCTGAATGAAGGATTAAAAAAATTAATGGACTCTATTTGAGTCCATTAATTATATTTTTTAAGAATATCTTGCATATCCTTTTGTAAATCAGATCGATCTAATGCAAAATCTATAGTAGCCTCTAAAAATCCTTTTTTAGAGCCTATATCATATCTTTTACCTTCAATAGCTAAAGAATATACCTCTTCCTTTGCCATTAATCTCAATATTGAATCGGTAAGCTGAATTTCACCACCAGCACCTCTTGTTTGCGTTTCTAAAAATTCAAATATTCTAGGTGTTAAAATATATCTTCCACCAATAGCTAAATTGGAAGGTGCCTTATCAATGCTTGGCTTTTCTATAACACTCTTTAAAAGCTGTAAAGAGCCTTTAGCATCGGATACTGGCTCACATATTCCATACTTGGATACATCCATTTGAGGAACCTCTAACGTTCCTAAAATAGATGAACCTGTTTTTTCATAGGCTTCAATTAATTGTTTTGTTGCAGGCTTATTCTTTCCCACATACACATCATCACCTAGTAATAAAACAAATGGCTCATTATCTGCAAACTCCTTTGCACATAGTACCGCATGTCCCAATCCCAATTGTTCATACTGATAGGTAAAATTAACTTTTATTTTTGATGGTAATTCATTAATAATTTCAAGTTCTTTATTTTTATTTTTCGAAGCTAAAAATTTCTCTAAAACCTCGTTTTTCCCAAAATGAGTTTTAATGCATTCTTTTTCTTCATTTATTATAATTAAAAATTCAGTAATACCACTTTCCATTGCTTCTCTTACGATATACTCAATGGTTGGTGTATCCACAATAGGAAGCATTTCTTTAGGCATAGCCTTCGTAAATGGTAAAAATCTGGTTCCAAATCCTGCAGCAGGTATAACCGCTTTTCTAATTTTTTTCATTTCATTCACCCTTTTGCTCATCTACTTCTTCTTTATTTTCTTCTACTTGTATATCCTTTGTCTTTGCGTTAATCGTATCTTTTCTTTTCGCTCCTGGATTTACGCTGTATTTTCCATCCGTTCTTCTAGAAATTAATCCCTTTAAAAATGAAAAATGGAATAGTAAGAAATAGAATAAGGATATACAAATTAAATATAAAACTAAAATACCAATCGTTTGCCATATTAAGCTTGATGGTTGTAAATATTTATTTTCATGTCTAAAGGAATAGTTCTCGTTTTTCTTAAATTTAGCTTCAAATCCATCTTCTCCTAAATAAAATTCATCAAATTTTTTTGAAGCGTTGTTCTTAACCTCTTTATCATCAGAATTATACTCTTCAATATATGTATTATAATGGGTAATTAAAGGCTCTACATCGGTAAAGAAGGTTTGCGTAAAATCTAGATGAACATCATAAGAAAATTTTACAACGCCATCTCTATCTAATACTTCTATAGAGTGGATACCATCTTCTAATCCCATAGCATTCACAAGACTTCTAGTTAAAGAAATATTAAAGAAATTCCAATTGGTATATGTACTAAAAATATCTCTAGAACTATTCAATAAAGCCTCTGCCTCAGATTTAGGCTTTTCTAAATATAAAGAGGAATTGATATTCTTATCAATTTGAAATTTATAATCATAAGTCCCATTTGCAGAAATAAAACGAAGGGCTGTATCATTGAATGGTTTTCCATTCACCTCTTTTGTATCGGTATCAAATTTAGGATTCATAATGTAAATATAATAGGATGCATCATATCTACTAACCGTTTTTGTTTTATCTTCCTCATCATAATAAGTTACACTTCCAAGAGTAGTGGATGGAAAAATTGCCATATCTAAAATCTCATCATTTTCTTCTACTAAATTAAAGGTATCAAAACATCCTCCATGGATTTTAGCAAGCTCTACATAATCCTTATTTTCAATAGCTTTGTTTGTAAGCTTACTTATATGATTAAAGCCATTCGAATTATATCCTATCAAATAAACTAAAACCGCTATGACTAATCCTAAGGCGATATATCCTATTTTTAAAATTTTTTTCCACATAATAAATTAATTCCTTTCAAGTATTTATCCTACAAAGTAATTGTATCATTTTTTTCAAATAATTCAACACTTAGACCTTTACAAACATTTTTTTTTGTGTATAATAATAAATGCACGTTTGCAAATATTTGGCGCACATGGTGAAGTGGTTAACACATCGGATTGTGGCTCCGACATGCGCAGGTTCGATCCCTGTTGTGCGCCCCAGAAAGAAAACAAAAGGTCTAAGAATTTCACTAGACCTTTTATTATTTATAGGTTCTTCATGTTTTTAACTAAATATAGAAATAAATTATAGCATCATTCAATAATTTATGTTATAATATAGACATTAAGAAAG
>CAYYMS010000009.1:3043-88169 GCA_964473015.1 uncultured Anaeroplasmataceae bacterium | reverse complement strand
CCTTTAATCTTTGCATCGGTCGTTTGTGCAAATAATTCTCTTATATCATCAAATACCCCCGTATAAGTTGCTGGATTACTCCTTGGAGTACGTCCAATCGGCTGTTGCGTTATTTGAATAATACGATCAATATGTTCTAATCCTTCAATAGAAGTTACTTTTCCTGGAGTAATTTTTTTATTTCCATATATTTTTACATAAGCATTTTTATATAAAACCTCATTGATTAAAGAAGATTTTCCACTTCCTGATACTCCTGTAATGCAAGTAATAACTCCTAAAGGAATTTTAACGTTCACATTTTTTAGATTATTTTGTTTTGCACCCTTTATCACAAGATACTGATTCTCTATTTCTCTACGCTTTTTAGGTACTTCTATTTTCATACGCTTTGCCAAATAATTTCCAGTAATACTCTTCGTATTCTGCATAACCTCTTGCGGAGTACCACAGGCAATAACTTCTCCGCCATGTACACCCGCCTTAGGTCCAATATCCACCAAATAGTCGCAACTCATCATTGTTTCATCATCATGCTCAACAACAATAAGCGTATTACCCAAATCACGCATTTCCTTTAAGGTTTGAATGAGCCTAGCATTATCTCGTTGATGAAGCCCAATCGAAGGCTCATCTAATACATATAAAACACCAGTTAATTGGGATCCTATTTGGGTGGCAAGCCGAATTCTTTGCGCTTCTCCTCCAGATAAAGTATCCGCACTTCTTGCTAACGTCAAATATTCTAAGCCAACATTAATTAAAAATTTTAATCGATCAGTTATTTCTTTTATTGCCAGTTTGGCAATAGCCTGTTTTTCTTCGGATAATACCAAATTTTTAAACCATTGATAAGAATCCTCAATTGACATAGAACAAATATCCGCAATATTTTTATCTTGAATAAATATATTTAAAACCGAAGTATTTAATCTTCTTCCATGGCAAGTATTACACTCACTTTCCACCATATATCCTTCTATCCACTCTCTAATCCATTCCGAATTTGTTTCTATATATCTTCTTGAAAAATTTGTAATGATTCCTTCAAAAAATTCCTTCTTGTCATGATTTCTTCCACTTGTGGATTTTAATTTAAAATCAATCATTTCATCAGAGCCATATAATATAACTTTTTTTTGTTCTACGGATAAATCCTTAAACGGCTTATCCATATCAATTTTATAATGCTTACAGGTTTGCTCTAACATTGAATTATTCAAATTATCTTTTTCTTGATTTTTATATGGAAGAATCGCATTATTATTTAAAGACCTTTCTTCATCAATGACAAGTTCCTCGCTAACGGTGAGCTTTTTACCTAATCCATTACAATCTGGACATGCACCTAAAGGGCTATTAAAAGAAAATAATCTTGGCTCTAAATTTGCTAAAGAATATCCACAGTGTGGACAAGCGTGAAGCGTAGAAAAGAATTCCTCTTTTTCATCACAATAAACAACACAATATCCATTAGAAGCACGTGTTGCAATTTCTACAGCTTCAAAAATTCTACTTCTAACGCCGTCTTTCATAACGAGACGCTCTAAGACAATAAATATATCATGCTTTTTGTTTTTATCTAGTTCAATAAAGGAATCTAACTCTATCATTTCCCCATCGACTAAAGCACGAACATATCCTTCTTTTATATATTTAGCAAAGACATTTTTATGCTCTCCTTTTTGTCTAAACACGACAGGGGCTGTTATATATAGCTTACTTCCTTCTTTATATTTCATTATTTTATTAACGATTTCTTCTATGGATAAAGAAGAAATAGGAATTTTATGTGTAGGACAATAAGGAACACCAATTCTTGCAAATAAAACTCTTAAATAGTCATAAATCTCTGTTACCGTTCCTACAGTAGAACGTGGATTATGGGAAGCAGATTTTTGATCTATAGAAATTGCAGGAGATAAACCCTCTATAGAATCTACATCCGGTTTTTCACTTGAACCAATGAATTGTCTTGCATAGCTAGATAAGGATTCAACAAATCTTCTTTGCCCTTCTTGATAAATTGTATCAAAGGCTAAAGAAGACTTTCCACTTCCAGATAAACCCGTCATAACAATTAATTTATTTTTAGGAAGATCTATATCTATATTTTTTAAATTATTTTCCCTTGCTCCACGAACAATAATTTTATCCATATTATTACTCCTTTATTTTTTCTAGAAACTCCTCTTCAGACATAATATATACACCTAAGCTTTTTGCTTTATCATACTTACTTCCAGGATTTTCACCTAATATGAGTATATCGGTTTTTTTACTTACCGATTCAGATAAAGTTCCACCAAAGCTCTCTACAAGTTTTTTTGCTTCGGTTCTGCCCATTGAAATTAAAGTTCCTGTTAATACACACTTTTTATTTGTAAAATAATTTTCCTTTATTTCTCCAAAGGTATAACTCATATTTAAACCTAATTGCTTTAACTTTTCAATCATTTCTATATTTTTTTCATTCTTCATATATTGAATAAATTCATAAGCGATTGCATCCCCTATATCACCAATAGCTATAATTTCATCATACGTTGCAGAAATTAAAGCATCCATAGTTTTAAATCTTCGACACAATAATTTGGCAATTTTGCCACCACAATGACGAATACCTAATCCAAATAATAATTGATCTAAATTATTCTTTTTACTCTCTTCTATTGCATGAAGTAAATTATCAATACTTTTCTTTCCTAAGCCTGGTAGTACAATTAATTCCTCATAATATTCTTTTAACATAAAGATATCCGGAATCGTCTTAATATATCCTTCTTGATAAAGCTGTAAAACAAGCTTATCTCCTAAAGAATCAATGTTATACGCTGGTTTAGATGCAAAATGAATTAGTTTATTAATTAGTTTTTCTTCACAATTCGGATTTAGACAATAAGAATCGGCTTCTGTCTCTTTTCTTATTAATCTACTTCCACAACTTGGACATAATTCAATCATTTTAAATGGTATGCATTCTTGTGTTCTTTCCTCTACTAATGGTTTAACAACCTCAGGAATTACATCCCCCGCTTTTCTTATAACAACCATATCATTGATATGAATATCCTTTGATAGAATATAATCTTCATTATGTAGCGTAGCTTTAGAAATCATAGAGCCTTGTACAAAGACTGGCTTAAAATTTGCAACAGGGGTAATAACTCCTGATCTTCCTACTTGAAAGGTTATGTCTAATAATTTTGTTGAAACCTCTTCAGGAGGAAATTTATATGCAATCGCCCATTTAGGATATTTCACTGTTTCTCCTATTACATCATGCAAACTCATTTCATTTACTTTTATTACGATTCCATCAATATCGTAGGGAAGACTATCTCTTTTTGTAGCAATTTCTTCAATATACTTTATTACTTCTTCTATAGAATTGCAATGTTTATATAAAGGATTAACTTTAAATCCTAAATCCATCATCTCCACTAAGGCCTGTTCTTGAGTTTCTAAATTTTGATTTAAATAATAATATAAAAATACATCTAAATTTCTTTTCGCAGCTATACGACTATCTAATTGTCTAACTGAGCCTGCTGCCGCATTTCTACAATTGGCAAATAACTCTTCTTCATTTTCTTCTCTTTCTTTATTTAGTTGAATAAAACTTTTACGAGGCATGAATATTTCTCCACGAACTTCTAAAGAAAGATTATTTTTTAGTTTTAAAGGAACACTTTTAATTGTCTTTACATTATGTGTGATGTTTTCCCCTATCGTTCCATTTCCTCTTGTAGCTCCTAAAACCAAATAACCATTTTCATATCTTAAGGCTACAGACAAGCCGTCTATTTTTAACTCACATAAATAAGTTGCATTTGCCGCAACACTTTTAACTCTTTTGTCAAAGTCTTTTAATTCTTCAAAATTGAAAGCATCCGCTAAAGACATCATCTTTACAGAGTGAGTAACCTTTTCAAATTTAGAAAGGATTTCTCCGCCTATGCGATTTGTAGGAGAATCTATTGTTTTTAATTCTGGATATTTCTCTTCTAAAGATATTAATTCCTTCATTAATTGATCATACTCGTAATCCTCCATTATAGGATTATCATGGACATAATATGCTTCTGATGCATCATTAATCCTATTCTTTAATTCTAAGATTCTACTTTCAAAATTCATGCGGTTTCACTCCTTATATCTTTTCTTTGTTATTATACCATAAATTCGCTATTTTTATCGTTTAAAAAAGAAAAAACGAGAGATTTTTCTCGTCTTATCTTTTTTAAATTCTTACTCTTCATTAAAATTGATTGCCTTATTTAAAAACAAATTATAATTTCCTTATCGCTGGGTGACTTCCCATAAGCTTCTTTATCCCATGTGGCATACCAAAAGCAACTGTAATTACATCTCCATCTACTTGTACAACAAGTCCATCCCCAAAGGCTTTATGATTAACTTTATCACCTATAATATACTTATTATTTATTTTAATTTTCTTTTCCGTTGGTTTATCTAATATCGTAAGGGTTGATTTTTTAACTTCATTTGTATCAAACTTTTTATACCCTTTCGAAATGTTTCTAAATAAACTTTTAGACATCTCATTTATAAAGCGTGAAGGAATCATCGTACTTTGACTTCCGAATAAAAATCTGGTTTGAGCATTCGTTATATATAATTTCGTTTTAGCTCTTGTAATACCAACATAACAAACTCTTCTCTCTTCTTCAATTTCATAGGAAGAGGTACAATTCATTGATGGAAAAATACTTTCCTCCATCGCAACCATAAAGACATTTTTAAATTCTAATCCTTTTACCTGATGATAAGTACTTAGTCTTACACAATTGTCTTTATCCATATTATCGTCATCATTATCAGTTCTTAATGCCAAATCCGATAACAAAAGATCTAGTTTGTCAAAATTATCACCATCATAAAATTCTTCGGCTTCTTTTAAGACACTTTTTAATTCCTTAATATTTCCCATTCGATCATCATAAGTATCCATATCTTTCTTTAATGCTTCCTCATAACCTGTTTCTTTTAAAATTATATCTACTAAATCTTTTAATCGAACATTATTTACTTGCGCATGAATGCTATCTAAAACTTCTTTAAAGTTCTTTAATGCTTCAACAGCTTGACCTTTTCCACTATAGGTATCAATAGATAAATACAAAGAAGTCTGATTTGAGAATGCTACCTGTGTTAATTTTTCAATTAAGGCAGGTCCTATTTTTCTTTTCGGTTCATTAATGATTCTTCGAAAAGAAAAATCATCCTCAGGATGAATTATAACTCTTAAATAAGCTATAATATCCTTTATCTCTTTTCTAGAAAAAAAGGATAGTCCACCATAAACTTTATAAGGAATTTGATAGCGAACCAGCATATCTTCAAAATTTCTAGACACATAATTCGCACGATATAAAATAGCAAAATCACTATAAGAATCTCCTGAGGTAACCAACTCTTTTATTTTATCAATAACAAACATAACCTCGTCATAGCTACTATCGGCATTATAATAAAATGGCAGTTGACCTTCTTTATGATTCGAAAACATTTTCTTCTTAATTTGATTTGGATTATGCTCGATTACAGAGTTTGCTAAATCTAAGATTTGGGTTGTGGAACGATAATTTTCTTCTAACAGAATCAATTTATGCTCTAAAAAATCCGTTCTAAAACGATTAATATTTTCTATTTTTGCGCCTCTAAAAGAATAGATGGATTGAAAATCATCCCCTACAACAAAAAGGTTATGATATCGAGAAGAAAGCATAAAAACCAAATTATACTGCACGGTATTTGTATCTTGAAACTCATCGACTAATATATATTGAAATTTATTTTGATATTTTTCTAATATATTGGAATTCTTTTTAAACAACTCAATTGTTTTAAGGATTAAATCATCAAAATCCAAAAGATTATTATCCTTTAAATAGGCATGATAATATTGATCTACTCTTGTAAATATATCATTTAAAAAAGGATCTCCTATAGAAAAATCAGTAAAGTTTTTACTTTTTGAAATAAGATTTCTTATCTCTTTAGGCTTACATTCATCGATTTCATGTTCTTTCATAATATCTTTTACAACCTTTAAGGAATCTTCTTCGTCTAAGATGGTAAAAGATTTTGTAAATGGAGGTAAACTATTTATTTCCATTCGTAATAGTCTAGCACAAAAGGAATGAAAGGTGGATACCCACATATATTTTGTTTCAATAGAAAGCATAGCCTCAATTCTATCTTTCATCTCTTTTGCTGCTTTATTTGTAAAAGTAACCGCTAAAATTTGAGAAGATGGTATTCCAAGTTCTGAAATTAAATATGCAATTCTTGTTGTTAAAACTTTCGTTTTACCAGAACCCGCACCAGCCATAACAATAACCGGGCCTTCCGTAGTTGTTACCGCTAGTTTCTGAGATTCATTTAATCCCTCTAAAATATCCATCTTTTTTCCCTCCTTTTAGTTATCTAAAAATTCTTCGTATGTTGTCATACGATCGGTTATAGAGCCATCTTTATTAAATGAAATAATACGATTGGCAACCGTTTGAAGCAATTCAGCATCATGGCTCGAAAATAAAATATTTCCTTTAAAATTACTCATTCCCTCATTTAATGCCGTAATAGATTCCAAATCTAAATGGTTCGTTGGATCTTCAAAGATTAGAATATTGGGAGATTCAAGCATGATTTTGGCAAACATACATCTAACCTTTTCTCCTCCAGATAAAACATTACATTTTTTAAAGGATTCTTCTCCACTAAATAGCATTCTTCCTAACCAGCCTCGAATAAAAGTTTCGGTTTGGTCTTCCTTAGAATATTGTCTTAACCAATCAATTAATGTCAAAGGTATTTCAAAATATTCTTTATTATCTTGTGGTAAAAATCCTAAAGATGTTGTTATTCCCCATTTAAACTTTCCAGTATAATCGGTATCCTTACCAGCTAAAATATTAAATAATGCTGTGATTTGATGAGAATTTTCGGATAAAAATGCAATTTTATCGTTCTTTGAAACACTAAAGGTGAGATTTTCAAATACTCCTGGTTTTGATAATTTTTCTACAAATAGTATATCATTTCCAACCTCACGATTTGGTTTAAATCCAATATAAGGATATCTTCTTGATGAAGGTTCTATATCTTTTATATTAATTTTTTCTAATAGTTTCTTTCTTGAGGTTGCTTGTCTTGATTTTGATTTATTTGCAGAAAATCTTGCGATAAATTCCTGTAATTCTTTAACTTTTTGTTCCGCCTTTTTGTTTTGATCTTTAGCCTGTTGTAAAGCAAGCTGAGAAGATTCATACCAAAATTCATAATTTCCTACATATAATTTTATTTTACCAAAATCGACATCACAAATATGTGTACAAACATTGTTTAAAAAATGACGATCATGAGAAACAATTAAAACGGTATTTTCAAAATTAAGTAAAAAGTTTTCTAACCAACGTGTCGATTTATAATCTAAATTGTTTGTAGGTTCATCTAATAATAATATATCCGGATTTCCAAATAAGCTTTGCGCAAGCAAAACCTTAATTTTAAGCTTTGCATCTAATTCTCCCATTAGCATTTGATGATAAGAGGAATCTACCCCGATACCATTTAAAAGACTTTCTGCATCTGATTCTGCCTCCCATCCTCCAAGTTCAGCAAATTCTCCTTCTAACTCTGCTGCAAGCACGCCATCTTCATCTGAAAAATCTTCTTTTGCATAAAGCTCATCCTTTTGTTTCATTATTTCAATCAATCTTTTATGTCCTAAAAGAACCGTATTTAAAACTGTTTCATTATTATAAGCATTTTGATCTTGTTTTAAAACACTCATTCTTTCATTTTTATCCATAATTACTTCACCAGAAGTAGATTCTATTTCTTTAGATAATAGCTTTAAAAAGGTGGATTTACCCGCACCATTTGCTCCAATGATTCCATAACAATTTCCTTTTGTAAACGTTATATCTACATGCTCAAATAATTTTCGTGATCCATATTGTAAACCTAAATTAACTGTTTTTAACATAAACTTCCTCCTAAACGTTTTAAAAGGCTGTCATAAAGTGACAGTCCTTCTTTTATAACTTAAATGATGATTTTAATCCGCAAGTTCGATTAAATACTAATTTTTCTTTCGTAGTATCCTTATCTGTAACATAATATCCATTACGAACAAACTGATAATGGGTTCCTATTTTTGTATCCTTTAATGCCTCTTCTACAAATCCATTACAAACACATAAAGAATTTGGATTTAATCGTTCCATAAAATCAAGTTCTTTATTTTCTTCTGTTACATCTAACATTAAGGGTTCAAACAATCGAAACTCACATGGGATTGCGGTTGTTGTCTCTACGAAATGAAGGTTTCCATTAGGTTTTCTTTCATCAAATCCACTTCCAGAACGAGTTTTAGGATCATAGGTGGCATGGATTACGGTAATATTTCCATCCTTATCTTTTTCAACAGAAGTTGCCGTAATAAAATACGCATGCATTAAACGAACCTCTACCCCTAAAGCAAGACGTTTCCATTTTTTATTTGGTTTTTGTTCTATAAAATCTTCACGTTCAATGTAAACCTCTTTAGAAAAAGCAATCTTTCTAAATCCCATTTGTTCGTTTTCCTGATTATTAGGACAATCCATATATTCTATCTGTCCTTCAGGATAATTATCAATTATCACTTTCACTGGATGGATTACCGCATTTGGTCTAATGGCCTTCATCTTTAAATCATTACGTAATTCCTCATCTAAACTATCTGCCTCTACCGTAGAATTTACACGAGATAATCCTGTGGATAATATAAAGTTTCTTATACTATCCGCAGTGAAGCCTCTTCTACGAAGACCACATAAAGTTGGCATTCTAGGATCATCATATCCTGATACCTTCTTTGCGTCAACTAATGCTCTTAAATATCTTTTTGACATAATGGTATTGGTAATATTTAATCTTCCAAACTCATATTGGTGAGGAATGTGTTTCATTTCACATTTTTCTATAAACCAATCATATAAAATACGATGGTTGTCATATTCTAAGGAGCATAAGGAATGGGTAATTCCTTCAAAGGAGTCCTGTAATGGATGAGCAAAATCATACATAGGATAAATACACCATTTATTTCCTTGTCTATGATGCTTAATATGCAAGATTCGATACATCGCAGGATCACGCATATTTATGTTAGGATGCGCCATATCAATTTTAGCTCTTAACGTCTTTTCTCCTTCTTTAAACTTTCCATTTTTCATATCTTCAAAAAGTTTTAAATTTTCCTCTATACTTCTTTGTCTATAAGGAGAATCTTTTCCTGGTTCTGTCAATGTTCCACGATATTTACTCATTTCCTCTTGAGATAAATCATCAACATAGGCAAGACCTTTTTTTATTAATAAAATAGCTTTTTCGTATGTTTTTTCAAAATAATCTGAACCATAAAATACCTGTGTAGGCTTATATCCTAACCACGCCAAATCTTCAATAATTCCTTCTACAAATTCTTGATCTTCTTTCGCTGGATTTGTGTCATCAAATCTTAAATTTGTTGTGCCTTTAAAAGCTTTTGCAAGTTCAAAATTCGTAATAATGGCTCTTGCATGTCCAATATGTAAATAGGCATTCGGTTCGGGAGGGAAACGTGTTGCGATTGCATCTACTTTACCACTATCCAAATCGTTTTGCATAATTGTTTTAATAAAATTATTAATTTCAGCCATAAATTTCACCTTCATTAAAAATATAAATCTATTATATAACAAAATAAATAAAAACTCTATATTATAAAACCATTTTCATTAACTATAATACTCTTCTATTTTATAATCCTTACTTACTTTCTAAATCTAGCGAAGCATTCGCATTTAAAGTTAAATCCGATAAGGTTGGATTTTTTTTATATTGATAGTATCCAGCAACCGCAATCATTGCCGCATTATCTGTACAATATTTAATAGAAGGAATACAAATATTAAATTCTTTTCCCACTTCAAAAAATCTTTCTTTTAATCCTTTATTTGCTGAAACACCTCCAGCAACAATAATATTTTTACAATTCTTTAATCTAGCTAACTTTAGTGTTTTATTGACTAATACTTCGGTTACACTTTCTTGAAAGGAGGCACATAAATCATTTATATTTATTTCCTCATTTCTTTGATTCGCATTATGAACCAAATTAATTACAGCACTTTTTAAACCCGAAAAAGAAAAATTAAAGCTTCCATCCTCTAAATATACTCTAGGTAGATGATATACGTCATTTCCCAAATGAGCCAAACGATCCACATGAGGACCTCCTGGGTAAGGAAGTCCTACGACTCTTGCAACCTTATCGTATGCCTCTCCTACAGCATCATCTAAAGTTTGTCCTATAATTTCAAAATCAAAATGTTCTTTCATATATATAAGTTCCGTATTTCCCCCAGAAACAAGTAAGGCTATGCATGGAAATTTCATATCATGCTCTATGGCATTTGCATAAATATGACCTGCCAAATGATGGATGGCAATTAAAGGCTTATGATACATCATAGCAAAGGTTTTAGCAGCATTTACTCCAACAAGCAAAGAACCGATGAGTCCTGGTCCTTCTGTTACCGCAACCAAATCAATATCTTCTTCTTTGACTTTAGCAACCTTAAACGCCTCTTCAAAAACCATAGAAATTTGATATACGTGATGACGAGAAGCAATTTCTGGAACTACACCACCAAATTTTTCATGAATTTTAATTTGCGAATTAATCATATTAGCTAAAACTTCTTTGCCATCCCTTACTATGGCAACCGATGTTTCATCACAACTTGACTCTATACCTAAAACTAACATTTTATCCGTCCTTTCTTACAATATCATCAAATCTTAGAGGAAGAATATTTTCCAATCCCTTAGGATTCATTTTTATTTGAAGACCTATTTTACCACCTGAAAAAATAATCTTATCAAACGCAAGGGCACTTATATCTACCACCGTTTTAAATACTTTTTTCATACCAATAGGACTGCATCCCCCACGAATATAACCCGTTATAGGACATAATTCTTTTACCTGTATCATCTCTAAGGATTTTACCCCTAAAACTTTGGCTGCTTTTTTTAAATCGACTTCCTCTGTAACCGGTATAACACAAACAAAATATTGCTTAGTATTTGCTACACATACTAAAGTTTTAAAAACCTGCATTGGATTTTGATTAAGCAAATCTGCCACCGTTTTTCCATCAACACATATGCCCTCTTCATGAGGATATTCGTAGGTCTCATATTTAATTTTCTTTTGCTCTAATATGCGCATTGCATTCGTCTTTTCCATCCGTTAAGACCTTCCTATATACATAGTTTTCTAAACATTTTGTAAATCCCATTTGTTCATACATAGAAGAAATTGTTCCATTTGAAGATACGCATAACACAATATCATGGATTTCTTTTATTTTTAAATACTGTATTACATACCGAAAAAGTGCTTGTCCATATCCTTTATGACGATTATCCTTTTGAACATAAAAATCTTCTATTTTAGCAAAATCTTTAAAAATAAAAGTATGTAAGCATCCTACCAAGGCATTAGAAGAATCAAAAACTCCAAAATACATAATTTTATCTTGATTCATCTTTTCCAGTAATCTTTTACTATGACTTATTGCATACTCTTTTCCATATATAATAAATTCTTCATATAAAAAGGATTCTAATTCTTTTCCAAATGAATTATTTAGTTCTTTTACAATATAATTACTATTCTTTAAAAAATCTATATTTGCTATATTTACATGATAGAATAAATTATGTTCTATTTCAAAGTCTTTTAATACTTCCAAATCCACAGGCTTATCAAACATAAATTGTATATACCCATTATTTGGCTGCTCTAATAAGTCTTTTATTAAGTTTTCATCACAATTTAATATTTTATAATAATTATGATCATATCTATCTTTTTGTATTTCATCATGAATTCTATAATAATCCTTATGCTTTTCAATAATAGCAAAACTTTCTAAATAGGCATCCTCTATATCCACAACAGGATGAAATATTTTTTGTAATACAATCGCATTTTCTCCATTTTTATAATAATTATTTCGCATATGTATAGGAACAAAACCCAATTTCTTATATAAGGAAAGAGCACAAAGATTATTCTCTTTTACATCTAAAATAACATTTGTAGCATTAAGTACATAATATTTATCTAAAATTTCAGATAAAAATTTTGTTCCCCATCCTTTATGCTGAAATGCATTATCAATACAAAAGTTCAATATTTCTACGGCATAGCCATCAAAGACTAAAGAAAGATATCCTATAATCCTTTCATTTAATTCTAAAACGTAATATTGACATAAAGGATTATTTAAATCTTTTTCAAGCATTTCATATCCAAGACTTGACCCTAAAGTTTTTTCTTCAAGGCGAACAATAAATGGAATATCTTTTTTACAATAATTACGAATCATGATGATTTCTTTCCGCCTCGGTTTCTCTTAGATAATTAGGTACTAATAGATGAGGCTCTTTTACTATATCTGCATATTTAATACAATAAAATGGATTAACATTAAAATCTTCTTCATTACAAATAGCATTTGCATTATAATTCTTTAATTCATCGTAGGAATACAATCCTTCTTTTAAAAGAAATTGATTTTTATCTACATCATACACACATGCAAAAGCATTATTTCTTCTTGCATCTATCGTAACTTTTACCGTTTCTTTATATCCGCTAGCCATTAGTTTAAGGGTAGATATGCTATATAAAGGAATATTTTGAAATACAGCTATCATTTTTGCAACCGTAACTGCCATTCTTACTCCCGTATAAGATCCTGGACCGTATCCAACAATAACTTTATTTAAATCTTTTGTTTCAATATTTTCTTTTTTTAAAAGATTTGCTATAGAGTCTACTATATTTTTCGCATGATCATTTTTCCCTTTTATATAGTATTCTCCTAATATTTTATCATCACACACCAAGCATACATATAACACTTTTGTGGAAGAATCTAGTATTAAACTATACATTATAATTCACCTTCCATATTCTCATAATGGTTTCCTACTCCCAAAACTTCTATTTCTCTTTCATATTCATTTATTCTATTAAGACAAATATTTAAATATGTCTTAGGCAATATTTCACTTACCTGATATGGCCATTCTATTACACAAATGCCATCCGATTCAATATATTCTTCCAAATCAAAATCTTGATTTAATCCATTCAAGCGATACAAATCCAAATGATACAACGGATAAATCCCTTGATATGTTTTTACAATAGTAAAAGTAGGTGAATTTATAACTTTAGAAATACCTAAAGAAATTCCAATTCCTTTAGTAAGAGTGGTTTTACCCGCAGATAAATCTCCCGTTAATAAAACTACATCTCCAGGTTTTAACATATTACCTATTTTTTTTCCTAACTCAATCGTCTGATTGGCGTTAAAGGTCTTAAAACTTCTCATATAATCACCAAGATATATTATAACACTAAAAATATAAACTTTGAATATTATTTTAAAATAAAGAAATACTATAGGTAGGTGATTTTTATGTTAATTTTTAGTGGCATAATGGCTTGGATAAGCTTAGCATTATTTATAATTTTGGTTTTAAAAATTTTATTAAAATTTCTTGCGATTAAGTTTGAATCCTTTAGAAAAATAAATCGATTCTTTTCTAAAACACATAAACCTTTAGGAATTATCATATTATTTACATCTTTAATACATGCTTTAACCTCTTCCGTATTTATTTTTTCTTTTAATTTTGGGACCATAACATTTCTTTTATTTATACTACTAACACTAAGTTATATTTTTAAAAGATATTATAAACCACGCTTTTTATTAATTCATAGAATATTAACTTTTATAACGATTATCTTTGTTATTGTTCATATCGTAAATGTAGGAGGTTTAAATTTAATTCATAGAATAACTTATAAAAATGAAGAATATATTGAAAACTTGGATAAATTAAAGGATGGAATTTATGAAGGCACAGGAAATGGATTAAAAGGTGAAACGAAAGTTACTGTCGAAATTGTAAATGGTAAAATAAAAGATATAATTCTTTTAGAAACCAATGACTCCAAAGAGTATATGGATAAAGCTGTACAAGGATTAAAAAATGAAATAATAAAAAGAAATTCAACAACGATAGATGCTATTGCAGGAGCAACCAATGCTTCTAATACCTATTTAAGCGCTATACGTGATGCTTTAAAAAAAGCAAAACAATAAAAAAACTCCTTATGATAAGGAGTTTTATTTTTACATTGTTAGTACAACTTCTTCCTCTTTAGGAAGTTTTGAAATTTTAGTTGCTTTAAGCATTACCACTTCTTCTTGCGCAATATTAGAATAATGGATTTCAACATAGCATTCAATATATATAGCATCGCCTATTGCCACAGAGGTGTTGGTTTCATTTATTACCTCATATCCTAAAAATTGAATATCCTCTGCACAGCAGGTCATTACTTTTCTTCCTAACACAAAAGTGTTATCTGTAATATCGCGTACAAAAGCTTTAAATTTAAATAATTTATTAAAATATTTTTCGTGATTATCAAAAACCTCAATATACCATGTTGGATATACATCCTCTTCAAAAGCTATTTCATCTTTTGATAAATCATAAGGTAAATCTTCATCTAGCATAGCTGTAAGTCTACCATTCGCACCTTCAAAGGCGATTTGTGCTTGTTGATTTAATCCTCTTATCCATCTACGGTATTGCGATAGTTCTTTAATTCCATCACATCGATTAAATATAACTAATGATGAATCCTTTACCATTGTTTGAAAAACTTTTCGCATATTATTAAACATTACACCAAAAGTTGTAGAATCAATTAAAGTTATTTGTTGATATATTACCATGTATCTTGGAAATTCTTGAATATCAAAATCAAAAAAACTATTATATTCAATGACATATTGATCAGCACAATATCTTTTATCTAAATTTTTTAAAAACTCTGGTGTAAATTCACTTTGATCTTCAATATATTCAACATGAACCTGATAGGTATCACACCATTTTTCATCATATTCTATTTCGCCTTGCTCACAAGCAATAATAACGGTAGAATTATTTTGATAATTCTCATTATTTTCTATTATTTCTTTAATTATAGTAGTTTTACCACTTTCTAAAAATCCATTTAATATAAACAAAGGAACTTCTTTCATATTTAACTATCCTTTAAAATAATTTTTTAATTTCATCTGCTTGAATATGAGCACCAATTACAACAATTTTTCCCATAGCAATTGCCTTAGTTTCCTCTATCTCTACTTCTTCAGGAGTTAAATTAAAAACAATCCAATTGCCTTCTAATGTTTGTACAATTCCTTTAGAACGCACGATTTGTCCGTACTTTCCTTGTGCCATATCATCTAAGGTTTTCTTCAATTCATCTCTATTATATTTCTTTACAGTTTCTATACCAACGGAAGAAAATATTTCATCTGCATGGTGATGTTCATGATGATGTTCTCCACAACAACACTCCTCATGGTCATGGTGATGTTCGTGATGATGTTCTCCACAACAACATTCCTCATGGTCATGGTGATGTTCGTGATGATGTTCTCCACAACAACATTCCTCATGGTCATGGTGATGTTCGTGATGATGTTCTAAATGTACATCCTTTAAAAGATTAGTGTCAAAGCCCTCATAAACCTTTAAAACTTCTTCATCACTTAACTTAGATATTGGTGTAGTTACAACTACACAATTTTTATTATGCTTACGTATTATATCTAACGCAATTTGAGCATTTTCTTCTTTTACTATATCCATCCTACTTAATATAACCGTCTGAGCATTTTCAATTTGGTCGATAAAAAACTCACCAAAGTTTTTATCATACATTTTTGCCTTTTTTGCATCTACTAAACAAACTAAAGAATTAATATGATTACGTAGACCAACAGAATCAATTGCTTTTACAACATCAGAAAGTTTGCCAACTCCTGATGGTTCAATTAAAATACGATCAGGATTATATTTTTCAATTATTTCTTTTAAAGATTTAGAGAAATCTCCTACTAAGGAACAACAAATACATCCTTGTGATAATTCTTTTATTTCTATTTTAGAGTCGGTAAGAATATCACTATCTACTGAAACCTCTCCGTATTCATTTTCTATTAAAACTACATTTTCATTTTTTAAACTTGTATTTAATAATCTTTTAATAAATGTGGTTTTACCAGCACCTAAAAATCCAGATATGACATCTATTTTTAACATAAAATTACCTTCTTTCTAATAAATTATTATACCCCATATTCGGAAATTAAACAATCATTTGATAAAACATTATGCTATAGGATAATTTCTTTCATCCCATATTTCTATATTACTTTTTTCTGTTTCACAAAATGTTATTAACTCTTCACTCCTATGTCCTTCAGCCATAGATTTCCAAACAGTAAATTTATCATAAGTTATAACAATCATCTCCGCTTTTACATCATTATGCGCATATACATAAGCGCATTTTCCTGATGTCTTAATTAGTTTAGTATTTCTTAATATAACTTCCGTATGATTTTGATATAAATAATTTCCATTTTGATAGTTTAAGGTATGATAAGTTCCAATAACGACCGCTGCGCTTGGGACTTGAAATCCTTTTCCCCAATTATTATGAGTGGATTCTGCAGGTGCGTCTATATATTGATCTAAACTTGTATTATTTCCCGTTACTTCAATTTTTGAGTTTTCAATGGATGCAATACCATCACGTATAATAATACCCTGTGTATATCCAGCAAGATATGTATATTCTATTTTTAATGTACCATTAACATTAAAGATAACTGCTACTCCATATGTATTATCTTCATCTTGTAGAAAGATTGGTTGTTTTCCGTGTAACTGAGTTTCTTCTGGGAAGATAATATTTACACCTGCATATACTTGGGATTGGCAAATTGTGGCTATTGAATTAATATTAGACATTTCATTTTCATTCGTACAAATTCCATAATAACCGCCTGCATAAATTTCAGAATTATTACAAGTAAATTCAATGCCCTGACCATTTAAAAGAATTCCGCTTCGGTTAGAATATAGTTTTACATCGTTCAATTTCAAAGTAGAATACTCATTTACTTTAATCGCATAATCTCCTTCTATATCTTCCTCTGTTTCTACATTTTTATTTATAACTATAAATCCATTTTGAAAAACAATATTTGAATTATTTTTTACTATAATTCCGTTAGATGTTATATTTAAAGCATATCCATTAAGGACAAACTCTACATCCTTATCTAATAAGGTATACCCTTTATTTTCATCATCCCATATATTTGCAGTTAAATTTATATTATTTAAAATATTAATTTTTTTTGCTCCCAAATCTAATAAATTCTTAATATCATCCATTGTTTGTGCATTATACCATTCATTTACATTTAATAAGGCAGTCGGATGGTAAATATGAATGCTTCCACTATTCTCTTCAAAGGTAGTTATACTCAATATTGAATTCATTTCTTTACAAGAAAGATAGAAAGTCATTGCATCAAAAACTAAGGATGAACCCGCATTCTGTTCGTTATTACCATAAATATAAATTTGATGCTTAGTTTCTTCATTTTTATTTATAGTACAATTTGTTAAATTTAATTCTGCATAATTGCTATTATCATTTTTTCTATTTCCTAAAACAATAACGGCATTTGGAACCTTAGTCCTATCCTCCCATTCCATATCTTCGTATGTTGGTGTAATCTCTAAAAATCCCCCTAAACATTCAAAATAAGAATTGTTAGCTGATACTTTTCCTCCACGTAAAATTATAGCCTGTGTTCTTCCTATAAATGTAGAATGTAGAAGATCTAGTGTTCCAGTCATATTTAAAGATATTGCCGCACCAGTAGAAATGGTATTAAATTCTTCATTTTCTCTATACATTAAATCTATTCCACTTAAAGAACTTTCTACCGTCTTAATTAGAGAATGTTCAATCGTTATACTTATATTATTATTTTCCATAGAATCTTCTAAGGTTGCTATTACTTGAAGTCCTTCACATTTAATAGTAGAATTTGTAATTTTTAAGGAAGAGGATACTCCACCAATATAAATTCCTCCTAAAACGGAATAAAACTCTATTCTATCTAAATCTAATGAAGAAAAATCTAAAATTTCTACTACAGGTGTAATTCCACCAAAATATGTATAAATACCATCTTCAATTAATGCACATTCTTCATCCGTAGAAAAACCATATTCTGTGTTATTAATCACCTCATGATTTGTTATTTTAATCTTATTATAAATACCATTTGTTAGTTCTTCATCATTTGAACGCTCTACTCTCCAAATATTTCCATTTTGAAAACGAACTTTAGCACTATTTTTAATCTTTATTCCTGATGCATCTAAATATAAATTATATCCGTTTAAAGAAAAATTAAGATCATTCGTTAACTCTATATCTGGTATATATCTTGTATTTTCTATATGATACTGATTTCCAAGCCAAATAATATCATTATCTATAGTTATATTTTTTACACCATATGAAATAAGATTCCAAATTTCATCACTTGATTCCGCAACATAAAACTTATTCGAATCAATGACCTTTACCTCATTATTTGTCAAAATGGTTTGAGTTTTATCATCAGCAGATTTAAATATCATTTGTAATTGATATGCAATTCCCCACTTATCTATAGATACATATTCCATACCAGCGATCGAACCAATACCATCCGTACCATTTTTTCCAATTAGTGAATCTAACCATTCTTCTTGTGATTTTATTTGTTCACCTTTACTTAAAGCAACTTCCACATATACATCATACGCAGATTGTCCATTTTCACCATTTGTTCCAACCAAGGATGCAATCCATTCTATCTCACTCAATGCATCCTTTCCAACTAAATTTTTATATGTTTCATAAGCCGATAAACCTGCATCTCCTTGACTACCTTTTAGCCAGGATAGAAACTCCTCTTCTGTCCCAGTATTTCCATTTTCTATCCATATATCATACGCACTTTTACCATCATTTCCTTTATCACCAGTTGGACCTTGTCCTCCTTGAAGCCCACGTGAGCCAGAACAACCCATCAAAAAAACGCTACAAAATAGCATTACGATTCCTATAATAATAGATTTGTTTTTCATTTTTTACCTCCTAAAAAATAAATCTTTATTTTTTTACTTTTGATATTCTCATAAATCATATATCACATTTTAAGGAAAATTGTCAAGTTTTTGAATTTATTTTCTACCATTTAAAAAGACCTTATAAGTCATTTTCTTATAAAGTCTTTTTTATTAATTATTATTCTTCGCTTTGTTTTCTTTTTCTTTCCTCATATGCCTGACGTAAAACTTTTATATTTCTAAGGCATTCAGCAACTTTAGCCCCATCTCCAATGGCCTTGTAATAGTTCATTGCCGCAGCATAATTTCTTCTTGAAAGTAACTTATCTGCTTGGGCTTTCAACTTCTCTTTTGCTTGGGCTTTTGCCTGTTCCGATGTAGTAGAAATGTTTAGAACCTCACAATAAATATCATATGCTTCTCTAGTCCTACGCATTTTTGAGTCATAAGCCCAGGACGTTTCATATAAATAACCTAAATTATATAAAGCATCAGGACTTCCAAATTCTATTGCTTGCTTTAAATAGCGCTCTGCAAATTCTAAATTTCTTGTTTGTGTATACAACCATCCTAAATTATTACATATCTGTGCTTGTGAATCCGCATCTGTAATAGGTAAACATATAGAATAATAGTTAATTGCTTTATCACAATTCATTAATTGGCTATAAGCTGCTGCTATTTTTTCTTTAACAAGCAAATCATGCATTTTAAATACTTTTAATAACAAACACAAAGACCATACATAATTACCCGTATTATATAAACGAATAGCTTCATCTTTTAGTTTTTTACGATTAAAAGGCGTAACAATTACTTTAAAGCCACCCACCATAATGCAACATACATCATTAACTAATGCTTCTACTGGATATCCTTCTTTACACTCTATTTCATTAATATTATATTTATTTTGATAAGTCGATTTTCTAATAAAAATGGAAACAATTTGACAACGATTATCTGCTTTAATAATTTCTCTTAAATAATCTCTATAATCATAATCTTCCGAAATATGTAAGATAATCAAACAAGCACTTTTCTTTATATCTTTTAAAATTGCAGGATCCTTCGGTGTTGTTTTTTCAAATAAATGTACTTCTACATGTTTATCCTCTAAAATATCTGCAATTTGTTTTGCTAACTCTTCATCTTGTGGCAAATACACAAGAGTAACATATTTTTCCATACTTAAACCCCCATTACAATTACTATATATTATCGCTATTATAAAGTAATTATATCATAATCTACACATTTTATGCAACCGCTTTCAAAATAATAATTTGTTTTTCTTTAAAAAGAAATAAAAAATAAAAACGCCAATTTGGCGTTAATCTATTTGTTTTTTCACAGTATTAGGTGTTCTAAATAAAAAATACATTATAAAAGGTACACTAATAGCACTAGATATTATATCCGCTGTTGGTTGAGAAAATATAATTCCATTCAATCCCCATAAATGAGAAAATAAGAATATTATAGGAATAAAAATTAAACCTGATCTTAGCATTGCAAGAAAGGAAGCAATTCCCGCTTTTCGAATACTTTGATATAACATATTTACAGATACAGATATTGGCAAAAATAAAACTCCAATTGAGGAAGCCCTCAACCCTACTTTACCTATTTCTATAACTTCAGGGCTTTTTTGAAAAATTGAAATTATATATTCTGGAATAATTAATCCAAATAAAGATAATAGCCCTACAAAACAAGAGCCAAAAATAAGGGTAAAAATTAATCCCTTCTTAACTCTAGAATATTCTTTTGCTTGATAATTAAATGCGGCTACTGGTTGATAGCCTTGCCCAATCCCTAGGCCAACACACATAACAAAAGAAGAAAAGCGATTAATGACACTAATTGCTGCAATTGCAGCATCTCCAAAAGGTTTTGCTAAATTATTTAACACTCCATTGGATATAGAAGTCAATCCCTGTCTTAGCAAGGAGGGTAACCCAACTTTAAAAATAGAAATATAATCCTGTATACTTCTGCTTATGCTTTTTAAAGAAATTGTACTTTGTGCCATTTTTAAATAAAATATTATTAAAAGTATAAAACTTATGATTTGCGATATAGCTGTTGACATACCAGCACCAAAAACTCCTAGATGGCAAATCGTGATAAAAATATAGTCACCTAAAATATTTAGTATTCCTCCTGTTACAAGTCCAATCATAGCATAAATTGCTTTACCTTCATAACGTAGGTTATTATTAAGAATTAAAGAGCATACCATAAATGGACAAGAAATGAGTACCCAAAGTCCGTAATCTATTGCGTAAGGTAAGATGGTTTGTGTACTTCCTAAAAGTAACATAAACGGTTTTAAAAAAATTAAACCAAAAATCATAAGTAACGATCCTAAAAACGCACCCGTAAAAAAGGCTGTAGAAACATACTGAGTTGCTCTTTTTATATCTTTTTCTGCCAATGCCTTTGATACAAAGGTACCTGAACCATGTCCAAGCATAAATGCAATTGCTTGAATGATGCATTGCAAAGTAAATAAAATACCTGTTGCAGCTTGTGGGCTTTTTCCTAAAGAGCCTACAAAATAGGTATCCGCCATATTATAAATATTCGTAATAAGCATAGATACAGTGGTTGGTATACCTAAAAGAATTATTAATTTAGATACAGGTGTTTCTGTCATTTTCTTATAATGCGCATCTGCACTTGTCATAAATATACACTTCCTAATATGTTTATTATATCATATTATTCTGCTTTATTTAACCTCTGATGTAAGTAAAATTTACTCCATAAATAAATTTTTCCAATCCCATTAGGTAAAAATTCTAAAATAAGAACTATAATAATCATTAATATACTATATGCATAGACACTACTATAATCTAGCATATTAGCTGCAGGAAGAATTGCTGAGCCCAAAGTGTTTTTAATTCCTGCTAGATATTCTGCCATTATAATAACTTTAATTCCCATACCTACAGCCTGGATAAATGAAGTTTTAATGAATGATAAAATTAAAGGAATATGAACTTTTATAATAACCTTTAAGGAAATATTACTATTTAATTTCCAAATATCCATATACTTGCTTTCCAAATTTACAATTCCCTGACAAAAGCCTTCATAAAAAATAGGTACAAGCATAAAACAACAAACATAGTATGGTGTTTTAGATAATCCAGCTAATATCATTATTATTACTAGGGAGCTTGCTAAAGGGATACTTCTTAATATCGTTATCCATGGCTTTAAAAATAATCTTACATAGGGAAATATCCCTGCAAATATTCCTAAAACCATACCTATAACAAAACTTATACTTAAAGATATAAGTAAATCTTTTAGCGTATTTCCAATAAACACATACGTTTTACTTGTTCCTAATAAAGAAAAAAATGTTTTTACAATTTGAAAAATGGAGGGTAATAATATTTCATTATTTACCCCCATACTCATACATTGTATTACTAAAGCTAGTAAAAAGATAGATAAAAAATATATACTAATATGTGTAATGGTTTTACGCATAATAGAATTCATCCTTTGGTTTTTCACCACCAAATAATTTTGGATTTAAAGAATATACTTTTTCTACATCTGCTTTTGCCTTACTAGCTCTTATAAAAGAGATATTGGAATTTGGAATAGCATTAACTAAAACATCTTTTGTTCCACCAAGATTTAATTCTTCTGCATAACCTGCAATTACTTCCGTTTGTTCATTACATTTTTTGCAAGAAGTTTCTAATCGGCTTAAGAATTCATTTACTACATCTTTATGGTCTACTATCGTTGAAGACTTTATGAAACATCCGGCTTGAGGATAAGAACTACTGCCACTTATTTCTTTATATAAATCTTGAACCGAAATCGATGTGATTTTTGTATTTTTGCTTTTAGCAGTAGAAAGAGCTGGCTCTGCAACTAATACAATAGCATTTGGATTTTGTATTAACTGTTGATTGGTTAATTGTGTATTTGCTAAATAAGTTGTATTTTCACCTAATATAATATTCTTTGAAGATAAAACATGTTGCACTATCGCATCATTAATTGTATTTTGTCCAAATAATATTGCATCAGCTTGATTTAAATCTTCTAATTTAAAATCTTCTTTTTGTGATGCAAAATACAAATTACCCCAAGTAACAACGGAGGATAAAACATAGGTTTCATTTGCTTTATATTGTATTGCTCCTAAATTTATAGGTGCAAGGATTACATCAGCTTCTTTAGATGCAAATAAAGATGATAAAACATCTACACTTTTATTTAACTCTATATCATAATCATCGGAATATGTTTTATAAATATCTGCAAGTGCAATACCAGGCGCACCACTTGGAGCCATAATCGATAATTTATAATTATCTTTAGCACTACATCCTGCACATAAATAAATACTCATTAAAATAATCAAAAAATATATTTTTCTCATAAAAACACCTCATATACTAGTATATCCAAGAAATAAAAATAAAAATGTAAGATTTCTTACACTATTTATTAAAATGTGTTTTTATGTTATAATGATTCTGGTGATGATTATGATTAAAATTTCTAAAACACATGAATCATATAAAAGAATAAAGGATATCTTAAATACCAACAAATATCCCAACTTAACAATCGTAGATGATATACAAATATTTAAAATTATTTTAAATAAGAATTTGACAATAGATACTCTACTTTATTGCTTTGAAAATGAGTATTTTGAAGAAACGAAGGAAATATTAGATAAATTAATTCTTAACTCAAAAAATGTTTATGAAATATCTTTACAAACCTATAAGTCGCTAGCCTTAAAAGAAAATCACATTGGGATTATTGCTGCATTAGAACTCCCATTATATGAATGGGATGATTTTAAAAATAAAGACTTTTTGTTTATTTTAGACCGATTAGAAATACCAGGAAATATAGGTACTATATATAGAACTTTAGACTCTATAAATGCGAATGGTGTCATATTAGTAGACGCTATATCAAAACTACATAATCCTAAAGTAACCGCATCTTCTAGAGGATGCACTCTTACTATTCCTACAATTTCATCTACTTTTGATACTACTTTAAAATGGTTAATAGATAATCATTATACCATTTACTTAGGAGAACCAACTTTAGGTTTAGACTATCAATCCTACGAATACAAGGGGAAAATTGCTATAATTGTAGGTAACGAAAGATTTGGAATACAAAAGGAGTGGTATAATCACCCACATAAAAAAGTATTTATTCCTATGGAGGGCTCTCAAAATAGCTTAAATGTTGGCGTAGCTGCTTCTATACTTGCCTATGAAGCTTATATGAAAAGAAAGTAAAAAAGACACTCAATAAAGTGTCTTTTCTTTTGTTCTTTAAATAAAACTCAAATAAAAATCTTTTTTAATTATTTAAAATTTTTTTTATTTTATCTGCTTCTTCCTTTGGTAGATTTTCATCGACAAATCCATTTAATAAATCCATTGTATTTTGTATTCTTACCGATAAGTCATAATCCTTTTTTGTTTTCAATTCTATACCAACAACCCCGTATTTTTTAATGTCCTCAACCGTGTAATATTGTAGCATATCTTTTGCATCTGCATTTTCTTTTTCAGAATATCCTAGATTTATCTTATTAAATTTTTTATACAATTCTTCAAAAGTAGGAAATATATGTAATTTGTATATATATCGTATGATTTCTTCCTTTGTTGAAATATCGGTAAATAGAATACTATCTCCCTTTTTTAATTCTCTTCTTTTTTCATCATATAATCGCATTTCTATTGTTTTCGTTTTGCTTTTTATTGCAATAAATGCGGCATGATCTAATTTCATCTTATGCTCCATTTTATTATCCTCCATAAGAATTAAAAAGACAAAAGCATAATTTATATGTTTTTGTCTTTTTTGTTATTATTTTATACAAGCATTACATAGTTCTATAAAACTATCTGCCTTTAAGGATGCTCCTCCAACAAGGCCACCATCGATATTCGGTTGTGCCATTAATTCTACTACATTACCTGTAGAAACAGACCCACCATAAAGAATACGAATATCCTCTGCAACCTTTTTAGAATAAAGTTTTTCAACTAATAATCGAATATATCCACATGCTTCATCTGCAATTTCAGCGGATGCAGTTTTGCCTGTTCCAATTGCCCATATAGGTTCATAGGCAATGATAACATTAGATAAAGAATCCTTAGAAATATTTGTTAATGCTTTTGTTACTTGTTCTTCTAAAACTTTATGCGTTGAACCATTTTCTCTTTCCTCTAAAGATTCACCCACACAAAGAATAGGCTTTAAATTAAACTCTAATGCTTTATGAATTTTAGCATTTACTGACTGATTGGTTTCATTGAAATATTGTCTTCTTTCACTATGTCCAATAATAACATATTCTACACCAGTACTTTGTAACATCACAGGAGAAATTTCACCTGTAAATGCACCACTTTCTTTTTCATGCATATTTTGTGCACCAATTCTTAAATTTTCTCCTTGTCTTTTCACAAGATCACGAAGAATAATCGCAGGAGCACAAATGATAGAATCCAATTTATCTTTTTCAGGAAGGTTTTCACTTACCGCATAAATAAATTGTAAGGCTTCATCTCTGGTTTTATTCATTTTCCAGTTTCCAGCCATAATAGGTTTTCTCATACTACTGTTTCTCCTTAAATTTTATTATTTTGATAAAATAGATGCAATATCTTGGATTGCAGCTTCTGCTTGATCGCCAGTAGCTTCAATAATAACATTTTCTCCACTAGGAATAGCTAAAGACATTAGTCCTAATATAGATTTAACATCTATCGTCTTATTATTATAATGTAAATTAATATCTACAGAATATTTTGATGCAGCCTGAACAATTTTAGCAGCCAAGCTAGCATGTAACCCTACTGTACTTTTTACAATGATTTGCTTTTCCACAAAATCCCCTCCACTTTATTCTTATAATTCATCTACACAAGTAATACCTGGAAGTTCTTTACCTTCTAGATATTCTAATGATGCTCCACCGCCTGTAGAGATGTGGCTCATTTTATCTGCGTAACCTAAAGATTCTGCTGCTGCTGCTGAATCTCCACCACCAATAATCGTATTCGCATCTTTTAAGTTAGCTAATAATTCACAAACACCTATAGTTCCTTGTGCATAATTTTTCATTTCAAACACACCCATAGGTCCATTCCATACAACTGTTTTTGCACCATTTAATTCTTTAGCAAATAATTCTAAAGTCTTAGGTCCAATATCTAATCCCATATCATCTTGTTCAAATGCATCTACAGACTTTACGGTACCCTTTACATCTTCAAACGCCTTATTTACAACAGCGTCTACAGGTAATACCAATTTACCATTTGCTTTCTTTAACAACTCATTTGCCAAGTCTAATTTATCTTCTTCACATCTTGATGTACCAATATTCTTACCCATTGCCTTTAAGAAGGTAAACATCATCGCACCACCGATTAATACCTTATCTGCTTTTTCAAGTAAAGCTTCTATAACACCAATTTTATCTGAAACCTTAGAACCACCTAAAATTGCAATATAAGGACGAACTGGATTATCTACTGCTCCACCGATATATTTAATCTCTTTTTCTAGTAAGAAACCAGCTGCAGTTTCACTTACATTAGCAGCAATTCCTACATTAGATGCCGCTGCACGATGTGCTGTACCAAATGCATCATTAACAAAAACATCACCTAATGATGCCCAATATTTTCCTAATTCTGCATCATTTTTAGATTCCTTCTTACCTTCTAAATCCTCATATCTTGTATTTTGGAACATTAAAATTTCGCCTTCGTTTAATGCCTTTGCAGCATCTTCTAATTCTTTACCTCTTGTAGCGTTTACAAATTTTACATGTTTTTTAATCAACTCTTCTAAACGCTTTGCAACAGGATTGATATCATTTTTTGCAATATCTGCCTCTTCTTTAACACGTCCCAAATGAGAAAATACAATTGCTTTTCCTCCATGATTAACTACATACTCAATGGTAGGTAACGCAGCACGAACACGAGTGTCATCTGTAATTTTACCATCCTTCATAGGAACATTAAAGTCAACACGAATTAAAACTTTTTTTCCTTTTACATTTAAATCTGAAACAATTTTTTTAGCCATAATTTTTAAATTATCCTCCATAAAATTTAACTATTTTACTTTGTACATTATACCATAAATTTAATAAATTATACAAGAAAACTTTAATAGCAATCGTTTTCTTAAGCAAAGAAAAAGGCTTACATAAACAATATAACCCTTTTTCTACAATTTATTATTCGTTTTCTTTTAAATTCAAAATAAAAAAATAATAATATTTATCAAAAAAATAATCGTTAAAATTTGAAATAAAATAAATTTTTTATTATTTTTTTTAAAACAATATTTTGTTTTTAAAATATTATATTTTTTTCTAATTTCTCTTTGGTAAAAGGAACAAAAAAACCATAAATTATAAATCATGAAACCTATGACCATTAATATCCATATATATATTTCCATTAATCCCACCACTTTAATATATGCTTAAGAGTATTTTTTTATCATGGCTTCATCATAATATAAGGGTTGAGTATAATGTTCATATAATTTTTTCTTAGCTTCTAAACTTCCTAATTTATAACTGATATTTAAAAATCGAATTTGTTCTTGAAGACTATGATTCAACAATAAACCTAATTTCGCACATTGATATAAAAATAATCCACTATTTACTTGATATTTTAAAGTTAAATAACATAAATATATGCGATATTTTAATGGTTTTTCCTCTACTTTTAATTTTTTTAAATATTTAGGTATTTTATAATAATATATTCCTGATCTTAAATATTCATTATATAAAGAATAATCTTCATAATCGATATTACTTCTAATTTTTTTTAGTATTCCTTTATAAGTCTCATATTCTAATCTTTTTGTTACTAAATTATAGATGTCAAAAGAATCTATATAATAATAGTTTATAAAATCTTTCGGAATATATTGTATAGGCCTTTTATATTTAGTTAAATATTCTAAATATTTTTCTGACCTAACAAAATCTAATTCATAAAACTTTTGATTATATCCTGACAAGATACTTACAAAATCCGTTTTCTTTTGCAAATTCCTATACCTAAAAATATAAACCTTTTCTAAATACGTAGTACAAGAATACGTATGAAATCCATCAAGCGGAGCAATATCAATATGAATCGATTTCGAAGGCTTTTTATTATGTTTTAAAGTGATATTATATAAAGCCTTATCTTTTATATTTTGAATAAATTCTTTATATAATTTATTATGTTTTTGTTCATCTAAATAAATGAAGTCACGTTCCTCTATTTCTTTCGCATCTGCCTTTTGAAGTTCATTTAAAATAAACTCTGGATCGGAATAGCTTTCATGAATATCAATTTTGCCATCCACATATTCATTCGTATTTTTATTTTTATAAAAGTAAGGATGATTATGTATGCTACCCTCTATAAAGTAATACCCTATATACTTTTCTTCAATTGTTAATAAGTCCTCGACTATATTATGAACAAAACGTTCATCTTCATTTATTTTTTTTCTAAACAATTCCAATGCAATTGTTTTATTTATTGTTTCTTTAAACAGAAAATAGGAATTTTCTTGCATACTCTCACCTTTTAATATTATGATGAATTAATGAGATATAGTACAAAAAAATAAATATCCATTGAAATTTCAATGGATATTTTAATGAATTTATATTAATCTTTTAAATTTGCAGATGGTGTATATGTTCTTGCCGCAAGTTCCTGATTTAGCATATATAATCCTTTTGCATCAGAACCAAATAACTGCATCTTCTTTAAAAGGTCTTCTGCATTTTTTTCTTCTTCCACTTGTTCTTTGATAAACCAATCTAAAAATTGCATTGTCTTATAATCATGCTGATTAAATGCTTCTTTATAAATATTCGTTATTAAAGATGTTACATATTGTTCATGTTCTAATCCTGCTTGTAAAGGACAAGTATGACATTTGTATTCTTTATCTGGTTTTGCGATAGCCTCAAAAGTAACGCGAATGCCATTATCTAATAAATACTTACGCATCATCATTGCATGATCACGTTCTTCTTGCGCTTGAATTTCGTACCAATGTGCAAAACCATCTAGTCCCTCATCTTCATAATAATTTGCAAAATCCAAGTATAGATAAGCAGAATATAATTCTTTGTTTACCTGTGTATTAATTAATTCAGCTATAGTTTTTTCTAACATATTTTTACCCTCAACTTTCTAGTTACTATTATACCCCTTTTTTATTAAATAACAATAATTCACTTTATATTTGAGCAATTTTTTTAATAACAAAACATTCTTCCTTTTGATTATTATTTTCTAGATGTGCAAGGGCTAAGTACAATTGATTTCTTTTCAATTCAAAATTTAAAGTTTCATATACTTTAGGAAATATGACAAATCGTTTTCTAGCAGAGGAATCTTCTAATTTACCGATAATCATCTTTTCTTGTTTTTTTGTAAAAATTTCTTTGAACTCATTTAATACAATTAAAAGTCTTGCTTCTTGATTCATACTTGCTTTTTCTATAAAAATTGTCTTATATTTTTTAGATAAAGTATCTATATTCTTAAATAAATTGAATTCCAAATTTATACCTAAATACTTGAATTCCATCTCCATCAAATAATTAAATTCAAATTCAGTAGAATCTTTTATTGCATCTTCCATATATTTTAAGAAAATCTCATCTTCTTTAGAAGAAGCATTATCCATAGATTTTTTTGTTTGGCCAAAAATATCTAAGGCACCAGAAAAGATTAAGGCCTGTAAGGTCTGACTTGTTAAAAAACTACATCTTTGTTTAAACTCTTCAAAATTTTTAAACAATCCATTTGCTTGTCTTTCTTCGATTACATTTTTAGCAACTGTATCGCCAATAAATAGGATAGAATTTAAAGGCATAAATAGTCCTACCTTGGTAAAAACAAATTTAGTAGTTGAAATATTTATATTAGGCTTATAGGTGATAAGTCCATGATCTTTTGCATATTTAATATATTCCGTCATCGTTTTTGTACTACCTATAACGTTGTTTAATATGTTGGCCATAAAAATAGGAAAATGATTTGCTTTAAAATAAGTCATTTGATAAGACAGTAAGGCATATGCTACGGAGTGAGAACGATTAAATCCATAATTTGCAAATTTATAGATTAAATCATAAATACTTCTTGCCACTTCCTCGCTATATCCTTTTTTTATCGATTTTTTTATAAAATCCAATTCTAAATCCTTTAAAATTTTTGAGTCTTTCTTCGATACAGCTCTACGTAACACATCGGCTTCTCCTAAAGAGTATCCTGCAAAGACTTGAGCAATTCTCATGATTTGTTCTTGATAAATAATAATGCCATATGTTGATTTTAAAATAGGTTCTAAAGAAGGATGAAGATATGTGAAATTACCATTATGCTTCCTTTTTATATATTCATCTATATTATCCATTGGTCCAGGACGATATAACGCTAATACTGCAACCAAATCCTCAAAACATGTAGGCTTAAGTTTTGTTAAAACATTACGAATTCCACTGGATTCTAATTGAAATATACCAAGTGTATCTGCATTTTGTAAAAGTTTAAAAACTTTAGAATCATTTAAAGGTATATTTCTAAGCTTTTTCATATCAAAGCCTGGAATTTCTTTCATCATTCCATCAATCATGGTAAGATTTCTTATTCCTAAAAAATCCATTTTTAAAAGTCCTATTTTTTCTAAATCGGATGCTTCTAACTGGGATTGATATAAACCATTTATTCCCTCTTGAAGAGGAATAATATCATCTAAAGGTAAAGCGGACAAAATAATACCTGCCGCATGGGTAGATATATGTCTTGGCAATCCTTCTATTCCTTTTGCTATATATAAGAATTCATATAAATCAGAATCTCTATATTCCTCTAACATATATTCAAAGCCGTATTGTTCTACCATTTCTATAATCTTTTCTACTCTAGAAGTATCCATTTTTCGTACTCTTGCTAAATCACGAATAGAAGATTTTACTAAAAAGGTTCCATATGCGGAAATATTACATACATGTGTTTTACCATAAACCTGTTGCACATGTTCTATAACTTTATCTCTATCAACATCTGGAAAGTCGGTATCAATATCTGGCATACTGATGCGCTCTGGATTCAAAAAACGTTCAAATAGCAAATCATAAGCCATTGGATCCACTTCCGTTATACCTAGTGTATAAGCAACTAAACTTCCTGCCGCACTACCTCTTCCAGGACCAACTAATATATTATTTTGCTTGGCATATTTAATAAAATCCCAGACAATTAAAAAATAATCATTATAATTCATTTTGTCTATTACAGAAAGCTCATAATTCAGTCTAATTTTATAATTGGTAAAATTCTTTTTTCTTTTTTCTAATCCTTTAAAACATAAGGCTTCCAAAAATTCTTTAGAGGAGACACCTTTTGTATATGGATATTTAGGCAAAGCAATTTTTTCTTTAAACAAATCCACTTCAATTTCACGTATAAATTCATTTATCCTTTTATCTTCTAAAGGGCTTATTTCAAAACTATAGTCTTCGTAATCCTCAAGTTTTACTCCTGCATTACCTATTAAAGTCAAAGCCTCATAAATTATCGCATTCTTGTTTTCTAAATATTTGCATTGATGAATAGGTATACAATTTATCTTTTGGGTCTTCGCATAGTCTTCCATCTCTTTATTTAAATCTAATTTATTTAGTTTGTTTGTATAGCTTATTCCTATAAAAGGATATTTAAAGGATTGAATTGTTTTTAAAAATTCGTTTAGTATTTCATATTCCTTAGTATATAAAAGTCGCTCTAAAAAAGAATCATTAAAAACAAAAACTAAAAATAAATCCTTATCATAATTTTTTAAAAAATCAAGTTCTTCTACTTTATTGGTTTTGACTTGAGTACTTATTTTTAATAATGCTTTATATCCTTTATTATTTTTTGCATATAGCAAAACTTTTGATATATTTTGATCTTCCGTCTTAAAAGAATATTCTAATCCTATAACCGGCTTAATATTTGCTTCAACGCATTTTTTATAAAATTTATAAACACCATATAAATTACTGTCTGTAATGGATAAAAAGGAATGATTGTACTTCTTTGCAAAGGAAATATAGTCATCTAAACGATTTGTACTTTGAAGTATATTATATTCGGTTTGTCCATATAGAAATCCTCTCATCCTACTCACATCCTTTAGATTAATTTTACAACATTTATAATCTTTTTTAAATGCTTTTATGCTTTTTTATTTTCCAAGTCTGAAATACAATGATTCCTATCAACAAAACAACAAGCGTTATTAAAATTATATTAAAAATTTTTTCGTTATTGTTTTTTTCTTTAGATTGTAAACTACTTTTTATTTCGTTTTGTTCTTCTTCAATTGTAACTTTAATTGGAACAGTATTTGACACTCCTGACGAATTAATTGCATAAGCTTCTGCATAATATATTCCAACTTTAGAATAATCTACGGTGTCATCATATATCACAAGAGAATCTTTTATAAAAGGGTCAGAGGAATCATAGACGTAAACATATTGTTGATAATTTATTGGACTTCCTATCCGAACTTTTATATCTTCTATTTTAATTTCGGGCTTTTTTGAGCTTCTAAGTTTTACCTCTAGTATCTTAGAAACTTCATAGGTTAAATCTGTATAAATATACTCAACTTGATATATCCCTACTTCATTTGAGATATTGTGTATAATTTCAAGGTTATTATAATCTATAGGAGAATTATCTGTGATTTTAATATGTTTTAGAAAATTATAGGTTGTTAAATCTACTTCATAATCGAGTAGTACAGGTGATGATCCTATAAACTCTATTTTTGGCATTTGATCATCAATTACAATTACTAAAACTTCTATTTCATTCGAAATATGAGCAAAATTTTCTACAGATATCGTATAATACTTTTCTCCTATTTTCGTAGTGTCAATCATAGGATATTTTATATATTTCGTCAAATCTCCGTCTACTTCATCATAAGCATAAAAATAATCGGATAGTTTTATATCCCCATTTAATGGGACTTTAAGAGGTTGTCCTTCATTCTTATAGGATATTATCGGTTTTTCATCTTCAAATATTTCTATTACATAATCTTTAGTAGAGGAATTGCAAGAACCATCCTCTGCAAATATATTTACATAATATGTTCCTATATTTTTAAAGTCTACATCACTAGTAGAAATAACTTTACATTCTATATCATAATTATCCGAAACTTTAACATTATCTAATAAATTATAAGTAGAATTTCTTCTCAATTTTACATTTGAATTTAATATTTCTATCATAGGTGCGGTTGTGTCTTCGACGATAAACTTAATTTTACATTTATATCCAGGACATGTCCCGGGACGATACTGTGTATTTTCATAGGCCTTATACCAAACCTCATATTCTCCTATCCTAGAAGTATCTACATCCGATAGATAATATAGCCAATCTCCTTCTCTTAAATAAGTAATATTCGCATCCGTCATTACGATATTATTCTTATAAAGATAAGCTTTAGGAATATATTTATACTCTTCTATAGGAGATCCTACAGGGATATGGACAATAGAATTTTCCCATTCATACCGAAAACTTACGGCAAATATATTACAAAAAAGAAGGTAAATACTAACGATCAAAATTAAAACTATACTTCCTTTTTTTATCATAGAGCACCTTTTAATCTTTTATAGGCTTCAACAAAGAATTTGTATTTATTTACGATTAAACTTAATTTAGCTAATTCATTTAAAAAATAATCTTTTGCATATCCGTCCTGCGTTTTCTCTATAGATGGTAAAGCAATATCACATATAAAACTATATTTTTCCACTTCATTGGGTAAAAGATAATATTGTAGATATAATAGATTAAAATCGATTTTAAAACTTAAATCATTTAATTTTTGTATTTCTATCGCTGCTTGTTCTGGATGAATTCGAATTAATCCTAAATAGTAAAAATAAGGCTCAACATTTTTTATCCATTCTTCTTTTATTCTTAGATAAGGAGAAATCATAATTTTAGCAAGTAAACAAAGGGAATTTCTATAAGAGATAGAACGAATGAGTCTAAAAACTTTTTTATATTCTAAAAAATATTTACCTCTTAATAAATATAGCCCCATAATATAGCGAATTTCGTCAATTTCGTTTAAATACCCATTTGTAAATAAGCATTGTACCAAATCATTATAAATGAATAAACAGCAGGGGCTATTCAGCATATAATAGGAATAAAATTTATACTTTATTTGTATAAGCTGTACCTCAGAATGTATCTTCATTTTATCTAAAGCATTTAAATTTTCGATAGCGTCTAAAAAATCTTGATTATAAAAGGATAATACTCCAAAAAATAGGGCAAAAATAACTAAATCCCTATCTAACATGGTAGATACCAATCGCATTAATTCATTAGCCTTGATATTTGCTTTATATAAAGATTTTATCGATATAAAATAGATAAATTCTATTATTTTATATCGATAATTTATCAATCCCATTCCTTTAATAAAGGCATTTTCAATAAAGAGCGGATCCTTACGAAGATAAGCTTTTACGACATCATCTAATGTCAGTTTTAAACCCATTAATGCATCCACCTTATCTTCTTGCATATGAAGCTTCTTGCAGATTTCTTTTAAATAAAACTTATTCGGTATTATCTTATTATTTTCTATTTTACATAAATAAGATATCGAGCATATATTATTTGAAATAGCCGATAAAGTTCTAGAAAGAGTCAATCTTCTATCTTTTATTTCAGTTCCAACGATATGAAACGAATCCTCTTTTTTGGCATGCCGTGCTATAAGTTCGTTTTTTATAATATTTCTTACTTTTTTCATGATTTTTCTCCTTTTTTTAATTATTATATTATGCGCTTAAAAAAAATCTATAAAAATCATGCTTGATAAAAAAAAGTTGAAGTGGTAAAGTTATTTTATTTATAAATTATCATACTGGAAAAAGAGAATATTTGCTCTCCATTAGCGCAAAAATGGCTCGCTTGATACTTAATATCTATGACTTCTACTTCCTTTATGAAATTATTTATTGCCTTTTCTAAATCACTTTCATGCTCAAAATCAAATAGTTTAACTTTCATTTTAATCCCTCCAAAAATGTTTTATAACAAATATACATTGAAAAAATAATAAAATAATGACAAAAAAATAAAACTACTCTTTTTAAAAATTTTCGTAGTTTTATTTTTTATTTTGACAATACTTTATTAATTTACAATCTTTACAGCTTGGCTGATTCGCCTTACAATGATATCTTCCAAATAATAGAAAATAATGATGGGCATCAATCCACTCTTCTTTTGGAATATATTTTTTATATGCTTCTTCCGCATCCATTACCGATTCATTTTTCTTTATATATCCAAGGCGAATTGCCATACGATGTAAATGCGTATCCACAGGCATTGCAGGAATGTGAAATCCTACCGCTTGTACAACACTCGCTGTTTTTCTTCCAACACCAGGAAGAGAAGTTAATTCATCAAAATCGCTAGGTACAACATCTTGGTATTTCGTATGAATCGTGGTTGCTAATTGTATTAAATTTTTTGTTTTCGTTTTGGCAAGACCAACACTGGCAATAATCTGAAACACATCTTGATAACTCGCATTCATCAAATCCTTTGGGGTTGGATATTTTCGAAATAACTCTGGAGTAACTATATTCACTCTTTTATCTGTAGTTTGTGCAGAAAGCATAACCGCACATAATAATTCAAAGGTAGTTGTAAAATTTAATTCACATACAGGATTAGGGATAACTTCTTTTAAAAGACTTAAAATTTCTTTTGATTTTATTTTATTCATTATTTTATTTTATTATAAAAATCCTGTGCTACTTTTGAAGTCACTTTAGGTTTGCCTTCTTCTTTTACAACCAATGCCTGTGCAATATTCTTTAAGGTTATAATTTTAGATTTAAGCTTAAGGTAATCACAAGCCTTTTCTATATCCTTAAAGGTATATTTATCTTCTATAATTAAACTTGTAAGTATCTCAAGTTCTTTTGAAGTTAAAATACGATTCATTTTCTTTGTTACATATTGAGTTACAGCATATAATTCATCATTTGTATCTATATTTTTATGGTTAAGTATTTTTTCAACCATCACAAAAAAGCCATCTAAAGAAATATATTCTTGTCCAATTCCATGATCATAATTTATATAAATCTCATAAAACGAACGTTCCAATAAAGAGGCTAAGGATTTATCCACCTTAGACTTTGTTAAAGATGTGGAAGAAATCAGACTCTCACTAGATAAACTTTTGTTTGTCCTATAGCCATCTAAAATTTTAATTAAAACTATGGCTTCATCGGATGATAAATAAAGTTCTTTCATGTGCTCTAAAATGAAATTTTGATAATTAAAGCACCCCATTTGATATAATTTTTTTAACATTTTGTTTCACCTAACATTTCATTTAGTTTAAAATGAAATCCCTCTAAAAAAGCCATAGTATCCATTACTTCATGTCGTATCGTTATTTGTTCATATTTAGAAGAAAAAATAAGTTCATGAATCGGTGGGGCATAATGAATACGTAAGGATTGAATTTTTTCATAAGGAATATCTAATTTTTTCGCAAGCATTTTTGCTGTACCACTTGGAGCATCTTTTTTGGTTGCTGCATGGATTTCAATAAAATCAAATAAAGTGTAATCCTTTTTTATAATATCAATAAGATTAGAGAATAAATGGATTCCCTTTGCATAATTTGATGACCAATAAAACTTATTCTTTCCTAACCTTTTTAGTTCATCAATATCTTTATCCTCATATCCTGTTGTTCCACTTAAAACGAGTATACCTCTTTCTATTGCTAAAAGCAACTCTTCTTTCGCATTTGGGGTAGAAAAATCGACAACCACATCTATATCAAATTCTATATCTTTAATGCTTTTATAAGTATCCACATTTTTATTACGAATAACATCGATTCCTACAATTTCATAATTATCTTTAAAATATTCGTATAATTTATTTCCCATTCTTCCACTAATTCCAATAATTGCCATTCTCAAAATATATCACCATTATATTTTATGAAAAGAATTAAAATTTGGTTAGTTTTTTGCTTCCTTCTCCAATGCATCTTTGGCAGCATTTTGTTGGGCTTCTTTTTTTGTTTTTCCTATTCCACGTCCCATTAAGATTTCATCCATATATACTACAGCCTCAAATGTTTTATCATTTGCAGGACCTTCATCTTTTACAATTTCATATCGGATATTTCTTTTTTCGCTCTGTAGTTTTTCTTGTAAAATTGATTTATAATCTTTAATTTTCTCTACTTCCTTAAAATAAGGTAAGATAAATCTTTCAACTACTTGATAACTTTCTTCAAAGCCACCATCTAAAAATACAGCACCTAGCACAGCCTCAAAAGCATCCGCTATAATTGCAGGTCTTTTCCTTCCACCACTTGTCTCTTCACCTTTTCCTAAGAAAATAAAACTAGGTAAATTTATTTTTTCTGCATATAAGTCTAATGCCTCTTCGCAAACAGCCTTAGCTCTTGTTTTTGTTAATACACCTTCATCTAAGTCTATAAAAGAATATAAATGTTTGCTCATCGCAAGTTCTAAAACAGCATCTCCTAAAAACTCCATACGCTCGTTACTTTTTAATCCATGCTCATTGGCATAAGAAGAATGTGTTAAGGCTTCTATTAATAAACTCTTATTTTTAAAAGTATATCCGATTACTTCTTCAAAACGAGTTACCATCTTATTCATTTGCTTTACCTTCTAAAGGTAATGCCTCTGTAACCTTACGAATTAAATCAGATTGTACCATAGTTCTGACCTGCTTAATTGCACTACAAAATGCATAACCATCGGAATTTCCATGAGCTTTTACTACAGGCGTGCCTATACCAAAAATCATAGCGCCACCTACTTCTTTTGAATCCATACGTTTTGCAAAACGTTTTAAATTCTTTTTCATAAATAGATAACCTATTTTGCCACCAAGGGAAGCTTTAATTTCTTGTTTAAGCATTTTAGCCATATTTTTTGCAGTTCCTTCAATCGCCTTCATACAAATATTTCCACCATATCCTTCGGTAACAACAATCGTAGAAGGGCAATTTACAACTTGGTCTGGTTCTACATTTCCAATAAATTTTATAGTTTTTAAATCCTGAAGATAATAATAGGTTTCTTTATCCACTAATCTTCCCTTTCCAGGCTCAGATCCTATATTCAAAAGTCCAACCGTTGGTTCTTTTACTCCCAATACCTCTTTTGCAGCAACACTGGCAAATATCGCGAATTGACCTAAATGCTCTGGTCTTAATTCAACATTTGCACCTACATCTAGCATTAATCTAGGATTGCCATCTAAATTAGGTAAAATAGGGCAAAGGGCAACTCTTTCCATTTGCTTTAATCGGCGAATAATAAGATGAGCTGCCATTACAACACATTGGGTTGGACCACTCGTAACAACGGCATCAACTTCTTTATTTTTTGCTGCATACATTGCCATACATAAAGAGGAATCTTTTTTATGACGAACTGCAGAAATAGGATCTTTTTCTCCCATATCCATTGTTACATCCGTGTGAACAACTTTGATTCTTTCTGGATTAGTTAATAAAGGTTTAATTTTACTCTCATCACCAAATAAAACAATTTCTATATCTTTAAATAAGGAAACGGCTTTCATGGCTCCAGGAACAGTAGCCTCTACTCCCAAATCTCCTCCATTTGCATCTATACCTATTCTAATCATTATTTTTCCTCCTATATTTCTTTATATTTTATCATTTTATCTTAAGAAAAACTAGTTAATTTTTGTTTTTTGTCCCTGGTTAAAGTGGACAAGTTCTAAAAACTTTTTATTCCTTGATTTTTCTTTTAAAAATTTTCGGCAATAGATTTGACCATCCTCTTTTGCACAAGCCCAAATCTTAAAATCATTTTCAAAATCCACATAATTTAAACCATTAAAGCCACTTTGACTTTCCCCTAAATAATCTCCTGGACCACGCAATTTAAAATCCTCCATAGCAATTTCAAACCCATCATTACAATTCTTTAAAATTTCTAGTCGCTCATTAAATATTTTACTTATTAAATAACAATAGGATTCTTTATCTCCTCTACCAACTCTTCCTCGCAATTGATGAATTTGAGCAAGACCATATCGGTTTGCATCTAAAATAACCATAATCGTAGCATTTTTCACATCGACTCCCACTTCTATAACCGTCGTAGCTAATAAAACATTTAACTTGCCATACTTAAAATCTTGCATAATTTGATTTTTCTCTAAAGCTTTCATTTTACCATGTACAACACCTATAGAAACATCCGGTAGAAGCTCCTTAAAATATTCGTATGCACTATATATATCCATCGCATCTATCTCTTCATTTTTTTCAACGAGTGGGGCAACAATATAAACTTGTTCTTTGTTTTTTATACGCTCCTTTATAATATGAATTAATTGATGAATTTCCTGATAATCATAAACAAAGGTTCTAACCGATTTTCTATTTTTAGGGAGGGTATGAATGGACGAGATATCTAAATCACCAAAAGAAGTCAACCCTAACGTTCTTGGAATAGGTGTCGCCGTTAAATACAAACAATCGACCCCAGGAAATTTTGAAATAAGTTTACTTCTTTGCATAACTCCAAACCGATGTTGCTCATCTATAATTACTAATCCTAGTTTATGAAATAAAACATTTTCTTCTATGAGGGCATGAGTTCCAACAATAATATCGATACGATGATTGGCTAAGCGGTATAAAATATCATTCTTATCCTTATTTTTTATGCTAGAGGTTAATAATTCTATAGAAATATTGTGTTCGATAAAAAGTTTTTTTATGTTTTCATATTGCTGAATGGCAAGCATTTCTGTTGGCACCATAATTACAACCTGAAAACCAGATATAACTTCCATATAAGCGGCTAAATAAGCCACTATACTTTTCCCACAGCCTACATCCCCTTGCACCAATCGATTCATAGGATAGTCTAAAGATATATCCTCTAATATGGTATCAATCGTAGTTTTTTGATCGATAGTAAGCTCAAAATTTAATTGATGAATAAAATAATCTATTTTATTTTTCTCTATATTCCTTTTTAACTTTAAATTTGATTTTCTAGTCGTTTTTAAAAGTTCTAAAGAAACGGAGTACCAAAAAAATTCTTCATATTTTCTTCTTCTTAAGATTTGAATATAGTCTTTTTTATTTTGAGGAAAATGACAAGCATATATATATTGTTGCAAGGGATATAACTTATATTTTTCCATCAGCTCAACTGGTAAATGATCCTCAAAAATATAATCGGTTTGAAAGGCATTTTTTAATGCCTTAGTCATTAAAGAATTTGAAATATTTTTTAATTTATAATCTAACTCTATTTTTACTTGAAAGGGCTCAAAAAAAACATTTTGAACCAAAAATTCTTTATTTTCTTTTTTATACCTTCCATATAAAACAATTCTCATGCCATTAAATAGCTTATAACGCAAATAATCAGAGGAAAAACAAACACACTTTATTTTTGTATTTTCTACCCATATGTAAAAAATTATGGTATTAATATTTCTTCTATATTTTAAAAAAATAGGATTAGAGATTATGGAACAATCTATACAAACATATTCACCTGAAAAGAGATTTTCATTATGGATTTCGTATATCGTATATTTTTTAGGAAGTGTAAGAAACAAATCCGTCATTGAAGTAATACCTTCTGCTTTTAAATGTTCTAAGGTTTTTACACCAATCCCCTTAATATCCTTTAATTCCACTTTCTCATCTCCTCTTTTGTAAAACTAAAAAGGTTGGACATCCGTCCAACCGTATGGGTTTTATTCTACTGCAATAATGTAAGAATAAATATCCTGTTTTCCTTCAATGATTTCGACATCAACATCCGAATTCATAGTCGTACAAAGTTCTTCTAACATATTAATCTCTTCTTTATTTACATCATTTCCATAAAAGAAGGTAACGATTTGAGAATCCTCATTAATACAATTTTCTAATAAAGACTTTAGGGCATCTATTCTTTCTTTCGTTGAAACTATTATTTCACCATTTGCAATACCCATATAGTCATTCGCCTTTATTTTTACACCACCGATTTCGGTATCTCTTATTGAATAAGTAATTTCTCCAGAAGTAACATTATTTATTGCCTCTGTCATTTGAGAAAGATTTGTCTCCATATCTGCTTCCGGATCAAAATACATTAAAGAAGAATAGCCTTGCGCAATTGTTTTTGCTCTTATAACTTCTACATGGCTATCCGCAACCATACTCGCTGCCTGTTTTGCAGCCATGATAACATTAGAATTATTTGGAATAATGATAATATTATCTGCATTGACGCTCTTAATTGCTTCAACAAAAGCCTCAGTAGATGGATTCATTGTTTGACCACCCTCAATAACGTAGTCAACACCTAAATCCTTAAATGTATTTTCAATTCCATCTCCAAAACATACGGATATTAACGCAAAAGACTTTCTAGGTTTTTCATCTTCTTCTTTTGCCCCATCCTTAAGTTCAGAATGCTGTAAGCGCATATTTTCAATTTTTAATGTAACAAACTCGCCATAACTCTGAGCAATCTCCAAAGCTTGACCTGGACGATTTGTATGAACATGTACCTTTACAATATCATCATCTTTTACAACAACTAAAGAATCTCCTAACAAGGATAAAGACGCCTTAAGTTCTTTTTCATCAAAGCATTTAGGCTTATTTAAATTTACTATAAATTCTGTACAATATCCGAATTTAATATCTGCCTCTACAGATGATGCAGCATTTTTTTGTTGTTCTTTATTTTCTTCATTAGCTTCTAATATATTACCTTCTAAAGCCATAATCATACCCTCAATAATCTTACAAAATCCAGCTCCACCAGAATCTACAACTCCGGCTTCTTTAAGTACAGGTAATAAATTTGGGGTATTGTTCAAAGATTTTCTAGCCTCAGTTATATAGCAATCCATAAGCTCATCGATGGATTTAAAATTTTCTATATTTTTTCTAGTATTTTCTGCCGCTTCACGAACAACGGTTAAAATTGTTCCTTCTACTGGTTCCATAACTGCTTTATATGCAATTTGACAACCAGAATCTAGACAATTCATAAATTCTTTTATATTTAAGGTATTATGTTTAATATCTTTTAATCCAACATATAGACCTCTAAAAAACTGTGATAATATTACACCAGAGTTTCCTCTTGCACCCATTAATGCACCACGCGATAAAACTTTCGCAACTTCAATAATAGAACTTGACTTACAATCATTCATCTCTCGAACACCTGACATAACGGTCATAGACATGTTCGTTCCTGTATCACCATCAGGAACAGGAAAGACATTTAATTGATCAATCTCTTTATGATTATTTTTTAAATTGATAGCTCCATTCATTACCATCTTTTTTAAAAGTGCGACACTTATACTACTTACACCCATGGTAATCCTCCTAATATTAAGATATAAAATATATACGATTATACAGAATTACTCCTGTAAATTTTTAAAATAACAACTTTCTAAATTAAATCTCCTAATAAAAATCACAATGTTTTTAAATATCGAAATCATCCTTCTTCCTATATAATGTCTAATTCATTTAACATTATAGCACTTTAAACAATATTTGTAAATGTTTTTTTCTTAGACACCATTCGTACTTAAAAGTTTATAACATTTTTTGACTCAATTGTCAAATTTTTTTAATTATATTACAAATTTCGTCGTATTTCCTATGTGATTTGGAACTTTATATTTTTTAAAAATACAATGAAATAATATTTTTTTCAAAAAAATCTTGATTATTTATTCATAATAATGTATACTAGAGAGGCTGAATGAATTTTATTAAACGTTTAAGGAGGTTAGAACCATGGCTAAATGTTATATAACTGGTAAAACAACCGTAACTGGTAACAGAAGATCTCATGCTTTAAATGCTACTCGTCGTACTTGGAAAGCTAATCTTCAAACCGTACATATCAAAGATGAAAACGGAAATGTAAAAAAGGTTAAAATTTCTGCAAGAGCTTTGAAAAAGGGAAACATCGAAAGAGCATAAGTTTTGCATTTAACTGGCATTCGCCAGTTTTTTTGCTTCATAAATAGGAGAAAAGGGGATTATTTATCCCCTTTTTTTCCACCAAATAAACTTAAAAGCCATCTAAGACACCCAGGCAAACGAATAATAACAATCCTTTTCAAAGTATCACCTTACTAAATTATATGTCTTATCTTTTTAAATATTCTTTATTTTTTTTAAGTTCTCCATTTTATTTTCTGCATTGCAAATATACGAACCAACAACGGCCATATCAACATAATCCTTCACCAATGGTGCTATTGTATCTTTTATGCCACCATCTATATTTATTAAATAATTAAATTTGTTCTCTTTTTTAAGAGTATATAATTCTTTAATTTTATCTATACTTTCTTTCATAAAACTTTGACCACCAAAACCAGGCTCAACGGACATTACTAAAACCATATCCACATAAGGCAAATATTTTATAATATCCGCTACTTTCGTATTTGGTTTAATAGATATACCAGCCTTACTATGATAAGAATGTATTTTTTCTATGGTTTTCAAAACATCACAGTCTGCCTCTACATGAAAGGTTATGTATTGACTTCCAGCCTTTGCAAATTGCTCAATATATTTATCTGGATATTGAATCATTAAATGTGTATCAAACTCTCTATCCGTTAATTTTCTTAAAGAAGCTATAAAGCTATATCCAAAAGATATATTAGGGACAAATACTCCATCCATAACATCTAAATGAATATAATCTACTTCATTTATTATATCCTTTAAACTACATTCAACATTACTATAATCTACAGTTAAAATAGACAATGAAACTTTCATTTTTTCTTCTCCCTATCTTCTATAATGCTAAGCATTTTAAGATAACTTTCATATCTTGAAGGTAATATGTCTTTATCTACATATGCTTGACAAACACCACAACCTGCGGTTGCTTTCGTGTGCTTGCAGTCTTTAAATCGACAATTATACTTTTTGAATTCAATAAATAAATTTGCTAAATCCTCTTTGTTTACTCCCAAAACATCTAATTTAGAAAATCCGGGCGTATCCCCTATATATCCATTTTTGTAAGCATATAGACTCGTTTGTCTTGTGGTATGCTTACCTCTTCCTAGGCTATAAGAAATTTCTTGCGTTTGCAAATTAAATTCAGGAATTAAAGCATTGATTAATGTCGATTTTCCGGCTCCGGTTTGCCCAGACAAAACGGTTATTTTTTTTTCTAAAGATAAAGAAACATCTTCAATTCCTTCGCCAGATAAACTATTTACAAAAATAACCTTATATCCTAAATCTTCATAATATTGCATATTTTGTTTTAAAACCTTTAATTCTTTTTCAGCAAGCTTATCTATTTTCGATATAACAATAATAGGAGTTATATTTTGTTTTAAAATATTGACTAAAAATAAATCTAATAAGTAAAAGGAAAAATCTGGTTCTATACTAGCAAAAACTAAAAGAATTTGATCAACATTAGCAATATCCGGACGTACAAGTTCGTTTTTTCTAGGTTCTATTTGATCAATCCATCCATTTTCAACAAACACAATATCTCCAACTTTAGGAGAATTTTTTACTTGCGTTAATACAGCCTTTTTACTATAGGATTTATCATTTACTAGCAATTTCTTCTCACATCTAAACTTTCCTCGTGCTTTGATTAATACTTCTGAATTATCCTCTAGTTGAACCCTATATACTCCACCATTTAAATTTATAATTCTTCCCCTTACCATATGCTCTCCTATTTTGAAATATAAATTAACCACTTATCTAAAAATTCTATTTTTAATAAATTATTACTATTTACTGTAGAATCTACATAAATTATATCATAAAAATAACCAATTTCATTTAAAACAAATATAAAATCATCTAATAGGATGGAACTTACCTCATTTGGCATGCCCTTAGAAACATAAATATCAAACGCATAGTCATTCCCTTTTTTTATAATTGTTCCCTCTAAAATAGACTGAGATAATACAATATCGGCATCGATGGGAGCATTATAGTAAATAATATTATAATTCAATTTATATTCATCTAACACTTGAATTACATTATAAATATTTTCTCCTATAAAATTAGGCATAGAAAAATATTCATTTGATACAGCAACCTTAAATACAATTTCATCCGAGATTTGGACAATGTCATTTTGATTCTTAGACTGATAAAAAATTTGACCACTTGGATACTCATTATTTATTTCATACTCTACTCTATAACTGATTTGATGCTTGCTACAATATTCTTCTATTAATTCTTGATTTTCTTCAAATATAAGACCAACATAACTATTATAATAACTAGGCAATGGCTTTTTAACATAAACTTCAATCGTGTATGTATTATATACTTTATTTCCTGCCTTAGGTATGGTTGCATCTACCGAAGGATTTATCCCATCTATATATAAAATATTATATTTAATCTTCTTTTCTTCTAAAACTCTTTTTGCATCTTTTTCTGAAAATCCTACTATATTAGGAACCTCTACAATCGTTGGTTTAAATATCATAGGGGAAATAAAAAGATAATATATCCACCCAATACCAACAATAGCTATTAAAATCCATAAAACTTTTGTAATTTTCATTATACCACCAATATTATTTTGGGTGTTTAATGCAAAAACTATTCTATTATTTCATATGTTTACTGCGTAATTGACCACAAGCGGCATCTATATCGCCACCTTGTTCTCTTCTTAACTGCACATTAATTCTTCTTTTCTTTAACAAATCAAAGAAAGCTACCATCGTTTCTTTTTTTGACCTTTTATAAGGTTTTTCTATTACTTCGTTATAAGGAATTAAATTTACATAAACATTAAGACCATGAAGCAAATCGGCAAGTTCATCTGCACAAGTTATAGAATCATTTACTTCATGTAACAATATATATTCTATCGTAACGCGCCGATTTGTTTTATTTATATAATAGGTAATTGCATCAATTAATTTATTTATAGGATATGTTTTATTAATTGGCATGATTTGATTTCTTATTTCATCATTGGATGCATGTAAGGATATAGCTAAATTGACTTGCAAATCAAAATCTGCATATTCATATATTTTAGGAATTAATCCGCATGTAGAAACGGTTATATGTCTAGCTCCTATCTCTAGTCCTAATGGATGATTGATAATCTTTAAGAAATTTATAACGTTATCATAATTATCAAATGGTTCTCCTATTCCCATAACAACGACATGGCTTACTCTTACCTTAGATAATTTAGATACCATTAATACTTGTAAAACCATTTCTGATGTTTCCAAATTTCTTAATTTTTTCTTCATTCCACTTGCACAAAATGCACAACCCATATTACATCCAACTTCGGTAGTAACACATACACTATAGCCATAATCATGATGCATTAGTACGGTTTCAATAAGATTACCATCTTTTAATTTAAATAAAAATTTTTCTGTACCATCGGATGATTTTTGATGAGCACTACATTCTAAGCTATCTATAATAAAATCTTGTTTTAACAATGTTATACACTCTTTTTTTATGTTTGTCATTTCCTCAAAGGAAGAGATTTGTTTCCTATAAAGCCATTCTATAATTTGAGAAGAACGAAAAGGCTTTTCATTTTTTTCTATAAAATATCTTTTTAGCATATCCTCGGTATATCCGTAAATACTTCCCATATAACCACCTAACTTCTTTTTTTATTATACAAAATAATATAGAAAAATAAAAGAATGAAAAAGAATTAATTTCTTATTTCATTCTTAATAATTAGAAACTATTTTTTAAATTCTTATAATAACTTAAATGAATTCCTATATGCCCAATACCTAATACAATGGTTGCCAAAATCAAAAAAAGATTTTTACCATAAATACCTAAAAGAAAAAAAGATATGACAGGTAATAATGCACCAGGAACAGGTATTCTTAGAAATGGTTTATAAAAATCAACCATTTCTTTTTTACTTTTAAAATACCTAACCCAGTACAATTCATAAAGAATCATTATAAGAAAAGAACATAATAAAAGGATTGACCAATATTGAATTGTATTTATATTAAAGTCCGAAAACATTATAGATATACATGAAACAGAAACTTCTCCTACTCTTTCGAATATAACCAATATCTTTTTTTCATTTTTAACATATGATTCATAATCCTTGGGTTTATATTTAATCCATATTATATTTGGAATAAATAACAGGAGTAAATAAATGAACCCTACATAAGAAAAACCAAAATGAATATCCATATAATGTATTCCTTTCAAGACATTTAAATCAAATTATTCTTTAATATCTATATTCTTTGTTTTTAAATCACGATAATATCTACATTTTAAAGCCGTAAATTTTAGTACACAGTAATCTGGATCTGTAACTCCTTTTTTATAAAAAATTGTATCGCCTTTTCTCCAAATTGTTCGTTTAGAAACATCATCGGTTAAGACTTCCATTATTCCAATAAGCATAACCCCTACATAACGAAATATACCTTTTTTATAAAAATAAATACTTGCTTTATTATTTTCTAAGTATTGATTTACTCTTAAAGAAGATGTGTTTGTAGAAAACCAGATCTCTTTTTCCTTAATTTTTCTAGGGCGTAGCATTGCTTTTAGATTAGGAAAACCATTTTCATCTATAGATGCAATAAAGGAAACTTTTCTTTTTTTTATAAACTTTAAAATATCTGTATATTCCATAATGCATTTCCTTCCATTTTTTATTCTCTTATTTTGGCTTTATAAACATAATCTAAACGATTTAAAATAGACTTAATAATCTTATCTACTTCACTTGTCTCTAATGTTTTTGTTGCATCCTCAAAGGTTAATTTAAATGCAAGAGATTTCTCATCTGCTTTAACATTTTCACCTGTATAAACATCAAACAACTCAATGCGTGTTAAAGCCTTTTTTCCTGTTTGTTTTATTAAAAGTTCTATATCATTGGCATTAATTTCTTTTTTACACACAATTGCCAAATCACGAGTGATAGATGGGAATTTATTGATAGGCTTATAAACAAACACTTCTTCTGCATTTAAAATATCTTCTAGCGAAATTTCTAATGCCACTGTAGTACCAATTCCTTTATCCTTGCTGAATTTAGGATGCATTTGTCCCATAATACCTATCATTTTATTTTTATAAACAATTCCCGCACATCTTCCAGGATGGAAACTAGAAATTTCTTTATAAGGAGTATAACTCACTTCTATATTAAGCTTCTTAAATAAGGACTCAACAATTCCTTTTAAAAGATAAAAACTAGCCTCCTGCTTCATACCCTTCCATAAGTGTGAAGTAAATAATCCAGAAATTGCAATAGCAAGCTTTAATTCTTCTTTTTCTTTTGCATAAGTATTTCCTATTTCAAACATAGCAAGGTCTTCTATTTTTCTTGCCTTATTATATCCTATTGCATCTATAACACCATTTAGCAAGCTTTGACGCATAACTGCACGATCTTCTGTCATAGGCATCATTACCTCTATAGGCTCTAATTCCTTTGTTGTATAGACATATAAATCCTTTTTAGCAATTAAAGAATAAGATACAACCTCATTAAGTCCCATATTCGCAAGGATTTGACGAATAAGTCTTGTTCTTTTTTGTGCATAAGTTAAGCATCCCTTATCTCTTGTTTTGGCAATGGTCGTAGGGATATTATCGTATCCATTTATTCTTGCTACATCTTCTATAATATCTTGAACAGATGGCTCTAAGTCCATTCTTCTAGAAGGAAGGGTAATTGTGTATTCTAAATTCTTTTTTATGTAAGAATAATCCAAACGATCAAAAATGCTTTGTACTTGACTATCACTTAAACCTGTACCTAAGACTTTATTTACTTTATCCGCTGTGATGATAACGGATTTGTTTTCTAAAACTACTTTAATATCACTAGCTACTCCATCATAAATTTCTGCACCACATAATTCCTGCATCAATTGAGCAGCATAATCTAAAGCACGTTCTACACGCTCATAATCAATCTTTCTTTCAAAACGAATAGAGGATTCACTTTTTAATCCTATTCTTGTGGAAGTTTTACGTATAGATAGTGGATCAAAATAAGCTGCTTCTAAAATTATATTTTTTGTTGTAGGTTCTACTTCGGTAGTAAGTCCACCCATTACACCTGCTACACATACCGCTTCTTTACCATTTGTAATAACAATATCATCCTTATGTAGCGTACGCTCTATATTATCTAAGGTTTTAAGCGTTTCATTTTCCTTGGCTTGTCTAACTACAATTGTATTTCCTAATCGATCAGCATCAAAGGAATGTAAGGGTTGTCCCATTTCCATCAACACAAAATTTGTAATATCTACCACATTATTAATTGGACGTATGCCACTTGCAATTAATCTTGCCTTCATCCATTGTGGAGAGGGTGCAATCGTCACATTTGCTAGATATCTAGCATTATACTTATAGCATTTATCTGTTTCAACGCATACAGATACAGGATTCTTTTTTTCACTTACTTCAAAGGAAGGTTCAATTGGTAAAATTTTTTGATTTAATGTCGCACCTAAATCATAAGCAACTCCCTCAATTGATAATAAATCGGAACGATTCGATGTCAATTCTAAATCAATAATGGTATCATCAAATCCTAAATATTTCAAAGGATCTTCTCCAATAATAGCTTCATCATCGAATAAATAAATGCCATTTTTAAATTCTTCATCTACATACTTTTCTTCAATACCTAATTCTTGTAAAGAACATAGCATACCATTGGATTCTACTCCTCTGATTTTTGATGGTTTTATCTTGAAATCTCCAGGCAAAACAGCTCCAGGTAAAGCCACGATTACCTTAACACCCGCTTTTACATTTGGAGCGCCACATACAATTTGAGACACTTCATTCGGTCTAATTTCTACCTGACATACATGTAGATGATCGCTATCTGGGTGCATTTCACATTCTAAAACTTTACCAATAGATAAACAACTAGCATCTACCATTTTCTTATAAGATTCTATTTCACAAATATGAAAACTTATTTCTTTAAATAATTCTTCATCTGTAATATGGTCTAAATCTAAATATTCTTTTAACCAGTTCTTAGAAACCTTCATATTACTTTACCTCCTTAAATTGATTTAAGAAACGTACATCATTTGTATAAAAATTGCGAATATCATCGATGCGATATTTTAGCATAGTAATACGTTCTACTCCAATACCAAAAGCAAAGCCTTGTATTTCTTTAGGATCATATCCAGACATACGTAATACATTATCATTTACCATACCAGCACCCAAAACTTCTATCCATCCTGTATGCTTACACATATTGCATCCTTTTCCACCACATAATCCGCAAGAAACATCTACTTCTACCGAAGGCTCTGTAAATGGGAAAAAAGAAGGACGCAAACGAATTTCTCTTTCTGCATCAAACATTTTTCTCGCCATTTCAAGAAGAGCTCCTTTTAAATCCGCCATGGTAATATCTTTACCTAATACAAGACCTTCACATTGCATAAACTGATGGGAGTGTGTTGCATCATCGGCATCTCTTCTATATACTTTTCCTGGGCAAATAATTTTAATTGGCTTCCCATTTTCCTCTAACATGGTTCTTACCTGAACTGGAGAGGTTTGACTTCTAAGTAATAGCTCAGGGTTAATATAAAAGGTATCCTGCATATCTCTTGCTGGATGTCCCTTTGGTAAATTTAATTTCTCAAAACAATATTCATCCGTCTCTATTTCTGGGCCTTCTGCAACCTTATATCCCATTCCTATATATAAATCCTCTAATTCCATAATCGTTTGATTTAATGGATGAATTCCACCCGTAGGAATACTCACACCTGGTAGTGTAACATCAATTGATTCTCCTTGTAATCTTTTGTTTATAATCGCATTTTCAATTGCTGTTTTCTTTGCTTCAAATTTTTCTTCTAAAGCCTGCTTAATGCGATTCGATCTCATTCCTATCTCTTTACGAGCTTCTACTGTTAAATCACGCATATTGGCCATTACTTGCGCAATTACACCTTTTTTTCCCAAATAATTTGCTTTCTTTTGTTGCAATACATTTAAGTCATCAATTCCTTCTAACTCTTGATCCGCTGACTCAATTACTTTTTCCAAATCTTCGACTTGATTCATACCTATTCCTCCTATATAAAATAAAAAAATCCTTAGAATAATCTAAGGACGAAAAATCCGCGGTACCACCCCAGTTCCATAATATGGCTCTCATTATCCTTAACGCGGAAAACGGATGGGATTAGCATCATTTAAAAAGTGAATTCATAATTATACTTTCTTAGAAGCATTTCACCAAATTGCTTCCTCTCTAAAAGATTTTTAATTACTACGGCTTTTATCATCATTTTATTATAAACACCTATATTATACAAAAAACATCTTTTGTTTTCAAGGGATTGTTTTTATTTAATTTTTATATATTTTTGCTCGATCTAAAACACCAATAGTTTCCGTAAATGTTTTATTTTCTGTTTTTTCTAATTCTTCTCCTAAAACTCTAAATTTAGAGTCTATGGTATCAATATACCATAAAACCAAAGCCTCTGGGGTCATTGGCTTTTTAGCAGAGCCAAACTGAGGTTGTCCATGATGAGATATTAGCATATGCTCTAACAACATAACCTCTTCTTGATTACCATAACCTAACTTTTCTGCTGTCTTTTCTATTTCTATTGCGCCTAAAACTAAATGCCCTAATAGTTGCCCTTTTAACGAATATTCCGTATTTATAACACCCGTAAGTTCAATGGTTTTTCCTATATCATGCAATAATATACCTGCATAAATGTAATCTTTATTTAAATAGGGATAATTTGTTATAAATCCATCGGCAAAACGCAACATACCTAAGCTGTGATAAGCAAGGCCTCCAACATAAGCATGATGCATTTTAGAGGCTGCAGGATATACAAAAAAATCTTCCTTATGGTTATCGATCAAAGTTTTGGTTATATCTTTTATAATCTTATTATCAATTCTTTCTATAAAAGCATATACTTCTTTTAATGCTTCCTCCATTGAAATAGGTGCCGTTGGATAAAATAATCTTAAAGCTTCATCTTTTTCTCTAAAAGGCAAACTTGTTATATCTTTAAATGAAGTAACCGTATAGGTTGTACGCTCCGTTCCCTCTTGGGCATCATATTCAAAAAGATATGTACGTCCTAAGGTTATTCCCTTTGCGTTTTCTATACTAATTTTAAGATTTATATGATTTTCTTCTTTATCTATAACAATGAGATTATAAAGACCATCTGAGGTGTTTATACCTACTATTTTTCCCATTAATTCCACTTTGCCTTCACTCCTTTTAAAACGTATACTCCTGGAGCATCTATTGTAAAATCTCCACCCGAAGTGTTACACGCTTTATAACCATTAAAAATTAAATTTGCATTATCAATATGAATAACTTTTTTAGAATAATCATTTTTTATTATAATATATAAGTAATAATCCTTACCTTCTAACAAATAACTAAAGGTATGAAAATCCATTAATCCCTCTAAAGGATGAGAGGATTGCTTAATTTCTACCGCAGTAGATAACCTTAGTACATCATTTTCTTTTCTGATAGCTATAAGATCCCGAATTGTATTAACAAATTCGATATATTTATCTCTTCTAGAATAATCAATTTTATTTATCGCATCTTTTGTATTGTAAGAATTTTCTACTCCCTGCTTAGTTCTATAAAATTCTTCTCCGGCATGAATAAAAGGAATTCCTTGTGAAATAAGAACGATTTCCAATGCAAGCCTTGCAGCATCAAATACATGTTCCTCATCCAAATTTAAAAACATTTTTCCAAAATCATAAAAAGTGTAATTATCATGACATTCTACATAGTTTATGGATTGAGTAGGTTCATGAAATTTAAAATAATCTAAACATGATCCTAAAATTACATGATATAAATCAAACCATCCCTTACCACCACCAAATACAAAACCACCAGTATGATTATACTGACTACCTCTTACAAAATCTCTAAACCGATCATTAAAAAATGCATATTCAGGAATTTTATAATGATTAAACATATGTGGTCGATCTTCATCTGGTAAAGGATTATTCATATTCCATCCTTCTCCATAGAGCATAATGTTTTTATCTACTTTTATCAAACGACGATGGGCATTTTGCAATGTTTTAATATCCAGTAATCCCATTAAATCAAAGCGGAATCCTGATACATTAAAAACTTTAGCATAATACTCTAAAGCATCACAAATAAATCTAGAACACATATAACGTTCGGAAGCAAAATCATTCCCACAAAAAGAGGCATTTGACATTTTTCCATCTAATCCCACACGATAATTATATCCTGGAACCAAGTAGTCAAAAGCAAATTCTTCATATTTGTAAACATGGTTAAACACCACATCCATGTTTACTCTTAATCCATATTTATGACACATATCCACTAATTCTATAAGTTCATTTATTCTAGAATAAGGATCATAAGGATTTTTAGAATACCAACCACAAGGAACAAAATACTGTTCTGGATTATAACCCCAGTTATATTTACTATTCTTTTTAACATCGTCTACTCCACCAAAATCAAAAATAGGTAATAGCTGCAAATGCGTAACTCCTAAAGAAGCAATATAAGCAATACCCGTTTTTTCTTGTGATTTTGTTGGATGATTCTCAATCATTCCTAAAAAAGTACCTTGATTTTCATTCTTCAAATAATAGGTAAAATCTCTAATAGATGCTTCATAAATAATAGCATCCGTATATTTCCCACTAAATAATGGTTTAGAATATTTGGGTTTATATAATTTATTAAAATCAATAACGTAATTGTATTCCCCATTTGCAGAGGAAGAAAAAGCATAAGGATCATGTATGCATTTAAAATCTTCAAATACACGGACATAAAATAAGTATCCATATCCTTCAATATCTCCATCGATTTTACACTCCCATAATCCGCCTTTGGTATATGTAAAAGGAACTCTTTTTTTCTCATTATTATGATATAATTCTACTTCTATTTCTTTTGCAACAGGAGTCCATACTCTAAATATAGTTTTCTCTTTACTATATTCTACACCTAACGGTCCATCATATTTAAATTTATTTTCAAATTCTTTACTCCGAATGATACTACCGCTTCTTAATAAAAATTTATGGTTTTCCTCATCTATAATAAAATACTCCTTATGCAACAAAATTGTAGGTAAGTTTTTAACAATAAATTTAAAGAAAAATTCCTCCTCATACATATGAAGAATTTCTAATTCTATTTTCTTTTTTTTATCCAGTAAATAAAATACTTTATTTTCTATTTTTAAATCTTTATCCACTAATATAGTAATTTCTTCAAAAGAATCAATATACGCTTTCATTTTTTCTAACATTTTACAACATCCAATCCTTTTAAAAATATAATAATACTTGTTTTATTATTATCTATTCTACCTTCTAAAATAGCTTTAATAATCTCTTCAACTACGAAAGATATCTTTTCCTTTTCTACTAAGAAAGAAATCTCTTTTTTAGAAACCTTGAGTTCTTTATCCTTTTTTATTTTTAGAGTATTCCATTTCTCTTTAATACTCATTATATCATAACCTAGATTAGAAAAAACATATAAAAGTTCAGAAAGTTCATTTTGAAATTTATAAATACTATATAAATCAAAATCTTTTCGAATTAATTCTTCGGCGATAAGACATTTACGTTTCATAAAATTCGTTATCTTAGGAGGGTAATCTTTATAATGTAAATAATAATATATAGGTAAATCTTCCTCTTTATACTCCTTTTTAATTACGATTAACCAATTTTCAAATTCTTTTATATATTCAAATAAGTTATATTTAAAAATATATTCTAATCCGTTAGTATAAGGTGCATATATGATTTTAATAAAATAATCATATATACGTTCCTTAGATAAGGTTTTTAACAAATGTCTTTTTTCCATCATTGCCTGTAATGTAAAATCCTCTATATAAAAGCCAAGCTTTGATGAAAAATAAATTGCTCTTAAAATTCGTAAAGCATCTTCTTCAAAACGTTGATTCGGGTTTAAAATTGTCTTAATTCTTTTTAACTTTAAATCCTCTTGACCATTAAAGTAATCTAAAATGTTTTTATTTTTATCCATTGCTAACGCATTGATGGTAAAATCTCTTCTTTTCACATCTTCTTCTAAGCAATCTACAAAAGATATTACTGGATGTCTATGGTCTTCATAGGCAATGTCTTTGCGAAATCTTGTCACTTCAAAAATAAATTCATTTTCTATAATGGTAACACTACCATATAAACTTCCTGTATCTTTCACCTGAAACATAGTTTTTAAATCTTCTAATGGCATATTTGTCGAAATATCTATATCATTTATTTGAATATTTAATAAATAATCACGAACGGCTCCACCAATAATATAGGCTTGATATCCTTTAGATTCAATTCGCTTTAAAACTTCTATTCCCTTATCTATATAATCCATAACCGAATCACCTACTCCATTATATCATAGTTTATTGAATTTATATAAGTCTTAAGATATAATTATTATGGTGATATTTATGAAAAGAATAAAAGACTTTTATGAAAATACAATCATAATATCAAAATCCGAGTTTATTACAAGAATTTTTAGAGTGAATAGTCTTTTAGAAATTGAGCAAAAATTAGAAGAAATAAGAAAAAAGCATTATGATGCGACTCATAATTGCTATGCCTATATTCTTGGTGAAAATCAAGAAATACAAAAATGCTCTGATGATGGTGAGCCCCAAAAAACGGCTGGTGCTCCTATGCTAGAAGTTCTAAAAAAAAATAATCTTACCAATATACTTGCTATAACCACTCGGTATTTTGGTGGTATATTACTTGGTGCAGGGGGGCTTGTAAGGGCCTATTCTTCTTCTGTTAGTGAATGCTTAAAACAAGCAAAATTTTATCAATTAAAAAAACAAGCAAAATTTCAACTTAAAATTTCCTATACCGCTTATAATACTTTACTTAAAACCATACCCTATATTACTATTTTAGAAACTTCTTTTACAATAGATATTATTTTAATTGCTACATGTGATGTTGAAAAATATAAAGACTTAGAAAATGATTTTTATAAATATAAAATAAATCCTATTGTCTTACATAGACTAGAAGATGTCTCTATAGAGATTTCTGCTGATATTTAAGTTTTGTTGCTTCTCCGCCTCTTATATGGCGGACTTTTTTATTATATTCCAATAAATCTTTTACCTTTGTATACAAATCATAATCTAGATTCTTTAATCTTGTCGTTAAATCATGATGTACAGTTGACTTAGAATAACCAATCATCTTTGCAACTTCTCGAACGGTTCTTTTTCCATCAAGCATTAAATATGCTATTCGAATAACTCTATTGTCTGTATAATCCATACCCAATCACCTACAAAACTATATGTAGGCAAATAAAAAATAAGACTAAAATCTAGTCTTATTTTTAAATTAATATATGGTTGTATTAAAAAAATTCATAGCCTGCACCATCTTGTCCTGGACCACTAAAAAATTCATAGCCTGCACCATCTTGTGATGGGTCTGCAGAAATTACAGGATTATTATTGGTGTTATTATTGTTATTATTAATAACCTTTGTCATTTTTCCTAGTGCATTGCTTCCACCAAGAAAACCAAGCATAACTAATGATAAACAACCCATTATTTTACTCTTTTTCATATGCCCTACCTCCTACATAGGGCATTTTACAAATTTTGGAAACAATTGGCAAATTGATTTTTTTTCGTTTTTGGCACGAACACCACAAGAAAACGACAAAATTTTATCATAGAAACGCAGCATTACTGCGTTTTCAATGATTTTTATTTTAATTTTCGATTAATTTTGCACAAAAAACTACAAAATGAAAAAAGTGCTTATTCAGCACTTTCATCATCGGTTTCTTCTTCGTCAACATTGAAAATATAGGTACATATCTTTGCAAATGTTGGATTATGCAGTTTAGAAATAATACCCTTTATATTTTCTGTGGATTCCTTCAAATTTTTATGGATAATATATTTTTTATATAATAATTGTACTATATCATAATATAAAGCATGTAAACTGTTATTTTCCCATTTGTCTATAAATTCTTCATATAAAACTTCAAACTCTTTTTTCTTGTTTAATCTATAAAGGACATACATATATTCAATAAGCAATTCATTTTGATAGATAATTTTTTTATGCAAATTAAAGATTTCATATATTTCATCATGTTTTTTCAACATTATCATTGTTTCTATTAAAACCCTTAAAATAGAAGATTTTTGTTTTTCATCTAAAGCATGAAAAGAAAGATAGAGTTCATTTAAAGACTGATAAGCGTTAATATAACTTCCCATTAATATATAAGAATAAGATAAATTAATTTTCGTTGAAATCGCCCTTTGAAAGTTATATGTATTAATAAAGAAATCATATGCCTTCATACCAAAAATTATCGAATTTACATAATCTTTTTTTAAAAAATATGAATCACTGAATATTTTATAAAATAGTGGTTGTAAAAAAGAATAATACTTAATATACTCCATACACTTCATAAGCTCTGATTCAAAATCTTGTTGCTTCATAGCCAACAATTGTATTTTGCAAACTAGAAATAAAGCATTATATTCCTCTCTTATTAAAAAATCATAATTTGAAAGTGTAGGTATTGTGTATTCTAATAATTGATAATTTTCAGAAATAATTCCCTTTCCAAATGATATATTTAATATAACATATATGATTTCAAATAATACGGCTTCTATAGACTGCATTTTGGGGTTATTATTCGGATTATTTCGTTTTCGAACCTCTTCTATGATTTTATTGTCCTCTTCTAGATTTTCTGATCTCTTATATAGTATATCTTCAACGATTTTAGAATAACTTTTTGATAGATCTTTTAACTCTTGTTCTGTTGGTAAAAAAAGATTGAATTCTTTTGCAATAATATTATAATAAAAAATTTTATTTTTTTCTTTATTTCTTAAGAAAAAACGATAGGAATTGGGACAAATAGATGTTCTATTGAAAAAATCTTTTTTTAAAATTTGGTTTTCTTTTAAATAAATTTCTAGAAAATTAAAATAATTATCTATGTTTACTATCTTTTCTAAATTAAAATCATAAATATATTGCATAATATCAATTCCTTTTTTATATTTTACAATATTTTTATGAATAATAAAAGAAATTAAAACATTTTTGTTAAAAATACAACAAATAAAGATAAGAGCTGACAACAATCAGCTCTTATCTTTATTTCATTTCAACTACTTCTTCAATTTCTTTTCCAAAGATTGATGTAGGATTTACGTATTTATCGTTTGCTTTTACTTCTAAATGTACATGAACACCTGCTTCAGTATCCATGATAGAAGTTGATGCTTTAGCAATTACTGTACCTTGCTCAATAACATCTCCAACCTTAACTTTTACTTCTGCTAAAGAAGAATATACGCTAATTACTTTATTAGAATGTTGAATTTCAATTGTTGCTCCAACAAGCTCATCCATTACTACATTAATAACTTTACCATCGTAAATAGCTAACACTTCGAAAGTAGAGTTATCTGCTTTAGCAAAGCTTGTACCAGATGAAGTAATCATTCCATTATCAGAATTAATAACTGCAGATACTAATTCTTCTACTGGTAACTCCTCATCAAAATAAGTTCTAACCAATTTATAATCACCTGTTAAAGGTAATGAAAATTTATCTGCAACAACTGGCTCTGGATTAGATGGCTCATCACTATTTGCAGGATTGTCTGGTTGATCTTGATTCGTTGGTGGAAGTACGTCTTCCTTTCCGTTAGATGAGTTTAAAGCTAAAGATGCAATACCGATTACAGCAACAAATACAAATACTACTACACCGATAAATATTAATAATTCCTTTTTTTCAATGAAAAATTTCTTTGTTTTTTCTTTCATGTCTTTCACCTCAGTTTTATTATTGACAATATTTAGGTGAATATACATAAAATTTTTAAATTTGTAAATTATTTATTAAAGAGCTAACTCCTTGTGCTAAAAAATAAGCAATAATTAAAGATAGTAAAACTTGTGCTATACGTATTTGCCAAGTACTTCCCTGCTTAAAAAGTTGCTCTAAACGTGAAGACAAAATTATAAAATAACTAAGCAAAAAGAATATGCAAAATAAACAAGTATATACGAAGCTTTGTATATTTATGGAAAATAGAAAATTCAATTTATCACCTTCCTTAAAAGATAATGCCATAGAATCTATGGCATTCGTCTATAAACTTCCTGCATTTGCTTTTCGCAAATGATCTCTAAGTTCTTTTTCCTTTTGAGTAAAATCGGATACTTCCTTACGATTTTTTTCTAATCTCTCTTTACGAATTTCTTCTAGATGTTTTTTGGCTGAGTTAGCATCTTGACCAATGTGTGCTTCTTGAACAAGAATTGTTACCTCATTATCGTGATATTCCAAAATACCACTTATAAGTACTATATAATACTCATCTTTACCTCTAACAATTTTAACATATCCTTCATCCATTACAGCAACTACAGGAACATGGTTTTGCATTATACCAAATTCTCCATCCGAGTTACTATGAACGACAACATAATCTACTTCTTCATTATATAGGTTGCCTTGATGTGTTGAAACGATGATTTTCATTATTTTAAACTCTCCGCTTTTTTAATTGCATCATCAATCGTACCAACCAAGCGGAAAGCTTCCTCAGGAAGATTATCATGAAGACCATCTAGAATTTCTTTAAATCCTCTTACTGTTTCTTTTACAGGAACATATGATCCTGGAATACCTGTAAATTGTCCACCAATAAACATATTTTGGGATAGGAATAAACGAATACGTCTAGCACGTAACACAACAAGTTTGTCTTCTTCTGATAGTTCATCCATACCTAAAATAGCGATAATATCTAATAGTTCATTATATCTTTGAATAATTTGTTGTACTCTACGAGCAACTTCATAATGCTCAGTTCCTACAATATTAGGCTGTAATGCTCTTGAAGTGGATGCAAGTGGATCAACGGCCGGATAAATACCTTCCTCTGTAAGCTTACGAGATAGATTTGTCGTGGCATCTAGATGGATAAATGTGGTAGCAGGCGCTGGATCGGTATAATCATCTGCAGGTACATAAATCGCTTGTATTGATGTTATAGATCCTTCCTTAGTTGAAGTAATTCTTTCTTGTAATTTACCCATTTCTGTTGCAAGAGTTGGCTGATATCCAACGGCAGATGGCATACGACCTAAAAGTGCTGAAACCTCAGATCCAGCTTGCGTAAAACGGAAAATATTATCTATGAATAATAATACATCCTGATGCTCTTTATCTCGAAAGTACTCTGCCATAGTTAATCCAGTTAAAGCGACTCTCATACGTGCTCCAGGTGGCTCATTCATTTGTCCAAAAACCATGGCTGTTTTATTTATAACACCACTTTCACTCATTTCTGTATATAAGTCATTTCCTTCACGTGTACGTTCTCCAACACCCGTAAAAACAGATATACCTCCATGTTCTTGAGCAACGTTATGTATTAATTCTTGGATTAATACTGTCTTACCAACACCAGCGCCACCAAATAGACCTATTTTACCTCCTTTAATATAAGGAGCCAAAAGATCAACTACCTTAATACCTGTTTCAAGTATTTCAACATTCGAAGATAGTTCTTCCAAAGTTGGAGCTTCTCTATGAATGGACATTTTTTCTACATCGGTTAATTCTTCTTTATTATCTATAGGATTTCCTAATACATTAAATACACGTCCTAATGTTTTATTACCTACTGGAACACAAATAGGTCCTCCCGTCGAAAGAACTTCCATTCCTCTTACTAAACCATCGGTAGAATCCATAGCTATACAACGAACCTTTCGATTGCCTATATGTAACGCCACTTCAAGAGTTAAGTTGATTTCTATTCCGTTATTTTTTTCTTTAGGGATATGAATGGTTAATGCATCATTAATTTTAGGTAAATCACCATCTTCAAATAATACATCAACAACAGGTCCCTTAACCTCTACGACATTCCCTTTCACTAGTTGTCGCCTCCTATCGCATTTGCACCACCAATAATATCTATCAATTCCGTAGTAATAACATTCTGGCGGGCTCTATTATATAATAGTTGTAATTTTTCTATTACTTCTTCGGCATTATCTGTTGCGTTCTTCATTGAATTCATTCTAGCCGAATGCTCCGATGTCTTTGCATCTAAAATAATACCATATATCATATCTTGAATATACATAGGCAAAATTAAATCTAAAGTCTTTTCAATGCCTGTTTCATAAATATAATCTATATTCGTATCTTCTTCATCTATAGATTTAATTGGTAAAAGTTCTTCAAAAGTTACTTCTTGTGTTAAACTATTCACATAATGATTATAAACAATAATCAATTTATCTATTTCTTCATTTAAATAAGCATTTATTACTTTTTTAGCTAGAGGCAAAATGTCCACAAACATAACATCATCACGTACATATATTGCTTCATTTTGCAAAAGAGGATATCCTTGTTTTTTAATAAAACCATATCCTTTTTTCCCAATCGCAGCCGTAACAAAATCATCAGTGGATTTATGATTAACTTTAATTTTTTCTTCTAATGCTTTAAATAAAGAAGAGTTATAAGCTCCAGCTAACCCCCTATCGGAAGTTATAAGTAAATAAGCAACCTTTTTTACCTCTCTTGGTTGGAGTAAAGAATGTGGAAATTCTTCTCCAGCCTTAGAAACAACCTGATTTACCATAGTTGCAACACGCTTCATAAAATCTTTATAAGATTTATAGGTTTTCTCTGCTTTTTTCACTTTTGATTGGCTTACCATATGCATAGCTTTTGTAATTTGAGCCGTATTTTTGGTTGAAGAAATTCTTAGTTTTACTTCTCTTAAAGAGTTTGCCATAATGAAATCCTCCTACATAAATCTTTTCTTAAATTCATTAATGTATTTATCTAAGATTTCACTATCAGGTAAAACTTTCTTTGTTTTCAATTCTTCTACTATTTTTAAAGCCTCATCGTTGGTCTTCATATCTAGATATAATGCTTCTTCAAATTTAGCTAAATCCTCAATAGGAACACTATCTAAATGAGAATGTGTTAAGCAATATAATATCATAGCTTCTTCTTCCATTGATAATGTATGATGTAAATTCTGTTTTAAAATTTCTTGTGTTCGTTTACCTCTTTCTAGACGTGCCTTAGTTGAAGCATCTAAATCAGAACCAAATTGAGTAAAAGATTCCAATTCACGATAAGATGCCAAATCTAGTCGAAGAGTTCCTGAAACTTTTTTTATTGCTTTTGTTTGAGCTGCTCCACCAACACGTGATACAGATAAACCTGCATTTATTGCTGGACGAATACCCTTGTAAAAATAATCCGCTTGTAAAAATATCTGTCCATCGGTTATTGAAATAACATTTGTAGGAATATAGGCTGAAATATCACCAGCCTGGGTTTCAATAATAGGAAGCGCTGTTATACTTCCTCCACCCAAAGAATCATTTAGTTTAGCCGCTCTTTCTAAAAGACGTGAATGCAAGTAAAATACATCTCCTGGATAAGCTTCACGGCCTGGTGGACGATGTAATAGTAAAGACATTTCACGATAAGCTACTGCATGCTTAGATAAATCATCATAAACGATTAAAACGTCTTTGCCTTGATGCATAAAATACTCTGCCATAGTTACACCTGAATAAGGTACTAAATAAAGCATTGGTGCTGGATTTGATGCAGATGCTGAAACAATAATAGAGTATTTCATTGCATCATTTTCTTTTAATGTTTCATATACATTAGAAACAGTAGATTCTTTTTGTCCTATAGCAACATAAATACAAATAACATTTTGATTTTTTTGATTCAAAATAGTATCTACTGCAATAGAGGTTTTTCCTGTCTGTCTATCTCCAATAATTAATTCTCTTTGCCCACGACCAATTGGAACAAGTGCATCTAATACCTTGATTCCTGTTTGAAGTGGTGTATCAACACTGCTACGATCCATAACACCCGTAGCCTTAACTTCAATAGGACGTGTTTTTGTTGTAACAATTGATCCCATTCCATCTATCGCTTGACCTAAAGGATTAACAACTCTTCCAATAAATTCTTCTCCTACAGGAACTTCTAATATTTTCCCAGAACAGCGGACTAAATCCCCTTCTTTTATTTTTGCACTCTCTCCCAATAAAATGGCACCCACACAATCACTTTCAAGATTTTGTACCATTCCATATACATCATTTGGAAATATTAATAGTTCAGAAGCCATTGCTTTATCTAATCCATGAATTAAAGCAATTCCATCTCCAACTTGTACAACTCTACCAATATTTTCGGTATGAATATCTTCTTTATATGCCTTAATCTGCTCTTTTATAAGGCTTGAAATTTCAGATAAATTTATATTCGCCATACGATTTATCCTTTCTTTTAAAGTATTTCTTTTAATTTATTTAAAGAATTTTTTAAACTAATATCTATGGATTCTCCATTAGAAACTATATGAATTCCTCCAATAAGATCTGAATCCAGAATATTTTCTAATTCTATTTTTTTCCCATAGTATTTTTTCTGTAACGCTTCTGTAAGATGTATTAGTTGCATATTCGAAAGCTTAATAGCACTAAATACTTGAATCTTAATAATATCTTTTTTTTCTAAAATCATCTTATTATATAAATCATAAATATCCGTAAAAATACTAATACGATTATGATCTAATATAACTTTTAGAAAATTAATAAACGTTTTATCCAAAGATTCATAAATTTTTTCTAAAATATTTTTTTTCTCTTTTGCATTTACAAAAGGAGAGGACAAAACATTTACAAAATCCTTATCTTTTAATGAAGAGGTAACCACATCAAAATTTTCTTTAAAAATATCTAATTTATTTTCTTCTAAAGCTAATTCGTATATTGCTTTTGCATATTCACTTGCTACCACTAGTTAGCCCCCTTTAGAATATCATCTACAATATCTAAATATTTATCATGGTCTATTTCTTTAGCTACTATCTTTTCAGCAGCAGCAAAAGCTATATCAACAATTTCTTTACGAATTTCTTTTTCCATGTTTTTCTTTTCTTGGACTAATTCTTGCTCTAAATTTTCTAATCTTCTTTTTGCTTCTTCTTTAGCTTGATTAATAATGGTTTCTTTCTTTAAATTACCATCTTTTTCAGCTTTATCTAAAAGTTCCTTTACTTTTATTTTAGCATTTGATAATTCTAAAGAAAGCTCTGCCTCTATTTGTTTTGCATTTTCTTTTGCTTGATTAGCTTCTTCTAAAGATTTGTCCATTGTTTCTCTTCTTTTTTCTAATATATTAGTAATAGGCTTCCATAAGAAAATTCTTACTACTAAAAATAATATTAAAGTAGCTGCCAATTGTATAATTATATCACGCACATCAGCACCCTCTATCCTAAAATTTCTGGCAAGAGGACCAAGTGCTTCTTGTACTAATTCTTTTATTTTATCGCCTGCATCAGCAATACCAAAAAACATAAATGCTCTCCTCTTTATCCATTAGGATAAATCCTTTCTTTAAATGTTTTTACATAAATAATAATAATATTGCTATAATGAAACCATATAGACCTGTAGTTTCTGATACAGCTTGACCAATTAACATAGTAATTCTTATGTTACCAGCCATTTCAGGTTGACGTGCTATAGCATCAACCGCATGAGCAGCGACATTACCTTCACCAATTGCTGCACCAAATCCTGTAAATACAGCTATACCAGCACCAATGGCCTTTAAACCATCACCAGTCGTTGCATTAGCTAAAAAGCTTAATACATTAGTTAAAATTGTCATAAATTCCATAATTATTTTCTCCTTTTATTTTGAATATATTTTTTCTTCATCTTTAATCTTCATAGATGTAAAGATAATAGACAGAATAACGAATACGGCTACTTGAATTAGACTAAAAGCAAAATCAAATAACACATTTATAAATGGCATAATTGGTATTGAAAAATACCCAAAAGCTTCTTTAATAAGTATTGAAATCGCAGCACCACTAACTACATTTCCAAATAAACGTAAACATAAGGATATAGGCAGTGATATCTCACTTATAAGATTCATTGGAAGCATTACAGGTGTGGGATCCAAATAACTTTTAAAATAACCTCCTACCCCGTTAGATGCAAGATTTGCCCCTTGTATAACAAAAAAGGAACACATTGCTAAAGTAAAGGTTATAAGCAAATATCCTGTTGGGTTTTCAAGTAAATATATTGCAGAAATATTTGCAAAAAATATAAAAATAACTAAACTTAGAAACCATGGAGCAAATGTTTTCCACCTTACTCCTATATTTTCTTTTACAAAAGAATTTATTAAATCAACAATCCACAAAAAAGGAATCAACCAAAGCGGTGTTTTTTTATTTGCATCTACTCTTTTAATTGCAAAGCTCAACAAAATAAATACGATACATAAAACACTTGTTATTATAATTGTAGATAGTACAGGTTTGCTAAGTTCACTACAAAAGCTTTCCCAAAAACTCAACGTTCCACCTTCCCTCTGCATATAAGTAAACATATAATTAATACTACCTTAAGAGTTAAGTATCCTCCAAAGGCCGTAACAAGATACCAAATTCCTTGCGAATTATTTTTCAAATCCGCTTTAAAAGCTAAAGAAACAAAGACACCTACAAATACTAAAACTCTTAAAAAATACCATAAGGCAGCCGTTCTTTTAGGCTTTAGAGTTTTTCCCTCTGGATCTAATTTAGCAAATCTTTCAATTCTTGCAGCTTGTTTAACCATCAAGCCATGGTTCATCAATCCAACCAATGATCCAATCAAATAATACTCCCACCCCTGCTTACAAACAGCTAAAATGATAGTAACAATCACTACGATAATCATTGTAATTGGTGCTATTAAATAACTAATTTTTAGACTCATGTTTTTTATCTTCCTCTTTACTTAAATATAATAGATAAGAAATAAATATTATCAAGCCACATATAACTCCAACACATGCTAATAGAGGTGGCCAAAAAGAATCCTTGTCTATTTTATAACCAATAAAGAAACCTACTACTAATAATATCAACATCGTTAATATCCCTTGCGTTGCAAGAACATAAAACTTTACATATTTAGAGTACTTCATTTATTTTGTACCAAAAAGTCTATCTCCACAATCGCCAAGTCCTGGAACTATATATCCTTTTTCATTTAGTTTTTCATCTAATGCTGCCAAATATATATCAACATCTGGATGTATTTTTTGTAAATTTTTGACACCTTCAGGTGCTCCTACTAAGCCAACATATCTTATATCTTTACAACCTCTATTTTTAAGCATTGTAATGGCGGCGGCTGCGCTTCCTCCAGTAGCAAGCATAGGATCTACAACTAAGACTATAGAACTTGTAATGGTATCAGGAAATTTAGCATAATATTCATGTGGTTCTAAAGTTTCTTCATCTCGATAAAGTCCTATAAAACCCACCTTCGCTGTTGGAATCATGCCACGAATACCATCTACCATTCCTAATCCTGCACGAAGGATTGGGACAATTACAATATCCTGAGCAATTTCATATTGAACCGTTTTACATATAGGAGTTTCTATTTCTATTTTTTTTAAGGGGAAATCTCTGGTTATTTCGTATGCCATTAAACCCGCTATCTCACTCACATTTTGATAAAAATCTTTTGTTTTAGTTTCTTTTTTTCTAATATTAGTTATTTTATGCTTTACTAAAGAATGATTTAAAACTACTAAAGACATCTCTAAAACTCCTCTTCATAATTTTTAATTTTATTAATTCTTCTAATATGGCGCTCATTGTTAGAAAATTCTGTGTTTAACCAAGTATCTACAATCTCAACTGCTAAAGACTTTCCTGTATATTTTGCAGATAAAGCTAAACAATTTGTATCATTATGTTCTCTAGTTAAAACGGCAGCATCTTTAGATAAAACTAAGGCACATCTTACACCTTTTACTTTATTTGCAATAATAGACATTCCAATGCCAGTAAAACAAATAACAATTCCTTTATCCGCATTTTTTTCCTGAATATCTTTTGCAACTAAATATCCATAATCCGTATAATCACAACTATCTAAAGTATAGGTGCCTCGATCGATAACCTCATATCCATTCGCTTTTAAAAAAGAAATGATATGATTTTTTAATTCTAATGCAGAATGATCACATCCGATAGATATTTTCATTTTTCTTTCTCCTTTTTTATATATTTTGCATATATAAAATAAATTATTTACATCATAGTATATTATAGCATAAAATATGGAAAAAAAGGAAATAATTAAATTAAAAAAATTAAAAATATAGCACTTGCTAGACATCCGCAAGTGCATAATTCTTTATTTTATAAAATTGCCAACTTCAAATACTTCAAATTCTTTTTCTTTTAACCCATCAAACTTTACATTTTTAATATTTACTTTATTCACATATTGAAAAATTAAGCCTTTTCCCTTCATAGGGGCCAAGCCATCCATCATAGCTGGAATACCTTCCTCAGGATTACTTGAATAATGGAAATTCATATTCTCAATTTGAATGGATTCGATTGGTTGTTCAGGCAAACCATAGAAAGTTCCAGCAGCAATATTAACATCCTTACAATCAATATTTTTAAAGATAAAACTTCCTAAATAAGGAGTTCTATCATCTATTGGCAACTTTTCTTTCGAATAAACATACTCCGTATGACCATCTGGATCACAATAGTAAAACATATTGATTACTAATGGGGTAAGTACTTCTGTCATTTGAATGTTTTCAAAAGTAATGCCATCAATTATAGCATCTTTACCTCTTCCTCTACGTGTTTTAATACGTAATCCTCTATCGGTTTGATTAAATAAACATTGAGATACGGAAATATCTTTTATACCTCCAGACATTTCACTTCCTAAAACAATTGCTCCATGTCCAAAATTCATTGAACAATTTCTAATATTAAAGTTTTGAGAAGGTTGTTTGTATTTCCTTCCCATATAAATCTTACCAGATTTTATAGCAATACAGTCATCTCCAACGGAAAAATAAACACCAATAATATCAACGTTCTTGCATGATTCTGGATCGCAGCCATCTGTATTAGGAGAATTATTAGGATTTATTAGTTTTAAATCGATAAACTTTAAATTTTCAGAAAAATATGGATGTAAATTCCATGATGGAGTATTAGTTACTGTTACTCCTTGCATAGCAATATTTTTACAATGATTTAAAAAAACTCCTCTAGGTCTCCAAGCAATTTTTCTTGTTCTAACATCAATCCACCAATCCGAATTGTGGGCATTACCATCGATAATTCCTTCCCCAATTATGTTAACATTTTCAACATTTATACCCGTAATTATACTTGCAAAACAATCCAAAGGATTTCCTTCCCATGAACCTAAATTGTATTCATCTTTTTCATCTGAAGTAAAAGTAACTCCAGGTAAAACGGGGTAATGTGTTCTATCTATGTCGCCAACCAATATTGCATCCTTTGCAAGTTCTATAGTAATATTACTTTTTAAAAATATTGGACCTGTATAGTATTTACCCTTAGGAAAATATACTCTACCATTATCAGGACATGCAAGAATACATGCTTGGATAAATGAGGTATCCAATGAAATGCCATCTCCCTTAGCACCAAATTTTTTTACATTTAAAGTGACATATTCTTCTGCAGTAACAATTCTTTTAGAAACTTTTATTCCGTTTTGTACAACATCTATTTCATATGTTGTATTAGGAGATAAATCAAAAATAGAAAAAATATTTTTCTTCTCTTCTTGAACTAAAACTTTTCCATCCACGTATAAAGAGTAAGGATTTGTAAAGCAAACTTCTTTATTCACCATCTCTATCGTACAACTTCTAGCACTTTTATATATAATATTAAAATCCATATTTCTATACCTCTTGAATTTGTTTTTTGTATTGTATCCTTTGATATAAATTAATTATAAGATATTTTATTACTAAAAATAATCCATCAACAATGATAAAATATAACCCATAAGAAAATGGTTCAATTCCTACACCACCCGTAGTTCCAAAAAGGTCAAAAACCAAACCAAAATATCCCATAAGACTTACAATAAAATATAAAATCAAGGACATAAAGAACATATAAACAAGTGATATTAAGAAAGATTTAAATCCTTTAAAATTTACCATATTAAATTTAAAAGTATTATTTCTTCTATTATACATAAGACGTACGATAGGTCGCACGATATAATTGAAAAAAACAGCTAAAAATAAACTAATAAATATAATTAAAACAAAATTTTGTGACATCAATGCAATTGGATCTTCTGTATTTATTTCATCAAAATTCAAAGGGCCTCCAATTACACTAAAGAAAACGGCAGCCGCAGCTGCCCAATACTTTAGGAAAAGGATAATTATACCAGAAGGTACCCTTGATAATTTATCTATCTTATAAGGATCTATTGCTTCTATATCTTTATCTTTTACCTTTTTTTTCATTATCTTACTACCTTTTCATAGGTTCTATCATATCTTACAAATCCAATGATAACTCCTGCAACAGAAGTTAAAACAGATAATATAACAGAAATTATTGACATATACAAATTAATTGTATAGAAATTAATTGTTGTTACAACCTTACCATTATTTAGTAATGATATATAATAGAATATAGCAAATAAGTATAATGCTGCACAAATAACTATCAAACTAGTAGTAATCGTTGCAGCAACAACAGATCCTAAGTTCTTTTTTGAAGACATTGAAGCAGCTGTAAAGATATTTAAAATACCAAACAATACTAGTAAAAATAAAACCAAACCAGAATAATCAAATCCTAAAAAGTTTTTATTAATGATAGTTTCAGTTACCTCGTCGAAATCAGCACCAATGAATGATAATTGGTTTACTACTTCAGCGTGAAATCCTAAAAAGAATCCTAAGAAAATACCAGGTACAGCTACTAATAAAGCAGCCAACTTCATATTGTTGTATTTAAAAGATGTCCTAAAATCATAACACAAATTCTTTAGATAGGTAAGGAAATAAATTATAGGATTCTTTTTTTGTTTTGTTTGTTTTTCTTCCATTTTTCTTTCCCCCTATCGAATTCTCTTAGTGGTTTCAATATCAAAGAAATGAACACGTTCCATATCAAAACAAGCCTTGATTGTATTTTCATTTATTTCTTTTCTACTATAAACCTTAGCAATTATTTTTTCATCACCAATAGTACCATAAATTAAATTATAAGCACCTAAAAATTCAACATAATCAACATTTATATCAAATTGTGACTCTTTGTTCTTACTTAAAGATGCATCATCAATATATACATATTCACATCTAGAAGCCATAACAACTTGTTTTCCAGCATAACTTTGTAATATTTCATTTTGATGCTCAGTTAATTTAAGTTTTAATCCTGATATATGTTCAAAATACTCACAATTAGCATCAATAGCTCCATTAGCAAAATTCATTGGAGGTGTACCAATAAAACCTGCAACGAATAAATTTTCTGGTCTATCAAACATTTCCTTCGGAGTTGCAATTTGTTGAACATAACCATCTTTCATAACTACGATACGTGTAGCTAGTGTTAAAGCTTCAATTTGATCATGTGTTACATAAACGAATGTAGCATTTAATCTTTCATGTAATTGCATTAATTCTTTACGCATTGTACCACGAAGTTTAGCATCTAGGTTAGAAAGTGGCTCATCCAATAAAAATACTACTGGATCACGAACTATGGCACGTCCACATGCAACACGTTGACGTTGACCACCAGATAATTGTTTAGGTTTTCTATTCAAATATGGAACTAAACCTAAAATTTCAGCAGCTTTCATAACTCTAGCATGAATTTCAACTGGATCAACCTTACGAATTGTCAATGAAAATGCCATATTATGATAAACTGTCATATGTGCATATAATGCATAATTTTGGAAAACCATTGCAATATCTCTATCCTTTGGGGCAACGTTATTAACTCTTTTTCCGTTAATAATTAAGTCACCAGAAGATATTTCTTCAAGTCCTGCAATCATACGAAGAGTGGTAGACTTACCACATCCTGAAGGACCTGCCATTACAATAAATTCGCCTTTTTCAATTTCAATGTTAAAATCGTATACTGCATGAAAACCATTTGGATATACTTTATTAACATCCTTTAAAATTACATCAGCAGACATTTCTTATACCTCCAGACTACATTTTGACATTAATACTATCCAAATAAGTTGCTAACTTCTTTGAACGTATATATCCAATTACACCAGATGCAATAAAGAATAATGCAGCTAGCACTAGCCATATAGTTGCAAATATACCTCTAAATGGACCATTATTAGGTAACCAAGCAATTGCATAGTCAGATTTAACAACGGTTTGACCAACCTCAAGATTTCCCATTAACAATAGTGGTACCCAAAATATACGTAAAGCACAAAGGCCTCCCAACACAATCATAGTAATTGAACCTGTCTTAGAATAAGCTTTTGTCTTCTCACAACATAAGAAACCAATTAAGATAATTGCAATATTTAAAAGTATTTTCAATAAAACTGTAGGCTTATTAACCGCCATACTATTTAATGAAATAAAAGCTCCCATAATGCTACATAAAATAGCTAGAAAACCTAACATATATGATAAACCATTCGTCCTATAGCGCATCATTTCTAGTTTGTTTTTTCCATTTTCTAGATCTGATAAACTATTAAGAGAATTATTATTTTCCATATTATTGACCATAATTTTCAGCCGCCCTTCTTATAATTTCGTTTCTTCTTTCTGCACAATTCATATAACGTTTAATTGCATAAATAATTAAAACTAAAGAATAAACAGCAATACCGATAAATAGAACAGCATAAATAATATAAGTTATATTATTACATGGTTTAGCACTAGTAACAAAGTCTTTTGCATTTTTAACAGCTTCGGACTCTGTATCAATAACAGTAGTCGTCATATCCACATCAAATGGTACAACTTTAGACTGATTTATTGAATTTTGTATCATTGCAACTTCATTAAATAAAGATGCATTTTTATTAAATGTTCCCATTAATAAGAGATTTTTAATGATTAAAACTATAGAAAACGCAAATACAATTAACGGAGCTACAATTCCACATACCAAATTACTCTTATAATAAACATTTCTACTATGATTTGAACAAATTAGTAAAGCTGCAAAACATACTAAAGAGACTATAGCAAACGTAACAATAAGTGTATTAAATGCACTCATATCTGTTTGAAAGTTAAAAACTGTATTTTTAAAATTATCTAATGTTATATCATTATGATATAGAGTAATATAATTAAATAATGCTCTATTTGTTTCCAAAGTAACAGGTTTTTGTGTGGTGTGATTTATAGATATAACACCATTTGCTTTTGTATAATAAACATGCACATGTGCATAATTCGTCATATAGACAAGGGATGCTAGTAAAATAGCAAAAATGAATATACCAAAAAGAAAGTATAAAATTTTGGCCTTATTCTTAAAAACTTTATCCATTTTTTGACCTCCTTACAAAGTCAATTGCATTTGTAGGCACATAAGGTATATGTGCCTACAATATACAATTTTATAATTATTTATTCACTAAAATATTAGTTAATAGCAGCTGCATATACTGCTAGATAAGCTTCATTCTTAGTAGCAATTTGAGATTTAACTATATCTAAATTGTAGTCTACATTTAATGTATCCTTACCTAAAGTTGCAGTTGAAGATGCACCACCATCAGCAATTACATAAGCAACCCAACCACTTGCTGTTGCACTACACTTATTAGATGCCCAGAAGTTAGTTAATGCACCATATGTATTTGCAGTTGAAGTATTAATTGATGGATAACCAGCACTAGGAACTGAAGAATCCCAAGATAATTTGCCATCTGCATATTTATCAAGTAATGAAGAATTAACTACGCCTTTAGCAATTGCTTGCTTTAAGTAAGTTAAACCAGTTTGAGCATATGTATTAGTAGCTTGAATATCTAATCCTTTAGAACGAACACATCCGATACCATGAGTAGAACCAATGTATCTACGCATAAATGACCAGAATTCAGTATTACTTTGGCTAATCATTGCTTTTAATCTTGCAGAGAATATAGGAGTAACTTCACCTGGAACTAAAGTTTCAGAAGTTGAATCCCAATATTTTTCAGGACCAAAGTCTTGAATCTTAGAACCCATATCACTAAATAAGTAATCCATTAAACGGCATGCTCCAGGTATATTATCTGAACTTGCAGGAATACACCAAGAACCATCTTTTAATGTTCTATTTTCACCAGCAAAACGAGTTAATGTCTTACCTGTGAAGTCTTTTAAATTTTGAGTTGTAGACCATGAAGCCTCTGTAGCCCAATATGTATATGGAGGTAATATTGGACGAACACCTTGAACAGTTTGATCAGCACTCTTTCTATCTGTAGGATTTGTACCAATTCCATCAACCTTATCGTTTACTGAACCAGTAGATGCTGAATAATCATACATCATAAATCCATAGCCATAATCTGTAACTGTTCTACCAAAATATTTTGCTAAGAAATATGTACCACCTGTTTGGTTTCCACCAGTATAATAGAAATTACTATGAATTAATCCTTCATCATACATATCAGAAATGTACTTTAATGCATCATAAGTTGCCGTTGTTGTAGAAGCATCTGCTAATTTTCCAGCTGGAGTATAGTATAACATATCTTTTTCAGAAACCATACCATTAACACCCCATGCTTGCATAAAGTCAGCAATGTTATCAACACGGTTATTTGCAACACCACGTGGAAGTAATGTTTCTACTTCTACACTTGCATCACCAGAAATAACACCTGGGTTTGCTTTAACAACACGCATTAATGCGATTAATTCATCAACATTGTATGCTGCTTTTTCTGTGATAAATAAATCAGAATACTTCTTATAAATCTTGTCTGCACCAATATTATCACCATATGCTGCAGTTAAATATGTACGGAATTGCTCAGCTAATTGCTTACCAGTACAACCAGAAGCTAATAAAGTATTTTGTTGTTTAATAATATTGTCTGTTTTCTTAACTGTGATTTCTTTTACTGTTTCACCATCAAGAATTTTAAGTTTTGTATCACTTGGATAGTTGAAATTATCATCAATAAATGGTGTATAAGCACCCTTTTGAACTACATTTGCAGCTGGATTAGCACCACCATTTTGAGTTGTATCAAAACTATCAAAATTAGCAGCGTCTAATACTTTTTCAGCTAATGTAACGTTCATAACGAACATTCTTTCGATATCGTTATATCCATCAAAGTATGGAGTATAATATATTTTTCCATCTACTGTGATTTGTTTCTTAATTGTTGGGTTTTTCTCTAAGAAATCTTTGAAATTAGGCATTTCATCTAAATGATCTAATAGATTAACTGCATTTCCTTCTGCACCCATTGCATTGATATTTTTAGTCGTATTCATAAATAAATCAATTTTACGACCTGCTTCAGTTTCAGATTCAAAGTTTTTAGCTTTAACATTCTTATAACTGTCATCATTATTACTTGCAGAATAACCAGAAGCATCTTTAATAGTTGTACGAGTTTTTTCTGCAAATGTTGCCCATGTAGGTAATATTGTACCTTGAGTGTAAGTAACACCATCAATTACGTTAGTGTATGGGCTACTTTCACGATAGGTAACACCACTTTCAGCTTGATAATTAATATGGATATCAAGCTCGCCACCGTCAGTGTCATACGTTGGCTCATCGATTTTGCTGCCATCATCAGTCTTTTTACCACAACTTGCTAATGAAAGTCCTGCAACAGCAACTAGTCCGCATAAAGCGATTGTTTTCTTTTTCATTTTCTTTTTCTCCTTTTCTTTTTTTCTATCTATTATTCTTTTACTCCACCGACATTAACACCCGCAGCAAAATACTTTTGCAATTTAGGATATATAATGACAATTGGAATGATAGAACAAACTATAAATGTGTATTGATAAGCATAAGCCGAAATTGTTAAGTTTGGATTTTCTCCTGCTTCTTTAAGAATAGCAGCCATATTGATTTTCATATATACTGTAAGTGGTCGATCTTTTGGAACCAATAATAATTGTGCCCACAAGTATCCATTCCAACGAGAAACAGCATAGAACATTGCTACTGTTACAATAGAAGATTTAGACATTGGAATATAAACCTTTGTCAAAATTTGGAATTCTGTTGCACCATCAATTGTAGCAGCTTCTTCTATTTCGCTTGGGATACCACTAAAATAGTTTCTTAATAGGATGATATTAAATGCATCAAAACCTAAAGATATAATGAACATATATTTATTTGTTACACCAAATCTTAAGAAATTTTGTAATGTAGGAATCATACCTGCACTAAACCACATTGTAAATACTAGCATAAAGTTGAATCCACGGCCAAACATTAATCTTGTTTTTGATAATGCATAAGCACCTGTAATTGCAACTAGCATTGAAACCAATGTACCATACATAGTGATAAATAATGAGTTAGAATATGCAATCCAGAAACCTTTATCACTAAATACTCTTGCATAGGTATCAAAGTTTAAACCCAACATATAGCCACCTTCTTTTTTATCGATTAATGGCCATAAAAAGATTTTTCCATTATCTACTGCTTCTTTTCCAGAAAAAGAACTAGATAATACATATATAAACGGATATAAGCAACATAATGCAAATACGGATAATATTGCATAAGATAAAATTTTAAAAATTATTTCAGATCTATCAAGTCTTTTCATCTTTCATTCCTCCTATTAGAATAATGATGTAGATGATACACGTCTACTGATAGCATTAGCACCTAATACTAAGCACATTGCAATAATTGCATTAAATAAATCAGCTACAATTCCTACCTGTGGCATTGGTGTTGGTGCACCCTCAAATGATTCACCACGACCAGTCATACGGTATACAAAGGTAGAAATAACATCTGCTGTTTCCCATGCTGTATCTTTATCGCCAACTAATAAGATTATTTTTTCATATCCAATATTTAAAATCTTACCTATACGCATTATTAACATAATAGTAAGTGTTGGGGCCATACCAGGGAATGTAACATATCTAATTTGTTGCATTTTAGTAGCACCATCGATTCTTGCTGCTTCATAACTTGTTGGAGAAATTGCTAAAATAGCTGCAAAGTATACAATAGAACCATAACCTGCACCTTCCCAAACTCCTGAAACCTGATAAATAGGTCTAAAGAATTTTGGTTGATTCAATACCGTAGTAGTTATTGGATTTCCACTATCTGTTACCATCCATCCAAAAGCTTTAAATGCACGATAGATTATACCACCTGAGCTTATAACTGCACCTTCGCACCACAAAGTAATCAATGTAGTAACAACTACTGTTGATACGAAATGTGGTAAATAAGCCGCAACTTGTAAAACACTTCTATACCATTGACATTTTATTTCACTAAATAATAAAGCTAAAAAGATAGGGATTGGAAAACCGAATAGAAGACCATACATACTATTAACAAATGTATTTCTAAACGCTCTCCAGAATATAAGAGCATACTCGTCTCCACCTATAATTTGATTTGCCCAATAAAATCCACACCACTGTGAATTATAAAGAGAATCTCCATCTTGTCCCCATTTAAATCCCGTTAAAATACCACTAATAGGTAAATATTTAAAACAAACCAAAAATGCAAGCATTGGTATTAGTAAAACATAAAGTCGCCAATCTTTGGCAAGGGTAAACAAGGTTGTTTTCCACTTTGTACGTTCTACTTCATCGATTACATTTTGATCTGTTTCTACGAATTTTTGCATACGTAACACACCATCCTTAATTAAAACAAATTTTACGAATCTTTATTAATAGATTCGCTTACTTCTGCTTCCATAGTCTCATCAGATTCTAAAACTTTAAAGTTTTCTTCATCTAATTTATCTAGTTCTGCATTCTTTTTATCATCAATAAGTTTATCAATTACATAATTGACAACTCCTTGAGACCTTAAAATAAAAATTCCAACAAAAGCTATTATTAAACCAAAAAGGTTATAGATAAAAGTTCGTTCGACATAATAACAAAGATTCACAGTTGCTGAATACATTTCTTCTTTTTCAGTATCATAAAGCATTGCCTCATACGGAATACTTCCCATTACAATAGGATTACCACTAGTCATTATCCTATAACTCATATTAAAAATTAACATATATAATAAATAACCAAGAAATAGCAATCCTATAACCGCAAAATTATTTAATACTACTTTCTTAGTCCCATACTTCTTAAAAAAGATAATATTTAATCCTATTGGAAGTAAAGCTATAACAGAAGACAAATATATTTGCCAACCATATACAGCAGATAAATAAGGTATATCATTAAATTGCCCACCTACAATTGTAGCAATTGGTAATAATGGTATAATAATTAATCCCCATCCATGCCAACGTACTACAGCAATGAATACTATTAGAAAAGAAAAAGTAAATGATGGGCATGCCTTAAATACAAGACCACTCATTTTAGTTGCCAATCCTTCTAGTACACATCCTATTATAGTAAGCATAACTAAATCAACTATCATATATTTTTTAACACTTAAACGAATAATACCACCTCATAACTAGGCTTCTGTTATGAATATTTCTGGATATAAGTTAAGTTTTTTCATTTCCTTATAAAAACAATTGGCAACCATATAAGCCCCATCATATCGTAGATGTGTATCATCCCTGCTGCCTTCCATTTTGTTTTCATAAATTCCAGCCTCAAAATTCATATAAAAGCGTTTCGATTCTTCTTCTCCCACTTGCATTATAACTTCTCTTGTCTTTTCGTAAAGATCAATACACACTACTTTTAATTCTTTTGCCAAGTCCATCATAGCTTGTGGATATTCTCCATGTGTTTTTAATAAAATACCATTATCAAATTTTCTTTCTGAAATTGAAGTTAATAAAATTACTTTTGCTTTTTTCTTTTGCACTTCTTCAACCATATACTTTAGATTATTTTTATAAGTTCCATAAGGTGTTGTATATCTTAATGGATCTTCAATCTTTAAATCATTGTGACCAAATTCAATTAATACTAAATCATCTTCTTGAATTGTCGCAAGCGCTTCATCAAACAAACCTTGCTCAATAAAACTCTTTGTACTTCTTCCATTTCTAGCATAATTTATTATCGGGCACGTTCTTTTCAAAAACCTTTCTAATGCTTGTGGCCAACCAGTTTGAGGAAATTTAAATTGATTATTAAATTGCATCGTAGAATCACCTAAGGTGACAATTCTTTTAATCATACCAATTATTCTCCCAAAACTAAAGCGCAAGTAGAACGCTTTCATAGTTCATACTCTATTTTAGCATTATTAAAAACATTAGTCAATAGAAAACGATTACTTTTTTCAATTAATGAAATCTGAAATTTTGATAAATTTACCAAAAAAAATCTATTTTACGCTAAAAAATATTTTATTTCTTTTTAAGATATTTTATACATATTTTTCCAACTATGTTATAATATTAATATATGTGTTTAGAAAGGACAGTAAAGATATGAAATATATTTTAAATGCAGGCGATTCTATTAATTCAGCTATTAAAAAATGTTTGCCTGGAGATGTAATTTTCCTTAAAAATGGAATTTATAAAGAAAAAATAGAAATATTAGTACCTGGTATTTCTCTTATTGGAGAAAGCCAAGACTATACCATAATAACAAATCATGATTTTTATCATAAAATAATGTCCGACTATAATGAATGCAACACATTTAGAACTTATACTTGCTACGTGGAAGCGGATAATGTCACTATATCGAATTTAACCATAGAGAATTCTTCTACACCTTCTTATAAATATGGACAAGCCGTTGCCTTACAGGTACATGGCACAAACTTTCTATGTCAAAACGTTACATTGCAAAGTGCACAAGATACTTTGTTTACTGGCCCCCTTCCTAAAGATCTTCAAAAAAGACATGAAAACTTTTTACCTAAAGGATTTTTAAAAGGGAATCCTTCTATTCAAAAATATAAGAATTGTATTATTAAAGGTGATGTAGACTTTATATTTGGATGTGCTACTGCTCTTTTTGAAGAATGCAATATTATATCTTTATATAGAAAAACAAACGCCTTTGAAACGAATGGATATGTTTGTGCACCTGCCCATGAACAAACTAGTCCCTTTGGTTATTTATTTTATAAATGTAATATTACTGGTGAAAAAGATGTCCATAACGTCTATTTAGCAAGACCTTGGCGTGACTATGGCTGTGCTGCGTTCATTGAATGTAATATAGGGAATCATATTACTCCTTTAGGTTTTAACAAATGGGGAAACACCAATAGAAATCAAACTGCTAGATTTTATGAATACACTTTAAATATAGACATTTCTAAAAGAGAATCCTGGGTTAAATTATTAACTTCTGCTGAGGCAAAACAGTATGTAAAAGACTTTTATAATTATATAAAAGAGCCATTTATTGTTCACGAATAATTTTCGACATTATTCGACAAAAGCGATGGTTTATCCCCTTATTCGACAATCAAAATTTGTCGAATACTTTTGTTTTAAAAAATTATTAAAAATATTTTAAATAAAACTCTTGCAATAAGAATTTTTTTAAAATATGATAGCGAATGTACACTATTTAGAGGGGGAATTAAGATGGCTAAAATTATTATTGCCGACGACAACAAAGAATTATTATGTATGGTTTCTGAATTTTTAAAAATTCAACAAAATATTGAAGTAGTAAAAACATTTTTATCAGGAAAAGAGTTATTATCTCATTTAGAAAGTGAATCCTGTGATATTCTTTTATTAGATGTTTTTATGCCTGAAATGGATGGAGTAAACATTTTAACTGAATTGACGAACAATCCGAAATATCATAGACCAAAAAAGATTGTTATGCTTACTGCATTTAATACAGAGGCTATTATATCTAAAGTTTCACAATTAGGTGCAGACTATTTTATTGCTAAACCTTTAGACTTAACCAATTTACAAAAAACAATACAATCACTTTTAACAGAAGAAACAATTAAGGCTGGAAATAGTTACAATCTTAAAAACTCAGTTATTTCAAATGCAAATGAAAAAACTTTAGATGCAGAAATTACTGAATTATTACATGAAATAGGAGTTCCAGCGCATATTAAGGGATATATGTATTTACGTGAAGCCATTACTATGGTTTATAATAATATTGAAATATTAGGTGGAATAACTAAAGTTTTATATCCTACGGTTGCTAAAAAATATAAAACTACTTCTTCTCGCGTTGAACGTGCAATACGCCATTCTATAGAAGTTGCATGGAATCGTGGAAATGTAGATGCAATTTCTCAAATATTTGCCTACACAATAAGCTATAATAAGAGTAAGCCAACAAATTCAGAGTTTATCGCTATGATTGCAGATAAATTAAGATTAGCACATAAAGTATCTTCTTAACAAAAAAAGCATTCCTTTTTGGAATGCTTTTTATAATACCGTAACACTTTTAGCTAAATTTCTAGGCTGATCTATATTTCTATTTAATATTAAAGCGGTTTGGTAAGCTATAATTTGTAAGCATAACACTATTGCCAAAATATCTCCTTCAAAATATAAATCGGCGTCTAAATCACAATTTGAAACTAAGAAAGTTTTTGCCCCTCTACTTTTTACTTCCTCTAAATTACTTTTAACAATATTTTTTAAAGATATATCTGTTAAAATTGCTAAACAAACACTTCTTCTATCTATTAGTGCTATACTTCCATGTTTTAATTCGCCACTTTGAAAGGCAAAAGCAGACAAATAAGATATTTCTCTTAATTTTAAAGTTCCCTCTAAAGCTATATAATAATCCAAATCCTTACCCAAATAAAAAATCGAATTAGAAAGAGAAATCGTGTTAGAAATTTTTAAAATACTTTGCCATTTTGAAAATACATTTTTTAATTGTAAGGATATATCATTCGATATAGAACAAAAATAATCTTTTTTTAACAATAATCTTCCTACATATATCATAGCTGTTAAAGCTTTAGTAGAAGCTACCGCTATTTCATTTTTGGCAAACAAAGGAAAAATCATATCGCTGCTATATCCTAATGAGGAATTGACATTATTACAAAAAGAAATAATTTTATATTTATTTTGTTTCAAATATCCTAATCCTTCACATAAATCCGCAGTTTCTCCTGATTGTGATAAAAATATAAATACAGTATTTTTATTTAAAATATGAAAAAATTTTAACTCCGATGCTATAACGCTATAGCATCTTTTTTTTAACTCAACCTCATAATATTCTTTTAATATACAACCAGCATAATAAGAACTTCCAGCCCCAACAAAACAAATTTCACTTGCTTCATTTAATGTGGTTAAAAAGTCAATATTATCTATTTTTCTATATTGCGTTGCTATATCCTCAATCATGTAAGGCTCATAGTACATCTCATCAAGCATATAGTATTCATTTATTTTATTTACTTTACTATTATTTTCTTTATAAAAAGTATTCCATCTTTCATTAATATTTAAACTTAAAATTTGATAACTATTATTATATATATATCCATAATTATTGTCATTCAAAATGGTAACATTCATTTTCGCATCAAAAACGCATTGATCAGATGCTAAAATAATCTTTTTGCTATCTAATGCGATTAATAAAGGCGACTTATTTTTGAAAAAATATAATTTGTTTTCTTCCATTTTATCAATAATTACTACCGCAAAACTTCCGATGAGTTCTAGTAAAATAGTTTTAATAGCTTCAAGTGTACTCATTTTTTTTGTATATAAATCCAATAAATGTACTATGATTTCACTATCCGTTTGAGAAATGAAATTGAAACAATATTTTTGTTTAATCTCTTCATAATTTTCTATAACACCATTATGAACAACATAAAATCTTTTTTCTATAGATGTATGAGGATGTGCATTCATTGGAGTTACTGCACCATGTGTAGCCCATCTTGTATGCCCAATAGCACAAGATATTTCTCTGTATTCAACGTTTTGTCTTAATTTAGAAGTATTTCCTATTGTTTTATATAAAAAACTTTTATTTTTATAAAGATATGCTAATCCACAAGAATCATATCCTCTGTATTCTAATCGCTCTAAAGAGTTTAACACTTCTTCCGTATTTGTCTTTCCAATAATTCCATATATTCCACACATGATATCACCTGTGTAATTTTATGAAAAGAATAAAGAAAAAAGACCTATCCTTTTTCGATAGATCTAAACAAATAGAAGATTGTATAATGTTTGCTGAATTCCTAACATTTTCATTTGTTCTTCTATTTCCATTTTTATTTTGGGATTACAAGAGTTATTTGTTAAAACAGCTCGTATCAATAAATTTTTAGGTGAATTCTCTATATCTACAAATTCCATAATTTGAGTTTTATATCCATAATATTGGAGAATATTTGCGCGTATAGCATCCGTTATAAGAGCTGAATATCTTTCTTTTAAGATACCATACTTGTTTATAAAATGATTGACCTTAGAATCCATTTGAAGGTTAATTTCATGTTGACAGCAAGGCACAGAAAAAATATATTTACATTTCATATTTATAGCATGATAAAGTGCATAATCGGTGGCCGTATCACACGCATGCAATGTTATAATCATATTAACATCCATTAGTTCCTTAAATTTTGAAATATCTCCTGTATAAAATTTCAAATTGGAATTATATCCATATTTTTCTGAAATTTTATTACATTGTTTAATAACTTCTTCTTTTAAATCCAATCCTATTATTTCACATTTTATTTTTTTGATGTTCACAAGATAATAATATAAAATAAAAGTCAGATAACTTTTTCCACATCCAAAATCAATTATTTTCAACTTTTCTTCGGTACGAATGCTATCCTCTATAATTTCTAAAAAACGATTGATTTGCTTAAATTTATCATACTTTGCTTTTACCATTTTTCCATCGATAGTCATTATACCTAAATCGATAAGAACAGGGATAGGTTCGTTAATAGGTAAAATATATTTTTTTTCTTTATTATGTTCTGAAACCTCAACAAAGGATTCTTTATTTTTTCTTTTATTCGTTAATAATTTATTTTTAGAAGTGATACGATAACTATATATATAATCCTTTGTATATAACTCCATATTATTAAATGATTCAAAAAGATTTGTTATACAATCTAATACTTCTTGTTCTAAATAGTTTTTATGAAATACTTGTTGAGCTGTATACAAAGATATTTGATATTGTATTAATCCACTCACTTTTATTTTTTGTATTTTGGCCTTAATATAATTATTCTCTTTTTTAGGTATAGATAAAGTACCTTTTATAATGTTTTGTGGTAGAGAGATTTGCATTTTTATACCTTTATAAAAAGGTTATCAATCCTATGATAACCTTTTTCCTTTATTCTTAATTTTCTTCTTTTAATTCAACAATTTCAGCGTTCTTATAGAATGCACACACTGAGTTGGCAGCAGATTCTGCGCCTTGTTTTGAAGGATATGATTCTCCTATAGCACATACTCTACCATTTGTAGAATATAATTTATAACAATAATGATCATTTTTATCCTTAACGCACTTAAACACTCCAGTTTCTACATTCTTTTTAAATGTTTCAATAGAATATAGACATCCTGCTCTTGAGGTATATCCCTCTGCTTGACATAAAATTTGACCATTAGAAGCTTTTAAATCCCAACTAAATTCTCCGTTGAATTTTTCTACAAAGAATTTACCTCCGACTTTATCCGCATCTTGAACAATATCTATTGGAGTTGCGGCAGCACTGTCAACATCTTCTACTTCAACATCAACTATATCTGCTTTTACTGCAAATTTTTTAAATGATTCTGATGCACGTAAAGCACCCTTTTCAGTAGAATAATTTGCGCTAAGTGCTAAAACTCTATAATTTTTAGAAATTAATTTAAATTTGAATTTACCCTTTTTATCCGCAAATACCCTAACTTCACCAGTTTCTAAGTTTCTCTTTACCGCATCAATTGCTTTCATAACACCATCACGACTAGCATATGACTCAGAAACCACTAATACTTCACCATTAGATGCCTTTAATCGATATTTATAACCATCAGCATCTTGATAAACTTCAATTTTACCATTATATTGACGACCTTTTTTCTCTACAGGCTCTTCAACGATTGGAGCAGCTTTCGCTTTCTTTACAGGTGTTTTCTTAGGGATAGCTGTTTCTTTTTCCTTTTTAGTAGGAGTTTTAGAATTATCTTTTTTAGTTGTAGTTTTTTTAGTAGGTGCTTTCTTAGTAGGGGTAGCTTTCTTCTTAGCAGGAGTAGCTGGTGTTTTCTTTTTTTCTCTAACTTTCTCTACAGGTTGTTTTGCAGCCTCTTCCTCAGCTTCCTCTGTTGGCTCTTCCGCAGCCTCTTCTTCAGCTTCCTCTGTTGGTTCTTCAGCTGCTTCTTCTTCAACTTCCTCTGTTGGTTCTTCAGCTGCTTCTTCTTCAACTTCCTCTGTTGGCTCTTCTGCAACCTCTTCCTCAGCTTCCTCTGTTGGCTCTTCCGCAGCCTCTTCCTCAGCTTCCTCTGTTGGTTCTTCAGCTGCTTCTTCTTCAACTT
>CAYYMS010000009.1:0-2943 GCA_964473015.1 uncultured Anaeroplasmataceae bacterium | reverse complement strand
CCTCAGCTTCCTCTGTTGGCTCTTCTGCAGCCTCTTCCTCAGCTTCCTCTGTTGGATTTTCTTTTTTCTCTTGCTTTAAATCATTTTTTATATGTTTATTTTTACTTGAACCAATTATTTTTGATACAATTAAAAGTAAAAGTAAAATAACAATCACACACGCGATAGATAAGAAAAATATTTGATCTACTGGGTTTTTAAATAAATCTGTAAACCATTGTGATACACTTAACATAAAATCACTCCTTAATTAACGAATATATATTTATTATAAAATAAATATTTTTATTATGCAACAAAAGAAAACAAACATTAAACAATTTTCTTCATTTTTTACTCTTATTAATACTATATGCATGACCTTAAAATTTTATTTAATAAAAAATAAAACGATCTTTCACAAGATCGTTCAGTTTATAAATGGAGCGAGTGAACGGAATCGAACCGTCATCATTAGCTTGGAAGGCTAAGGTTCTACCATTAAACTACACTCGCATACATGGTCGGGAAAACAGGATTCGAACCTGCGACATCTTGGTCCCAAACCAAGCGCTCTACCAAGCTGAGCTATTTCCCGTTATCCTTTGGTATTTACTTTTAACGCTCGTTTATTATAGCATACTTAAAAAAACAAAGCAATACTTTTTTTATATTTTTTATAAAATAATATAAAGTATTTTTATTGCTTTCTTTTTGCTAAAATAATAAACTCATATTCCCGATTATTCAAGGATAAATTATAAGAAAAATATAAATAAAAAAACAGACTGTAGATACAGTCTTAAAGAAGATTTAAAGTATTGATAGGGAAGATGACCTTCCCTATCAAGTTATATTAGAATAATCCAAATCCACCGCGATTACAGCATCTTGTATTATCGCTAGTTTCTATCGTTGGAATATTATCAAAATAGGTTTCTATTGCACGAGTGATTGTTTGTTCTAAATCGCAATCTTGAATAATTTGTACTGGATCGGTATTGATAAATGCCTGATAGTACTCCATATTGTTGCAACAATTTTGACGCTTTGTAATTCTTGCTACACAATATACGGATGTAGGAACATTGCATGGTGTAACAACTAAATCATCTGTACAATCAGAAACCTCCTTTAATGAATAATTAAATAATGTGTTTCCAACGATTATTTCATGTGAATTATTGCAAGCATTTGAGCAAGCCATAAAAAAATCTCCCTTCTGTAGCACTTAGCTACACTTTATAATATGAAGAGAGATTCTTTGGTTATAGGTTATTATAATATATGAATTTTTATTGTATCGGTTATAGCATTTCCTACGGAAGATGCACCTGTAATTACAACTGTATCGCCTTTTTTAACCACATTTGTTTTTAATGCAGTTTCTATAGCATATCTAAATAATTCATCGGTATTTTCTTTTTTCTCTGCATAAATTGGATATACATTCCATGCTAAATTTAATTGTCTACATGCTTTTTCATTAACGGTTATTGCAATGATTGGGCAATCAGGTCGGTATGCTGAAAGTTTAAATGCAGTTAATCCGTTATTTGTAACACAAATGATTGCTTTCGCTTCTACTTGGAATGCTGCATTAACCGCTGCATTACAAATCGCAGATAAAAAGTCTTCACCTAAATTTAAATTATTTTCTGTAAACCTCTTTTTAAAATTTATATTTTCTTCCGTATAGTCTGCAATATCTTGCATCGTTTTAACTGATTCTAATGGGTATTTACCTGCTGCAGATTCTCCGGATAGCATTATAGCAGTCGTACGATCATATATTGCATTGGCAACATCAGAAACTTCAGCTCGAGTAGGTCTTGGATTTTGTTGCATTGAATCCAACATTTGTGTTGCAGTAACAACAATTTTACCTTGATGATAACATTTTGAAATCATTTCCTTTTGGATTTTAGGAAGCATTTTAAAAGGAACTTCTACTCCCATATCTCCACGTGCTACCATAACACCATCAGATACAGCAATAATATCATCCATTTTTTCAATACCTTCTGTGTTTTCTATTTTCGATATGATTCTTATTTTTCCTGAGGTATCATATTCATCTAATAGTTTTCTTACTTCTAATACATCTTCAGGTCTACGTACAAAAGATGCCGCGATATAATCTACACATTCCTTTATTCCAAAGATAAGATCTTCTCTATCCACTTGGGAAATATAAGGCATATCTACGATAACATTTGGTATATTAATAGATTTTCTATCCGATAAGGTTGCATCATTCTTCACTTTACAAACAACGTCTTTACCCTCAATTCTTACTACTTCAAAGGAAACTTTACCATCATCCGCCAAAATTATAATTCCGGGTTTATTCACATATTTAGCTAAATCTCCATAGGTTAATCCGACTTTTGTTTCATCTCCAATTAAATCAAAGTCACTGCTAAAAGTGAATTCCTGACCAGCCTTCAAATTCACCTTTCCATCTTTAAATAGACGAACTCGAATTTCGGGTCCTTTCGTATCTAATAAAATAGGAAGTGGAATATTCAATTCACTTCTTAATTTTTTCACACGTTCAATTCTTACTTTTTGTTCCGCATGAGTACCATGAGAAAAATTTAATCTCGCACAATCTAAGCCATTTATCATCATTTCCTTTAAAATCTTCTCGTCATCACATGCAGGTCCTAATGTACAAATAATTTTTGTTTTACGCATATATATCACCTCTATAATATATATTACCATAAATAGGAAGAAAATACGCTAAAATTAAGAATAAAAAATAAAAAAAGGGAAATTCCCTCTTTATAATTTATATTCTGGTGCCGAAAAAAGGAATCGAACCCTCAACCTACTGATTACAAGTCAGTTGCTCTACCAATTGAGCTATTTCGGCTTTTTATGGTGGAGGACAACGGGCTCGAACCGCTGACCCTCTGCTTGTAAGGCAGATGCTCTCCCAACTGAGCTAGTCCTCCA
>CAYYMS010000008.1:276-90047 GCA_964473015.1 uncultured Anaeroplasmataceae bacterium | reverse complement strand
CATAGCTATAAGCTCTTGGGAACTCCCCAGCCTAGCTGGGGGTTTTCTAAAACAACAAAAATATTCCCTTTTTTAAGGGAATATTGCTACCAATTTATTTTTTTATTGTTTGTTCTTTCTAAAATATAATCAATACTTACTTTATAATAATTTGCGAGTTTAATTAATACTTCATTCGGTATATCATATTTACCATTTTCATAATCACTATAGGTTTGTTGACTACAACCTAAAATTGCTGCAATTTCTTTTTGAGTCAAATCATTATCTACTCTTAGATTTTTAATTCTCTTAAAATACACCTTGCATCACCGTTTAAATTTTATACAACTCACAAGTATATCCGTTATTTTACTGGTTAATCTTGTATTTTACTGTTTTTTCTTGTAAAATAATGGCAAAAGATTTGAGGAAATCCTATGAAAACAAAATTAAATTCTTATGTTGTCATTTTTATTGAAAATAATGCGATTCTAATGGAAAAAAACAATTTAAACCAATATCGTTTACCTATCGTAGAGGATACTTCTTTATTAAAAGAAATAAAATATGAAAAAAGAGATATTCGAAAAGATAAATGGTTTAGTTGTTTAGATAGAAAATATAGAATCGCTTTTAAAAATATATTAAATCAAAAAAATTTTAACCCTTATTATATATTTATTAATCAAGCAGAAAGAGGTATTCCTAATGCTACTTCTATCCACTTTTCAGCCTTACTTAAGTATAATTATACTTTAGAAACCTATCCTTATTTATTTGGTATACTTTCTACACAGTTATTATTAGAAAGTAATTCTAAGAATCTTTATGATCGTATTGTTTTTTTTGAACAAAAGGATAATTTAAGTTTTAATTTATGGATGGATTCAATAGAAAAAGGTTTAAATCGAAATTCATATTTTATAGCGAAAAAAATAATAAAAATCAATAATGGAAAAACTACAAAACTAGTAGGATATACGGAAAAATTAAAAAATATAGATATCGATGATATGTTAAGAAAAGCAAATCATATATTGATTAACACCAATATTATTTATGATAAACTTCTAAATTCCTATCAATTAGAAAAGCATTCAAATATTTGTATAAATTTAAAATATGGACAATGTAATTATGAAGATCTTCTACTTTATTCTAAAAACAATAAAAATCATAATTTGATTATTCAATACTTTAAAAGAATAAAAAACGGTCATTTATGCGCAATGTATATCACATGTCTTATATTAGAAAATAATTCTAACTATGAAAAAGAAATAGAAAAATTACTTTCTTTAAACCTAATTCAAGAGCTCTATGGCTATGAGGAAATGCTATCCCTTTTATTTTACGCTTCCTATTTTATTTTGCATTATAAATATCAAGAGGCTTTAGAAGTTTTAGTGGATTGCTTTATATCTTATATAAAAATAAATTTTAATACTTCCACCTTTAGTATTTCCCAAACTTATCAATTCATAATCCTTCTTTTTATAAAATTAATCTATGAGCTTGGTTTAGCAGAGTTTATGTGGGAACAAGATATATATCAAGAAGTATTAAAAAATTATAATGCGTATAAAAAAAATATATTAAAGATAAAAAGAAATGTAAATGAATATATTTTAAGAGCAATACATCATTTTGAAGGATATCGAAACATAAACATAAAAAAAATGACTTTTAAAGATAAAATAATTTATGCCTTAAAAAATATGTCAAAGAAAGAATTTGATTTTATCGTGGAATATTTAGAAGAGCATTTAGATGAAATTGAATTAAAAAAACTAAATGATATTCTATATAAAAATATATATGCTTTAGAGAAAAAACTAGATTAAAAAAAAGATGTTTATTAACACCATATTTTGTGCCAATAAACATCTTATTATTATTTTACTTTAATCGGATTAACTGAACCATCCTCATTTGGATGTTCATCTAAATACTTACGAATTGCCTCAGGTTTTCCTGATTTCAAACCAGGTTTACACAAGCTTAAGCTCTCCGCTGTTTGATTGATAATAGCTTCAGCAAAGCCAGCACACCCAGGAAATCCGCACGCACCACAATTTGCATTAGGTAATATAGCCGTTATATCTTCTACTCTAGTATCGGTTTTAACATAAAATACCTTTGATGCCACGGCCAATCCAAAGCCTAATAATAAGCCTAATCCTGCTAGGATTAAAACAGCCCATAATATTTCCATTCTATTCTTCCTCCTTAAGTTCTTCTTCTATCTTCTTTAAATCTATACCTTGCTTTATATGGCAATCGATATTTCCACACGCATTACAATTTTCATCACTAATTTTTAAATGCTCACACCCTTTAGGAACGGGTGTTTTTTTGTTTAACACATAAGTTACAAAAAATATTATAATTAATATAATAACTAATCCTATGGCTAAAAAAATGTAAGGATTCATTAAATTAGCCCACTTAATCCTAAAAAGGCCATTGCCATTAAGGCTGCCGTAATTAAAGCAATTGGAATACCTTTAAATGCTTTTGGCGCATTCGCAGAATCTAAACGATATCTAATTGTTGAGAAGATAAAAATTACTAAAGCAAAACCAATTCCAGTTCCTAAAGCATTTGCCATAGAATCTGCAAAATTTAGAGCTTGATCCGTATTTCCTTGCGCAACACCTAATACAGCACAATTTGTTGTGATTAAAGGTAGATAAACTCCTAATGCTTTATATAAGGATGGAGAATACTTTTTAATTATCATCTCAATAAGCTGAACAATTGATGCAATAACTAATATATAAGTAATTGTATCCATAAAAGGAATTTTAGCAGGAACTAAAATAAAATTATAAATCGGCCAACAAATAATGGAGGCTACCATTATAACACAAACAACCGCAGCACCCATACCTAAGGCAGAGGAACTTTTCTTTGATACACCTAAAAATGGGCATATACCATAAAATCTAGAAAGCGTAACGTTATTAATTAGCATAGCATTTACAATAGCTAATAAGAATGCAACAATATAATTCATATTATGCTACCTCCTTTACTTGCGCTTGTTTCATCGCTAATTCTTGTGCTTTTTTTGCTTTTAATTCTTCTATTTTTTTCTTTTGTTCTAAAGCCAATTTCTCTTCTTTTTTATTTTTTCTCCAAGCCATAAATGCAAGTACTAAACCTAAAGTTAAGAAACCACCTGCAGATTGAACAAATAAATTAATCGCATAAGCAGTAGGAATCATTTGCAGAACAATTTTTGTTCCAATAGGGAAATATTCTCCAATCGTTATGGCACCTGTACCTAAAATTTCTCTAAAGAAAGCGATAATACAAATTGCCATTGTGAATCCCAATCCTGATCCAATTGCATCAATAAAGGATGCTCCTGGTCCATTTTTAGAAGCAAATGCTTCTGCCCTACCTAATATGATACAGTTTACTACAATTAATGATATAAAAACTCCTAAGCTACTATATAGTGCTGGAACAAAAGCCTGACATAACATTTTAACAATAGTAACAAAAGTTGCTATTATAATAATGTAACAAGGTATTTTAACTTCAGAAGGAATTACTTTTCTAAGTAAGGAAATCAATACATTAGAACCTATCAAAGTTAAAATTACTAAAAATCCCATACCTAATGCTGCTTCAATTGATTTTGTTGTAGCAAGCGTAGGGCACATTCCAAGTAAAGATACAAATACAGGGTTTTCCGTAATCAATCCTGCTAAGAATGTTTTTTTATAAGAAACTTTTTCTTTAGCCATTTTAATTACCTCCCTTTGCATCATTTAATGCGATAAGCACTAATTCTTTTACAAGATTTGCACCATAAGTTGCACCACAAGTGGTATCTATTCCTATTAACTCTTGATTTCCTATAGAATCTACTTGTTGTGTTTCTTCTGGTTTAATAAGTAAATATATAACATCTTCTTCACTAGAAGGATAGTTTCCTTTAACATGAGAAACTACGGTTGAAGCAAAGGATTGTCCATTTTCTAAAAATTCTACTTTATATACCTTTTCCTCTTTAATTGCTACCATTAAGGTAATAACGCCATAAGAGTTTTTACCTGTTACCGTATATAAATATCCTAATTCATTTCCTTCACTATCTTTTGCTAAAACTTTTTTTGTAATACTTTTATTTGACACATCAACATTTTCTGATTTTGTTTCATCATAAGTATCAAATATGGATTTGCAGGTTGCAAGTTCATCTTTTGCTGTATTTTCCGCAATAATTTTACTTGTAAACATATTGACTCCAGCAATCATTAATGCACATACTAAAGCAATACCAGCAAGTATTCCTGCAATTATAAAATTCTTTTTCATTAAAACCAACCTCCCATCACAGAAGCTGTTACGATTATACATACTAAGGCAATACTAATACCTAATACTAAACACTGTTTCCAAGTATAAGTATTTGGTTTTCCACGCATAAAATAATCAATACAAGGGGTTAACATGTTTGCTATCAAAATAGAAAAAGCTACGCCTTCAGGATAAGCACCACAAACACGTATTAATGCGGTAATACATCCTGCAATACTAGAAAATGCTATTCGACCAAACTTGCTTGTTGGAGAGGTTACAGGATCCGTAATCATAAATACGGCTCCAAAGAACAAACCACCTGAAAGCATTTGATATGCCCACATTTCCATAATATTACCTTCACTTTTCTTAGCAAAAGTACCAATACATGCAAATAGGATTACAATTCCAAAGGATAGTAAGAATCCTAAACATGCTCTTAAATCAGCAGATCGTCTAACAAATAAATAGATGGCACCAATTAAAATAGCTAAAATACATATTTCACCCATACATCCAGGAATATTGCCAATAAATAAATCCCATAAAGAATAATTTCCTGTTAAAGCTAAATTTCCTTTTGTAAATCCAAGAGGTGTTGCTCCTGCATAGGCATCTACTTTCGTATAAGCATTTCCTATCTCACTTCCAAAGCATATACCTACAAACATTCTTCCAACGGCTGCTGGGTTAAAAATATTACTACCCAATCCACCAAAAACCATTTTTCCAATTAACATACCAAAAATGGCACCAACCAATACGACATAGCCATTACATCCTGCTGGTAATATTAAAGAATATATTAAAGCCGAAATAATAGGAGCGGTAAAATTATTAATCGTATAGGTTTCTTTTATCTTAAGAAATCCTTCTTTTGAAAATAATTGTTTTATTTTCATTTCTTTAGGCCATTTGATAAACATATGACACAAAAGTTCAAGACCGAGCATTGTTGCTATCGATATTAAAAATACATATATTCCATTCCATCCGTTAACAATCATAGCAAATAATGTTACTGGCATTAAAGCAATGATTACATCTAGCATCATTCTTTTAACCGAAACATTTTTACGAATGTATGGAGAAGTTTGCGGAACTAATCTCATAATACCCTCCTACTGTGCCAATTTTTTTGCCTTACGGCAATAATCCGTTAAATGTATTTTAGAAGTACATGTGTAGGAACACATTCCACACAAAATACATGCCTTAATGTTTAGTTTATTCTTTAACGCATCTTTATCATTATTCTTAACGGCCTGCATAATGCTAACTGGCTGTAATCCTGCAGGGCAAGAATAAACGCACGATGCACATCGAACACAAGGTTCTTCAACTTCCTTTCTCTCTTGAAGAACAATACAAGATGTACATGTCTTAGTGATAACTGCATCATCACGAACAAGATTTGCACCCATCATAGGTCCACCTAAGATTAAAACTTTGTTCGAATCATCTTTATATCCATTGGATTGATCTATAATTTCTTTTAAGGATGTTCCTATACGAACACGATAGTTTTGAGGAATTGTAATACCATCACCCGTTATGGTGAAATTACGTTTTACAACGGGTAAATTATAACGTATAGCTTTATATAATCCAACGATAGTTGAAACATTAAATACCATTATACCTAATTTTGCAGGTAGTGTTCCAGCTGGAACCTTAACACCAAGACCTGTTTTAATCATTTCAATTTCCCAGCCTTGCGGATAGTAATTTCCAACACGCTTTACTTCAACATTTAAATCAGGAAATCTCGTTTTAGCCACAGTTAAGCAATCATATAAATCCTGATATTTCTTTTTAATACAAATTACGGCACGTTTTGCATTAAATGCTTGCATAGCATAACTAATACCATTATAAATACGATAAGGAAACTCCATAACTAATCTGTGGTCAGCAGATAGGTAAGGTTCACATTCCACTGCATTAATACATATCGTATCAATCGGATCCGTAGTTTGAAATTTAATATACGTTGGAAAGGAACTACCTCCTAATCCAACCAAAGACATTTCTTTCGTAATACGAACAAAATCTTCTCTCGTTAGTTTTGCAATTTCTTCTTTTGTTCTTTCAATAGCCGTTTCAACAAAAACATCCTTTTTATCATTTTTTATTTGGATAAATTCCGTTAATTTACCACTTCTATGAAATTTTTTTACTGTACCTACAACTTCTCCACTTACCGTTGAATGAATGGGTTGTTCAAAAAAAGGACCTTTTCTTAATCCAATGGTTTGTCCAACCTTAACGTAATCTCCTGGTTTTACAAAGCATTCGCCATTTGCACAACGTGCATTCGTTACGGCTAAATACACGTAATCCGGATCAACGTATCGAACGGTTGGCAGACTAACAGTTAATTTACGAATATTGTCTATTTCTTTCGTTTTCGCTATCATTTTTCCACCTCTTTTATTATTTTTTTAGCAGCAATGAGTTTTGATATTCTTTCATCCATTGACCTCTTTAGAATATATCTATATGCCTCATCTTCACTGCAATTTTTATATTTCATAATAGCCAGTTTAGCTTTACGAACAATTCTCATTTCTTCCATTTTTTCTTTATATTTATCAATTTTTTCTTCTAAAGAATGAATAATGGAAGTTTCCTTTTGCATAACTTCTATAATTTCATTAATACCAAAAATTTTTTCTTCTTCTAACATATAAAACATAGGCGAATTTATAACGTTATATAAAATTCCATTTTCCATTAATGGCGTAAAATATAAAATAAAGCATTTTTTTAAAGTTATAATCATATCAAATATATTATACAAGCCATTTACATAAGAATGATGTATGATACAAATATCCGGTTTATAATTACAACAATAAGCAAATAAACCACTTGCTGCTACATTTACCACCATCGTTTGATATTTATTTTTGTCTAAAAGAGTTTCCATCCTTTTTGTAAAGGAAACATCATTCGATAACAGGAAGATTTTTTTCATTTCTCCACCCCTTTGTGTTCATGAATTTTAATCTTCTAAATATGGATGTTTTTCCATTAAAGTAATTACTTCTTTTTGTATGCTATCTAATACTTCTTGATTATCTTTATTCTTTAATGCATCCGAAATAAACCTAGCAACCTTCACCATATCTTCTTCTTTAAATCCTCTGGTTGTAATTGCTGCAGTACCTAACCGAATACCCGATGTAACGGTAGGTTTTTGGGTATCATTTGGAATTGCATTTTTATTACATGTGATATTAACCGAATGCAATATGTTTTCTGCTTTTTTACCGGTTACTCCTACACTGCCATAAACATCAACTAAAATTAAATGATTATCGGTACCATTTGAAACCAACTTAAAACCATGTTGTATTAATTCATCAGCTAAAACCTTACAATTTTTTATTATCTGATTCGCATACTCTTTAAACTCTGGTTGTAAAGCTTCTTTAAAAGATACGGCTTTGGCTGCAATAATATGCATCAATGGTCCACCCTGTATTCCTGGAAAAACATAAGAATTAATTTTTTTAGCAATCGCTTCATTATTCGTTAAAATCATTCCTCCACGAGGTCCTCGTAAAGTTTTATGGGTTGTGGTGGTAACTATGTCGGCATACTCTATAGGATTTGGATGAAGTCCTGCAGCAACTAATCCTGCAATATGTGCCATATCTACCATAAAATAACAACCTACTTCATCTGCGATTTCTCTAAACTTTTTAAAATCAATAACTCTAGGATAAGCAGATGCTCCAGCAACAATAACATTCGGTTTTATTTCTAATGCTTTCTTTCTTACATCTTCATAATCAATAAAGCCATTTTCATCTAATCCATAAGAATAAGATTCATATATTTTTCCACTAAAATTTCGATCATACCCATGCGTTAAATGTCCACCAGCATCTAAGGACATACCAAGTATTTTATCTCCTGGTTGTAAAATGGCACCATAGGCTCCCATATTGGCTTGTGAACCAGAATGAGGTTGTACATTTGCGTATTTCGCATGAAACAATTGGCAGGCTCTTTCTATGGCAATATTTTCCGCAACATCAACATACTCACATCCACCATAATATCTTTTACCACTATAGCCTTCCGCATATTTATTTGTCATAATAGACCCTTGTGCCTCTAAAACTGCACGAGAAACAAAATTCTCTGAAGCAATTAATTCGATATGTGTTCTTTGGCGTTTTAGCTCATTATCAATTGCTTCATAAATTTCACTATCAAAATTTTTTAATATTTCCATTATTCTCTCTCCAATATATATCGTTTCTTTCATTATACCACGAAGAAGACAAAATAAAAATAAAATACATTTAAAAATAATTCTATTTTTATAATATCCATTCCCTTATCCTTTGACTTTTTTAGATAATATGTTATAATTCGTATTGTTCAAATATTTTAGGATGGTGAGTCATTTTGAAAAAAAATGGTTTCTTATGGATTACGCTTGCATATTTTTTATTTAATATATTCAATACATATTTTTTAACGACAAGCACTTTTAATCAATATATAATAACTTTTAAACATACATTTTCATCCGAATTGTTTTCTTTTATAGGTAATTTTGCTATCTTAGGCATCCTATATTTAACCGGTATTCTTATTTTAAGAAAAGAAAAAAGAATAACGATATATTTAATAGTTATCTCTTTTATTTTAAATGTTGTTGTTATTGCACTACAATACTATTCAAAAAATTATAAATTAGCCTTTTCATTTTTTAACTTTTCCTTATTAAAAAGTCCTACTGGTGGCTTTGGGGGAAATGTAGCACTCGACTGGATTTATGAACTATTTATTTATTACCGAATTATATGTTTACTTCCATTTATTCTTATTTTAACACTTTTTATTGTATTTAGAAAAGAATTTTTATCAAATAATATTAAAATTTCTTTAAAAAAGATACTATGTAGCTTTGCTATTTTAATTACCATGTCGGTAACTTCCTATCAATATTATCAATACTCATTACATAAGAATTGGGGTTACTCTACAGAATATGCCCAATATGGTTGTCAATATGCTGGTACATATAATTATTATATTTATGAAGTTGTATTTCGGGTAGATAATCGGAATATCTCATCGAAAACTATACCACTATCTTCTTTAGATGAATACAATAAAAATAAAAATTCTTATATAAACTATATAGATAAAAAAACCTATTCGAACAAAGATAATCAAACAGGAATACTAAAAGGAAAGAATCTATTTGTAATTCAAATGGAATCGACTATGTCCTTCTGTTATAATGCCACCTTTAATGGCATTGAAATTACACCAAACTTTAACAAATTATTTAAGGATAAAAATTGTTTTTATTTTGACAATGTTCATACTACGGTAGGAATCGGAAATACTTCGGATGCCGAATTTGCATTTTTCACAGGATTTTATCCAACAGGAGATATGACCGTTGCATGGGAATATGATACAAACCCTTTTAAAATGACTACTTTAGGAGACCATTTTAATTCCTATCAAACGTATTCTTATAATGGAACAAATGAAAATTTTTATAATCATAATAATTTACATGAGGGTCTATTTAAAATAAATGATTTTAGAGGATTAGAAACCTATGAATCCATTTATCCTAAAAATAAATATAAAGACAAATACTTAAGGTATTGGATAAGCGATTCTTCTATTTTAGAATGGGCAGCCGAAACGGCGAAAGACGAACATAATAAGAGTAAAAACTCATTCTCTTTTGTAGAAACCATTACTCCTCATAATCCATTCTATGATTTATCTGATTCTCTTCCTAATTTTACTATATCCGATTTTAATCTAGGATCTACTTATTATCAATTAGAAAACTATTTAAATCAAGTAAAATATAATGATACTTTACTATATAATTTCTTAATGAATGCTACGAATCCGAATAGTGAAACCTATTTAAAAGATACCATATTTATTTTATATGGAGATCATGGAAACGCCTTATCTAAAGGTGCATATGAATCGTTATATAACCGAGAATTAACCGATTTAGAATATCATAATCTTCTTCTTAAAATTCCAGTTATTATATATGAACCAACTCCAACCGGTGAAACTGGTGAAATTTATAAGTCTTTAGAAAATAAAGAAGCGGTTCAATCCCAAATAAAATCGAATATAGATCTATATCGTACCATCATAAATTTATTTGGTATAGAAACCGAGGCTCCATATTTCGGAGTGAATATGTTTAGTGGTGAACCAACCTTCTCATACGATCCTAAAAATTCAAATATTATAACGGATGATTTTATTTACAATGAAAAAAATAAAACGTATGAATTATTTACAAAAAAACCATTAAACAAGGATCTTATAAAATATGTTTTAAATTATAGAAAAAAACAAGATAATTATTTAAATAGTCTTATTTATAAATAACAACAAAAATCATATTCAAAAATATGATTTTTTGTTTTATGTCTTTATTTATAGGAAAGAGAACGATATTTATCAAAAATATCAATACTTAAATTTGATTTTATTGTTTTTTACATACCGCTATGATATAATACTATAGTAAAATTTGGAGGATTATTATGGAAAAAAGATCTGAACAAGAAATAAACAGAATTGCAAAACTTGAAAAATACAAAGAATTAGGTATTGATCCTTTTGGACAAGCCTATCGTGCGAAAAACAAAAGTTTAGAAATAAAAAATAAATATAAAGATGCTACACATGATGAACTAGAAGCACAAAAAAATGAAGTAAGTGTTGCTGGAAGAATTATGTTTATAAGAAAAATGGGTAAAGCTTCTTTCTTTTCTATTCAAGATAAAGAAGGATTTATTCAAATCTATATTCGTAAAGATGTCGTTGGCGAGGAAATGTATGCTTTATTTAAACTTGCAGATATCGGCGATATTGTAGGTATTAAAGGAAATGTAATGCGTACACAAAGTGGAGAATTAACGATATGCTGTTTAGAGTATACTCATTTAGTTAAGGCACTACGCCCACTTCCAGAAAAATTCCATGGACTAACCGATATAGAGGAAAGATACCGTAGAAGATACTTAGATTTAATTATGAATGAGGAGGCAAAGCGCGTTGCAATCCAAAGACCAAGGATTGTTCGTGCTATGCAAGAATACTTTGATAACGAAGGCTTTATTGAGGTTGAAACTCCTGTATTACAAAATATACAAGGTGGCGCTACGGCACGTCCTTTTATCACACATCATAATGCATTAGATGCTAACTTCTACTTACGTATAGCTACTGAGCTACATTTAAAGCGTTTAATCGTTGGTGGTTTGGAAAGAGTTTATGAAATCGGACGTATTTTTAGAAATGAAGGTATGGACAAAACACATAATCCAGAATTTACTACGGTTGAGCTTTATCAAGCCTTTGGAGATTTATCTTCTATGATGGAATTATGTGAAGGTGTAATACGTCACGCTGCAACAAAAGTCATTGGTAAGGAACAATTTAAAAACCCATTTAACGAAGAGGGGGATTTAATTGATATATCTAAACCTTTTAGAAAAGTTACTATGTGTGAATTAATTAAGGAACAAACAGGCGTTGACTTTAAAGCAAATAATTATACATTAGAAGAGGCTATAGAAATTGCTAAAAAGCATAATGTGCCTGTAGAAAAGCATTTTACTGTAGGACATGTTATCAATGCTTTCTTTGAGGAATATTGCGAGGCTACCCTAGTCCAACCAACCTTCTTATGTGGACATCCTATTGAAATATCTCCATTAACAAAAAAGGATCCTAATGATCCAAGATTTGTTCAACGCTTTGAATTATTTATCGCAGGAAAAGAATTTGCAAATGCCTATACGGAGTTAAATGATCCTCTTGACCAAAAAGAAAGATTTGTAGAACAATTAAAAGAAAAAGAAAAAGGAAATGACGAGGCAAATGAAATGGATACGGATTTCATAGAATCTTTAGAATATGGAATGCCACCTTGTGGTGGAATAGGAATCGGTGTCGATCGTTTAGTTATATTTTTAACTGAATCTACTACAATTCGAGATGTTATTTTATTCCCTCAAATGAAAACAAAATAATATGGATATTTATACAGATTACGCCAATTGGAAATTCGAAAACTATGAATTTATATCTTCTTTGGTAAAAAATAAAAGTAAAACAATTTCTCGTTTTACTCCCGTAATAGCTGTTGTAGACTATTTATATGATCAAGTGGTAAACCACAAGAATTTAAATGAGGATGAGGAAATCATATTTTCAACGGGTTTTGACTATATATTTGATCAATTTCATTTTATTAAAACGTTATATGAATATAAATTCAATAAAGATATAAAGGAATTAGAAAAATATTCTATAACCATAAATCTTTTATTATATATTCATGATTTCCAAAATGAAGCATTACAATATAAAAATATTGATTTTAGCCCCTTAGATAATCTTGAACAAAAAGTAAATGATTGCTTGGATCATAAAAAAAATGCTCCAGAGGAATACTTTGCGATTCTAAATGATATTACCAGAAAATTATTTAAGGTTCATACCATCGACCAAATTTTTTATGAGATTGCTTTAGAATATAATATTTATGAAGAAAATGAATTTGATATTTACAATTTATTTATTGAAAAACAAGTGAGTAAAAGAAAAAAATGAAAGATAACTTTCATTTTTTCTTTTGTTCTGACTTCTTCTTTTCATAAATAGTAAGATAAAAATCTTTCCATAGCTTAGCAACGTTTTCTTTAGAATAATAGGTAGATATGTTTTTAGACAGCAAGCAGGCATTATGATAATATTCTTCATCGGCTTGCAATTTTCTTATTCTTTCAGAAAAATCTTCATTGTTTTCTCCAGCCAAATAATTATCCCATAAAATATCTTTATATAAATCTAAATTTCTTAATACGATAGGCTTATTTGCAGAAGCCGCTTCTAAAATGGACATAGGAAATAATTCATTATACGATGGCATAAAAAGACAATCCGCCATATTAAACATTAAATTCATTTCGGTTCTAGGAATAATACCCAAAAATTTTAAATTGGTACAAGGTGGATTCTCTACAACCTTTTTTAATTCATTATAACCGTCGGTAATACCCTTAAAACTAAAACCACCACACCAAACGAATTCGATATCCGGATTATTTTTAGCAACCTCTACAAAATCTAAAACACCTTTTCTTGTTTGGACTTGTCCACATCCTAATACAACAAATTTATTTTCATCTATGCCATACTTCTTGCGTACCTCTATAGTTTCATCCTTAAGAATTGGATAAAAACTATCCTTTGATACATAATTGGGAATATAAATAATTCTTTCTTCTTTTACACCAAGTTTCATTAAATCCTGTTTGAAAATAGGATTAACCACTACCAAATACTCTGCTTTCTTATAAAAAGACATTACATATTTACAAAATATTTTGAAGATTGGCTTTGGTAGTTTTATAGAGCCCTTTAAGGTTTCAGGCAAAAAATGACAATACATTACTCGTATTCCATTTTTCTTTTTAAAACGGAAATAAAAGCCCGGGTTAATCGAATGTACATGTACTATATCCGCTTTTTTCTTAGAATTAATTCGAACTTCAAAAATATCACTTAATTCTTCTTTTACAAGATTTACTTGCTCGATATATGCACTTCCAACACCCTGTCCGTCTACACTATCCGCCTTTGAAAGCATATTAACTACAACTTTCATAACATCAACTCGTTTCTTAAACTATTTTAATAAATTTTTAAGATATTCTGTTATCTCAGAATCCTTTGCATTTTTAAAGAATAGTTCTTTAAAGGATGCACGATCTATCGTTTCTAATAAAAATTCTTGATCTATTCTTTTTAAGATATCCATCATTGGGGTATGTGTAATTTCTTTTACGCCATCTAATATCTTTTTATTTCTTTGTTCAGGAATAACTCTTTCCTTTGGATAGCCTTGTCCTCTAGGCCCATTAAATAGCTTTTCAAAGCAATATTCTAGATTTAATTCTGCTCCCCATCCAAAACCCTTAGCAAATGGAAAAGCAGCACAATTTCCATCATTAATTTGACCAAACATATATGCATCAGATGGATCAACAATTAGTCCACATAACACCTTAGGAAATGAATTACATGCAAGCATAGCCCCACTTCCTGTACCACATCCTGTAACAACAAAATCAGCAGCACCACTATTGATTAAAATAGCTGCAAGTAAACCATTTTGTACATAAGTTAAAGCTTTATCCTCTGCGTTAAACATTCCATAATTATCTACCGTATGTCCATATTTATTTGCTACCATAGATAATGTTTTATATATTAGTTCATTTTTTGATGCTTGTGAATTTTCATTTATTAATGCAATTTTCATAATTTCTCCTTAAATTTATAATTAAGGGGACTAAATGTCCCCTTAATCCTATTTTCTTTAGGCTTTACCTACACAGCCAAACATTTCCATTTTAATTTTAACAATTTCTTTAATTGCTTCCGTACCTGGAGCAAGTAATTTACGAGGGTCAAATCCCTTCTTTTCTAAATCCTTACCTGCTTCAATGTATTTTCTAGTTGCTTCTGCAAAATACAATTGGCACTCTGTGTTAACATTGATTTTACAAACACCTAAAGATATCGCTTTTTTTATCATATCCTCAGGAATACCTGTGCCTCCATGTAATACAAGTGGCATATTACCACAGGCTGCCTTAATTTTTTCTAAAGCATCAAAATCAAGACCTTGCCAGTTTGCTGGATATTTTCCATGGATATTACCGATACCAGCAGCAAGCATATCAATACCTAAGGATGCAATCTTAGCACATTCATTTGCATCTGCTACTTCTCCTTTACCAGTAACACCATCTTCTTCACCACCAATAGAGCCGACCTCAGCTTCTACCGTAGCGCCCATCTTTTTAGCTAAAGCAACAATTTCTTTCGTTTTTTGAATGTTTTCCGCAATATCATAATGAGATCCATCGAACATAACAGAAGAATATCCAGCCTCTAATGCTTTTTGTGCTCCCTCATAAGTACCATGGTCTAAATGTAATGCAACAGGAACTGTAATATTTAAGGTTTCAATCATTGCTTTAACCATAGCAGCTACAACCTTATATCCTGTCATATATTTGTTTGCTCCTTCAGATACACCTAGCATAACAGGTGCATTTAGTTCTTGAGCAGTTAATAAAATGGCTTTCGTCCATTCTAAATTATTGATGTTAAAAGCACCTACAGCATAATGACCTTCTCTTGCTTTTTCCATCATTTCTTTTGCGTTTACTAATGGCATATTATAAAATCCTCCTAATTTATCTATACATATTATAAGCCTAAACAAGTGTTTTTACAAGTTTTAAAATATACTTTAGAAAAACAAAATGGCTTTACAACCTTTGTAAAACCATCTTATTTTTTATTTTTTATTAAGAACGACGTAATTGATAAACTACACCATTATAAGTTAAAGTTCCATCTTCATTCATAGTGATGCTGTTTTCTTGAGAACCTTCTTTGAAAGAAAGCGTATTTGATTCTTCATCATAATTTCCAATTACAACTTCTACTGCATCCTCTAAAGTTTCAATAATAAGCTTACCATTTTGAATTGTAATAAAAATTCCACCAGAATCTACATTAATATAAGTTCCTTCTTCCCATGTAGGTGGAACAAGGCTTCCACCCAATTCAACACGAGTAAATTCATCATTATTTTGATTTACAAATATGATATTATCATCTACTACACTAAAAGATAATACCATTGGAACATCTGGCCATTCAGGATCTTCTGCATAAAGAACATTATCCTCAAAAGCAACAATATTATAAGTAAACTCTCCATCAAATACCGTAGTTTCTGAAATTGTATATGTTTCTCCAAAATTTGACTGCCATGTACCTAAAACATTTTCTAAAGATAATATAACCTTTACATCAACACCCGGTTCATCAGGTTGAAACATACTCTTTAGTAAATCAAGGTTTTCTTGTTGTTCAGGAGTTAAATTTTCTGCATCGTATGTAGAAACTACCTTAATTAATTCAAATACTTGCTCAAATTGTTCTAACATAGCGTCGATTCCTAAAGCTTCTAATTTTTCATCGGAATAAATAACTTTAGCGTTTGTAAAGATGTCTTCAATAATACCAGTAGCCTCTTCATCTTCACTCTCTATAGTATTATTCTCTACAATTATTTTTAAAAGATTAATAAGCTTAGCATCGGTCATTTCTCCCATTGCGTTATCAAATGCATCTTCTAACTCTTCTTTCTCAAGATTTGTAGTAAATGCTTTTAAATCCTTTAATAGATTAAAATATTGTTCTGTATAATCATGTTCTGAAGTGACAAAGTCTGCAATTATATCTTTATAATCATTTATTTTGTTAATTTCTTCTTGAATATAAGCAATCTGTTGATCCCAAGATTGATTAACTTGTTGTATAACAACACCTTCTAGCATACTTGCAACTAAAGCCAATTCCTCATCTGATAAAGTGATAAGAACTTCTCTTAAAGCACCATAAGATATAACAGCGATATCCTTTGTAGCAGATTCACCTAATGTATCAATTTGTTCAATTTTTAAATCCAATTCTTCTTCGGTAATTTTTCCACTATAATAATCGTTATATGTTTCACCATATAAACTTCCTTGGTTTTGAGTAAACGTTAAAGCAGCTATATATTTTGCATCCGTCATAGGAGCAGAAACTAAAGAAACAGTAGTAAGAAGTGACGAAATTTCTTCTTTAGAAACTAAAGTTAAGCATTGATTAATAATAGCGGCTAATGTTACACCCTCAGGTAATTGTTCTATAGGGAATAAGGTAGCTATTAATTGAGCAACATTTTCATTTTTAGTAACAACCTTTAATTCATCAACAATATCCATAATGCTATTTAATGCAGCATCGGTTTTTAATTCATCGATTAAAGCACTAGATATTATAGATGCAGCATATTGACTCATAAACTGTTCTTCTAAAGATTCATTAATTAAATACTTAGAATTTTCTTCAACTTTAGTTTTTAAATTTACTATTTTTTCTAAAGAAGCATTGCTTATATTAGAATATAATGCTTTTGTTAATTCTAAAGTAGAACTTAAAAGATTCTCAACATTTCCTAATAAAGTAGCAACCTCTGCCTTTAAATTAGCAAGTTGTTGTTCTGTTAAAGCTTCACCTAATTCTTCTTTAGGGAATAAGCTTCCATGGATTTGCATTGCAAGAGTCGTATTTTCTTCTAATACAATATCTAATACTTCTTTTGCAGTAGCTATTAATTTTTCTACATCCTTTGCATTAGGTACAGCTTCATTTAATTGAATTTGAATATTAGTATATAAATTTAATAAATCATTTAATTCAATCGTACCAGCAGGAATTTCTTGTAATCTACCCATTGCTTCCATAATGGCGACATTTCCCGTAAGGTTATTAATTGATGCAATAACTTCTAAAGCATTAACAACCTTATCAAAATTATTATCCAAATATTGAACTAATTTTTTGTCTTGTCCCTCTACATAATTTGGATTGATTAAAGAATAGTTAGCAGTTAATACTAGTTTATAATTATATGCAACTAATATTGCCATTTTTTCTTTAGATAGCACTCCAGAAGCAAAAGATTGCATTCCAATAGATTCACTAAAAGCTAAAAACTCCGTTTTAGAAATATTATGCTTTTCCATAACCTCTTTTGCCGTTTGTAAAGACCATACTCCACCTTGACTAAAGAAGTTTTCAAAATCTTCATCTTTAATAGAATCTTCTCCAACTAATACAGATAATTTATCAGAATAATCACTTTGTGCTTCATTGTTAACTGCTGATACTTTAATATCAATATGGCAGCCACCATGTATAGCTACAAAAGATTCTTCTAACTTTAAACTTGTCGTTGTGCTATTAAATATAGTACCATTAACATTTACAATATATCCTGTAGCCTTATCCGCTTTATCCCATGTAATTGTACTTGTTTCTTTGTTGTATGAAACATTAGATACCTTACCCACCTTATCTGGAGTTACTGTTCCTGGATTATTTGGGTTTTCTGGAGTTACTGTACCAGGATTGTTCGGATTTTCTGGGGTTACTGTTCCTGGATTATCATCGTTTGGCTTATCTTGCTTTTTATCATCATCACATGCGGCAAGAGATAAACCAAGTCCCATTGCTAATGCTAATAAACCTAACTTTTTTATCTTCATAATATTTTTCCTCCTTGTTATGAAGTCTATAATTTTATTATATAATTAATTTAAAATTATGTAAACCTTTCCTGAATTATTTTATAGATATTTTTTATTCTATTTATTATTTTTTTATGATTTTATTGAATTTTTTAACAAATTTTTACTATATTTCAAATTTTAACTAATAATAATCATACAGATAAAATAATTCACATATTTTCTGATTTTTACTATTTTTTTAAAATAATTTTTTTCTATAATTTTTTATATCATTTTACATATAACTTATGTGCATAAAATTCTGCTTCTGTTGTTAAATCAATCTTAAGTTTTTTAAAGACCCCAGCATCCACCTGTGGTAATATAACCGTAGAATGTGCCTGACAAAAAGCCAAGGATTCAAGCTTTTTCATAGCCATTTCTGCTAAAGGATTCGTTTGTGCTGAGATAGCAAGCGCAATTAATACTTCATCGACATGTAGTCTCGGATTATGATTTCCTAAATTATTTATTTTCATTTTAGAAATCGGTTCAATAATGGATGGAGATATTAAAATCATCTCATCTTTAATACCAGCTAAATACTTTAAAGCATTTAACACTAATGCTGCCGGTGCAGATAATAAATCTGATGTTTTTGCATCTACAATATGACCATCCTCTAATTCCATTGCCATAGAGACTGTATTGGTAATATCCCTTTTACTCAAAGCCGCTTTAACACATTTTCTATCATCTATAGAAATATTTAATTGACGCATTAATAATGCGATTTTATCCGCCGCCTCTATTGTGGCTTTACCATTTCTAAGATCGACAAGTGTATTTAAGTACCTACGAATGATTTCATCTTTAGATGCTTTAAAAGCATTTTCTTCATTACAAATAGCAAAACCAGCCATATTTACTCCCATATCGGTTGGAGACTGATAAAAGGAGGTTCCATAAATTGCCTCAAACATTGATTTTAATACCGGAAATATTTCAACATCACGGTTATAATTTACAGCAGCAACACCATAAGCTTCTAAATGATATGGGTCAATCATATTTACATCATTTAAATCTGCCGTAGCCGCTTCATATGCTAAATTTACGGGATGTTTTAAATTAATATTCCAAATAGGAAAGGTTTCATATTTTGCATATCCAGCCTTTATTCCTCTTTTATTTTCATGGTAAAGCTGAGATAGACATGTTGCCATTTTTCCTGATCCAGGTCCTGGGGCTGTTACAACCACTATAGGCTTTTCCGTTTTTATATATTCGTTTTTTCCAAAGCCATTTTCGCTGATTATGTTTGATATATCATGAGGATAACCATTAATTTCATAATGTAAATATGTTTTTATACCTAGGTTATTTAATTTTTTCTTAAAGGCATCCACTTGTGGTATCTTCTGATACTGCGTTATACATACCGAACCTACCAATAGCTCTGAAGCTCTAAAAGCATCGATTAATCTTAAAACTTCAGATTCATAATTAATATTTAAATCGCTACGTATTTTGTTCTTTTGTATATCTTTTGCATTTATGACTATAACTACTTCTACTTTATCTTTTAAAGTTAAAAGCATTCTAAGCTTTGCATCAGGTAAAAATCCTGGTAACACCCTTGAAGCATGGAAATCATCAAATAATTTACCACCAAACTCCAAATAAAGCTTATCTCCAAACTTTGAAACTCTATTCAAAATATTTTCGGATTGTAATTTTAAATACTTATCATTATCAAAAGCAATTTTCATAAATACACCACCATTCCAAATAAAAAAATCACATATTATTATATCTTTTTTGTTCGTTATTTTCAAGATAAAACTAATTTCAAGTTTTTAGAACTTGAATATCTGTATATAGTACAATAAATATTTAACTAACATCTATTTTAAAAATAAAAAAAGATGTTTATAAATACATCAATTGCATTTATAAACATCTAAATCTCATTTTACTTAACTGTAATCTTAGTTACATGTGGCTCTGCGCCATTATACCAATAAAGGAAGCCTTCAATATCGATTTGGTCACCAACCTTTAATGCTTCTGCTGCTTTATAAACATCAGAATTTTTATCCGTTAAATAAGACTCTAAACAGAAAGAATATGTATTCGTTCCATCTGTTAAATCAAAATAAATATCATCACCTTGCTTATCGCCCTTATAATCAAAAGCTTTTCCGCTATCTTTTCTAGCTTTTACAGTAAGACCTTTTACTGCAATTACCATATTTTGATACTTAACTAATTCGGTTGCATCATTATATATATTTGTAACATCTTTTGCTTTAGCAATATATTTACCAGATAAAACCTTAACTTCAGAAACATTCATTAACTCGATTTCTCCAGCCCATTCTGCTCTTTCACCTTTCATTTTTACCTTTGCACCAACAACAAGTTCATTATCATATTGCTCCTTTGTACATGGCACTTCATAAGCAAAATAACCACCATCACCATCTTGTAGATAGAATGTAGCAACACCTTGTCCATTCTTTTCCCACCAAGCTTGTTTTCCTTGAATATAAGCTTCAATAGTTAATTCGGTATCTACTGCTGCTGCAACATATTCTGCATGAGTATTTGATCCTTCTTCTTTTTTATTTATATCTTCACTTGAACAACCTACAAGTCCCACAAGAGAAAATAATGCTGCAAAAACTGCTAATAATTTTTTCATTTTCAAAATTCTCCTCTTTCTATATTTTCAGTATTTTTCATTACCAATCTAATTATATATGTTTTGGTAAATATAGTCAAGAAAACCCAATTTTTCTTTTAGATATTTTTTAAAAATAATCTTCCTCTTCTATTTCTAATTTCCATTTGGGCTTAAAATCTAAAGTAATTGTATTTAAATCAAAAAGATTATTTAATTTGTTTTTAAGATCACTTTTTAATTTTAGAATAATATCTTTACATGCCCTTTGCTGAATTTCTTCATAAAGATATTGGACAACCTTTTTTTCACCAGAAAGCCCACCAAGAGGAATTTCTACTATCGCTTTAGCAGATACATTAAATATTAAATGTTTCCTTTCTCCTTTTGAGTCTGCTTGATCAAAGGTAAACTGATTAAATTCTCCACGATAATGAAGCTTTACACAACTTCCATAAGATCCTTTATAATAATCATAATATCCTTGATAGTTTTTATATTCCTCAATAAAAGCAATAATAAAAGCAATCGCATTTTCATAAGATAAATCGTTATTAAAAATAATAAACTTTTCTTCTGCCTTATGTGCTTCCATAAATATCACCTTTAAAATTTAATTCATTTTTTTATTTTTCGAATTATTTTTTAATTTTTCGTATAATACATATGCTCCAATTCCAATCCATGCAACTGCCAAGGTACCAATTAAAATATAACCTACAGAGGAGGTTTTTGTATTATTGTTACTGCTAGAATTTCCTAAGGTGTTTATTTTATATAGAGTATATGTATCATCAAATAATAAATCGATTCCGTCTTTACCCATATATTTTGGTCTAAATATTCCTTGAATTAAATATCCTGCTGCGGAACGCACCAAAGAAGATCCATTAAATGCAGGAGTTATAAATGTATTATCAATGTTATTAAGAATAACCTTAGTCGCATCTATTTTAACTTTATATTCCTTTTCATTTTTTAAATAATTTTTAAAAGTATCGGACTCAATTGCTGTTTTTGTCACAGGTAAATAGCCCTCGGTTTGAGAATAAGCAATTTGCGTTTCGTCATTTAACAAAAACTGAGCAAATAACCACGAAGCCAAAACTTCTTGTGGATTCGTTTTATTAAATACACATATAGAAGGTCCTTGCGATATCATTTGTGGATGCTCCACATCCACTTGAGGAATTGGTCGAACGACCGTTTCAAAATCAACTCTTTCATTTTCTGGTATCTCTTGTAATGGTGCATCTCCACCCATCCAAGTCGCTCCAGCGGTTGAATCAATAGCAAATATACAATTTCCTCTATTAAAATGATTTCCTGGATAACTTACTCTATTAAAGATTTCAAAATACTTATTTTTAGCATATCCTTGAAACTCAAGCATCATATCCTTTACTTCATCCTTAAATAAAAATATTTCTTTTTCATCTGAAGTATAAGGTATATTTTTTTGTTTCAATAATTGAATGGTCATATTATCTACCGATTTATATATTAAAGGGTATATATTTTTATTTTCTTCTTTTTCTTCTAACGCTTTGGCACAAACCTCCCATATAAAATCCCAAGAAACTATATCAGGAATTGTATAGCCTAAACGTTCAACATAATCTTTATTAATATATAAAGCTTCTGTAGATCTTTGGAAGGGCAAAGTATAATATTTATCATCAATTTTACCTTCTTCTAAAAATTTTTCTACAACATTATTTTTTAAAATTGAATTATACTTTATTGAGGAACCCCCTAATCCATATTTTGAATCAATCATTAAATCATCTAAAGAAACAACAATATTTTCTCCTTCTAAATAGGCAGCCACATGGTCCGGATAAGCAATACAAACATTCGGTGTTGTTTGAGTAGATATATTTTTTATGACATCACTATAAATTTCGGTATAATCTCTATAGTGTGTTATTTCAACATTTATATTTGGATAATAGGTATTAAACCTTTCTACTGCCTTAGCGTATATCTCCTGTTGAACTTTATTCGTATCGTTTTTAGCCCAAAACGTTATATTAATTTCGTTATCATCAAACTCTGTAGGCATAACAAATTCGGGCAATGCTTTTTTTCCATGACAAGAACTAAGTATAAGAATCGATAAAATAAATAATGTTAAAAACAATAATCTTTTTTTCATACTTCTTACCCCTTTGAACCTGTCTTAGATACACCAGACATAATTTGTTTTCTAAATATGATGAAAAGCAATAATAATGGTAAAGATACAAATACGACCGCAGCCATCATTGCTGGTATATTTTCTCTTCCTGCCCCATCGTTTCTTATCATATCAATCGCTTGACTTACTAAATAATAATTTTTATTTGTAGTAACAATTCTTGGCCATACAAAAGAATTCCAGCATTCAATAATCTTTAAAATAATGATAGAGATTATCGTTGGTTTTGATAAAGGCAACAATATTTTACAAAGATATTTAAAGTCCGAAGTACCATCGACTTTTGCTGCTAAATACATATCATCCGGTACTTGCATAAAATTTTGTCTTAATAAATAAATATAAAATATGGATAATACCGAAGGTAGTACCAAACCAGTAAATGAATTTCTCCAGCCCCAATTCACTATTGTTGTATAATTGGTTATAATGACCAGTTCATTTGGTATCATCATCATGGCTAAAAAGATGGTAAACACGACTTCTTTTCCTTTAAACTTTAATCTTGCAAAGGCAAATGCAGCCAAGGTAGAAACAACAATCATTATAAAGGTGGTTAATACCGCATAAAGAACCGTATTTCCTAAATACTTTATAAAATCATATTCTTTCCAAGCAAAAATATAATTATCAAACGTTGGATGTAAAGTAACAAACTGTGGAATCGATTCCCCATTATATGCTGTAGTTGACTTTATAGAAGTTAAAATCATCCAGTAAAATGGAAAGATTACTATAAGTGCCCATATAGAAAGTAAAATATAAGTAATTGTAAGTCTAAGACCTCTTGAAATTGAAATCTGTTTTTTATTAGAAGTTAAATTTATTTTATTTGTTTGTTGCATATAAACCACCTCCTAATAATATACCTTTTTCTTACTTACTAGTAAATTAATACAAGTAATTGTTAATACAATAACGAATAAGATAATTGCTGCTGCGGAAGCATAAGAAGGTAATCCTCCTGTTTCTGAGTAAAGCATATTATATACATACCCTACAATCGTATTCATTCCCGCAGCATCTAAATCCGTTCCAAATAACGCTACCGCATTATTATATTCTTTAAAAGCGCCTATAAAACCCGTAATAACTAAATAAGAAATCATAGGAGAAATCATAGGTATCGTTATTTTTCTAAACATTTTAAACTTAGAGGCATGATCAATTAATGCCGCATCATAATATTGTTTTTTTACGGATTGAAGTGAACCCACTAGTACCAATATTTTAAAAGGCATAACCGTCCATATTACATAGAAGCATAATACAAACATTTTTGCCCAATAAGGACCCTGAATAAAATCAATTGGCGTTACCCCAAATAACTTTAAAAAGGAATTAACCAAACCAATAACCACATCATCCCTTTTATTGAACATAATCATAAATACTAAACCAACAGCTAACGTATTGGTTACATAAGGTAAAAAGAATATCGTTTGAAAAATTTTCTGTAAAGGTTTAATACTATTTAGTCCCACCGCAATAAGTATTGCAATTATGGTAGAAACAGGCACGGTGATAATTACCAATAGAAACGTATTTAATACGGCCTGCAAGAAATAAGGATCCTTCAAAACATATGTATAATTTCCAAATCCGATTCCTGTATAAACTTGTGAAACAAACTGATAATCCTCTTCAAAAGAATAAATAAATACATCGACTAAAGGATATACCATAAATATTCCCAAAAGGATTAAAGCCGGAAGCAAATAGAGCCAAGCCTTAATATTATGATTCCTTTCCATCGGTGTATATCCTTTCTTCTGTTTCATAATCAAATAATAAAATCTTATTTGGTTTTAAATTAAATTTTACTTCCCCACTACATTTTAATGCTGCACTACTATCAATGATAGATCTTATGGTTTCATTTAAAGAATTTGGATGGGTAGACAAAATGGATAAATCCCTTCCCATAACCTCAATGGATTTAATGGTTGTCGTAAAGCATCCTTTTTCATCAATAATAAATCCTTCTGGTCGTATTCCAACATAAATTTTTTTATCCTCACAAGCAATATCCATAATATTTTCTTGGCCAATATAAACTTTATTATTTTCTATTCTACCTTCAAAAACATTAATTGGAGGTGTACCTAAAAATTTCGCAACAAATAAATTACATGGGTCATCATATACCTTTTGTGGTTCATCCATTTGCTGCATAACGCCATCCTTCATAAGAAGAATACAATCCGATATGCTCATAGCCTCTTCTTGATCATGGGTTACAAATATAGTCGTTACTCCTGTTTCTACTTGTATTCTTTTAATTTCTTCTCTTGTTTGTAGTCTTAATCTTGCATCTAAATTCGATAGAGGTTCATCTAGTAATAATACATTCGGATTTTTTGCCAAAGCACGTGCAATCGCAACTCTTTGTTGCTGTCCTCCAGAAAGTTCATTTGGCTTTCGGTCTAAATGGTTTTCTAGTTGAACTAATTTAGCGACTTCAATGGCTCTTTCGTATGCATCCTTTTTATTGTATTTTAAATTTAAAAGCGGAAACATAATGTTTTGCGCAACGGTCATATGTGGATATAAAGCATAATTTTGAAAAACAAGACCAATTCCTCTTTTATCTGCACCCAAAGAAGTTACATCCTCTTCTCCAAAATATATTTTACCTTCTGTAGGATCTTGTAATCCACTAATACAATATAATGTTGTTGATTTTCCACATCCAGAAGGGCCTAAAAGACCTACAAGCTTACCATCTGGAATTTCAACATTTAAATGGTCCACTGCATGTACTTCACTTTTATTTTTTTTATTATAAAAAATCTTAGTCAAATTCTCTAATACTATTTTCATAATAACCTCCATTACATATAAATATTTTATCATAAAAAAATAATAAAGCATACTTCTTTTTCGAAATATACTTTATTATTTCCTATATATAAAAATTCAATCCTTTCTATTAAAATTTCATTAAATTAGTTACAAAATATATTACGAACTACTTTAATAATATCCTTTAATATAATAAAACATTACCTTGAAAATCCGTTCGACATTTTTTCAAAAACAAAAGAAGATTATAGAATAAAATTTTAATTACCACATAAGATTAACTAGAGGTGATGAAATGGCTGTTATTGCTCATAATAACGCTGAAATAAAATTGCTTGCCAGACTCATTCGTGCTGAAGCCGAATCCGATGGTATAAAGGGCATGTTATGTGTGGGAAATGTTGTTGTAAATCGTGCTTTAGCGAATTGTCTTGATTTCAAAAATATTAATACAATTGAAAAAGCCGTTATGCAACGTCCTGGAGGCTTTGAAGCAACCGTAAAGGGGTATTTCTATCAAGCCGCAAGACAAGAGGATATAAAGCTTGCTAAAAGAGTTATAAATGGAGAACGGTTTGTCCCAGCAACCAAGGCTCTATGGTTCTATAATTCTTTTGGAGAAGACTGCCGGGCACAATGGTGGGGGCAATGGAATACAGGAAAATATAAAAGCCATTGTTTTTATGCACCATTAGATAGTGAAAATTGTTATTAAGAAAGGAAAAGAAAATGAATTATTATTATCCAATGCCACCAATGGTTCCATATCAGGGTGGGTATAATCCTTATCAGCAACAAGCCGCTGATACAGACGAATCTTCCTATATTGAAAATATTTTAAGATTAAATTTAGGAAAAATTGTATCTGTGTATATGAATTTTGAAAATTCACAATGGGGATCTAAAATATTTAAGGGAAAATTAGAAGCTGCTGGAAAAGATCATATTATTATATCTGATCCTTCTACTAATATGAGATACCTTCTATTAACCATTTATTTAAGTTATGTTACCTTCGATGAGGAAATTAATTATTATTATCCTTATCAACCTCAAAAGTAATGCAAATCGCATTGCTTTTTTCTTATTTATGAATTAAAATAAATATAAGAAAAGAGGGTGAATTTATGTGTTTATTTTGTAATATAATTAATGGAAAAATACCATCAACAAAGCTATATGAGGATGAAGATGTTCTTGCAATTTTAGATATTTCTCAAGCTACAAAAGGCCATACCTTAGTTATGCCAAAAAAACATTTTGATAGTTTATATGATATTGAAGATTATGAATACCTAAAGGTAATGAATAAAGTAAAGGATTTAGCAAAAGTTATTCCTACTACTTTTGGGGCAAAGGGCTGTAATATCTTAAATAATTGTCAGGAAGTAGCTGGTCAAACCATAATGCATTTCCATGTTCATATTATTCCTAGATATGAGGAAAAGGATGTAAATTTTGAATTTAAAAATCATAACAATGACTATGATTTAATCCAATTAGCTGAGAAAATAAAAAAGAATTTATAATAAAAATAAAACAGGAGTTTCATTCCTGTTTTTATTTTTACTATATTTTTTACAAAGACGTTTATTCTTTTTTTATTCTAGGATCCCTTGCTTCAAAAATAATGCTTATAATACCGCAAAGAATACCTCCTATAGGAAATACCACCCAAGCAGGGTGCCAGCAATTCCATACAATCCCACATAACAAAAAGAATGCAGTAGCTAGCATCATAACAACTCCACATAGGGCATCCTTGATTTTTTTGTGTGAAGAGGATGTTTCTAAAGAATTATTCTCTTCACTATTTGAATCTAAATGATTCTTATGCTGAATGCCAAAATAAACTAATCCACCAACCAAAAAAGCTAAAACCAATAAGAAAATTGAAGTAATAAAACAATACCCACTATCTTTATTTTGCATTAAGAGAATATCAAAATCAATTAAAGATGTTAATATAATTAATATAACAACATCGATAAGTATTCCAGATACTAAGCAAGGCATACCTATTATAAAACACTTATTAAATTTCTTTAATTGTTCCTCGGTATATACGCCTTTTGTTTTAGGATTTTCTTTACAAAAACGATCATAACTTATTCCAAAAAACATAAATAAAAATACCGCTATAGCCACAAACGTTACAACAAAAACACCACAAAAAACATAAACGAACTCCGAACGTTTTGCCTCAAGTGTTTCGGCATAACCAGACAAGGCTACACAACATGCGATTCCAAATAGAATAAAAAATACTCCTAAAGAAATCCCAATGGAAAACCGATGATTCCATTGACGTACTATCCTAGAATTCTTTATATCTTTTACATTTTCTTTTGTATCTAACTCACTACGCATTAATGCATCTAAAGAAACCTGAAAAATATCACACAACAATAATAGTTTATCGGTTTCAGGATAGCTTTCCCCTGTTTCCCACTTCGAAACCGATTGTCTTGACACTCCAAGCTGATCGGCAAGTTCTTCCTGTGTAATTCCTTCTCTTTTTCTTAAGTAAATTAAATTTCCTGATAAAAACATATTCTTCCTCCCTTTTTTCTTTTATTATAGATTAGCCAATTTGTAAAGACTACCAATTTCCATTTGCTTATTCATATTTTTTTCGCAACTCTAGGTTGCATATGCAATTTAGGCGATTTTTAAGCATGTTTTTGCTATATATATACTTTCTTTAATATAAATTAAGTATAAATCATAAAAAAGGATAGACCTCCATCTATCCTACTCCTTTTTTCTATAGAAATTCTGTATTTCTTTTTTTAAGTCATATGCATTGGTAATAACTCTTTTATTGCTCCAATGAGGTGGCATCAAAGATAAATATTTTGAGTGGGTAAATCGATTATCAATTAATATGGCCACTCCTCGGTCCATTTTGCTTCTTATTACTCTTCCTACCGCTTGTATTACTTTCGTAAATCCTGGATATACATAAGCATAATCAAAACCCTGCTTATATTTTTCTTCAAAAAAATCTTTTAAAATATTATTTTCTTCACATATCATAGGAAGCCCTACGCCAACAATAACAACACCACTTAATGCATCCCCTATAAAATCAATTCCTTCCGAAAAAACACCACCCATCACAAAGAAACCAACCTTTGTATTTGTTGTTGTTTTAAACTTATCAATAATCTCTTGTTTTTCTTCATCTACTAAAGTGTTCTTTTGAACGATAATTTCATAAGATGCATCTTCTAAACAATCTAAAACCATTTGTAAATATTGATACGAAGGGAAAAAAACAATGTAATTTCCACTATGTTCTTTAGTTAAAATACCTATCGTTTCTATAATGGTATCTACGGATTCTCTTCTATCTTTATATTTGGTTGAAATTGAATTATTAATAAGAATGTTTAAGTTTTCTTTTGGAAATGGAGAAGGAAGTTCTAAATATTTTCCTTCACCCTTAGATAATAGATTACAATGATATTCTATTGGATATAAAGTTGCAGAAAAAAATACAATTCCATGAATAGAGGATCTTATTGTATCTAATAAATAATCAGAAGCATCTAAACAATAGTACTGAATGCTAATGCTCTCTTGATTTTGTTTTGTTATTTGGCGATGATTTGTACCAAATATATCGGCAATACGATTAAAATCAAGTATTTTAAAATAAACTTCCATTATTTCATCTTTATGCTTTATATTTTTGTTTTCTTCTAAAACTTGCTCACATCGATTAGCAATTTGTTTTAAACAGGCATTAAAATCGGTATTCGGCATTGCGCTACATAAGAAGGTTTTTTCTTCAAGCAATTCATGATAGCTTTCCATTATTTCGATTGCCTTATTACACTCATTTCTAATCGAAGGCTTTAATCCGGTTAATTTAGAACGCAATTGTCTTATATCTTCTTCTGTTATTAAAGCAGAAAACATATCCTTGCTTCTAGAAATCAAATTATGTGCCTCATCCACTAGCACCTTAGGCTTATAGGTGTCATCTTCAAAATATCTTACTAAATGTGCTTTAGGATCAAAAACATAATTATAATCAGCAATAACGATATCACAAAAATAAGATAAATATAAGCTAAATTCAAAAGCACATATTTTATGCTGATTTGAAATAGTTAAAATTAATTCCTTATCATAAATATCATGATTTTTAAATATATCTATCGTTGCATCCTTTAAACGATCAAAATATCCAATGGCAAAAGGACAATCCTCTGGACTACAATTTTTTAAATTTGCATTACATATTTTTCTTTTTGCGGTTATATCTATCGTTTTAATTTTTAAACCATTCACACTTAATAACTTAATTGCTTCTACGGGTGCATTTTTCCCGCTACCTTTCGCAGTTAAATAGAATAACTTATCTTTCTTTTTTAAAGATTTTAACGCAGAAAACATCGTTGCCATAGTTTTTCCAATTCCTGTTGGAGCAATCGCATAAAGGATTTCTTTATCACTCATTGCTTGATAAACCGCCTTCATTAATTCTCTTTGCCCAGCCCTTTTACTTGCAAAAGGAAATTCGATTTCTTCAATGGTTTTATTTTTATTATTTTCACTTTCCTCTAATAAATTTAAAAATCCGATATACTCTTCTAAAACAGTAAAGAAAAAATCTTCTAAAACATTTATATTTAAAATCAAATCAAAACTCTTGGTTTCATAATCTACTACACTAATATAAGTTAACCTTAAATGCATAACATCCATTTGGTGTTCTAAACCATAAAGATATCCATATAGCTTAAGCTGTGCTAAATGCTCCTTATGATATTCCATAGTAAGCTCATCTAATTCCTTCGTAGTAGATTTTATTTCCTCTATAATAATTTCTTCTTCTATATTTAAAACACCATCTATAAATCCATGAATGGTATAGTTTTCTCCTAAAAAACTTACTTCTTTTTTTATATAAACTTCTGCCTTTGATTTGGAATTATACTTTCCTTGTAAATAATCATGAGCCTTTTGCCCTCTTAGCATATCACTATTCGAAAAAAATTCCGTAGTCAAATTTCCGCTTTGACATACAAAATACGCTAGTTCTTTTATCGCAATTGTTTTACTCATGATTTCACTTCCAATCTAACATAAACATTATATCATAAAAAAAGAGAAAAATCTTTACAAACTATGGATATAAAATAGAGAAAAAGAAAGTATAGATAACTCTTATACTCTCACTATTTTTCTTCTTAAATTATTCAATATATAGGAAAAACGAATATATTTAATTCAAATTTCTAAGAAATTAAAAAGCTCACAAATGTGAGCTTTTAGCTTAACCAAAAATATAGTAATATAATAGCCAATGTGAATCCAAGTAAGATAATCAATAATTTAGGTAAATATACGGCAAAGGCTGCCTTTAGCATAGCAAATCTTTCCTTTTTATTTAAATCTAAATGATCTTTATTCTTTTTCTTTTTATCATGCCATTTAAAGCCATCAACATCCATATTATAAATCGTATGGCCATCATCTACATACTTTCTTTTCTTTTTTTCTTTACTCATTATTCTTTTTAAATAACTTTTTGAAAGGATTTTGAGATTGTTGTTCGTTTTTCAAGCGTTCTTTTTCTGCTTCTTCTTGTTCTAAACGTTCAACCTCTTTATCATATTCATCTAATTTTGCCATTACCTCTTCATCATATAAATGACAAGCAACATAATGGTTATCTTCTTTCTCAATAAATTTAGGTGCTAATATTTTACAAACTCCCATGCATTTCTCACAACGTGTGTGGAATTTACATCCTTTAGGAGGATTCGCAGGAGAAGGAATATCGCCTTTTAAAATAATACGATTCATTTTTGCATCAGGGTTAGGAATCGGAACTGCAGAAAATAAGGCTTGCGTATATGGATGTAATGGATTTTTAAATATATCCTTTGTATCTCCTATTTCCATCATATTACCTAAATACATAACTAAAATATTATCCGTAATATACTTAACTACCGAAAGATCATGAGAAATAAAGATATAGGTTAAACCTAAATCTCTTTGTAAGTCCTTTAATAAGTTGATGATTTGTGCCTGAATAGATACATCTAATGCACTTACTGGTTCATCACATACCACAAGTTTAGGATTTACGGCTAAAGCTCTTGCAATACAAATTCTTTGACGTTGACCACCAGAAAATTCATGTGGATAACGATCATAATATTGTGGCTGTAATCCACATTTTTTCATAATATCACGAACATGCTCCTTAATCTTTTCTTTAGGAACGATGTTATGAACTTTTACTGCCTCAGATATAATAGCTCCAACGGTCATTCTTGGAGGTAAGCTTGAATAAGGATCTTGGAATATCAATTGAATTTCTGTACGTAATAAACGTAAGTCCCCTTTACTTAATCGGCTTAAATCTAATCCTTTTTCTCGATTATTTTCTAAACTTTTATATAGGTCAGTTACTTCAATTTCTTCCTTTAGCTTTCCTAAATTCTTGCTTGCTTCTTTCGCAAGTGTAGAAGCTTCATTCATCTGATTTTCAATATCTTCTAATTTGGATTTACATTTACTAACTTTATCTTCATCTACATCTTTTTCTTTTAGAATTTCTAATTTTGCATTATATTTAAGTCTAGCTTTTTCAAGTTTTTTTAATTTTTTCTCGTTTAATAGTTTTGTTAAAAGATTATTTTTAACTTCTTCCATATGGTGAGATAATATTAAACCACCTGTGGTTGAAGAAATATATTCTAACGCTTGATGCATCTCATTTAAAACCTTCACTAACGCCTTTAAACAAATAAGTTTTTGTTTATCTAAATCCGTTAACTCAATACTTTTATCCGTAACAAAAAGTCCCTTAAGTTCATTAGATATGGCTGTTAAATCTTCAAAAGAAGAAATTGTAAAAGTTAACTTGTTATTCGCTAAAACTGATTTGCTTTCACTTTGAGATGAGACTTCAGTACACAAAACATTATACGTATTTTTTAGTTCTTCACATTTTAAAGATAATGTTTCAAATTTTACTTTATATTGTGGCAAAACATTTATGCTTCGAAGATAATATTTAGGTAAAAAATCATCAATGGTTTGACCATAATAAATGGCTTTTCCACCCGTTAATTCATATAATTGTAATATAGTTCTACCTAAAGTTGTTTTTCCACAACCGGATTCTCCTACGACACCAATTGTTTTTCCAGGTTCTAAAGAAAAGGTTACATCATCTACCGCTCTTAAATAAAATTTAGGCTTTCCAAATATATTTGTTTGTAGAGGAAAATATTTTTTTAAATGCTTAACCTCAAGAAGAGGTTCTTTTTTAACTTCGTTCTTTTGCATTATTTTTCCTCCTTTTCTTCATAAAGATAACAAGAAACATAATGTGTGTCGCTTACTTTAATCATATCTGGATAAGGACCCTCACATTTTTTAATACATTTCTCACATCTACCTTTGAAAAAGCAAGTGTCTGGTAAATTAATTGGATTAGGCACAGACCCTGGAATGGAATATAAAGGCTTATCCGTATCGGAAGTGATTAATGGCTTGCTTTTTTGTAGACCAATGGTATATGGATGCATAGGATTATTAAAGATTTCTCTTACCGTACCCTTTTCAATAACTCTACCTGCATACATAACAACTACATCGTCTGCCATTTCTGCAATTACACCTAAATCATGTGTAATTAACATAATTGCACAACCCGTTTTCTTTTGAATATCCTTTAAAAGTTCAAGTATTTGTGCTTGAATGGTAACATCTAAAGCGGTTGTAGGCTCATCCGCTATGATTAGTTTAGGATTACCTGCTAATGCCATAGCAATCATTACACGCTGACGCATACCACCAGATAATTCATGAGGATAAGATTTGTAAACACGTTCAGGCATAGATATACCAACTTGATTTAACATTTCTATACTATGCGCCTTTGCCTCTTCTTTTGTCGTTTCAGGATAGTGGACAAACATAACCTCGTCCAATTGATATCCAATTGTAAATACTGGATTTAAAGAGGTCATTGGTTCTTGGAAAATCATAGTAATATCTTTTCCACGAATCTTATACATCTCTTTTGTAGGCATTTTGGCAATATCATAAGCCATTTTATTTCCTTTATCATCAACACCTAATTCATCCGAATTATAACGTATAGACCCTCCAACCACTTGACCCTGAGGAGATTGAACTAATTGCATAATGGATAAAGAGGTAACACTTTTTCCACAACCAGATTCTCCTACAACTCCAACAATTCTATTTTTGGGTATATCGAAAGAAACACCATTTACGGATTTAACCGTACCGTTATCTGTAAAAAAGTTTGTTTCTAATTGATCTAATTCAATAATATTATCTGGATTTTTCATTGTCGTTTGATAATAAGATGGATCAACTTTTTTCTTTTTTAGAGATTCATAGTATTTCATTTGCTTTAAATTATATTTGGTTATTTCACGGCTCTCTTTTAAAGTAAGATAATTACTTGTCTTTTTTTTCTTTTGTTCCATAATATCACCTACTTCTTAGCCTTTGGATCCATTGCATCACGTAATCCATCACCAACAAAATTGAAGCCTAATACAGCAAGAACAATCATTATACCTGCTGGAAGCCATATATTTAAATAGTTTGATAAAATAACTGGATTATTTGAAGAAGCAATCATCGTTCCCCATGCAGCGTATGGATCTTGTACTCCTAGACCCAAATAACTTAATGTGGATTCATATAAAATAACACTTCCAAGTCCTAAGGTCATAGAAACAATTAATTGTGGCATAACATTAGGAATTAAATGCTTAAATATTCTTCTCCAAATTGGAAGTCCCATAACCTCTGTTGCCGTGATGTATTCTTGTTCTCTTAAACTCAAAATTTGACCTCGAACCATACGAGCACAACCACTCCAACCAAATATTGTAATAATTACCATTAGATAATAAATACGCATGCTTGGTTCAACCTTTAAAGAGTCTAATACGGCAGAAGAAATCAAAAGTATTGGAAGAGTCGGTATACAGTTAAATATATCAACAATTCGCATAATCACCTGATCGACCCAGCCACCAAAATAACCGGCAAGACCACCTAATAATATTCCTAGAAGTGTCTCTAAAATAACAACGATAAATCCTATGGTTAAAGATATTCTTCCACCATACATTAAACGCGTAAAAACATCCATTCCTCTTTCATCTGTACCAAGAATATGATTCCATGAAGGACTTGCTTTATCATTGATGGTTTTAATTATTTCTATTTCTTGTGTGAAAACAACTTCATTTCCTTCTTCGTCTATAAAAGTATAATCCTTTGATATAATTTCACTGAATTCTCCTCTATCTACTTGTCCTTCACCCCAACGATTATAAATCATAGGTCCAAAAATAGAGAATAAAAATAACGCAATTATCATAACAAGCCCAACAATCGAAAGCTTAGATCTAAAAAATCTTCTTAAAATAAGTCGAAGTGGACTCATTTCTTTATATGTTTCTTCTTGAACGGGTTCTGTAGGCATATTATTTTCTGTTTGTTCTAATTTTTCTAAATTTTCCATACACTAACACCTACTTCCCTAATTTAACTCTAGGATCTACAACCGAATACATAATATCTGAGAATAATGTACCAATAACGGTAAGTATCGCTAAAAACATATTGTATCCCATTACAAACGGAATATCAGCCATCTGTAAAGCCTGATAAGCAAGATTTCCAATACCATTAATTCCAAATACTTGTTCTGTAATCATCATACCACCAAATAAAGAAGGTAATATTCCCGCAAGAAGGGTAACAAGAGGTATCATTGTATTTCGAAATGCATGTTTATAAATAACTTTATTTTCGGATAAACCTTTTGCTCTTGCCGTACGAATATAATCCGCACTTAAAACCTCTAGTGTATTTGTTCTTGTATAACGCATTAATCCACCAAGAGATAAAAATACCGTAACGAAAATAGGTAAAATTAAATGGTGTATCATATCTCCTAGCTTCATCCACCAGCCTGCAAAGGTTGCAGGGTAGGTTGCACTAGGATTTACTAATCCATTCGCTGGGAACCATCCAAACCCTACAGAGAAAATTCGAATTACAATAGCTCCAAAGAAGTATGTTGGTAAAGATAAACCAATCATCGTTAAAACCGTAACCGTATAATCTCTTATAGAGTATTGATGGGTTGCACTAGAAATTCCTAAAGGTATAGCTATGATAAACTGCAATATCGTTGCAATTAACGCAATAGCAAAAGAAACCCACATGTTTTCTTGAATAACCGTTGTAACTGGTTTTTGATATTTCCAGGATTCTCCTAATTCGCCTCTACATAAATTTCCAAGCCATCTAAAATAACCCGATATAATTCCTCCAAATGAATTATCCGCAAGACCATACAATTCTTTAAATCTTTGTAAATCTTCTTCTGTTATAGCACCTTGTGAAACTTGTGAATTAAATTTATTAGATATATAATCGGTTGGCATCATTCTTACTAAAACATAGATAATAATGGAAACACCTAGAAGAACAAAAATAGATATGAAGATTCTTTTTAATATATATTTTAACATTTTCTTCACCTAAAAGGGCTATAAAGTTATAGCCCTTTTTGTTTCCTTTCTAACGTTCTGTAACAAATGATACTTGATCAATTCTATTTAATAATCCTATATATGGAGAAAGACCACTCTTTGGTGTAAATGTACTTACATCAATCTTATTTTCATTGTATGCAAATAAATCATTTCTTTGATAAGTTGGTAATTCAATAGCCATTTGCATAACTAAAGTTAATGCCTGATCATATAATTCTGCACGTTCTTGTTGATCATTTGTTTTACGAGCAGCTTCAATAATATCAGATAATTCATCTAGCAATGCAACCTCTGTATCATATTTACCACCTGTATTTTGAATAATTTGTGGATAACCCCAGTTTTTAACACTTGTAGCCTTAGATTCCTTGTGATATACCTGATACATATCAGGATCAATAGGAGAACTCCATGCAGCAGCCCATACAGTTAAGCCACCAGAAGCTAATTTAGATAAAGCCTGTGGATCCTTAGTTAAATCGATCTTAAATCCATTCTTATTTAAAATTTCTTGAGCATGATATAAAGCTTGCCATGCTGGGTGGTCTGTTTCGGCACCTGCAATCGTAAATTTATATTGTAATAAATTAGAACCTTTATTATAAATACCACGACCATTTAGCGTGTATCCAGCACCTTCTACTAAAGATTTAAGGAATTCACTTTGTTCTGCTACGCTAAATTTTTCTCCAGCTTTCTTACCTTTTAATTCTACGAATTCTTTATATGCAGGATTTACGACATTTAAATTCGCTGGAATTTCTCCACCAATATAAGGATAATATGCCGTAGGCTCATCAATGTTATATTCTTTAATCTTTCCTGGATATGCCCAGCTTGCTGTAGACATAGATCTATAAATTGCTTCAGCAGTACCCTTATAATAGTTTACACATTCCATAGTGTCAATTGCGTGCATAATTGCCTGTCTTACTGCTAAATCAGGAACATCTCCTGCGTTAATACCTATATATCCATAACCAGAAGTTAAATTTCTTTCATAACCAAATCCATTTTTCTTTAATCCATCTAATTTAGTAATATTTTCAGGAGCTGCACTTGGTTCAACATAATCTACTTCTCCAGTTTCTAATACATCCATCATTCTTTGAGAAGAAACAACTTGAAAACGTAATTTTTTAATTTTTGGAGCACCCATTAAATAATGTTCATTTCTTTCGAAATAAATAACATTCATGCTCTTAAAATCTCCACTAGACACATTCTGAGTTCCACCAGATGCCTTACTAGCAGCATATGGCCCTGCTCCCATAGGAACACCAACCTTATTTTTTGCATTAACCACATCGGTCATAAAGGTTTGACTACCACGCTCTACACCAAAATTACTTTCAAAATCAAAAGCATTAATATGTGCTTGATCAGAATAATAATACATTGGCGCAACTGCAAAAGCAAAATTCCAGATAGCTTTTGGGTCAATATCATGAATTTCAATAGTTAAAACTTCATTTGTTTCATTACTAACAGAACCATCTGCACCATATTGTACAGGAGCATACTCTTTACCCTTTACTGTTACAGATTCTGTTCTATTTGCAAATTGAATTCCAGAAATATTAGGGAATAATACCTCGTGTGTAGCAAAATAATTTTCCATTGCTTCATTTACTAAAAAATCAGAGAAGGTAAATGCAGTACCCCAATAGGTAACAATTTCACCAATGGCATTTGGAACCTTATCTAAAAGAACGGTATTAATTGCCTGTTCCTTTGTCCAAGTCTTTAAATCTGCTGGATTTATAACTAAAGAAGACTCTAATAATCCCTCATCTTTATTAAATGTTATATATCCTTCATTGTATAAAAAGACCTCAACATCTGTTGTAAATAAATTATTTTTAACAGCACCATTTTTATCCATAAAGGTAATGTCTTCATATTGATCTAAAGAATTAGAATAATCGGTATTGATTTCTTCTTTAAATAATTCAATTGCCTTATCATAATCTTTAACCACATTTTCATATCCTGGTCTAGAAGAATATTCTACTAATTCTGCCTTAAATTCTGCCTCAGATAAAGTTTTATTTTTATTTGCATCAAAAATATCTTCTGCAGCTTGTTTAAGATAAGTTATTCTTCCTTCTGCCTCAACTTCAAATTGTTGCATAAATCTATCTTGTTCTTTTTCGTTTGCTTCTTGTGTTCTATATTGCTTCAATCCTACGATATCGGTAGAATAAATCGTTGCAGAACCTGTATAAGCAATGTCCAAATAAACATAAAGATTAAATAAAACATCTTTTATTGTAAGAGGATTCCCATTTGAAAATTTTACATTGTTTTTCAAAACAAAAGAATATTTTGTAGTTTGATCCACATTTGCCGTTCCCGTCGTTTGAATATCATAATCTAAAACAACAACTGGCTCAGCATCGCCACATGTTGGATTACCATCCTTATCGTTTCCTATCATACTGATTTGTGTCATTCCAACAACACTGCTATCTGCACCAGAAGTAGAGAAAAATGGATTAAATACACCATCTACTTCTTGTGAAGATAAAACTAATGAATCTTCATCATTGGAATACGTTTTTTTGTTACTGTCTTCTGAGCCGCCCTTTTTGCAACTCGTTATAGTCACTAATGAGACTACAGCAAACAACATAATTAATAACTTCTTTTTCATTTTTTTACCTCCTTGAAAATTAAGAATTTCTATTATCTATTAATTCAATATTTACACTTGAATTAGAAGCAATATTAGATAAATTATCCATATGATAACATAAATTGTTTTGTTCAATTATAAGATTACAATTTACAGGGGTTTCATTAAGAATAAATTTACCATTAAAATGAACATTTTCTATCTGTGCGTTTACACAATTAACAGCTAAAGGACTAATATAAATATTATCGGTTTCACCAAAAGAAGTTTTTACTTCAAAGGTTACATTATCAAAGGTTACATCTTTAATGGTTGCATTCTTCAATTGTGGAAATAAAGATATATAAAGACTATTCTTAGCAGAATATGAATTATCTATTTCATCTAAAACTGGTCTTAATCCACCTCTTGAAGTATCAATAGCAAGAGAAAAATTCTTAATTGTATGATTATTTCCTATAAATATTTTATCATAATCACCAAAATTAAATGTTTCTCCTTTTAAGTCAATATCATTCATTAAATAAATATTATTGGATTTACATCTTCTTAAATCATTTAATGTAGATACAAGACTAAATTCACCCTCAATATATTTTGTATAAACCTTTACTTCCCTATCCTCTTCTCCACCTGGATGTTTAAAACTTGTATTCCAAGGTGTTTCGCATTCTTTATCTTCAAAGAATCCAAGGGAAGTATATCCTTTTCTATTTGCATAATTTTGTCTATCTCTAAAGGTTGCACCTTCGTTTACCTCATAACTACCTAAAGATATTTCCTTATCCTCTTCTACATAGCATAAATTATATGTATGATTTGCTGTTATTTTCCAATAAGCATATAATGTAATACCATCCTTAGTCATTTTATCTTTAGAAAAATCCCAAGGATCACTATATGTTATTACATCACCATTAACTTGCTTATTTTTATACCAACCAACCAAACGATATGCTTTTCCATCCTCTCGTTTTTTGGTTATTTCATTATCATCTAAACCACTAGGATCTACAATAAAAGTATCTTCTTTATCATTTAATGTGTAAACATGGGTAATATCGCTCGTGCTGGTTTGACAAACACCGCCCTCTAAAGAAAAGATAGCTCTTACTTGATTAGTATCTTTTTTACTTCCACACGAGAATAAAGAAATAGAACATACTAAACATAGAAATATAAATAATATTTTTTTTGTTTTCATTTTGTTCTCCTTTCGTTTCAACGTGAAATAGACACAGCATCATAACTATAGGTAATAGCAATAGATACTAAAAAACCTGCCTTATTTATATAATTCGCTTCAAAGTTTGCTAATTTTGAATTTTCTATATTAATTGTAATAGATAATTCATTAATATCTGAAAGATTTTTATCAAGGAAAAATTCCTTTATTTTGTCTTCTTTTATTTTTGCAGTCAAAGCATATTTCTTTTTATTTTTCTCTAATTTATAACCTTCTTCTAAATAATCACTAGATAATTTAAAAGTTAAGAAATACGTTGGAACAACAAATCCAGTTTCTTGTTCACTACCATTTACTATTTGATACTTTTTTGTACCTATTGTAGTATAAGATGTTTTCGTAGTAACCATAGAGGAACTTGGATCTGTTGTGTTTGTATTTAAGGTTTCTTCTGTTTGGTCAAATCTTGTTTTAACTTCTTCTTTTCTTTCAACTTCAAAAGTTATATTTTTTGTATATAAAACAAAATCGCCATCTTTTATTATATCTTGTTCCTGATATTGAGTCAATAATTGTTCGGAAGATGAAATACTTTCTACAACTACTTGTAAATCACTTTTCTTTTTTCCACAACTAGCAACTAGTAGTAAAAATACAAGGAGAAAAGGGAAAATAAATAATTTCTTTTTCATATTATACACCTCCATTAAAAGAACCAACGTTTACCAAAAATTAGGAAACAACAGGTTAATAAACTTTGTGCAATAGATAATCCTGCAACAAGTGCAGCTCTTGCAACATCATAGGTAGGTAATTCACTAATTTGTTTTAAAGTATCAACTTCTTCAGTTAGATTTTTAATATAATTTTCATAATTAATCTTAAAATTATCTACATTAGATGTATCCATATACTCTTTATCATTTTCATCAATTTTTTGTAATTCCAAAGCTAATTTTGCATAATCATCTACTTTTGAAATATTGAATTCGCTTCCCAAAGCCTTTATTTCTGCAATCAAATCTACATATCTAGAACTTACTTGAGCTGTCTTTAGTTCTTTATAATCCTTTTCTGCTCTAACTAAATTCTCATATAATGCATTAAGCTCATCCATATCATAATTAAAATCTTTTAAGTTTTGTCTTAGTGCATTATAAGCCGCTCTTGCATCTGTGATTGCTTTATCATCTTTTAAGGTGATTTTTCCTGTAGGAACTAAAACAATCTTATCTAAATAATTCAATGTGTATTTGTCTTTAGATACAAAAGTTGTTCTTTCAATATCATCCATATCAAAATATAGAGAATATAATATATTATCATATCCTTCAACTGAATTAGATGGTAATACTAACTTTAAACGCTCGGATGTACCAACCATAAACTTAAATTGACCATAATAATATGGGTAAAATCCATTAAGCACTAAATATTTATTTAATAAGTCGTATGCTGGTTTACCTTCGGTATAATTATAGTCGCTTTCACTTCCCGCTAAACTTCCTTCTAATGTAGGAGCAACCGTAGCTCTAAATTCTACTGTCGTAAGAGCATAACAACCAAAGAATGCCATATTTCCTACAGAAATTATCGTATCAGGTAAAATAATCTTAGTTATATAAGGATTATTACCAGCAGCATAAAGCTCGATTCTAGAAGTGTTTTCGGCAACTTCACATATGATATCGGTTTTACCTGTTGGATAAGAAGATAAAACGAATTTTCCATTTGCAGACTTTGTATATAAAGCACCATTAACCAATTTAGCATAATCGTTAATAATACCATTATTTACTGGTGTATTATTGTCCAAGTAAATAAAGTCTGTTTGTTCTGTATTATTGAAAAATGCCGTTGGTGCTATATATTGAATGGTTTGTGGAATTGCAATAGTTCCAACACCAATATTACTTAAACTTTGATAACCTAGATATTCCATCTTTGGCATAGTCACTGTTGTAATATTTGTAGAAGATAAGAAGGCAGTATCCCCTAATCCTATCGCTTCTGGTAAATTTACCTCTGTTAAACTTGTACAGTGATAGAATGCAGATTCTCCTATAATTTTTACTTTGTTTAAATTTAAATTTTGTAATTTATTACAATCATAAAATGCCGCTTCTTCTATGTATTCTACATTTTCTGTATCTGCACTTACTAATGCTGTATCTCTAAAGAAAATACGTTCTGGCAAAGTTTTAATATTTGGATTTAATGTAACGGTTTGTAAAGAAGTACAATAAGCAAAAGCAAAACCTTTTATTTCTATAACATTAGGTAAAGAAACAGATCTTAAATTTATACAAGAAAAGAATGCTGCTTCTCCTATATATTTTAAACTTTCAGGGAAAACGACTTCACTAAAAATTCCACCACTTATAGATGTTTCACTTACTGCAGCAAATGCAGCATCTCCTATATATTCTACTATTGGCATTTCTAAAACCGTAATATTAGAACAATCACCAAATGCAAAATCTTCTATTCTAGTTATATTTGTTAAAATTGCGGATTTTAAAGACTGACAATTATAGAATGCGTTTGCACCAATAACATTAATTGCTTTACTTAAATCGATATTCGCAAGTTTTGTACAACCGAAGAACGCTTCCTCTTTAACCTCAACACTACCTGCAAGATTTACTTGTGTTAATCCTGTACATCCTCTAAAGCTTGCATACTCTAATGTCGTATTTTCACCTAAAGTTACTAATTTTAAGGCGGTTATTTTTTCAAACGCACCATCACCTACAATAACATTATCCCCTAATTGCAATGTTATAATTGCAGTGGATGCAAAGGCGTATGGTCCTATTTCTTCTAAACAATTTAAATTCTCAATAGCAGACAATTTTATACATGCTTGGAATGCACCTTGTTTTAAGGTTAATCCTTCTTGTGGGAAGACCACGGTATCTAATCTCGTACATTCAGCAAAAGCGAATTTACCAACTTCGGTAACACTTCCTAAATTTAAACTTGTTAGATTACTGTTGCCACTAAATGCGCCATCTGCTATTTTAGATACATTTGCAGGTACAGTATAATTTCCAAAATTATATTTTGGTGCTGCAAAGATAATGGTTGTGTTTTCCTTATCCATCAATAAATAGCTATTTGCTACTGAATAATATGGATTACTGCTATCAACAATAAACGTTTCTAAAGCATCACATCCAGAGAATACTGTTCCAAAGTTTTCTGTAATTCTTGTATTAGAAGCAAATTTAACTGAACTCAATTTATTACAATTAAAGAATGCATATGATTCTATAGAAATTGCACTATTTGGTAGTACGATATTCGTTAAAGATGTATTATTCTTAAAAGCATTTGAATATATATAATCACAACTGCCCCTAAATGTAACATTACTTAACTTATTACATCCTTCAAATGCACTTTTTCCAACATATACAATATCATTTACAATATCTACCTCTGTTAAGTTTTTACAATTTAAGAAAGTTTTATCAGGGATTCTATCCGCATAGAATGTAACACTTGCTAAACCTGTATTTGTAAACATTCCCTCAGAGAATTTAGTAAATTGACCAGAAACAACTGTTGTTAAATTTGTACAATTCATAAATACATCTGGCCATGCGTTACGTAAGGTTGTAAGATTCACATTGGTAAGTGAGCTACATCCTTTAAATGCATTTTTACCTAAAGAGTAAATATTAGATAAATCTACATCCTCTAATAATTCACAATTTTCAAACGCGCTTTCTCCAATGTTTTGAACATTTTCTAAATTAATCTTTTTCAATTTTGAATCATTAAAGAACGCATATTCCTTTATTTTTTTACAAGTTTCGTTCTTATCATTGGTTAAAAATGTCACTTCTTCTAATTCAGTACAATTATAAAAAGCATATTTTTGTACTTCGGTTATACCCGTAGGAATAACCACACTCTTAATACTCTCATTTATTCCAGGAGTTTTATTTCGATCCCAATCATCTTCGTCTACTTTAACATTCATATCTGTTGTATATAGAGAAAATGCAAAAGCACCTATATATAAAATTCCTTTATCATCTGGTATAACTACATCTCCACCAAAGCCTTTATATCCTGTTAAAGTTCTACCTTCAATAATGAATTCATTTTTAACAGTTACTCTTGTTCTTGCTATTAAACTGGATAATTTACCATCAACGGTAATTCTTAAAGTAATTGTGGCTGATCCTTCCTTTAAGGCCGTAACCAATCCATTTTCATCCACGCTTGCAATTTCAGGGTTATTAGAAGACCATGTTAAAGAATATCTTGAAGAATCTAAATTCCATGGAGTGATCTCATAACCTATTTTTACTTGCTCACTAGGATAGAAAGTAATACTAGATGTTTCTGTAAAAAATTTTCTATCTCCTGTTTCGCCTATTTCAGACTGTTCAGGTCCATTAATAAATGCTTTTACCGTATCATAATAAGTAAACTTAATTTCTTCTAATGAAACATTGTTCGTAAAAGCCATTTGTCTTGCCATACTACTTGTGGAAGAACTATTTGATTTAGGTGCTCTTGCAATAATAGCGATAGATGCGGTATATCCATATCCACTACTTGCCACGGTTTGTGCAGTAATCGTTGCTCTTCCTGGCGCAACTGCTTCTATTTTACCATCTTTTACTTTTACAACATTTTCGTCAGATGATGTCCAATAAAGTTTAGACATATAAACTTCTTGAACCTCGCTAGATGCATCAAAAGTAGGATCATTTGATCTTATCAATTTAGCTAAATTATGCTCTTCCCCTACATTTACAACAAGAGAGGTTGTGGTATTACCATCTTCATCTACGAAATATAATCCTTTTTCACTTGTAGATCCATTATCGACTACATCGGTTCCCGGAAGCGTAATAAAATAATAATTACTATTCATTGCATAATCATCAATCATGATTCCTAAGCCATTTGTTAAAGCACTGCCCGTAGAGGATGAACCATATTGCAATAAATCCATATAATCGGTAATTTCCATTGTAACTTTATTTGTTGTTCCCTTATCTCCATATACTGGAATTGGATATTCAATTAAAGATGAAAATTGACCGTTTACCATTGAAAATGGACGAATGGATTGTGTATAGTGATTATCATAAACATAAAAGTCAACATAATATCTATTCTTTTTTAAAGAACGATCATACTTGTAATAAAAATCTGTATTTGTAATAATTGGTGCCTCATAATCTACATAGAAGGAAAATGAAAATTCATTACTTAAATTTGTATCCACACCACCATCTTCACCATAATCTAATTCTGCTTTCATAGTGAAGGTATAATTTGTATTATTTGCTAATCCCAATTCTTGAATACTAATATCTAATAAATCATAAGATGGAACAATAATTCCATTATAATGTACTTTAAGTTGATTATATTTTATAGTTTCATAAACCACTTCACCTGTTTTAGAATTCGTAATTGTTGTGGTCATTTTTCTAGCATCTCTTAATAAACCTGCATAAACACATGTAATACCATTAATTGTATCATAGGTATAACCAATCGCTGCATGTTCTTCTGTTGCTGGAATAGGATCATAAGAATTATTATCCATTTGATATACGTAAGATCCTAGAGGAATAATATAATTATAATAATAGGTTCCTAAAGGTGTAGTAGCATAATAATCTGCCTTAATTTTGTCTTCATCATCAATTCCTGTATTATGCGCTTCTGTTTCTACCTCATAATATGTTTTATCAAACATTGGGGCAACGGTCCAATCACCGAAGAAGGCCAAATATGGAATGGATAAATCTACCTCACCGTTTTCTGCCTTTAATGTTGCATATCCTTCAACAAACATACCATTTATAAAGGTTTTACGTATATATTTCTTTTCTGCCTCAGATAAAGTTAAGGTGTATTCTACTTGTGCAGATCCGTTTGCATTAACGGTAATGCTTTCCCCGTTTAAACTTCCCTCACCAGAAACTTTGATTTTCGTAGAAGGGTTTAACATATAAGCTCTTTCTGCAACAAATCGACTATCAGAAGTTGATACACTTTCTGTCATAGAAAGATTAGAAAGAGAATACGTAAGATTTTTATTTGAAATATTAACAATATTAAATTTTAAAGTGTATACGCCACTTTTTGTTGGATCGTCACCCAACTCTATTTTGGCTTTATCTGAACCATCCACTGTTAAATACGCTTTCGTATTTGTTGCATTATAAAGATTAGCAAGTCCAGCACCTTGTTTTCTTGGTGAATATGGATTTCCAACCTCATTTAATGCAATTGTAGCAGTAGACATTAATAATTGATTTGTCATTTTTGATAAATCTGTATAACTAATTCCATCATATTTTTCTTTCAAATATTGACGAATTAACACGACAATACCACACATATTAGGAGATGCCATAGATGTTCCTGATAATTGATCATATCCACCACCAGGAACAGAGGAGGTAATGTTTCCACCGTGTGCGGTTATTTCTGGTTTCAATTTTAAATCTGGTGTTGGTCCCCAACTGGAGAAATCAGACATAAACGGACCAGCTTCATTTCCATTATTGAAGACTAACTTTCCGTTAGCTTTTTTTGCTAAATATTCACCATCATCTTTAGAAATAGAGCAGAATGGAATCGCTAGATTATTTCCAGCAGACATTAAAATGTCTCCACCTATATTATTATAAACGATACATGCAATAGCGCCTTCTTCTGCGGCAATTTTTGCTTTATCTTCAAAACTTATATCTCCACGTTTTACTAAAGCAACCTTTCCTTTGACATCAATCATAGAATAATTGATTTTTTTACCATAGCCTGGCACGGTTACATATTCGTATTCTTTATTTGCACCTGCAGGAATATTTAACATTTCATAAAAATCAAATGGTTTACCTGCTAAGCTATTTGCTTCATTAAAAAAGAATACATAATCCTCGCTTGTTTTAATGTATTTACTTTTTGTACCACTGATGGATGCAACAGATAAAGAAGCGGTATATGTGGATGGAGAGCCTACGGTAGCAGAATCTGGATTAGAAACCTTATTGGTATTACTTTCTTCTCCACCATAATTTGAACTATAATCATTACTTGCCGCAACAATTAAAGATATACCTGCATTTTCAATTTTATCGTAAACAGAATTTAAATAATCATCATCCTGTAATTTAGAGAAACCACAAGCCGTACCTAAAGACATATTAATTGCATCAACTTTAAGTAATACAGCATCCTCTAAAGCTGCTAAAATATCTTCCTCTTTTGCTCCTGAAACTAAATCGCCAAAAACCTTTAATAATACCAATTGTGTATTTTCGGCAACACCGGTAATTACATCGGATTTTCCACCAATGATACCTGCAACGTGTGTACCATGTTCAGAGTCATATGGTGCTACATCTGGATCTTTATCGGCATAATCATAAGCAAATGGTATCTTGTCATTAACATACACATCTTCAACCTTAAGTCCTTTTGTAAATGTATTTGCTTTTGTTGCCTCAAGTAAATCACTTACATCGGATTTTTGAATCATAGGCTGTTTAGGCATATTTCGAAATACCTCATGATAAATGTCAAATCCTGAGTCTAATATAGCAACCGCTGTATTTTCACCATCATATTTAACTGTAGATGAATTAAATATTCCCGTAGGATATACATCAACCACATTTTCAACAACATTACTATCGGTTGAAACCGTTAAAGGCTTTGCATACGCCTCTGTAATAGTTACATTTTGTGCTAATCCTGATTTTTTTAATTTCTTATATTGACCATACGTTGTTTCTGCAGAAAAACCATTAAAAAGCGTTGTATAAGAATGCTTTGTACTATTAATCAAATTCTTCTTTATTAAATAATCCGATAAAGCTGTTTGATCTTTTACCATTTGAGCAGCTTCTTCTACACCTTTTTTACTTACAGCATAATCGGCAACACTATCATATTCCTTAGAATTATTAAAATAAGTGTCAGCTGTTCCAGTAGAACTCAAAGTAACAATAACTCCCACTTTATCTGAATCCTCAAAATCCTTTAAATCATATAATAAATTCGGATTTAAGTACTTTTCATTATCTGTTATTTCCGCAATTAAATTTGCTTGGGTAACATTTAAATGTTTTATTTCTTCTTTATTTTTATCATTAACAGATGATTTATCATTTGTCACACTACAACTCGTTAAAAAACAAAGGGATACTGCACACAATGAAATAATTCGTCTTATATTTTTTTTCATAAATATACCTCATTTTCTCATATTTGTAATTTTTGGCATAAACTACATTCTAATATTATATATTAAATTTTTCAACAATTCAATATAAAAGTATTTTTTAATATAAAATTTTTGTCGAATTTTATATTGCACAAAAGCCAAACTTTAAAATTTTTAAAGAAAAACCTTAAAAAATAACGTTTATTCTTCTAAATATGAAATTCTAAGTTTCTTTTAAATTGTTGTAGATAAATTATAAATGAAAAAATATACAAAAATTAATCTAAAAATTGTAAAATATTCTTTATTTAACTAAAAAAATTGAATTTTTATTTACTTTAATCAAAAATGAATGTATAATTTTTGTTATAAAACAAAAAAGGAGTGATATTTTTGAAAAAAAGATTATTTAAATCTTTATTAGGTGCTATTGCAGTCACCTTATCCGTATGTGGTCTTGCTTCGTGCGGTAACTCCACAGAAAAACCTGACCATAAGGAAGAAGATACGCTAGTTAGTATTTCTTTATCTGGCGGGAAAAAAGAATTTACAATTGGCGATGAGTTTACCGTTGGCGATTTAGTCGTTAAAGCAAACTATTCTGTTTCTGGTGAAAAAACAATTACCGATTATAGTGTTGATTCTTCTAAGGTTAAGAAAAATGAAGCGGGCACTTATGAAATTACAATTTCTTATAGTGATAAAACCGCTAAATATTCCGTTGTTTATGTAAAGGCTGAAGATACACTAGTTAGTATTTCTTTATCGGGTGGAAAAAAAGAATTTACAATTGGTGATGAGTTTACCGTTGGCGATTTAGTTGTTAAAGCAAACTATTCTGTTTCTGGTGAAAAAACAATTACCGATTATAGTGTTGATTCTTCTAAGGTTAAGAAAAATGAAGTGGGCGCTTATGAAATTACAATTTCTTATAATGATAAAACCGCTAAATATTCTGTAGAATATAAAGCTGAAGAAGGCGTAGTTTATTATGAAGGTTTCAAATTAAAAGAAATAGAAAATGGATATTCTATTGAAGAAACGGCAAATTATAATTATCCTACCAAGTTAACTTTACCTTCAGAATATGATGAGAAACCAATTATAGAAATAGCTGAATTAGGTATGACAACATTAAATGTTACAGAATTAATTATACCTAGCAGTATCACTAAAATTGGAAACGATGCTTTTTTGGGTAATCCAAATCTTTGTATCGTTGACATGAGTGCTTGTTCTTTAGAAATCGGCAGTGGTGCTTTCTATATGAGTAACGTATATGCGGTTGAATTGGGTAAAACAACCTCTATCGGAGAAGATGCTTTTGCAGATTCAAATCTATGTACGGTTCATATTCCTTCTACTGTTAAAACTATAGGAGATAACGCTTTTAATACTTCTGCTTTTAACGAGGTTACTTTTGGTGGAGAAACCTTCCCTACTCTTGGTACAAATGTTTTTGGCGCTAGAGCAACCAATGATGATCCTATATATTTATATGCAAAAGAATCCGCTTGGGGCGTTTTGTTTGAAAATGTTACAGAAGAGGGTCAACCAGAAAAGGTAAAAGAATTCTTTAATGTTACTTATGGTGGATATTTTGCTACTACAGAAGAGGAATTGAATAAAGCTGGTATTTATCGTGGGGATGCAACTATTTATTTAAATGAAACCTCTATTGGTTCAAGAGTATTAATTATTGTAGATGGTTATCTTACCGTTTTCGAATTATATGATTCAAAAGGTATATCTATTGTAGATGATAGGGATGAACGCTATGTATTAGCTTTAGATTTTGAAGAGAAACAAGTAGAAAGGTTAAATCCTAACGCAAAAGGTGAATATATTAAAGATAACGTATTATACGAATACGTTGGAAATGTTCTTACCTATAATATGGATGATTCTATTACAGAGGTTCTTGGCGGTGCAGGTATTGGAAATAGTTTATTACGTTACTTAAATTTTGGCGAAAACGTTACGAAAATCGGTGCTTTTGCTTTCTCTAATAGCTACATATTTAGCATAACATTTGAGGAAAATGTAGAATACATCGGCGAAATGGCTTTCTTTGGACAGGAATATTTACAAGAAATAATATTTAAAGGTACTACTCCTCCAGAAATTGGCACAGCGGCTTTCTGCTATATGTCTGAATTAGGAATTTGTCCTACAATGTATTATAATAAACTTTATTTCGTTGGTCCTAAAATTTATACCCCTCTTTCTGTTAGTGCTTGGTTTAGTGACCCTGAGGTTGAACCATTTGTTCAAGCATTTAATCAAAGCTTAGAAGATATTGGTGATGCATTAGTAAAAGATGGAAACGGAGATTTAATACAATACAAGTCTGGTTATAGTGGTAATTTCGGACAACTAAAAACTTCAGGCTTATATGCTATGGGTAAATCTTATACATCTGACTTTGGTACAATTTATATGAGTGGTGTTGAAAAAGGATATGCCGTAGTAGAACTTATCCAAGGAGATTATGATGGTCTTGGTCCTTGCTTTGATTTTGGATATATAAGTATCTCTGATTTGGCTGGCTATAAAGAAGAAAATTCTCCTAAAAAACTTCAGGTATTTATTGGTTTTGATGGTAAAGGCGTTCGTAGTTTTATTACCTATGGTTCCTTTGACTTAGAAAACGAAACCTTTATATTACGCGGAAAAGAAGCTGGAAATTATGGATTCCATAATGGACAAAAGATTGAACTAGATGGTTATGGTAGAATTGTATACTATCTTGCAAATGGCGCAACTTATATCGGTTCCTACACAAATGAAAATAATGTGCTTACCATTACCGATATACCGAATTTAACAAGCTTAACTTATTTACCTGATAATTCTTCTATTAACGTAAATGAGGTTATCTTCCCATCCTTAGGTGCAGAATCTGGAATTTATTATGACTATGCAAATCATGCTAAATTAGAATTAGATGGAACCCCTTATACAGTTGAAGAGGTAAATTATAGTGGTAGATTATATTTAACATTTAAGAATCAAACTATAGAAGCTGGATATATCTTAGAAGATAACTACATTAAATTTAAATTAAATGATACGGATAAATCTTGGGAGTTCTCAAAAGACTCTAAAGTTATTGTTAAAGGATACTATGGAAATTATGAAGATTATCTTAACTTTACCATAGCTCAAATTTCAAATAATATGGATACATATACAAATAATGATGATACCTTGACATTAGATGGATACTTTACAGCAACGTATAATGATACAAATTATTTCTATACAGAACTTCCTAATTCAAGTACAATTATTTTATTTATAAATGATGAAGCAAAAATTCTTTATTTGAATAATGAAAACCAAACCTTTGAAGAAGCAAATACTATAAATACAGAGGCTGGTTTATATTATCTAGGCTCTTCCTCAAATTATAAACTATATTTGGATGGTAGAGGAAACCTTCTATATTTTGATGGGGAAAATAAATTCGGGTCTTATACATATGATTCTTCTACTGGTGAATTTATTATAACAAAATGGAACAACGAAGATAATTCTCCAGTTGAAAAAGGATCTATTCAAAACGGAACAGGAAGTTTAGTATACTCTTCTTATGGAAGTGATTCTTTTGTAGCAATTTCAAAAACACCATTTGTTCAAATGCCAACAAGTTGGGGTTCTATGCAAAATTACTTAAATGTATATATGTATAACTATAGTTTAAATGATGAAAATGAATATACTTATACTTCTTCTTATCTATACATTTATGTAACAAATAATACAGTTTTAATAAATGCTTATGGTAAACCATTTGTTATTGTACCATTAGAATCTGCTATAGTAGATGGTACAATCGTTAATACAATTTTCTTAGATAATGATTTAACATTAAAATTCTCTGTAACAAACGATTCCATTACTGGAGTGACAGCTACTTCTCCAAATTATCAATATGAGGAGATAACAACAAGTTCTTCTAAATATCAATTGGTTTGGTTAAATGATGAAAAAACAGCATTAAGTTTCTATAAAATAGAATCTTATCCAACCATTAAGATTTATAATGTATCTTGGAATGAGAATCAAACAGAAGCAACCTTTAGTGATGCTTCTAATACATATGTAATTTCCAATTACGGAACAAATGATGTAGAACTTACAATTACTCCAATAAGTGGAGAATAAGCATCTATAAATACAAAAAAGACTATTGCAAAAACAATAGTCTTTTTTTCTAGATTTTCCAATTTGAAAAACGCTTAGAAGGAAATTTTATTGAGAATATTCACATTCTTAATAGAGTACATATAATAAAAACTGATATAAAATCAAAATATACACTTAACAAAAGGTCAGTTTTGTGCTATATTAAATATGCGAAAGCCATAAGAAAAGATTTGAGGTGGAAAGATGCTTACAGTTTCTTGCTAATTTTTTGCATATCACTAAATGGTTTGCACAGGATTTATACCCGTGCTATTTGCCGTAGGCTGATATGCGAGCAGGAATTGTTCGCACTTTCTAGAAATATAACGCTCACAACTATGAGCGACGCGTTCATTTTCTATGGACGTATCTTTGTGTTTGAAAGACTGCGGATTATTTCTGCAGTCTTTTATTTTTATCGAATAAGGAGGGATATATATGTCACTTATCAATATTCAAAATCTATCATTCAGTTATGATGGGGGCTTTGAAAAAGTTTTTGAAAATGTAAACTTGCAAATCGATACGTCATGGAAACTTGGTTTAACCGGACGCAACGGTCGAGGGAAAACAACTCTGCTCAAACTGCTTATGGGAAAATTGGAATATTCGGGCGAAATCGTATCATCTGTAGATTTCGAGTATTTTCCGTATACTATTGGCAATTCGTATTTTACAATTGATGTTATTCGAGATATTTCGCCGCAAGCGGAGGATTGGCAGATACGGCGCGAACTTAGTTTTCTTGAAGCAGACGATGAACTTTTGTATCGTTCTTTCGACACGCTTTCTAATGGAGAACAGACTAAAGTTCTTATCGCGGGAATGTTTTTGAGGGAAAACAGCTTTCTGTTGATCGATGAGCCTACAAATCATCTCGATCTTCATGCGAGAGAGGTTCTTGCAGATTATTTGAAAAAAAAGTCTGGATTTATTCTTGTTTCTCACGACCGCGATTTTCTTGACGCCTGCATTGATCATATTCTAGCCATCAATAAGATGAATATTGAAGTTCAAAAGGGAAATTTCAGTACCTGGAACGAGAACCGTGAGCGCCAGGAACTGTTTGAGCAAACGCAAAACGAACGGCTAAAAAAAGAAATCAATCAGTTGGAGTACGCCTCAAAAAGTGTTTCCTCTTGGTCAAAAAAAACGGAAAGTGGCAAATTCGGTACCAGAAATTCCGGATTGAGACCCGATAGAGGATTTATTGGTCACAAAGCCGCCAAATTAATGAAACGAGCAAAATCTATGGAAAGTCGCATAGAGAAAGATATTTCGGAAAAAAACAAACTTTTACGAAATGTTGACGAAACGCCACCCCTGAAATTGTCTCCTTTGAAATATCACAGCTCCAAGCTAATCACTTTTCAAAGCGTTTCGCTAGGTTATGACAGTAAGACGGTTTTCAGCGACATAAGCTTTACGGTTTTTCAAGGCGACCGTATCGCGGTTTGCGGACAAAACGGAAGCGGAAAAACAAGCCTAATCCAGCTGATTTTGGGCGAATTTGAGGAGTATCATGGAGTAATAACAAAATCTGCTAATTTGAAAATATCATATGTCTGTCAATCTACAGACGAATTATTTGGCGATCTTGATAGCTACACCGAAAAATATCGAGTGGACAAAACGCTGTTTAAAGCAATACTGCGAAAGTTGGACTTTTCACGAGAGCTTTTTTCTCGTCCCATCGAAAGTTACAGTCAAGGTCAAAAGAAAAAAGTGATGCTTGCAAGAAGTTTATCAGAACAAGCTCATATCTATATTTGGGACGAACCGTTGAACTATATCGATGTACTGTCAAGAATACAAATCGAAGAACTGCTGAAAGCCTCCGAAGCAACACTGTTGTTTGTGGAGCATGACAAACACTTCTGCGAAAAAGTTGCGACAAAACAGATTTATTTGTGAAACCGGTTTAAAGTGCTACGATATTAAAGCATCAAGTACATTATAATAAAATCTTTATATGCAATTTATATTCGGCTTTCGCATTGTCGGATATTACTCCCCAGAGTCTGTTTTTGTATATGAAATTCTTAAAGCGGAATTTTATAATCTACTTCATTTTATGTTTTCTATTGAAGCATTTTACAAATGGCACAATTAAATTTAATTATCTAGTGTATCTCCGCATTATTTTGCGGAGAATTTTTCTTGTTCTATAAACATGGATTATTTCATTTTTTATTCAATATAAAAAGGTGATGAAAGATTCATCACCTTAAATATAATATTGTTATGCCCAAATACTATCTACTGCACAATAATAAGAATAAGTTGTTGCTGTACATTTTAATGAATTATCATCCTGTACTACAAAAGTAAATGTATCTGAACCTTTTGTAACTACCACTGTATTTGTATCTGCATCATATGTATACGTAATATCTGAAGCGGAATAAGTTACAAAGCTTCCTGCACCAAAGCCATCTAAAATAATTTGATAAGATGAGCCAGAACGAGTATATGTTCCTATTACAGCATCTGCAACTTCATAGGTATAAGTATTTCCTTCTAAAGTAACTAGATATTTTACATTTGATACATTCAATAAAATTTTTGAATTTCCTTTTGCTTCATATGAACCTTCTACATTATTTAAAGTAGCTGTAGCAAAGCCGTTTAAATTAAGTGTACCTAAATCTCCTTCATAGTCACCCTTTTCTTCTCCTTCTGTAGGTGGAACGATATTTAAATTATATCCTTCATATTTTGATGATTTCGCATAGGAGATCTCTACTTTTATATAGTAAGTTTGGCCTTCTTGTAATACAACTTCAAATCCAAAATCATACTTATGACCACCAAATGTAGTCGTTAAAGCATCTCCTTTGTCATCATTATAGGCTAATTGATTATCTGCCGCATCATATAGATATCCTTTATTATCTACATTTTGACTAGGATTAGAAATAGAGAAAATTGTATATTTACCGGATAGAGTTGCTGTAAATTTGTACCATACCGTCTTTAAGGTTGAATCCAAATCCTTACATGCTAATCCTTCACTTGTTAGATAAGCATATTGTTTTGTTTCTCCTGCTAAAAGAACACTTTCATCAACAAGTTCATACGTATTGTTTTCTAAATCTAAAGAGTAATATGTATCTTCGCTATTTACGGTAACCTTATAGAAATCCTTATATTTTACATAAGTACCCGCATTTGTGCCAACGGTTACATTACCAAATCCATCCAATTTAAGAATTGCACCACTTCCGGTAAATTGACCTTTTTCAGGTCCTGCATATACAAAGTCAGAACTTCCAAGTTTTGCTTCTAATACGCTATTTCCATTTCCATCAAACAATTCTACTACTACCCCACTTCCAAGCTCTTTCGCTTCAAATACAGCACTTACTTGTCCGTATGGAGTATCGCCATCCATATAATAATATTCTGTTACGCCTGCTTTATTTTTTACAAGATAAAGGGTTTTTGTATCCTTTTTATACACTTTTTGAGGCTTACCAATTTTAAATGCATATCTGTATTTTGTTGCTCCATATTCTAAATATGGTAGGAAAAGATTACCATCCTCATAAGATGCTATATATTCATTAGAATCATAAACGATGTGAACAGCACCTTCTTCATCAATGCTCCATGTTCCCTTTACTGTATTATAGGTAACAACATCAACGGTACCATCAGCCTTTAAATTATAATAATAATTATAATAGTCATCAAAATAGTATTGTCCTACCTCTTCATATCCTGCAAAAGGAAGAGGGTATACATGAAGAACAGAAGATGCTTCATAAACTTCACCTTTATTTTCATAATAAAGCGTTGCGACATAATATCCTGGTGTATTAAAATCAACAAGACTAAAATCAACAAGATCTTCTAAAGGTAAATCTTTCATTTCCTCTCCATCCATATATTCGATTTTAAATAAATCGGAAATAGTAACAGACTCTCCTTCTGGAACATCAAGATAAGATGCAATAACCGTTAATTTATGGCCATATGCTATATCCGCTGCTACCTTAAATACTTTCTTCGTTGTATATAAGCCTGTTTCTGGTGCATCAATGATTTCAATATCATTCTCACCATTTTTCAAATTTAGAGTAAGAGTTATATCCTCTTTTTTAATTGTAACTACGGAACCATCTCTTTCATAAGAAGCACATACTGTTCCAGAGGCAAAAATACTATTTGTTTTTACATAACCAGTACCTAAGAACTCAAAATAGTAATCGGAATTTTCCATAGAGGCATATTTTCTCTTAAATCCATCATCACTCTCATCTACCGTATAGGTATTATCTGTATCATTTAAAATAAGAGTTTTCGCAAAATATTGATAACCAGCTGACCAGCTACCCTCTCTCCATGTAAGAACACAGGCACCATCAAATAAAGTATAAGATATACCGCTATAATCTGGGTTTGCATCCGTTACTGTTGCTTTTCCAGTGGATGGATTTAAAGTAACATCTCCTAAGCTTCCTGCATAAGTTTTTTCTTCCGTAACAGGTGTTGTCGTTGTTGTTCCAATAGTAAATTTACCATCTTCATCAAAGATAAAGGTTACATCTGTTCCAGCAAGTGTTATTTTATTTGTTCCTTCAAATAATGTTCCTGTAATGGTAGGATCAATATAGTAGGTAGCTTCACAATTGGTAGGAATTGTCGTTCCTTCATCGGAAATAGAATTATATACATATTTCATAACAAAAACATGCTTAACTGTTTCATCTTCTGTGCTTATAAATTCTGTGATTCTATATTCTTCATTTCCAGATTTAATAATATTGGATGCTTCCTTTTTCGTCCACTTAGAGGCATCTTTTGCAAACACTAAACATTCGGTATCACTAACCCCAGAATAATTCCAATCAAAGGTTAATAATCCATCGACATATTTACATTCAATCGTACCATAAACGTTTGGAAGTGTGATTGTTAAAACATCATTTGTAACAGAGAAGGTTCCAGTTATTGTAGAACTATTTCCATTATAATAAGTAACAGAATCGTTTGTGATTTCTAAAGTTTTTCCACTATTATCGGTTGCTGTATAGTTACCAATATAGATAGGATCGGCAACAATGAATTTTGCCGTATAAGAAATTCCTTCATAACTACATATTACATCATACGTACCTGGTGTATTTAAATCAACAGCGGTAGCATCAATCATATCATCCGTTACTGTAATAGTTTCATATTTATTATAAGAATCTGCTTTATATTTTTTTATTTGGAAAATCGTTGTATAATCAAAAGATTCTGCACCAGTTAAAACAGATGCTGGATTCTTTGATTTTTCACTAATTTCTACATCCTCTTTAATTGTAACCGTAACCGTTTTGTCATAGGTTGTTCCATCTAATTCAAAATGAATACTTACCTCATATTCCCCAACAACACCATATTCGATATTACTCTCTAAAGTATAAACAACTTTTGTTTTACCTTCTGCTATTTCTGTCTCATCTTCTAAAGACGCTTCAACAAATTGTAAATCAGAATATGAATAAGAAGAACTATTTATCTTTAAATTAAATAGATTTAATAAATTATAACTATCGGTTAAGTCGCTCTTCCAAAAAGAGGTCGTAACATCTTCTGATTTCATTGTTACATTATATTTTTTAATACTATAATGAACGATAGTATAAAATTCTTCTCCTAAAACGCTAATCTTATACTTAACGTCATATTCGCCGGTTAAAGCTAAATTATTAGACGCAAAGACAATGTCTGATTCCAGATTACTCTCTACATAAGGAATCTCAACTCCATCAATATAAGCCTTAAAAATATTACTATAAGTGAACATTGCGTTTGATTTATAAACACCCTCTCCAACAAAGGTATTATCATCATTAGGAGTTACAGCACAAATCTTTACATCTGGCATAACAGTTAAGGTGGTCTCTAAAGAATAAATTTCTCCAAAGCGGTCATATTCAATAGAAATAGGATATTTTCCTGCTCTATTAAAATCAACCTCTCCTTTTACGATTTCTGCATCAATAGCAACAGGTGTTGAACCAATATAAAGCTTAAATGCATTAGACATATCATAATCGGCTGTGCCTTTTGCTACTGTTAAAACTTCAGTATTTGGTAAAATCGTTACCTCATAATCATAAACAACCTTAACCACGCTTGTTATTGTTTTTTCCTTATAGGTTAAAACAATATTATAAGTTCCAGCTTCTGCTTTAAAACCACCATCATCAATCATATCACTTGTAACATCCACAAGCTTACCATTTTCAACAATAGTAAATAATTCTTCTAGATAATAATTGCCTTCTTCAACGGTACTAACCTCAACAACATCATTGGTTGAACTTAGTTGAATGGATTGATTTTGTACAGATGTTGAAGATCCATTTTTAACAACTTTAACTTCACTTATAGCAATTTGATTGTTATAAGTTAAGGTGATATTATAGGTTCCTTCTTTTGCCTCAATGCTACCAGAAATCATTTCATTTGTAACAGAAATGTTTGTACCATCGTACTTTACATTAAACAAAGACTTTAAATCTAAGTTTTTTGCTTCCTCTTCGGAAATTGTAATTTTAGAGCCTGTGATATTTAAGATTTTATCTACATACTCCACTTTAGGATTATTATCCTTATTGTTATTACCACAAGCGGTAAGCACAGTAGATGCTACCGCAACAGTAGATAATAAACCAAGAACTGCTAATTTTCTTTTTTTCATATCTTTTCTCCCCCTTATTTAAGATACTACACTCATTTTAAAAATTTGATATACCATTTGACCATAGGCATCTAATCCTATCATAGCATAATAGGTAGAACCGTTATGTTCAAAGATAACTTGAATAGATCCATTCGTTAATACTAAAATATCAGCATCAATTTTTGTACCATTTACATACACATAACTATCATTAATAGCTAAACAATCCGTTTCATTATTAAATTCATATACACCATTATAAATTAAGATATCTTGGCTATAGAATATTTCTTGAGATAATAAATTTTCTACGTAATCATAAGATTCTATACTAATACCTATAGAGCTTACGGATAATGTTAAATGGGTATCTATAAGATTTACAATCATTACACCATCCACAAAATATAATTCACCAGATCGAAGAACGGCTGTTAAATTCGTTTCATTTAATGAGATAACATCTGAAAAAGATAATACCGGAACAATTCTTCCATCATTCATTTGTGCATAAGTAAATTGTAAATACTCTGAATCATAAGAATATCCATCTACCGTTAGGTTTGTGCCATCATAAGTAATTGTGTGTGTTTCTTCTAAAGATACACTAGTAAAATTACCTCTAAATACCATAATATCATCTCTAGAAATTAAACTTCCACCTGTCTGTGATTCGTCACTAATAAAATGGGTCATAGACATATAATAATTATATAAATAGAACATATAATTTGCCTCACCATCGCCATCAATACCAACCATGATAATAACATATTGATCCATAAATGCACTTGGTAAATCATATATATATGCAATAGATAATGTAACTGGACTATATCCTGGTTCTGTAACTAATATTTCATCACTCTTGATGGTTACAGAGATTTTTCCATCCGTCCATGTTCCACTCATTTCTTCAATAACATTTTGAATGGTAGTATCTTTAAAATATAGGTATTTTGTTGTATAGGTATAAACCATATCTTCTTCGGATTCATCATATACTGCATCATAGCTATCATAATCTAATACATCCAATAAATCATAGCCATATTCACCTCTATAAACTAAATGTAGATTTTCTACCTTTTCCCCATCATCTAATTTAAAGGAAACAACAGGTTTTCCATTATAACCATTCCATACCAAATGGCTATCCATTAATTGATGATTATAATATACAACATATCCTATGGAGTCATCAAAGGTTACCTCTATTGTATTTTCTCCTGTTCCATAATAATACGTCCATGTTCCAAGTAAAGAATCCAAAATGGCTTTACTAAAATACTCAGAAACTAATATATAATTATTTCCTTCTTTTTTAAACAAATAACCGTATCCTTGGCGAATATAAGTTGCTCTAAATTGGTATTCTGTTTCTCCGTCCATATAGTTAGCTACATACGTATAGAATCGAGTATTGTAACCAAATATTTCTTCATCATATGCGGTAGGATAATACCAACTATATTCAAATGGATTTCCATTAATGGTTTTATTTTCTATATCAACGTTTAATTCGTTTACACCTTCAACACTAATCCAATCTCCTCTATATCCACGATCATAATAAGCAAAGCTTTGTTCATCTACAAATCGTCTACTAAATAAATGACCTGGATTTGTTGGAATATCTGCATAGAAGTATACAAATCCTGTAAAGGAATATTCTCTAATATAATACGTTGTACCATTTAGATTAAATCTTAAATATTCAAATGAAGTAATTTCTAATCCTGGTATACCATCACAATTTGTAATAAAAACAAAGTCATAATCAACCGGTTCATTATCTCCGATTTGAATTGTTGTGCCAGTTAATTTAATATTTCCTAAATTTAAAGCCTCTTGTCCTTCATCTGGTTTATCTTCAACCCATATTTTACGAGTTGCTAAATCATATTTATTCCATTGTTCTTGTATTATACTTCCATTTGCTTTTTCACATTCATAACTTACAAAATATGAGATTCCTGTTAAGAAATTATACTCATAATCTGCCCATAGATAATGGATATTATTTAATGCATCCGTATAAGATAATACTTGAACTCCTGCGTCATTTAACTTCTTTTCATACGTATAGCTTTGACCATCTATTTCTATTGTTTTAGAAACTTCGTCAACAAAAATAATATGGTTATACTCTGTAAATTCATATACATGATAAGGATCCTTTGGATTAAATTCACTAATATGATTATAAGCCTCTTCAAAAGCAGCATTTTCATTAAACCAATGCGCATTAAGATATTCAAAGGATTCAAAATAATCTAAAGAAACATTTTTATAATCTTTATAATCATATATTTTTCTTAAATTACCATCTGAAATTAAAATATAATCTCCTAATACACCTGTGCTTGATTCTGTAGTAAATCCTAACACACCATCTTCAAATCCTTCTAAACCGAAGAAAAGAAATGGAGAATAAGTAATTTTTGAATCATCAGTTACCGCATCATAATATGGTGCTTGATTATAATTTCCATTATTAGGAATATATGGTGCTTTAACAAAGAAGGATTCCTTAGTGCCATCTTCCAAATAATATCCACTATAATTACTTGCAAAAGGTAGCATCAAATCATTAATGGTTTCCCACTTATCCTTGTTTTGCTTTTCTAATCGCATAAATGCTTTATCATAGTCGTTTGCTTCAACACGTTGCAGATAGGCTCTATAGTTTTCATCCTCTACTCCTGTAATATTCGAACGAACAATGAAATAGATTACAATTCCATCATAATATCTTCCTGTTATAGAAGGATATCCATAATAATCATAAACGATATATTCTAATTTTTCATATTTTGATTCTCTATATAATAATGGTATTTCTGTAAAATTACTACCTGTTATATCGTATGAACCAGTATAAATGGATGCTTTTGCAATAATATTACCTGCATCATTTACACTTAATTCAAACCATTCGCTTTCTGTATCTACCCATTTGCCAAGCATAACATCATACTGCTCATAATAAGGAGTTAATGTCATATTATGATAGAATGGGATATTTTGATCAATTACCTTATTATCTATTGTTTTATAGCCGATAAATACGTATCCTGCAGGTCCCTCAATAGAATCTAACTCAGCAATTTCTCCAAAGGAATAGGTGTTCGTAGATACTTCAACAAATTCATCATTTTCGTAAACACCTATAGTTATGGAAATATCATCATGTTCTAGAGGTATTAATTTTAATGTTAAATCATCTAAATTCCAATCCTCTTGATTCCATTCTAATGTGCTATAATCTAAATTCCCAAAATAACAATTCACAAATTTTCCTTCGCCAAATCCATAAGCATTATTCTTAGAATCGGCTTTCGCTGTATAAATAGAATCTAATAAATTAGCTTCAGTATAGCAGCTAACGACTAAAGATGTTTCCTTAACCTCTCCAACAAGACCCGCAAGAACTCCTGTTCTATATAATTGTAGTGTTGAAGCATTAGAAACATAACTAGAAGCAATAGTTGTATTATTTTTAACATAACCAGCTATACCACCAACTAAATTTCCACCTTTTATGATTGCAGTTATATGTGCAGCATAAACATTTGTTTTCTCCATTTGTCCTACAAGTCCACCAAGAGTAGCTCTTTCCATACGATTTGGATTTAAAATTATGCTACCCGTTACTTTTACTCCCGTAATACTTGTACCTATGGTTTTTCCTGCTAAAATACCAACATTTGCATTAGTAGCCTGATTTCCAGTAATTGTAATATTATCTAAAGTTAAATTTGTAACCGTTGCATTCACCAAATTTGCAAAAAATCCTATATTTGCGCTATTTGCTGTTTCAATTTGTATATTTTGAATGCTATTTCCTATACCATCAAAAGTACCACTAAAATTAGAAACAGGTTCTAAAATTTCATTTTCAAAATCAATATCATTTTTAACTTGATAATAAGCTGTTCTATAAACTGTTCCATTTACTGGATGTTGTGCATCCTTATTTACTAATTCACTAAACATTAATATGTCAGATTTATTTTCTAAAATAAATGGACTTTCCTTTGTTCCTTCTCCAACAATCGTATAAATCCAACGTGCGGTTAAGGTGATATCGGAAGTTATATCTGTCGCATTAAAATTAAATTCTTTTCCTTCATTATACCAACCCAAGAAATAATAATGATCCTTTGTTGGAGTTTCTGGAGCTGTTGCTTTATTTCCATAACTTACAAGCTGTTGTTCTACATCAGAACCACCTGTAGAGTTAAAGGAAACAAAGTATTTATATCTTGCTGTTATTACAGTATTTGAAATAATTGGAGTTTCTTCAAAATTAAAAACTCCATTGTAATACCAATCATCAAATGGATGTCCGTATTTATCTGCAGAGCCATCTGGTCTTACCGCATATTCTCCAGTCTTTACGACTTGTTCAGCAACATTTGAATTAGAGAAGGTTACCGTATAATATTTGTCCCATTTTGCATATAACGTCATATTTGAGGTAACTGGTTTATTTTCATCAAATAGGTTATTCTCGCTATCATACCAACCTATAAATACAAAATGAGGATGATTAAATCCAGAATCTGGAGTTACTAAATATTCATTTGCATGAAAGGCATCATAAGAACTTTGATTTTCTTTAATCGTTAAAACAATAGATTTATGATAAGAATAAGATCCTTCTTCATTAATAAATGTAACATTAAAGCTATTTTCCCATTTTGCATATAACGTCATACTTCTATCTAATAACGTATTAAAGTCATATGGGTTTCCTTCACATTCTTCATTATCATACCAACCCAAAAATTCTGCATTTGCTTTTGTAGGTCTTCCTGGTTCGGTAGCTTTCGTACCTGCCTCTATTTTTTGTGTTGGAACAATAGATCCACCGTTTGTTTCAAAAGAAACCGTAACTTTGGCTAATTCCCATTTTGCAACTAATGTAATATTTGAGGTAACTGGTGCAGTAAAATCATAAGTTTTACCATTTAAAACCCACTCAACAAATTCGTATTTGTCTCTTGTTGGAGTATCTGGAGCTGTACCAGTTTCATTTCTTTTTAATCCTTCTACTGGAGCAACATCCGAACCACCCTGAGAATTAAATCGAATAGAGTATGTTCGATTGTCTACTCTATACTTTGCAGTTAAATTTTTATTTTCATTTAAAGGCTTAGTAAAATCAAATACTTCACCATTTTCATTTTCCCAATTTAAAAATTCACAACCTATTTTAATTGGATCTGTTGGTTTTTGAATTTTTTGTCCAGACTTTGTATTTATTTCTAACACATCTTTCATCAATCCGCCATCTGGATTAAATGTAACCTTTATATCCTTAACGGTAGGTGTATCCGGATTGTCTGGATTATCCGGAACATCTGGGTTATCTGGATTTAATGGATTATCTGGATTATCTGGTAGGTTTGAATTATCTTTTGGTTTTCCACAGGAGGTAATCGTTAGTGCAATTACTCCTATAAAAATTAATATAAACATAGATAATAATATTTTTCTTTTCTTCATAATACACTCGTATAAACGAATTATACGTATCCTCCCTTTTTTATGTAATACTCATAGTTTTATATTATATCAATAAAATTCAAAAAATTCTACATTTTTTAAAATTTTATTTTTTATAAAAAAATTAACGAATTCTATCATTTTTTAAAAAAAGTTGTTTTTTTATGTTTTTAATTTTATTAATTATAAGATTTAATATTTGTTATCTAAACAAAAAGCAATTTTTTTTAATAGCATAAAATTCATTTATTTTTATATATTATTTTATAAAATGGAAAAAATAATGAAATTTATAAAAGAAAAAAAGATTCTTCATAAGAATCTAAAATAATATTCTTAATGAAAAATCCTTTTTTATAATTAATTATTCTCTTTATTTTCCGTTTCTTGTGCTATATTTTCTAATTCTATTTCTTCTGGCTCGTCTAATGCTCTTGCAATTATTGCGATCGTTGCAATGGATTGATCCTCTTTAAGTCTTATTAGTTTTACGCCTTGCGTTGCTCTACCGGTTTGAGAGATATCTGCAACATGCATACGAATAATTACACCTTTATCGGTTGTTATAATTAAATCTTCTTGATCCGATACACTTCTTAAAGTGGTTAGTTTTCCATTTTTATCGGTAACATTTAATGCTTTTACACCCGATCCTCCACGACCTTGCAAACGATATTCATCTGCAGTAGAACGTTTACCAAAGCCTTTTTCTGTAACAACTAAAATTTCTTTTTTATTTTCGGTTACTACCGCCATACCGACAATCGTATCTCCAGGATTTAAATACATACCTCTTACACCTGCAGCACTTCTACCGATTGGTCGAACATCCGTTTCATGGAAACGAATGGCTTTACCATTAGATGCACCTAATACAATTTCACGATTACCATCGGTACATTCTACCTGTAATAATTCATCATCCTCGGCTAAATTAATAGCAATAATACCATTGGTTCTAATATTTTTAAATTGAGATAATACGGTACGCTTTACGGTACCATTTTTTGTAGTAAAGAATAAATAAGAAGCCTCGTCATCTAAGGATTTAACCGTTGTTACTGCCGCAAGTTTTTCATCGGGCTGGAATTGTAAGGTATTTACAAGAGGTATTCCCTTAGATGTACGACTACATTCTGGAATTTGATAGCCTTTAATGGTATAAACTCTTCCTTTATTTGTGAAGAAAAGAATATAATCATGGGTTAAGGTAGGAAGTATAATGCTAACATCATCATCCTCATGCGTTTTAATTCCTGACATACCAACACCACCACGGCTTTGTGCTTTATAAGCATCTTGCTTCATACGCTTTGCATAACCTTTGTTTGTAATCGTAATGATAACATCTTCACGAGGAATTAAATCTTCATTTTCTATATTAATATCGGTATGTAAGGATATTTCACTCTTACGTGCATCATTATATTTTTCTTTTATTTCTACTAGCTCGTGTTCAATAATTTCTTTTTTCTTATCATCAGATGAAAGAATCAAACGATAATTATCACAAGCAACCATTAAATCATGATGCTCTTGTAATATTTTTTCTCGATTTAAACCAGATAAACGACGTAATTGCATATCTAAAATAGCTTGTGCTTGAATATCGGTTAAATTAAAGCGATTCATTAATTTTTCTTTTTCTGTACCATCGTTTGTACTGCGAATAATTTGAATGATTTCTTCAATATGATCTTGCGCAATAATATATCCATCTAATATATGTATTCTTGCTAGAGCCTTATCTAAATCAAATTGAGTTCTACGGGTAATCACATTAATTTGATGATTTAAATAAACTTCTAAAGCTTCTCTTAAAGTTATCGCTTTTGGCTTATTATCAACAAGACAAATCATATTCATACCATAGCTTTGCTGTAGTTGTGTATATTTATAAAGATTATTTAGCATTACTTCCGGATTAACATCCTTACGTAATTCTATAACAATTCGAATTCCTTTACGATTGGATTCGTCACGTAAATCGGTAATACCATCTACGATTTTATCTTTAGCCACTTCAGCAATTCGTTCAATCAAACGCGTTTTGTTTAACATATAAGGAATTTCGGTTACAACAATTTGACTTTTTCCATTTTTCATATGCTCTATTTCGGCCTTAGAACGAATAACAATAGATCCATTTCCGGTAGTATACGCATTCTTTAATCCAGTTAATCCTAAGATTAATCCACCTGTTGGAAAATCTGGACCTGGAATATATTTCATTAAATCTTCGCTTGTAAGCTCATTATTATGAATTAATGCGATAACACCATCGATAACTTCTCCTAAATTATGAGGCGGAATATTTGTGGCCATACCTACCGCAATACCTGTAGATCCATTAACAAGTAAGTTAGGGAATCTTGCAGGTAATACATCTGGCTCTATTTCTGTTGCATCATAGTTATCGGAAAAATTAACGGTGTTTTTATCAATATCCCTTAACATTTCCATAGAAATCTTAGACATACGTGCTTCGGTATAACGCATTGCAGCAGCACCATCACCATCAATATTACCAAAATTACCATGACCATCGACTAAAGTATAGCGATAAGAAAAATCCTGCGCCATACGTACCATCGCATCATAGATAGAAGAATCTCCATGTGGATGGTATTTACCCATTACATCACCAACAATACGGGCAGACTTTTTATGAGCAACATTAGAAAAAACCTTTAACTCATTCATACCATATAAAATACGGCGTTGTACTGGCTTTAAACCATCTCTTGCATCTGGTAATGCTCTTGCAATAATAACGCTCATTGCGTAATTTAAAAAGGATGACTTTACTTTATTATTTATATCTAATTGTTCAACTTTATCGTGCTGATGTTCTTCAATAGCACGTTCAAATTCTAAATTTTTTTCATTCATATACAACTAACCATCCTTTAAATATCCAAGTTATTTGCGTAATGCGCATTTTCTTGAATAAATTTCTTACGAGGTTCAACCTCTTCACCCATTAACATTTCAAAGGTTTGATCGGCAATATAGGCATCCTCTAAATGAACTTGAACAAGTGTTCGATAGGCAGGATCCATTGTGGTTTCCCATAACTGTTCAGGATCCATTTCACCTAAACCTTTATATCTTTGAATATCTAATTTTTTATCGGGATACATTGCTTTAATTTCATCTAATTCCGCATCGCTATAAGCATATTTTATCATTTTTCCGCTTTGTGCTTTATATAGAGGAGGTTTTGCAACATAAATATAGCCTTGTTCAATTAATTGAGGCATAAAACGATAGAAGAAAGTTAATAACAAAATACAAATATGTTCTCCATCGACATCCGCATCGGTCATAATTACAATTTTATGATATCTTGCCTTGTTTATATCAAACTCTTCTCCTATTCCAGTACCAATTGCCTGAATCATAGACAATATTTCATTATTTGATAAGGCCCTTTCTAGTCTTACCTTTTGGACATTTAATACCTTACCACGTAGTGGAAGAATAGCTTGATATTCGCTATCTCTACCTGATTTAGCTGAGCCACCCGCAGAATCACCCTCGACTAAATACATTTCGGATTTTGAAGGGTCTTTACAACGACAATCGGCTAGCTTACTATTTAACATTAAACCATCTAAAGGAGACTTTCTACGTGTTGCCTCTCTTGCTTTTCTTGCAGCAACTCTAGCACGGGATGCAAGTAAGCATTTATCTATAATTGATTTTGCTTCTTTAGGATTTTCTAACAAATAACGATCTAACGCTTCACCAAAGGATTGTGATACAATCGCTCTTACCTCTGTATTTCCTAATTTCGTCTTTGTTTGACCTTCAAATTGAGGATTTGGATGTTTAATAGAAACAATTGCCGTTAAACCTTCTCTAACATCTTCATTATTAATTTCTTCATCTTTTTTTAGAAGTTTATTATCCTCTGCATATTTTTTCAAACAACGCGTTAAAGCCATTCGAAAGCCTTCCTCGTGTGTTCCACCTTCATGGGTATGAATATTATTTGTAAAAGAATAAATGGTTGTATTATACTCTTCATTATACTGTATAGCAACTTCAACCTGGATATTATCTCTTTCATTTTCACAATAGATAATGGAATCATTTATCGTTTTTTTATTCGTATTAATAAAGGATACATATTCCTTAATACCACCTTCATAATGGTATACATTCTCAACCGTTTCCTCTTTTCTTAAATCACGAATGGTAAGACGAATTCCTTTATTTAAAAAAGCCAATTGCTGAATACGACTTCTTAGCGTTTCATAATCATAAGTAGTTGTCTCTGTAAAAATTAAAGGATCTGCCTTAAAAGTAACCCTAGAACCAGTATGATTGGATTCTCCATATTCTTTTAAATCTGAAACAACTAATCCTCTTTCATATCTTTGAGAATATTCTTTATTATTACGATGAACCGTTACTTCCAACCATTCCGATAAGGCATTTACAACTGAAGCACCAACACCATGTAATCCACCAGATACCTTATAAGAACTTCCATCAAATTTACCTCCTGCATGAAGGACGGTAAATATGGTTTCTACTGCTGGTCGTCCTGTTTTTGGATGTAAATCTACTGGCATTCCACGACCATTATCCGTAACGCGAATAATTTCTCCTTTTAATATTTCCACTTCAATATGATCCGCAAAGCCAGCTAAGGCTTCATCAATCGAATTATCTACAATTTCCCATACCAAATGATGTAATCCTCTTGGACCAGTAGATCCAATATACATACCTGGACGTTTTCTTACTGCCTCTAGACCTTCTAATATTTGAATATTAGAAGCACTATAATTGTTGTTACTTTCCATGTTTAATCTCCTTTTTTACTTTCTAATCTTATAACACTTGCACATTTTAATAATTCATCTGGAATTTCTAAAATAGATGTAGTGGTAATAAACGTTTGTTTATTATTTAAAACATAATTTGTTAAATTTTCTATTCTTGTTTTATCTAATGCGGCAAAAACATCATCTAATAATAAAATAGGTTCTTCCTTTTTTAAAAATTTTACATATTCCTTTAAAGCAAGCTTAATACATATACAAATGGTTCTTATTTGTCCTTCAGAAGCATAAAGCACAGTATCTAAATCATTTATATAAATACTAAAATCATCTCTATGAGTTCCTATATTGGTTGTTTTTGTCTGTAAATCTTGTTTTTCCTTTAGTTTAAATGACTTATAAATATCCTCTTCATATGTTTTATTATATAAAATCTTTATATTTTCAACATGCATTTGCTTAGATATATCCAATAAAAATTCATTTAATTTAGCTATAAAATCTAATCTTTTTTGGTATATTATCTTTATTTGTTCAATTAAAGAGTTTGTTAAAACATTCAAATAGATTTTATCAATATTTTGTTGTTTTAATAACTCGTTTCGTTCTTTCAATAGTCTTTTATAGGTTGTAGAAGCCTTTAGATATGTTTTATCTAATAAAGATATCTCTAAATCTAAAAAATGTCTTTTATCCCCCTTAGAACCCTGTATAAGAGACAAATCATAAGGAGAAAATAATATAACACTTAAATTTCCTATAAAATCACTTATTTTAGATATTTGTTTTTTATTAATAAATAAAGCTTTTCCCTCTTTAGAAATTAAAACTTTATATTTATGAATCGCTTCTATTTCACATAAAGCAAATTCTTTTTGATTCGATATTAAGTTATCTAAGGTATTACTACGATGACTTTTAGAAGTTGCACATAAATATATAGCTTCTAATATAGATGTTTTTCCAGTAGCATTTTTTCCACTTAAAATGATTAATTTATTTGAAGTTTCTAAAGAAAAATCATCAAACAATCGAAAGTCTTTTAAATGTATACTTTTTATCATATAATTTCAAATTCTTTATTTTGAATTTTTATTCTATCTTTTGGATATAATTTACGACCTCTTCTTGATTCTAATTCGTCATTAACATAAACTTCTTCATTTGCTAAAAAATATTTTGCTTCTCCACCAGAAGAAATAATATTTTCTATCTTTAACAATTGTTGAAGCGTAATATAATCCGTAGTGATTTTAACTGACTTCATAGTATACCTTCTTTCTATATGATTATATCATATAGCCAAAAATTTAGCAAGAAAAAAGGCTTAAAAACGATTTTATTTATCTATATGTATAGGAATATTATAAAAAAGAAAAGGGCTTTAAAACCCTTTTTAATTCTTTTATACATAATTTACTTTTAAAAAATCTATATTTTCGTGGTTGCGAACACCAACACCATAATAGGAATTATTTAAATTCTTTTCTAAATTTTCTAAGGTATAAGCCATTATAGTAAATGGAGCTTGTTCATCTTTTGTATGCCATTTAAAATTTTCTTCTTTCAATGTAGAACTACTCGAATTCGTAAAATTTGTTGTTGGTTTTGATGTTTCATTTACTTGATAACTACAATTAACTAATTGATAACCACCATCTACCTTTGGGGATGCATTACTATCGTTGTTTTTTAATAAGGTTGCAATTCCTTTAAAAGCACAACTTTCTGCCTTTATACTTCCACCATTACCACAAACAATTCCTTGTGAAACTAAAGCACATTTCCAACCACTATTTACTAACTGAACTTGTAAAGCTGCGGATTTAGTTAATAATTTTGATCGATACGTATAATATTGTAAAGAATCTACCATACAATTATACATATAAATATTTCCTCCTCTTAATTTAGGAAGCCGATCTTCTATATTTTTAAAAATACAATTCGAAAAAGAAGCTTGTAAACTTAAATTATAATCATAATCTTCTTTATTATTTCCACTATCACCAAATAGGAAGCCTTTCTTTTGTGGTATAGCGATTCCATATAAAATCTCTTCAAAAGTTATTCCGCTATCTCTTAATTTATTATAATATAGGTAATTTGTTTTTCCACTTTGATATTCTTGTTCTATTTTATCCATCATTTGATAAAGATAGCCATCTTTATCATCACTTCCTGCATTAAAACTACACCATGAAATATGTAAGCCATTATTGCCATCTGCACCATATGGTGCTCTAAACGCAACACCTGCATTTGCATTATATACTGGATTGGAATAATCAATTTGACCATCATAAGATTTTCCAAAAGTACAATGATCAATCCAAATATAACCACAAAAAGCTATTTTAAAATAAGCCCAACCAAAAAGATCATAGTCTCCTATTTTATTTGCTGTATTTATTCGACCATCCTCCCATTGCCAAATTTCATCAAAGGCAAGATTTCTAAAAACAACATTATCATCACTGGTAAGTTTAAAACCACAATGCGTTAATTTTGAACCATTTTTAGAATAAATTAATAGATTAGAAGTATTTTCCACTTTAATTTGGGAGATACCATTTTCTAATAACATGTCAGACATAGGAACATAATCTGTTAAATTATTCATTTTTTTAGCAAAATCATCGACTAATCCACTACTTTTTATGGATTGACTTAATTTATTATATCCTAAATTCATATCATTAGCGATTTCTATAACCTTAACTGTACCTTTTAAATTATTTTCATTATATCCATCCGCAGGAACTTGCGTATAGGTATTTGTATTTTCATCCCATACATTTGTATAATGATATTTTGCATCCTTAATAGCTTCAATTAATTCCTCTGGAGTTGTAACCTTACGATAAGAAGAAGTATTTTCATATTGAGAAAAATCCATAATTTTTCCTTTTATATAACCATCTTCGGATAAATTATTTTTTATATCTAAAGGCATTTCACTTAAATCAAAACTAAACTTTGCATATAAAGTAGTATCTCGTTCAATAAAAGATAAAAAATCAAAAGGATTTTTAAAATCTTTATCTTTATACCATCCAATAAATTTTAGAGATTCTTTTTTAGGATCCGTTGGTTTTGTAGGTAACATATTATCTTGTTCAATCGAAGAATAATAAAGAGTATCATCTACAAAATACTTCACTTCATATTTTTCTGGATTTTTTTCCCATTTTAAATAAAAATTCTTATTTTCAATTAAAGTATAAGGAAAATTTACTTTTTCATTATAATTTGAATCAAAATACCATTCTTGATTCGTAGTATATCCTTCTTTATTTAAATGGCCATCTATAATTTCTTGAATTATTTCTAATGTAATGGTTTGATTCTTTTCATAGGTTCTAGTTGCTATAGAAAGAGTATCTGAATTAATATGATAATCTATACTATACTTTTCTATATTGTCTTTGGTAGACGAACAACTACTTAAACTTAAAATAAAAACAAAAAATAATAAAAACAGAAATATTTTTTTCATAAATTTCTCCTCTTTCCTATATAAAAATTATAACAAAAATTAATACATAATACAAGAAAAAGAGCATATACAAAATATGCTCCTTATCCTTTTAATATGATTATTTAAACAATTTTATATCAATCCATGCGAACAGGTAAAATTAATTGGGTTAAATTTGCATCATTATCTCCTCGAATAACAAATGGACGAATTTCACCCGATAAATTTAAAGAAACTTCGGTAGAAATAAAACTACGTAAAGCTTCAATTAAATAACGAGAACTAAAACCAATGACAATAGGATTTGATGCTTCTACATCCGTAGGAATTAATTCTTCCTTAGCATCACCAATCGTAGCATTTGTAGTTGAAATTTCTATGATTCTATCTTTTTTTATAGCTAATTTTATAATACTATATGTTATTTCCTTATCTTTTTCTTTGTCTCTTGGAGATAATAAGGATACTCTTTCTACTGCATCGACTAATTCATCCTTATTAAACTTAATTACAATAGGAAATTCATTAGGAATTAATTTAGAAGTATCTGGATAATTCCCATCTAATAATCTTGTTTGGAACAATACATTTTTATATTTAACCAATAATTTATTATTTGAAAAATATAGTACAACCTTATCATCATAAGAATCAATAGCTTTCAATAATTCATCTAAAGATTTATTAGGAATTGTAATATTAAAATCACTATAATCCTCGATATTAACTATTTTTTGAGATAATCGGAAAGAATCGGTTGCAGTAGCAATAAGTTTTCCATCTTTATGTTTAAAGTTTACACCAGTTAAAATTGGTTTCTTTTCAGAAGATGCGGTTGCAAAAACCGTTTCTTTTATTAATGATTTTAAAATAGAAGCATCTAACTCTAAAGGATTTTCTAAACAAACAAAATCAATATTAGGATAATCCATATAATCCATAATATGAAGTTTATATTCACCACGATCCGCTTTAATAACTAATATTTTTTCTTCTAATAAATATAGATTTACACGTTTTGAATTGATTTTTCTAATAATTTCAATAAAAAATTTTCCTGGAACAACAGTTTTACCAGGTGTATTGATTTGTAAAGATGCATCGGAAATTAAAACCTCAACAGAAATATCTGTATTTGAAGATGTCATGTATAAATCTGTGTCGGTTGCTTCCATTTTTATACCTGTTAAGATAGGCATAGGGGATTTTGATGGTAATCCTCTAGAAATCACATTAAGATTTTCAAGTAAAATTTCGCGATCAATTGTAATATTCATAAATACCTCCGGATTAAAAAAATTAAATAAATATTCTTTGTTATTATTATTAGCAATGTGAATTAGTGGATAAGTCTAAAAAACATTGCAAAATCTATATTTATTATAACATAAAGAATGTGGAAAATAAATATTTTTCCACATCCTTCTACACTTTTTTTATTATGGATTCAATTGCCATTTTTAATTGTTCATTTGTTTTAATATCATTTTCTATTTTATTGCAGCCATTCATAATTGTCGTATGATCTCTTCCATTTAAAATCGCACCAATTCTAGAATATGTTAATTGATAGTGTGTTTTTAGCACGTACATTGCGATATGTCTTGGCAAAACATATTTTGCATTTCGAGAATTTCCAAGCAAATCGACAACACTTATACTATACATGTTTGCAATAACACTTAATGCATTTTCATAATTTTGATTAACAGAAGGCTTTTTTGCCTTAATTAGAATATCTAATGCATCCATAGCCATTTGCATAGTAGGCTTAGAATTATAAACCTCTGCAACCCATAAAACTCGAGTTAAAGCACCTTCTAATTCTCTAACATTGTCAGTAAAGTTTTCTGCAATATAATTTAAAACATCATCATCAATCGCAATTTCTGATGTTTCTGCTAATTTTCTTTTTAAAATATTAATTCGTTGATTTAAATCTGGTTGTTTAATATCCACTGTTATACCCATTTGAAATCTTGAAGTTAAACGATCCATAATTCCATTTAATTTAGATGCAGGACAATCGGAAGTAATTACAATTTGTTTTTGTCTAGAAATCATATTATTGAAAAGTTTGAAAAATTCTTGTTGGGAAGATTTTCCTTTTTCTAACATTTGAATATCATCTACTAATAAAACATCTAAATTATCATATTTTTCTTCAAAAGCCTTTATTGTATTATCTCTTGTCGCTTTTCCATAATCCTCTAAATATTCATTTGCTTGAACATATAGAATTTTATTATTTAAATCAGATTCTGAAATATAATTTCCAATCGCTTGCATCAAATGTGTCTTTCCTAGACCGACACCACCAAAAATATATAAAGGGTTTACAAATGTTCCAGGATTATCAGCAACTTTCATTGCTGTTAAGTAGCTTAGACGATTTGAATCACCAATAACAAAAGATTCAAAAGTATAATTTTCATTTAAATTATGCTTACTAAATTTAGTAAAAGTTATAGGCTTATCTCTTTTAAGTTCTTCTTCAATTACAAACTTAAATTTTAATTTTTTATTTGTTAAGGAAGATAATATTTCTGCAATTTGTCTAATATAAACGGAATTTATTTTACTTTTTATATATGTAGAAGGAGTAAGAACATAAATAATACCATTTTCCTCTTTCATAACATGTTTAACTTCACCAAAAGTTTCTAAAAAAGTAGTTTCTGATAAATTTTGAGACAATTTATATAATGTATCGTTCCATAAAGATTGATAATCATTCATAACTTTCACCTACAATCACGAACTAATATATCATAAAAAAAAGAAATATCAATAAAAAGTTTTCCACTAAAAATGTGGATAAGTTTTTTATAAAAATCTGTATTTTATAGTAAAAAATGTGGATAAGTAGTAAAAAAAAGGGCTTAATGACAATAAAAAATGAAAAAATAAACATACACACATGTGCATAATTTTGTTGAATTTTTATCCACAATTTATAAAAAAATTTTTAAACTTTTTTTCCACAAATAATTGAATAAAATAAAATTCTTATTTTTTATTTAAAATCATAAAAATTTTACATTGACAGATTATATCTTTTTTGTTAAAATGATAAAGCGTGGTTTTGGAAAGAAAGAGAGGTTTTTATTTATGAAAAGAACTTATCAACCTAATAAACGTAAAAGAAAAGTAACTCATGGTTTCCGTGTTCGTATGGCTACTAAGAGTGGTAGAGCGGTAATTGCTCGTAGACGTAAAAAGGGTAGAAAACAATTAACAGTTTAATTAAATAAAATAAATTGACATAACTAGTACGACCAGATCAATATTTTTTGGTCGTATTTTTATTTCTAAATGGTGGAGATATTTTATGAAAAAACAATATCGCGTAAAAAAAAGCAATGAAATAGAACAGATATTAAAGGAAAAAAAGTATGTATCCAATCCATATTTTTCTATTTATAAAAGAATGAATCCCGAAACCAGCAATTTTCGATATGCGATTAGTGTAGGAAAAAAAATAGGGAATGCCGTTATAAGAAATAAAATAAAACGGCAAATACGAGCAATACTAAATATGATGTCTTTTGATATTAATCAAAATATAGATGTTTTTATAATTGCAAGAAATAAAATTATAGATTTATCATTTTTAGAAATGAAAAAACAATTAGAATATTTGTTCAATAAACAAAAATTAATCAAAGGAGAAAAAAATGACTAATTTTTTCTATAGAAATAGACATAAATTGATTTTTGTAGTTTTTTTAGGATTTTTACTTATTACATTAACTAGTTGTCGCTTTGATTCAGGTACATGGTATAAAAAGCCATATACAACCTATGCGCAAGAATGGGTAGATTTATGGAATAACGGAAAAGGATTTTGGAATACCTTATGGGCATGGCCAATTAATATTTTATCTTTTCCAGTAGCATGGATATGTTCTAGTATAGGAAAGGGTTTAGGAAATTCATTCTTTTGGGGTATTTTCTTTACTACTATTATAGTAAGAACCCTTGCATGGCCTATATATGGTAAACAAAATGGAATGAGTTTAAAAATGCAGTTAATGCAACCAGAAATAGCAAAAATACAAAGAAAATATGGCGGAAGAAAAGATCCACAAGCTCAACAAGCAATGCAAATGGAAATGATGAAGGTATATAAAAAATATAAAGTTAGTCCATTAGGTTGTGTTGGAACTATGTTTTTACAATTCCCAATATTTATGTCTATGTATGAAGTAGTTCAAAGAGTAAATGCTACAACGACTACAGTTGTAGATGGAGCAGTATCTGTAACCTATGCTGGTAAATTTGCATTAAGTAATACAAAATTCTTTAATTTCTTTGAAATTAATACTTCCTTTTTTAGTGCAACAGCAATTCAAGATAAGATATTTGCAGTAGTTGTTGCTTTAATGTTTGGTGGACTTCAAATGTTACAACAAAAGTTATCTTCTCGTCCTCCAAAATATCAAAAACAGCATCCAAATTCTAAAAATAGTAAACAAGCAGATCAGCAAAAACAAATGAAGTGGATGATGATGGTTATGAATGTTATGTTTGTAATTATGGCATTAAATTCAACATCCTTAGCACTTTATTGGTTAATAGGTGCCATTTATCAAATCTTCCAATCTCAAGTAGGTAGAAAGATAAATGAAATACAATATAAAAAATTAAAAGAAAAAAATAACTTGTAATGGTGGTTCTATGCAAAAGAAAGTAGAGTTTATAGCAAAAAATACTGAAGAAGCAATGGCAGAAGCAGTAAAAAAATTACATATTTCAAGTGATAAAATATTTGTTAATATTTTAGGAGAATTACCAGAAGGATTAAATTGTGAAGCTTTAGTAGATGTTAATTTAACTTTAGAAGGTAAAAGATATTTAGAAGGAATATTAAAGGCTTTAAATATTGGATATCAAATCGAAGCAAGATCTATTGGTGGTGAACAACAAATTCATTACATTGTAGATAGCTACGAAAATTCTTTATTAATAGGTGTTAAAGGAAAAACATTAGAAGCATTACAAATTTTACTTCGTAATTTAATATCTTCCTATACCAAAGATCATGTAATAACAACTTTAGATATTGGAGGATATAGAAGTAACAGAGCACATCAACTTGAAATTTTAGCAACAAAAACAGCGAAAGAGGTTGCAAAAACAAAAGTTTCTGTAAAACTTCAACCAATGAATTCATTTGAACGTCGTGTAATTCATGAAAAATTAAGTGATTGGCATGATATTTATACCGAATCTGAGGGTGAGGGAGAAAACAGAGCTATTGTTATCAAACCTCGTGTAAAAGAATAATATTTTAAAAGAAGAAACTGTTTAGAAAATAAAAATTTTCAAACAGTCTTTTTTTTATTTAAATTATTTTATTTTAATAGGAAAATAGATAAAATAAATTTAATTAAAAATTCGTTTAAAACTTGTCTATTTTATGATAAAATAGTATTATGAAGAATATTTTAAAAATCGTATGGATTATCATAAGAAGCATTTTAATATTTATAGTTATAGGAGCGTTATCTACTGCAACAGTTAAGCATATTCAAAAAGCAATTAAAGTGGAAAATTTTAAAGCGAAAGGAATATATCAGGAAGATATATCTACAGAGGATGTTAAATTCTACAAAATAGAATCAAATGAAGAAATTCCTACTTTTATTGAATATGAAAAAGAAATATTACCTGGAGGACCTGGAGATATTATAGTTTCTACACAAGCGACTTTAATTAACCCTTTAGTTAGTGGATTAGTTTCTTTTTTTGCAGGAGGACATGCAGCAATATGTCTAGACGATTATCGCGATTTTGATATAGCATCACAAAACGATGGTTTTTCTATAGATAGGTATTCATCTATAGAAGCAACTGGATTAGATGAAGGAGAAAACCTTTCTTCAATAGAAGCAAATAGAACATATTGGGCAGAAGACACCCCTTTTACTGAAGTGATAGGGTTAAGAGTAAAAATGAGTGAATCCGAAAGAAAAGAAGTAATTTCTATGGCTGTTTCTTTGTTAGGGGATCCTTATAATTATTCTTTTATTTTTGATACAACCAATAAATCCTATTGTAGTGATTTAGTATCTAAAGCCTATAAAAAAATAGGGGTTAATTTGAATAAAGATGATTTTTCGACTTCTATATATGATTTAATTGTTAGTGGAGAAGCTTATATTTCTTATTATCATTATTTTGATTCTAAAGGAGTAAAGCATATTTATTATTTAGGGTAGGTGGTATATTATGGCTTATGTAGCATTATATAGAGCATATCGACCTCAAAAATTTAGTGAGGTTGTAGGACAACAGCATATTATAAAGACCTTACAAAATGCGATTTCTTTAAACAAAGTGGCGCATGCTTACCTTTTTTGTGGACCAAGAGGTACGGGTAAAACAACGTTAGCTAAAATTATGGCTAAAGCATTGAATTGTGAACATGGTCCTGTAATAGAACCTTGTGATGAATGTGAAGTATGTAAGGGAATCCAAAAAGGAATGGTATCGGATGTAATTGAAATTGATGCGGCCTCTAATAATGGTGCGGATGATATTAGAGCTTTAAGAGATACCGTAAAGTTTTTACCTGCAGTAGGTAAATATAAGGTGTATATTATTGATGAGGTTCATATGTTATCAAATGCGGCATTTAATGCATTATTAAAAACATTAGAAGAACCACCGGCACATGTTATATTTATTTTGGCTACAACTGAACCATATAAATTGCCGAATACCATATTATCTCGTTGCCAGAGATTTGATTTTCAATCAATTTCGGTTCAAGATATTTTAAAACGATTAGAAATTGTTGCAGAAGAAGAAAATATAAAAATAACACAAGAAGCTTTATACCAAATTGCTATTTCTGCTGAAGGCGGAATGCGCGATGCACTATCCTTATTTGATCAGACCATTTCCTATAGCGTTCAACCTGAAATAATGTTGGATGATGTTTTAGCTGTTTCAGGAAATATATCTTATTTTAAAATAATTGAGCTTTTAGAAGCTTGTATGAGTAAGCAAGAAGCCGATGCGGTTGTTCTACTGGATCATATGTTAAAGGAAGGTAAAGAAGTACCTAGAATTGTTAATGATATTATTTTATTTTTAAGAGATGTTTTATTATTTAAAAATAATGCAGTAATTGAAGATAAAATGATGTTTAATAATGAGAATTTTAAAAAAGTAGCGATGCAGTTATCTAAACCTTTAATATATAAATATTTAGACATTTTAAATGAAACATTAAATCAAATGAGATTTGCAACCCAAAAGAGAGCTTTTTTAGAATTAGCTATATTAAAAATGAGTGATAGTCAATTAAATGAAGAAGCTAGTTTACTAGATAGAATCGAATCGTTAGAAAAAACCATAGAGGTATTATCCAATCAAAAGATTGCACCTGTTGTAGAGCAAGCGAAAACGATATATACGCCAACCTTTCCAACTAAAGAAGAAATACAGAAGTTTACCACCACTATAGATCAAGTGGAGACTTTAAAATTAGAAGAAAAAGAGGAAGCGGTTATTAAAGAGGATGAAATAACGATAAAGGATATCGAACAAATTTTAAATAATGCCTCAAAAGAAAAAAAGGAAGCATTAAATAAAATTTGGGGAGAAATATCGGAAAGGTATTCGAATACGTTTGCCATACAAATTTTAGTTAATGGTAAAATTGTTGCGGTATCCGATGACGCTTTTATAGTAGAATTACAGGATGTTGGTTTTTGTAATAGAGTTATGCTCTATGAAAATTATGTTAAAATTATCGAAATTTTTAATGAATATAATTTAAATATTAAAGATTATATTTGCATTCCAAAGACCATTTGGAGTAAAATACGTATAGATTATAAAAGTAAATATTCAGCAGATAATCCAAAACCAAAATTAAACGAAATTCCAATTGGTATAAAACGTAGAATTATACCATCAACACCTATCGTATCTAAGGAAGATGATTTCGTTGATAAGGCATTAGAATTATTTGATGAAAATGAATTAAAAATATTGGAGGAATAAAGTATGAATCAACAAGCAATGATGCGTTTAAAGAAAATGCAAAAACAAATGATGGAAGCCCAAGAAAAACTTGAAAGCACCGTATTTACGGGAACAGCAGGTGGAGGCGTAGTAAGTGTAGAAGTAAAAGGATCTCATGAAGTAGTATCCATTACGATTGATCCTGAAGCAGCAAGTGATGATTTAGAAATGGTACAGGATATGATTGTATTAGCTTTAAATGATGCAAATAAAAAAATTGATGCCGAAACCCAAAAAACAATGGGTGCCTTTGGTGGCGGAATGGGATTATTCTAATGAAATATCCGAAAAGTCTAGAAGATTTAATCGAATCTTTTAGTCATTTACCATCCGTTGGAAAAAAGACAGCAGAACGTTTTGCTTTATATTGTTTAACTTATATGGATGAAGCGGATATTATTGATTTTTCTAATGCCTTAATCGGTATAAAAAAAGATATACATATATGCTCTATGTGTGGAAATATAAGTGAAACTGATATTTGTACCATATGCCAAGATTCTTCAAGAAATCATAGACAAATTTTAGTGGTAGAAAATATTAAGGATTTATTTACAATTGAAAAAATTAATGATTTTCAAGGAGTGTATCATGTCTTAAATGGTGCCATTAGTTTTTCAAAAGGAATCAGCGTTCAGGATTTAAATATAAACTCCTTAATTGATAAGGTAAAATCGAAAGAAGTTGATGAGATTATTTTAGCTACAAATGCTACCTTAGAAGGAGAAACCACTGCACGTTACATTAAAGAATTGTTTGTGGATTATCCTGTTAAAATAACACGTATTGCCCACGGATTGCCTGTAGGTGGAGATTTATCTTATGCAGATGAAATGACGGTTTTAAAAGCATTTGAAGGAAGAAGAGAATATTAAGAACAAATTCACCATAAAATACAATGGTGATGTTTATGAAAACAGTTAAATACGTAATAAAATCATTAATTTTTGGAGTATTGTTTTTATTAATTTTTAATTTAATCGGGCAGTTTATAAATATTAAACTTCCTGTTTCCATTTTGTCGGTAGTTGTACTAGGTTTTTTTCGATTACCAGGACTTATTATATTGCTCATATTTTTAATTTTGTAGGAGTATTACATGCTTATATTTTTTTATAGTAAAGATAAAGAACATAATAAAGTATCTTTTCAAACCGAAGGACATTACGAAGAAAATATTCTTGTTTTTCAAGATAAATCTGTTTCGAATACAAAAATATATTTAGATATAAAACCGGACAGGCTTTTATTTAAACGCAAAGGTGATGTCGATATGATTTTGGATTTAGTAAAAGATAAGAAAACGACAGGCTATTATAAAAACGAATTAGGTTTAGAATTTAATTTTGATTGTGTTTGCAAGGAGCTAAGTATTAAAAATAATAGAATAGATATGAGTTATACTATGTTTTTAGACAATGAAATCATTTTAGATAACAAAATATGGATAATAATACGTGAAAATACTTGAAAAAATTAGTATTTTCAAGTAAAATGTAATAGCATTTAATTTTGGAGGACTAAATATGGAAAATATTTCGCAAATGTCTTTATTAGAGGTTGCCGTTAAGTTAATGGAACAAAAACGAAGTGTTCAAAATATAAAGAATTTAATCAAAGAAGTTCTTGAAATGAAGGGACTTACTGATGAAGATGGAGAATACACTACGCAACTTTATATCGATATTACTACAAGTTCAAAATTTGTATATATGGGAAATGATGAATGGGATTTAAAATCTCGTCAATCTTTAGATGAGTATGATAAAGACGGCTCAGCATTTAACTCTAAAGAAGATGATGCTTTTGATGAAGATGAAATAGATAATCTTGATGAAGAAGATTTAGATGAATTAGATGATGAGGATGAAGAAGAAAATGATGAGGATTCTGATGAATATGATGAAGATTCTGAAGAAGACGAAGATGATGAGGACGAAGATTCTGACGAATATGAGGATGAAGACGATCTTGATGATGGAGAGGATTTAGAAAGATATTCTGAAGAAGGCTTTAATGAAGATAAATACAATGATTACATGGACGATTATGAAGACATGTATGATGAAAATTAATCCTCCCATTATTTCACATAATTTTTAGATAATAATACAATATTTTTTGGGTATACTATAGATGTCTAAAAAAGACAGTATCTATCATAATCTCCCTACATAGATAGATAACTTTTTTCATAAGCAAACTATAACTCTCCCAATTATGAGTAAAGAACAACCTATATGTAGGTTGTTCTTTATTCGTTTTAATGATAAAATTATGACATAGTAGGTGGTATGAATATGTACAAAATAGCATTAGTAGAGGATGAAAAGAATCTTGCCGCTTTAGTAGTAAAATATTTAAAGGCAGAAGAATATGAAGTGTTATGTTTTTATTCTGGAGAAGAAGCGCAACATAATATATCCGAGGATATCGATTTATGGATATTAGATATTATGTTGCCAGGGATTACCTCTGGATATGATTTAATAAAAGAAATTCGAACATTAAATCCCAAAAAACCCATTATATTTACATCCGCAAGAGACCAAGATATTGATCGAATTATGGGATTAGAATTGGGTAGTGACGATTATGTTAGCAAGCCATATTCGATTAAAGAATTAATGTTAAGAGTTAAAAATCTTTTAGCAAGATGTTATGCAAATAATGGAAATAAAACGAAGAAAATAGAAGAGTTTAATGGATATGTTATTGATTTTGACAAGAGGATTGTTATGCATAATGAAAATAACATTAATTTGACATCAAAAGAATATGATTTATTATTGTTTTTACTTCAAAACAAATCCAAAGCTTTTTCTAGAGATCAAATATTAGATCGAGTATGGGGCAGTGATTATTTTGGTAGTGACCGAGTTGTGGATGATTTAATGCGTAGACTTCGTCAAAAAATGCCAAATTTATCTGTTGAAACCATTTATGGTTATGGATATCGACTTTCCTTATGAAAAAGATTAGTATACCTTCCCAACTCTTTCTATTATTCTTCTCTATTATTTTAATTGCCTCCTGTGCATTTTCTATTATAACCTTAACGCGTGTACAATTTATAGCAGAAGAAGAGGTTTATTCTAGATTATCTACTTATGTTTATTTAATTAATACGAATGGCCCAGAAAAATTACCCGATATGAACATTGGTTATTATATCGATCACGAGTCTTTACCAGAATCCTATAAGAGTCCTACCTTAAATAAGTATATCTCGGATGAAGATTTAATCACCTTGATAGATAAAATAAAAAAAGACAATGAGAATAAGAAAAATCCTAGCATCTCTTTTTTAGCAAATGGGTATGTGAAAAAAGGCAAAAACAAAATTTATTATGTTATTTCTACTACGAACAAATTACAGGATTATACGATAATGTTTACCGATTCAAAATATACCACGAATATGGTAAAAAATGTTTCTTTACAGGTTATTTTAATTTTCTTTTTATTAATTTTACTAAGTGCTTATGTTATTTTCTTTTGGTCCAATCGCTTTGTAAAAAGAATACGAAATATACAAAATCATATTCTAAATCTTCCAAAAAATAAGTATGAAGTATCCTATATTGATGATTCTTTAGATGAAATAGGAGAATTATCAAAATCGATAGAACAAATGCGATTAGAAATTAATCATAATGAAAAGACCAAACAAGAAATGTTACAAAATTTATCTCATGACTTTAAGACACCGATTGCGGTTATAAAATCTTATGCTGAGGCCCAATTGGATAATATGGCGGATGAGGATTCTTCAAAAATTATAGCGAATCAAGCAGAAATATTAAAGAAAAAGGTAAATCGCTTATTACAATATAATTCTTTAGAATATTTAGAAAAAGATAGAGAATTTGAAGAAGTAAATATTAAAGAATTAGTCTTAGAAGTAATACAAAATTATAAATTTCAAACGAAGCTTCATTTCGAATTAGATTTGGAAGAGGATGTATATTTTCAAGGATATAGAGAAAACTTATACACTGTAATCGATAATATTTTAGATAATGCGAAACGATATGCGAAAACGAAAATAAAAATTATTTTAAGAAAAGATAGATTAAGAATTTATAATGATGGAGAAGCGATTGATGAACAATTTTTGAATAGTATTTTTAAGCCATATGAAAAAGGAAGTAAGGGTGAATTTGGTTTAGGTATGTCTATTGTTAAAAAAACGATTGATTTCTTTGGATTAGAATTGAAAGTAGTAAACGAAGTAGAAGGTGTATCCTTTATTATATTCTATCCGAATAAATAATAAAAAGCGTCTAGTTTTCTAGGCGTTTTTTGTATGAAATATCTTTTTAAATAAATATGTAAACGCTTTACACATAACGAGTTATATGGTATAATACATACATAGTTCGTTTTATTAATAAAACGTATCAATATAAAATAAAGAAGGAGAAAATTATGAAAAAAAGAAAACTATTTGTTGGATTGCTAGTAGCAACTGCAGCATTAGGACTTGCATCATGTGCTGGAACAAAAAAGCCAGTAGATAAACCTAATGATGATGACCAGCAAGAACAACAAAGCCAATTAGAAAGTATTAGTGTAAGCGGCGGTATAAGCGCATTCACTGTTGGTAGTAATTTTAGCTATGAGGGCTTAATTGTTACTGCTAAAATGTCCGATAATACGACAAAAGTAGTTACGGATTTTACAGTGGATTCTTCAAAGGTTGATAAGACAAAAGAAGGAACTTATACGATTACAGTATCTTATGGAGGAAAGACAGCAACGTATAATGTAACCTATACATATAGCACTATTATTGCTTCTATAGCAGTTTCAGGAGCTGATGCCGAAACATATGAATATGGCAAGGAATATGTTAGATCTACATCAATTAAGGTTACAGCAACTTATACGGACGGACGTACTGTTGATCTTGATAGTGATGCAGAGGTATCCTATTCATTATCATCAGCAGATGTATCTGGTACTAAAATTTGTACAGTAAAATATGGAAATGTTTCAACTTCATATTCTGTACATATTGTAAAACTTACAACAACAGCAGTTGAAGATGGAAAGGTATTCATGAATGGAACGGAGTATGCAACGATTACAGCAGCATTTGCTGCAATACCAGCAACTTCAACCGATATGTATACGATTACTCTTGGAAAGGGTACATATAATGAGAATGGCTTAATGTATAAAGGTTCTGCAACGATTCGAATCGTTGGTTCTACAGATGCTAAATATGGTTCTGATGTTGTTATTAAGGGTCATGGAAGTAAGATGCCTGGTGAAACTGGTTGTGATTCTAAAAATCGTTGTTTAATTTCAATTCAGGGAACAGGAAATATAATTCTTGAAAATTTAACTCTTGAAAGTGATTGGTATCGTGCGGATCATTCTGGTGATGTTCAAGCTGAAGTTCTTGGTACAGATACATCAGGTAATACAGCTGCATACAATTGTGGATTTAAGTCTCATCAGGATACATTAAGAACAATTGGTAAGGCTTGGTTCTATGGCTGCTATATTGAAGGTGATGTTGACTTCATTTGGATGGAAGCAGGTGGAAAAGTTGCATTATATGAAAATTGTGAAATTGTATCTCTTTGGGATGATGCTGCTAACACACATAATACATATTTAACAGCACCAAAAATGGCTGAAACAACAAAGCTAGGTAAGGGATTAGTAATTTATAATTCAACCGTAAAGGAATCTGATGAAGCAAAGGCAAAGGGTCAAAAAACATATTTAGCTCGTACACCATGGAGCTCCGGATGCTATAATCAGGTTGCATATATTAATACAACCTGTGAAGGTATTGAATTAACAGATGGTCCTTGGTATAAGACGCAAATTGCAACACCATTTGAAAAGACTACTGTTGGATGGAAGATGGATAAGGCAACGGCTGATTCTATTGGAATAACAAATCAGGATACAAAGGATTATATTTTATCTGATGATGAAGTTGCAGTAGAATTTAATGGTAGAAATTCAATTCTTAATAGAGTATTTGATACTGGAAAGCTTAGATATGTAACGGATACAACCACGAACTGGGAAATCAATGCTTTCATCGGTGCTATGGGTTGGACTGCAACAGAAGATACTTCTTCAGATAAGCTAGAAGGCGACACAATGGGTGAAGCAAAAGTCTACAATTTTATGGTAGATGAAGATAATGGAGCTATATGTGATGGATTTAAATTCGAAACTGGTAAAACACATTATGTAGGCCAGACAGGAAGTACAATCACAATTCCAGTGACTGGTAAGTGCTATATTGAAGTATATGGTTATTATGCTGGCGTTGTTGAAGCTACAACGGATACGCAAGAAGGACAGGTAATAATGTTCTTTAATAACGCTTCTACTAATAATGAAGTACAAAATAATTACATTGTATATGATGAAAATGCGACATCCTTTGTTATCACAGCAAAAGCTACAACTTATATTACAAAGATTGTTGTAATTCCTGATTCAAAAATCGAAGATAAGAAGGCGGAGTCAGTAACGATTACAGGTCTTAATAAAACTCAAATTGTTGGTGTTTCACAAACTCTTAGTGCTGAACTTGGACCAAAAGGTGTAATAAATACATCTGTTTTATGGTCTTCATCTGATGAATCAATTGCTAAAGTTGATCCATATACTGGTAAGGTAACATTCTTAGACGAAGGTAAGGTTACAATTACAGCAACAGCTTGTGATGGAAGTGGTAAATCTGCATCCGTTGAATGTAATCCTATAAATCCAACTTGGACAGCAATTGAATGGTATACTACCGATACAACCATTGATTCAGAAAATGGTGCGGATGGCATTGGTATGTTTAATGTTAATAATTCAGCCAATAAGAAGCTTAGTAAATCATATACATTTACAAATCTTGCTGGCCAAACAATTACTACTAATTACGGATTTAAACTTAATAGTGCAGGTAAATTATCATTTGTTACATTAAAATACGCAGAGATTTCATTAATTGTTGCTCCTCAACAAAATAACTTAGTAAATCCGCCTGTAATTACGAATGCAGATGGTTCAAAGGCTGATTTATTGTCTCAATATGTTGACGAAACTACAGGATTACAATATTTCACGTATGCTCTTACTGCTATAGGTAATTGGGATATTGAACGTCTTGATACAACAGTAGAAAATAACCCAATCTTATATGCAAAAGTTGAATATAAAGAAAGTATTGTTACAGAATCAACAGGTATTACATTTAAAGGTTCTACTTACAATACATCAAAAACTGGTATTGAAAATATTTTTACTCCAGGCTCAGCAATTGATGCAACTGATACAACTATTGAAATTAATAAGATGAATTTCACTAATTGTGCAAGTAATGGTTCTGCTGAAAACTGGTTAAAATTCAATACGGGTGCAAAGATTGAATTCAAAGTTGATAAAGCAGCTACTATTTTAGTTGGCTACTATTCAAAGCTACAAACCGTTAAGCTTGATGGTGTTGTAGTTGAAGGAAATAAGACTAGTGTAGCTAATGGTGCTGGTGAAATCGTTATGTATGAAATTACTGCCGGTGGTGTTGTTACAATTGAAGCAACTGCAAATGATTATTTAGGCTTTGTGGGTGTTCTTTTCAAGACACTTGAGGAAAAGAAGGAAGAAGCTTGTAGTAATTTAGATAAAGCATATCCAGCAAATAAGTATACACAAAACGCCGATTATGAAGCTACTTTAGAAGCACAAAAGGCAGCAATTAATGAGGCTTTAGATGACGAGGCTTTAGCTGCAGCTATTGCTGCTGCAAAAGAAGCATTAGATGCTTTAGAAAAGGATGCAGTTATTGAATATCCACAAACATTAAATTATGTATTTGCAACATTAGAAAATAAGCCAGAAAACGGTTTAGCAGTAGAATCAACAGATGAAATTACATTTACAAATTGTGTAGCACATAATGGTCAGTATGTAGCATTAAAGAATGATAATGAGGTAAAGATTAAGGTAGCTGCAGGTTCAACAGTAACCGTAGCTATGCCATACTCAAGTGGTGTTACATTAAATGGAGAAGCATATGAATTAGTAGATGATAAACTAGTATATACAGCTACAGAAAATACAGAGATAACAATTACTGGTACAGCAGGAAGTTCATATATTGAATCAATCGTAATTACAAAGGCACCAACATATGCACAAACATTAAATTATGTATTTGCAACATTAGCTGATAAGCCAGAAGATGGTACGGCAGTAGAATCAACAGATGAAATTACATTTACAAATTGTGTAGCACATAATGGTC
>CAYYMS010000008.1:0-176 GCA_964473015.1 uncultured Anaeroplasmataceae bacterium | reverse complement strand
AAAATACAGAGATAACAATTACTGGTACAGCAGGAAGTTCATATATTGAATCAATTGTAATTACAACAGCAACTGAATAAAATATTAAACTTATATTTATAAACTAAGGAAGAAATTATAGTCTTTTAGTCTATTGTTTTAATAATAAAGAAATGAGTAAAAAAACATTCTACACG
>CAYYMS010000007.1:0-90281 GCA_964473015.1 uncultured Anaeroplasmataceae bacterium | reverse complement strand
AAATGTGTAAAGTATTTGAAGAAATAAGAGAAAAAGGAAGACAGGAAGAAAGAGCAAGAATGAGTAAAGAGTTTGAAGTAATAAAAGAAAAAGGGAAAGAAGAGGAAAAGAAAGAGATAATTCTAAGGATGTTTATGGAAGGATTAACTTTAGAATTAATTTCGAAAATAGTGAATTTAAATATAGATAGAATAAAAGACATACTTACCATATAATAAGCAGGAATATAAAAAAAGAACACAGTAGCTGCAATAAAGAATTGCTTTTAATGTGTTCCTTTTTTATAGATTAAATATTATGACACAACAATATCATATATGATTATACCACCATAAGTACCAAAAGAATAATTTCCAGGTGTTGTTATGGTAAAGGTATAGGTAGATTGTGCACTACCAGTAAGGGTAGTAGATGATCTTGCAACTTCTTTACCAGAACTATCATATAAAATAACATATCGGTCGGTTGCGGTTGCGTTTTGTGAAGCAAAGGTTACCGATACCGTACAAGAAGAAGTGGTTTCAAATTTAATTAATCGTTTATCATCTTTAAAACTTGAGTTTCCACCGGTTTTTATGATTTTGTTATCCCCAGAAGTAGCAATAATAATACCATTACTTAAAGTAAAATCTCCAGCGCTTGTATCAGAAGATAATGTAGCATCTTCTAATTGTGAAATATCAAAGGTTAATGTACCAGCAACTTTTTCTTTCCATTTTGCATATAGCGTCATATTCTTTGTTATTTTTGTTGTTGAATCAAACTTATTTTTTAATGCTTCATCGGTATACCAGCCATCAAAAGTATAATTCTCTTTGGTTGGATTGCCTGGTAATTTAAGAGTGCTATTTTCTTTTACGATTGAACTTGTGATTGTTGATCCACCATTCGTATTATAGGTAATCGTATAAGTCGTACTTGGCTCATCTGGATTTTGTTGATTATCTTCTTTTGGAGTAAACGTAGGCTTCAATACGCCAGAATAAGTTTTACAATATTCAGGTACATCTTTTGTGTCGGTTAATATACTAACTTTTGATTTTTTGTTTACAGAATCATAATAGAAAAGATTTGAATTTGTATCAAAATTACTATAATCGGTTGAACCATCTGGTTTACAAGTGCTATCTACAGGTGTTGTTCTATTCGTTACATTGTTTTCTTTTTTATATGAGCTTCCAGATAATTTTACATTATTATAAATATTATTATAGGATTTGATAACACCATCGGATACTGTTTCATAAGGGTTTTGACCACCATCATAGTAACAATTTTCTACAAACGCATAGCAGTGTGCTCGAATACTATGACTATAGCTTTTTGATCCTAAATAGTAGTTATTATAAATATGTATATTTGTTTGTCTTACAAGCGGTAGTCTAGAACCAGCCTTATTGTAAAAATTATGATGTAACGTAATGTTATATTGTAATGCAGAGTCACTAGAACCAATTAGATTTGTTTTATGTGTACCGTTATATTGGGTGTAACTGATGGTTACATTATGGCAATATTTAACATCGGAAGAACCATCGCCATCACCTTTATCTCCTTCATAGCATACATCCCAATTATTTACTCCAATATCAAAGGTACAATTATGAATCCAGTAATTTCCAAAGTCATTATTCGAACTAGAGCCGCCTTCAAATCCTACAGCATCTTCGGTATAGTTATAGAATCTTAAATTTTTAATTTCGATAGAATTACATTGTTTAAACGCAAATCCCCATTGGAAAATGGCAGCATCTGCACCAATACCTTCAATCGTTATATTACATCCTTTAGAAACATCTAACATATTATAGTAGGAATCATATTCATAAGCACCCGTTTTGGAATCGGCCTTTTTATTTCTTAATACTTGATTGGTTAAGCCATTAAGTTTTGTAATTCCTTTGGCTTCATCATTGGACATAGAGTTAATTCCTTTAGAAATAATTTTATCTTGATTTAATTTTGAATAATTCGAAGAAGAATTTTCATCCCAACCACTTGTGTCATTCACATAATTAAATAAATTTTCTAAATTCGATTGTCTTGTGGAGGTATTTCCTTCTCCATGAGATTTTGCATTCCATTGTGTTGTCTTAATTTCACCTATGATTCTTATATCTAATGCGTAAGAAGAATTTGTGCAGGCTTGAATAATAGCTACAAGACCCGTATAGGTTTTACCTCCTATTGTAGCTGTTACTGTATTTTTGTTTTGATCCGTTACATAAACGACAACAGCATTCGATTTAAGAGTACCATTGTCATTATAAGCCCCGATCCCTTTTGTGTATCCAAAATGAGCATATCCCGAACGATCATCTTCATAAACAACTACATTTTTCGTCATAGATAAAGGTGTATCGTGATTTACTTCAACTTTTAAAGTATAATTTCCTTTTTCAAGACCTATAATATCACACCGAATGGAAGAATCTTGTTCTCTTATTAGATTGTGATTTACTTCGTTATAAGCAGAAGAATCGGTTTTGTAGTAAATTGTATAATCGGATATAGGAACATTAGGTAATTTATCAAATACAATATAAGCCCCCTCGTTATATCCACCAAAAGAAGTAATATTTAATATCGTTTTTTCAAATTGAGCAACCAAAGTTATATCCTGTGTAACGACGGAATTAAACGAATAAAGACTATTATTTAAATACCAGCCAGTAAAAGAATATTCATCCTTTGTTGGATCTATAGGTTGTGTTGCTTTCTTATTTTTTACCACGGTTTGTGTTTCATATATGGTTCCATCAACTTCAAAGGTAACCGTATAGGTAGTCTGCTTTGTAAGATGTGCATACACCTTAGTATCTTTGGTAATATTACTATTGAAATCAAATTTTTTTGTATAGGTTGTATCCGTATACCAATCATCAAAATCGTATTCATCTATTACAGGATCGTTTGGTTTATCTACTTTTGTGTTATACTCTACCTTTTTTGTTTCTAAAACGGATGTATTATTATAGAAAGTAACTGTATACGTATTTATTTCAAAATATGCATACACTTTTGTTTCTTTTTCTATTAAGGTTTCAAAAGAAAATTCTTGGTAGGTAGTAGAATCGAGTGACCAACCTTTAAATGTATATCCTGTTTTAGAAGGGGTAGAAGCAGGAAGAGATGCGGTTTCTTTATAGAATACTTCTTGTGTTTCTACTAAGGTAGTATCTTTATAAAATAGAACATTATATTTATTCTTATTCATCTTTCCATAAAGAGTATAAGGCTTTGTAATTTTTGTGTTTATATCAAACGGTTCACCTTCAAAGTTTTTATTTTCATACCATGCTTCAAAGGTATATCCAGGTTTGGATGGGATGGTTTCTTCTAAAATACTATTTTCCTCTATATATTGACTAGGTATGTTCACATCTTCTACCACAAAGGTAATTTCATATACAGGAGTAGAAGTAAACACAGCGTATAAATCCACATCTTTTGTTATTGGTTTCGTAAAATCATAAGAAGTCCCTGTTCCCTCTTCATTCTCATACCATCCTTTAAAGAAGGAATTTTCTTTATTTGGATCTTTGGGAGCCTGTAAAATGGAATCTTTATCTACGTTTTTTGTTTCATATATTTTTTTATCTACATAAAAATTAATAGTAAATGTCGATGGAGTAGGAATTTCATCTTTTATCCAGTTTAAATAAAAGTCTTCGTTTTTACTTATTGTATAAGGAAAGATTACTTTTTCTTTATAATTTGAATCTAAATACCAATATTCTTTTGTAAAGCCTTCCTTTGAAATAGAAAGAGAAGAAACTTCGCTTTCGGTTAAAAGACTATCTTTATTATATTCTTTCGTAATCGTTGTAGGAGTAGCGTTTGTATGATAGGTAATTGTATATACGACTTCTCCTGGGGTAGAATTTGAAATACAGGAAGTTAAAAATAATAGAATACTTATTAAAAAAAGCGTTAAATATTTTGTTATTCTTTTCATAAAAATTCTCCTTTGTCCCTTTTAGTAATTATATTATAATTATTCTTTGAAAAAAAGTAAAGTTGAAAGTTCATACATTAAATGTTAAAATTATGATGGATGGATTTAGGATGGTGATTTCATGTATAAAAAATTAGAAAGAACGAAAGTGTTTCGAGATCCTTTATATGGCTATATAACGGTAGATTATAAGATAATAAGTGATTTAATTGATACGAAAGAGGTTCAAAGACTAAGAAGAATTCGACAATTAAGTGGGGTTGCCATGGTTTTTCAAACCGCAGAACATTCTAGATTTACGCATTCTTTAGGTGCTTATCAAATGGCGAATCTTATTATACAAAATGTAGAGGGAATGGAAGCCTTAGACGAATATAAAAGAATCGTTTTTTTATGTGCTGCCTTACTTCATGATATTGGACATGGGCCTTATAGTCATGCCTTTGAAAGTGTGATAGAGGCTTCTCATGAAGATATGACCATTAAACTTATTATGAGTGAAGAAACCGAGGTAAATAAAGTATTAAGTATAAATGAGTCTTTAGCTTGTGATATTATATCCGTAATCGCACATAATGGAAAATTTCCTTTAATAGAGGCATTAGTATCTTCACAATTAGATGTGGATCGAATGGACTATTTATCAAGAGATGCTTATTTTACTGGTGCAGCATACGGACATATTGATTATTTTCGAATATTAAGAAGCATGAAAATCGTAAACCAAAAACTATTAGTACGTGCAAGTGGCGTTCATTCCATTGAATCTTATTTAATGAGTCGATATCATATGTATTTTCAGGTTTATTACCATCCGGTTGCTAGAGCGTATGAATGCTTATTAGAAGGAATTTATGCAAGAATAAAAGACTTAGTCAAAGAAAATAAAAATGTTGATGCATCCATTGAATCTTTTTTAAATGTGATTAAGGACAACGATGATATTGAATCCTATATTGATTTAGATGATTCATATGTAAATGGATTTATTAAGCAATTCACAAAATCAAGTGATCCGATTTTAAATAAATTATCCAACGCCTTCCAAAATCGTCATTTATTCCAATTTGTAGATTTAGCTAATGAACCAGAAGAAAAAACGATAATAGAATTAAAAGAAAAATATAATACAAAATTAGGCAAATATTTTTATAAAGAATCCACAGTATCTGCCGTCGCTTATTTACATAGTAAGAAAAGCGATATTAATGATATAAAGGTCTTACTTCCAAGTGGAGAGATTAAGTCCTTAGATAAATACTCGCCAATCGTTAAAAGTTTAACCTTATCTAGCTATAAATCCATTGATCGAATTTATTATTTTGAGGATTAAAAATGGATATTATTGTTGTAGAGGGGATACATGATGTTTCTAAGATAAAATCGATTTACCCTAATGCGCATTGTATAATAACCAACGGTAGAGAAATTAGTAAGGAAACAATGGAATGCATTAAAAATTTAAGTAAAGGGAATCAAATCATTATCTTTACAGATCCGGATGCCCCAGGAGAAAAAATAAGAAATATCCTATTACAAGCGGTACCAAATGCCAAACAGGCTTTTTTAAGAAAAAAGGATTGTATAAGCAGCAATAAGAAAAAGGTTGGAATAGAGCACGCCTCTAAAGAAGCTATTATAGATGCATTAAAGAATATCTATTCTGATTCGAACAAGGTAACAATTACCAATAAGGATTTATATGCTTTAGGCTTAAATGGACAAAGAAATAGTGGAATATTAAGAGATAAAATATCCGAAGTTTTAAATATAGGAAAACCGAATAGTAAAACCTTTTTAAAAAGATTAAGTATGTTAGGATTAACAAAAGAAGAGGTAGAAAAAATTCTATGCAAAATAAAATCGGAAATAAATCTTTTATAAATAGTGTTATAGAAGATAATCAAATTTATATTAAAAAGAAATATGGTCAAAACTTTTTAACCGATCAAAATATCTTATCGAATATTACAGAGGCCGCAGAAATTGATACCGATACTGCTGTTATAGAGATTGGCCCAGGATTAGGAAGCTTAACCGAACATTTATGCCATAAGGCTGGATATGTTTTATGCTATGAAATCGATAAGGATTTAATTCCAATTTTAAAAAAGAATTTATCGGATTATAAAAATTTTGAAGTTATTCATAAAGATATATTAGAGGTAGATATTGAACAAGATATAGATAATAAATTATCATCCTATAAAAAAATATATGTTGTAGCAAACTTACCATATTATATTACAACTCCCATTATTTTAGGTTTATTATCAAAAACAAATAAAATCAAAAGATATGTTATGATGATGCAATTAGAGGTTGCGGATCGAATTTGTGGTCATCCAAAAACAAAGGATTATAATGCGTTAAGCATAGCTATAAAATATCGCGCAAATGCAACAAAAGTTTGTGTCGTTCCTAAAACGGTATTTATTCCTGCACCGAATGTTGATAGTGCGGTGGTGAGATTAGATGTTTACCAAGAACCAAAATATCAGGCAAAGAATGAAGAATTCTTTTTTTCCTTTATACGTTTATGCTTTAGCCAAAGAAGAAAAACCTTATTAAATAATTTATCTAAAAATTTTGATAAAAACAAAGTGGAAGAGGTTTTAAAAAATTTAAATATTAAGCCTTCCGCACGTAGTGAAGAGCTAGATATAAATCAATTTATATTATTAAGTGATTCTTTAATGCTTTAATCAAGTTATATGGGAGATGGTTAAATTTGAAAAAATTAATTAAAATTAGTTTTTTAGTTCCTGTACCATTTATCTTAGGACTTGTTCTAAATATTGTGGGGGCTAACATCGAAAATGAAACTATGATTTCTATTGGCATTATTTTAATGTCTATAGGTACTCCAGTTCTTATGTTTCTTTTGGTTGTAATAAGTTTAATTTTAATGATTACTGGAAGACTTGAAGATAAAACGCCAGAGGAAGATTTAAGTGAAAAAGAAGAATATAGGGAAATTCAAGAAATAAATTCATCTTATGGTTATGAAAATAATCGAAGAAAAGATGCCTATTTTATAAACCATATTGCACGCAATTATAAAAATGCAACCCCTAAAGAAAAAGTATTAGGTTGGATTTTTTTTGGATTTTTAATAACGGATTTTGCCCTTATTATGGTTTTTGCTTTTTTAAATATTTTTACAGGATTCCTTATATGTTTTTGTGTTTTTGGTGGTACAATTTTAATAGCACTTATCGTTAAAAAAATTCTTGAAAGCATATCCTTAAGTGGGAAAATAAAATCTAATAAAAAACAAGAAATACTTCATGGTGTGGTAAAGATATGCCTTTTTTCTAGTAGTACAAGTACAGGTGGCTCTAGAAGAGGTCTTACAACAAGAATTAGAAAAATCGTTTATCGAGTAATTATTATTGCAAACAACAAGGAATATACCGCCTACACCAAGGATTTTTACGAAACAGGAGAAAAGGTAGATATTTTGGTAAAAGGCCGGTATGCCAAAGTTTTAGAAAAGAGCGAAGAAAATAAAGAATAATTATAGGGATATATTACTCATAGGATTTCATATAATAGTATGGTGATATATTGAAAAAAGGAGACATAGTATCAAGAATATCTTATAATAATGATATTATATTTGTCATTCATGAGATTATAGATGAAATAGCCATCCTACAGGGCGTATATGTCCGGTTAGTTGCGGATGCGAAGGTTTCAGATTTAAAATTAATCGATGATGTATCCTTTCATCGATTTGAAAGCGATGATTTAGATTATCAGAAAAGCATTATTGAGTCTTATAAAAATAAAATTGGTCATATTACCGGCAAAATATTACATTTCGATAGTGATCCCATATATTTAAACAAATGCTTAACTTTGTATAGATCCTTAAATATTTATGCATTTGGAATGGTTTTAAACGAGGAAGATTTTGCGAAAAATATAATTGATTATATTAAAAGAATAAGACCGAATATCGTTATTTTAACTGGCCATGATTCGTATAATAAAAAAGGGTATAAGGATTTAAAAAATTATAAAAACACTGTACATTTTCTAAATGCCATTTTAAAAATTAGAGAATATTATTCCTTAGATGATATATGTATTTTTGCAGGAGCTTGTGGAAGCAACTTTGAAGCTTTAATTGCGGGTGGAGCTAATTTTGCTTCATCCATTGATCGAAATAATATAGAAGCTTATGATCCAGCCATTGTAGGAATACTTTCTGCAATTACGCCGTTTAATCAAATTATTGAAATAAAAAATCTTTATAATTTCTCTAAAATGAAAAAAGGTAGTATTGGTGGTATAGAAACTTATGGAAAAATGAGATTATTGATGAAATAATCTTTATTTTTTTGTATAATAAAGTAGAAGTAGTTTATAGGTGATATATATGTTGTTATTTGCAAGTGGAAGATGTGATATTTTAGCCTTTTATTCGAAATGGCTTATGGAAAGAATTAAAGATAAAGTATTTTATAGTAGAAATCCTTATAACCCAAAATGCATATATGCTTATAGGCTAGAAGATGTGGATTCGATGATTTTTTGCACAAAAAATCCAATACCCATTATGGATTCTTTAGATATTTTAGATAAAGTTAATCCTTATTTTTTTATAACAATTACCCCTTATAAAAAGGATATAGAAAAAGGAATAAACAAAAATGATGTAATTGAATCTTTAAAAAAACTATCTTTACGTTATGGAAAAAATAGTGTTTCGTTACGCTATGATCCTATTTTTATAGATAAAGAGTATACAAAAGAATATCATTATGCTATGTTTGATAAATTATTAAGTAAGGTAGATGGCTATATTGATACATGCATTATATCCTTTATTGATATTTATCCGAATGTAGGGAGTAAAGGATTTAAGGAAGTTAATATAGAGGATCAAAAGGATATCGTTAAGCAATTTGTTTTTATAGCTAAAAAATATAATATTAAAATTCAGCTTTGTAATGAGGATGAAGAATTATTAAAACTAGGATGTAGCTCAAACGCATGTATTTCTAATGAAATGTTAGAAAAACATCTTGGTTGCAATAATCTAATTCTAGAACAAAATAGTTTAAGAGAATGTAAATGTGTTAAAACAAAGGATATCGGTAGTTATGCTTGTTGTCCACATTTGTGTAAATATTGTTATGCCAATGGGTATGATGAAAAGGAAGTAATGGATAAATATAAAAGGCATAATCCTAAGGATTTGTGTATTGATGGAAATCCGAAAGAGGATGATAAAATTCATATTGCAACAAAAGATAGTATTTTTAATAAACAAATAAAGTTTGATTTATAGAGGTAAAGGATTATGGTTAAAGAAAAAGCATATGCGAAAATAAATGTGGCACTTGAAGTAATGGAGAAAATCGAGGGATATCATAAGGTGAATAATCTAATGATACCTATTAGTATTTATGATGAATTAATTTTACGTAAAGCAGATGAAATCTTTGTTATCAATGATAAAATTGAAAATAATATTTGTATAAAAGCCGCATCTCTTTTTTTAAATCATTTTAATATATCTTCAGGTGTATCTATAGAACTAAAAAAAAATATACCGCTTATGGCTGGTTTAGCGGGAGGAAGTAGTGATGCAGCAGCAACTCTTAGGGGTTTAAATAAGTTATATCATGTTGGTGCGACAGATGATGAACTAAGAGATTTAGCAAGTAAATTAGGAAGTGATGTTCCCTTTTTTATTGAAACAAAAGCGGCACTTTGCACAAATAAAGGAGAAAAAATACACCCTCTTTTGTTTGAAATTCCTAAAATTAATATTTTATTAATTAAACCGTATATCGGATTATCCACAAAAGAAGTATATGAAAATTATATATACGATAAAGTGTCAAAAGAAGAAAAGATTTGTAAAATTTATAAGGCATTAGAAAATAATAATATTTCCTTATTAAAAGAAAATATATTTAATGACCTTACAAAACCTGCACTTAGTCTTTCAAAAGAGTTAAAGGAACTTTATTTCAATATAAAAAAGAATAATATAGCGGTTTATTTAAGCGGTAGTGGGCCAACAATGTATTTAGTAGATCCTTTCGATGAAGAAATTAATATGGTAAAACAATGTATAGATGATAAAGTATTTATAAAAAAATGTCATTTATTTTAATTTAATAAAATCTAAATAAAAAGAGTATATTAGTTAGGATAAGAAAAATTATCCTAACTTTTTTTATTTTTGTCCTAAAAAATTCATTTAATTTTCCTATATATTATATGAATACAAATTAAGGAGGAAGAAAAATGAAAAAAATTGTATTTATTTTATGTTTTATTATATTTACTGCCGTTTATAATGTAAAGGCAAACGCAAGTCAATTATGGGAGCTTGAAAATAATCTAAAAGAAGAATTATATTCAGGTACAAAATTTAGTGTTATTCAAGGAATTGAAGATGTGGACCGGTTTTTAACTTCTACCTTTTATGAGTGTTATAAATATGGTATATATGAACATGTGCGATACGGGGATATCTATCTTTATGGAAGGATTGTTGGGGATGATAGCATAACCCCCATCTATTGGAAATTTACAGTTAAAGAAAATCACATTTGGTATAAGGCACAAGTCTATTTAAAAGATACCTTAATATATGAGGTTATCGATGAAGAGGATGTTATCCAAATTACCACATGTAAAACAATAGATTTATATGACTTTATTGGATATTCGAAGGAGGGTTTTTCTTTGGAAGTAGATAAGGAATTTACCTATGATGAATTAACGGCATATGATTTTTATCCACAGCATGGTCCAATTGATGTTGAATATTATACGCAAACAATGGCTTTTACCTGTTTAGAAGGATTTTTATATAAGAAAAATGAATTGTATGAAGGAAAAGAATTGCATTTTATTACTGAGGTTTCCAATTTATTAACTTTAGAAGAAATTTTAAATTCTTTACAAGTTACCGATTATACCGATGGAAAAATATCAAATATTGAAATTATAGATAATACATACGTTTTAGATAATGATTTTATAGAACCAGGAAGCTATACTATGAAAATAAAAGCAAAAGACTCCTCAAATCATATTACAATTCAGGAATGTTTTATTGATGTTTATGATATTCTTCCCCCAAAAATAGTAGCAGAAAATAAAGAGGTGGCGTATAATGCAACCTATAATCTTCAAATGATAAAAAATTGGTTTACGGTTGAGGGGGATGAGGAATATACCTTAGAAATTATAGAAAATACCTATAGTCCAAATGCTAGAGTTTTAGGAACCTATAAAATTACCGCAAAAGCAACGGATGGTTATGGGAATGAAGCTTATAAAACCATTGAAGTTAAGGTTATAGATAAAACAAAGCCAACCATTACCATCCAACAAGCGATTCGTGTTCCTATACATGCAAATTATGAAGTAGAGGATATGAAACAATTTGTTTTAGTATATGACGAAATTGATCAGGAAATAACGGATTATAAACTAACCGATCTTAATGATTTTGTGCATCATAGTAAGGATAAAGGATATTATAACTTTTTGGTTGAGGCAGAAGATAAGTCAGGAAATGCGATTTCTACAACATTTCGAATATATTTAAGTGATGAGGACTTTCCAGTTATTGAGGCTCCACTATATACGATTATTGTATCTTCCGATCAAAAAATAAGTAAAGAAGAGGTAATTCAATTACTGATTCGAACCGGACAAATCTCATCAGAAGACGTTATGATTTCTTCTTTATATTTTGATGAATTTAATCCAAGTGGATCTTATCTTTTAAATATAGAAGATAAAAATGGTATTATTTATACAAGTAAAATAGAGGTGGCAGATAACGCAATTGATTTTACAGTACCTAGTATTTCTGATTCTAAAAATAAAAATCATTTGTTCTTTTATATTTTAGGAGGAATATTAGGAAGTATAGGAATCATCCTTACCGTATTAGGTGTGATTTGTTATAAAAAACAGCATTAAGATTAAATATTTGAAAAAGTTATATGAATCTAATATAATATAATGGATTGGAGGGATTCTTTATGGTAGATAATATCTGTGCGATTGCAACACCCTATGGTACGGGCGCAATATCTATAATTCGGTGTAGTGGTCCAAACGCAATTGAGTTAGTTAATCAAGTATTTAAGGGTAAGGATTTAACCAAAACGAAATCCCATACGATTCATTATGGGTATATTCTTGACGAAGATAAAATTGTGGATGAGGTTTTATGTAATATATTTAAAGCTCCCAAATCCTTTGATGGAGAAAACACAGTGGAAATCAATTGCCATGGGGGTGTGTTCGTTACCAATTATGTGTTACAGGTTCTTTTAAAAAATGGATTTCGTCTTGCGGAGCCTGGAGAATTTTCTAAACGTGCCTTTTTAAATAAGAAATTAGATTTAACCCAAGCGGAAGCAATTATGGATATTATTTCATCTAATAATCTTTTGGCATTAAAATCATCCAGTAATTCTTTAAGGAAGCAAACCTTTAAATTAATAGAAGATTTTAGAGAAAAAATTTTAGATATATTAGCCAAGATAGAAGTAAATATCGATTATCCAGAATATGAGGATTCTATTGAGGTTACAAATAAATACCTTTTACCTGTAATAGAGGATTTACTTAAAGATATGGCTACTATATTAGAAAATTCTAAAATTTCAACGATTGCGATTCATGGAATTAAAACCGCTATTATTGGAAAGCCTAATGTAGGAAAAAGTAGTATTTTAAATCTTCTGTTAGATGAAGAAAAGGCTATTGTCTCATCTATTGCTGGAACCACTAGAGATTTTGTAGAAGGAACGTTAAATATTAAAGATATAACCCTTCATTTAATTGATACGGCTGGAATACATAAAAGCAAGGATTATGTGGAATCAATTGGTATTAAAAGAAGTAAGGATGCAATTGAATCTGCCGATTTAGTTTTGCTTGTACTTGATTCATCAAAAGAGTTAGAAGAGGAAGATTTTAAATTGCTAGACCTAACAAAGGAAAAGCCAAGAATTATTCTTGCAAACAAAACGGATCTATATCCAAAATGGAAGCAAGATAATGTTATTTATATTTCAGCAAAAAATAAAACAGGTTTTGAGTTAATTGCCGATAAAATCTATGAAATTACTCGATTAAAAGAATTTAATGTGGATAATGATAAGTATTTGAATAATCAACGTCAAATTTCTTTAATGCAAAGAGCGTATAAATCTTTGTACAATGCAAGAATGGCAATCAAAAATAAAGATTATATCGATTTAATAGAAATCGACATTAAAGAAGCATTTGATGCGTTAGGAGAGATTACAGGCCAATCTTATCCAGAAGAGTTAATTACCGCTTTATTTACTAAGTTTTGTCTTGGCAAATAATGGGATTATAATTTAATTTTAAAAAAAGAATACTAAAGATAGGTGATAAAATGAAAAAATTATTTTTTATTTTCCTATCTTTCTTTTTATTTATAAATTTTATTTCAATTCATGCAGGTTCCGTAATATATAGTGGTAATCCGAATTCGAATAAGATTTATTTAACCTTTGATGATGGGTATTCCTTAAAGAACACGATATCAATTTTAGATACATTAAAAAAATATAATGTCCCCGCAACCTTTTTTATAGAAGGAAGCTTTTTAAAGGATAATCCAACCGTCATAAAAAGAATTCAAGAAGAACAGATTCTTGCTAATCACACACTTTGTCATTGTGATATTCGAAAGATAAGTGATGAAGCGTTTAAAAAAGATATAGAAAATTTTGAGAAAAAGGTTTTAGAAATTACAGGGAAACCAGTTACAAAATTTTTTAGACCCCCTATGGGTTTTATTGATAAGAAAAAAGAACAAATTTTATACGATAGAGACTATTTGATTTTTATGTGGAATGTTAAAATATATGATTATGTCCATACCGATGATAAGGGAGTAAATTATGTAGTTACAAATATAATTAAGCAGATTCAAAACGGATCCATTATTTTAATGCATACTCTAACCGATTCAAATGCGAAAGCTTTACCAATTATTATTGAGAAACTAAGAGAAAAAGGATATGAATTTTCTTCTTTAACAGATTTTATAGAATAAAGAATAAGTCCCATTAAGAGTATTTTTATGAAATGCTCTTTTTTTGTTATTCTATCTATTTATTTGAACTTTTTCATGATAAAATAAAAAGGAAAGGGAGGTGGTCCTATGGATTTCGAAACCGTTATTATGCTAAGCTTAAGAGATCTTAATTATGACAATATTGATCATCCTTTAACGGAAAGAGAAATAAAATTAAGATATCGCGATTTAGCAATGAAATTTCACCCAGATAAGCAAATTTTTTCTGATGATTCTTGGATGATAAAAATAAATAATGCAAAAGACTTTTTGATAAATCATTTAGATAAGGTTAATGAATTCATCTATGCGAAGAATCCTTCCATTTTACGTGAAGAAGCCATTAAAAAAGAAGAAGCAAAGGAAGCTTTTAAACGTGCGGAGGAAGAAAAGAAAGCACGTGAAGAAAAAGAACGTAAGATGCGTGAGGAAGAGGAGAGAAAACGCCGAGAACAAGAAAGACAAGAACGTCTAAAAAAAGAGCAGGAAGAAAGAAGAATTAGAGAAGAACAGGAAAGAAAACGAAGAGAGGCATGGCTGAAAGCAGAAGCAAAAAGAAAAGAAGAAGAGAAGAAAAGATTAGAAGAGGAAAAAAGAAAATTTGAAGAGTGGTATGCTTCTCTTACGGATAAAGAAAGAAAGAAATACGACAAGGAGCAAATAAAAAATAAGAAAAAAGAAAAAAAGATGTTATTTCTAAAACAACATCCTAATTTTTATAAAAACATTATAGGTACCATTGTTTTTGTTTCTTTGGTTATTGGAATTAGTGTGGTTTTATTTTGGAGATTTAATTTATATCCACAACCTTATTACAATAAAGGTTTAAATTTATATGAGAATAAAGATTATGCCTTAGCTATGGAGCAATTTAAAAAAGCAGGAAACTATAAGGATGCAAAAACATATATAAAACGTGCACAAGCAGAGGCTCTCGTTTTAGAAGGAAAAAATCACGAAGCAGGCTTTTTATTTGGAAGCATATATAAAGACGAGGATTACAAAAGAAGTAAAGAACTTTTATGGAAGGATTTTGTAATTGAACAAAGCATAGCAATGTCATCGGATTATATGGTTGCTATACAGAAGGATAAGCTAATTGGTATGGAGTTAAATCGCAAGGAACATACGTATACCGAATTTGAGCAGTGGGAAAATATGGTATATTTAGCTATGACAGAAGATAGCATTATTGGTCTAGATTCTAATGGTAAAGTAAAGGTAGATGGCAGTGGAAGTTTAAGAAAAAAGGTAAGTGGCTGGAAAAATATTGTTCAAATTTATACGACAGGAAATATCGTATTTGGATTAAGGGCTGATGGAAAGATTTTACATACCTCATCACGTAATCACACAGTTCTAAAGGAAATAAAAAAATGGGAGTATGTAGTAAATTTTGATATTCAGGAAAGTGTTTATACTCCTTATGATAATTCAGGAACTATTTATTACTATTATGCGTGTGGTGTGTTTGCGGATGGATCGGCAAAGTATTTAGATAATGAAAATGCTTATACAGAAATTATTGCCACATGGGAAGATATAAAGATGGTTTCTTTATCCTATGGGGATTGGATTGGTGTTCATATTGTAGGATTAAAGAAAGATAATACGGTAGTTGCTTGTGGTACAAATTATAATGGCGTATTAAATGTTACTACATGGAAAAATGTTATCCAAGTACACACCTTATCTACATATACCTTTGGTTTAAAAAAGGATGGTACAATCGTTTTGGCGGGTTCAGATGCATTTAGTAAAAAAGATGTTTCAAATATTTTGAATGCAAGGTATATGCCTAAAATAAATAATTTAATGGTTGTCGATAAAACAGGATCATTACAATGCGAAAAGGGTAAAACTTTAGCTATGGCAGAATGGAAAGACATTAGAGTTCCCAATATACCATTTAGATAATAAAAAAGAAGTTCTATTACCATAGTTCCCATAGGGAATTTTACCACAGAATATAAGTATAGCGCACTATACCTTGCAAGCAAGGAAGGTGCGCTAAATTATTTTACTTTTTATATTGTTTGTTGTATAATAACGGAAAGATAAACAGTAATTTAGCGAGGTGATAATTTTGAAAAACACAGGTATTTGTCCCAAATGTAAGTCAACGAATATTTTCATATATAAAAGTCCGATATTCAACGGAGGTCGCGTAGCTACAGTTTATAATCCTATAGTCAAAATATCTACATTAAAGAATGCAGATAGTACAAGATATATATGCCGCGATTGCGGTTATTCAGAGTTATATTTTGACACAACAAATCTAAAGAACAACGGTTAAATTTCAATTTATCGGGCAATTATAAAAAGCGAAGAATTTTAAAATTCTTCGCTTTTTTATAATCTCTATGGGAAGTGCTCTTTTTAAGAACTTCTTTTTTATTCATTTTTGTAAATGATTTTAATATTATTTTCTAATAATTCAACTTTTGCATAAGCACCATTTCTAAAGGGTAAAGAAGGAGATAAATGCCCTAAATCAATATCTAGTAGAATAGGAACGTTATACTCTTTTAATAAATCTATATATGATTCTTTTGGTGTTGTACCAAAAGAAATATCATTATACAGATGAGATCTGCCAATTAAAAATCCTTTTATATTGGTAAACCATCCGGCATGTTTTAATTGAAATAAAGCTCTACGTATACCAATTGAATTTAAATCACAGGCTTCTAGATAAAAAATAATACCCTTTTTATGTCTTTGGACGTATTCTTTTGTTTTATCAAATTTCGTTCCACATAAAATAGATAAGCAGTCTAGACATCCACCTAATAAGATTCCTTCAAAGGAAGAGGTATAATTATAGGTTTGAATTACTTTTTTTTGATCAAAGCTATATTTAGGAAATATAGCATCATCCTCTTTTAATTGCCAGCCTTCATATCCGACAAAGGAAGAAGTTCCCCTTAACATTTTAAATGTATCCAAAGAATCATATTGTAAAGGATATGTATAAAAACTAGGAGCATTGTTTCCATAGATGGTTTCAATGTTACAAATTGTAGTTAAAGTGTACGTTAAATTGGTATTGTCTGAAAAGCCAACAAACCATTTTGGGGGTAATTTTTCTAGTTTTTTAAAATCGATATATTCTAACATTTCCACCATGGTCTCCCCACCACCTACAGATAGTATGGCATCTGCATTTGATGCATAAGCCTTCATAAATTCTTGTGCTCTTTTTTGGGGAGTATTTGAAGCAGCAATACCTTTGTTTTTTAAGCAGTTTTCTCCTAAAATTATATTTATATTCATTTTTTTAAAGTTATCCATTGCTTTTTCTAATCTTTCTTTATATGGGGAAGTCGTACAACCAAAAGATGGTGCAATAAGATAAAAGCTTGGATTATTTCCGATAAACTTTGGTCTCATAACATGAAATCCTTTCTTTTTTGTAATTATAGCATAATTCTTTTATTTTTATAAATTTTTTGGTATAATTTACATATCATATGAAAAGGTGGATATCAAACGTGTGGGAAAAATTTAAAAAATTCATGGGAATCAAAGAAAAGGTTATACAAGAGCCTGGAGTTATAGGATTTTATGATTCAAAACCATTTCATAATTTTAAATATGCTTTAATATATGCAAATGAAACATTAATTTCAGAATCGGATGATGAAAAAACAGCAAAGGTTATGATTTATACTAGGGAGTTTAAAGGTACAACATTTATTAATGTATTAGTTTATAATGAAGAAGATTTTGATATAACGAAATATGATTATGAATCTTTAAAACCTTTATTAGAAGCCAAAGGGATTACCCCAGGTAAAAAAAGTATAATATTGGTTTTATTTCAACATTATAATGAAAATACCATTGCATTAGCAAAAAAGTTTTGCAAATCGGATAAATTTAATTTTCAACAGGCCTGTCTTTATAATGCAAAAAAGGTACAAATGGATTATTATAAGCCTGTTCCTCAGTTTTATAAATTATATGATCATATGTGCGAAAATTTGTATTTTGATTTGGCTTTCATTGATAAAACAAGGGATTAGTTTATGAGAAGATTAAATAAAAAAGTTTTATGGATTACTGTAGCTATTGCTTTTATCATCGCTATAGGATTAATATGTATTTGCCCTTTTACAAAGGATGGATGGACAAAAATTGTCATTGTTTTATTAGCTATTGATTTTATTTTTTTAACCATAGCTGTACAAGCGGCTTCTTTTCAGACCTTTCGATATAAGGAAAAAAAAGAAAATTATCCTACAAAAGAATATAGGGGTAATTTTAATATTTTCTATCAAACGTTAAAGGACTTAAATTATAAAGAAAGAAAAACAAATTATGGAAGCAGTTTTTTAAAAATAAAAAAAGATATCGCTTATAAGTGCGTTTTGGTTGAAGATTATGCTGCTTATTTTGAACCTCAGGAGGAACAAAAGAGCGAATCAAATTCGAAATTAGAACAATGTAAAATCTTTGTAGGATTAGAAATTTTTAAATCCATCGACGAGAAAAATGTTATGAAGTTACCGGATTTTACCTTAAAAGGGAAAAATATATATTATACGGCTTTACTTAAACAAGAAGATAAACTTATTTGCTTAAATTATAGTGAGCCTGAAGATCGATTTAAAGAAGCCTTTTATGAAATGTTATCTGAATTAAAAATAGAAGAAATAAAAGAAGAATAAGAAAGGAAACTTATATTATGGAAAAAGAATTGGTTTTAGATGTTGAGGAGAGTCCAAAAAAGAAATCACAATGGCTTTTATTTGCCATCCAACATATTTTAGCGATGTTGGTTGCCTGTATTACCGTTCCACTACTTACAGGTCTTCCGATTGGCCCAACCTTAATGGCTGCAGGATTTGGTACTTTGATATATATCTTTACTACAAAAAGAAAATCGCCTGTTTTTTTAAGTAGTTCCTTTGCCTATTTAGCACCAATGTCTTCCGCACTTGCTTTAGGTGTTATGGATAAAAATGACATGAATTATGCTGCCGTTATGCTAGGTATGGTTATGGTAGGTATCGTTTATGTTATTATTGCCTTAATCATTAAGAAAGTTGGTACAGGCTGGTTAAATAAATTGTTACCGCCTGTTGTCATTGGTCCAGTTATTATGGTTATTGGATTAGGGCTTGCAGGATCTGCTATAGGAAATATTACGGGCGGTACTGCAGGAATTGCAACCTTTATAGGAGGTAATCTTCCTTGGGAATATACTTTTATGTCTATAGTTATCGCACTAGTTGCTTGCTTTTTAACCGCATTTTGTGCAACCTCTAAGCATAAAAATATTACACTTATTCCTTTTGTTATAGGAATGGTTGGTGCATATTTGGTTGCTTGTGTTTTTACAGTTATAGGAAATCTTGCCGATGTTGGATGTTTAAAAATTATAGACTTTAGTGTTTTTGATAAGGATTGGTCGAATGTTGGATCTTGGATTACTATCGATTATGTATTTGTTGATGCTTTCAAGCAAAAGGCTACGTTCAGCATGCAAACGGTAGGTCAGGTAGCATTATTGTTTGTTCCTGTTGCGTTAGTTACGATATGCGAGCATATAGGAGATCATAAGAATTTAGGAAATATAATTAATCGTGATTTATTAGAAAAAGAACCAGGATTAACTAGAACCTTAATAGGAGATGGAATTGCAACCGCAGTATCTGGTGTAGTTTGTGGTGCAGCCAATACGACATATGGAGAAAATGTGGCCGTAATTGGAGTTTCTAAAATTGCTTCAGTATCTGTAATTATTTTAGCAGCAATCTTATCGGTTGTTTTAGGTTTATTTGCTCCTTTAACTACTCTTCTTCAAACCATTCCTGCTTGTATCACGGGCGGAGTATCTTTAATTCTTTATGGCTTTATCGCTTCAAGTGGTGTTAAAATGCTAATTAAAGAAAAGGTTGATTTCGGACAAACAAGAAATATTGTTATTGCTTCCGTCATCTTAGTTGCAGGTATTGGTGGATTATCTTTAGGATTTGGTGGTGTATTAGGAAATAATACTATATCCATTTCTGCAACAGCTGTTGCAATGCTATTAGGTATTATAATGAATTTATTACTTCCTAAAACGAAAGAGAACAAAGAAGAAAAACAAGAAGAATAAAAAAGAACCCTACTAATTTAAGTAGGGTTAAAATTTTGTATAAGATATAAATTTTGTTTGATTTTTGGTTAAGCTTTTAAGTAATGGAATAAGTTTACCATCCTTAGTGTTTCTTATGGAGGCAATTAAAGTTATATTCCTATCCGGACAGATATATGAGGACAAGGTTAGTTTTATGTCGGTCTCATTAAAATTATCAAATATCCATAAGGCTAATAATTCCGAGGTAAAAAAATCATATAAGATAATATAACATTTTTCATTTATGGTAATTAAATCAATGGACAAACGTATTTCATTATATTCGGTAAGCATATGGCTATATGCTTTTTTTATTTTTGAATCATAATCTTGATTTAAAAATGTTAAAAATTTTTTGTATAAAATATCTATGTTTCTATCTGAAATTTCTATACCTTTCGATGCTAAAATATCACAAATACTTTCTCTTCCATAATGCTTATTTTTATAATAGGATATCATGCATATTATTTTAGCAGAATACGTATATCCTTTAAAACATAATTTATTTGCAGTTTGTGAAAAATATATATGTTGATCCTTACAATTCGGACAACCATATCCTAAATTTTTTATTCTAAAATATTTTCCAGAAGTAAATTGTACGACTTTATTGGAAACCGTATATTTATACTTTAAAGGATGATTACATTTTGGACAAAATAAAATTTCAGGTTTATAGATTTTTGAACGAATTTCTTTAATTTTTTTGCCCATAGTTTCACGCTCCTTAAAGGTATGCTGCTCCAAGCATTCCCGCAAGATTTCCTAGTTTAGCTAGTTTAATTTCGGTATTTTTAACCGCATAATGGCTGTACTCTTTATAATAGAATTTTATTTTATCTAATAAAATATTTCCACAGGCTGCAACGCCTCCGCCAATATAAAAAACATCTATATCCACAGCAACCGCAAGATTAGCAAGTCCTCTAGCTAAATATTTAGAAACGATATCTACAATATATAATCCTAGAGGATCATCTTCCTTTGCTTTATCAAATACATCTTTACAAGTTAAATTATTTAAGGATAAAGCGGTTTGAAATTTAGAATGATATTGTTTTGCTAATCGAACAACACCAGTAGCAGAAGCTACCGTTTCCAAACAACCGGTAAGACCACAAGTACAAGGATAATTATGAATAGAATCGATGAACATATGTCCAATTTCTCCACAGGCATTATGGGATCCATCCACAATTTTTCCATTTAGAATTAATCCGCCACCTACACCTGTACCAAGTGTAATCATATAACTATTTTGTGCGTATCCATCAAAAATAGCTTCTCCTAAAGCGGCCACATTGGCATCATTATTGCTGGCAATTGCTATATTAGGAAAAAAAGCCTTAATCTCATCTTTGATATTCACATTTTGTATTCCTATATTAGGTGTTTGAACGATGTAATTTTCTTTTACATTTCCAGGAATACCAAATCCGATTTTTTCTATACAAATATTTTTATGCTCTTTTAAATATGATTTTAAAGATAAACAAATATCCTTAAATAGGGATTCTTTTTTTGTAGGTATTTCATAATAATCCATTACTTTAAAATTTTCTACAAACCCAATTTTAATGGTTGTACCACCAATATCTATACCAACTCTCATTTGAATAACCCCGCAAACATAGAAAATATTTCATCGACCTGACTGCTATTTGATACACCAAAAACACAACGATTAGAAAAATGTTCACAGTTGTTTGTTACCAAATTATAGCCACCCTCCCCTAAATGCTCTTTTGCATAAGAAATGATATCCTCTGGATTGCGCTTTTGTTTTAATTCGTCTTTTGTATAGGAGCGTACTTCGACATTTCCTCCTTTTAAAAATTCTCCTAAGGTTGTGCAAATAACTCTTGCATTTTCTTGATTCACTTCATTTCCTATAGGAGATGCAAAATGGTAAACACTATCATTGGATGCGTATATTCCGTGATGGTAATATAAACCACGATTTACTCTTATTTGATCTCCATAAACTGGATTTTTTAATTCCCACATATTCTTATCACCTAAGTTCATTATAAACCTTTTTTTTAAAAATAAAAATAATTTTTATGGAAAAAGTCACTATTTTTTAAAAACAAAAATTTCTTTTTATTTTATTAATGCTTTTTTACTTAGAATATAAAATAACAAGTTTTTATTTTTGTCGAATAATCTTTGACAAAACCAAAATGGTGTGGTAAAATCATTATTGGTTTGAGATAAAGAGGTGATGAGTAATGGCTTCTATACATTTAGATGATTATGACAAAAAAATAGTAAAATTGTTACAGGAAGATTCTTCAATATCAAATATTGAATTATCCAAAAAAATTGGTCTTGCGCCATCATCATGCTTATTAAGAGTTAAGAATTTAAAGGAACAAAAAGTTTTAAAGCAATTTACTACCATAGTAGATGAAAAAATATTAGGTTTTGAAATCACATGCTTTGCTAAAGTTGCTATGCATCCATTAAATCGAGAAACTTCCTCAAATTTTATTAACGAGGTACACGCTATTCCAGAGGTTGTCGAATGTTACACCATAACTGGTGAAGCAGCATTTTTATTAAAAATCGTTGCAAAAAGTTTTCAATACTATAGGAATTTTGTTTTCGATAGACTTTTAAGTATCCCTCACGTTTCCAATATAGAAACTTCTATTGTAGTTGGAACGGAAAAGAAAACAAATATGATACCTCTTGATTAAAAATAAGTATGCTAGAGCCTATAAAGGCTCTTTTATTTTATAGAAAGGTTTCATTTTGAACTTTATCAAAATCAATTTACATAAGAATCGGTCGATATACTTTTTAAATAATTGCAAACCAAAACAAAAATGCTAAAATAAAAGATATAGAACAAAAAAGGAGTTAGAATATGAAAGTAGTAAAAAAACAAAGAAACAGTAAAATGTGTATCATTTGTGGACTGGATAATGATTATGGTGTAAAGGCTCCCTTTTACTCTATGGAAGATGGAAGTGTTATGACAACTTTTCAATATAGAGATAAGCATCAAAGCTACCCAGGAAGAGTTCATGGTGGCTTAATTACAGCAATGCTAGATGAAATGGGTTTACGTTCTTATTGGGCAAAGGAGCTATCAGAAGAAACTTTTGGTGTTACCATTTCTTTGGATACAAAATATAAAAAGCCCGTTCCTTATAATGAGCCTTTAATTGGAAAGGGAGTTATCGTAAAGGAAACGGCTAATTTTTTCACATGTGAAGCTCAAATTTTAAATCTTTATGGAAGAGTTTTAGCTAGTGGGACAATTCATTATATGAAAATGTCCGTAAATAAAATAGCTGAAGGTGCAGATCCCCATGAAGAGATGTGTTATTTAATCAAAGATGATGTAAAAGAAATAAATTTTATAGAAGGATAAGTATGTATGGTTATTCGTAAGCCTATATTGAATCATATTGAGAATCGTGATTTTTTTGTTTGTATAGAAGATAATGAATTTATTGGTTCTTCCTTTGATTCGATAATTTTAGAAAAAAATTTAATATTAGAGGATATTAAAATAGAAGAATGTGTTTTTAAAAATATGAGTTTTCAAAATGTTTCTTTTCAACATGTCGAATTAATGGATGTTATTTTTGAAAACTGTGATTTATCGAATATTCGATTTACTAAACCTATAACGAGAGTCTTATTTAAGAATTGTAAACTTATCGGAGCTCATTTTTTAAGCGTGAATATGAAAGATGTAGAACTAGAAAATTGTGCTTTAAGATTTTCTAATTGTTTTGAAACGACGCTAACCAATTGTTTATTACATCACAATGATTTTACGGAAAGTTATTTTAGTGAATCTCTATTTAAAACGGTGGAAGTAAGGGATTGTAATTTCACAAAAGCAGAATTTGATCATACCTCTTTATATGGTATGGATTTATCTACAAGCGAAATTTATGGAATAAAAACCGATCTATTTTCGATTCGCGGTGTAATAATCGATTCTTTTCAAGCAAGCGCTCTTGTGGGGATGCTTGGTGTTAAAATAAAATCTTAAGGAGGAATACAATGATAAAAAATAATTATCATACGCATGTTGCCTATTGTCATCATGCGAAAGGAAATGTAGAGGATTATGTGCGAAAAGCGTTAGAGCTAGGCTTTAAAGAGATCGGTATAACCGATCATGCGCCAGTGTTGGAATCCTTTATGCCTCAAAAAGATTATTTAGAAAATTTTTGTGATCAAAATATGAATATGGACACTGTACCGCTTTATTTAAATGATATAAAAGAAGCTCAAGAAAAATATGGAAATAAGATTAAAATCTATTCGGGATTTGAGAGTGAGTTTTTACCAGACCAACTTTCTTTTTATCAAAAGTTAAGAGATAAAGTAGATTATCTTAATCTTGGAATTCATTATTATATGTTTGAAGATAAAATTATAAATCCTTATAGGGAAGTAAATTATAAAACTTTAGAAGGATATGTGATAACAGCGATAAAGGCAATGGAAAGTGGACTATTTAATACACTTGTTCACCCCGATTTATTTATGATGCGATATAAAAATAAAAATGGAGAAAAGGTCTTTGATGAATATTGTCTTGCTGCAACAAAAAAGATATGTGAAGCTGCAATAAAAAATAATGTTTATTTAGAAGTGAATGCGGGAGGAATAAAGAGAATAACGGATTATGAGGATTATTCTTTATGGCCATATCCATGTGAAGATTTTTGGAAAATTGCAAAGGAATACAAAGATTTAAAAATCATTATCGGGGCAGATGCTCATACACCGAAAGGTTTATGGAACGAAAAAGTAGAAGCCATATGTAAATTTGTAAAAAAATTAGAAATTCCTATATTAGATACTATGAAAATTCATCATTAAAAGCCTTAGTGTCAAATGTTGTCGAACGATTTTTGGTGTTTTTATACAAATATTCCACTATAATATAAATTAAGAGTAATGCTTTGCGCATTTTATAGGGGAATATGGGTTATGAAAAAATTAATTTTTAGTATTTTTTTCTTTTCTTTTATCATTATAATCTTCAATAACACAAATATTTATGCCCAGGCTCAAGTAGGAGAACTATATTATAATTATATAAGTGCTACTGTACCTTTTGATGAAGAACATACCTCAAGCTATTATTCTTATGGTGAGGCTGGGTCTAAAAGTAGAATCATTTGCGATGGTTTAGCTTGGGCGGATGAATATGAGAATTATGCTCCATATACTTATGTATGTTATAAAGTGGATAATGTTATTGATGCACCTTATCAATCCGAAGCCGTGGGCTATCTTTATAACGGGTGTGAAAGAACGGTTACCTATTCTCAAGTGGTTTGTTCTACCTATGAGACATCTTTAACAAATTCTTTAAAAACGATGGCTTCATTAAAAGAAGAATTAGGAATTAAGGTAGATATTTGCAATGCTGGCATTTCTTCAACTGAAGAAATAACGGCTAGTGTAAGTTATACGATTAGAAATTCAACGACAATTACAAATACAGAAAGTGAAACCTTAACCTATCCCATTTATGAGGATGGCTACTATTTTGCACAAAGAAGAGCTACTTTTCATGCTTTTATTGTGTCATCCTTTGAAAAGGAATTTGAAGTGATAACCTCTAAAAAATGGGTTGGGCTTAATAAAAATACATATTACGAATATAAACTAATAGGATATAGGTTAAAAGAAATAAGAGTTTTCTTTCAATTTATTGAGAATTATGGTCTGGTATTATCCTTATGTAAAAGATTAGATGATGGAACTTATATTTATAATGGACCAAAGGATAATTCTACCTATATTTATTTTTAGATTGGGAGGGATATAAATGATAGATTTGAATAATCTTTCAATAGGATATAAAGATAAAGTAATTTTATCGGATATCTCATTTCAATTTAAAGATCAAGGATTATATGCTATTATTGGTGAATCTGGTTGTGGTAAAACTACGTTGCTAAACACAATAGGAGGGATTCTTTCTCCTTTAAAAGGGGAGATTCTTTATAGTGAGGATATAAAAAGTATTTTTACAAAATCGGTATATATTTTCCAAGATAATAATTTATTTGATGGGCTAACGGTTCAAGAAAACATTCGTATTTGTATTGAAGTTATTGGAAATATTTATGATGAAAACAAAACAGATAAAATATTAAAAAAATTAAAAATATTTGAATATAAAAACACCAAAGTAAGTGAAATTTCAGGAGGAGAAAGGCAAAGAGTTTCCATCGCTATAGCTTTATTAAGAGATGCTAAAGTTATTTTTGCAGATGAACCTAGTTCAAGTTTAGATGAAAAAAATTCTAAGTTTATTCTTGAAATTTTAAAAGAATTATCAAAAGAGATATTAGTTATATTTACATCGCATGATAAAGATTTAGTAATAGAGTATGCCGATACCATACTTGATTTAGACAAGAATCTTTTCCCTATGGAAGAAAGAAGAATAGAAGATCTTTTCCCTATAGATAAAGGGAAAAATAAAATGAAGTTTTCTAGTTTATTTTTCTTACATAAAAAATTAATGTATATAAAAAAAACACATTTAGTCTTTTCTTTTCTTGTATTTTTTTGTCTTTTGCTTTCTCTTGCTTTTTTCTTTTCTTTAGAAAATTATTCTAAAGAAAAAGTTATTGCAAGGTATTTAATTGATAATAATATTAGGGAAATGAATTTTGGATTGTGGCAACCGAAAAAGAAATATGAAATAGAAGAATTTGAAATGGATTCTTATCATTTTGATGTTCAAAAAAGAATAGGATTAGAACTTAATGCTATATATTTTGAAGGATATACTTCTAAGCCGATTACCAAATACTACACGGGGGATGTGTTTAAGAATTATATTTTTGATGAGACCTTAGGTAAAGATGAAATAAAGGTAACGGATTACAGCCTTTATGCTCTTAAATACTATAATGTTATTGATTTTTCTAGTGTGGGAGAATGCATTGGAAAAAAAATTAAAGTAAATAATTATTTTAATATAGAGAAGGAACTAATTATAAAGGAAATCGTTGTTACTGATTTTTTAGAAATCGTACTTAATAACATTAATTATGATTATGGAAAAACGGGAGGTCTCGTTTATAAACAGGACCTACAGTATTTCCTTACGAATTTTTGGGGAAACAAAGATACCTATTATGATTTGACAGAGGATAATCTTAACGATTTAGAGGTTTATGTATTTGAAGGGGATTCGATTGGATTTGAAATTAATTCCAATTGGATTTTAAATGAAAACGAAATTGTGGTTTCAACTCGCTTAATGGAAAGATTTAAATTGCTGGGTATAGAGGCAGAGATTGGTAAACCAATAACCTTAAGATTAAAAAAATACGACTATGATTTTGAAAAAGAATATAGTTTTATAATTAAGGATATTTATGAATCTAGGGCCTATCATGTAATTTCTTCCATCGAAATGGCACAAAAATTAAAAAAAGAATTTTCTCCTACACAAAATGGAAAATTTGAATCTTATTATATAACAAATTTTATAAGCAGTAAAACCCAATTGACAAAGTTTATAAGTAAGGTATTAAGTGATGATAATTACAGTATTCAATTTGAGGGTTTTTCTAGTATGAATTCTTTAATGCAAAGTATTGACCACACAAGAACACTAGCGATTTTAATTGTAGTATTTGCTTTAGTTACTTCCATACTTATGATTGCATATAATACGTATGTGTTATATTCGACCAATAGAATTTGTTTTAGTATATTAGAAGTTTATGGGTTAAAGAGAATTAATGAATTGTGCATCTTGAGTATTAGTAGTATTTTAACATTAATCACGTCTGCTGTATTTGCGGGCTTAGGAATATTTTGTATTAATTATGCATATGATCAATATTTAAAAGATTCATACAAATTAAACTATATTCCAACCACTTATAATTTTGGGTATACGATTTCTGCAATTTTAATTGTTGTTGGTATAATGCTGCTTTCCTTAGTTGTTGGTTTTTTTATTTCATTGAAAAGAAAGGCAAGTAGTCATATTAAAAATAGTTAATATATTAGGGTATAAGGGAATGAAATCCTTTATACCTTTTTATTTCTAAATAAATTGGTAAAATTATATAGATTGTGATAAAATAATAAAAATGAGTATATGAGGATGCCATATGAAAAAATATGAAATAAATGAAAATTATTTTTATTTAGAATTTTCTAAAGATATTGAAATGTTTGAATATTTAGATCAAGTATTGCATGAAGGATTTGTTATATCTGATTCTATATATTTATGTGTAGAAGTGACCAAGAATGGGTTATATTATTTATTAAGCTATTTGGAGATACCTCTAATAGATAAAAATATCAAGCAAACGATCCTTTCCCTTTTTAAAGAAAAGGAGCTTGTTTATCCACAATATGAAAATAATTTTTTAAGTGTTATTTCGGCAATTCGACATAATTTTAATTATCCTTGGAAGTATGATAAAGATGAAACAATTTTTGATAAAAAATATAAAAAAGTTATAATCTTACTTTTAGATGGATTAGGAGTTAACATATTGAATAAGAATTTAGATGCAAAAGCATTCTTGAAAAAGCATTTTTTTAAAGAAATTCAAAGCATTTATCCATCCACAACGGCTGCTGCAACCACTGCAATTAAATCAGGATTATCCCCTATGGTTACGGGTTGGACTGGATGGGAAAACTATGTAAAAGAAATCAATCGAAATGTCGTTTTATTTACAGGAAAAAATTATTATACAGAAGAAGATACAGGGATTTCTCTTTATTCCTATATTCCTTATTCTATGTTTTATGAGGATATGAAGGTAAAGGGATATTGTATAGAACCTGATTTTACGATTGGTAATAAAAAAATAGATGATGTTTTAAATAGAAGCTTAAAAATAAATGCAAAAGAGGAGGCTCAAATTCAATATGTTTATTTTACAGAACCCGATGGCATTATGCATGAATTTGGAGCCTATAGCAAACAAGCAAAAGAAATTTGTAAAGATATTGATGATAAAGTAAAAGAATATGCAAATCATCTGACAAAGGATACCTTATTAATCATAACGGCAGATCATGGGCATACGGATGTAAAGGATATTCGCTTTTATGGTTGTAAACCTTTATTAAAATTATTAAAAAGAAAACCATCGAATGACTCTAGATGTATTACTTTTTGTGTAAAGGAAGATAAATGCTTAGAATTTGAGAATTTATTTCATGCTTTATTTGGAAGTATTTATAAGCTTTATAAAACGAAGGATGCAATTGCCGAAGGTTTTTTTGGAAATAAAAATGATATAGCGCATGCAAGATGTAAGGATTTTTTAGCGGATTATGTTGCTGTAGCAACAAACATTTATTATTTTAATTATAAATCTCCAGATAATTTTATTTTTAAAAGCCATCATGCTGGAATAACAAAAGAGGAAATGATGGTTCCAATTTGTTTAGTAAGGAAGTAGTAGTATGAAGTGTGTAATTGAAGAGGTTCTTTCTAATGGGTATATATTAGGAACGATTAAACATATTACAAATATGGGAATCTATACCAAAGAGAATAAGGAAGATGAAATAGATAAATTAAAAAAGGCAATACATACTTCTATTTTAGAGGTTCAAAATCTTTCCAAGGAAAATAAGCAATTAGAAGAATATTTAAAGATTCAAGAACTTATGATAGCGGATCCCGAGTTAGAAAGAAAAACATGTGCTTATATAGAAGACTATAAAGTTGATGCATGTACGGCTTTAAGGGCTATTGTTAAAACTTATACCAATCATCTTTTAGAATCAAATTCTATCTATTTACAAGAAAGAATTGCCGATATAGAAGATGCATGTCAAAGAATTATTTTAAATTTAGGAAATACAATAAAGGATAAGGAAACACATCCTTATATTTTAGCCGTGGATACTCTATACCCCACTTATTTAATTTCTCATAAAGATAATATCTTAGGAGTTATAGCGAAGCAAGGCGGCTATACTTCCCATACGGCAATTTTATGTAGATCATGGGATATTCCCTATGTCATATCACAAGAGGATTTTAAAGATAATGAAATTGTCATCATTGATACAAGAAAAAAATTGATAATACAAAATCCATCAAGTTTAGAAACATCCGAATATGCCAAGGATTTAACCCAAAAATTATCTTTTGAAAAAAGAGCTATAGAGCATAAGGATTTTTTGTTCTTAGCGAATGTTGGTTCTAATTTAGATTTAAAAAGAGTTTTAGATTATAATTTTGATGGCGTTGGTCTTTATAGAACCGAAATGATTTTTATGAATACAAATCGCCCCTACACTTTTTTAGAACAATATAATATTTATTTGGAATGTGTTGAAACTATGAAAAATAAAATGGTTTGTTTTCGGACGTTTGATATTGGAGATGATAAACAATTATCCTATGTTAAGGTATATAAAAAAGGTATAGATACCTATAAAAATAATCCTTTATTATTTATCGATCAGGTAAAAGCATTATTAAAATCCAATATTTATGGAAATATAAGAATTATGTTTCCAATGATTGAATCAAAAGAAGACTTTTTATATTTAAAGCGTTGGGTTTTAAAAATAAGAGAGGAAAACAAATATAATTTGCCTAAAATAGGAATGATGCTAGAAACAAAAGAGGCCTTAGAACATATAGAGGATTTTAAAGATGCGGATTTTATATCTATAGGAACAAATGATCTAACAAGAGAACTTTATTCAATTAATCGCGATAGTACGATAAATAATATGGAAGATTATCTAGCCGACTTAACCGAAAAGCTAAAAAAAGTAGTTCATTTTTGTAATAAAAATAATATTTGTTTATCGGTATGCGGTGAACTCGCATCCATTCGTAAGGCGGCTTCTTTGTTTTATGAGATAGGAATAAAGAATTTATCCGTATCTCCTTCAAGCATTCGAATGTTAAATTTAGCCTACTCGGATTTTAAAGAAAAAAATAATCCTTTAAAATAATGTATATTTCTTATATTTTTTCAAATACTAATATTGTCAAATATTGACAAATGGAGTGATTAATTTGAAAGAAACTGGTGTTGTTCGTCGTTTAGACGAACTGGGAAGAGTTGTAATTCCAAAGGAAATTAGAAAAAGATTAAAAATAAAAAACGGAGATATGGTAGATATTTATACCAATAATGATGTAATAATTTTAGAAAAATATCATCCTTTGAATCAGGATATCATTCCTATTAAAGCAATTTTAGAAGCAATAGCGAAAGAATATAATATATCTTTACTTCTTTTTGATGATACAAAAATCATTTATTCGACATTAAAAAATATTAAATCAGGAGACGCGGTTTCTAGTGATTTTATAAAGAAAATATCAACGTATTTAGATAAGGAATTATCTCCTAAATTAAATTTAGATATTTTAAACGGATATGCATTAGAAAAAGATTTATATATTCAAAAAATACAAGTAAATTATGAAAGCTATGGATATATTGCCGTTATGGATGATATGATAACGAAAAAGCATAAAGAAGCGTTAGAAATTATACAACATTATTTTAGCCATATGTTAGATAATTAATAATGAAAAATTAGACCTAATCTAGGTCTTTTTTTCATTGGGTTTCATCTTTAAAATAAGAAGAATTTTTCTTCTAAATGAATTCTGAAAAAAGATAGAAAAATAGAATAAAGACTATGAATTTAATTAAAATTTTAGTATAATATCTTTGTATTGTAAAAATATAGATAAATTTGTATTGGAGATATATAATATGAGTACTTTAGTGGTTGTTGGTTCCCAATGGGGCGATGAAGGAAAAGGAAAAATTACAGATTATATGGCGCAAGAAGCGGATGTAGTTGTCAGAAGCCAAGGTGGCAATAATGCAGGACATACCATCACCTTTGATGGACAAAAGTTTGCGTTAAGAAGCATTCCTTCCGGAATTTTTAATCCTAAGATAAAAAATGTGATGGCAAATGGTATGGTAATAAATCCAAAACAAATGTTAGAAGAATTAAGGGGTTTAGAAGCTAGAGGAATAAAAGAATATCAGCTTTATATTTCAAATCGTGCTCATGTAGTTATGCCTTATCATGAAGAATTGGATGGAGCATATGAGAATTTAAAGCAAGATAAAAAAATCGGAACTACAAAAAGAGGAATTGGTCCATGCTATGCAGATAAAGCAAATCGAATTGGTATTCGTGTTGCAGATTTGATAGATCCAGAATGTTTTGCTTTAGCATTAAAGGATGCTTTAGCAATTAAAAATATGGAACTTGCTATGCTTGGTCAAAAAGAATTTGATTTTGATACGATTTATAATGAATATGTAGAATATGGAAAAGAAATTAAGAAATTTGTATGTGATACATCTTTGCTATTAGAAGAGGAAATGGAAAAGAATTCTAAAATCCTATTTGAAGGTGCGCAAGGCGTAATGCTATGCCTAGATCACGGCACATACCCATACGTCACCTCTTCATCCCCTACAGGGGCATCTGTTCCACTAAATGCAGGAATGGCACCTAGATTTATTGATAATGTGTTAGGTATTTGTAAAGCTTATACTACGAGAGTAGGAGAGGGACCTTTTCCAACAGAAATTGATGGAGAACTTGCACATTATATTCGTGAACGCGGTCATGAATACGGTACAGTAACGAAACGTCCTAGAAGAGTTGGATATTTGGATTGTGTAGCATTAAATTATGCAAGACGTATTTCTGGTATTAATTCTTTGGCATTAATGCTTTTTGATGTATTATCTGGTATAGATACTCTTAAGATATGTTATGCGTATGAAATTGATGGAAAAGTGGTAAAAACAATGCCTGCCACAATCAAAGATTTTAATGCATGTAAGCCTTTATATATAGAAATGCCAGGATGGAAAGAAGATATTACGGGTGTTACAAGTTATGAAGAGCTACCTTTAAATGCGAAGAAATATATTAAGAAAATAGAAGAATTAACAAAAATAGAAGTTGTTTTATTTTCGGTTGGACCTGATCGTAAACAAACTATTAAATTAAAGGATTTCTTTTAATGAAAGAATATTTATTGGTTTCTAGTTGCTTATTAGGAAAAAACACAAAATATAATGGAAATAATAATTATATAAAATGTATTGAAAAAATAAAACAAAAATATAATATTATTCCTGTGTGCCCTGAAGTTTCTGGAGGACTATCTATTCCAAGGCCTCCTAGTGAAATTAAAGATAATCAGGTTATAAATATAGAACATATGGACGTAACAAGAGCGTTTTTAAAAGGAGCAAATATAGCCCTATTTTTAGTAAAAAAATATCATATCACTAAGGCATTATTAAAAGATGGATCCCCATCTTGTGGTGGTAATAAAATTTATGATGGAACCTTTACAGGAACAAAAATAGGCGGATTAGGTATAACCGCCCGGCTATTAATGGAAAATAATATAGCAATTTATACCGAAAAAGAAATAGATAAGCTTTAGGAGGAAGTTATGAAACCTAGTCGAGTTATAGAGGCAGCAAAAAAGCATAAGGCTGGATACAATTGCTGTCAAGCTGTTATTTGTACTTATACCGATTTATTAAATATAGATGAAGAAACAGCTTTTCGTGTGTCAGAAGGATTTGGTCTAGGAATATCGAAAGAATATAGAACCTGTGGTTCTGTATGTGCTATGATATTAGCTGCAGGATTAAAAAATAGTGATGCAAATATGAAAGAACCTAAATCAAAGTTTTCCACTTTTGATTTAGGTCATAAAATGATTGATCAATTTGAACAAATGAATACAACCTCCATTTGTAAGATTTTAAGAGGAACGGATGGTATAACGGATCGGCTTAGAAGCTGTAGAGGCTGTGTTATGGATTGTGCAAAAATCATAGAAGAAGTTCTTTTTGAAGGTGAATTTGAAGAATATAAGGGGCCTAAAGAATACGAATAAACGAGTAGAGGAATCTATTCGTTTTTATTTTTTAAAAAAATTAGCACTCTAGTGTTGACATTGCCAAAAAATGTGATATACTATAATTGTAATTGGCAAACGCGTATAGCGAGTGCCAATACAGAAAGAAGGAATAAATATGAGAAATGAATTTTATGGTTTAGTAAATGAATTAAGTAATATGTTTTATAATGATGGAGGATATAAAAGCTTTCCAATGGATGTGGTTGAAATTGAAAATGGTTTTGAGGTATATGCTGAAATTCCAGGAGTAACAAAGGATCAAATACATTTAACCTTTGAAAAAGGCGATTTAATTATTGAAGCCAGCCCTATTGCCTTAAAGGATAAAAAATATTTGATTCACGAAAGAAATGCTTTAAAGTTTAAAAGAACGGTTAGCTTTGGTGAGATTGATGAAGATTCTATGCATGCAAAATATGAAAATGGAATATTAGTGGTAACTATTTTAACCAAAGCACCAGAGGTCAAAAAGGCAAAAACCATAAATATTGAATAAAAAGAAAGAAAAGAACACATAATAGAATAGGAGTGATTGAAATGTATTTTGTTAAAAAAAGTGATGAAAGAAAAAATAGTTTTTTAGATGATTTTAATAGCTTTTTTTCTGGAAGTATATTTTCTAAAGATTTAAAAACAGATATTGAAGAAACAGATTTGGAATATAAAGTAATGGTAGATGTACCAGGAATAGATAAAAAAGATATTTCATTAAATTATGAAGATAGTACATTAACCATTTCGGTTTTACAAAGCAAAGAAGCAGAAGATAAAAATAGAAATTATCTTCGCAGAGAAAGAAATTTAATGTCTGTATCAAGAAGCTTTTATTTAGAATATGGTGATGAATCTAACGTTAAAGCAAAACTTAACGATGGAGTCTTAGAAATTAGTATAAAAAAATTAGAAAATAAAACAGAACAAAAGAAAACCATATCCATTGATTAATTAAAATGAAAAGACAAGTAATTTTTACTTGTCTTTTATCTTTGTATGGCATAAAATATTAATGGTATTAGAGGTGGATTATGAGTTTATTAGCAAAAAGAAGTATCATAAAAGAAGATAAGAGTAATATTATTACTTTAGGAGCAATTGCTAAAGAAATGAAGAAAAAAGATCCGGAAATTATCAATGCGACGATTGGTATGCTTTATGATGAGGAAGGAAAGCTTTTTACTTTTAGAAGTGTAGATAAGGCATTAGGTGAGTTAACACCAGATGAAAAATATGCCTATGCCTCTACACCAGGTAGTAATGATTTTCATGAGGCTTTAAAACGCTGGGTTTTTAGAGAATATTATGATGAATTTATAGAAAAAACCTTTGTAGGTGTTATGGCAACACCTGGAGGAAGTGGCGCAATTTCTAATACGTTTAGTAATTATTTAAACGAAAATGATAAAGTGTTAATACCCTCCTATATGTGGGGAAATTATAAACAGTTTGCTTATGAAAATCATGCTGATTTTATGACATATGATTTATTTAATAAAGATGGTGGACTTAATTTAGAAGATATTAAGGATAAAATGCTATTATTAAAAAAACAGCAAAAAAGAGTCCTACTTGTTATCAATGACCCTTGTCAAAATCCTACAGGATATACAATGACAGGTGAAGAATGGAAAAGCTTAGTGGATATAATAAATGAAGTTTCTAGTGATCATACACCGGTTATACTTTTACATGATATGGCATATATCGATTATGATTATAGAGGGTTTGCAACTACAAGAAATAATATGAGGTTATATCAAAATTTAAATGAATCTGTACTTGTGATTTTGGCATTTAGTGGTTCTAAAACGCTAGCTTTATATGGTGTAAGAGTTGGTGCGCAAATTGCCATAGGTAAAAATAAAGAGAACATAGATGAGTTCAATCGAGCAAATAAATTTTCTTCTCGTGCGAAATGGAGCAATACAACAAATTTAGGTATGAACATCGTTGCTAAGGTTATATTAGATGAGCATAAAAGAAAAGAATTCGAAAAAGAATTAGAGTTATCAAGAAAAACCTTAGTGGCTCGTGCAAATGCTTTTTTAGAAGCAGCAAAGGAAGTTGGATTAAATCCATTACCTTTTCAATGTGGTTTCTTTGTAACGATTCCTTGTGAAAATAGTGAAGAAGTATATAAGAAGTTAGTAGATAAGAAAATACACATTATCCCAATGGGAAATGTTTTAAGAGTTACATTAGCAGCTATAACGATAAAAGAATGTGCATATTTACCTAAAGTAATAAAGGAATGTATGGATAATTAAATAAAGAAGTGAAATAGGATATAGTTTCTTATTTCACTTTTATTCTTTTATTTGTTATGATAAAATAGGGTTAGAGGTGGTATTCTTTGAAAAGATATAAAAAAATATTTTATTTTATAGTCCTTATCGTATTTGTTTTAGGATTGTCTTCTTGTAGTTTTTCGATTTTAAATCCAGAAGAGGATGATATCGTTGATAAAGATGGAAATTCAAATTCGGATATAGGATCAAAAGAAATTTATAAATTAGCCGTACAATCTGGATTTACGGGTACTTATGAGGAATGGCTTTCTTCTATAAAAGGGGATTCTGTCGAAATCTCTATTCAAAATGGTTATATTGTATGGAAATATTCGCAAGAATCTAAATGGAAAAATTTAGTATCTTTGGAATCTTTAACTGGAAAAGATGGGGAAAAAGGCCAAAGTGGTACAAACGGAAAAGATGGTCTTTCTGCATATGAAATATATAAGAAATATCATCCAAGTTATACCAAGACAGAAGAAGAGTGGATTAACGATTTAGTAAATGGAAGATTAAAAGATGATGCGGATCCAGAGGTTGTGGTTTCAAATGAATTATCCTTCCATTTTTTACAATTAGGAAATTATAATGCAGGGGATTGTACCTTTATTAAGGCTGGCGATGTTGATATTTTAATCGATGCAGGAAGTAGAGAGTCTTCTGTTCCAGTAATAAAAAATTATATTGATCAGTATTGTACGGATGGTATATTAGAGTATGTAATTGTTACCCATGCCGATCAAGATCATATTGTAGGATTTACAAATCAAAATAGTTCGAATCCAGGAATTTTTAGTTCTTATCAGGTGGAAACAATTATTGATTTTGCCAAGACAAACAAAACGACACAGGTATATAAAAATTATGTAGCAGCACGTGATGCCGAAGTGCTTGCGGGTGCAAAGCATTATACAGCAGATGAGTGCATTAAAGAACAAAATGGTGCACAAAAGAAATATCAAATAACCGAGGATATTTCCTTTGAAATTCTAGAACAAAAATATTATTATACAAATTCTTCCGATGAAAATAATTTTTCGGTTTGTACTTTATTTGAACATAAAGGTAAGTATTTCTTGCTTACAGGTGATTTAGAAAAAGAAGGAGAAGAATCCTTAGTCGAGCTAAATCCAGATTTACCAAAAGTAGAATTATTTAAGGGTGGACATCATGGTTCAAAAACTTCTTCGAATGATGTTTTATTAAGTAAAATCCAACCAAAAATTGTTTCCGTTTGTTGCTGTGCAGGATCGAATGAATATACAGGAGTTACGGATAACATGTTCCCTACACAAGATTTTATTAATCGAGTTGCAAAATATACAGATAAGATTTATGTTACTACTCAAGTAGAGTTTGAGATTGCTACAGCCGAAGCAAATTCAAATGGAGCTTCTAAAGTTCCTGGAGTGGCAGTTGGTGAGGAGTATTTAAAAGCTATTTCTTCTAGATATAAACCTTTAAATGGTGATATTGTCGTAACATCTTATAAAAGTAATGTAAGTGTAAATTGTTCTTATTCAAATGAAATTTTAAAGAATTCTGATTGGTTTAATATGGATATAACCTTAAATGGTGTCAAACGGAAGATGAGGGTTTGGCCTAGCAATGGGGTATAGGAGGAAAACAAATGGAGACAATATTAAAGAAAATAAAAGAGTTTGATACGATTATTCTTCATGGACATTATCGCCCAGATGGAGATTGTATTGGTTCTCAATATGGATTAATGCATATTATCAAAGCTTCTTTTCCTCATAAAAAAGTTATTATTACAGGAGAGACAAGTGATTATGTTTCCTTTATTGGAAGTCCAACCCTTTTAGAGGATGAAACCTTGTATGAAAATGCATTGAGCATTTGTTTAGATTGTGCTACAAAAGATCGATTATCTGACACAAGATATACACAGGCAAAATATTCTATCAAAATTGATCATCATATTGATGTTGAAAAATATGGAGATTATCAATATGTGGATACGACAGCACCAGCATGTGCGCAAATCATTACCGAATTTTATTTAAAATTTAAAGATGAATTGATTTTAACGAAAGAAGCAGCAACAGCATTATATGTAGGAATATCTACGGATACAGGAAGATTTAAATTTGATAGTGTCACCTCTAAAACCTTTCAAATGGCTGCTATTTTATTGGATAAAGGTGTTGATTTATCCTATATCGACAATCAATTATCGGTAGAAACACTTCAAACCTTAAAGTTAAAAGGCTATTGTTTATCTAATTTCAAAATTACGGAGCATGGCTTTGCTTATATTGTTATGAAAAGAGACACGATACAAGCATTTGGCGTTTCAGATGAAGATGCTGCCGCACAGGTGTCTACGATTTCTACTATTGAAGGTTGTCCTGTTTGGGCCATTTTTATGGAATATCCGAATGAAATTAGAATAAGGTTACGCTCTAGAGGTCCCGTTATTAATTTACTTGCAGAAGAATATAATGGTGGAGGTCATGCGAAAGCCTCTGGTGCAAGGCTTACGAATTGGGATGAGCTTGATGAATTTATAAATAAAGCCGATAAGTTAGTTTTGAATTATAAAACAAGTTTATAAAATATTTAAAAATATATCTTGAAATTTCATAGTTATTTTAGTAAAATAGAAAAGGACTCTAAAAGGAGTCCAAAATAGGAATATAGCCAAGCGGTAAGGCAAGGGACTTTGACTCCCTCACGCGCTGGTTCGAATCCAGCTATTCCTGCCAGTAAAAACCAACTAGTAAAGCTATTATTTAAGTAGTAGGCTTTAGTAGTGCTATACAAAAGAATGAGGGACTAAAAAATCCCTCATTTTTTTATTAACAAATGTTTTGGATTGTAACACATACAGTCTTTTACAAAAGCTTATTATAAAATTTCTTTATTGAAATGTCCTCTTGTATCAGTTTCTTTATTAAAGTAAGAAGTTTTATCAGAAGAAGTTAATTTATTTAAAAATCTTTCTATAATTTTTTTAGATTCTTCGTAGGATTCTTTTGTCAACTGTATTCGAAAGGCTGTAATGTGTTTAATATTTTGTATATCATCGATTAGATTTAAAATTTTCCCGTTAAGAATAGTCGTTGTACAATCCTCATGAGATTCTATAGGAAAATATCCATATTCATCTTTTAATATATATTCATTTGTTTTACATTTTCCACATTGCTTTAAAGATTTTAAAGGGCAATAATGGGTAAACATCATAGGGGCTCTTCCATAGACAATCATTTCAAGATTAGGATATCCTTTATTTTTTTCATAATAGGAAGATAAGAGTTCTTTTATTTGCTCGTGATTGATTTCATAGGATAATGTAATACGTTTTGCCCCAAGTTTATGTAGAAAATATACCATTTCATGATTTACAACGTTTAAAGAATAATCAGTAATAAATTCATTTGTATTTTTATAGGTATAAATTCCTCCATATCCTCCAATAAGAAGCATACCTTTTTTTACGGGATAAGTGGTTTCATTTCTACGAATAATGTTTTCTTTATAATATATTGTTTTTATTCCGAATTCTTGGGCAGCCTTTACTTGCTCTTCTGTGGTGCAGTAAACCGAAATTTCTGGGTTTTTTTCTTCAAAACAAATCGGAGTATGAGGTGATATTTGTTTAGAAATAGGATTTCTTTTTATTAATCTTTCTTCATTTAAAAGTTCAACCATTTTTCTTCTAAGGTCATTCATTTTTGTGGTAGGAATAAACGCATTATCTACATAGTATTCTACATTTTTTAATTCATAAACGGTTTCTTTAAGTCGGCTAAATTGATTTATAAAATTATCTTTTGTTGTAGGGGATTTTACTGCCTTTTCTAAAATGAAGTCTGATTCGAAATGTATCGTTTTTTCTTCACATTCTATGGTTAAAGACAAAGGCTGTCCAGCCTCACCATAGACATATAAGTTTAAACCAAATCTTTTATATTCTTTTGGAAAAGTATTTTCTATTTCTTTCGTAAATTTAAAATCTTTTGTTTTATAAACGATATCTCCAATGGATAATGGCTCTTTAATTTTTATATAGCATTTTGTAGTAGAAGAAGAAATTAAATTATTTTTTTCATCATATAATTTACTAACCGAAAGATTTACCTCTTCCTTATTATGATCAATGCGAAGAATATCTTGTTGGTTTAATTCTTCAGATAATGTTATTTCGTAGCATTGATTTATTTTTTTTGTTATTGTGCCAATAGGATAACCAAAATTATTCGGTTTTAAAGCATTAACTATATTTGCTTTATCCTCATGAAACATATAGCCTTCGGTATAGGTTCTGTTAAAAGTTTTATTTAAAGCTTTTATTTCATTGTTCGTTACTCGCTCATCTAAAGCTTTCCTATAGGCTTTAACCACATTAGCAACATAAACCGGTTCTTTCATTCGGCCTTCTATTTTTAAGGAATCGGCAAATTTTAATTCGTCCATATGGTTTATGGTATTTAAGTCCTTCATGGAAAGAATATAAGAATTGGTTAATTTTTCATTGGTTGTATTATTTATAACCTCATAGGGTTTTCTGCAGGAACCAACACATCGACCGCGATTTCCGCTACGATAACCGATGAGTCCAGACATTAAGCAATTTCCAGAATAGGAAACACATAATGCTCCATGAATAAAAATTTCAATAGGCAATTTGGTTTGTTTTTTTATTTGCTTAAGTTTTTCTAGAGGAACCTCTCTAGATAAAACGACTCTTTTTGCCCCTAAATCCTTGAAAAATAAAGCACCTTCTATATCATCAATTCCCATTTGAGTAGAACAATGTGCCTCCATTTGGGGATAGTTTTTTACAACATAGTTAAATAAAGCTAAGTCCTGTATAATAATGCCATCTACACCATATAGATAAAGTTTATCTATTTGATCAAACGCATCTTTTAATTCATTATCATAAACGATGGTGTTCATAGTTACATATATTTTTACTTTGCGTAAATGTGCATAATAAATCGCTTTAATTAGATCTTCATCATTAAAATTATTTGCGTATGCACGGGCTCCAAATCGATTCATACCTAAATATATGGCATCCGCACCATTAGAAATGGCAGCAACTAAAGCTTCAATAGAGCCTGCGGGGGCTAGTAGTTCCGTCATAAATGTACTCCTTAATTTTATATAATACATTATTAATTATAACAAAAAATTAAGGCAATAAGTAGAAGAAAATAAAAATATATTTTCCATAATTTATATGATGGATTTCGAAAGGGAAATATTGACTAAATTATATATTCTTGATATAATAATGTGTAAAGCGTTTACATGAAATGGAGGACGAATTTATGATAAAAAAGAAAAAAATTATTTTTTTACCAATTATGACTTTAATATTATTATTAGCTATGTCATGTGCAAGTAAACCTAAGGATAATAAAAATCCAGAGGATAATAATGACACGAACAATAATAATGTAGAAGAACTAAATCTAAGTAGTATTTCTGTAGATAGTTCGGCAACGAAAACGATGTATTATTTAGGAGAAGAGTTTTCTTCAGAAGGATTAAAGGTAGATGTAAACTATTTAAAGCTTGATGAAAATAATCAAACGGTATTAGTAAAAGAGCCTTGTACTACATATTATTTGGATTTATCAGCTGTTGATATGAATACGGTTGGTACTTATACAGTAAGAGTTGTTTTTAGACAAGCAACGAAAACGGTAAATGCAAATTATAATATTCAAGTAAAATCTTCTTTATTTAATGATTCTGGATTAGAATACTTATCTGGTTTAGAGACTTCGTATGAAGGGGAAATAATAAAAGAACTTAAAATTGATGAAAAATTTACATTTGATAAAAATCTTTTAACTGTTAAACTACATACGACGCAAATGGTTGATGGTAAGTTGGTTCAATCAATAAAGGAAATTGATAAGAATAAAATAACTATTGAAAATACAGTGGATACCTCTAAGGTTGGTACTTATATGATCAAGTATACTTATGCAGGTGAACCACTTTTAATTGATGGAAAATCTTATGAAAATAAAGTGGTATCTTATACAATAGTAAATGTTGTTAACCCAGTTGTTAAAATTGAAAAGGTAAGTACAAACGATTTAAGATTCCGTGCGACTACCGATGAAATAGACTTTAGTGTTTGGAAAATTAAAATTACACGTGAAGTAAATAAGGGCGATGAGATTGTTTCTTGTACAAGAGATTTATTTGAAATTACAGGCGTTTGTTCTTATATTGTAGGAAATAATCAAAATGTGAAGGTTACTTTATTAGAGGATTCTTCTAAAACCATTCAAGTACCTACCGATATTATCGCTTCTAATAAACAAGATATTTTAATTGGAAATACTTTTAATAAAAATATGACAGAAGGAACCACATCCATTGATAAAGGTAAAGTGCAAGTAGATGATTCTGGATTGTTCTTTGCGAATTTCTCTGAAACAAATGATAAGAAAACAAGAGAGGATAACTCTAAAGGAGCAGATGGTGTATCTTTTAGCACAAGAATTACAATTAATACAGCAGCTTCTTTCGAAATAAAAATGGATAAACCAGGTGTTATTATTGTTTATGCAAGTTCTACAGGTGATGATGCTAGAGAGTTTGCGTTAGTAAATGCAGAGGACGAAGAATTAGGAACAGGCTTGGCCGATTTAAAGAATACACCTAAGGCTTATAGATTTAATGTTTCTGAGGCTGGAACGTATAGAATTATCTCTTTATCTTCTACCATCTATGTTCATGGTTGTGTCGTTGCAACAAATAAGAATTAAAAGGAGTTGAAATCATGAAAAATAAATTTAAAATTTTAGGTCTTGCAGCTCTTTGTTCTTTATCCTTGGTTGCATGTGCCTCAAAGAAAGAAGAAGAGCAAATTAAAGGAGAAACCATCTATGTTTCTCCAAATGGTGGAGTAGATGCTGCAGGTACTAAGGAGTCTCCTAAAAACTTTATGATAGCAGCAGCGAATGCTAAACCAGGAGATACAATCCTTATGTTAGGTGGTTCTTATGAGTCAAGTTCTCGTTTAGGATTGTCTCAAAATGGTTCTTATAATGGCTATATTACAGTTAAACCTGCATCTAGTGAAGATCGAGTAATCTTTGATTTTTCTAGTATGATATTTGCTTCTAACAATCGTGGTATACAGCTATATGGTGATTACTGGCACTTCCAAGATATCGAGGTTACAGGTGCTGGTGATAATGGTATGTATATTGCAGGTAGCTATAATATTATAGAAAATTGTATTTTTTATAACAATAGAGATACGGGATTACAAATTGGTCGTGCCTATTCCGAAGATACAACAATTGATACATGGCCTTCTTATAATTTAATTAAGAATTGTACATCTTATGCAAACTATGATGCTGAAACTTTTGGTGAAAATGCCGATGGATTTGCAGCAAAGCTAACCATAGGATATGGCAATGTTTTTGATGGATGTATAGCTTTTAGAAATTCGGATGATGGTTGGGATTTATTTGCGAAAGAAGATTCAGGTAATATTGGTACCGTTGTTTTATACAACTGTGTTTCTTTTGAAAATGGTTATTTACCATATCAGATAGACCGAGTAGATGCAGCCGGAAATACTTATAAATCCTATGATACAATGAATGGTGATGGTATAGGATTTAAACTTGGTGGTTCTACAATGGAGGGTGATGTATTACTTTACAACTGTATGGCTTTTAACAATAAGCTTCACGGTTTTGGAGATAACTCAAATCCAGGTGTTATAAATATTAATAATTGTACCGCTTTTAATAACTGTATGGGATTAAATGAAGATGGAACCGTTGGCGAAAGAGGAATAGAAGGTATTGCTAATAAATCAAATAACATTGACCTAGCAAGAGATATTAAGAGTTATAATAATTATTATGGTGTATTATCTTATGTAAATAATCAAAAGAATTTCTCAACAGCAAGTGGAGACAATTCTTACAATAAAGATGCATTTAGAGGAAGCGCAGCTTATAGCATTTTCCAAACTTCTTATACATCTGGAAAAGAAGATTATGTGACATTTACAGGTTATGAGGATGCTTCATCCTATCATTCCAATTATCAAGATATTGCTTTTTCAAGTGGAACACCATTTACAGGATTAAGCGATAATTCATTTGAAAATCTAGATCCTATTAATGCAAAATGCTCTTCAGCATCTGATGTATCTTCCCTAAATAAATATCATAGAAGTTTAAGAAATGAAGATAATTCCGTAAATATGGGAAGCACATTAAAGATTAAGGATACAAATTTATTAACATATGCGGAAGGTAACCAAATTGGAGCAAACCTATCAAAAGCAAGTGATGCAGAGTATATACATTATGATGTATTAACTTTTGATAATTGTAAAAGTGAAGCAGAAGCAAAGGTAGAAGCAGCATATAACGTATTAGAAATATTAGGTGCTTCTAAGGCTATATATCAAGATTTTGAAGTGGCTAAATTGATTGGTAGCTGTGATATCTCATGGGTTTCTTCTAATCCAGAAATATTAAAGGTTGAAAATGATGAAAAGGTTTCTGTATCTCAAAGTGCTTTTGGTAAAGTTGTAGTAAATTCTCCTAAAGAAGAAACAAAGGTAACATTAACAGCTACGATTAAAGAAAAGAATGTAACAAAAGAAAAAGCTTTTGAAATTACAGTTAAGAGTAGAAATCAATCTATTGGGAGTCTTGCATCAACATCAGGAGCATCTATCCGTGTGGATGTATATAGTGATTATTTAGCACCAAGAGTATATGCAGTTGATGCATCCTCTCATACTAATTCAGAATTACCATTAAGTTTATATGATATGGTTTATTCCTATCGATTTGCTACCGATGGAAATTCTAAATTTAATACAGTAGATAATGTTTATACATCTGTTCCAGGCGTATATGAAGTAAGTGCAACGGCTACATTAAAGTCTAATCCAAGTAATAAATCTACTTTAAAATTTAATGTTTATGTCGTAGACCCAGATTGTAGTATTGATTTTAAAGAAAATATTTCCGAAGTTAAATTAAATAGAGATGGTTTTACGATTAGCGGTAGTTTATCTAATATTTATGGTGATATTTATGCAATTACATCACCAACAGCGTTGACCTCTCTTACAGCAGAAGCTTTACTAGCAAACGAAGATGTTCAAAAAATTGATATTAATGCAGATACTATTTCTGCAAACTTCTTAGCAGATAATAATGAAGGTAAATCTTATTATGGATATTATGTTATAGCAAATAAAAATGTTTCTAAGGTTAGTCAAGTATATAGTTTTGGTATTAATGTTGAAACCGTATCAACGATGGAAGAATTTAGAAAATTAGCTACTACAGGTTTAACTGGTAACGAAAGTGGAGCTGCATTAACTGAAGTTGATTCTACGGTAACTATTTATAATCTTACAACAGATTTAGATTTCACGGGTTATGATTGGCAGCTTGATGCAAAAGATTCTTTAAAACCATTTACGGAATTATTAAATGGTAATAATCACACGATTAAGAATATAACAATTTCTGGTTCATCTGCAGATAAGAATGTTAATGTATTCTATAAGGTTCAAAAAGGAACCATTATGAATTTGAATTTTGAAAATATTTCATTAACTAACTCTGATGCACAAAATGGAAAAATTGTTGGTATTATAGGTGATTTACAAGGTGGTTATTTACATAATATTAAAATGAAGAATATATCTTCTAAGGGTAGAGAAAGTATAGGAGCTTTAGTTGGTCAGGTAACTGGTGGAGTTAGTTTCATTTCTCATTGCTCTTTAATTAATGATGAAACTTGCGTAATTTCAGCATCAAATAAATATGCAGGTGGTATTGTTGGAAATGCGCAAAAGAATTCAGATCAAACCGATTTAAAGCTAACGGTTACCGATTGCTATGTAAATGCTAAAATAGGTGATGGAAAAGATGCAGGTGGTAACACTGGTGGTATCGTAGGACGTGTTAAAAATGAAAGTATAGTTTATTCAACTACGATAGAAAGATGTTATTATACAGGCGTTATCCAAGCCAAAGGAAATTATAACGCAGGTATCGTAGGAGATTTTGATAACGGATTAGGATATGTAAAAATTTATAACAACTTCTCTAATGCTTCATTTATTTACGATGGTGAAGTGTTAGATGCTAAAGAAGCATATAAAAATGGCGCGTCTCAAGAGTATGCTCATAAAAATACAAACCCAATCGTTGGTAGATCTGTATGGGCTGTTGGTGGAGTATATGATACCGCACTTAACTATGGTACATGGAGAGAATATTATTCTCAATACATTATTTCAACATCCCTTGTATTCGAATTATCTGTTGATGATGAAGGTGGATATCACGATTGGCAAATTTCTAAACAATTCATAGAAGTTTTCTTAGGATTTGATTTAGAAAATGTATGGCAATTTGATGAAGCAACATTGACAATTTCTTTAAGATAAAAAATTAAAGTTTTTTAAGGATAGTTTCCTTCAGATTCTATCCTTAAAAAGACTACTTTACTTAAACCATTATTTATGGTATAATAAATCATACAAAAACGCTTACAAAAGCGAAAATAAAGAAGGAGAAAATTATGAAAAAAAGAAAACTATTTGTTGGATTGCTAGTAGCATCCGCAGCATTAGGACTTGCATCATGTGGCAGCAAAAAGCCAGTAGATGAACCTAATGATGATCCAGGAACAGTAACTCCTGATACACCGGGAACAGTAACTCCACAAAAAACATTATCTGAAATTACCATTTCTGGTCAAAAAACAACATTTACCGAAGGAGATGCATTTGATAAGAGTGGATTAGTTGTTACTGCAAAGTATAGTGATAATACGACAGAAAATGTAACAAGTAAAGCAACCGTATCTACTCCAGATATGTCAAAAGCAGGAACACAAAAGGTAACGGTTACTTATGAAGGAAAAACAGCAGAATATACAATTACGATTACTGCAAAAAAAGTTGAAGATGTTAAAACATTGAAAGCAATTACTCCAGATGATTTAAATGCTACAACTACATATGAAATAGGAGATACGATTACATATACAGGATTAGCATTAGAATTAACATGGGCACATACGACTGGTGCAGATACAACAGAAACTGTAACCGATTTAGAAGGTTATACTATTGAGGTTACGGATGCATCTGGTACTAAGGTTGAAGGTGCTTTTGCAACTGCTGGTACATATACCGTAACGATTTCTAAAGATAGTATTAAAGGTGAATACACCGTAACCGTTACTAAGAAGCAAATACAAGTAGCTTTAGAGTGGAATTTAAATCATGTAGTACCTGCGGAAACAAAAGCAGATGGAGAAACTTTATTAGCTACGGGTACCGTTCTTTATGATTCATATGGAACAAAAATTGTTGTAGGACCTGACGATGCCGGAAAAGTAAAACAACAAGTATATAATGCTTCAGGAGACACTACAATTAAGGAAATTAATGGTGTTTCTTATAATGGTCGTTTACAATTAGGTGGAACAGGTAGTGCATCTAAAACTTGTTTGAAAATAACAGTAACTAGTGCATGTAAGATTGAAGTTCTTGCTGCTGCTGGTGGAACTGTTGATCCAGAAAAGCCTAGAAATCTATCTTTAAGCAATGGTCAGGCATTCCCAACAGAACAAGCGAATGTACTTACTTTAACTTTTGATGTTACTGATGCTGGAGATTATTATTTATTCTCTTCTAATTCAGGTATTAATGTATATGATATTAAATTTATCTATAATTATGATGAAGATCAAGTTCAAGCACATGATAAAATGGAAATTTCTGGTTATGAAACAGAATTTACAACAACAGGTGATACACAATTTAATTTAACAGCACCTCAAGGATTAGTTGTTACATCTTATAACAATAAGGGTGGTGCTAGTGTAGTATCCGACTATACGGTTGTTGTTAAAGATTCAACAGATGCTGAAATTGAGGCAATTACTCTATCTGGAACTTATACGGTAGTAATCGCAATTCCAAATACAGAGCTTACAAAAGAATATACAATTACTGTTACAAATCCAAATGCAACAATTGAGCAAGTTGAAGTAACAACTTCAAATACAACAACTCTAAACTTCTATGGTACAGATGAATTTACTCATGAAGACTTAACCGTTGTAGCTACAGATAATGAAGGATTACCAAAAACATTAACTGCAGAAGAATACACTGTTGAATTATTAAATGGTGAAGATGTTGTTGAAGCATTTACAACAACAGGCGAATATACAGTTAAAGTAACATATAGCGGAGTTTCAGATACTTATGTAGTAAATTACTATGCTTTAGGTGAAAAAACAATTGATACAACTAATGTTAAAACAATAGTTGCTTTAGGAACTACTGAATTTACTGCTAATGGTGCTGTAGTAAAACAAGGATATGAAGATGAAGGAAATGCTACTGACTTTGAAGTTGATGGTGCAAATATTTCTGTTGCTTTATATTCTGATGCAGAGTGCGAAAATGCTATTGCTGATGCAGAAACTGCATTTGCAACTGCTGGAACCGTTTATGCTAAATTTAGTGCAGATGGATGTGCTGATGTTGTTGTTACCTTAACCGTTCAAACAATTTCATCTATGTCTTATAATGCAACTGAAGCTTCAAATGAAGGTTGGACAATTTATGATCAGGATAGTACATGTAAGATTGGAATTACTGATGGATCATTTGCATCTCAATCTACAACATCTGTTCCTAAGTTGAAACCAACTACATCATATGTAGAATCAGCAGTAATTGGTAATGGAACGAACACTTCAGTAACAGTTAATATTTTGATGGGAAGTACAAAAACTTCAAATAATATAACTATGACAATTGAGGCATTAGATGACGAGGGTAACGTTATAGGTACTGCAACATGTTATAGTGTTAAAGGCTATAAACCTGAGGGTTCTTCTACAATGGAAAAAGTTACAGCTTATTGTACTACAACTCAACAAACAGCTAGTGCAGAAGGTTATGGTGGAGATAAAGACATCGTTGTTTCTGTTTCTCCAGAAAATGCTGGTAAGACGATTTCTAAAATTAGAATTTCCGGTGATACGCAGTGGGCAATAGTAAGCGTAACTATTAATTACTAATTTAATATAAAGAATTGTGGAGTATCTTTTAGGTACTCCCTTTTTTATTTTATTAAAATATGTTAGAATACCTTATGGTGATTCATAATGAAGCAAAAAGTATTTGATTTTATTAAAAATAATAATTTAATAAAAAATGAAATAGTGATTTGTGCAGTATCTGGAGGAGTAGATTCTGTTTGTTTACTGCATATACTTTATTCTTTAGGTTTTAATGTTGTTTTGGCTCATGTGAATCATAATAAAAGAAAAGAGTCTATTATTGAACAACAATCTATGATAGAATATGCAGATTCTTTAGGAATTCCTTTTGAATTGTTGGATTATCATTATGATGGAAAAGATAATTTTCATAATGATGCGCATATTGCTAGGTATAATTTTTTTAAATCCCTATGTGAAAGATATCATACGAATGTTATTGCTACAGCACATCATTTAGATGATCAAATTGAAACCATTTTAATTAAATTATTAGAGGGTTCAAATTTATATGGGTATGGAGGAATATCGATTTGTAAGAAGGAAGATAATTATAAAATAATTAGACCTTTCCTTTGTACGAATAAAAAAGAAATATATTCCTATGCGAAAGAAAATAATTTAAGATTCTTTGAAGATTCTTCAAATGAGGAAGATGATTTTTTGCGTAATCGTTTAAGACACCATATTCTTCCATTATTAGAAGAAGAATGCGAAGATATACACAATAAATTTAAACAATTTTCCATTCAAGCCAAAGAAGCCTTCCAATATATAAGAAAGCAGAGTATAGATTATCTTAAAATTACAAATAATAGTATTGATTTAGAGAGTTTTAATTCTTTAGATATAGCATTAAAAAAAGATATAATTTCTTTATTATTCGAGTATTTTAATATTCGAAAAAACACATCCCTTATATTGGATATAATGAATATATTAGTTTCGAATGAAGGAACAAGACAACTTACTTTGGAGAATGGATATATTTTTATAAGAGAGTATAAAAAAGCTTATATTAAGAAATCTTCAAATATAGAGGAATTTTGTTATTCTATGGGAATTGATGAGGAAATTGTGGTATTAAATAAGTATAAATTTTATTTTTCAAAAAAACTGCCTAAGAATAATGCAAAATACATTAACTTATGTTATAATAGTCTAGAATTACCCTTTGAAATACGTTCTTACAAATATGGAGATAGTATTCATTTGCAAGTAGGTTCAAAGAAGGTAAATCGTATTTTTATTGATAATAAAGTACCCAAAGATTTAAGAAAATTAACACCTATAATTTTAGATAAAAATAATAATATTTTATGGGTTTATAATTTTGCAAAATCGAAAGAGGTAAGTTATCAAAAAAATAGAGGAGATATATATTTTGTTTGTGAGGAATTATAACATGCATAATGACATTTTAAAGATAAGTGTATCTGAAAATCAAATTAAAAAAATCGTTGAAAATTTAGGATTACAAATATCTAAAGATTTTAAAGGAAAAAATCCTTTATTTTTAGGTCTTTTGAAGGGATGCATTCCTTTTATGTCAGATTTATTAAAGCATGTATCTATTGATTGTACTTTAGATTATATAAAGGTATCTTCCTATAACGGAACATCTTCTACAGGAAATGTTGTGATAAAAGGGGATATGCCTAATGTATATGATAGAGATATTATATTAGTAGATGATATATTAGATACGGGAAGAACATTAGATGCAGTAAAAAAATTACTACTATCTAATGGAGCGAAAAGTGTAACGATTTGTGTTCTTTTAGATAAGCCAGAAGGAAGAATTGTGGACATAACTCCTGCATATGTTGGTGGTCTTGTTCCAAATGAATTTGTAGTAGGATATGGATTAGATTATAATGAAAATTATCGTAATCTACCATTTATTGGTGTACTAAAAGAAACGGTATACACAAGATAGGAGGATTTTATGCAACAAAATAATAACGCACAACAGCCTAGAAAAAGACATGACGTATTGTTTATAATTGTAGCAATTGCCGTAATGGTAGGTGTTTGGTTTTTAATTCAAAGATTTACACAAAAAGGACCAGAAGTGTTAACCTTTGATGAATTTAGCGAGCGAGTAGATCAACAGGATATTAAATTTGATTCTATTTTAAATGCTACTCCTTTAGGAGGAGAGAATTATGGTCTTTACAAAATAACAGGAACATTTAAAGATGCAGAAAACAAAGATGTTAAATTTACAATGAATATAACTTCAGAGTTGTTAAATGTTATAATGACCAGTGAAAAGTATAATAGTATATCGATTAAAATAATTAAATTAGATGAAAATATTTGGTTAAGTCTTATTATAAGCTTGCTTCCATTTATATTAAGTATAGGTATATTTATCTTCTTTATAAAAAGTCAAGGTGGTAATAATAAAGCCTTTGACTTTGCAAAATCAACAGCACAATTGTCTAGGGGTAAAACGGTAACCTTTAAAGATGTTGCTGGTTGTGATGAAGAAAAAGAAGAATTAGTAGAAATTATAGATTTCTTAAAAAACCCTAGAAAATATAGTGAAATTGGAGCTAGAATTCCAAAAGGAGTCTTATTATTTGGTCCTCCTGGTACAGGTAAGACCTTACTTGCAAAAGCAGTTGCAGGAGAAGCAGGAGTGCCTTTCTTCTCTATTTCAGGCTCTGACTTTGTAGAAATGTTTGTTGGTGTTGGTGCATCTCGTGTACGTGATATGTTTAAAACGGCAAAGCAAAATGCCCCATGTATAATCTTTATAGATGAAATTGATGCGGTTGGTCGTCAGCGTGGAGCCGGAATGGGTGGAGGTCATGATGAACGTGAACAAACCCTTAATCAGTTATTGGTAGAAATGGATGGATTTAATGGTAATTTAGGTATTATTGTTATGGCTGCAACCAATCGTCCTGATGTATTGGATCCAGCCTTATTGCGTCCAGGTCGTTTTGATCGTCAAATAACAATTAATAATCCAGATGTTATCGGCAGAGAAGCTATATTAAAAGTTCATGCGAGAAATAAACATTTAGAGCCCGATGTTAAATTGGATGAAATTGCGCAAAGAATACCAGGCTTTAGTGGAGCAGATATTGAAAATTTATTAAACGAAGCAGCTTTACTTGCGGCTCGTAATAACCGAAAAATTATTAATACTCACGATATAGATGAAGCAATTGACCGAGTTATGATGGGACCTGCGAAAAAATCAAAGAAATATACGGAACGTGAAAGAAAGCTTGTTGCTTTTCATGAAGCGGGACATGCGGTTATTGGTTTACGTCTTGAAAATGCTTCTATTGTACAAAAGGTTACCATTATTCCACGTGGGCAAGCCGGTGGATATAATCTTATGATGCCTAAAGAAGAAACCTATTATAGTACAAAAACAGAACTTTTGGAAAGTATTGTAGGATTTTTGGGTGGACGTGTTGCAGAGGAATTGGTTTTTGGAGATGTTACAACCGGAGCACATAATGATTTTCAGCATGCAACAAAAATTGCTCGTGCAATGGTTACAGAATATGGTATGTCTTCTCTTGGACCCGTTCAATATGAACAACAATCTGGTAATGTATTCTTAGGAAGAGATTATTTAAAAGAGAAGAATTTCTCTGATCAAATTGCTTTAGAAATTGATAAAGAGGTTCGTAATATTGTCGAAGATTGTTATGCGAAAGCAAAACAAGTGATTTCAGATAATATGCCTTTATTAAATTCAATTGCGGAATATTTATTGAAGGTTGAAACTTTAACAAAATCCGATATTGATGAAATTGAATCAACAGGTAAATTAAAGTGGTATGATGACCGACAAAAGGAAAAAGAAGAAAAAGAAAAATCTTTAGCTAGTGAAGCGAGTAAGGAAGAATCTAGTATTTTAGAAAGTGTGAAACAAAACCTAGAAGATGACATTTTAGATTCTAAAGAGGAAGATAAAAAAGAGGAATAATCCTATGAGATTAGATAAGTACTTAAAGGTATCAAGACTTATTAAGCGAAGGACTTTGGCTAAAGAAGTAGCTGAAAATGAAAGAATTCTTGTAAATGATCGACTAGCAAAACCTTCGAAAGAGTTGAGTATAGGCGATATTATCACAATTGAGTTTGGTAATAAAATCGTTAAAGTAAGAGTAAAAGCATTAGATGCAGTTATAAAAAAAGAAGATGCATTAAATTTATATGAGTTTATATCTGAAGAAAAAAAGTAAAATAAGAATATGACGTTATTGTCATATTTTTATTTCTTAAGAAAGTATAATTATAAATTGACTTTTTATTATTTTGATATAAAATAATATTATATAATAAAACGAAGATAAGAAAGAAATTAAATGGATTATCTAGAGAGTCTGTGGTTGGTGGAAACAGAATAGGAAGTTTAATGGATAACATCTTTGAGTAATGGAAGAAATGAGTAGAACCATTCGTGACTCGCGTTAAGAGATTTGAGGGCTATATATTTTTATATATAGAACTAAGGTGGCACCGCGAATAAATTCGTCCTTAGATTTTTCTAAGGATTTTTTTATTTTATAAAAGGAGAAGAATTATGAAAAGAAGCAAAATTAAAGAGTTATTTTTAAAACAAGAAGAAAAAGAAGTATTCTTATATGGTTGGGTAAGGACAAATCGTGCACAAGCTCAATTTGGTTTTTTAAATATTAATGATGGCTCAACTCTATCCAATTTACAGGTAGTGTATGATGCTGCTTTAAAAAACTTTGAAAGTATTTCAAAATTTAGAGTAGGTGTTTCGGTAAAGGTAAAAGGTAAGGTTGTTTTGACACCAAATATGAAGCAGCCTTTAGAGGTTCATGCGGAAGAAGTAGAAATGCTTGGGGATTGTCCAGAAGATTATCCAATTCAGCCAAAGCGCCATACAAGAGAGTTTTTAAGAGATGTTGCTCATTTAAGACCAAGAACAAATCTTTTTAATGCTGTGTTCCGGATAAGAAGTGTTGCAGCTATGGCAATCCATTCTTATTTTCAGGATAGAGGTTATTTATATGTACACACTCCTTTAATCACGTGTGCTGATTGTGAAGGGTCAGATCAAATGTTTAAGATTACAACATTAAATATGCAAAATCCACCTTTCGATGAAAATGGTAAAGTAGATTTCAATAAAGATTTATTTGGAAAACAAGCATTTATTACAGGTTCTGGACAATTACAAGGAGAAACCTTTGCGATGGCATTTGGAGATATTTATACCTTTGGTCCAACCTTTAGAACCGAAAATTCGAACACGCAAACTCATGCAAATGAATTCTGGATGATTGAACCAGAAATGGCTTTTTGTGATTTAGAGGGTTTAATGGATATAGAGGAGGAAATGCTAAAATCTGTAATTAAATACGTATTAGATCACTGCCCACAAGAAATAGAATTTTGTGATCAATTTGTAGAAAAAGGTTTAAAGCAAAAACTATTAGATATTGTTCATAGTAAATTTACAAGAATAAGTCATCATGAAGTGGTTGATATTTTATTAAAAGCGAATCAAAAATTTGAATTTAAGCCTTCTTATGAAGATGATATAGCTAAGGAACATGAAAAATACATTACGGAATATTTTAATGGACCTGTATTTATTACCAACTGGCCAAAGGATATTAAAGCGTATTATATGAAATTAAATCCGGATGGAAAAACGGTTGCGGCAGTCGATTTAGTTGTTCCTCATGCGGGTGAGCTAATGGGTGGTTCTCAAAGAGAAGAAGATTTAAATAAACTACTTGCAAGGATGGAGGAAATGCATGTAGATAAAGAGGGTATTGATTGGTATTTAGATACACGTAGATATGGAGGATGCGTTCATTCTGGTTTTGGAATGGGATTTGAAAGATTGATTATGTATCTAACAGGAATAGAAAATATTCGGGATGTAATACCATTCCCAAGAACACCTAAAAATTGTAAATATTAAAATAGAAAATTAAAGTATTTCTCATAGATAAAGAGAAATACTTTTTTATCGAAATATGAAGATATATTTTTAAAACGTAAATAAAAGTTAAATTTTTATTTTACTAATATATCTTTTAAAACAAAAATAAATATTAAATAGGTTTACGATTAAAAAATATTGACATTTGAAAATATTCAAAATTTGATTTAAAAAATATAATAATATATAATATAATTAATTATAAAATGTGGAGAAAAACTATTATGAAAAAAAGTCTACTTTTTTTAATTATGTTAGTGACCATTATATTTTCTTTTTTTATCATCGTTAAAGCTAAAGATAATATGGAGTTAGAAAATATTAACATAGATGAAACTTTTATTGTAGATATTTCTATAGAAGGAAATGTTTTTTCTTATCAAAATGAATTATATCTTCAGTGCCCACTCTTTGATGGTCAAATAAAACTAGATATGCCCTTTTATAAGTTTATAGATTTAGGATATACATATTTAATGGCAGATACTTTGTATTCTGATTATATAAAATATATTAGAATATCTAATTCTTTATGGGAATCAGATACAAATGATTTTTTAATTTTTATAGGTATAGAATATGATCATAATTATTATCAAATTGAAAATTATATTTCAGATGAAGAATGCTTGAATATAAATGTTAATCAAACAGATGAAACAAAAAATAATGCTTTAAAATCCTATAATTATTGGAAAACCCACCAAGAAAAAAACATTTCTTTAAATTATATTGATTTAAACAATTCGAATATGAAAAATCAAAGGTCTTATACTTCAAATTTACCAAATGATATATATGATAAAGCTTATAAAATGGCATTAACAAATGAAAAATTAGAAAATTTTCCATATCCAAATTATAGTTTTTATGACGAAGAGGGACGTTATACAGATGACTATATAATAAATTTAATCCCCAAGGAACTTTTTTTTGCAGAAGGACATTATGTGTTTTATGGAAGAGAATATGGATATTATTGTAGAACAATAAAAAAGAGTGATGGTTTATGGGAGAACATTGTATTTTTGTTTGATATTGAACTTAAATTGCCAGGAATATATCTTTCAAAAGAAAAATCCCCGGCTCAAGAAGATTTTTATATAAAAATCAAACCTATTTTACAATATGAGTATACCTCTGTTAGTAAGGATAATAATATTATAGGTGGCTGGGATAATAAGTTTGATCCAAAATTGAATAGTGTTGTACATCCTTTTACAACTTTGAATAAACTTTATATTAAGGACTTTTCTTTTGATATGAATGTAGAAAATTCGGTAGCATTAAATTATGGACAAGATAATTATGATTCTAATACGGATAATGGTTCTTATATTACAGGATATAGCATTGATGTGAATGGTAAAACAATAAACGATGAGAATAAAGGAACTTATGCCGATGTTGCAAAATATATAAATATGGGATTATCTTTTGTACCCTATGTAGGTAATGCATTAAATTATTTCCAATTAGTTTCTACATTGTATAGTGATTTAAGTACTAGTAAAGTAGTGCCAGTAGGTAATTTAGAACAAATCAATTTTTTATCCGTAAAGAAAGATCAAATTAATTATTATGGCGGGCTTCTAAAAAATGTTAGTATTCGATCATCTAATGTTTATAAAATTAAAAATAATAATTATTTTTCTTTAGATATAAAATACAATACAACGCCATTTATTGAAAATGCTTTATTTTATATATTGAGATTTTCTATTTTTGAAGATATTTCATTTTCATCCGATAAACAAGTTTTAGATTTTTTGATATATAAAGATGAATATTTTGAACAATATAAAGATATTGAAACAGAGTTACAAGACCATAAATATTATTTAAATGAGGAGAATAATATATTTTTACAATTTAATCTCCAACAAAATGGTTATTATATGATTGTATTTAAAGATATTCCTAATATAGATGCATGTTTAAATTTTGGGAATAAATTTATTAATTCTACCAATATGAGTAATTATACAGGAAATTCTTCATCGTATTTGTTTTACGCAGAAAAAAAATATACCGATATTAATTTATATTATATTTGTGCTAATCGCCCATCAAATAGTGATTTAGAATCTATCCAATGTGAGTTACGATTTTTAGGAGATTTGCCACGAATTGTATCGGAAAAGTTTAATTTGGAGTTTAGAGGACAAATCTTTGAATATGAAATTAAAGCTCGATGGAGTGGAGAATACAAGTTTTATACCACAGGATGGTTGGATACAGAATTATATCTATATGATGAAAATAATAATTTAATTGCATATAATGATAACTATTCTCCAGAAGATCCATCATATGAAGAAGATGAAAATGCTAGAATAGATTATTATCTGGAATTTGATAAAAAATATAAAGTAGTAGTAAAAGCTAATAATTATGGTAAGACAGAATTTAGAATTTGGTGTGTCGTTTAAAGGAGGAAGATTAATGTTAAAAAAGATAGGATTAGTTATAATTTTAATGTTATTTTCTTTAAATCTATTTTCATGTGGAAAAAAAGAAGAACTTTTTAAATTTAATTATATAAAAGAAGAAGATGCTTATGAGGTTACAGTAAGCTCGAATCCAAAAATAACAGATGATATTAAAACATTAGAGATACCATCAACTTATAATGGAAAAAAGGTATTAAAAGTGTACGGCTTTAGTGGTGGTTTTGCTAATCTATCTAGTATTATTATACCAGTGGGAATTGAAGATGTTGTTGGTTTTAAAAAAAGAGATTATTTAAATCAAGACGATTATGTTTTTATTTCTCTTCCGTCAAGTTTAAAATATATAGATGATGATTCATTCCATAATATCGGATTTGTTGAGGTGACGATTTCTTCAAATTTATTTTTGAATGGTGGGCATTGCTCCTGGGATAAAATAAGATTTCTAAAAGGAACAAAAATAATTCCTGAAAGGTTTGCTGCCGATAATTATATATTAAAAGAAATATATATGGAGAGCATTGAAGTTATAGAAGATTCTGCTTTTGAAAGATGCAGTTATAATTTAAAAAAAATAGTTTTGTCTAATAATTTAAAACAAATAGGAAATAATGCGTTTGCCAATTGCTTTGAAATAGAGGAAATAGTAATTCCAGGCTCCCTCAAAACAATATCAAATTATTGTTTCAATCATAATACATCTCTAAAGCAAATAACGATTGAAGAAGGAGTTGAAACTATTGGAGTGGAGGCGTTTAGCAATACCAATCCAGTATCTATAGAATTACCAACCACAATGGAATATTTATATGAAAGTGCCTTTAGTTTTTGTAAGAGTTTAAAAAATATAAAATTAAATAATGGATTATTATATATTGGTAAAGAAGCCTTTAAAAATTGTGATTCTTTAGAAGAAATCATAATTCCAGGTTCTGTGAGAATTATAGAGGAAAACCCATTTTTAAAATGTGACAATTTAAAAAAAATATATATCGAGGCTGCCTCTTTACCTAGTGAATGGAAATGGAATCCATCCGATTTGAATTGTGAAATTGTTTGGGGATATAAGGAGGTAGTAGAATGAAAAAACTTTTTGTTTTTCAGTTAGTTTTATTAGCTTTAAGTATACTAACTTCTTGTTCGAATTCTAGTATGTTTACTTATAAATATATGAAAGAATCTAATAGTTACGAAATTTGCTTAAATAAAAACTGGAAAGAATATTCAAGCGTTGAAAATATAGAAATTCCATCAACATTTAAAGAACATAAAGTCACTTCTATAGCAAGTGAAGGCTTTAATGAATGTGAAAAGTTAACAAATATTACTATTCCAGATAGTATAGAAAAAATAGGTAGCTATGCCTTTGCATCTAATCCATCACTTAAATCTATTTTTCTTCCTAAATCATTAAAGAGTATAGAAAAATATGCTTTTTTAAATTCTGGGATTGAAAATATAGAAATTCCACAAATAGACCAATTAGGAGAAGGTATATTTAGCAATTGTGCATATTTAAAAAGAGTTGTTTTTTTAGAGGGAAATAAAAACATTAGCGAAAAGATGTTTTATAAAACTTCATTAAAAGAAGTCATTTTATGTGATGGAATAGAATTTATAGGAAAATACGCTTTTTTTAGTACCCCACTGACAGAAATAGTTTTACCAGATAGTATTGAAAGTATTGCTGAATATGCTTTTGCGTTTTCTTCATTAGGGAGGGTTATATTACCTGAAAATATAAAAAAACTTAATCCCTATGTATTTTATAAATGTGAGGATCTAAATAAAATAACACTAAATGAAGGGTTAGAAGAAATTGGCATTTGTGCTTTTGACTATACAAATATTGAAACAATAAGTTTTCCTTCTACAGTTAAGTCTGCTTGGCGTGCTTTTGAATATTGTATAAATCTACGACATGTAAAATTAAATGAGAGTATTGAGGATATATCCTATGCTTTTGTTGGTTGTGTCGCATTAGAAGAGATAGTAATACCAAATGTCAATTGTAAAATTATTAGAGCTTTTTGGAATTTAAAAAAATTATATCTTCCCAACGGCTTTACTAACCAACTAGAAAATGGTATGGCCGCAGAAGTAATTTATTATTAAAATTGAATTAAAGTAAGAAGTATTTCTCAAGAAAAAAGAGAAATACTTTTTTGTTTTAATTAATAATTCTAAATTATGGTAATTTTTTGTATTATTTTGATAAAATTTGCAAATGAAAGGGCTTTTAATGTTTACTTTATTCTTCATTATTGATAAAATATAATTATATAATATTTATATTTTTTGAGGGGCTTTAATGAAAAGGATTTTACTAATGCTTTCACTACTTATTGGAATTCTTGGATTATCTAGCTGTATGGCAAAACCAGATGAAAATCAAGGAAAAGATTCCGATAAGGATTCTGTTACAGAAAGTGAAATATTAAAGAATCAATTTAATAGGATATCAAATAAATATATTACTGCAAAAAAATTGATTGTTTCCGAGTCAACAACAGTAAAAACCAAAACAGAGGAACGGTCTGCCACTAGGGTTACCTATGTTGACGATGAAGAAAAATATACATATGCAAAAATTACATCAGGTATAGATAGTGGCTTTATTTACCAAAAAGAAAATGATTTTTATTATAGGTATAATAAAATGAACGATAAAGTAGAATATCTTGATACAAGGGATGTTTATAAAACATTAGGATTTTCTAAGATTTTTAAGGAAACAGGATATATTTTTAAAAATCAGCAAGCTAAATTAAATATCATAAACCCTCAAATTACAGAATATGAAGTTTTGTTAAATAATATAAATTTAGATTTTAATACGCAATATAAATATAATCCATCCCTATTAATGGTAAGTATAGATTTTAATGAAGAAAAAATAAATAAAATAACTTTTGATTTATCTTTGATTTATGGCTCTTTTTATGAATCTGTAATTCGTGAAGTAGAAATTAAGTTTGATGATTTTATTAAAGAAAATATTTCATTTGATGATAATAATGAATCTTTAAATGATAAATATTTAGTTAAGACAGATAATGTTTTAAATACATACATGATTGAAATGATTGATTATGCTGGTGATGCTATATATATCAAATCTGGTGATTTTGATATGTTAATTGATGCTGGAGGATATAAGGACGGAGCCTCTGTAAGAAGGGTGTTAGAAGAGCATTGTACTGACAAGAAATTAGATGTTTTAATTGGCACGCATGGTCATGGAGATCATTTGAGTGGCTTTGGAAATGGTGCTTTAAATCCCATAGAATCAATTCGATTAATTATTGATTTTGGGTATATAGATAATAATTGTCAGCCTTATAAAAATGTTCGAGATGAGTTTATTAATAAAGGGGCAGATTATTATTCGGCCTATGAATGTGTAAGATATCAAAATGGTGCATCTAAAAAGTTTAAGTTTTCCGAAGATTTATCTTTAGAGGTCTTAGATACTAATCAATATGCTCCTAAAGGAAAAAACTTAAGTGCACAGGAATTTGATGCGGAAAATGATTTTTCTGTAGTAGTTAAAATCACATTTAAAGATAATACTTATTTGTTTACAGGAGATTTAGCAGGTGCTTTAGGAGATAAATTTACTAATGCATTAAAAAAAGAAGATATTCAAAATATGACAGTTTATAAAGCGGCACATCATGGAGCAACCTCACATAGTTCAAATAATACAAGCTTTATGAATTATATAAATCCTAAAATATGTATTTCTTCCGCAGCAATTTTAGATCCGGATAAGCCTTATGATCATACAGCATCCGATGGTTCAATATCCTATCAGCATCCTAGACCAGGATTTGTACGTTGGATTTTGAATACACCTAGTATAAAGACAACAAAGAATTATTATTTTAATGGAACAATGGGAACAATACATCTAACCGATGATGGTACACATTTACCTTCCGTGGAAGGAATGGGGGCTACCATAGGATATAAGATGAATGGTATTAAGGTTACGGGTGAGAATAATAGCAGGTTTGTAGAAACAAGAATGTATAAAGAATATTACGAAAGATAATATAGGGGGTAAAAAACATGGAAGTTAAACTTATTGATTTAACAAAGGAATTCGACAAACAAGGAAAAAAGAGAAAGGATAAGACAGAAAAGGTTGTAGCCGTAGATCATATCAACATTGATATTGAAGACGGAAAGTTGATAGGTCTTTTAGGTCCTTCTGGATGTGGAAAATCAACAACACTTTATATGATTGCAGGACTTCATCGTCCAACCGAAGGTAAAATCTTTTTTGGTGAAAAAGAGGTTACAGAGCTTCCACCTGAAAAAAGGGGAATTGGTTTAGTATTTCAAAACTATGCACTTTATCCACATTTAAGTGTTGCTGAAAACATAATGTTTCCATTAATAAGTAGAAAAGAAAAGAAGCAAGAAGCTTATAAAAAAGCATTAGATATGGCTAAACTTGTAGGTATTGAAGGTTTAATGAACCGTAAGCCAAGTCAATTATCTGGTGGACAACAACAAAGAGTTGCAATCGCACGTGCTCTTGTAAAAATGCCAGAGGTATTGTTACTAGATGAACCATTATCAAATCTAGACGCAAGACTTAGACTTCAAACAAGAGAAGAAATTAAGCGTATTCAAAGAACAACTGGAATTACAACTATATTTGTAACACATGACCAGGAAGAAGCAATGAGTATTTCCGATGAAATTGTTGTTATGAATTTTGGAGTTATTCAGCAAACTGGAAAACCACAAGATGTTTATAATGAGCCAGTAAATGAGTTTGTTGCTAAATTCTTAGGAACACCTCCTATTAATATTGTGGAAGCACAATCCTCTAAAGAGGGTATTCAATTTGGTACTCAGATTTTAGATGAAGAATATAACAAAGAAAATTTAACGGAAAATGTTCATATTGGTATTCGTCCAGAATTTATTAAGATTGATGAGAATGGAAAATATGAATTAGAAATTGAGTTTATTGAATATATCGGTAGAGATAAAACCATTATATTTAGATTACCTGGTATAGAGAATAAAACTTATAAAGCTATTATTCCTGCAGCCGTTGATGTAGAAGTAGGAAAAACAGCTAAGTTTAATTTAGAAAGATTCTTTATCTTCGACGAAGAGGGAAGGAGAGTTAAATAATGCTAGAATGGAAAAAGGATGGGTGGAAGGCTGCAATAGCCCTAGCACCGATGCTAATCATTCTAGGCATATTTACTTTCTATCCCATCATCAATACAATTATCATATCTTTTTTTCCAAATTATAATTTTATTAAATTAAGTTATGGAAATTTTGGATTTACTTCTTACACAACTGTTTTACGAGATGTAAAGTTTTGGACATCTTTGGGAATGACCGCCTTAATGGTTATCATTTCTGTACCATTATCGATTATTATATCTTTATTGGTATCTGTAGCTTTATGTTCTATAAAAAAATTGCAAGGCATATTCCAAACCATATTCTTTTTACCTTATGTAACAAACGGAATTGCCTTTGGTATGGTTTTTGCAACCATCTTTTCCCCAATGCCTTATGGTTTGGTAAATACTATGCTTGGATGGTTTGGATGTAGCCCAGTCGCATGGACGGGAAGTGCAGCATATGTTCCTGTTTGGGCTGGTTTAACTGTTATTACCATTTATTCGATTTGGAATGGACTAGCTTTTAAAATACTAGTTTTTGTATCTGGTATTCAGGGTATTGATAAGCAATATTATCAAGCTGCACAAATTGATGGTGCATCTAAAGCAAGAGTATTTAGAAAAATTACATTACCTTTATTATCCCCTATGGTATTATATATTACTATAACATCTATGATTGGTGCTTTAAAGGCATACTCCTCTATCGTTGCGTTGTATGGTGACAAGATGGGTAATGGAGGAGAAGGAACCTTTATGACAGCTGTCGGTTACATTTATAAATATTTCAACACAGTTACAAGTGGTGGTGCAACAGAAAACTTATCTGTTGCAGCAGCAGCAGCGGTAGTGCTATTCATATTTATCCTTATTGTGACAGGATTACAAATGATTTATAACAAGAAAAGGGTTCATTATTAGGAGGTGATATAATGCAAGATATGTATTTTGAAAATGAAAAAGAAGTAAGAAAGTACAAAATCATAAGAGTAGTTAAATATACTTTCGTTTATATATTTTTAGTATTAATCGCATTATTCACACTGATTCCTTTTTACTGGATGCTTGCTACCGCATTTAAAAGTGATGATGAATTAATTCGGATTCCTGCTACATTCTTCCCAATGGATTTTACTTGGAAAAACTTTTCCCAATTATTTAATGATCGTTATGCTGTTTTATTTCGATATATGTTCAATACCGTACTTGTTGGTGTTGCAACTACTGTAATTTCTGTATTTATTACGATTTTAGCAGCATTTGCTTTTGCAAGGCTTTCCTTTAAAGGTAGGGAATTCATCTTCACCTTATTGTTATCTACAATGATGATTCCTGGTGAAATGATGATTATAACCAACTTTACTACTGTATCAAATTTAGGATGGTTAGATTCCTATACGGCGTTAATTATTCCATTTACGGCTAGTGTATTTTATACCTTCTTTTTAAGGCAAAACTTTAAACAGATTCCAGATGAATTATACTATGCGGCTAAAGTCGATGGAAACTCAGATTTTAAATATTTGTTTAAGGTAATGATTCCTATTGCAAAGCCATCTATTATTACGATTACCATATTATCCATGATTGGTTCATGGAATGCATATATTTGGCCAAGAACCGTATCAAGTGGAAAAACAATGAAATTAATCACGGATGGTATTATGTCCTTGTTCTCTTCTGATACAGGAGCAAGTACTGAAAATCAAATTATGGCGGCAGCAACTATGGTATCTTTACCATTATTAATTGCATTTATCATATTTAAGAAGTATATTATGCGCGGTGTATCTCGTGCTGGTATAAAAGGATAGGAAAAGGAGAAAGAAAATGAAGAAAAAAATTTTTGGATTAGCACTTACAGCTGCATCAGTATGTGGTGTATTTGCATTAAGCTCTTGTGGCAATTCTTCGGTAGAAGGCGCAGGAGAAGATTTAGAAGTACTTAGTTTAGATGATATAAAAGGAGAAAAAGTAACCGTAGAGTTCTGGCATTCTTTTGGTGATGCTATATCTCCAGCATTAGAAAGTTTAGTAGATAAGTTTGAAGTAGAAATGAAAGAAAAAGGATTTGATATTGATGTTAATTTGGTTAACAAAGGAGGCGGCTATGATGGACTTCGTTCTGCTGTAAATTTAGGAACAAGTTCAAATGCAATTCCTACAATGATTTTAGGATATCCTGACCATTTTGCCGATTACATACAAAATGATATTTTACTTCCATTAGATGATTATGTTTATTCTACAGATTCTAATATAGCTTTAGAAGGTGTTACAAAAGGAGGAACAAATGATTTTATTTCCTCTTATTGGACTGAAAATCAAATGACAATTAAAGGTCAAACAAAAGTAGCAGGTATTCCATTTAATAAATCTACTGAAATAATGGTTTATAATTCTACTTTAATAGATCCAATTTTAGATGAAAAAGGTTATTTAACTAATGGTAAGTGGGAAAAACCAACGTGGGATCAAGTTTTTGAAGTATCAAAATATATTCAAGATAATAAATCCACTTTATCTTACACATATAATGGTGCATCTTATACCGTAGATAAAGATATGAATTATCCTGTGTTTGTTGATAGTGAAGCAAACTTCTTTATTACAACATCTCGTCAATGGGGTGGTGCAGGAAAATATACGAAATTTGATACAGATGGAGTGTCAGGTATTGTTACTGCATATAACAATAGCAATAAGCAGGTTCATGAATATTTTGTACCAAAAATGCAATCTAAGTTATTCCATTTCCCTGCAAAAGAAAATCAATCTTATGGTTCTAAGTTGTTACAAAACCGTAAAGCATTTATATCTATTGGTTCAACAGCAGGTATTAAGAATAATGCTTCTAAGCAATATTATTTAAAGGCTACGGGAATTCCTCAAAAATCATATGATAGCACATCAACACAATCTGTTATCCAACAAGGTACAAACTTAGCTATATTAACATCCAACTCTAATAATAAGACTAGACTTGCTGCATGGATGCTAATCAAATATTTAACAAGTACAGAAAATACGGTATATTTCTCATCTGAAACAGGATATTTACCAGTTAGACAGTCTGCAAGAGATTCTCAAGATTTTAAAGATTTAATTGGTGATGAAAATGATATGTTTACAGGAGAAATTGCACGTGCAATCAATGCATCAATTGCGCAAACCGATTATTACTTTACCGATCCTGCATTTAAGAGTTCATCTATTGTTCGTGATAATGCTGGTACAATAATTCAAGATATTTATATTTATAATAAATCATATGATGCAGCATTAACTACATTTTATGCAGAATTAGAAAGTTTAAAAATAAAGACAGAAAAGGAATAAAATTATGAAAAAGAAATTATTATTCATTTTTGTATGTTTGTTTGGATTCTTTTCCTTAGCATCTTGTAAAGAGAAAAATCCAGATAAGGATTCTAACGAACAAACATCAACAAAATATTTTGATGTGGATCCCGTTGCATATGATCATTATTTTTCAAATCAAGTAAATTTGGCAAAAACAGGAATAACTGTAAAAAAGGATTCAAATGGAAAACTTGAAGGAAAATTTATTGCAGAAAAAATAGCTAAATTAACATTGAAATCTGTTACCGATGGTGACACTGCCGTTTTCTATCTTAATGGAGAAAGTGACACTTATACCGTAACAGGTAAAACCTATCCGTATGTTACCATTCGTTTCTTAGGAATTGATACTCCAGAATCTACATCTAGTATTGATCCTTGGGGAAAAGCAGCATCCAATTATGGTAAAAAACTATTAAAAGAGGCTGCAGGAATTATTGTGGATGCATCCGATTTGGAAAATGATATTGCTAAAAATTATGTTGATCGTCTAGATTCCAATGGTACTCGATGGTTAGCACTTGTTTGGTATTGTCCTAAAGATAAGGATCCAGAAGTTTTAGAAAATTACAGATCTTATCAATTAGATTTGATTGAAGAATGCTATACTTATGCAACTAGTTTTTCAACAAAAAGATATGGATATACTGCGGACTATACCGAAGAACCTATTCTTTATAAAAGATATGAAAAAGTAACAAATAAAATTGGTGAAGAAGAACAAAGGTTTGGTTCCTTAACATTAAACGAATTATTCTTTGAAGCTGATAATCGAATGAGCAGAACTGGAACGAAATTAAGAGTTCAAGGTGAAACAGATCCAAATTATGATTACAATACAACTCCAGTATCTTTATCTATTACCGAAGCATATAACCAAATGGAAAAATTGATTAATGCAGGAACACATGTGGAATTAAAGGGTGTTATTACAAGATTTATTTCTAATAACTTCTATATGGAAGATGAAAATGGAAAAGCGTTATATGTATATATGGGTATTAACGGTTCCTCAATCGATTCTGAATTCCATGTAGGAGATACCATTAAGATACGTGGTCGTTTATGTGAATATGGTGGTCAATATCAAATGTCAGGTATCATATTTAAAAGAGGAACCTTTGTTAAGGTTGAAGGTGCTGATGCAATTCCTATGCCAAAACCAATTCAGATGACTGGAAAAGAAACTATCGATGAAATTAAAGCATTATTAGGTCGATTAGTTACTACGACAATATATTGTGATTATATTGGTAGTGCTTCTAAAGATGGATCTTTCTCATTACAAAATAAAGATGTAATATCTGGATTAGAAAATTTAACATCTTTGATTGATAATTCAAATTATTATGCAAGTATTAATCATTTAGAGGTAAGAATTAATGGATTACTTGCACCAGGATATGAACGTTCATCTTTTGCTAAAGGATCATCTTATAAGGTAACAGGTATTATGGGTATCTATTTAGAACCAGATTATACAAAAGAAGTTTATCCAAGCTATCAAATTGTTGTAGGAAATCGTTTGGTAAACGGAGAAGTACTTAATGAAGTACAAAAAATATCATAAAGGATTAACGTACAAGGTACTTAATCATATAAATTAAAAAATTAAAGGAGAAAGTAAAAAATGAAAAAGAAAAAGATTCTTGGTTCTATTTTTGCGAGCTTATTTGCTATTACTTCCATAGGTGCATTAGCATCATGTGGCGATAAGAAGCCAGCAGAAGAGGATCCATCAAAAAATCCAGGAGAAAGCGATGCTGAAATCAAATTACAAAAGGTAGAAGCAGCATTAAATGCTTTAACCGTTTCTGGAACAAAAAATGAAAACTTTACCTTACCAACAACAGGTGCAGGTGATGTAACGATTTCTTGGGCTTCTGACAAGCCAGAGGTTGTTGCAATTTCAGGTGGTGATTTTACCGTAAAACGTCCAGGTTTTGGAAAAGAAAATGTAACGGTTAAATTAACTGCAACAGCAGTAACGGGTGAAGTATCTAAAAAGAAGGATTTCACGATAACGGTAGAGGCAATTAAGGATGAATCAAAAACCGTTGAGGATATTAAAGCTTTAGCAAAAGATACGATAACTTATGCACATGGTGTTGTATCTGGATTCTTATGGGGACTTGATAAATCCAATGTAGAAGAGAAAAAGGGATTTTATTTAACCGATGCTACAGGTACAATTTATGTATTTGGAACACAAACGGCTGCGCAAGTTAATGTGGGCGATGAAGTATATTTTGAAGGAAAGAAAGATGAATATAACTCTGTTGCTCAAATTGCATCCCCTGATAAATTAACAAAATTAAATGAAGGACAAACTCCAGATTTTACGACGATTATTAAAGATAAAACCGTAAAAGAGATTGCTGCATCTAGTGAAAATATTGGTGGTAATGTATATGAGTTTGTTGCGAAAGTATCTCAAAATACATATGGTGCTTATTCTTTAGATGATTTAGCAGGATATGAAGAAGGAACACTATCCGTTTACTTTAGTGGAAGTTCTTCTAAAAGTCTAGTAAATTATGGTGCAGAATTAAAGAATAAAATAAATCAAATTGTTAAGGTAAGATTTGTTGTTAATTCTCAAAATAGCAGCAAAAAATGGAGAGGAAATGTTTTAGAATTAGTTTCCTTTAATGTGGAAGAACAAAAAACTTATGCAGGTGATGCAGCAAAAGGTTTAATTGATTTAAATAGCCAAATCACGCAATCAACAGAAGTTACTCTTCCTACTACTATGGAAGGATTCGATAAGGTTAGCATTGCTTGGGGATTTAAAGAAGATACACAAGCAGCAACAATTGTGGATAATAAGTTAACTATTACTCCAACATCTGAGCCTCAATCTTTTGTCCTTACGGCTACAATAACGATTGAAGGTGTTGACGATCCTATCGTTGTGGAATATGATCAAGTAGATGTTTGTACATCTTTTGAACCAATGGACTATGCAACTTATATGGACGTTGAAAATAAAAAGTATATTAAGGTTAAGGGTTATGTAAATATTTTAAGTGCAAAGGATACTTTCATTACGGATGAAGATGGAAATGGATACTATTTATATGGCGCCGTTTCTGATGTAGAGTTAGGTGATGAAATTATTGTAACAGGTACAAAGTCTATTTATCAAAATTTACATGAAATAGCTGCTGGATTTATAGTTGAAAAAACGGGTAATACAAAGACAATTACACCAGTGGATGTAACCGAAGATATTGAAGCAAATGGCTTTACGGTTACAACAGAAAACCAAAATAAATATGTTACATTTGAAGGTATATTAACTGCAGCTAAGGAAGTTACTATAGGCGAAAACAAAGTTTCTTTATTCTACAAAGCAAATGTAGTAGAGCCAGAAATTGGTACTACGGTAAAGGTAACAGGTATTTATTCCGTATATAAAACAGATTCTCAAATTCAAGTATGGTCTGCAGATGATCTAGTTGATCAATCAACGGATGCAGAAAAAGTTGAAAAAGTTGTTTTAGCAATCAAGAAATTATTTAAAGAGGAAAATCAAACTTATGTAAGTGATACCATTGTATCTTTAGCAAAATTACCATATGATTGTACACTTAATGTAGCAGTAGAAGGTTCTACGTTAGCATATGATGAAGATACCAAAATTGTAACTATAACTCCAAGTGATTCACAAACTGCACATACATTAACGATTACTGTAACGATTGGTGAAGAAACAAGCGATGAATTTATTATTACAGTTAATGCTTTGTTAGACTCTAATCCAAAAGTAGAAAAAGTTGTTGCAACCTTTAATTTGGGTACCGATAAAGAAGAAGGTGCCTCTCATGCTGATGGTTCTGAAAATAATACCTATTCAGAAACAAGTGGTGAGTATACTTTAACTTTAGCAAATAGTTCTAAGGTATATCATAATGCAAATGATGCGAAAGGAAACGCTTGTTTAAAACTTGGAACTGGTTCTGTAGCAGCAACTTTATCCTTTACGGTTGCAGAGGATGTAGATTATGTTATTATCTATGTTGCAGCTTATAAAAAGAATGCCGCTAAGATTGTTATTAATGATGGAGAAGAACAAACAATTTCTACACAATCTGATGAAGGAGAGTATACAGCTATTAAAGTTGATACTAGTAATAGCAAAACCGTTACTCTTGTTACACAAACTGGTGGTTATCGTTGTATGATTGACAAAATTGAATTTGGTATTTTACAGGAAGAGGAAAATAGCACAACTCCTGTAGATACTCCAGTAGTAGATAATAACGAAAACGAATAATTTATTAAGTTTTTAAATTAAGGGAAGTAGAGGTTAAGATTATACCTTAATCTCTACTTTTTCTTATCATATAGGGTGATATAATGAAAAAGTTTAAATTTATATTTGGAATATTTATAATGATTTTTTCTTTAGGATTTTTATTTGGTTGTACAAATCATACGAAACAGGAAGAAAATAATAAAGATAATACGAACAATGTTGATAAAGAGAATAATGATTCTAAAGAAGAAATTAGTTTAACTATCCTTTGTGAAGATGTTATAAATTCTAGCGATATTATGGATATTACTGCTGTTGTAAAAGGTTTAATTAATACGGATGTTTTATGGAGTGTATCGGATACAAAATTAGTCAAAATAGAGAATAATAAACTATATGTATTAAAGGATGTATCTAAGGATACAGTAGTAACGATTACAGCTATTGCGGTTGGAAATACCAATATTAAAACAAGTAAAGATATCACGATAAAGGCTACAGCTACTATAGTACCTTATATTTCTATTTTATCGAATACGGAAATGGATATGGATGAGGTTATGGAGTTAGAAGTTATTACAAATAGCAATTCAAAGATTATATGGAGTGTATCCGATGCAAAAGTGGTTAAAATAGAGAATAATAAACTATATGTGATAAAGGATATTACTAAAGATACTACCGTCACCATTACCGCCAGATTAAGTGATGATGAAACAATTTATGCATCTAAGACGATAAAGATTTTATATAAGGAAAACCTTCCAACAATAAGTGAAATTAAAGATAGTAGCTTAGGTACATATACAACCATAGGAGTTGTTGTTGCAAAAAATGCACAAAGCTTTTTATTGGAAGATTCTACATCTAGTATTTTAGTATACTTTGGCTCTTCATGGGATAATACGGTTGTTTCTGCAGGAGATAAAGTCAAAACCACAGGCACCACAGCCAAATACGGAAATGCTTTACAATTTAGCAACCCTAAAATTGAGAAGCTTGGAACAGAACAATTAGAAGATAAAAGGGCTGAAGATATAACAAAAAAGGTAGGAGAATATTTAAGCATATCGAATATTGAGCCATTATATGTAACGGTAAAGGGAAAATTAAGTATTAGTGGGAATTATTATAATTTAGCTTTTGATAATACAAGCATTAAAGGGTCTATTACCTATCCTATATCTTCAAGTGCGTTAAATTCATATAATGGGAAAGATGTTATTGTTACTGGATATATAACGGGTGTAACTGGTTCAAGTACAAAGTATTTAAATATAATGTATACAAGTATAAAAACGGCAGATGAAAAACAAGAGGATGCCTATTCTTGTAATCATACGTTTGAAAATGAAATATGTAGCATTTGTGGAAGTATATATGATGCCTATTTATTCGAAATGTTTGGAAATCAAACTATAATTTATAAGGATCAAAATCCATACGATATTGATTTAAACACATATGGTGAAGATGTATATGCTGTATTTTATACACCAAATCTTTCTATAATGTATGATAAATATACAAACGTAGATAAAACAAGTTTTTATAATAATTATACAGAAGCGGATAGCTATGTGGATTCTTATTATAGAACAAAGCATAATTTGATGAGTGGTGATATTACTCCACAAAAGCATATTCCTACAAGTTTAAATTTAAAAGAAAATAATAAATATATACGTTGCACCACAGGAACCTATATCTTAGATACAAATGGTGAATACTTAGGATATATGGTAAATAATATGAGTGAAGATAAAAGAATAATTTATTATGGTGGTGCGTATACCTCTTTAAATGATGTTGCCGCTTATTTATTTGCTTTTGGAGAGGTTCCTGTTAATAGCAATTATGATAAAAATAGTGGAAAAACTACGACCATAGATGATTGGGGAATATATGGAAGAGTGAATGTAGATCATTTCTCTGGAAATACGACGTATTTTCCTTATGAGCCTAATATTCCGCAGGTGAGCATTTATAATTATACAGAAACGGATTTTGGTACGATTGGTGGATATGTTACCGAAAACACTTATACGGGGGTAAAATATACACAGGCGAAATACAATACAGGTAGTAAGATTAATCGTGGAGCTGCAAGATTTATTTTCTTAAGTGATAGTAGAATCAAAAGTATAGATAATCGATATGTATTTTATACGTATAATCATTATAATGATTTCCAAGAATATTTGAATTATGATAATGGATATGGAAAACGGTTTGGTAATGAAACAGCAGGAAATCCTTATATTGCAAATAAAAATGATTGGGATAATACTCAAAATTATATAACACTAAAAAGTCCTACGGCTTGTGAACAAACCGTTCGATTAACCTATAAAGAAATGAGGAATTTAAAATGAAAATTAATGATAAAGCAATCGATTTTAATTTAATGGATAGCGATGGTATTTATCATAAGCTTTCTCAATTTTTAGGTCAAAAGGTAGTTTTATATTTTTACCCTAAAGATAATACATCTGGCTGTACAAATCAGGCATTAGAATTTAAAAGATTATATCAGGAATTTAAAGATTTAAATACCGTCCTTATCGGAATATCAAAGGATAGCGTATCATCACATAAAAAATTTTCTACGAAATACGATTTGCCTTTTTTATTATTAAGTGATGAATCCTTAGAAGTTTTAAAAGCCTATGGTGTTTATCAAGAAAAGACGATGTATGGTAAAAAATTTATGGGAGTAATTCGGACGACTTTTATCATCAATGAACAAGGATACATAATATCAAAAGAAGAAAAAGTTTCTTCTAGTAAAAATCCTTTAGAAACATTAAATAGGATTAGAGGATAATGAAAATGAAAAAATGGATTAGAAATATTTTTATATTTATTTTATTTCTTTGTGCTTTATCCTCTTGTAAGGAGAATAAAGGGCTAGAAGATCATTCTACACAAAAAGATGAAAATGCAATAATTACGATTAACTGCGATTCATCTATTTTCTATGGGAATCCTATAGATATAAGTTATAATGTGTTAAACGCAGAACAAGATGCTATTATTTGGAGTTATTCGGATAAAGATTTGATTAAAGTAGAAGGCGACAAATTAGTCGTATTAAAGGAGGTATCCGAAGACACAAAGGTCGTCGTTTATGCAAAATTAGTATCGAATGAAAATGTAAAAGCAGAAAAAGAAATAACAATAAAAAAGAAAGTTGAATTAAAAGAAGAAATAACCATTTCTATCCTATGTGCTTCGATTGTAACAAAGGATCAACCCATCGATATAGAAGCAAAAATAGAAGGAACATCTAATAAAGAGGTTACTTGGAGCTATTCGGATGCATCTTTAGTCGAAGTAAAAAATAGTAAACTCACAGTATTAAAAGAAGTAATAAAGGATACGAATGTCGTGATAACCGCTACTTCAAAAGAAGATACAACAAAAAAGGCATCTAAAACGATTTTAGTTCAAGCCCCAAGCATTATGGAGAACAATAAGCTTCGCCTTGATTTTACAGGATATTATAGTAAACTAAATGGAGTTTTAGATAAGGACTTCAAACAAAAATTACATACTCTTTTAGAAACCTCCCATGTAAATAAGGTCAGTTATAAAAAGGTATGGGAAGTTTTAGAATCTTGTGATGAAGATCCTGAAATATCGGATAATATTATATGTATATATACAGGACAATCGATTCCAAAAATAAATCGTTCGGGTAGTGCCAATGGTAGTATCAAATGGAACAGGGAGCATTTATGGCCAAAAAGCTTAGGATTTAACTCAGAGGGGGCTGCTGCTCATAATGATTGTCATCATTTACATGCCAGTGAAGAAAAGATAAATAATTATAGAGGAAATCTTGATTTTAGTGAAGTAAAAAATCCTATTAAAACAGATGCTTATCAAAATAAATGGGATTCAACTTTTTTTGAACCAAGTGATGAAGTAAAAGGAGATATTGCTAGAAGTATTTTATATATGGTTGTAAGATATGATGGTGATACTTGCAACGACTGTATATTAGATTTAGAAATTGTAAATGGTAGTGCAAATAAAAATGATATTATAAATAATGAAATTGGAAGAATTGGTGATTTAGCCACTTTATTAAAATGGCATTATCAAGATCCGGTAGATGAAAACGAAAGAAGAAGAAATGATAAGGTATATTCTTTCCAAGGAAACCGAAATCCTTTTATCGATCATGAGGAATTTGTTTCTTACTTATATACTTCGCTTGTTGGAAAGTATACCGATGTGAGCGAATTTTCTTATTTGATTTAATAAGAAGTTTATAGACACAAAAAATAATGTGTTTATAAACTTTTTTAATTATAAAATAAAAAGATTAGCCTAAACTATAGAGATAAATTTTTTCAAAATCATAAAGCAAATTACATAATTTATTGATGGTAATGTGGTATACTATAAATATTAGGTGGTGATAATATGACACAAAACGAGCGAATGTCTTTACCTATATGGAAAAAAATTTTATTACTTTTATTTTCGTTAATCTTTTTTATATTGCAAGTTATTATTATGCTTATGGTTTTTGATTTTTCTATTAATTATACAGCTTCTAGTATAAAATGGATTTATTTTTTAACTTTAGGTATTGGTCTATGTTATGTGTTATACATATTATATAAACCTATATCTGTGCATTATAAACTTACATGGTGTATATTAATTCTTATGTTCCCTTTACCATTTTGCGCACTATATACGTTAAATAGTTCATCTAGAAGATTATCCAAACGAAAAAAAAGAAAGATTCATGAGGCCATTACCCATATTAAGGTAACGGATAAATTAGAGAAATTAAAGGAAGAAGATCCTGTTGCGGCAAATCTAGTATCTGTTGTGCAGCACTCTACTTTAGCACCAGTATGGGATAATAATAAAGTAGTTTTTTTTAAGGATTGTTATCAAAAATTTGAAGATATGCTAGAAGAAGTAAAGAAGGCTAAGGAGTTTATCTATATTGAGTATTTCATTATAGCCAAAGGATATTTAACGGATAAACTAATACCGGTTTTACAGCAAAAGGGCCAAGAAGGAATAGAAATAAAAATTTTATATGATGATATTGGAAGCAAAAGTGTTATGCATAGAGGGTTATTAAAGAAATTATCTTCTATACCTAATTGTAAAATTAACAATTATCAGCCTTTAGGTTTAAATATCAATTTTTTGGTTAATTATAGAGATCATAGAAAAATTTTAATTATTGATGGAGCTATTGCGTATTGTGGTGGAGATAATCTTGCCGATGAGTATATTCATAAAAAGGAAAGATTTGGGTATTGGAGAGATAATTGTGCAAAATATACGGGAGCGGTTGTGTCTTCCTTTGTTTTTATGTTTAAAGAAATGTGGTATACCTCCACAAAAGAAATAATATCGAAAAAGGAAGTTCCTTTAAATTTTAATTTAAATGAACCTGGATTTGTTATGGCTTTTGGAGATGGACCTTTACAAAATGCAAATGTTTCTTATGATTTGTTTCAATCGTTAATATCCTCTGCAAAAAAATATATTTATATTTCTACACCTTATTTTGTTATTGATGATGCTATGATTGACACGATTGCATTAAAGGCCAAAAGTGGTGTAGATGTTCGCATTTTAATGCCAAGTATACCCGATAAGAAATCGGTCTTTTATATGGGCCGAGCCAATTATTATGATATTTTAAAAGCGGGTGGAAAAATATATGAGTATACGCCAGGTTTTAATCATGCTAAGAATATTATTGTTGATGATTCCTATGCATTTATAGGAACAGTAAATATGGATTATAGAAGTTTGTTTTTACATTATGAATGTGGAGCATTAATTATCCATAATCCTCAAATACTTGAAATGAAAAAAGATTTTGAGGAAGCTGTTTTACTTTCAGAAAATATTGAATTTGAAAAATGGAAAAAAAGGCCTTGGTATCAAAAGGTTGTTGCATTCATATTAAATTTATTAGCACCAATGCTATAAAAAGAGTTATTGCTAGCAAACAAAAAAAGATTATTTTTTGAACGATAAAGGTACTATGACTTTTTAAATGTAAAAGAATTTTTCAAGAGAATTTTATAGCAATTTTTTATTAAAATAAAATTTTAAATTTAAGTGTCTTATTTCGATAAAATATGATACAATATATATGCTTAAAATACGTTTTATAGGAGAAAGTGTGTATGGAATCATATTATTATAATAGCAGTACAATCCTAAAGTACTTGCGTAAAGTCCTTAATGAGATAAATAAAGAGTATTTAGATAATGGCATACGTTGCGGATTTATTATGAAACGTTTTGCAAGTAAATATAAAATGAATAATGAAATTGCTGTAAAATTAGTATTACTATGTATTTTAAAAGATATTGGCTGTTTTTATCAAGATAGATATATTCCAAAGGATAATTGTGCATTAGTTGCTGCTTCAAGTTATACCTTTTTAAAGCACTGCTCGCCATTAGGAGATGCGGCAAAGCCTTTATTATTTTATAATGCAAAATATATAGAGGAATTAGAAAATGATGAATATTATTGTGGATTGTTAATAACTTTAATAAATCAGGTTATTCAATATGTATTTCAGGAATATACTTTAGAGGAAATCGAAGGATTATTATTAAATGATGATTCAGGAAGATTTCATCCAGATCAGGTAAAGAAAATTATAAAACTTTTAAAGGATGAAGAGGATATCTTAGAAAAGTTAAACCAAAAGAATTCTTTATTTGTTCATGAAACCTGTGCCTATGTCCAAAATGCAGAATATACAGAAGAAGAGTTATTGAGTTATGTTGATATGACCAATTTTGCTTTCGAGTTTCATAATCATGAAACCTTAGCACACACGATAACTACAGCTGTAATTGCTAAAGAATTAGCAAAACTTTCAAGATTATCTGAAAGTCAAATTAATTGTATTCATTTGGCTGCTTTAGTGCATGATATTGGTAAAATTAGAATACCTGTATCTGTTTTATGTCATCCAGGGAAATTAGAGGGCGAAAACTTAAAGATAATGCAAAAACACGTAATTTACACAAAAGAAATTTTAGATGGTAGTTTTTCTTATAAAATAGTAGATATTGCATCGAATCATCATGAGCGTATCGATGGTAGTGGATATCCTAAGGGATTAAAGGCAATCGATTTATCTATTGGAGATAAGATTTTATCGGTAAGTGATGTGGCAAGTGCGTTATATTGCAAAAGAAGTTATAAAGATAGTTTTTCGCAAGACCAAATTATTAATATTTTAGAAAGTGATGCGAAAAACGGAAAACTTGATCAAAGAATTGTGAATCATTTTATAAATAATATAGATGAAATTATGGCATTAGCAAAAGAAAAAGAATCTATGGTTTTAAGCCATTATGAACAAATGAAAGAAGAATATGAGGCGTTATCTTCTTCTGATCAGTTAAAAAAATTTTTTGAAGAATAAATATATAAATAGATAAATCTTGATTAAATTAAAAAAATGTGGTATGATTAACATAATCAAGGACTATGAATTAAGTTTAAGTAGAGCCTTATCTATTTTTTATAATTGGCAAAGCTAGAGTAATCTAGTGACGCAAAGCTATAGGGTCCTACTTGGATAGCCAGTTGCGAATCTTTTAGAAAGGAGCAAGGCATAAAGAGGGGGACTCTTTTTGTCATTTTATAGATATGAAACAAAAATATCATTTAATTTCATCTATTATATCTATGAGTCTTACTACAATGTTACTTGTATTTTTGTGTCTTGCTTGGTATGTAACCAATAACGAGGCTAAAACAAGTGGAGTTAAAGGAAGCATAGTTGATAAAGAAGATTTAATAGAAAATGTAGAATATTATAAAATATCGAATAAAAATGAAGCGAGTGGAGTTATAACATATACCTTTGGTGAAATTGATAATACGCCTAATGGTAAAATTGAAATGGGAGCTTATAACCCTTTATCCAGCACAGTATATCCACAAAGGCTAATGGTAATAACTTTAAAAAAACAATATCGAATAAATATGAATGCAATATCTTCAGCATCCGATTATTTGGGAAATGTTGAATTAAAAAAAGAAAATAATTCGTTAACAAGTATTATTGGATTTTATTATTTACCTACAATTACCACAGATTCTAATGGAAAACCTTTGAATACCTCCATCGACACATCTGAAGAAAAATTAGTTTTTGCTGATACAGAAAAAAATGTCATTTCAAAAAGTGTTACTCTAATAGAACGTAGTGCATTAACGGATAAACTTTATGTGCTTATTGATTATTATGAAGAATCTATTGAACATATTTATTCTTTAAACATAGGAAATGATGTATTAAATCCTGATGGCTCTGGTGATGAAGGCGATGAGCATAAAGATGATATAAAATATATTTGTGATTTTTATTTTACACTAAAGGAGGCGATGGCTCTATGAAAAGACTATTTTATTCTTTAGTTGGCTTTTTCTTTGTATTAGGAACAGTTATTGCTGTATCTTATGCGTGGTTTGTTGTTTGTGAATTTGAAAATCCAGATATTTCTGGTTATTCTACGGCAGCGTACTTTGCAAGAGGTGATGGTTCAGAAGAAAATCCTTATATTATCACAAACCGAAGACATTTATATAATTTAGCATGGTTACAGTATCTTGGTAATTTTAATGAAACGGTTACGGAAGGAGATAAAGTTAACCTAAAAAAACAATATCACTTTAAAATAAATGCAACAAGTATTGATATGGAGGGGTACACTTTACCGCCAATAGGAACAGAAAAATATCCATTTGTAGGAACTTTTGATGGAAATGGGTGTGTTATTAATAATCTAACCTCCTCAAATAATATAGGTGAGTTAAACAATCACCCAAGTGTTGTCACTACAATTGAGGATTCATCTATTATTGGTATGTTTGGAGTTGTAGGCAATTATAATGAAATGTATGCAAACATAGAGACAACCAATCAAACCGATGCTCCAAGCACAAATTCTATTGTACCAGCTATATCTAATTTTTATTTGGATAATGTTATGATTTCAACGAATACATCAACTTCTTTAGTAGGATTACTTGCAGGATATATATCTAAAAGTGGAAAGGTTTCTAATATAGGTGTTCACTACTCTATGTTTAAGTTAGCTACAGGTGTTAAAATGATAGAATCATTTGATTCTATTAGTAAATATACCCTTATAGGTGATTATGATGCTACAAGTATAGAATGGGGAGATAAGCCATCTGGAGGTGGGCCAGGACAAAGCTTAGCTTATGGTGGTAACTTTGATGTTAACTTAATGTTACAAAGATTAAATTTAATAACATCTAATAATGGTGTTTCTCCATATTTGCCAGTAGTTGATTCAACAACAAATGAATATCCAGTGCCTGATGCAGGAAGTAAATTGCCTCTTACGGTAGTTCCTAGTTCTATAACAGAGGAAAACTACACGGGAGCAGACGCAAAAGAATTAGTTTCTTCACAAAATATTGGTTATTATATAGGAAACCAAAATAAAATTAATTCAAGTACTATTAATTTTTGTGATTCTTTAAATGAACCTGCAGATCAAATGAATGGTAGTTATGCAGATGCAGATGGGAAAACACCAGCGGATTTAAAGAAAACACCTCGGCAGTTTTTTATAGTTAAAGGTGGAAATGGAAATTATGCGAAAACCAATATTCAAGCAATGGATGAGGATACATATAACGAATTACCTCAAGGTATTAAGGACTTATTAACTGATAATGCGGTAGATAGTAAAGGAAAACCAGTAGCAAACAGAAGACAACAATATACAATAAGATTATCTCAAAGATTCCCTGGAAGCGTAAATGTTACAAACAATAGTCAAAATGATGCTTGGTCCTATCAAGGACAAATTAGTTACTTCGGCGAAACTTATGGTGAGGCTGTGCCAAATTATGATACAAGAGGAGTATGTTTGCCTAACAATGCTATATGGTTTAGACCAAAAAATCCAGGAAAGCTAAGATTCGTTATGTATTCCGGTTCAAATGGTAAAAGTTTTAAATTAATTAAAGTGAATAGAAATAGTGGAACAAAAGAAAATCCATTTGCTGGTAGTGATATTACAGGTTATGAAGTTAGTGAAATAACGAATACGGCGAAAAATATTCCACTTTATTTATTAGTTTATTATGAATATATGGTTACTGCTGAAGATATAGAAGAAAATACAGAATTTATGCTATATAAAGGAGATGAAAATGGAGCATATTTCCTTTACATGGATATTGGTATAAACGGAGATGGTGAAAACCCAGTTCCTGAATATACAGGAAGCATTAATGGTATTGATTTTGTATATGCTGTAGGAACGGGATATTCAGAATTAACCGAAAGTAATAAAAGTAATGTTTTATTTGATGTTGATGGCGAATCTACTACAGAAGTAATTCTTTATTTCAAGAGAAAAGAGACTATAGGCGTATTATTCTTTATAGAAGGCTCTGGTGTAGTAGTTACACCTTCTGGTACAGGTAAAAGTGGATCAGCATCAAATAAAGATTGTGATGCTGAAGCATAGTAAATAATATAATAAAAGAGAGTAAAAAGCATTCTACACGAACTTACCATTTGTAGAATGACTCAAAAAAACTAAATCGTTGACTTTTGTAAAAACAAAACAACATAGGCGTGGTAAGGATACGAAAAAGAAAAGGAAACCTTAAATGAGATTCCTAAAGGTGATGCATGGCACCTAACGTATCCAAAACCACGCCTTTTTTATTAAAAAAAGAAAGAAATCTAACCATTTATATGAAGGATAATAAAATCCGAAAGAGGAGAAAAATAAAATGTGTAAAGTATTTGAAGAAATAAGGGAAAAAGGAAGAGAAGAAGAATATTCGAATGGTAAAAGCGAAGGAGTATATCAGACAGCAAAAAATTTAACTATATTAGGAGTGAATATAGAAATTATAATGAAAGCTACTGGATTATATAAAGAGATAATTTATAGTTTGTAAAAAATCCATTTAATTAATAAGATAGTTTTATAATATTATTTTAAATAAGAAATAAAAAACACTTTCATCTTTATTTTTACTTTACCTATGATATAATAAATAAGGATATTATAAAATTCAGGAGGAAATTATTCTCATGTCTATCTTATTGGGAAAAAAAGTTAAAATTTTTAGTTTAACCGCAAATGAAACATTAGCAAATGAAATTTGTGAATCGGTTGGTATTCCACTTTCTAGTTGTGAAGTTCTACATTTTGCCGATGGTGAAATTAATGTGCAAATTAATGAGACGGTTCGAGGTCATCATGTATTTATTATTCAACCAACATCTGCTCCCGTAAATGATCATTTAATGGAATTATTAATTATGTGTGATGCTTTAAAAAGAGCATCCGCTAAAACGATTAATCTTGTTATTCCTTATTATGGGTATAGTCGCCAAGATCGTAAAGCGAGAAGTCGTCAACCTATTTCTGCTAAATTAGTTGCTGATTTATTAACTGTTGCTGGGGCAAATCGAATTATTTGTATGGATATTCATGCTGCACAAATTCAAGGCTTCTTTAATATACCTGTTGATAATTTTATGGGTTTACCAATTTTATGTAACTATATTATGGATAAAAATCTTGAGAATATCGTTGTTGTATCTCCTGATCATGGTGGAACAACTAGAGCACGTGAGTTTGCTAAAGTTTTAGATACTACCATAGCAATTATAGATAAAAGACGTCCAGAACCTAATAAGGCAGAGGTTATGAATATTATTGGTGATATTAAAGGTAAAACCTGTATTTTAGTTGATGATATGTGTGATACTGCAGGCACGCTAACCGCAGGTGCACAAGCCTTATTAAATGCTGGAGCAAAAGAAGTTTATGCGGCTTGTACGCATGGTGTTTTGTCTGGTCCAGCTATTGAAAGAATAGAAAATTCTTGCTTAAAAGAAATGATTATTACCAATACAATTAAATTAGCTCCTGAAAGAAAAATAGATAAGATTACGGTTTTATCTGTAGGACAATTGTTAGGACATGGTATATTAAGAATTTTATCAGATGAACCTTTATCTGGTTTATTCACCTATTCTTATGATAAGAGTAAAAGAGAATTATTATAATGAAGTTAATCATCGGATTAGGTAATCCAGGTTTAGAATATGCTGTAACTAGACATAATATGGGATTTATGGTATTAGATTCTTTTGCGGCAAAGCATAATCTTGCTTTCTACTTAGAGTCTAAGTTTAAAGGCATGATTACCCCAATAATTTTAAATGGTAATAAAGCTTTATTATTAAAACCTATGACCTATATGAATTTGTCTGGAGAAAGTGTTCTAAAAGTTATGCAATTTTATAAGATAAAAGTAGAGGATATACTTGTTATTTCGGATGACTTAGATTCTCATTTAGGTAGGGTAAGAATTCGAGATAAAGGAAGTTCTGGCGGACATAATGGTTTAAAAAGCATTGCAAATTCTATAAAAACAGAAGAATATAAAAGAATAAAATTAGGAATTGATCGCCATCCACAGATTCCAGTTATCGATTGGGTTTTAAAAAAGTTTACAAATGAAGAAGTAGATTTAATAAAGCCATCGATAGAACAAGCGGTATTGGCTATAGAAGATTTTATTTGTGGAAAAGAATTTGTTAAGATTTCATCTTTATATTCAAATAAATAAGTATAGGGAGTAGAAGGCCAAGTTGGTTATAATATCGTCAATACGATCTTTGATCCGGTATTATATTAAATTTCGAGACTATAGTATCTTGGTGGTACTATGGTCTTTCTTTTTTTAAAGGGGGAAAAAATATGTTTTTAGAAGCAGGGGTATTAAGTGGTTTAGGGTATTTTTTAAATTTTCTTTTCTTAGTTATTGGTGTTATATTATTAGTAGAAGGAGCCGATTATTTTGTAAGTGGTGCATCTTCTATCGCAAAAAAATTAAAAATTTCTGCACTAGTTATAGGTTTAACTGTAGTTTCTTTTGGCACTTCAGCACCCGAACTTGCCGTAAGTTTAAGTTCAAGCATTAAAGGAGAAAGCGGTATTGCCCTAGGAAATGTTGTTGGGTCAAATATAATGAATTTATTAGTTGTATTAGGAGTATCGTCTGTGATTGCTCCTATTGCAGTTAAAAGGAGTTTATGCAAAAGAGAATTTCCATTTTTACTAGCATCCACCTGTTTGCTTATTATATTTTCTTTAGACAATCTTTTTACAGGTTATACAGGAATACAAAATATTTTAAGTAGAGGTGAATGCTTAATCTTTGTTTGTGGTATATTCTTATTTTGTTATCTTTCTATATATTTAGCAAAAAAAGATGCGCAAAAGGAATTGTGTGATTCAATAAATAAACAAACTCCGTTAGAACCTGTTAACAAAAAAGAAGATGAAATAGAAGATAAGCCTGTTTGGAAATCAATTTTGTTTTTATTGTTAGGATTAGCAGGAATTATTATAGGGGCTGAGTTTGTAACGACTCCTGCAACAAATATCGCAACTTCTTTAGGATTAATTGCGCATTTAGATAAGGATTTAGTTACCAATGTGGTAGGTTTAACCGTTGTCGCCGTTGGAACATCACTTCCAGAACTTGTTACATCAATTATGGCTGCAAAAAGAGGAGAAAATGAGATAGCTATAGGAAATGTTATAGGATCGAATATTTTTAATATTTTATTTATATGTGGTCTATCTGGTGTTATTACACCTCTTACTATGACCAATGATATTATTACGGATATGATTTTATCTTTAGGAGTTACCATAATATTATATTTCATTTGTAAAACAGGAAGAATTTCCCGTAAATATGGTGGCATTTTGTTAAGTATTTATGCAATTTATTTAGCATACATTTTAGTGAGATTATTTTTCCCAATGTTGGCAATACCCTTTTAACTAAATCTTGCCAATTAAAATAAGTAATGTTATAATGCAAATGGGAATTTCAATAGTTTAATGCAGTAAGATCTAGTAATCTAGGTCTTTTTTGTGCGTAGGAGAAAATTTATGAATATATATGATTATTTTTATACTATGGATAGTGTAAAAGAAATTTTAAGTAAAAATAAATTTAAAATAGCAGGATCATGTGATGAGTACAATCTTATGCTTATTGCAACAGACTTTTATAAAAGTGATAAAAGTATTTTTGTTGTTTTACCTAATTTATATTCAGCTCAAAAATATTATGATGCTTTAGCAAACTATATTTTAGAAGAAGATGTATTGTTTTTTCCTGCGGATGAGTTGGTATCTGCTGAGATGGTTGCTGCAACAGGTGATTTTTTATTTGAAAGAATTCAAACGTTATATACTCTTTTACAGAAAGATAAGAAAATTGTTGTTACCAACATGCATGGTGCTATTAAATATGAACTTAATCCTAAAAAATGGAAAGAAAGCATATTTACTTTAAAAGTAACAGATTTCATTGATATAAATGAATTGTGTAATAAACTTATTTGTCTAGGATATGAGAGTGTTTTTACGACGGTAAAAACGGGTGAATTTTCTAAAAGAGGTTCGATTATTGATGTTTTTCCTTTAGGATATTTAAATCCCATACGATTGGATTTTTTTGGCGATGAAATTGATAGTATAAAAGAATTTAATATTGAAACACAGCGTTCTATAGATAAAATCAATGAAGTTACTATTTTGCCAGTTAGTGAATTCATTTATAGTAAGGAGGAGTTTTCTTTAGCAAAAGAAAAAATCTTATCTTTTATGGATCAATATAAACTTTCTACAATAGAAGAACAGACCTATAAGCAAGACCTATTTAAATTGGAAGAACATAAATTCTTAGATTCTTTATCTCGCTATTTGGGTTTTTTTGAATCTTCTTTATCGACTCTTTTTGATTTTGTTGATAAAAAAAGAGTATATATTATAGATCCAGTTAAAGCAAAAGAAGGATATGAACGCTTAGTTTTAGATTTAAATGAATACTGTGGTAGAATTGGTGGATATAGTATAGCGAACATGCAAATGTTTAGAGATTTTAATATTATATTATCTGAATTGAATATACAGGTAGAAGGTTTACGAAGTCTAGGTAGTATTGATTATCAAGTATATGCGAAAGAAATCGCACCTTATAAAGCAAATCAAAAAGTTATTTTAGAAGATTTTATTCGAATAAAAAACAAAAAAATATTATTAGTAAGTATTAAAAATGAAGAAAGGTATAAGCGATTATATGATTATTTTTTAGAAAATAATATTTTTATAAATAAAATAACGGATTTAAAAGATGCAAAATTAGAAAGTATTAATGTAATTATGGGAGATTACCCTGCCTTTGAATTGCTGTATGAAAGTTATATATTAATTAATGAAGCTGCGATATTTGATAATACTTATACACCAAGACGAGTTAAATATAAATCGATTTATAAAAATGCCATTAAAATTTCAAAATATGATGAGTTATGTATTGGAGATTACGTTGTACATTATGACTATGGTATTGGTAAATATTTAGGAATAAAGACGATAAAAACGGATGATTTAGAGCGTGATTTCTTATATGTAATGTATGCTGGAGGTAGTGGATTATATATTCCTTTAGAACAAATATCGAATATTATGAAATATGCTTCTAGCGATGTTGAAGGTGTGACCTTACATGCAATAGGATCGACGGTTTGGGCTAGAACAAAAGCGAAGGTTCGAAAAAGAGTACATGATATTTCAGATAAGCTTATTGCCTTATATGCGGCTAGATCAAAGGCAAAGGGTTTTGCTTTTGGAGAAGATACGATAGAACAGGCACAATTTGAATCTGACTTTATTTATGAACTTACAACGGATCAAAAAAAAGCAATAGATGCAGTTAAGCAGGATATGGAATCGCCAAGACCAATGGATCGATTGGTTTGTGGAGATGTTGGCTATGGTAAGACGGAGGTTGCAATGCGAGCTGCCTTTAAAGCCGTATATGGAGGTAAACAAGTATGTGTACTTGCTCCAACGACTATTTTAGCAAGACAACATTATTTGACCTTTAAAGAGCGAATGGAGGAGTATGGAATACGAGTGGAATTGTTATCAAGATTCGTAAGTCCTAAAATGCAAAAAACGATAATAGAAGATATTTTAAAGGGTGGAGTAGATGTAGTTGTTGGCACGCATCGTGTATTATCGGATGATATTAAATATAAGGATTTAGGTCTTTTGATTGTAGATGAGGAGCAACGGTTTGGAGTTACACATAAAGAAAAAATTAAAGAACTTAAAGTCAATGTGGATTGTATAACTTTATCGGCAACCCCTATACCTAGAACATTACAAATGTCGGTTATGGGAATTAAGGATTTATCTATGATAGAAACACCACCAAAAAATAGATATCCTATACAAACGTATGTTTTAGAAAGAAATGATCGTATTATTACAGATGCAATCGAACGTGAATTGGCACGTAGGGGACAGGTTTTTTATTTATATAATTTTGTGGATTCTATAGAGCTGCAAGCAGCAAAATTAAAATCATTAGTTCCTGAAGCTAGAATTTGTATTGGACATGGCAAGCTTTCAAAGGACCAATTAGAAAATGTGATATCAAAATTTATTAATAAAGAATATGATATTTTATTATGTACCACCATTATAGAAACAGGAATCGATATGCCAGATACAAATACTTTAATTATTCATGATGCCGATCGATTAGGATTATCCCAAATGTATCAAATTAGAGGAAGAGTAGGTAGATCAAACAAAATTGCTTATGCATATTTGATGTATGAACCTAGAAAGATTTTAACAAAAGAAGCAGAAAAAAGATTAGAAACCATCAAAGAATTTAATGAATTAGGTAGTGGATTTAAAATAGCAATGAGGGATTTGTCTATCCGTGGAGCAGGAGATTTGTTAGGAGAAGAACAATCGGGATTTGTAGAATCGGTTGGTATAGATATGTATTTAAAAATTTTAGATGAAGAGATTAATAAAAAATCAGAGAATGAAAAAGAAAAAATAGATGCATCTTTATTAACGCCTCTTACCGATCGGACCATAAAAAATAGTTATATTCAAAATGACGATATTAAGATATCAATTCATAAAAAAATAGATAAATTAAAAAATATAGATGATATGAAAGATCTTGTTTCTGAATTAGAGGATCGCTTTGGAATCGTTGATGACGAATTGAAAAATTATATGTACGAAAAAATTATGAAGTCTTATTGTAAATCCTTAGATATTTATAAAATAGATAAAAGAAATCATAGATATTTGAATTTTATTATTACAAAAGAAAAAAGCTCAAATATGGATGGTATAAAGCTATTTTCTGTTGCGTGTAAATATAAATATATCTCGTTAACTCAATTGGATAAAGAGATACATATTTTATTAGAAATACAAGGAAGAGGAAAAATAGAATACTTTAAAGATATTTGTAATTATTTTAATGAAATTTTATAAGGAGTTAGCGACTTTTTAATTTACAAATATTGAGGAATTTTGTATAATATATTTAAAGATTTTAGATTATAGTAAGTGAGAGGTATATTTATGGCTGTAGCGAAAAAGGAAGTAAAACCAACCCCAGTAAAAAAAGTAACAAAAAAAGAAGAAGCTAAACCAAAGGCAAAGGTTTCAGAAACCAAAAGAATCGATGCGGTTAAAAAGCCAGAGCCTAAAAAAAATGTTACAAAAAAAATAGAAGCAAAACCGGTTAAAGAAGAAAAAAAGAAAACAACTGTAACTTCAAAAAAAGAAGAGCCAAAGAAAGTGGCGACGCCAGTAAAAAAAGTGGTAAAGAAAGAAGAGCCAAAGAAAGAAGCGGCACCGGCGAAAAAAGTCGTAAAAAAAGAAGAACCAAAAAAAGTAGTAGCACCAGTAAAAAAAGAGGAACCCAAGAAAGCGGTTAAAAAGTTGGATACTAACAAACCAATCGTGGCACCAGTGAAAAAGGCACAGCCAAAGTCTACTAAGACGGTATATCATGTTTCAAAAAGAGAAAAAGATGGTAGAGAATGGAAAGTATTTATTCAAGGTTCTGACAAGGTGATAAAATTATTTCCAACACAAGTAGAGGCGTTAGACTATGCAAAATCTTTATGTACGAATAAAGATGATGGTAGTTATGTTATGCTTCATGGACTAGATGGAAAAATTAGAAAATTTTAATTAAAAATAAATAATAAAAAATGAAAAAAGGTCTTGCATATTGACCTTTTTTTTAGTATAATCAAAAAGGCTCTATATCGAGCAAGAAGTGGCTGTGAAGTGGAAGGTTGCTGACACACCGAAAAGCGTTGTCATTACAGCGTGTTAGGTTTTTCCATGGAGCTAGTCTATACAACGATTATAGGCGAAAGGAGTTATTATAATGGCAAAAGAAAAAATCAAAATTCGTTTAAAGTCTTATGATCACAGATTGTTAGACCTATCAGCAAAGAAAATTGTTGACAGTGTTAAAAAAACAGGTTCAGCAGTAAATGGGCCAATCCCACTACCTACTGAAAAGGAAATTTTTACAATCTTACGTTCTCCTCACGTAAATAAAGATTCACGCGAGCAATTCGAAAGAAGAACACATAAGAGATTAATCGAAATTGTGGATCCAACTCCACAAACCATTGATGCTTTAATGCATATTGATTTACCATCTGGTGTAGACATTGTATTAAAGAAGTAATTAAAAAAATTTATAGAAAAGAGGAAAATTTCAAATGGCTAAGGGAATCTTAGGTAGAAAATTGGGTATGACTCAAATTTTCGATGCAGCTGGAAATTTAATTCCAGTTACTATCATTGATTGTGCAGAAAATGTTGTATTACAACAAAAGACTGTTGAAAATGATGGTTATGTAGCTGTTCAAGTTGGTTGCGAAAATAAAAGAGAAAAATTAGCGACGAAACCTGAACTAGGCCATGTTGCAAAAGCAAACACTGCTCCTAAGCGCTTCATAAGAGAATTCCGTTTCTCAGAAGCACAAGGAAATGAGTTATTGTCTTACAATGTGGGCCAAGAAATTAAATGTGATATTTTTGCGGCAGGAGATGTCATTGACGTAACGGGTACTTCAAAGGGTAAAGGTTTTGCAGGTACAATCAAACGTTATGGTCATTCTCGTTTAAGAATGAGTCATGGTACATCAGCTTGTCATCGTATTGTTGGTTCTATGGGAGCCATCAAAGGAAATATGAAGGGTAAGAAAATGCCTGGTCATATGGGAAATGAAACTGTAACATTACAAAATTTAGTTGTTGCGGCTGTTGATGTTGAAAGAAATTTAATTTTAGTTCGTGGTAATGTACCAGGACCTAAGAAGGGTTTCGTAATGATTAAGACAGCTGTAAAGGCTAATTAGAAAGGAGATTTATTATGCCAACTATCGCATTATTAAATCAATCTGGAGAAAAGATTAAGGATTTAGAATTAAGTGAAGCAGTTTTTGGAATTGAAGAACTTAATCAACAAGTAATTTATGATGTGGTTAACTGTCAAAGAGCAGCAATGCGTCAAGGTACACATGATACTAAGGGACGTAGTGAAGTTCGTGGCGGTGGACGTAAGCCTTGGAGACAAAAAGGTACAGGACGTGCTCGTCAAGGATCTATTCGTG
>CAYYMS010000006.1:0-95846 GCA_964473015.1 uncultured Anaeroplasmataceae bacterium | reverse complement strand
TGGGTTTTAATTGTCGCTGGTGGTGCAACTATTTTCTTCCTTAAAAAGAGAAAAAGTCTTTAATTGATGGCTTTAAAATGATTTAGCGTATCCTTTAATTGGATACGCTTTTTCTTAATAATCATAAAGTATTCTTGTTTTTAAAAGTTTATATAACCGCCTGTCACACATAAACATTGAGCTTTGGTGACATTTATGCTATAATTCATTTGAAATATGGAGAAAAGATTATGGCAATTACGATAAATATTTATTATAGTGGTAAAGACGGTAACGCTCATAAGTTCGCAAAAGAAATGATTTCCTCAGGAATTGTGCAAGAAATCCGCAATGAAAAAGGAAATTTGAGGTACGACTATTTTTTACCTATTGACGATTCGGAAACGGTGCTTTTGATTGATAGTTGGGAAGACCAAAATGCACTTGATATACATCATAGTTTACCTGTAATGAGACAAATTGCCGAATTGCGAGAAAAATATGATTTGCATATGAAAGTTGAGAGATATGTTATAGACAAAACGGAATCTAATCGGGATAATTCTTTTATTAGAAAGTAAATCAAAGAGATAGTATTTTGTTATGGTATCAAGTTTTTATCAGTCAAAAATGTCTCCCAAAAGGTTATGTTATATTTCCTTTTGGGAGACATTTTTTTATAGGATAAGTAAATATAAACTTAAAGATATAAGTGGTAATAGTAGAAGAAGTATTCCATTTCTCATAAAATCTAGAAAGGAATATTTTATATGATTTACTTTTAAAAGCTTTAACCACATAATTCCTGCTAAGGATCCTACAGGAGTAAGCAAGGCTCCTATGTTTGAACCAATTATGGTTGCATATACAAGGTTAAGTTGATTGGTATTTGATAGAATGGAGCCATAGGCAAGTGTCATGGGAATGTTATTAATTAGGTTGCTAGAAATCGTAGAACTTGTTAAATATAAAATTGATTCTGTTTTAGGATTTGTTATAGATGTAAAGAATGTAGAAATATTTTTAAATATATCAAAGGAATCTAGTGCCATAATAATAACAAACATAGAAAGTACAAAGGGGATGAGGCTGTAGGGAACTCTTCTTATGGAAGATTTTATAAAGTAATAGTTTTTACTTTTTAAGGAATAAATAATTAAAATTAGAAGTAAAGAAATCGCAAAAGATAAACATATAATCCACATATCTAGATGAATATAGGTTGAAATTGCGAGTAATAGAGTAGTTAATAATAAATGAATAAGAGATATGACACATAGTTTTTTATTTTTTAATTGAGAAGTTTTAAATTCGAATAGGGTTATTGGTTTTTTAAGTTTATTTTTAAATAGCAAGAATAGCGTAATAAAGGAGGTAGTCCCACATAGGATAGTAGGAATTAGCATATGGATAAAGTAATCTAAAAAGGGAATACTATATACGCTTGATAGATAGATGTTCGTAGGATTTCCTATCGATAATACCATAGAATACGTATTTGCGGCTACAAACTCCATAACAAGATAGGGAATAGGGTTTATATTTCCTTTTTTCGCAAAGTATAATATAAAAGGGGTAAAGGTTAGTATTACGATATCGTTTGAAGTGAAAATGGTTAAAATAGAAATTATGAAATACAAAATTATAAATAATTTAAATTGAGACGATTTAAATTTATTTATAAATATACTTGCGATAAAGTTAAAAAAGCCTACCTCATCTAATACGATTGATAAAAAGGATACACTAATAAATAGTATTAATATTTTAATAGGATTTAAAGAGGAATTAGAAAATAAAACAGCAAATAAGTCTGTTTTATCAAATAAGGGTAATATTAGAAAAAGTATAGCAATAAAAAGAATAGGTAGATAGAAAGAATCCATAGAAAAGAATTTTATTTTTAAAGTAGGAAATTTAATTATACATAGAAACATTCCAAAAATTGCTATTAGAGTCAAAATTATTGATATAATCATAAAAATCACCTTAAATATTATATAAATTATAGCAAAATTTATCAATAGTTGTTTTATTTTTTAGAAAATATTGTTACTAAAAATAAAGGGCTTACATTGACAAAAAATGTAATTCAATTTATAATAGATAGTGATGAATTTCATTTATGAAATAAAATACGAAAAGAGGTAAAAAAAATGAAAAAATTTGATGTTTTAAATCAAATCTCTTCTACAGGTGTTGTTGCTGTAGTAAGAGCAGAAAGCACTGAACAAGGATTAAAAATTTCAGAGGCTTGTATTAAAGGTGGAGTTAATTCTATTGAAGTAACTTACACGGTTCCAGGTGCTGGAGAAATCATTGCAAATTTAGCAAAAGCTTATGCAAATGATAAAAATGTTATGATTGGTGCTGGTACGGTATTAGATAGTGAAACGGCTAGAGCAGCTATTTTAAATGGTGCTAAGTTTATTGTTTCACCTTGTTTTGATGAAGAAGTTGCAAAATTATGTAACCGATATCAAGTTCCATATGTACCAGGAACGCAAACTGTAAGAGAAGTTAAAATGGCTTTAGACTATGGCTGTGATGTGATTAAATTATTCCCTGGAGATATTTTAGGACCAAGATTTGTAAAAGATGTAAAAGGACCACTTCCTTATGCAAATTTAATGCCTTCTGGTGGTGTTGATGTAGACAATATTGCAGATTGGATTAAAGCAGGAGTAGTTGCAGTTTCTGCAGGTTCATCTATGACAGCAGGTGCTAAGAAGGGCGATTATGCTGCAGTTACGGCTATGGCTGCTCGTTTCATTGAAGAAGTAAAAAATGCAAGAGCTTCATTAAAGAAGTAAGAAAGATAATATTTTATGGAAAAAATAATAACGTTTGGTGAGATAATGTTAAGATTGTCTACTCCAGACTATTCAACAATAAATCAAACACATTCCTTTATGGTAAATTATGGTGGTGGAGAAGCAAATGTTGCTGTAGCTTTGGCACATATGGGGCATAAAGCATATTTCATGTCTAAGTTACCACCCAATCAATTAGGTGATGGTGCTATAACACATTTATTATCCCATGGGGTAGATACGAGTTATGTCGTTCGTGGTTCATCCACAATTGGAATTTACTTTTTAGAAACAGGATTCGGTGGTCGTCCATCAAAAGTTATTTATAATAGAAAGCATGCCGCTATAACCAGAATTCAAGAAGATGAATTTGATTGGGAAGAAATATTTAAGGGAGCAACATGGTTTCATTTATCTGGAATTACCTTGGCTTTAGGAGAAAGAGTAAGAACGGTTGCTCTACGTGCGGTTAAAGAGGCCAAAAAATATAACGTTCCCGTAAGTTTTGATTTTAATTATCGTTCTAAATTATGGACGGTTGAAGAAGCAAGACCCGTATATAAAGAAATTATGGAATATGTTAACATTGTATTTGCTAGCTTTTATGATGCAAATACGATATTAGAAATCCCATTAGATGATGATTTTACAGGAACTACTTTATCTGAAAAACGAAGAAATGTTTTTCCTAAGATGATAAAGAAATATAATTTACAGTATATTTTTGGAACGGATCGTGTTGTTTATTCTGCTACTGAAAATTCTCTTGCAGGTTATTATTTTAAATTACAGGGTGATAATCTTTCTTGGGAACTAACCGAACCAATTCGCTTTAATATATATGATCGCATTGGTGGTGGAGATGCTTTTGCATCAGGAGTTATACATGGATTGCTAAAGAATTATGATGATCCAGCCTATGCGGTAAGATATGGACTTAATACGTCTGTATTAAAGCATACGATTTATGGAGATGCTTCTGTATTATCTTGTGAGGATATTGAGAATTTTATGGCTGCAAACGGAAGTGCTGAGGTCGTAAGATAAGGAGAAAAGTATGATTATAGGTAAATTAGTTGATTTATATCGTTATAAAGGAATTGCAAAAAATATTGATACAGCAATTGAATATATTGAAACGCATGATTTATTAGCATTACCTAAGGGAAAAACAATAGTAGATGGAGATAATGTATTTATCAATAGAGATACTTATGTTGCTAAACCTTTAGAGGAATGCTTTTATGAAAATCATGAAAATTATATGGATTTACAAATTGTATTAAAAGGACAAGAATTATTTGCATATACACATATTACAAATCCAACACTTAAGGTTACAACCCCTTATAATGATGTTAAGGATGTAACAAAGTATTCTTGTGAGGGTGGAGTATTCTTTACTTTAGAAGAAGGATTTGCATTAGTATATACCGAGGATATTCATTTGGCTAAATGTAAGGCAAATGATGATATCGTTGAAAAGGCTGTCATTAAAATTAAGATAGAAAAATAATAAAAAAGGAGAAAATTTAAAATGGCAAAAGTTGTAACAATGGGCGAAATTATGTTGAGATTATCTCCAGCAGGAAATACTCGTTTCGTTCAAGCAGATTCATTTGATGTAATTTATGGAGGAGGAGAAGCAAACGTTGCAGTAAGTTGTGCAAATTATGGTCATGAAGCATATTTTGTAACAAAATTACCAACGCATGAAATTGGTCAATCTGCAGTAAATGCATTAAGAAGATATGGCGTTCATACGGAATTTATTGCGCGTGGTGGAGATCGTGTAGGTATTTATTATGCTGAAACAGGTGCATCTATGCGTCCTTCAAAAGTTATTTATGACCGTGCAAATTCTGCAATTGCAGAAGCAAATCCAGAAGATTTTGATTTCGATGCAATTATGGAAGGTGCAGACTGGTTCCACTGGTCTGGAATCACACCAGCAATTTCTGATAAGGCTGCTGAATTGACAAAACTTGCTTGTGAGGCTGCAAAGCGTCATAATGTAACAGTTTCCGTAGATTTAAATTTCCGTAAAAAATTATGGACTTCTGAAAAGGCAATTTCTATTATGAAGCCTTTAATGAAGTATGTAGATGTATGTATCGGAAATGAAGAGGATGCTGAATTATGTTTAGGATTTAAACCAGATGCAAATGTAGAAGCAGGAGAAACAGGTGCAGCAGGATATCATAAGATTTTCAAGCAAATGGCAAAAGAATTTGATTTTAAATATGTAATTTCTACTTTACGTGAATCATTCTCAGCTACACATAACGGATGGAAAGCATTAATTTATAATGGTAAAGAATTCTATGAATCAAAACGTTATGATATCAATCCAATTATCGATCGTATCGGTGGTGGAGATTCTTTCTCTGGTGGTGTTATCCATGGTTTATTAACTAAGAAGACACAAGGAGAGGCATTAGAGTTTGCTGTTGCAGCATCTGCATTAAAGCATACAATTAATGGAGACTTTAACTTAGTATCTGCTAGTGAGGTTGAATCCTTAGCTGGTGGAAATGCTAATGGACGTGTTCAACGTTAATTAAAAAAATATTTTATATAGTGCCACTAAATTGGTGGCACTATATTAAGATATAACCCCTTATGGAGGTAAATATGAAAATAGGTGTAAGAGTACACGATTTTGGTAAGTCAACTGCAGAGGAATTAGCTAAAAAAGCAAAGAATATAGGCTTTGATGGAGTTCAGCTTGTATTAAATAAAGCGATTGAAGGTGAAACAGGTCTTGCAGGTACCTTATCAAAGGAAAAGGCAAATTATTTTTATGAAGCATTTAAAAAAGAAGGATTAGAAATACCAATGCTTGGTGCCTATTTTAATCCTGTGCATTCGAATAAAGAGCTTGTTAAAAAAAATATAGAAAAATTTAAGGAGCATTTATTATACGAAAATGATTTTCATGCCGGTTATGTAGGAAGTGAAACGGGTTCATTTAACGATGATAAATGGACATATAATCCTTTAAATCGAACAGAAGAGGCATTTCAAGAAGTTAAAAGAATCTTTAAAGATTTAGCGAATTTTGCGGAAGAGCATAATTCTAAAATAGCTTTAGAAGGTGCTTTTGGGCATTGTATGTATGAGCCAAAGGCTTTAAAGCGTTTGGTGGATGAGATTGCAAGTGAGGCCATATATTATACCGTAGATATTTATAATTATTTATCTATAGATAATTATGAAAAGCATACAACAATTTTTGATGAATGTCTTCATCTTTTTAAAGGGAAAATTGTAATATTTCATATAAAGGATTTTATTATAGATAATGGTGCATTAAAGCAATGCTGTATTGGTAAGGGCTTAATGAATTATGATTATATCCTTCCTAAAATAAAAGAATTCTGTCCGGATGCTTATTTAATTTTTGAAGGATCAAAACCGGAAGATATGGAATATTCTTATCATTTTGTAAAATCAAAATTAAAGGAGATTTAAAATGAAATTACAAGTTAGATATGCGAATCATCCAGAAGATTCTAAGCATTATACTACAGAAGAACTTCGTAAACATTATTTAATGGAAAAAGTATTTGAAAAAGATGAAATATTATTAGTTTATTCTCATCAAGATCGTATTATATCTGGTGGCGTTATGCCAGTAAATAAGGCATTACCTTTAGAAACTTCAGACGAATTACGTGCGAAATATTTCTTAGAGCGTCGTGAATTAGGTATTATTAATATTGGAGGCGCTGGAAAAGTTACTCTTGATGGAACCGTATATAATGTTAAATCTAAGGATGGAATGTATGTAGGAATGGGTACAAAGGAAATAATTTTTGAATCTATGGATTCTAAAAATCCAGCAAAATTTTATATTTCTTCTTGTCCTGCACATAGAACATATCCTACCTATTATATCGATTTTGAAAAGGCAAATCACCGTCCTTGTGGTGAGGCTAAAACTTTAAATAAACGTGTGATTAATCAGTATATTCATCCAGATGTATGCCAATCTTGTCAGCTTGCGATGGGTATGACAGAGCTTGCAGAGGGTAGTGGATGGAATACAATGCCTTCCCATACACATGAAAGAAGAATGGAAGTTTATTTCTATTTTGATATTCCACAAGACAATGTGGTATTCCATATGATGGGACAACCTCAAGAAACACGCCATATAGTAATGAATAACGAACAGCTTGTCATTTCTCCAAGTTGGAGTATACATTCTGGAATTGGTACTTCAAACTATAGCTTTATATGGGCTATGTGTGGAGAGAATCAAGAATTTGATGATATGGATAATATTAAGACAACAGATTTAAAATAAAAATATAAGGAGGAAAAAAATATGAAAATGTCTGAATTTAGATTAGATGGAAAAGTTGCATTAGTTACAGGTGCATCTTATGGTATTGGTTTTGCCATTGCATCAGGTTTAGCTGAGGCAGGTGCTACTATCGTTTTTAACGATATAAACCAAGACTTAGTAAATAAAGGTCTTGCCGCTTATGATGCTGCAGGTATTAAGGCTCATGGTTATGTATGTGACGTAACGAATGAGGATGGAGTTAACGCTATGGTTGCTCAAATTGAAAAAGAAGTAGGAGTTATTGATATTTTAGTAAATAACGCTGGTATTATTAAAAGAATTCCTATGTGTGAAATGACGGCGGCTCAATTCCGTCAAGTAATTGATATCGATTTAAATGGTCCTTTCATTGTATCAAAGGCAGTAATTCCTTCAATGATTAAAAAGGGTCATGGAAAGATTATTAATATTTGCTCTATGATGTCAGAATTAGGTCGTGAAACTGTTTCTGCATATGCTGCAGCAAAAGGTGGATTAAAAATGTTAACTCGTAATATTTGTTCTGAATATGGTGAATTTAACATTCAATGTAATGGTATTGGACCTGGTTATATTGCCACTCCACAAACTGCACCTCTTCGTGAACGTCAAGCTGATGGCTCACGTCATCCATTTGATTCCTTTATTATTGCGAAAACACCAGCTGGTCGTTGGTTAGAAGCAGAAGAATTAGCAGGACCTGCTGTATTCTTAGCATCCGATGCTTCTAATGCGGTAAATGGTCATATTTTATATGTTGATGGTGGTATTTTAGCTTATATTGGTAAACAACCTAAGTAGAAATTAAATGTAAAGGTATAAGGATAATCTTTTGGTTATTCTTATACCTTTTTTATTTTGAATACGCCTTTTTTCTAAAGATGAAGAGGAATATTGATATTTTTCTTTTTTATTTTTAAAAATTATGATATTATTATAAAAAGGAGATGATGGTATGGCATATTTAGGCTTTTCGATTAGTTTATTCATATATTTGACATTATTTATTCTTTTTATGCTATACTTAATTCAAGCGATGTTTAAAAAATATAGTTTTGCAAATCATATTTTATCCTTAATTTTTTTGCATTCTATGTTTACCATCTTTATTCTTGTTTGGGCATTAGTCGTAATGAATGGAGGGTTTAATATAGAATTAAATCAAAATATGGATTATACATTATTATCTGTATTTCTTCTTTTCTTTTTTATACTAACCGAATATATCGATTTTAAAGTCCGAAAAAATGCATTTAAATCTCCTAAAATATCTTCTAAATTATATCGTTTTCTTTTACCTATAATGACATTATGTTTATTCTTTATAGCTACCATCATTTTCTATTTTAATTGTCATTATTTATTGTATTTAATAACATGGTAGTTGTAAACGTTATCAAGAGAATATAACTTTATAAAATTAAGTAAATATTGTAAAATATTAGACAAAATATAGAAAAAGAGGTATGAAGTATGAATGCAATTTTATCGGTTGTAGGAAAGGATTCTTTAGGAATTTTAGCAGGAGTTGCTAGTAAGTGTTCCGATTATAAAGCAAATGTAGTTGAAGTTACCCAAACCATTATAGATAATTATTTTGCTATGTTTATGATTATAAATATTGATGCATTGACCATAGATTTTAATGATTTTGTTGATTCCTTAACAGAATTAGGAAAAGCTAAGGCTTTGGATATTCATGTAATGCATGAAGATATTTTTAATCTTATGCATCAAATTTAATTGGTGGTGTTATTATGTATAATAAGCGTGAAATCATGGAAACCATCCAAATGATTCAAGAGCAAAATTTGGATGTTAGAACGATAACTATGGGTATTTCCTTAATTGACTGTATGGATACCGATATAAATAAATCCTGTGAGAAGGTATATAATAAAATTTATACTTATGCTAAGGATTTGGTGAAAACCGGAAATTCTATATCTAAAAAATATGGGATTCCTATTATTAATAAAAGAGTAGCCGTAACTCCGATTGCGATGCTATTAGGAGTAAGTGGAGGAGATCCTTTGCTTTATGCAAAAACATTAGATAAAGTAGCACAAGATATCGGCATCGATTTTATTGGAGGATATACCGCTTTAGTACAAAAGGGATTTGCTCCAGGAGATAAAGAATTAATAGAGTCTATTCCTATGGCTTTAGCACAAACCTCAAAATTGTGCTCTTCTGTTAATATTGGTTCTACAAGAGCAGGTATTAATTTGGATGCAGTTAAAATCATGGGACAAAAAATAAAGGAAGCTGCTGAAATTACAAAAGATAGAGAATGCATAGGGGCATCGAAATTAGTTGTATTTTGTAATGCCGTAGAAGACAATCCATTTATGGCAGGTGCTTTTCATGGTGTTGGTGAAGCGGATGCGGTAATTAATGTAGGTGTATCCGGTCCTGGTGTTGTTCGAGCAGCAATCGCTAATGCACCTAAGGAAGCTTCGATTGCAGAAATAGCTGATATTATTAAAAAGACGGCGTTTAAAGTTACGCGTATGGGACAACTAGTAGGAGTAGAAGCTTCTAAAATGCTTGGAAAGCCTTTTGGAATCGTAGATTTATCTTTGGCTCCAACGCCTGCAGTAGGTGATTCGGTTGCTCATATTTTAGAAGAAATAGGACTTGAACAATGTGGCGCATGTGGAACAACCGCATGCCTTGCGATGCTAAATGATGCAGTCAAAAAAGGTGGAGTTATGGCTTCTAGTCGTGTTGGTGGTCTTTCAGGTGCTTTTATTCCAGTAAGTGAAGATGCAGGAATGATAGCCGCAGCAGAGGCAGGTTCATTATGCATTGAAAAATTAGAAGCAATGACCGCGGTATGCTCTGTAGGGCTTGACATGATTGTTTTACCAGGGGATACAACGCCTGAAGTTATTTCAGCATTAATAGCGGATGAAGCAGCGATTGGTATGATTAATAATAAAACTACGGCAGTACGTGTTATACCTGCTATAGGAAAGAAGGATAATGAATCTTTAAATTTTGGTGGTCTTTTAGGATATGGTCCTATTATGCCAATATCAAAGCTTAAGCCAAATACTTTTATTAATCGTGGCGGACAAATTCCAGCTCCGATAAATAGTTTAAAAAATTAATAGAATTTATACGGATTGCTTAATAAAAAAGGCAATCCTTATATTTTTTAAAAGAAATCTTTTAAAATGCATAAATTTTTTTTGTTTGATAGTGGAAAACTTTTCTAATTTTTTGTATAATAGATACAAAGGAGAACGATGTATATGAATTATTTAGAAAAAGTAAAACTTTGGAAAGAAAATCCAAATCTTGACCCTACATTACGTAAGGAATTAGAAGCAATGAATGACCACGAATTAGAAGAGGCATTTGCTGTCGATTTAGAATTTGGTACTGGTGGTCTTAGAGGAATATTAGGTGCTGGTACAAACCGAATGAATATTTATATTGTTGCAAAAGCAACTTTAGGCTTTGGTAGATATCTGCTTAAGCAAAGTGAGGTTGCAGGTGCACGTGGAGTTGCCATTTCTCATGATAACCGCCATCAGTCTAAGGAGTTTGCAAGAATTTCAGCTGAAGTATTAAGTTCTTTAGGCTTTAGAGTATTTTTATTTGAAGAACTAAGACCAACTCCAGAACTATCTTTTGCTGTTCGTCATTTTAATTGTATTGGTGGTATTATGATTACTGCAAGTCATAATCCAAAAGAATATAATGGTTATAAAATATATGATGAAACTGGATGTCAATTAGTACCAAAGGATGCAGATCAAGTTATTCATGAAATTTATCAAATTGATAATTATTTTGATATTGAAACTACAAAGAATCATGAATTGATCCATTATATTGGTAAGGATGTAGATGATGTTTACATCAAAGAAGTAAAGAAGATTATTTTAAGACCAAATTTAAAGAAGGATTTTAAGTTGGTTTATACACCTTTACATGGAACTGGACAAGTTTTTGCTCCACAAGTATTACAAAGTGTTGGATATGATGTAGTACCTCTTGCATGTCAAATGACCAATGATCCCGATTTTTCAGGTGTTAAAACATCCAATCCTGAAAATAAAGAGGCATATGATGAGGCCATTGAGCTTGCTCAAAAAATTGGTGCAAAAATTGTACTTGCTACCGATCCAGATGCTGACCGTTTAGGTATTGCCGTAGAGCATAATGGGGAATATGTATTATTTACTGGAAATCAAACCGCTGCTTTAGTTTTAGATTATATTTTAAAAACGAGAAAAGAATTAAATACCTTACCTAAGGATGGTCATGTTTTCACAACAAATGTTTCTTCCACATTACCTGTAGCGATTGCTGAAAAATATGGAATGAAAGTAGAAATTACTTTAACTGGATTTAAATTCATTGGTGAAAAAGCTCGTGAAATGGAAAAAGGAAAAGGAACCTATGTCTTTGGTTTTGAAGAGTCATACGGCTGTTTAATATCCGATTGTGTACGTGATAAGGATTCCATTCAGGCAATATTAATGCTTTGTGAAACGGCGGCTTATTATCGTGAAAAGAATATGGATTTAGTTGATGCTTTAAACGCTATATATGAGGAATACGGATATTATAAAGAAGGTATTACCAATATTAGCTTAAAAGGCTTAGAGGGCGCAGCTAAAATTAAAAGAATTATGGAATTCTTTAGATCAACCGATATTGCTTTAAAAGGCTTTAAGATTTTAGCAAAGGATGATGTAAAACTAGGTCTTAAAACAAATTTTGTAGATGATACGGTTTCTAAGATTGAACTTCCTTCTAGCAACGTTATTAAATATTATTTAAATGATAATATGTGGTTTGTATTACGTCCATCAGGAACAGAACCTAAGTTAAAGGTTTATTATGGTGTAAAAGGTACATCTTCAAAGGATGCTGATGAACGTTTGACCGCTTTAAGTAAAGAAGTTCTTGCAATAGTAGATTTAATAAAATAAGATATAAAATTTAAAAAAACGGCTTAGTAAAGCCGTTTTTTATTTTGTTTCAAAAAATAAAAATCATTCTTTTTTTTTCGTGTTTTTTTTCTTTAGAAATTTTATATACTTTAGCCATGAGATATATAGAAATCATTATTCTTATTAATTTGCTTATACATTTATGCTTTATTCAAGTAGCAAATTATATATTCAAGCAAAAGAAAAACAGATGGATGATTTTATTATCATGTATCTTAGATATTATTTATATTTTGCTATATGTTTATTATCCATATGAGCTAGAGCCATATAAATATATAGCAATATTTATGATATCTATTACACCATTTTTAACAAAAGGCATTTATAAGGCACTATTGCTATCTTTGGTGTATTTAATGCTAAATTTTACATTGGGAGGGAGTGCAGAGATTTTGTATAGTGTAGTATCAAATGTATTTTCAGTAATTATTTCTTTAGCAGGAATAATTCTGTTTTTATCTATTTTTGCTATCTATAAGAGAGTGCATATGAATCATTCCTCACTTACCTATGAAATATATATTGAGGATGGTAGTCATTCTTACTATTTAGATGGGTATTGTGATACAGGAAACTTTTTAGTAACCGATGATAATATACCCGTAGTATTTTTAAATAGAAAAATTAATATTGGTAGATATAAAAAAAGTATAATGATTCGTACCGTTTCTTTAGAAAAACAGATAAGCTTATATGAAGTAAAAGAGTTCAAAATTAAAATAAAAAATAAATTTGTAAAAAGGGATGTATATTTGGCCTATGCAGATATTTCGTGTATGGTGATGTTTGGATTAAATATTTTAGGAGGATAAAATGTTATTTTTCAAGCTTATAAAGAAATTTATAAGAGTACCAGATGAAGTATGCTATTTGTACAATCAAATGTCTTTACCAGCACCTTTAAGCGAAGAGGTAGAAAAAACCTATGTTTTAAGGTGCATGGAAGGAGATCTAGAAGCAAGAAATTATCTAATTGAACATAATATGAGATTGGTTGTATTTATTGCTAAGCGTTTTGAATCCCCAAAGGTATTATTAGAGGATTTAATATCCATTGGCTCTATGGGATTAATAAAGGGAGTAGAGACCTTTCGACTAGATAAAAACATTAAACTTGGAACTTATGCATCAAGGTGTATTGAAAATGAAATACTAATGTTTCTTAGGAAGGTGTCAAAACAAAAAGTAGAGGTTTCATTAGATGAACCTTTAAATATTGATGGTGATGGTAATGAACTTTTACTATCCGATGTTATTGCAACACCAGAAGCACACGCCTTGGATGAGGTTCTAAAAGATGAAAAAGAAAAAGTGATGTATCAGGCGGTAGAAAAACTTAAACCTCGAGAAAAAGAGATTGTGATTATGAGATTTGGCTTATATAATACGGAATCTTTTACGCAGAAAGAGGTTGCAGACAAACTGGGAATTTCTCAATCCTATATTTCCAGATTAGAAAAAAGAATTATGAATAAATTAAAAAATGATATAGAAAAAAAATTAACCATTGTATCCAAATAATGCATAAAAACGTAAAAGTCTCCCATATTAAAAAATGAAGGGAAAGATGATATGCATAAGGTAGAAATAACTGGAGTAGACACGTCTAAGCTTAAAACCTTATCTAGTGAGGAGATGAGGAGCCTTCTCCTTCAAGTAAAAGAAGGAGATATGAAAGCCAGAGACAAAATGATACAAGGAAATTTAAAACTTGTATTATCCGTTTTAAAGCGATTTAATGATAAAAAAGAGACGTTAGATGATTTATTTCAAGTTGGTTGTATCGGATTAATGAAGGCAATTGATAATTTCGATTTATCACATAATGTGAAATTTTCAACATATGCCTGTCCAATGATTATTGGAGAAATCAGGAGACATTTACGGGATAACGGTTCCATCCGTGTTTCAAGAAATTATAAAGATATCGCTTATAAATCGATTGCTTTTAAGGATCGATATATTCAAGAACACCATAAAGAACCCACAATTAAAGAAATAAGTGAAGCAATTGGTGCGGATAGTGTAGATATCATATTGGCATTAGAAGCAATACAAGACACCATCAGTATGTCCACTCCTATTTATGATAATGGAGGAGATGTAATTGAGTTAGAAGATCAAATTAGTGATAGTAATGATTTGTTTGATGATTTTTTAAAAACCAATATGATTAAAGAAGCCTTTAAGCGATTAACGAGTAGAGAAAAAACTATCATTTATGATCGATACTATTTAGACAAGACACAAATGGAGATTGCAAAAGAATTAGATATATCGCAAGCACAAGTTTCTAGGCTAGAAAAAAATGCATTAAAGGAAATGTATGATTACATGAAATAAAGGAATTGAATTCTTTTATTTCAAATGATGATAATGATTCTTATTGATTTTTTATTTATTTTTGAATATAATATAAATAGAAAACAAGGTTACTAATGTTGTTTAATAAAACAAAACGAAGAGTTCCCATCAAACTTGGCAGTTAGGGGAACTTTTCTTTTGTTTATGAATAAAATTTGTTTTTTATGTCCATAGTTTATTGGGCTAATTTTTTTATTATAAGGACAATTATGATGTTCTATTTGAAAAAAATAACAAAGTGTGGTAATATATCTTAGAGGTGTTTACGATGAATATATGGCATGATATTGATAATGATAGAATAACGAAAGATGAATTTATTGCATGTATTGAAATTCCAAAGGGAAGTAAGAAAAAATATGAGTTAGATAAGGAAACCGGTATGATAATTTTAGATCGAATTTTATATACCTCCACCCATTATCCTGCAAATTATGGATTTATTCCAAGAACCTATTCGCAAGATAAGGATCCATTAGATGTTTTAGTTTTATGTAATGAGGCCTTTGATCCACTTGTTTTGGTACGCTGTGTTCCTATAGGTGTTGTAAAGATGATTGATAGTGATGAATGTGATGAAAAAATCATTTCTGTATGTTTGAATGATCCTTCCATGAATGGCTATAAAGATATAAAGGATTTACCACAACATTTATTTGATGAAATTACGCATTTCTTTACCGTTTATAAAACATTAGAAAATAAAGAAACGGTAGTTACAGAAATTTGTGGTGCGGAAGAGGCAAAAGCGATTATTCAGCAATCGATTGACGCATATAATGATTTATATTTGAGATAAAAGGAGAAGTAGTATGGCATTAACAGCAGGAATTGTAGGATTGCCAAACGTTGGTAAATCTACCTTATTTAACGCAATAACGAAGGCAGGAGCCCTAGCGGCAAACTATCCATTTGCTACGATTGAGCCAAATGTCGGAATGGTTGAGGTACCAGATGAACGATTGCAAGTTTTATCGAACATGTATAATCCGAAGCGTACGATTCCAGCAGTATGTGAGTTTACGGATATCGCTGGATTGGTAAAAGGCGCTTCAAAAGGAGAAGGATTAGGAAATCAATTCTTGGGTAATATTAGAAATTGCGATGCTATTTTGGAAGTTGTTCGTTGCTTTAAGGATGACAATGTTACCCATGTAGAGGGAAATGTTGATCCTATACGTGATGCACAAATCATTAATCTGGAATTGATTTTAGCGGATTTAGATTCGGTTGAAAAAAGAATCCCTAAAATTGAAAAGAAGGCACAATCAAAAGTAGATGATGCGCCTATTGAGTATGCTTTATTGAAAAAACTACAAAAGCACTTATTAGCAGAACAACCAATCCGTACATTGGAATTAGACGAAACGGAACAAAAATATATTTCTACTTATGGCTTTTTGACTTCTAAGCCTTTTATGTATATTGCAAATATACATGAGGATTACATTGCGAATCCGGAAGAAGATTCTGTTTATTTAAAATTAAAAGCTTATGCTTTAGAAACCAATTCAAAATGTATTGCTATTTCAGCAGAAATCGAATCTGAGTTGGCTGTATTAGAGGATGATGAAAAGGAAATGTTTTTAGCCGATTATGGGGTTACAGAGCCAGGACTAAATAAATTGATTCGGGAAACCTATGATTTACTAGGCTATGCTACCTATTTTACAACGGGTCCTGATGAATGTAGAGCTTGGACATTTAAAAAGGGAATGTTAGCTCCACAATGTGCAGGAATTATTCATACCGATTTTGAAAGAGGATTTATCCGTGCAGAAACCGTTGCATATAATGATTTAATTAAAAGCGGTAGTATGCTTAAGGCAAAAGAAGCAGGTCTTGTTCGTCAGGAAGGAAAAGACTATCTTGTAAAAGATGGCGATATAATGTTATTTAAATTTAATGTTTAAAAGGAAGAAAACGAATTTTCTTCTTTTTTTATTTAAATTAATATATCATATTTGATATAATTGTGATATAATTCATTACATAAGGGGGATATAATATGAAAAAATTAAAATTTTTAGCTGCAATACTAGTAGCATGTGGTGCTGTTTTTGCTTTGGCTTCTTGTTCTTCAAAAGTATCTCAAGGCTATGCGGATAAGATTAGCGATGCTGCAAAAGAAGATGGTAAGGATACAAAATATACTTACGATAAAGTTATGAAGGATTTAGGTAAAGAGGCAATTGATTGTACAACAGATGCTCCAATTGTTGGACGTAATGGTGCTATTGTTGCTGTTAAGGGCTGTAAATCAAAAGAGGATTTAAAGAAGAAAGCAGAAGGCGATAAGGATGTCGAAGGATTATTAGTTCTTATTACTGGCGGTATTGCAATTAGTGCTACTTATGGTAAAATCCCAGCCGAATATTTAAAGTAAAAAAAATATTTTAAGGAGTGAATGAAAATTCACTCTTTATTTTTATAATAAATATTGACAATATTCGCTAATATTTGTAAAATCAAAAGAAAGGAAGGTATAGAATATGGAAGAGACAAAAAGAGAAAAATTTACAAGATTAGCAGAAAGCAGAATGAATAATGCTTTAAAACAAATATCTTTAATTGGTAATTTATCTAATACAAGTGCTTATGAATATACAGTAAATGATATTGATAAAATCCTTAAAACTTTACGTTCTGCAGTCAATGAATTAGAGGTTACTTTTAAAGGCGAAAGTAAAAATAAAAAGTTTAATTTATAATTTTAAAGCCTGATGACATTATTTCTTTTTAATGTCATCTTTTTTCTACGTTTTTTTATCAAAAAATGATAATAATTTACTATATTTAATTGATAAATATATCTTTTTTTGATACAATAAAAGAAGAATGTTTAGTTGTTAGGAGGCAGTAGAATAATGGATTTTTTTGATATGGTTCCAGATAACTTTTTCTCGTTATTATCTAGTAAAAATAAGAAGATATATTTAGCTAGTATTCTTCAAACATTTAAAGTATATGAAACAGGATCAATACTTGGAATAGATAAAAAAGTCATCGCCGATGATTTGGTATATTTTTTGGATACGAATTCTTATCTTTATGATGTGGAAGATGAAGAGGATGAAGAGGCAAACCCAAAAAATAAAAGAGAATTGGCAAATTATATTTTAAGAAGAATGGAAGAATGTGGTTGGATTTATGTTGATGTCACCAATGATTATGAAGAGGTGCTCAACTTTACGGATGTAGCCATTACCATTTGTGAGGCTTTATTAAAGGCATATCCACAATATGAGTATGGAGACGATGTTCCAATGGATTATGTGAATCCAAATGAGTATCAAGGCTATATTTATCGAATTTATTCTTTGCTAAGTCAAAAGGATAATGTGGAATATGCATTAACATTTTCTTTAATCTATTCCGATACAAAGCAGTTGATTCGTGCCATTCGCCGTATAGATGCTAGAATGAAGGAATACATTAAGTCGGTTATTGATAATTCAGAAATTAAGGATTTAATGGAGAAATTGATTTTCTACAAAACCGACATTTATGATTCTAGTTATATGAAATTAAAAGTATCGGATAATATAAACCGCTATCGATTATATATTATTACAAGATTAAAGGCTATGCAGAATAATGATGTCATTGTGAAGGCAATATCTAATAATTATCTTCCTGTTTCAAGAACCATAGAGGAAGCAGAAAGTAAGGCTATAAGAAATTTAGATGAGGTTATAGACGCGTTTAATGCGATTGAATCCTTTATTCAAGAAATAGATAATAAAAATAGAACCTATGTAAATTCTACTATAGGTAAAATTAAATTCTTACTTAGCGAAGAAGATAATGTTATTGGAAAACTAAACACCATCTTAAAGCATATTAAGTCAAATGCGCAAAATGGCAAAATAGATAAGGCAATGCGTTTAGTAGAAGAATTGTATGACTTTAGAAGTCAAAAATCATTCTCAGAGGATTCTTTATATTCGCCACGTGGCTCTTACGCAAGAAATTATAATCAGGTATTAGATGATATGGGACTAGAGTCTTTTGAAATGACTCCAGAATTTATGGATCAATTTCGGACTTCTTATAATGAAGATGACATTCATTCCTTTATGGATATCTATATGGTAGACGATGAAATGAAGGCATCTTCCATCCTGGATTATGATAGTGATGAAAATATAGTAATGATGATGATCTATTGTGTTATTCTTGCGGTAGATAAAAACTATATCGTTGAAATATGTGATGAAGTAATTGAACATAAAAAATTTAGAATAAGAGATTTTATTATTAAGAGGAGAGGTTAAATATGCTAGAAGCTTTAGAACGAATGACCATAACGCAACAAAATCAATTTAAAGATACGGTAAATAAACTTCTTGCTAGTACATTTTTATCCCGTGATAAAAGAGATAACAAGGAAAGTTATTATTTTTTAATGAGTTATAAAGAGGTATTTGATGAGTTTTTTAAAATCATTGGTTATGAAATTGAATTAGATATGCCTACGGGTAGCGTAATGCTAAGTGGTGCATCTGCTTCAAATACATTAAAACTTAAAAGAGATGAAAGTATTATATTATTAATTATTCGTCTTTTATATCATGAAAAAATGAAGGATACATCTTTAAATGAAAATATAGTTTGTGCGGTAAGCGATATTCATGAAAAATATGATTATTTAGAAATAAAAAGAAAATTAAATAAGACGGATTTAATTTCGGCTTTACGTTTATTAAGAAGATATAATTTAATAGAAGTAACCGGAGATTTAACATCATCCGCATGTAAGATTGTTATTCTTCCTACCATTTTAATGGCGATTCGAAGTGAAGATATTACCGAGGTGTATAATACCATAATAAAAATCTCTCAAGAGGAGGTAAAGTAGAATGAAAAAACTAGTAAAAATACGTTTAATTAACTGGCATTATCTTTCCAATGAAACCATTCATTTAACGGGGAATACTTTACTAACCGGACCTAATGCCTCTGGTAAATCTACAATTATGGATGCTATTACTTTTGTCTTAACCGCTGGAGATACGGCATTTAACCTTGCAGCAAATGAAAAGGGTAAACGTGATTTAAGAGGTTATGTAAAATGTAAATTAGGTATTGACGATAGAGAATATCTTCGTAATGGAGATGTTTCTGGTCATGTTGCCTTAGAATTTTACGATGAAAAAAGTGAAACGAGTTTTACGGTTGGTGCTGTAATTGATGCTTTTGGAGATTTAACTCCTGTAAAAGTTATATTTTATCGTAGTTTAGCTCCAATCAACGATTCTATGTTTGTTTCTGAGGATAATAAAATTTATGGAACCGTAGAGTTTAGAAAGCATAATCCTTTGTTTGAGTATTTTTTAACGAAAAAGGAAGCAAAACGAGGATTTAGAACGGCATTTGGATCTATCAATGAAGATTTTTATAGACTTATTCCAAAGGCATTAGCCTTTAAGCCAATTGCGGATGTTAAAGAATTTATATATCAAAATATTCTAGAAGAAAAAGAAATCGATGTATCTGCAATTAAGGATTCTATCCGTTCCTATAAGGAATTAGAAGTAACCTTAAAGCAAATACAGGCAAAGATTACCGATTTAAAAGAAATAGATACGATTTATCAAGAAATATCTAAAATAGAAGAAAACAAGAATTATATAGAGTACTTAATGCATTTGTTTGATGTTGAAGCAATAAGAAAAGAAATAAAAGATACTAAAAAATCTATTGAAAAAGAAGAAACATTAAAAGCATCAAAGGAACAAGAGCTTGCCGATTTAGATCAAGAGCTATTGGCTTTACAGGAGCGTTCTAGAGAATTATATAATTTATTAAGCAATAATGATGAGTTTAAGGCAGAAGAGTATATTAATAGAGAAATATTGAAAACACAAGCCAATATTACATCTTTAGAAGCCAATCAGCATAATTTCTTAAAAAGGGTTTCTACCTTTAAGGAATTAATTGCTCAAATACGTAAAACTTCTGATCAAAAAATGTATCAAGATGCTTACAATATAAATTTAACTACGATTAATCAAAATAGTGTAGAAGAGGCAAAAACAAGATTATTAGATTTCCAATCTAGATTACAAGCAGTACGCAATAAAGAAAATCAGGAATTAGGTTCTTTAGAAACTGAAAAAAGAGCTTTAATTGGACAAATAAATGAAATCTCTGTTGCCTTAAAGGGCTTAGAGGAAAATCGAGTAAACTTCCCACCACAATTATTACAATTAAGAAAAGAAATCGCGGATGGATTAAAAAGAGTTTATAATTATGATATCAATGTTCATATCTTTGCGGAAATATGTGAAATCGTTGATCAAGAATGGGCGGACACTATAGAAATATTTTTAGGTAATCGAAGATTTAATTTGATTGTTGAGCCTAGATATTTCGACCAAGCCCTACAAATATATTCTAGGATCAAGGATAGATATCGTTTATATGGTATAGGTTTAGTTAACACAAAACAAATATCAAAATATACCAATTATGAAAAGAATTCTTTGGCTTCAATTATCGATAGTGAAAATAAGGATGCAAGGGCATATATTAATTATACATGTGGTAATGTAATTATGTGTGATAATGCTATGGATTTAGAGAAGCATCCTACATCCATCACAAATGATTTATTAATTTATAGAGGATATACGGTATCTAGTTTAAATCCAAATGTTGACAAGCCATTTATTGGAAAAAATGCTGCAAGTAAAGCAACCTCTATTTGGCAAGCCAAAGCAACAGAGGCAAGAGCCAAATATGTGGAATTAAATACGAAAATGGAACAACTTTCTGAAGAACTAGAATTAATTGAACGTATTGATATTCGACCTTTAATTGATGATTTAGATAAAGCCTTAATGCTTCAAAAAGAAAAGTTTGCTTTAGAAGATTTAAATAAACAGGCATTACGTCAAAGAAGTGCTACTCCATCAGAGTTACAGGATGATTATGAAAAGGTATTACATACTATTAAATCCATTGATGATAAAAAGATTGGATTTAGTATGGAAATCGGTGGAATCGGTATTCGTATTCAATCCTTAAATGAGTTAGTAACAACGAAGACAGAAGAATTAGACAAGCTAACCTTAGAGTTAAAGGATTTATCTAAAGGATCTGTTGTTATTGAGCAACAAGCAAAAGATGAATACCAGTCTATTCTTGCTGGTTCAAGTTTCAAGCAAGCCTTAGAAGGATATAAAGAGCGCTATAAGGCAGAAGAAGCTTCTTATACAACGCTTTGTGACTCTTTAGTAAGTAAGCAATTTAATTTTATTAATAAATATAATTCAACGTTTACGATTGGTTTATCTGAGGTTAAAAAATATCTTCAGGAATTGAATAAACTTGAAAAGAGTGAATTAATTACTTATGAACAAAAGGTTCGTCAGGCAAGAGAGGCTGCAGAAGTTGTATTTAAAGAGGACTTCATTGCTAAGCTAAGAAATAACATTTTAACTGCTGAACAAGAAATAGGTAAAATAAATGAAACATTATCCTCTATTACCTTTGGTAATGACCGTTATGAATTTATATTCCCACGTAGTAGTGAATATGCACAATTCTATGAAATGGTTACATCTGAATTAGTGGATTTGAATCAGGGATTGTTTACTTATGATTTCCAAAATAAATATGATGAGCAAATTCGTGAGCTTTTTGAATCTTTATCTGTTGATGAATTAAATAGTAATGGTGCTATCAATAAATTTACGGATTATAGAACCTATATGGATTATGATATTCGTATAATTAATGCAAGTGGAGAGACCATGACATACTCTAAAGTATTCAAAGAAAAGTCCGGTGGTGAGACACAGGTTCCATTCTATGTTGCCATTATCGCATCTTTTGTTCGAGTTTATACTAAGACAGGTATCAGTGGTGGAGACCCTATTGGACTTGTTATGTTTGATGAGGTATTCGATAAGATGGATGGTAATCGTATGCGTGCTATGATGAATTTTATTAACTCTATGCCACTTCAGGTTATTATTGCCTGTCCTCCGCAAAGAATGAACTTATTATCTGAATTTGCTAATACAACATTAATCATGGTTCGTCAAGGAACAAAAGCTGCTGTTCTTCCTATGGAAAAGAAGGAGAATGCATAATATGGGATTATTTTCAAAAAAGAAAGTTAATGAGTATGAGGCAGCTTCAAAAGGATTAAATGATACATCTTTAGCATCGGATCGATTAATTATAAAGCAAATGCCAGACGATGATGAGTTAGCGGCTAAATTGGTAGATAATCTTAAAAATGGATGTCCATTAATTCTTAATTTTGAAGGACTAGATGATTTTGGTGCAAATAAAATGTTAGCCTTTTTTGCTGGCGCTGCTTATGCGATTGAAGGAAAAAGTGTGAAAATCAATGATACAACCTATTTATTTGCAAGAAGAGTAGACTTTTTAGATAAATCCTTACAAAGATTTATTGATACCCTTCCTAAAAATTAAACAAAAAAATATCCCTCACATTGAAATGAGGGATTTTTTTATTTAATATAAAATAATTATTTTATATTATGCTTTAATTCATTAATAAATTCTTCTAGACGATCACAGGCGATTTTTATCGTATTCATATCAACGCAATAGCTTATGCGTATATAATCATCGGCTTCAAAGCAATATCCTGGAATTAACGCAACCTTATATTCTTTGGCTAGTCTTTTACAAAATTCTAAAGAGGATATACCTAAGGATTTAATGGATGGGAAGATATAGAAGGCACCTTCAGGCTTTACAACCTCTAATCCCATAGATAGTAATCTTTGATATACATAGTCTCTACGTTTTTTATAAGAATCTACCATTTCTTGTGGATCATAATCTAGTGCAGTAAACATAGCATCTTGTAAAAAGGTATTTAAGGCTACAATCATGTATTGATGTATTTTCGCCGCATGCATACAAAATTCTTTACTTGCTAGCATATATCCACATCTCCATCCAGGCATGGCATAGGATTTTGAATAAGATTGACATACAATGATTTGATCTTTGATATCCTGATATTTGATAAATCCTGGTTTTCTATTATTATATACAATTTGATTATACACATCATCGCATAAAACAAAGATAGGTTTTCCTTTGACCGCCTTATAGATAATCTCTAGCGTTTCATCTGTGTATATAGAACCTGTAGGATTATTAGGCGATGTAAGAATAATACATTTTGTTTTAGCAGTTATGGCCTTATTGATTTGTTCCTCTGTGATTTGAAAACTAGAAGAAGTCGTATCAATTGGTACAACCTTAGCCCCTACATACTGAATGATTTGACGATACATTGGGTAAGCGGGCATAGGAATAATCACTTCATCTAATGGATTTAGCATAGTGAAAAATGCCGTTGTCAACCCTTCGGTTGACCCATGTGTTATAATTACCTCCTCAGGTGTGTAAGACACATGATTCAATTTTTTTTCAAATACACATATTTTTTCTCTTAAATTTAAGAAGCCTAAGGTAGGTCCATATTTTGTCTTATGTTGTTTAAGGGCTGAAATGCAAGAGGTAGTAATTTCCTCAGGTGTATTAAAATCTGGTTCACCTAGTGTTAAAATAACATTTGCTCCCACCGATTTTGCATAGTCATTAAATTTTCTTATTTCAGATTGTTCTACTTGAAGTATTTTTTGGTTAAGTTCAATAGACATACTATCATCTCCAATATAAAAGTTATTATAACAAAAAACATAAAAAATGAAAATAAATAGTTTAAAATATATACGATAATTGTTAAAAATAGTAAAATATGATAAAATAATATAAGAAATCGTTTGGAAGTGAAATTATGAATTATAATGAACTTAAAAAAAATGAAGAAACAGATTTAGAACCTAAGGTTAAAGAAAAAACTTTTGATAAGGAATTATTTGAGTTTTTTATTAATGAAATTACAGGAATAGATATTAAAGCTCACATTGAAGTTCAAATTCAGCATATTTTATCGGCTACTAAAAATATTTTTAAAGCGGATAAAGTATCTTTAATGATAAAATCAAATAAACTTGCAACACCTTTTATCTCTATTAAAGATGATGGTATAAAGGATTTTTATTACAATCCGATTATGAAAGATATCATTCAAAAAGATGAAGAATTAAAAGAAAAGCTTAATGAGGATAATTATTTAATCATTGACCGAGAGGAAATTGGTAAGAAGTATCCTCAGATAAAAGAAGCCTTATTGAAAGATAATGATGCAAATTTTATTATGATGCAATGGTGTATTGATGATCGAATTTATTATTTGATTATAGAAAATACAAAAATAATCCTAGAAGATAAAAAATTATTTAAATTATTATATAGTTATTTTTTCTTTACCTTAAAAAATTTTTTATATAATGATTCATTATATCGATTAGGAAATATGGATAGTTTAACTGGATTATATAATCGTAATAAATATAATAATGATATCGCAAATTCTTATACATCGACATCCGAAAATATTGCGGTTATGTATTTGGATTTGGATAATATGAAATCGATTAATGATAGTTTTGGTCATAGCATAGGAGATAAACTTCTTATTGCTACAGCTAAAATCCTAAAAGAAACATTTGTAGGTGCAAATATTTATCGTATCGGTGGCGATGAATTTGTTGTGATTTGCTGCAATATTGGCTATGATGATTTTATGATTATGGTAAATCAAATGAATAAACGCATGGATAACGGAAAGATTTATCGGTCTTTTGGTATTAGTTATTTGAAGGATAATGCGACAATTTCGGAAATGATTATCGAAGCCGAAACGAAAATGTATGTCTATAAGAGAAGACATCATGATATGTACTCTACCGATATAGAACAATCTGCGGTTATAGCAAGTTTAAAAGCAAAAATAAAAGAGGAACATTTTTTCCTTGTGCTACAGCCAAAAATTAATCCATACACAAATAAAATAGTGGGAGCTGAGGCATTGGTAAGAGGAAAAAAAGAAGGAATATGGCAATATCCTAATGAATTTATTCCTTTATTTGAAAAGAATAATTGCATTGATTTAATTGATTATTTTATGTTAGAAGAGGCTTGTAAATTACAAAGAAAAATTTTAGATACCTATTCAAATAGTTTTCCGATTTCCGTAAATGTTTCAAGATTAACCTTACTACTCGATTCTTTCGAAAAAGATGTTTTGGAGATTTTAAATCGATATAGTATTCCTTTAGAATTAATTCATTTAGAAGTAACAGAAAGAATGAACGTTTCCTCAGAAGAGGTACTATCTCATGGAGGAAGATTGAAAAATTATGGTTTGTTATTAGAAGTTGATGATTTTGGTTCTCATTTCACAAACTTAAATTTTTTAAGTAAGGATATATTTTCGATTGTTAAAATAGATAAAAATATCTTAAGCAGGCTGAAATCCGATAGCATTACTGCAAAATTGATTGAAGTCGTAATTGAAGAATGTCATAAAAGAAATATGATTGTTCTTGCCGAAGGTGTAGAAACCAAAGAGGAATTAGAGCTTATTAAAAAAATGAATTTTGATGAGGTTCAAGGATATTATTTTGATAAGCCAATGTATCCTTCTGATTTTATTAAAAAATATATAGAAAAGAGATAAAATATGAAATCCTATTCTCAGTGTCTTTTATGCTTTTATGTTCTAGGTAGAAGTTGTAAAAAAAAGAATCAAATTATAGAAGAAGATATATATAATAATAAGATAAAATGTAGTTCATTTAAGTCTTTAGAAGAGGAAGAACTATATGTAGAGGATTCCTGCTGTAATGAGAATTCCACTTATTATAGAAAATAAATTATTTTAAATATAGAATAAATTAAAATATTCCCTCATATACTGCTTATGAGTATGTGAGGAGGATACATATTATGAATGATGAGGCATTGGTAAATCTTTCTAACCGAATGAAAAATGATTTTTATATTGGTGTAGTGGGAAGTGTAAGAAGTGGAAAATCTAGCTTTATAAATTCTTTTTTTAGGCTAATGGTATTACCAAACGTAAATGATGAATTTTTGAAGCATAAAATTTTAGATGAGCTACCTCAAACTGCAGCAGGTAGACAAATTATGACGGTGGAGCCTAAATTTATACCATCTACATCTTTAGAGATGAATATAAATGACACAGTAATGAATTTAAGATTTGTGGATTGTGTAGGTGAAATTATTCCATCGAGTGAGGGATATGGTTCCGATATGGAGCCAAGATTAGTTAAAACGCCATGGTTTGATGAAGCGATTCCTTTTAAGGAAGCTGCCCAGATAGGAACAGAAAAGGTTATTTTTAATCATTCGAATTTAGGAGTTTATATTACAAGTGATGGTTCATTTGGAGACTTTAAGCGCTATGATTATGAAAATATTGAGGCACATTTAATTCCAAAAATGAAAGAATTAAATAAACCTTTTGTTATTCTTTTGAACACAAAGGATCCAAAAGGAACAGAAGCAAATAAAATTGCCAAAGATTTAGAGAATAAATGGAATGTTAGCTGTGTATGTATAAATGCAATTCAGTTAACCAAAGAGGATTGTAATACCATTTTATCGAAAGCATTAGAAGAATTCCCTATTGCAGATTTAGAGATTTCTTTACCAGATTATATTAATGTTTTGGGTGATGATATTTCGCTAAAGGCAGAAATTAATAAAACCATTCATGACGTAGAAAAGAAATATAATAAGGTAAAAGATGTGGAAAATATTTGTAGTGGATTAAGACAAAGTAATATTTTTTCTAATGTTCGATTAGAATTGTTAGAAGCATCAACGGGTAAAGCATCCATTGTTTTAGATTTAGATGATTCGAAATATAAAGAAATTGTAGATTCTTTACTTGGAGATAATAGCAAAACGAAAGCGGATTTTATAAGTTATTTATATACATCTAAGAAAGCAAATGAAGTTTATGCGCAAGTAAAAGAAGCCATTTTACAGGCACAAGAAACCGGATATGGTGTATCCGTTCCAAGAATTGAGGATATGAAGCTATTACCACCATCCGTTGTTAAGAAAAATGGTATGTATGGAGTTAAGCTTTCTGCAACCGCACCATGTATCCATATGATTGCTGTTGATTTAGAGTCTTCCTTTACACCAATTATTGGTTCTGAGGAGCAATCTAAGATGCTTATGGATAGCTTGAGTAGTGAAAATATGGACGATAGTGAAGTATGGAATAAAGAATTTTTCGGTAAAAAATTATCGGATATTGTAAATGATTCTATGAAATCTAAGATTTATAATCTGCCAGATCGTTCCAAGGATAAAATAAAAAATGTTTTAGATAAAATTATGAATTCTCAAAGAAATAATTTAATAGCAATTATTTTATAAGCCTAATCCTATCAAGATTTTCTTGATAGGTTTTTTTATGTAAAATATAAATAATTTTTTTATGAAATGTTGCTAAATTTAGGTAAATATAGTATAATTTATAAATGTATTTTCGGTTTAAGGAGTTAGTAGTATTATGAAAAAATGGGTTTATTTATTTAAAGAGGGAAACGCTTCCATGCGTGAACTATTGGGTGGTAAAGGTGCCAACCTAGCGGAGATGACAAATCTAGGTCTTCCTATACCTCATGGTTTTACCATTACTACAGAGGCATGTATGGATTATTTTGCATTTGGCAATAAAATAAGAGAAGAAATTTTAAATCAAGCGTATGAAGCTTTACGTGTTATAGAGCAAAGTCAAAATAAGAAATTTGGTGACCACGAAAACCCATTATTAGTATCGGTTCGTAGTGGAGCTAGGGCATCTATGCCTGGTATGATGGATACGATTTTAAATTTGGGTTTAAATGATGTTTCTGTATTAGGCCTTGCTAAAAAAAGCAATAATGAACGTTTTGCATATGATTCTTATCGAAGATTTATCCAAATGTTTTCGGATGTAGTTATGGGACTAGAGAAATCCAAATTTGAAGAAGTATTAGCTAAAATAAAAAAATCAAAAGGATATACATACGATTATGAATTAACTGCAGAAGATTTGAAGTCTGTAGTTGAAATTTATAAGAAATTTTATTTCGATAATTTGAAAGTAGAATTTCCTCAAGATCCAACTCAACAACTTATATTAGCAATAGAAGCGGTTTTTAAATCTTGGAATAATGAGCGTGCCATATATTATAGAAGGTTAAATGATATTCCTTCCGATTGGGGTACGGCTGTAAATGTACAGTCTATGGTGTTTGGAAATATGGGAAATACCTCAGGTACAGGAGTTGCTTTTACTAGAAATCCAGCAACAGGTGAAAATAAATTATATGGTGAGTATTTGATAAATGCCCAAGGCGAGGATGTTGTGGCAGGTATTCGAACACCAAATCCTATTTCAAAAATGGAAGAGGATTTGCCAGAATGCTATAAAGAATTTAAAAGAATTGCGAATATATTAGAAAATCATTATCATGATATGCAGGATATGGAGTTTACAATTGAAAATGGAAAACTTTATTTCTTGCAAACAAGAAATGGTAAAAGAACCGCACATGCGGCTTTAGAAATTGCTTGTCAAATGGTAGATGAGAAAATGATAACAAAAGAAGAGGCTTTGTTACGTATAGAGGCCAAATCTTTAGATCAATTATTACATTCTAAATTTGATGAGGAGGATATGAAGTCAAAGGCATGTATAGGTAAAGGATTACCTGCATCCCCTGGAGCTGCTTCAGGAAAGGTTTATTTTACTGCACAAGATGCTAAGGCTGCTGCAAAGGCAGGAGAACGTGTTATACTCGTACGCTTAGAAACCTCTCCAGAAGATATAGAGGGAATGCATATTGCACAAGGTACTTTAACTTGCCATGGTGGTATGACCTCTCATGCAGCTGTAGTCGCACGTGGTATGGGAAAAGCATGTGTATGTGGTTGTAATAATTGTGATATCGATGAGATTGCCAAGGTGATGCATTTAGGTGGAAAAGTAATTCATGAAGGCGAATATATTTCCTTAGATGGTGCAACCGGTTATGTTTATTATGGGGACATAAAGGCTATACCTGCAACCATTGAAGGAAATCTAAATCGTATAATGCAATGGGCAGATGAATATAGAAGCTTAAAAATTAGAACAAATGCCGATACCATAAAGGATGCCCAAACCGCCAAAAACTTTGGCGCGGAGGGAATTGGATTATGTCGTAGTGAGCATATGTTCTTTAATGCAAATCGAATTCCAGAAATTCGTAAAATGATTTTAGCAAGAAATACGAAGGAACGTCAGGAAGCCTTGTTAAAATTAGAGGAATTCCAATATGAAGATTATAAGGGCTTATATGAGACAATGGCAGGATTACCTGTTACCGTTCGTTTGCTTGACCCACCTTTACATGAATTTTTACCTAAGGGTGAAGATGTAGCAAAACTTGCAAAGGATATGCACCGGGAAGTAGAAGAAATTGAATTAAGATGTGATGAATTAAAGGAATTTAATCCTATGATGGGACATAGAGGATGCCGTTTATGCGTGACCTATCCAGAAATTGCTCAAATGCAAGCAAGAGCCATAATTAAAGCAGCATTTAAGGCTTCAGAGACTTTAGGATTTAAAATAAAGCCAGAAATTATGGTTCCGTTAATTGATGATGTAAAGGAATTAAAATTTGTTAAAAACATTTTAATAGAGGAAATAGAAAAAACCTTTACAGAATATAACAATCGTTTAGAATATTCTATCGGTACTATGATTGAGACTCCAAGAGCAGCCGTTCTTGCGGATGAAATTGCAGAAGAAGCAGAATTTTTCTCTTTTGGAACAAATGATTTAACGCAAATGACCTTTGGTCTTTCACGTGATGATGCATCTAAATTCTTATATGCATATTATAATCATTCCATATATGAAAATGATCCTTTTGCAAAATTAGATCAAAAGGGTGTTGGTAAGCTTATCGCTAATGCAGTTAAATTAGGAAAGACGACAAGAACCAATATCCATTTAGGTATTTGTGGTGAGCATGGAGGCGATCCAGCAAGTATTGAATTTGTTAATTCTTTAGGATTAGACTATGTATCTTGTTCACCATATCGTGTGCCTATTGCTAAGTTAGCAGCTGCACAGGCAGCTATTAAACAAAGCAAGGTAAATAAAAAATAAGCCTTTTTGGACTTTCTCCATTCGTTTTGAAGAAGTCAAGCAATATCGTCCAAATTTCTTAGTGTTTTAACGTGCGAATTCCAATGAAAAGAAAGAATTGTGGATGTATCTCTTAAAAAAATAAGGGCTGTAATAAAAAAAGCGAGATTTGGAATAAACTTATTTTAAATCTCGTTTTTGCATAATAATTTTAATTTATTTACTTTTCTAGTATAATATTTGTATATAAATAAAATAAAGATATTTACTATAGGAAAGGAGTTAATATGAAGAAAAAATTTTTAGGTATTTTTGTTGTGCTGATAGCTTTATTTTTTTGTTTTAGTTTAACCGCCTGTAATACGGGCGAAGAAAAAGATGATATATCTTCATTGAAAACTACAGCACTGGGAATAGGTGGTGGAGGAATGCTCTTTAATCCATCCATTAGCCCATTTGATGAAAATATTATGATAGTTTTACCAGATATGGGAGGAATTTATGTATCACATAATGCAGGGGTAGACTGGAAGAGAAAGAATCTACAAGGAATTGTACAAAAAGCATATTTTGATCCTAATAGAGACGGAGTCGTATATGCAGGTGGTTCAGGATTATATAGAAGTACAGATAATGGAGATAGTTTTAATCTAATATTCCCAAAAGAAGAAGAAATAATTGAAAGAAGAAATTGTGATGAAACAACTATGCAATACTTATTTACAAGCACAAATTATCCAACTTATAAACTAGTGAAAGATATATTAGTAAATCCCAATGATTCTAATAACATTTTTGTACTAATGTATTATGGAAAAGAAGGCGTTGTATTTGAAAGTAAGAACAATGGAGAAAGCTTTGAGGAAATATTCTCTTACGAAAAGGAAAAATTTTATGGTGTTTGGAGTGGCTACAATAAGCTATTATATCAAAAAGAAACAAATACATTATATTACTCTATAGAAAAAGGTATATTTAGATTTGATAGAAAAGAAGGCAACTGTACCCAAGTATATAATAGTGAATCGGGAATAGTAAATATGGCCTATTTTCAAGAAAATGGTAAGACATATTTTGCGGTTATAGAAAAAACAACTCAACTTGAAAAATTTGATACAAAAGTATTTTATACAACAGATTTTACCCCAGAAAATATAGTAGATATAAGTAAAAAAATAGTAACTGGATTGCAAGATACATTTGATGCCAGTGGATACACAGGTGTTACATACCATTGGAAATTTGAATATATAGTAGCAAATTCAGTAAATAACATTTATGTAACGCAAAACTCATTCTCTAATAATTCAGCTTACCCATATTACATAGCAGGAATTATACGCTTTAATGGAGAAAGTAGTAAATGGTTATATGGAAATCCATATAAAAATCACGCAACTAGTGCTTTAGTTGAAAAAGGATGGAATGATGGGAACATAGCAGCTTATGGAATTGCATTAAGTAAAAAAGTCAAAGGTGCCCTATTATATACAACCTTATGTGGGGTTTACTATTCACCAGATAGTGAACATTTTTATCAAAGATATTGCCATACGATAAAAGAAGGAAATATTACAAAATATGTTACAAACGGAATTGATGAACAAACGACTTACGGAGTAAGAGTAAATCCATTCAACAAAGAAAACATATTGTTATTAAACACAGATTTAGGATTAATAAGAAGTGAAGATAACGGAGCATCGTGGTCAAGAGCGCTGACGGGAATTCCTTCGGCATGGACTAACACCATATACGATGCCGAATTTGATAAAAGAAAAGAAAACGTTGTGTATTCCGTATGGTCTGGAAGACACGATATGCCGTATGAACCGAGCAATCAAATGGATAAAAAAGGGGGCTTTGCCATATCAATCGATGCGGGAAAAACATGGAATAGTGAATATTCCACAGGATTACCAGAAACTGCAATCCCTGTAAAAATGAGTATGATTTATCCACGAAACAGTGAAGACGAATTAACTATATATGTTGCTACAATGAATTATGGATTTTTTGTAAGCTATGATAGCGGAAAAACGTTTACGGAAATAAATGATGGAATCCAAAGAGTCAATAATAATCAATATATTTTAGCTGAAGATATTGAAGCAAAGGATGGCAAAATATTCGGATGTACAGCAAAAAGTACATATAATGAGCAAGTACAACCAGGAGAAGTATTTGAGCTAAGAAATAACAGATGGGTAAAAATCAATTTACCCAATGATGTACAGATACCAAGAGATATATATTATCATAACGGAACGTTATACATATCGGCAACGGTAGTAAGAACGTGGGCTCCTAAAAACGGAGTAGACTATGGAAGCATAGGCGGAGGACTTTATACATACAAAGATGGACAAATCAATCAAATTTTCGATGAAAATATTTCTGTTACAGGGGTACAAATTGATTCCAAAGGAGTAATGTATGTAAGTGATATTAACGGAAATATTTACCGCAAAACAACCACAGGCGATTACGTAAAGATTTATAAGTTCTATCACAGTATCAGTAAAGGTGTACAATTAGAAAATGATAATGAACTTTATTTGCCAACTTTAGGTGGAGGATTGTTAAAATTAGAAGGACTGGAAGGTCTTCGTTAAGAAAATAAAACGGACAAGTTTTATCAATACCCTTCATTCTCATCAAGTAGTAATGGTCAATTAAGTAAATGATTATAATAAAAATATTTAAAAAGAAATACAATTCATAAAAAGAATTGTATTTCTTTTTATATTGTAAAATTTTTGTTTATTATTCTTATTTTTAATGTTATAATGATAATATAGGAAACGTTTTTTTGTAAATAATTGCAATGAAGATACATATTTTATAAAAGCGGAGGTGGTTTGTATGGAAGAAAATATATTTTTTGATGTTGCATCTATTTTTTTGCATGTGATTATTATATTTTCCATTCTTTTTAGAAAAACACATCATACAACTTCTGGTAGAATCTTTTTTTCCATTGTAATTGTCTCTTTGCTTGCGGCCATATCCGATATTCTATCTGTTCTTCCTTATTTAGGAAATACTATAATACACATATCGAATTCTATATATTTTTTAACAAGAAATTTAACGGCAGTTGCCTATTGTATTTATTTAATTAGCTTAACGGATACTTGGCATAGAGTAAAGGATAGATTATGGCTCCAATTGTTATTAGTCATTCCTTATTTAATTATTATTTTAGTAATAGCTAGCAATCCGTTTACACATTTATTATTTACCATCGATGAAAATTTAAATTATGCAAGAGGACCATTAATTACAATTTTATATATTTGTTCTATGACATATTTAATTATAGGTATTGTTTTTATTACTAAGTATAGAAAATTATTTACTATGGATAAATTAATTTCTTTATATGCTTTATTTCCACTTACATTGCTTTCTTTATTAATTCAATTCCTTTATCCAAATTTACTTGTTGAAAGTTTTGCAACAAGTTTATCTATTTTCTTTTTGACCATAACCATTGAACGTCCTGAAGAAGCCATTGATTATGAATCGGGACTAAAGAAGTATTCTGCCTTTGTAACAGATATTTATAAGGCAGATGTAACAAGAAAGAAAATAACAATTATTATTTGTAGTATTGTAAATCATCAAAGTTATCGAAGTCTATTTTCTTATGATGAGCTTATTTCTTTGAAAAAGAATATTGCTACAGCTATGACAAAAGAAGTAATTTTGCATTCTCCTTTTAGTCAAATGTATTATCTTGGTGATGATCGATATGGTGTTGTTTTAAATGAAGAGGTAAGAGATAAGGCAAATGAAATAGCAGAAGGTTTAAAATTGAAGTTAAATTCAAATATATCTACGAATCATGGTATTATAGATGTTTTTACGAATGTATGTATTGTTCATTTTCCAGAAGATATTAACACAAGTGATTTATTTTTAAAATTTTTAGAAAACTTTAATAATACTTTTTCTTATGAAAAAGAAATCATTCAGTTGTCTGGTGTAGAAAATAAGAATGAATTTAATATGTATAATGAGTTGGATCGAATTATAAGTAATGCAATATATAATCATAAATTAGAGATTTATTATCAACCAATCTTTTCTTTGAAAAAGAAAAGATTTTGTTCGGCAGAAGCATTATTACGATTAAATGATGATAAATATGGATTTATTCCACCGAATATTTTTATTCCAGCTTCTGAAAAAAATGGTGCGATTCATAAAATAGGAGAATATGTTATTGAAGAAGTATGTCGATTTATTGCATCTGATGATTTTGAGGAGTTAGGATTGGATTACATTGAAATCAATTTATCTATGATTCAGTGTATGCAAGCGGATTTATCAAAGAAAATTATTTCTATAATGGAAAAATATAATATTTCTCCGGATAAAATTAATTTAGAGATAACAGAAACTGCTGATGCTTTTTCCTATCAAATGATGTTAGAAAATATCAATGAATTAAAAGAAAAAGGTGTTAAATTTTCTTTGGATGATTATGGAACAGGATATTCCAATATCAATCGTATGTCCTCATTGCCACTTCAAATCATAAAAATAGATAAGTCATTGGTGGATTCTGTAAAAGATCCAAGGGTTGAAATTATATTAAAACATTCGATTGAAATGATAAAGAATCTTAATTTGGAGATTGTTGTAGAAGGAATTGAAACCAAGGAAATGGTTGATTTATTTTCAAATCTAGGATGTGAATACATTCAAGGATATTATTATTCAAAACCTATCTCGTTAGAAGATTTTAAAGGGTTTATAAAGCAAGTAAAATCTATTTCCGAAGATGAATAATTTTCATTTATTTTTCATCGCGAAATATGTTGCATTTTAGTTTTTAGATTGGTATAATGAATATGAACTTAATATTTGGAGGATATAAGAATGAATAAATCTGAAATTGTTGCGATGGTGGCAGACAAGATGAATTTAACTAGAAAAGATGCAGAAGGAGCAATCGATGCTTTTTTAGAGGCTATTTGTGAAGGATTATCAAATGGTGATAAGGTTGTTATTTCTGGATTTGGTACTTTTGAGGTTAGAGATCGTGTTGCTCGTAGCGGTAGAAATCCAAGAACTGGTGAAGAAATTATTATCCCTGGTCAAAAAACACCTGCTTTTAAAGCTGGTAAACTTTTAAAGGATGCAGTAAAGGAATAATAAATAGAGCCCAAGGCTCTATTTTTTTTCGAAAGAGAGGGTCTTAAAATGAATGCTTTTGATAGTATATATGCAAATAATATTAACTCTTTGAAGGAGTACCTAGAAACAGGAGACATTAATATAACAAACGAACGTGGAATGTCCTTGCTTCATTATGCCATTGTTTTTAATAATGCAGAAATATTTAACTTATTATTAGATAATTATATAAATATTAATATAAAAGATAATCATGGAGATACCCCTGCGCATTATTGTGTAATAAATAACAGGATGGGTTTTTTAAAGACTTTGATAAGAAAAGAATGTGATTTAACAATTAAAAATAATGATGGGCATACCCCTCTTTTTAAAGCATGTTCCTTAGGAAGAGAAAATATGGTTTCTTTATTTTTGGAGACTTTGCATTTTAACATATTAGAGAAAGATGCTAAAGAGGAAACGGTTTTTATGGCCTTAGTTCGAAGTAGAAATTTGGATTTATTAAATCGACTAGAATTGAACGAAAGCATTATTAATCAGGCAAATTACATTGGAGAAACTCCCTTACATATCGCATGTAAAGCAGGAGATTTACAGGTTATCGATTTTTTAATTGAACGAAAAGCATTTGTTAATGCTAAGACAAAAATGGGAGAAACGCCACTCTTTTATGCGGTTCATGCGCAAAATAGAGATGTAATATCCGTGCTTCTAAAAGCAGGTGCTGTTCTAGATTGCAAATCTACTTTTGGAGATACGATATATAATTTGATTCCTACCTATGAACTATCTAGTTTTATTAATGAAAAATCAGAACAATTTAAAAATTATTTATATCATAGTAATTATCCACTACATTATGCAATTATTATAGAAAATATAGAATTAGTAAAAAAATATTGTGTAATAAGAAATATTGAACATAAAGATAATTTTGGATATACTCCATTAGATTTAGCTACGCATATAGGGAATGAAAGAATTTTAAAAATTATAAAAGATCAACTATAAATAAAAGAATATAACTTTCTATTGCTTTTTAAGAGAAAAGAAAGTATAATAGATATTAAAGTATTAAGAGAGGCAAAAACCTCTCTTATTTATTTGAATGCCTTAAAGAAAGGGTGATTTTGTGGATTTAAAAATAATTAGTGAAATATTAAACCCTTATTTAAAAGAAAACAATCTAAGTTTATTTGACGTAGAATTAGTTAAAGAATTTGGGTATTTAATTTTAAGGGTAAGTATTGATAAAAAAAATGGGATTGATGTAGATGAACTTGCTAAGGTGAATGAATATCTTTCAGATAAGTTAGATCAATACGATAAGGATATGCCAGAATATATGCTTGAGGTTTGTTCTCCAGGGGCAGAAAAACCTTTAAGAAATATAGAGGAGATAAAAGAAAGCATAGGATCTTATGTCCATGTAGAAATATTAAATATGATATATGAGGGCATATTAGAAGATGTTTTAGATAATAATTTGACATTAAAAATAAATGCAAAGGGCCGATTTAAAAAGGTTGTTGTCCAATATGAAAATATAAAAAATATACGTCTTGCGGTTAAAATATAGGAGGTTAAGAAGATGATTAATAAGGAATTTTTTAAAAACGCAGAAGAGGTTGCAGAATCAAGAGGAATTACACCAGAGGATGTTTATGAGATCTTTAAAGAAGCTTTAGTAAAATCCTTTAAGAAAATTTATGGTAATACGTCTTGTAGAGTAGTAATTAACCCTGATAAAAATGAAATTTTATTATTCTCTGTTCATAAGGTAGTAGAAGCTTTTAGTGAAGAATTAGAAGCTGATGCAATGGAAGAGATGCTATTAGAGGATGCTAAAAAAATAAAATCAAGCTATAAGATTGGAGATATTGTGGAACAACAAATCAATATCAAGAATTTTGGTAGAACCGCTATAGGTGCTGCAAAAAGTGTTTATACACAAGGAGTAAGAACTTTAGAGCGTGAGAAAGCATATGAGCATTTCAAAGAATTAGAAGATGAAATGGTAACAGCGGAAGTAACAAACATTGGGGAGAAATTTATTGTAGTGAGCCTAGGGTTTAATGTAACATCTACTTTGCCATTATCTGAATTATTGCCAAATGATCATTTTAGCATTGGAGATACTATCCGTGTTTATATCAAGAAGGTTGAGCAAACAACGAAAGAACCAAAGGTTTCTATTTCTAGAACAGATAGACAATTGGTTACAAGATTAATGGAAAATTATATTCCTGAGATTAAAAATGGCATTATTGAAATTAAGGGTATTGCAAGAGATCCTGGAGATCGAAGTAAAATTGCATTATATTCCAATGATCCAAGAGTAGATTCTATTGGTTCATGTGTAGGTGAGGCTGGAATTCGTATTCGTGAGATTGTAAATGCTTTAGGTGGAGAAAAGGTGGATTTATATAAATGGAGTGAAAATCCAGAAGAGTTAATTGCAAATTCTTTACAGCCAGCTTCTGTAACAAAAGTATTAAGTGTTGATCCTAAAAATAAAACATCTGTTGTCGTTGTACCGGATGAACATTTATCCTTAGCAATAGGAAAATCTGGACAAAATGTTAGACTAGCGGTTCAAAGCTGTGGATGGAAGATAGATATTATGCCAACTTCAGAGGCATACGAAAAAGGATTGTTAATCTAATGAAAGAAAAAAAATTGGTTCTTCGTACCTGTGTGTTATCGAAAGAGGTTTGCGAAAAAAAGGATTTATTTCGGATTGTGCGTACTCCAGAAAAAAATGTAATCATTGATTTAAAGGGTAAAGCAAATGGAAGAGGCGCCTATTTAAAAAAAGATAAGGAAATTATTCTTAAAGCGAAAAAAAGCAAAGTTTTAGATAAGAAACTAGAAGTAGAGGTACCAGAAAGTATTTACGAAGAATTGCTAGGATTATTATAATGGATCGTATATTATCAAATTTAGGATTATGCAATAAAGCTAGAGGTTTAGTAAGTGGAGAAGAAATGATTTGTACCTCTTTAGCTTCTGGCAAAATAAAATATATTTTCTTAGCTCATGATGCATCAAGTGGTGCAAAGAAAAAAATTTTAAATAAGGCTAAGTATTATCAAGTGGAGGTTGATGAGAGTTATTCCTCATTAGAATTATCTATGGCCATCGGTAAGGTTGGAAGAATGGTAATAGGTATTACAAATGAAAACTTTCTAAAAATATTAAAGAAATAAGGTGATTTTGTGGCTAAAAAGGGAAATAAATCTGAAACAAGAGCTTCAAATATTCCTGTAAAGGGAAAGAAAAACGAACAAACTAAGGAAAAGGGCGTTCTTATTTATAAAGATGGAATGACGGTTGCAGATGTAGCTTTAGGAATGGGTAAAACAAATGCACAAATCGTCATGAAGCTTATGCAGTTAGGAATTATGGCAAACCAAAATCAAACGGTAGATAGAGAAACGATAGAATTAATTGCAATCGACTTTGGTTTTGAATTAAAAAATGAAGTAGTTACAGATATTACACGATATGATGAATTTACAATAGAGGATGATGAAAAGGAACTTGTTTCACGCCCTCCAGTTGTAACGATTATGGGACATGTTGATCATGGTAAAACAACATTACTAGATACCATTCGTAATTCAAGGGTTGTAAAAGCAGAAGCTGGAGGAATTACCCAGCATATTGGTGCATACCAAGTAAATCATAAAGGTTTTTTGATTACATTTATTGATACTCCAGGGCATGCCGCATTTACTCAAATGCGTGCAAGAGGTGCTCAGATTACGGATATTGTTATTTTAGTAGTAGCTGCAGATGATGGTGTAATGCCACAAACCGAAGAAGCCATTGCTCATGCTAAGGCGGCAGGATGTCCAATTATTGTTGCTGTAAACAAAATGGATAAACCAACGGCGAATCCAGACCGTGTAATGGAAGAATTATCTCATTACGATTTACTTGCTGAGGCTTGGGGTGGAGATACGATATTTGTACCTATTTCTGCTCTTAAGGGTCAAGGTGTTGAACAACTATTAGAAATGATTCAGTTAGTTGCTGAAATGAAGGAATTGAAAGCAAATCCAAATCGTCAAGCCATCGGTACAGTAATTGAAGCACAGTTAGACAAAGGAAGAGGTCCTGTTGCAACATTCTTAGTACAAAATGGTAGTTTAAAAATCGGAGATATTGTGGTGTGTGGAAACACATATGGACGTATTCGAACTATGGAAGATGATCGACATGTTCGTTTCCAAATGGCTTCCCCTTCCACAGCGGTTGCCATTACGGGATTAAATGATGTTCCTAATGCTGGAGATAAATTCATGGTATTTACGGATGAGAGAATGGCACGTGATGTTGCTGCTGCAAGAGCATTAAAGGCTAAAAATGCAGAAGCTGCAGCTAGAAAAGCCACCTCTTTAGAAGATTTATTTAATGAAGCAAATGCCAATAAAGAAAAAGAATTGAATCTAATTATTAAAGGTGATGTTCAAGGATCTGTTGAGGCATTAAAGGCATCTTTAGAAAAAATAAATATCGAAGATTTAAAAGTGAACATTATTCGTGCAACGGTTGGAACGATTACGGATACCGATGTATCTTTAGCGGAGGCTTCTAAGGCTATCATTATAGGATTTAATGTTCGCCCTATGGCTCCTGTACGTAATGAGGCAGCAACGAAGGGTGTTGAGATTCGTCTTTATAATATTATTTATAAGGTGCTTGAGGATATTGAATCTGCATTAAAAGGAATGCTAGATCCTGTATTTGAAGAAGTCGTTATTGGTCAGGCAGAGGTTCGAAGCTTATTTAAACTATCTAAGGTTGGAACAATCGCTGGTTGTTATGTAACGGATGGTGTAATTGAAAGAAATTCCTTAGTACGTATTTTAAGAGATGGCATCGTCGTATTTGAAGGTAAAATGGCGTCTTTAAAGAGATTTAAAGATGATGCAAAGGAAGTAAAGCAAGGCTTTGAATGTGGAATTACCATTGAAGGATTTAATGATATAAAAGAAGGCGATGTTTTTGAAGCATCCGTTATGAAGGAGATTCCAAGATAATGGGCTTGAGTATTAAAAGATTAGAATCCTTAGCTTTAAGGGAATTATCCATTTTACTTAGAACGGATGCAAAAAATCAACATTTATCGAATATAACGGTAACTGAGGTTCGCATTACGAATGATTTGTCTTATATGACTATATATTATACGTTCTATCAAGGAAAGGTAGAAAATTATGATAAGGCTTTAAATGATTGTAAGGGCTATATAAGAAGTGAACTTGCCAAGAAACTTCATGCAAGAAAAATGCCAGATTTGATTTTTAAATATGATGAGGCATTAGCTTATGGTAATCATATTGATCAAATTCTTAAGGAAATAAAAACAAAAGAAAAATAAAATGCCTAGTAGTAAGGCATTTGTGGGACCATTGGGTATTGTTGTGGATACACTGGATATGGTTGTTGGACATAAGGCTGTGGGTATACCGGATATGGATATCCATAGCCTTGATTATTTTTATTTGTATTTGAAGCTATATATCCGATAGGAAATCCTACAGCTGCGCCAAATAATAGTGGTAAAAGAAGACCACGTCCATCTTCCTTAGAGTTACCTCTTACATAAGGGCTTTTCGAATAAGGATAATATCCAGTTCTATAATATGAATACATATGATTCCTCCTCAATATAGTATATGAAGAAGAAGTAAAATAAACCACCATTTTGGTGGTTTATTCTTTTTATAAATTTTTAATCATCTCTTCTAAATAAGGATATTCTATATCCTCTATTTTTCCTTCATCAACTAATTTGGTTAAATTAGGTTCGATTGGTAAAGAGGCTAAAGGGGTTATATTATATTCTTTAGATACTTGCTCTAACTGAGATAATCCAAAAGGATAAAGGGGATTATTACAGCAAGGGCATTTCATATAAGCCATATTTTCTATGATGCCTACAATATTTATTTTCATCATTTCTGCTAGATGAACGGCTTTTCCAACAATCATTGAAACCAAGTCTTGTGGTGTAGTGACAATAAGAACACCATCGATAGGAAGAGATTGAAATACCGTTAAAGCAACATCACCAGTTCCTGGTGGCATATCCACAAATAGGTAGTCTAAATCCTCCCATAGGACATCCGAATAAAATTGTTTTATCGCATTTCCTAAAATTGGTCCTCTCCAAGCAACCGGTTGTGTTGGGTTTTCTAATAGTAAATTTATAGATACAATTTTAATTCCAGTTTTTGTAATAGCAGGATAAATAATTTCCTGTGTTCCTGCTAAACGTTTTTTAACTCCAAATGCAGTTGGAATAGAAGGACCAGTAATATCTGCATCTAAAATACCTACTTTATATCCTTTTTTTGCTAAAGTAGTTGCAAGCATAGAGGTAACAAAGCTCTTACCTACACCGCCTTTTCCTGAATGTACAGCATATATTTTTTTAATATGATTTAAAGAATTGTTCGGAGCTAATAAAGATTCTTTTTCTCCACAATTATTTTTACTTGAACAATTTCCACAATTATGATCGCAACTCATTTTCATTCCTCCAAATAAAATTCGAATACATTATATCATTATTCCTTATTTTTAACAAGTTTTGTCATAATTATAAGTTAAGATTTTTTAAATTTTCTAAAAATTCTTCTATATTTCCAATTTTATTTTTCAAGATGCAAATTGCTTCATCAAAATTGTTTTGTTGCTTACCATTTTCTTCTAATACTTGCGCCTGCGCTCCTATGGTAAGCATAATTTGCCCAACGGATTCAAAGAAATTTCCTAAAGCTTCAATTTGAGTCGTATCTAACCCATCGGTAAAAAGATATCCTAACACGACAGATAATGCAGCAAATTCAAATGGATTAAGAGTTAAAATTAATGTGTAAAGCTTATGAAGAGGAGACAATATATCACCTTTTTTACAAAAAAATAAATTTTTTACCAAAAAATTAAAACATTTTTACTATATATTATATGAAGAAAAAATTTTAGAGGTGAAAAATGAAAAAAATTATTTTAATACTTATTCTTTGTTTTATTCTTTGGATAAGTGGTATTCTTTACCCATGTTTTGCATCAACTACGGAATATACCACGTTTAGTGAAATAATGATGCCAGAAGGAAAGCTTATGTCTAATTTTACAGAAGAAGAGATAAGTGAAATGTACCGCTCATTAGAAAAAACCAAATTTTTTGGTGTTGCGGTATATATGGAAAATTCAAATGTCGATGCATCTTATATTTCTAATACTTTATATAGTGTTGAAAATAAAGGCTCTACTGATATTGTTTATGATGTTGAGGTGGACGTAGAAACGACAAATAAAGTTACTTTTTCTGCTAATGGAAGTCTAAATGGTTCTGCATCTGGGAAAATAAAGGATATAAAAAGTGAGATAGGTGCAAAATGTGGTGTGGAGGTTTCAAAAACAACGACATCCTCTAGGAAAGAAAAACAAAAAATGAAATTAATCGTAGAGGGAAATTCTAGGGCGATTATTTATCTTACTGGTAATGTAAGTGTTACAAATGGAGTTGCCGCTTACTATATATCCTTTATTCGTGTGGCATATGGTAGCTTTGAAATCGTTACTTTGAAAAATCAGTATGCAAGAATTGAGAAGGCAAAAGTATGAAAAAAATCGTGTGCTTAGTTTTCCTACTTATTGTATTATATAGTACCTTGTTTGCTTTTTCTTATCAAAGAATATCCTTAGAAGAGTTTTATACTTTACCTCAAGCCAAAAGCTATATTTATGAGGAAAACAGAAGAATGAAATTTGAAATATATTCTACAAAAAAGGATACTCTTATAACAATGAAAGAGAAAAATACGTATTTTTTAAAAACAAAAAGTCTAAAATTTGAATTACAACAAATAGAAGTAGAAACGATTTCATTAAATACTATGTTCTTATATCGTATAACCTGTAAGGTACCCTACTTACAGGATAATCTATTTAAAGAAAGTAAGGTAACCCTTTTTATAACTAATGCAAAATATTCCATTGAGTTTGAAATAGGAAGTCTCTCTATTTTAAATCCTAAGGATTATGAATTGCTTTCCATCGATCGCTTTTATGGAAGCTATGCTTATATAAATAAGACATTAGAGCTTGTTGGATTAAATATAACCTTTAATAATTCTTATAAAAAAATATCCGAAATTTCTATAGGAAAAATGGTTTATGGAGATTTAAAGCATTGCATTAAGAATAAGCATTTTCCTAATGAAATCGATATAATATCTCTTATACCAAATTATGAAGTAGAAAAGATAGAAGAAAAAGAGAGCCTATCTATGGATACAAATACGTATTTTATTCCAATGAGCTATTCGAATTTAGAAACGGTTACCCAAGGATTTATCACCTTTGTTTTAGATGATAAGAAGTATTATATGGATACTTTTGATTTTATAGTTAATTCATTAGATTTTGATTTATATAAAGGGAAAATGAAAAAAGGGGATCTGAAATATGCTACAAATTAAAAATTTAGAAAAGAAATTTGGAAAAGTTTTAGTATTAAAAGATATAAATTTGAATTTAGCGGAAAATCAGTTCTATGTTTTTTATGGGAAGAATGGTAGTGGGAAAAGTACTCTTCTTAAAGTATTATCAAAAATCATATTTAAAACAAAAGGAGAAATCCTTTTAGATAAAAAAGTTTCTTATCTTCCTGATAAATATATAATGCCTAAAAGAATGAAGGTAAGATCTTATGTAAAGGAAATATTTAAACTATATCATATAAAGGAAAATGAAAGGGATGTAATAAAAGCCTACCATATTCCAGATAAAAAAATAGGAGATTTGTCAAAGGGAAATTTACAAAAACTTGGCATTTTACAAATTATAAAAAATGATGCGAACTATTATATTTTTGATGAGCCCTTAGATGGACTAGATGATAATGCCAAAAGATTATTTAAAGAAGAGATTATTTTGCTTTTAAAAAAAGAAAAAACCGTAATTATGAGTTTACATAATCGTTCTTACTTTTCGGATTTGAATCCTAAAGTTTTTGAGATTAAAAATGGAGAATGTTATGAGAAAAAGAAAAAATAAATTATGGAATTTAATAAATTTATATTTCGAATTTAGCTTTCAAAAATCTACGATTATCATTGGGATTCTTTCGATTCTAATCATGATTTTTGGGATTTATTTTGTATCAAATCCCTGGTTAATTAAATCTGAATATTTAGAAGCATCCAAAGATTATCATTTTATGTTTTTAAGTCAGTCCTTGCTAATAATACAAATTTTTAATAGTATTATAGTTACAACCATCGTTATTTCATTAACCATTCAATCCTATGCTTTTGACATTTTGTTTATATCATACATACCAAGAAAGAAGATATGTCTTTCTAAAATAATTGTTCTTTATCTTTTATGCTTATTATTATGTGGTTTTGAAATATTATTAATTTATAGTATTGGTTTTATAAGATTTTCTAATTTTACTTTTTCCTATGAAGTATTAAATAGTTATTTCTTTTTATTCTTATCTTTACTTTTTGAATGTATGGTAAGTTTAAATATAAGCACCATCTTTCCTATTTTGTTTACCCCAATGGTATTTCTATTCGTTAGTTTAGTTTTGAAAATTATATGTAATAATTTTGATATAATATATAAAGGGTTATCTACGGCAATTCCTTTGGTAAAAATAAATTATATGCAAATTATATTTGAAATAAAAAATCCCGTTCTTACCATCTTATGGATTATTCTTTTTGCTTTATTATATATTTCTATTTATGAAATCAAGGATATAAGAATATAAAGGAAATATTTTACTTGACAATATGAAAAAATCATACTAAAATAGGAAAGAAAAGCGATGAAGTGAAGGAGTACATAGTAAATTTCTTTTTAGAGAGGATATGGCTGGTGAAAATATCTAGAGGAGTTCTATGGAAGGTAGTCATGGAGCTAAATTAGTGAAAGAAGTAGCTAATTTCGTAGTTCTACGTTACAGATAATGAAGGTGCTATAGAGCTTCTATAGAATTAAGGTGGTACCGCGGTTTATTCGTCCTTAGAATGATATTCATTCTAGGGGCTTTTTTTATGAAATTAATTGGAAATAAAATTATAATAAGAGAGTTAACATTTAAAGATTTAGATTTATATTATGCATTTGGAAAAAATCCGTATGTTGGTCCAGCTGCAGGATGGAAACCATTTCCAAATAAAGAAGTGGCGAATCGTATGCTAGCATCTTTGATAATGGGAAATGAAACCTATGCGATTGCATTAAAGGATAGTAACCAGTTTGTGGGTACAATTTCCATTTATAATTATGGAATTCGAAAATATAATAAGACGAAATCCTTAGGATTTTCGCTAAGCTATGAGTACTGGAATCAGGGCATAATGACGGAAGCAGTAAAATTAGTTATTCATTATGTTTTTACAAAAACAGATTGTGAGGTTTTAGAAGTAGGACATCATAGTGATAATTTTGCTTCAAAACGAGTCATTGAGCATTGTGGATTTACGTATGATGGAAGGCTTTGTAAATATAAAAAACTATTTGATGGAAAAGTAATTGATGCTGATTTTTATTCTATAACAAAAGAGGATTATGAAAGGAAGAGAATGTATGCGTAAAGATTTAAAACCGAAATATGATTTTAAGGAAGTAGAAAATGGAAAGTATGATTTTTGGTTAAAGGGTGGATTTTTTGAAGCAGGGGATAAGGAAAAAGAACCCTTTACGATTGTCATTCCACCACCAAATGTAACAGGAAAATTGCATTTAGGACATTCCTGGGATACGACTTTGCAGGATATTATTATACGTCGTAAAAGAATGCAAGGCTATGATGCCTTATGGTTACCTGGAATGGATCATGCAGGTATTGCCACACAGGCAAAAGTTGATGAAAAATTAAAACAACAAGGAATTTCTAGATATGATATTGGAAGAGAAAAATTTTTAGAGGTTGCTTGGGAGTGGAAAAAAGAATATGCATCTTTTATCCGCGCACAGTGGGCGGCATTAGGACTTTCTTTAGACTATACAAAAGAAAGATTTACATTAGATGAGGGATTAAATAAAGCTGTAAATTATGTGTTTATTACTTTATATAATAAAGGCTTATTATATCAAGGAGAAAGAATTATAAATTGGGATCCCCAAGCAAAAACCGCACTATCCAATATAGAAGTAGAGCATAAGGATGTAGAAGGTGCCTTTTATCATTTTAATTACCCTTTTGTGGATGGTACAGGATATGTTACGATTGCAACAACTCGACCAGAAACTATGTTTGCAGACCAAGCCATTATGGTTCATCCAGAAGATGAAAGATATAAAAGTATTATTGGAAAAGAGGTTTATATTCCAGGAACCGATATTAAAATTCCTGTTATTGCGGATGATTATGTAGATAAAGAATTTGGTACAGGATGTGTTAAGGTAACCCCTGCGCATGATCCAAATGATTTTGAAGTTGGAAAAAGACATCATTTAGCTATGCCGCTTTGTATGAACGATGATGGTACAATGAATTTTATGGCAAATAAATATGAAGGAATGGATCGCTTTGCCTGCAGAAAGGCTTTGGTTGAGGATTTAACCAAAGAAGGTTTGTTTGTAAAAAAAGAAAGTATTGTCCATTCGGTTGGGCATAGTGAGCGTACGGGTGTTGTGGTAGAACCAAGACTTTCTAAGCAATGGTTTGTCAAAATGGATATTTTAGCAAAACAGGTATTAGAAAATGAGGAATATCGCTTTGTACCTGATCGCTTTAAGCAGACCTTAGAGCATTGGCTAGATAACATTCAAGATTGGTGTGTATCTCGTCAATTATGGTGGGGACACCGAATTCCTGCTTGGTATAAAAATAAAGAAGTAAAAGTACAAGTTGAATGCCCAGGGGATGGTTGGATTCAGGATGAGGATGTTTTAGATACATGGTTTTCTTCCGCATTATGGCCTTTTTCAACTTTGGGATGGCCTGAGAAAACGGATTTATTTAAAAGATACTATCCAACAAATGTATTAGTTACAGGATATGATATCATTTTCTTTTGGGTAGCAAGAATGCTATTTCAAGGAGTGGAGTTTACTTCACATGCCCCTTTCAAGGATATTTTGATTCATGGATTGATTCGTGATTTTGAAGGAAGAAAAATGAGTAAATCCTTAGGAAATGGAGTAGATCCTTTTGATGTTATTGCAAAATATGGAACCGATTCTTTACGTTATTTTTTAACAACAAATTCCGCACCAGGATTAGATTTACGTTTTGATGAAACAAAAATCGAATCCTCTTGGAATTATTTAAATAAGCTATGGAATATTTCTAGATATGTAATGCTAAATTTGGAGGAGGATTATAAGTTTACTGAAATTATACCAGAAAAATTGAATCTTCCCTCTAAATGGATTTTAACTAAGTTAAACCATGTTATAGAAAATGTGGATTATAATATGGATAAATATGAATTTGGAGAAGCAGCAAAAACGTTATATGGCTTTGTTTGGGATGATTTTGCTTCCTGGTATGTTGAAATTTCAAAGGTGGATTTACAATCCGGTAATAAAGAAAACATTCAAATGACAAAAAATGTTTTAGTTTATGTGTTAACCTCTATAGTAAAAATGCTTCACCCATTTATTCCTTTCATCACAGAAGAAATCTATCAGGCATTACCACATAAGGAGGAATCTATCTGTATTTCCTCATGGCCTATGATTCATAAAGAATTTGAAGATACTAAGGCGTTAGAATCCTTAGATGATATGATATCGATTATAACGGCTATAAGAAATGAACGTGCAAAAGCAGGTAAAGCACCTAAGGAACCAATCCATATCTCTATTTTAGCTAAGGATAGAAATACAAAGAATATGATTGTATCTACCTCTTTATATCTAAAAAAATTTACGAATCCTAAGGAATTGGTATTTTTAGAAAAATCGATAGAGGCTAAGGGTATGGTTGTTGTTGTACTTCCTATGGCTACTTTATATATTCCATCTAACGATTTAGTAGATATGAACGAAGTAATAAAAAAATTAGAACTTACAAAAGAAAAACTAGAAAAAGAATTGGATCGAAGTAAAAAAATGCTATCCAATACAGCTTTCATTTCAAAAGCTCCTCAGGCAAAGATCGATGCCGAATTAGCAAAACAAAAAGAATATCTTATGCAATATGAGGAAGTATGTAATACGTTAAAGGAATTGAAAGGTTAAATTCATGTTTAATACGATAGAAGAGGCATTGGATTGGCTCTATAATCAAAAAAAGCTTTCGAAACGTGAAGATTTAAAAAGAATGGAAAGAATTGCAAAGGAATTAGGAATAAACAAAACTTATCCGATTATTCATATCGCTGGAACCAATGGGAAAGGCTCAACCGCTAGTTATATGAAAAACATATTAAAACTAACTGGAAAGCATATAGGATTTTTTGTATCACCTTTTGTCGTATGCTTTAATGAAAGAATACAAATAAATGATCGATACATTTCAAATGCCGAAATTATGCATTACGCAAATCGTTTATATACATATGCGAATACATATTATGAGCAAACGAACGATGTGATTCCCTTTTTTGAGCTTACCTTATTAATGGCTCTATTGTTCTTTCAAGATCGGAACATAGATCTTGCGATAATAGAGTGTGGGGTAGGTGGGTTACTCGATGCAACAAATTTTTTAGAAACGGATTTGGCAATCATTACCAATATTGGCTATGACCATATGAATACTTTAGGTAATACCTTGGAAGAAATTTCTTTTCACAAATTAGGAATTGCAAAAAAAAATATGACTTGTCTTACTTGCGTTTGTGATGATTTAAAGCCTTTGTTTATCTCCTATGCAAAGGAAAATCAGGTAAAAATGATTTTCGTTGATAAAGAAGTAAAGAATATTAGATTAGATACAAAAACTCATTTTACATATAGGAACCATTCTTATACCGCAAATCTTTTGGCAAAATATCAAGCCTATAATGCAAGTCTAGCCATAGAAGCCGTAAATTTTATAGATGCAAGTATTCCATTCGATATGATTCAGTATGGTTTAGAGATAACCCAGTGGCCCGGAAGGATGGAAGTTTTATCGCAAGTTCCGGATATTCTAATTGATGGAGCCCATAATATTCATGGGATAGAAGCGCTAGTTGATACCATTAAGGAAATAAGAAAAGGAAAAAAAATAAAAATCATTTTTTCTGCTTTGCATGATAAAGACTTTGATAAGATGCTAATGAAGCTAGATGAGATTGTTGATAGGTACTATTTCACATCTATGAAGGATTTAAGAGCAACCAATCCTATCGAATTCACCACTTTTACTTCTAAACCATATGAAGTTATTGAAAATTATGAAGAATGTTTTTCTTATGCAAAGAATCATATGAAAGAGGATGAAACACTACTTGTTACAGGATCCTTACACTTTATTTCTTTAGTAAGAAAGTATTTCATAGAAAATAAATAAAATAAAAAAAGAATTATTCATAAAAAAGATAATTCTTTTTTTATTTTTTAAATTAAATTATAAAAAAGTATTCGATTTTGCCTATATATTATATGGAGGTAAAAAAGATAAAATGAAAATAAAAAATATAGTTGCAAAAGAGCGTCCAAGAGAAAGATTAATTTCTAAGGGTGCGAATTCCTTAAGTGATTACGAATTGCTTGCCATTATGCTAGGAAGTGGGACAAAAGAAAAATCGGTACTAGAATTATCTATAGAACTCATAGAAAAATATGGATTAGAAAAATTATTTCAAATGGATTATAAGGAATTAAAAAAGATTAAGGGGATAAAAGAAGCAAAGGCATCGAAATTAATGTCTTGCTTTGAAATTGCGAAAAGATGTATAGCAAAAAAAGATAATTTGATTCAACTTTCAAATGCTATAGAAGTATATCAGTATGTGCAAAGTGATTTTTTATATTTGAAAACAGAAAGGATTATGATATTATATGTCGATACAAAATGTAGAGTCATTCAAAAGTCGTTTTTAAATGGAGATCAAGTGGCTAAAATAGAACTACCGGTAAAAAAAATTATAGGAGAAGCAATTAAATGGAATGCTTATGGTATTTTTTTAATTCATAATCACCCTAGCGGTGATGTGATGCCGTCGTCATCTGACATAGATTCTACGCATTATTTAATCACTTTATTAAATGAAATAGGTATTGCCTTTTTAGATCATATTATTGTAAGTGATACAAACTTTTTTTCTTTAATGGATAATAAAATTATAATATGAGTCATAAAATTCTATAGGTGATTTTATTGAAAAAATATATAGGATTATGCATTGCACTGATTATAATAAAATTATGTAATATATCTTTTCTAACCAAGAGTTTAAATATTAGTCGGATGGTAAGTGAATTTGCCTCTAATTTATATACCTATGATGAAGGTGTTGCCACAAATGATGTCGAGGTTATTGATTATGTGCTTATGGAAAAAGATATATATATTACGCCAATGAATCAAGAGGTTGTTTTACCCATAAGTGGAATTGTAAGCGATGTAGGAAGCAATTATATTGAAATCCAAACCAATAATGCTTCCTATAAGATTTATGATATAAAACCTAAATTTTTATTATATCAGTATTATAAGAAGGGTATGATTTTAGGTGAAAGTAAACAATGTAGAATAGAAACTTATGATTTTCAGGCGATTGTATCTCATTTGGTAATACGGTATGAAGCAATTTAAAATCGATATAAGCTTTATTTTAATTACGATATGTATCTTGTTATCCCCCTTTCAAAAGGAATATTTTAAATTGGTATTGGTACTCGTTATACATGAATTTGGTCATCTGTTTTTTATTTTTCTTTTTCGCATACAAATTCATTCGCTAAAACTTTATGCCTTAGGATTTTTAATGGATATAGAAACGAAAAATTTATCTTGCATAAAAGATATATTTATATATAGTGGAGGAATACTATTTAATTTGATCTCCCTATTTATCTTACCAGAGACTATGAAGCCTTTTGTATGGTTTTTAATCTTTATAAATATTCTTCCTATATACCCCTTAGATGGATTTATGATTCTTAAGACGATAATTTCTTATATATGCCCTTATCGCTTTAGCTTATGGATGAGTCATATCATAGGAATTGTTTCTTTAGGTTTTGTTACTTTTTTCCTTATATCAAAAATGGATTATTTATTACTAATCAATCTCATAAGTTTATTTTATATTTCGTTTGTAGAAATTAAAAAGATTAAATATAGTTATTCAAGTTTTATGTTAAAAAGATATTTAGAACCCACAGATTATGCCTATAGAAAAATAAGATTTAGACATAATAGTGAAGCGTATTTATATCGATATCATAAGATTTATATGAAGGTGGGTATGAAAAGGATAGAAGAGGAAGATATTCTAAAGTTGAAATATCATTAAAATTAGATTATAATGATAAATAACTGATAAAAAAGGAGGGAATGGCATGAAATATTTAATATTAATATTAAAAGGTATGTTATTTGGAATTGCCAACCTCATTCCCGGAGTTTCTGGTGGAACTATGGCTGTTATTACGGGGGTATATGAGGAATTTATTGATAGCATTAATCATTTATTTACCTCCTTTAAAAAATCCATGCTATTTTTACTTCCTTATGGGATAGGAATTATACTTTCGGTCTTTCTTGTAAGTAAGCTAATATCTTTATGCTTATCGAATCTACCTATTCCAACGATGTCTTTATTTGTTGGTATGATTGCAGGAGGGATTCCTTCAATTGTAAGACCAGTAAAAACAAAGGTTTCAGCTAAAAATATCCTTTTTGTTCTTATAGGTCTTGCTATTGTTTTAGTATTTTTCTTTATACCAAGTTCTAATTCATCTATAACAAACTTAAGACCTATCGATTATTTTCTTTTGTTTGTTAGTGGTTTTATAGCTTCCATTGCTATGGTTTTACCTGGTATATCCGGTATGATGATTTTTATGCTTTTTGGATATTATGATACCTTAATGAATACGCTGGCCTCCTTATCGAATTTATCTTTATTTTTAGAAAATTGTAAGGTTTTATTACCCATCGCATTTGGTGTATTCATTGGCCTATTTAGTGCTTGTAAAGTATTTTCGATTTTATTAAAAAAATATCCAGTTGCATCCATTTATGTAATTTTAGGATTCGTTATAGCTTCAATTCTTTGTGTAATATATAAGATGTTTGGATACCCAATAGGAACTTTAGATATCTTTTTAGGTATTGCCTTTATGGTGATAGGATTTATTGTATCCATAATATTAAGTAATTTAAATAAAAAAGAGGGAGAGTCCCTCCTTGACTCTTAGAAAGATTATATTTTCAAAATATAATCTTTTTCTTTTATTCCCCTATGATCTATGATATAATAGAATAAAAGAAAACGTTTACATATGAAAGGAATCGAAATATGAAAGGAAACAAAATTAGAAATATTGTCGTTTTAGGACATCAGGGAAGTGGTAAGACGACATTGGTAGAAGCATTATATTCTACGGTAAGTGGAAAACAAAAAGGAAGTATTGAAAAGGGAACAACAATCAGTGATTACATGCCAGAGGAAAAGCAAAAATTGAGCTCTATGCGTTTATCGGTTGTACCCATGGAATATGAAGAATATAAAATGAATTTGATTGATATTCCAGGAAATGATGATTTTATCGGCGAAGCGATTTCTGCGATGCATGTTGTTAAGGGTGGTATTTTAGTTATAGATGCATCAAATGGAATAGAAGTTGAAACCATAAAGCATTGGAATATGCTTAGAAAAAAGAATATACCAACCATTATTTATGTGAATAAAATGGATAAAGAGGGAGTGCATTTTGAAAATATCTTAGAAGATATTCGTACGAAATTAGGTAAAAATGCTATTCCATTTAGTTATCCAATGGGACACAACGATGCCTTTGACGGCTTTGTAAATATTGTATCTTTAAAGGCAAGAAAATATAACGGAAGCATTTGTGAGGATGCGGAAATTTATGATGATAAAAAAGCAAAAGTATTTGAACTTCATAATACAATGGTAGAGGCGGTTGCGCAAACCTCTGAAGAATTGTTAGATAAATTTTTTAATGGTGAGACGCTAACACATAAAGAAATTCAAGAAGGTCTACGTATTGGAGTTTTAAATGGTGAGCTTATTCCGGTTTTAGTAGGATCTGCGACTAAGAATATTGGAATTCATACTATGCTAAATATGTTTATAGATTATTTACCTAATCCTTCGGATTTAAATCCGATAGAAGGAAAAGATGAATCTAGTACTAAAGTGGAAAGAAAAACCTTAGATGAAGAACCATTTTCAGCGTTTGTATTTAAAACGATTGTGGATTCCTATGCAGGAGTAAGTAGTATTTTTAAGATAAATTCTGGTATTTTAAAAACAGGCGATGAAGTATATGTTCCAAATTTAAAAAAGACAATAACTATAAATCAATTATTTACTATTTGTGGTTCAAAGCAAACCGCCGTTTCCACTTTACATGCAGGAGATATAGGTGTAATTAATAAAGTAGATGGTCTTGAAACCTCTATGACCTTATGTGCTCTAAAGGAAAAGGTTTTATATCAAACCATTGAATTTCCAACTCCTGTATATTATAAAGCTTTAGTGGCAAAAAATAAGAATGATGATGACAAGCTTGGAACGGTACTATCTAAAATAATGCTAGAGGATAAATCCATAGAAGTAAAGCGTAATATTGAAACTAATCAATTGTTGATTGGAAGTTTAGGATTAGGACACTTAAACTATATTTTGGATCGTATGAAAAATGCCTACAAGCTTGAAGTTAGTGTAGGAGATTGTAAGGTCGTTTATCGTGAGACAATAAAAGCGAGTGCTACGGGTAGTGGTAGATATATTAAGCAAAGTGGTGGATCTGGCTTTTATGGAGTTGTCGAAATGGAATTTTCACCAAATAAAGAAAATGTATTTACCGAAGAAGTATTTGGTGGAGCAGTACCTAAAAATTATTTCCCTGCCGTTGAAAAAGGCTTTAATGAAGCTTGTGAAAAAGGACTTTTAGCCGGATTCCCTGTTATAGGAATAAAGGCATGTTTAAAGGATGGTAAATATCATGCGGTAGATTCAAATGAATTGGCCTTTAAAATGGCGGCTATCTTAGCCTTTAAGGATGCGTATATGAAATGTAAGCCTGTAATTTTAGAGCCGATTATTAAAATTGTTGTAACTGTACATAGTGATGATGTAGGAACGATTATATCCGATTTGAATACAAGAAGAGGTAAAATTATTGGTATGGATATCAACTCCGTAAAAGATCAAAAGATTACAGCCTTAGTTCCTGAATCTGAAATATTAGAATATGTTAATGATTTAAAATCCTTAACGCAGGGTAGTGGTTACTTTAATCGTGAGTTTTATAATTATGAGGAAGCTCCTTCTTATATACAATCAAAGATTATAGAAGGATAAGATTTAATATTATAGCTTAAAAGATTATGCTTAATAAAGCATAGTCTTTTTTTTGTGAGAAAAATCTAAATTATAAATCCTATACATATGATTCTTTAGGAAGTATTATAGAAGAAGTTGTAGATAAAATACATTTAAGAGAATATAAGATGATTAGAACTGGAAATAATTTAGGAAATATTAAAAATAAATTATTTGGCAAATAAATTGTATTGGCACTTTTTTAGCACTTGAAATGATATAATTCTTCATACATTTTGGAGGTATTAATATGAAGAAGAAACATTTTTTAATTGTGCCAATTATTTTATCTATTTTTCTTTTTTGTAGTTGTGGTAATAAAAAAGAAGAAATACCAGGTGAGGAACAACCACCTGTAAATAATCATCTAAACCATTCTTGGACAGAGTGGGATGAAGAGCCTGCCACTTGTACAAAGGATGGAAAAAAAGAAAGAGAATGTAGTGTATGTCATGAAGTTCAAACAGAGGTTATTCATGCATTAAATCATCATTATTTAGATGGTTTTTGTACAAGATGTGGCCAACAAAATCCGTTAGATACATCTTTTATTAATGAAAAAGAATTCTCTTTTATTACGATTACAAATGAAGGAATGTTAAACTGGAGTAGACTAAAATGTGCCAGTAAATATACTTTAAAAATTAATGATTCTGAAGTAATAGAAATTGATAAAAAGAATGGAAGTTATTCTTTAAAGGATATTTCTAAAGGAACTACTTTAATTATATTAACCGCTTATGAAGAAATAGAGGTTGAGGGAACTTCTTATAAACAAGAGGTGGCAATTTCTTCAGCAACAGAGGAATTTAAGATAACTAAATTAAATCAAAAGTTTTCTTTAGAAAGACTTAAATATAAAGATGAGCATATTACTTTACAAGGTTTTTATAATGCTAAAGTAGATAACAAATATTATCTTTATGATCAAATATTAAAAGATAATAAGCAAATGAATTTTAAAATCACAAATTTTGTTAAAGTCTCATCTGGTGAAAAACTTTTATTTTATAAAAGTGCATTAGGACGTCAAAATGCTGACTCTAATGATGTTTGGGATTCAACCAATTTATTAATGGGTTATCCACAAATAAAGCATGGAGATAATTTCTATTATGTTCGTGTTGTTGATGCAAATGGAAATTATTTTGATTATGATTTAAATGTTTATGGACTTTATACAGTAGAAATCAGTCGATATCAGGCAAAGCTAGGAACAAATGTGGAAGGGTATCGTACCTATGAAACAGAAAAACTAGGAGAAACTTTAACCATAGTAGAAAAGGATATTGTTCCTTTAGAGGTATTGTATGAGGGTGTAACTGATGAAGAGATTGGTAGAGATGCTTTCTATAATATCTTTGAAAAAGAAGATTATAAATTAATAATTAATAATAGTTATTCTCCTGATTACAATAATAAAATTCAAATGAATATCTATTTTTATGATGAAGCACAGGTGCGTGAGGATCATGAAGAATATATGGAATATAAAGAAAGCTTTTCTATTAGTGAAAATGATTATGGTATCAGTTTATCTAGTAGTGGTAATCAAATTACAAAAGAAATTGTGATTCCAAGTGTGCTAGTAGGTAAGAAAATATTATCTGTCAATTTCTTTTCTTCAGAAGTTACTTCAATTTATATTTCAGAAGGTACAGAAGAATTTGTTCTAAAATTTGGATATTGTTACTATTTGACGGATATATGGTTACCATCTACAATTACCTCAATGGAGGAGTTTGCGTTTGGAGGAAATCCACTAGATACATTGCCAAAGAATATGACTATTCATTGTGCATTTGATAGGCAATTTGCTTCAAGTTTTCCATTTAAGTGGAATTATATTGCAGGAACAACCAAAACGTTTAATACAATCTATGGCGAGGCAACACCAATAGAAGATAGTGGTATCAAATATAAAATCATAGAAAATGAATTAGTGGTGGTAGGTATTACTAATAATTTTAATGGGCAGATTCCTGATGTAGTTAAGATTAGTGGAAGAGTTTATCCTGTAACTAAAATAGAGAATCTAGATGATATTACATCTATAAAAATAGGTAAAAACATTTCATATATTGCTGATAATGCTTTTAAAAGTTCTTTAGAAACAATAGAAGTAAATCCTGAAAATTTAAATTTTGTTTTTGAAGATGATGTTTTATACAATATCGATAAGGATAGAATTATCGTTGTAACAAAGGAGTTAAATACTTTATATCTTACCTCTAATATTTTATACATCGATAAAAATGCCTTTACAAATTGTGAAGAGGTTACTATTTATACACCTTTACAGGAGATTTCTGTTGCTTGGGAGGACTGTGATTTTAGTAATGTTTCCTTTATTTTTGATTATCAAGGAACTATCATCAAGGATGGCTACGAATATATTCTTACGAATTCTAATACAGCATGCTTAGTATCTTATAAGAAGGAAGAAAAGAATGTTATAGTAAATGAGTTTGTAAATGGATTAAAAGTAACTGAAATTTCAAATGAAGCATTTAAGAATGCTATTCTGATGGAAAGCATTGTCATTCCAGAAAGTATTGAAAAATTAGGAATGAATATTTTTAAGGGTTGTAGCAACTTGAAAAATATAATATTACCTTTTATTGGATCAGATTTAGAAAATGCAACTCCTCTTTCTAAAGTTATTGGTAATGATTGCTTAGAAAGTCTTGAAAGTATTACTATTACTAAGGCAATCTCTCTAGCAGACGATGCTTTTAGAGGATGTGTGGAATTGAATGAAATTAATTTACCAGAAAGTTTAAATTCTGTAGGTACTAATGCATTTAAAGATTGTGCCCATTTAGAATATAACAAGTTAAATGATGCAAGCTATTTAGGTAATTTAAATAATCCATATGTTTTATTAGTTAAGATGGAGAATAAAGAAGTAACTGAAATAGTAATCCTAGAAGATTGTAAAGTAATTTGTGAGGATGCGTTTGATGATTGTGATAATTTAACAAAAGCTACTTTACCTGTTCATTTATTAAATCAATTTCCAATTAAAACAATTACACATTTAGTTTTAACTAGTGGAGAAAAAATAGAATATAATGATTTGAATTCTTATACTAAATTAGAATCAATCAGTTTACCTTCAACTATTTTAGAATTATCAAATAAGGCTTTTAATGATTTGAATCATTTAACTGAGCTAGAAATAGCTTCTGATAACCCACATTATAGTAGTTTAGATGGAATAGTTTATAACAAAGAAAAAACAGAAATCATATTTATTTTATCTAATTTAACTAAAGTTGTTATTCCAAATACGATAACAAATTTAAAGCGTGGCATTTTTGCAAATCTAAAAAATGTTATGGAGTTAGAGTTGCCTTTTGCATTCGGTGGAGAAGGCAATTTAGATAAAGATAGTAAATATCTAGGTTATTTATTTAGTACAAAACAAACAGAAGGATCTTATTATACAAATAAAAATGTTCCAATTACTTTACGAAAAGTTATTCTTACAGGTGGAACTAAATTATATTCAGAAGCATTTTATAGCTGTAGTATTAGAGAAATTGTTTTACCAGACACTTTAACAGAAATTGGAATGCAGGCATTAGGTTGTGGTGATCTTGAAAGTTTAACCATACCATATGTACAAGTTTTATTAAATGATGGAAGCACAAGTAATTATTTTGGAGATTACTTTAATTCTGTCACGGTTGATGGTAAAAAAACATATTATGTACCTGAAAGCCTTTCTTATGTAAAAATTACAGGAAATTATAGAATTCCAGATTATGCCTTTAAAGGTTGTAGTTCAATTAATGAAATTAGTATACCTGATGATATTGAAGGTATAGGAAGAGATGCTTTTAAAGATTGTAATTTAAATTATACTATGTATGAAAATGCATATTATTTAGGAAATGAAGATAATCCATACGTAGTGTTAATTAAAGTGGTAGATAAAAATGTAACAGAATACACCATTCATGAAGATACTAAAATTATTTATTATAGTGCTTTTTCAAGTACTAAAATGACTTCCATTACTATTCCAAATGGTGTTAGAGAAATAGGTGTAGAAGCTTTTATTTCTAGTAAATTAGAATCTATTACAATCCCTGGAAGTACAAAAATCATTGGCGCGAATGCTTTTTATGAAAACAAATCATTAATAACTGTTACTCTTTTAGAGGGAGTTGAAATAATAGGAGAACAAGCATTTTATGAGTGCTGGAGTCTAAAAGATATTTCTTTACCTAATAGTTTGAAGGATATTAGATATGCAGCTTTCGCTTGTGGAGCACCATCTTTCAATTATAATATTTATGAAAATGCATATTATTTAGGAAACGAAGATAATCCATATCTATGCTTCATTCATACAAATGATTCAAGTATAACCAGTTGTAAAATAGATCAGCAAACAAAATTTATAATGGATTACGCATTTTCATTTTGCAGTAACTTAAAGGAAATTATTTTAACAAAAGATTTGATAGTTGTGAATGAGTGTGCATTATATAATTGTAATAAATTTGATACGATTTATTATTTAGGAACTGAAGAGGATTGGAATGAAATTTTAATTCTTAATGACAATTATGCTTTCGAAACACAAGCTTCAAGATATTATTATTCTGAAGAACAACCTACTGGTGATGGCAATTATTGGCATTATGTAGATGATATTCCAACTTTATGGTAAAAGATTTGGATAATGGGGAAACTCATTATCCTTTTTCTTTTGGCACTTTTTTAGCACTTGAAATGCTAGAATATTTTCATTATTAATATAGGAGTAAATAGAGTAATGAAAATCTTAATTATTGATGATGATTTAACAACTTTTTCTTGTTTTTTAGAAGTTGTTGCAAATCAGTATATGCTAGAATATAAATTTTTTAAAGAAAATCCAATGGATGCTTTACCGTATATTTTAAGTCATGAAGTGGAGGGTGTATTTTTAGGTTCTGTTTTGGAAGTGAAGCCATTAGAATTTGCTAAAAAATTAATTGAAATAAAAAGAGATTTAAAGATTGTTTTTATTCATTCAGCATCCGATTTAAATGAAGAAAACTACTTGGAACTTTTGCCACATAATTATTTGGGTACGTGTATGAAGCCTCTAGATACAAAACAAATTGATTCATTTATTTATAAAATGAAGGCGTCCGAAAAAAGAATTATTGTCAAAACATTTGGGTCTTTTGATGTTTTTATAAATCGGCAACTTATCAATTTTAAGTCTGCAAAGTCAAAGGAACTTTTTGCGTTATTGATTGTTTACAATGGAAAAACACTTAATATGTCTGATGCCATTTGTCATCTTTGGCCGGATAAAGAATTGGATCGTGCGAAGAGGCTATATAGAGATGCTGTTTGGAAGCTTAGAAAAACATTGATAGAATATGATCTTTTGTCCTATATATCTTTTAAAAGAGCACAATTATTTTTACACAAAAAAAATATTAAATGTGATTATTGGGATTATTTAAATGATCAAAATACAAATTATAATGGAATGTTTTTGTCAAGTTATGATTGGTCTATTGAATTTCAGTTAGAATTAGATTCCATGAAAACAAAAAGAAAAAGTATTTTGAAATTCTAGTTTTTTTAAAAAATGAATAGTATAATTAAGGCAGTAGGTGAGAAAATGAAACGCTTTAAGATTATATTTGTCTATATATTTTCATTTATATGCCTTTGTTTAGGATTTGTTAGTGCGTTAATTATTTCAATTTATAATCATGATCTTTATCATTTTCCTCAAAATCAACAAGGTTTAGTTGATTTTAATGGCTATGATTTGACTAATAAAAGAAATCACTCTATTGGTTTGGTAGGAGAATGGGAACTATATTATAATCGGTGGATTATTACGGATGAAGATGATGGACCTATGGATACCTATATTAAGATTCCTAGCAAGTGGACTGGTTTAAAAGTTTCTGGTCAAACTCTTGGCAAAAGCGGTTATGCCTCCTATAAAACAACATTAAAGAATCTTCCACAAGGGATTACACTTTGTCCTACCTTTCAAAGTGGTAGTGGAGATTCGGCGTATCGCGTATATTATAATGGTGTTTTAGTTGGTTATACTGGTTATGCTTCTAAAGATATTAAAGAAAATAAAAATGGATATAAAATGGATTTTGATTCCTATTATGTGGTTCCAGAAAGTGGAACTGTAGAAATAGTGATAGAGCTTGGTATGAACAATCATGGTGGTATTACGCAAATGGCAGGTATCATTTCAGATGGTTATACTGGTTATTTTCAAACTTTTGTTAGTTTTTTTCCAAGTTTTGTTTTAGGGCTTATTTTCTTTTCTGCCCTAATTGGTATATGTATTAATTATTCTTACAAGAAGCTTAGAGATCGTCTATCTATATTTGGTATGATTATTTTTCTTTTAATTCATTATTTGTTTTCTATAGATATGATTAATCTTTTTAGAAATTTAAATATTAGAACAAATTTTTATATGTTTCAAATGATATCCTTTTTATCTTTTGTTCTATTATTGCAACAATTTGCCAGTTATGCTTTTGGAATAAAAGAAGTAGAAAAGCTAAAGCATTATCATTTGGGTTACTCTTTTTTATCTATTCCATTATTTATTTTAAGTCTTTTATTGATTGGAACAAATTTTCAGTGGATTCCATGGATTATTCTTTTTGCAGCAACATTACCATATTATGTAGCTTTGACTATCGGTGTTTTTCATCATAAAAAGCAATGTTCTTTTTACTTTATTTTATTCTCATTATTATTGGATATGGGTATTGTTGAAATGATGGATATTTCTGAATGGGTTACCTTTAGTACATATGGATATGGCGCGATCTTTTGTACAATCATTATGTTTATTTTCTTCTTTTTATATTTTTCTAGAATTAAAGATTTAAATAAAGGAGAAGTAGAACATATCTTATTTAAACAAGAAATTTTAAGAGAACAAATTAAACCTCATTTCATTTTTAATTCTTTAAATGCGATTAAAAACTTATATCACCAAAATATTGAAGCTGGCGATGAGGCAGTAGTGCGTTTTTCCAAACATTTAAGAACGAATGTGGATGCCTTAGATCATGATATGATTTCCTTTGAAGATGAATTGGTTAATATAATTAATTATGTAGAACTTGAAAATGTAAGATTAGATAAAAAGTTTACACTTTTATTAGATATTCAGTTTCAGGATTTTTTAGTTCCTGTACTTTCATTACAGCCATTAGTTGAAAATGCGATAAAATATAGTAGAGTAAATGAAAAAGAAAATGGATATATTCAGGTTATAGCTTATCAAAATAATGAAAATATTGTTATTGTTGTAAAGGATAATGGTGTTGGCTTTAATGTTGATAAAGTAGATCATTCATCTAAAGGAATTACAAATCTTAAAGAGCGTTTTCTACTTATGCTTGATGCAAAAGTGGAAATCAAAAGTAATGCTTTAGAAGGAACAAAAGTTTTGATTACGTTTCCAAAGGAGAAAGGAAAATGAAGATAATTGTTGTGGATGATGAAATTATTGCCTTATCAGATTTTTTAGTAGAAGTAGTAAATAATATTAAGGTAGAATATAAGTTTTTTTTAGACAATCCTTTAGATACATTGGAGTATGTAAAAAGTAATGAAGTAGAAGGTGCCTTTTTAGATATTAATATGCCAATCATTAATGGTGTTAATTTGGCTCAACAATTGATTGAGGCATCTCCTAAATTAAAAATTGTTTTTATTACAGCTTATACACATGATGAAGCAAAGATAAAAGAACTATTAAAAGATAATCTTTTAGGTTTTTGTTATAAGCCATTTTTAGCGTATGATATTAATTATTATATCGAGCAAATGCATGCTGATGAGAAAAAAATAAAGGTTGTAACTTTTGGCAATTTTGATATTTTTATCAATTCTAATTTGGTACGTTTTTCTTCTTTTAAATCTAAAGAGCTTTTTGCATTACTGATTGCTTATAATGGAAAATCATTAAGTATGTCAGATGCCATTTGTCATCTTTGGCCAGATAAGCCACTAGATTTAGCTAAGAGCTTATATCGTGATGCTGTGTGGCGTCTTAGAAGAACATTAAAGGAAAATAAAATAGAAGAATTGATTGAATTCAAAAGAGCTTTATTGATATTAAATAAAAAGGGTATAGAATGTGATTATTGGGATTTTTTGGCTAAAAAGAATGTGAATTATTTTAACGAATTTATGATTAATTATGATTGGTCTATTGAATATCAAAGATATTTAGATGAAGAAAAGGAATTATTTAAAAAGTAATTCCTTTATATTTTTTAGGTTGTTATTTGCTGAAACAAGAAAATGTGATGTAAGAATCGCTACACTTAATAACGATAATACTCTATGCGAAAAAAATGCGAAACTTGTAGCGACTGTTCAACAAAGAACGGATGCTAAACTATCCGTATGATTATATCAACCAGTGCCGAAGCATTAGGCAATCTTAAAAGCACAAATTTACCGGATAAAAATTGAATAAGAAGTAAGATAAATTATAATTTATCGGACAATTATAAAAAGCGAAGAATTTTAAAGTTCTTCGCTTTTTAGGATAACATTTATTTACTTTGCATTTTTAACAAAGGCCATATAGGCTTGATAGGCTTCATATACATCAACTTTTGATACAACTTCATTTGGAGCATGCATGGATAAAACAGGAATTCCAGCATCAATTACGCTCATGTTGTAGTTTCCTAAAATATAGGCAATTGTACCACCGCCACCAGCATCTACTTTACCTAATTCAGCGGTTTGATAATTTATGTTATTTGAATCCATGATATTTCTTATTTGAGCAATGTATAAAGGATCGGCATCATTACAACCAGATTTTCCTCTTGCACCTGTGTATTTATTGAAACAAATTCCTTTTCCTAGATATGCTGCATTTTTTGTTTCAAATACACTTAAATATAAAGGATCAACTCCTGCAGAAACATCAGAAGATAGCATTCTTGTATTAGTCATACATCTACGAAGCTTTAATTCACTATATTCCCCTGTAAGATTCATTAATTCCGCAATTAAATTTTCATACCATTTGGATTGTGCACCTGTAGCACCTACAGAACCAATTTCTTCCTTATCTACTAAAAATGCACAGGTGGTATATTGGCTTTTCCCAGCATCAAGTACAGCACGTAAAGAAGTATAAGCACAAACGCGATCATCATGTCCATATCCTAAAATCATTGATCGATCTAAACCTAAATCTTTGGCAGGACCTGCTGGAACGATTTCGATTTCAGCTGAAATAAAATCCTCTTCCTCCATGTTGTATTTTTCTAAAAGAAGCTTTAAAACATTTTTCTTAACGGCATCTTTTTCTTCATCCTTAATAGGCATATGACCGATAGTAATATCTAAATCTTCTCCCTCAATAACTTTGTTACCAGGTTTTGTATTTTTATCCTGAGCAAGGTGAGGAAGAAGATCGGTTATACATACGACAGGGTCGTTTGTGGCCTCACCAATGTTAATTGTAATTTTAGTACCATCCTTTTTATAAACCACACCATGAAGGGCAAGGGGATGAGCCACCCATTGATATTTTACGATTCCGCCATAGTAATGGGTATCGCATAATGCAAAATCATTCTTTTCATATAATGGATTTTGTTTTAAATCAATTCTTGGAGAGTCGATATGAGCACCTAATACATTGATACCCTTTTCAAATGGTTCATTTCCAATTACAAATGCACAAATATTTCTTTCTTTATTTGTTGCGTATACTTTGTCTCCTGATTTTAAAGAAGAATATTCTTTTATATCCTTAAAACCATACTTCTTACATAAGTGGATTGCGTATTCTACGCATTCTCTTTCGGTTTTACTTTTGGAAATAAAGTCTTTATATTCCTCATTAAAAGTCATTAATTCCTCAAGCTTTTCATTTTCATATTTATTCCATGCGTTTTTTAAATACATAAGTATTACCTCCTAAACGTTTTTTATTATAACACTTTTTATGAATTATTTCTATATTTCATTTACTTTACATATAATTACTTGGGTGATGCTCATGATTAATAAAATATTTTTATTTATTTTCTTAGTAGGATTGATCTATGCTGGTTGTACAAATCGTTCAAGCATTGTAGTAGAAGAATTATTGAGTGCACCAAAGGAAGCATTTTTTTTGTTTATTGATATCTATGTCCTTTTAATCTTTTGGGGTGGAATTTTAGAAATTTGTAAAGATAGTGGGCTTTTAAAGGTTTTAAGTGGATATATCATTCGTGTTATTAAGCCTTTATTTAAAAATTTAGATAAAGAAGATGAAGCCTTACAATATATTTCTTTGAATTTTATGGCAAATATGCTTTCTATGGGCTCTGCAGCTACACCTTTTGGCCTTCTTGCGATGAAGCGACTACATGAACGTAATAATTATAGCGATACCGCATCGGATGAAATGATTACCTTTTTATTGATTAACACTTCGGGATTATGTTTAATTCCTACTATGCTTATTGCGATTCGAAATGAATACCATAGTATAGATCCAGTAGCTATTATTCCTTACATTATAATAGTATCTACCATTTGTACAATTTTATCTATTGTTTTAGATATAGGAGGAAGAAAGTTTGCAAAACATTAGCTATTATGTGATTTTAGGATTTGTTTTAGTCGTTTTAATTTATTCAATTATAAAGAAGAATAATGCCTATGAATCCTTTATAAATGGTTGTAAGGATTCTATGAAAACAGGTATCACCATTTTACCATATCTATTAATTATGTATGTGGCTGTAAATGTTTTTAAGGCTAGTGGTATACTAAATGATTTAATCCATTTTAAACACATTCCAGGAGAGCTTTTTATTCAAGGTGTTTTCCGTCCAGTATCTTCTCATGCCTCCTTATCGATGATGGTATCTATTATTAACACCTATGGTGTAGATAGTAAAGCTGGAATTATAAGCAGTGTATTACAGGGTGGTAGTGATACAACCATTTATGTCATGGGATTATACTTTGGATATGTAGGAATAAAGAAGACAAGACACGCCTATGTTGTAGGATTACTTTGTGATGCAATCTGTTTTATTATGTGTATAATTCTATTTTTCCTTATATAAATATATTGGATATTCTGCCTACTTTTGTTGAATGTAAACAAAAAAGATACAATTCGATTGTATTTTTTTTTAATTTTTAGTATAATTTGTACTGGTGATTGTCGTGAATGATAATAAAGAAAGACTACAAAAGGTTATGGCTTCCTGTGGAATAGCCTCTAGAAGAAAATGTGAAGAAATTATACAAGCTGGAAGAGTAACTGTAAACGGTAAGGTCGTAACAGAACTTGGAACTAAGGTTGGGGTGCATGATAAAATAATTGTGGATGGTAAAGAATTATTTAAACAGCAATTAGTATATTATGTATTGTACAAGCCTACGGGTTATTTAACGGCGGTAAGTGATAACTTAGGAAGAAGAATTGTGATGGATTTGATTGATCCCGATACAAAAAAAACAAGGATTTTTCCTATAGGAAGATTAGATTATGATACATCTGGAGTGTTATTATTAACCAATGATGGAGATTTATCTTATCGTTTAACTCGTTCTGCAAAGGAAATTGAAAAGGTTTATCAGGTTAGAATAAATGGAATTATAGATCAAACGGCAGTAACTAAGCTCATTAAGGGTGTCATGATTGATGGTAAGATGACTAAACGAGCAAAGGTAGAAGTCATGGATATAGATAAAAAAAATAATTCATCTTTGATTCTTTTAACGATTACAGAAGGCAGAAATCGTCAGGTTCGCAAAATGTGTGAGGTTATTGGATATGAGGTGAAAAAACTAAAACGAGTATCCTTTGGTGGTATAACTTTAGATGGTTTAAGTGTTGGTGAGTATAGACCATTAAAGCCTCATGAGATAAAGGTACTATATAGTTTGTAATTTTTTTCAAAATATGGTAAAATAATTAAGTATTTAAGGTTGGTAATATCTATGGATAGATTTGTAGTGGCTATTGATGGTCCTGCCGGAAGTGGAAAATCATCGATTTCTAAGATTGTTGCTTCAAAATTGAATTTTACACATTTGGATACAGGTGCGATGTATCGAGCAGTGACTTTAGAAGGGTTAAGGCGGAATATTGATTTAGCAAATGAAGAAGAATATGATTTTTTAAATGATTTAAAGTTAACATATACCAAGGATAAGATTTATTTAAATGGTATAGATGTTTCAAAAAGCATTCGTACCGAAGAGGTAACCAATAATGTCTCAACTCCATCCAAACTAAAGGTCGTTCGAGATAAAATGGTTTATTTTCAAAGAGAATCTGTAAAATCGGGTAAATTTATTGTAGATGGTAGAGATATTGGTACGGTAGTTATACCAAATGCAGACCTTAAAATCTTTTTGACTGCATCTGCTGAGGAGCGTGCAAAAAGAAGATGTAAAGAAAATGCTCTATTAGGTTTAGAATCCAATTATGAAATCATTTTAGAAGAAATAAAGGAAAGGGATTATAAAGATTCGAACCGAGAGATTGCGCCACTTAAAAAAGCAGAGGATGCAATATTATTAGATACAACACATATGAGCATACAAGAAGTATGTAAGACAATAATGAATTTAATTAATGAGAGGTTAGAGAAAATGGAAAATTTTAGTATGGATAATTTAAATATGCCAAAAAAGCTTAGAGTGGGCGATGTAGTAGAAGGAGTAGTTGTATCTATTCCTGAAGATAATACAATTTATCTTGATATACATAATTTTACCGAAGGAACTATGCATTTGGATCACTATACAAAGGACAAAACCATTACATCCTTTAAGGGATTAGTTAAAGTTGGAGATACGATTAAATGTCAGGTAGCTAAGGTCAATGAGGAAAACATTTATTTATCAAGATTAAATCAAATTGATGAAGAGAATTTTAAACAAATTGTAGAAGCAAAAGAAAATGGATTAGACATAAAGGCTGTTGTTCAATCTGAAGTAAAAGATAAAGGATATATTTTAAATTATAAAGGAAATCAATTGTTTATGCCAAAAAGCCAATCAACGCCTGAGGTAAAAATAAAAGATGTTCTTATGGTTCGTATTTTAGAAGTTGATGAAAAGCGTAAAAGAGCGGTTGTTTCCCGTCGTGTGATTGAACAAGAGATTTATCAAGAAAATAAAGCAAAAGAATACGAAGGCATTGCGGTTGGCGATGTATTGAAGGGCAAAATCACTAAGATTGAAAAATATGGTGCTATTGTTCGTTTTGGATTTAATCAAGGCTTGTTAAAAACAAGTCAGGTATCTCATACTTTCATTGATATAGAAAAAGAATTACATGTTGGTGATGAAATAGAAGTTAAGGTTGTTGCTAAGGAAAACAATAAATTAGAACTTTCAAGAAAGGCTCTACTAAAGACCCCTTTTGAAGAATATATCGAACAACATAAGGTTTCCGATAAGGTTGTTGGTAAGGTCGTAAATAAATTAGGCTTCGGATTATTATTAGAGCTTGCTCCAAATATTAAAGGATTATTGCATTCCTCTGAATATTCGCATAACCCTAATGATAACTTCAACAACTGCGTAGTTATCGGAGATGAGGTTGAGGTTGCTATTCTTGCTATAAAGGAACAAGGAGAAAAAATTTCTTTATCAAGAAAGGCATTAATGGATAATCCATGGACAAGGGTTCAAGGAAAAGAAGGAGACCTTGTCGATGTTAAAATCTCCGAAATTAAAGAAAATGGACTTGTTGTTGAGGCTTTAGGTGTGGATGGTTTTATCCCTGCAAGTGAAGCTGTTTTAGAATATAAAAATGATAATCTATCTTCTTATTATGCGGTAGGAGATACGGCAAAGGCTTATATTGTAGAAATTAAGCCACAGGAGTGGAAATTAAAACTATCTATTAAAAAATATTTAACACAGGAAGAGCGTAAATCTTTTGAAAAATATATGAAAGATAATGAAGAAGCAAGTGTAAATATTGGAGATATGTTAAAAGAAGTTTTAAAATAAAATTATTTTGGTAGGTGAATACTATGTTGGCTAAAGTAGCGATTGTAGGAAGACCAAATGTTGGAAAATCTACATTATTTAATCGTATAATTGGTCAAAGGCTATCCATTACCGATGATCAACCAGGAGTTACTAGAGATCGTATTTATGCGAAAGCATCATGGTTGGATAAAGAGTTTTTTGTGGTTGATACGGGGGGCATTGAACTTGGGGATGCTCCTTTTTTAACAGAGATTAAGGCACAAGCAGAAATAGCTATGGAAGAAGCAGATGTAATTGTTTTTGTTGTGGATTGTCGAAGTGGTGTTAGTGATGATGATATATATATTGCTAAGTTACTTTATAAGACAAGTAAGCCTGTTATCTTAGTTGTAAATAAAGTGGATGATCAAAAATTTAAAGAAAATATTTATGAGTTTTATTCTTTAGGCTTTGGAGATCCAGTCCCAGTTTCCTCTTCTCATGGTATTGGTGTAGGAAATTTATTAGATCAGGTAATTGAAAATATACCAGCTAAAATCGAAGAAGTTAAGGATGATGCCATTCATTTTTGTATTATTGGAAGACCAAATGTTGGAAAATCATCTTTGACCAATACCCTATTAAATGATAATCGAGTGATTGTATCCGATATTGCCGGTACAACGAGGGATACCATCGATACCAGATTTAAATCAAATGGAAAAGAGTATGTTGTTATCGATACAGCAGGACTTAGAAAACGTGGTAAAATATATGAAAATGTGGAAAAGTATTCGGTTATAAGAAGCATTGATGCGATAGGAAGAAGCGATGTTGTACTATTAGTTTTAGATGCTTCGGTAGGTATGATTGAACAGGATCTGCATGTAGGGCAGTATATTGAAGAATATAATCGTCCATGTATTATTGTTGTCAATAAGTGGGATTTAGTAGATAAGGATTCTAAAACGATGCAAAAATGGACTGAGGATGTTCGTTCGAATTATAAGTATTTATCGCATGCGCCTATTGTCTTTTTATCTGCAAAGGAAAATAAAAGGGTTCACACCTTATTCCCAGCAATTGAACAGGCTTTTGATGCCTATCATAGAAGAATATCGACATCGGTTTTAAATGATGTGGTTGCGGATGCAGTGGGAATGTTTCCTCCAAGCGAGTTTAATGGTGGGAAAATTAAAATATATTATACTGCACAAGTAGGTATTGAGCCACCAACTTTTACTTTTTTTGTAAATGATCCTAAATTTTTACATTTTTCCTATTATAGATATTTAGAAAACCAAATAAGAAAAAACTTTGATTTTTTTGCAACTCCAATTAAATTAGAGTTTAGAAAGAGAGATTAAGATGAGAATATCTATTATTGGTGGTGGCTCATGGGGTACCACACTTGCACAGGTTTTATCGGATAATGGACATGAAGTTTTAATTCGTGATATTAATCCTGATTTTGTTAAAAAAATAAATACATCCCATCTTCACCCTTTTTTTGACATTGAGATTCCTTATAATATCACTGCAACCTTAGATTTAAAGGAAAGCGTTGATTTTTCAGAAGTTTTAATTTTATGTGTTCCGACTAAGGTCATGCGAAATGTTTTAAATGAAATTAATACATGCTTAGATTCAAAAAAATTATTTGTAAATGTAAGTAAAGGAATTGAACCAAATACATCCTATCGTGTAAGTCAAATTGTAAAAGAAGAAATAGCGGAAAAAAATTTAATTGGCTATGTTGCTCTATCTGGACCATCTCATGCTGAAGAGGTAATTTTAAGAAAGCTAACCTCTTTGGTTGCCGCATCAACCAATATAGAACTCGCAACAAAGGTTCAATATTTATTTTCCAATGAGGTTTATATGAGAGTTTATACCTCAGATGATGTTATTGGAGTAGAAACGGGCGGTGCTATGAAAAATGCAATTGCCATTGTTTCAGGTATTGCTTATGGTATGGGATTAGGAGAAAACGCAAGAGCATTTTTAATCTCAAGAGGAGTAAAAGAAATTGTTTCGATTGTTACCGCTTTGGGAGGAAAAATGGAAACGGCTTATGGGTTATCGGGAATAGGAGATTTAATCGTAACGGCTTCCTCAATGAATTCAAGAAATTTCCAATGTGGATTACAACTTGGAAAAGGAATGAATGTAGAAGAAGCGATTGGAACAATTCTTCAGTCTGTAGAAGGAATAAGAGCTATAGAGGCTGGATATGAAATTGAAAAGAAATATAATTTAGAATTGCCTATTATTCATACGGCATATCAGGTTGTCCAAAATAAAATTTCGGCTAAGGATGCACTAAGTTCCCTTTTGACAAGAAGTTTAAAAACTGAAAAATATTGGTAGATGATTTTAGGCCTTTTGCATATAGTAATGCAGGAGGACATTTATGGATTTTAGAAAAATTATTGACTTATTATCTAAGTCTAACATCAATAATGAAGCGATTTACGCGCTGATTGCTGAGGCTTCAAGTATGGATTTATCCAAGGAGGAAAATCAAAGATTACTTATACAAAAGGGTGCACAGCTTGCAAATAAAAAATTAACGGTTGAAATGGAAGATAAAATTATTAAGATTTTACAAGAAAAAGGCATTTCAAGCGAATTATTGAATTATGTAAAATAGTATTTGATTTGTTAGTAGTAGAATAAAGTAGATGAAAATGGAGAACAATTTATGGTTAAATTTAAAATTATTACAGATTCTAGTTGTGGAATTACGCAAGAGGAAGCAAAACAATATGGAGTAAAAGTATTACCACTTACTCTTCATTATAAGCAAAAGGATTATCTAGATGGAGTGGATATTTCAACCGATGAGTTTTATAATCTTTTATTTGAATCCACAGAAAAAAGAAGATTATTTAATTCGGATAAAAAGGAATTTCCTAAAACCTCACAGGTCCCACCACTAGAGTTTAAGAAGGCATTTGATGAATGCTTCGAAAATAATGAAATACCTATTGTACTTCCTATAGCTGCAACATTAAGTGGTACCTATCAATCCGCATGTATTGCAAAAGATATGGTGGAAGAAAAAGAAGTTTATGTTATTGACTCTAAAACGGCATTAGGCTGTCTTCGTTTAATGATATTATCTTTAGTCTCTAAGGAATTTGAAACTATGGAAGAAGTATTAAAGGAAATTGATTATATGATAAATCATATATCCTTTTATTCTGTTCCTGATACTTTGGAATATCTATACAAGGGAGGAAGACTATCCAAAACATCAGCAGTTTTAGGTAATCTTTTGCAATTAAAGCCGATTATTATGCTAAATCCAGTAGGTAAACTTGAGCCTATTGCAAAAGTAAGAGGATTAAAGCATGCCTTTATGAAAATGGTGGAATATATAAAGAATGATCCAATAGATTTTTCTTATCCCCTAGATTTTGGGTATTCCAATCATATAGAAAATGTAAAGGAATTACAAGGCTATTTAAAGGATTTATTACCTGAAAGTTATACGACAACCCAAATTTCACCTGTCGTTGGTGCGCATGTAGGTCCAGGAGCGTCTGCCATATTTTATATTTCTAAAAAAGCAAAGTCTGAAAAATAGTTTTACAACAAATAAGCCACAGTGTGGCTTTTTTTGTTATTAAAGAATAAATAATTTTTATTATCAAATACTACTTATAAGGTAAGTGGTATGATGAATAAAATATATTTTTGTATAGATTTAAAGACGTTTTATGCCTCTGTAGAATGTGCGGAGAGAAACCTAAATCCGTTTACAACTGCTTTAGTCGTTGCGGATGAAACAAAGGGGGAAGGAACAATTTGTCTTGCGATTACACCCTATTTAAAAAGTTTAGGTGTAAGAAATCGTTGTCGTTTGTTTGAAATTCCTAAAACAATTTCCTATATAAAGGCGATGCCAAGAATGCTAAAGTATATGGAATATTCTAAAGATATTTATAAAATTTATTTAAAATATTTTTCGAAAGAGGATATATTTGTTTATTCAATTGATGAATGCTTTATTGATGTAACCTCCTATTTGAAAATGTATCAAATGAGTTTTACCGCTTTAGCAAATATTGTGATAAAGGATATTTATATTACAAAAAGAATATGCGCAACGGCTGGTATAGGAACGAATCTTTTTTTAGCAAAGGTGGCATTAGACTTATGTGCAAAGCATTCTAAAGATAATATTGGTTTTTTAAATGAGGAAATATTTAAAAAAACTATTTGGCATTATAAGCCGATAACCGATATATGGAATATCGGTCATGGCATTGCTAAAAGATTAGAAAAATATAAGGCGTATACTTTATATGATATTTGTGTTTTAGATGAACATATTTTATATAAGGAATTTGGAAAAAATGCGGAGTATTTAATTGATCATGCAAAGGGAATAGAGCCTTGTACGATTGAAGATATTCATCAATATAAGCCTAAAAATAAATCTTTGTCAAATCGACAAATTTTATTTGAGGATTATTCTTATAAAGAAGCTTTCTTGATATTAAAGGAAATGGTAGAAGTTAATGTTTTAAATTTGATTTCTAAAAGGTTCGTTGTTGGTGGTATTTCTTTATCCATTGGCTACTCTAAAAAGCTTCATCCTTCTACTGGTGGAAGAATTAAGCTTGACGCATTTGAAAATTCTTATAAAAGATTAATGGAATATTTTCAAGTTTTATATGAAAAAACAACGATGAAAAATATACCGATTCGTAAAATAGGAATAGGATTTTTTTCTGTGGTGGATGAGAAATTTAAAACACAGGATTTATTTACAAATGAAGAAGAGCAAAAAGAACAGAATTTACAACAAACTATCGTATCTATTAAAAAGAAATATGGGAAAAATTCGATTTTAAAAGGTATGAATTTAGAAAAGAAATCGACGCAACAAAAAAGGAATACCTTAGTAGGTGGTCACAATGCAAAAGGATAGAGCGAAGCAGTTTATGCCTTTTAATTCTTTAGAGGGCTATTTTGAGATGCTAGAAAAAGAAAATATTTTATATGAAGCAAAAAAAGAATTAACAGAAGAAGAGTGTAATCTTTTAAATGATATTATCTTCCAAATTAGAAAAAAGGATATGATTTGCATAACCTATTATGATAAAAATCATTATGAAAAAAAGGAAGGTATGATAAGTAAAATATCTTTTGAACAAAAATGCTTGTATGTTGTAAAAGAAAAGATACCTTTTATAGATATTATAAAAATTGAAAAATTATAGACAATTTTAAAAATATATGCTATAATATATCAAATTTATATTAGAGGTAGCAATGCAAATGAGTACTATATGGAGAAGGCATTCTAAGAAATATAGGAAAGGTAACCATTGCCGAATGAACGAGTTAGGCATAATTCGTTTATGGGGATATAGGAAATACCTATATCACTCCTACGTATGTAGAGGCGCTAACAAATAAGGAAGGATTTTATAGGGCGCTCGCCCTATTTTTTTTGGAGGTATAGCATGGAAATTGGGAATGTGGATGTTAGAATATTAAAAGAAAAATATCAAACGCCATTATATATATATGATAGTGGTCATATCAAGCAAAATATAAAGAATTATATGAATTATTTTTCTTCTAAAGAATTTGCCACAGAGGTACTATATGCTTCTAAAGCTTTTTGTGTAAAGGAGATGCTACGTATCGTTAAGGAAAGTAATATGTCCTTAGATGTAGTATCTTTAGGTGAATTATATACAGCAAAATCCATCGATTTTCCTATGCAAAAAGTGTATTTTCATGGAAACAATAAAAGCCTTAATGAATTAGAGTATGCTTTAGCATCTAAGGTGGGAACCATTGTGGTCGATAATTTAATGGAATTAGAAGCATTAGAAAATCTTTGTGAAGAAAAAAAACAAAATTGTAATATTTTAATTCGATTAAATGTTGGTGTAGATGCCCATACACATAAGTATATTGTCACAGCACATGTGGATTCGAAGTTTGGAGTATCCTATTTTTCTGATGATTTTAAAAAAATGATGGAAATAATAGAAAATTCGAAATATATAAACTTTAAAGGATTTCACTCTCATATTGGTTCACAAATATTTGATTTAAATGCTTTTACGGCTGCCTTAGAAAAGTTAATAGGCATATGTAAAGATTTTAAGAAGCCTCTTACTTTAAATATTGGTGGTGGCTTTGGGGTTTGCTATACCGAAGAGGATAAGCCGATTCCTTTTGATGTGGTTAGCAAAACGCTAATTCGTACCTGTGAAGAATCTTTAAGAAAGCATCAAATAAAAATAGAAAAATTATGCATTGAGCCTGGTAGAAGCATTGTTGCGGAAGCTGGATATACGCTATATACCATAGGATATATTAAGAAAACTCCAAATAAATTGTATTATTTTATTGATGGTGGTATGACCGATAATATAAGACCTGCTTTATATCAAGCCAAATATAATGCGGATATTATTGGCAAGGAAAAGGAATTAAAAAGTCATATTGTTACGGTTGCTGGTAAATGCTGTGAAAGTGGTGATTTAATTATTGAAGGGGTTCCACTACCTAAGGCATCTAAAGGAGATTTGTTAATTACCTATACGACAGGAGCTTATGGGTATTCTATGAGCAGTAATTATAATAAGGCTTTGACACCAGCGGTTGTATTTGTGGAAGATGGTAAAGATAAGTTGGTTTGTAAAAGGCAAACCTTAGAAGAACTTATAGAAAGAGAGATCTAATATGAAAGTCGAAAAAATGCATGGTTGTGGAAATGATTTTTGTGTTATATCTTATATAGATAATGTTGATTTTAGTAATCTTGCGATTAAAATGTGTAATCGTAAAACAGGAATTGGTAGCGATGGGTTAATTGTTGTAAAGGAAAATCCTTTAGAGATGCTCTTTTATAATGCCGATGGTACTAAGGCTCCTATGTGTGGAAATGGCATTCGTTGTTTTTCAAAATATTGTTTAGATCATAATTTAATTAAAAAGAATAAATTTAATGTTATTACTGGTGCAGGGAAAATGACGATTGAAATTATGATGCAATATCCTTTCATGTGTCGGGTAAATATGGGAACACCTATTTTTAATAATTCAATGATATATGTAAGTGATTCTCTAGATTCTTTTGGAAGAGTTATATCTCTAAATAAAAGAGCAGTAACTGTGTATTCGTTTTTTATGGGAACGGTACATACCGTTGTTTTTGTACCTGATTTTGAAAGTGAGCTTTTGGCTTATGCTGATGCCATTTGTAATCATTCTTTATATCATAGGAAAACAAATGTCAATTTTGTTCAGGTGATAAATGAAAATAAAATTCGGGTAAAAACCTATGAGCGTGGCGTTGGTTGGACACTGGCTTGTGGTACGGGATGTTGCGCATCTGTTGTTACAACTTCCAAACTTGGTCTTACGCAAAAAAAAGTAGAAGTGGAGCTTGAGATGGGACATCTAGAAATTGAGGTCGTAAAGGATAAAGTTTTAATGACGGGTCCAGCCGTAAAGGTATTTGAATGTGAATTTAAGGAGGAATAAGGATATGTTAAAGGGAAGTATGGTAGCATTAGTAACACCATTTTATGAGGATGGAAGTGTTAATTTTGATAAATTAGGAGAGCTTTTAGAATATCATATTGAAAATGGGACCAGTGGAATTGTTATATTAGGAACAACTGGAGAGGCGTCTACGCTTACTTTTGAGGAAGAGGAGAAGATTGTTTCTTTTAGTGTAAATAAAATAAAGAAAAGAATTCCTCTAATTGTTGGTTCTGGTTCAAATGAAACAGAAAAAGCGGTTCGTATGTCAAAAAAATATTCCGAGCTAGGTGCAGATTATGTTTTAGTTATTACACCTTATTATAATAAAACAAATGAAAGTGGCTTGATTAAACACTTTACTGCTGTTGCCGATGCATCTTTATGCCCAGTAATCCTATATAATGTTCCTAGCCGAACGGGTATGAATATGAGCCTTCATGCGATAGAAGTTTTATCAAAACATCCAAATATTTGTGGTATAAAAGAGGCTTCAGGTAATATGAGTTATGCTACAAATGTAGCAAAATATATTTCTCCAAGCTTTGCCATGTATTCAGGAAATGATGATATTATTGTACCAATGATGGCCATTGGTTCTTTAGGAGTTATATCCGTTTTAGCAAATATTGCTCCAAAAAATACCTCAAAAATGGTAGAGTTATGTTTAGAAGAGAAATATAAAGAAGCCAATCATTTGCAACAAGAATTATTAGAAACCATCCATGATTTATTTATTGAAGTAAATCCAATCCCAGTAAAGGAAGCAATGAATCATTTGGGATTTGCTGTTGGTGGATATCGTATGCCGTTAGATCAAATGGCAGAAGAAAATAAAAAAATTCTTATCCATGGTTTAGATAAAAATAAGGAGTGGATGAAATAATGAAGGCATGTGTTATTGGTTATGGTGCAATGGGAAAAATCATAGCGGAAATGTTAAAGGATGAGTTATCCTGTGTGGTGGCAATGGAATGTGAACATAAGGATTTGGTATCGGTTTCTAGCGAATTTGATGTTATCATCGATTTTTCAAACCCTGCGAATTTAAATATGATTTATGATTATGCCAAAATGCATAAAAAGCCTGTGGTTTTTGCAACAACAGGTTATAGTGAAGAGCAATTGAAAAAAATCGAGGAGCTATCTTTATATTGCCCTGTGTTAAGAAGTGCGAACTTTTCATTAGGAGTTATACTTTTAAATAAGCTTGTAAAAGAGATAACTCCTGTATTGAAAGATAATTTTGATATTGAGATTATAGAGGCCCATCACCATCATAAGGTCGATGCACCAAGTGGTACAGCAAAAATGCTTTTGAATTCTATTGTGGAGACAACGGGTTTTGAAACAGTGAATGGAAGAGTAGGACATAGCCCTAGAAAACCAAACGAAGTCGGGGTGCATGCGATTCGAGGAGGAAGCATTGTTGGAGAACATGAAGTTCTATATTGTGGTGAGGATGAAGTAATTGCGCTAAAGCATAGTGCTCATTCAAAAAAGATATTTGCTGTTGGAGCAATTAAAGCTGCCAATTGGTTGGTAGCAAAGCCTGTAGGATTTTATACAATGGAAGATGTTTTATTTGGGAGTAAATAATTATGAATGCATATGAAATAATTGAGATGATTCGTACCTCTAAGAAAAAAACTCCCTGTAAGGTGTATCTTAGATGTAAAGAAGAGATGTCTTTTTCGAATTCTAAAGTTTTTGGGAATAAAGATTTCTATATTGTATTTGGAGAAATGGATGACATCTTACCGATAATAGAAGAAAATAAAGAAAATATAATAGAAATTGAGATAGAAAATGATTGTAGAAATTCAGCAATTCCTTTATTAGATATTAAAAATAAGAATGCTAGAATCGAACCAGGTGCAATTATACGTGATATGGTGGAAATCGGCAATCATGCCGTTATTATGATGGGTGCAATTATAAATATTGGTGCCATCATAGGAGATGGAACGATGATTGATATGGGTGCGGTTTTAGGTGGTCGTGCGATTGTTGGTAAAAATTGTCATATTGGTGCTGGTGCCGTCTTGGCAGGAGTCGTAGAGCCTGCATCCGCTAAACCTGTCGTTATAGAGGATAATGTCCTAATAGGTGCAAATGCCGTAGTTATTGAAGGTTGTAGAGTTGGAAAGAATTCGGTAGTTGCTGCTGGATCGGTCGTAATTCATGATATTCCTTCTGGAGTAGTTGTTGGCGGTGTTCCTGCAAAAATACTAAAGAAGAAAGATGAAAAAACAGAAAACAAAACAGAATTAATTCAAGCATTAAGGAGTTTGTAATAGACAAGCGAAATTTTTTTGCATTTAATAATATGGAATAGCAAAAAAATAATTTTTAGACATATAAAAGCATTTGTTTTCTATTGGAAAACAAAAAAGAAAATTGTATTAGAAAATTGTTGTTTTTTATTGATTTATGAATTTTAAGGTTTTATAATTAACCTAATGTTAAAAAAGGAGAGTAGTATCAAATGAAAAAATACAATGTTGGGATTTTAGGGGCCACTGGAGCCGTTGGCCGTGAAATGTTAAATATTTTGGGAGAAAAAAATTTTCCTATAAATGAATTAAGATTATTAGCAAGTAAAAGAAGTGTTGGTAAGAAGGTATCATTTAAGGGGAAAGAATACGAGATTCAGCTTGCCGATTTTGGTGCTTTTAAAAATCTTGATTTTGTATTAGGTGCTGCTTCCAATGAAATTGCAAAAAAATATGCAAAGGATATTGTAGATTCTGGAGCTATTTTTATTGATAATTCGAGTGCTTTTCGTATGGTGGATGAGGTACCTTTAGTTGTTCCTGAAATTAATCCAGAGGATGCATTTAAGAATAAAGGTATTATTGCCAATCCAAATTGTTCAACAATTATTACGTTAGTGGCTGTAAATGCAATAAATAAATTATCTAAAATTAAGGCTATGGTTGCCTCTACCTATCAAGCGACCAGTGGTGCTGGGGCTCAAGGACCTATTGAGCTTAGAACACAAATGAAGGCCTTACTTGAAAATTCAGAAATTGAAAATGAAGTATTTCAATATCAAATAGCGGAAAATGTTATTCCACATATCGGTTCCTTTTTAGATAATGGTTATACGACAGAAGAAATGAAAATGCAAAATGAAGGAAGAAAGATTATGCATCTTCCTGAACTTCAAGTAACATGCACCTGCGTGCGTGTACCTGTTGCTCGTTCTCATTCTATTTCGGTAACGATTTTAACCGAAAACAAGTTAGAAGTAGAGGAAGTTAAAAAAGCCATTGCTTTAGAAAAAGGTTGTAAATTATATGATGATGTTGACCAAAAGATTTATCCAATGCCATTGGTTACATCCAATCAAGATTTAGTTTATGTTGGTCGAATCCGTAAGGATTTAATCCATGAGAATGGTATAACATTATGGTGCTGTGGTGACCAGGTGAGAAAAGGTGCCGCAACAAATGCGGTACAAATCGCTATGAAACTTATAGGTCTTGACAATTAGGAGGTTTTTATGTTGGTTGTTACAAAATTTGGTGGTAGTTCTCTTTCTTGTGCTACTCAATTCGAAAAAGTTAAGAATATTGTAATGTCTGATCCTAAACGTAAAATTGTAGTTGTATCTGCCTTAGGCAAAAGAGACTCCTCCGATACAAAAATTACAGATTTATTGTATATTCTTCATGCACATTTAAAATTTTCTGTTCCATATGAAGATATTTGGAATATGATATATACTCGTTTTGTTGGAGTGCAAAACGAACTTGGTATATCCTATGATATCACCAAGGATTTAAACTCTTTGTACAAAGAATTAAATAAAAATATTTCTCAAGACTATTTAGTATCTCGTGGTGAATTCTTGACCGCTAAACTTATGAGTAGCTTTTTAGGATATACCTTCATAGATGCAAAGGATTTACTTTTCTATAATTATGATGGTAAGATGGATGAGGTTCAAACTGAAAGAAGTGTGAAGCTTGCCTTTTCTCAGTATGGAACAATCGTTGTACCAGGATTTTATGGTTCTTATCCGAACGGTTCTGTACGTTTGTTATCTAGAGGTGGTTCCGATGTTACAGGTTCTATTTTATCCAAATGCTTAAATGTTTCCTTATATGAGAATTGGACCGATGTATCTGGAATTTTAGCTGCTGATCCAAGAATTATTAAAAATCCAAAAGCCATAAAGGAAATTACCTATGCGGAGCTTAGAGAATTATCTTATATGGGGGCTTCCGTTTTACACGAAGAAACCGTATTTCCTGTTCAGCAGTTAAATATTCCTATTAACTTAAAGAATACAAATGAACCTACGCATCCAGGAACTTTAATTAAAAATGATTGTACCGATGAGTCAACCCTAGTTACAGGTATCGCAGGAAAGAAGGATTTCTTATCCTTTAATATAACCAAGGATCATATGTCGAATGAAATCGGTTTTTTACGTAGAACTTTATCTATTTTTGAAAAGTATAATGTTTCAGTTGAGCATATGCCTTCTGGTATAGATTCTTTTAGTGTAGTAGTATCTGCAGCCTCTGTTGAAAAATGCAAATATGAATTAGTGACCGATTTGAAAAAGGAATTGGATGCAAATGTTACCATAGAATCGGATATTGCTTTAGTTGCCATAGTAGGAAGAAATATGGCAAAACGTAGTGGTATTTGTGGTACCATCTTTCAAACCTTAGGTGCTCAAAAGATAAATGTAAAGCTTTTAGCACAAGGACCTGAAGAATTAAATATTATTATTGGTGTTGCTGAAAAGGATTATGAGCAAACCTTAAAATCCTTATATGAAAATTTAGTAGCGTAATATGACGGTAGAAGATATTAGAAAGGAATTGCATCAGATTCCGGAATTAGGAAGATGTGAATTTAAAACGAAGGCTTATATTCTAAATGTTGCTAAGTCCTTGAAATGTAAAATTATGGAAGTGGCAAAAACAGGAGTAATCTTATATTTTGATTGTAAAAAAGAGCATACTCTATGCTTTAGAGCCGATATGGATGGACTTAAAATAGAAGAAAAAACATGTCTTGATTTTTCATCACAGCATAAAGGCTATATGCATGCCTGTGGGCATGATGGACATATGGCTATGCTATTATCCTTTGCGCTATGGGCAAGTGATCATTTGGATGAATTGAAATATAATATTGTTTGCTTATTTCAGCCTTCAGAAGAAGATAACGCAGGTGCCATGGATGTCCTTCACACAGGAATTCTAGATGAATTAAAGGTGGAGAAAATATTTGGCATGCATATATGGCCAAATTTAAAAGAAGGTTTCTTATTTACTATGCCTAATGGAATGCTTGCTACTTCCGCAGAGGTGGATATAGAAATTTATGGTAAAGCCGTTCATGCAGCCAATAAAGAAGAAGGTATTGATGCGCTATTTGCTGCTACAATACTTATTCAAAGATTTTATAAGGAAATGGATGCGAATCCTTTTCCTCATTTAATAAGCTTTGGGAGATTAGACGCTGGTGTAATTCGAAATGCAGTAGCTGAAAAAGCGCATATAGAAGCAACTATGCGTGCTTTTGATGATTCGGTTTTTGAGGATATGTGCTCTCAATTAAAAAAATTGACTTTAGAAGTAGAAAAAGAATACAAAGTAAAAATAGAACTCGCGATTCGAACCTCATATCCTAGTGTTATGAATTCTCCAAAATTAATTAATGAATATCAAAATCTTTTACAATTTTCTTTATTAGAAAAACCATTTTTACAGGCGGAGGATTTTGGTTGCTATACAAGGAAATATCCTGCATTATTTTTGTTGTTAGGATGTGGAAATCAACATCTGCTTCATACAAATGATTTTGATTTTAATATGGAGATATTATCTAAAGGTTTGGAAGTTTATAAGAGAATAGCAATAAATTAAAATATGAAAAGAATTTCTTAAATTTAAAAAGAAATTCTTTTTTTACTTTAGATTATAGATTTTTATGCCATAAAATATTATAATACTTACTAAAGGAAGTAAGGACGTATGAGTTATATTGAAGTAAAGGATTTAACAAAAGAATATAAGGTAGGAATCGATAAGGTCGTTGCCTTAGACCATGTATCATTTGAAATGAATGAAAAAGAATTTGTTGTAATATTAGGATCTAGTGGTGCAGGTAAAACCACATTGCTTAATATATTAGGTGGAATGGATATTGCAACGAGTGGAACTTATAAAATTGAAGGGGAAGATATTACATCCTATTCAGCGAAAACCCTACAAAAATTTAGGAGAAATGATATTGGCTTTGTTTTTCAATTTTACAATTTAATCCCAAATTTGACCGCATATGAAAACGTCCTTCTTGCTGAGGTTGAAGGAGGATATAAGGCAAAAGAGGTTATAGAAAAGGTGGGATTGGCTCATCGATTAAATAATTTTCCATCCAATTTATCTGGTGGAGAGCAGCAAAGAGTAAGTATAGCACGTGCTTTGGTAAAAAAGCCTAAGCTATTATTATGTGATGAACCAACCGGAGCTTTAGATAGCAAAACCGGATCACAAATTATAGAGTTATTATGCGATATGGCAAAGATAGAAGGCAAAACGGTTGTTGTGGTAACCCATAATCAAAATTTGTCCTTGGTTTGTGATCGATTGATTCGTATAAGTGATGGTAAGATTATTGAAAATAAAGTAAATCCAAATCCTATGAAGGCAAGTGATGTGAAATGGTAGGAAAAAGAGTACTTCGTAAGGCTAGATTTCGAGAAATCTTGAGAAACTATAAATCTTTTTTGTCCATTATTTTAATCGCCGTTTTATGTGTTGCCTTATTTACCGGCTTATTTGCCAATTATAAGAATTTTGATATTAAGGTTAAAACCTTTTATAAAGAAACCAATATGGCGGATTATTTTGTAACGACAACAAAATATGATAATGATGATTTTGAAAATTTAAAGGAAAATATCAAGGATATAAAGGAAATAGAAAAAAGAATTTATCTTCCCTTACAATATGCGAATAAAACCTTTAGCCTTATTGCAGTAGAAGATAATGCGAAAATTTCGAAACCCAAAATTATAGAGGGTAAGGAAGGCGTTTTGGTTTCAAAAACCTTTATGGATTCTATGAATGCCCATATTGGAGATACCTTCATCTTAACTTTTTCTATAAATTTTGAAAAAGCAGCCCTTTCAACCTTGCCAGGAGAAATCAATTATTTAGCACAAGACCAAATGCCGATTTCCTTTACCATTGATGGCATTATGCAGCATCCAGAGGATATAGAAAAGAATAGTTTATATTCTGGTCAAATCTATATGACGCAAGCGACCTTTATTGAGGGAATTCATACGGTAATTGAAAATTCTTATCATGAAATTATTGTGCCTAATTTGAAAGAAGAAATCAAACGAGAATCCTTTTTAAATCAGTTTGTAATCACGTCGAAGAAAGATATTCAAGAGGATATCAATCAATACTTTATCCAAAAAGAAAATTCAAATTTATTATCCTGTCTAGCTAGAGATTCCTTTCCAACAAATAGTTCCATTGAAATGGATGTTAAGCAAGCCAAGCAATTATTGTTTGTATTTCCTATGGTCTTTTATCTGGTTGGTGTTTTAGTTATTGTAACTTCCTTAAAGGAGCTTATTCATAAGGAAAGAAAGAATATTGGTTTATTATCTGCCTTAGGCTTTTCGAAAATAGAAATTATTCTTCATTATTCTTATATTTCTATAATACTTGTTAGTATAGGGGCTTTAATTGGTACGATTATTGGTCCTGCGATTATTCCTGGCATTATGGGAAGAAAGTATAATATTCTTTATAATTTACCAAAAACAAGCTTACCTTTTGCCTATATAGAATATTTTTATTGTTTTATTATATTAGTTATTATTTCTATTGTTGCTTGTGTTTTTGTCTCTTTTAATGAGGTCAATCGAAATCCAGCTGTTATATTAAGAAATGATAATAAAAAAAGTCTTAAATCAAGTAAATTTAAAACAAATAAAGGGATATTACCTTTAAAAATGTCCTTTAGAAGCATGCGATTAAATCTAGTAAGAAGCTTTATGGTTTTAATTGGTGTTCTTGGATGTAGTGCTTTACTTGTATGCGGCTTTGGAATCGATGATACCTTAAATCATAGTGTGGATGTTGAAACAAAGGATTTAGTTTGTTATGATATTAATGTCACCTATAAAACAGAATTAGAGCTTAATCAAGATAAGATAAAGAATGAGGATAAGTATGAAAAGCAGTCGATTATTGCTTTAAATAAGGGGAAAAGTTATAATACATCTTTATTTGTTTTTCAAAAGCAACCTACAATTTTTAAACCTTTCATACCTGATAAAGGCTGTATGATTTCGAAACGGTTATCGGAGGATTTAAAAATAAAAAAAGGAGATACGATTACCTATATCTTACATAATGAATCGTTAGAAATAGAAGTTGTTGCCATACAAGAATTATCCTTTACTTCTGGAATATTTATTTTAGATGATGCTTGTACGCCAAATGCATCTTATATCGTATTAAATGAAGAAGAAAGCATAAAGGATTATAAAGAAGAATTACTTTCCTTAGGTGCAACCTCAGTAATGACAAAAGAAGAGTTAGAAGAAACTGCCGTGAATTTATTATCGGGTATAAGAGGAATTACGTTTACGGTAAAAGTATTTGCCGTATTACTTGCTTTAGTCGTAATTTATAATTTGGCTCAATTAAACTATAAAGAAAGGTTAAGAGATATAGCTACATTAAAGGTATTGGGCTTTGGAAAGTTGGAAATTGCGCAAACTTTACTATATGAAATAACCACATTAACCCTTATTGGTTCCATTATAGGTATGTTTTTAGGGAAACCATTATTGATTTTACTTTTAAAAATCAATCAAACCTCAAGGTTTACCTATATATACTATATTCATTTTTCTTCCTATCTTATTGCTGTATTGTTAACTTTAGTCATAAGTATTATTATTAATTTATTTATTACGAAGTTATCTGATAGAATCCAGATGGTAGAATCCTTAAAGAGTGTAGAGTAAAAAAACTTCAGATTTGAAGTTTTTTTTATTAATATTAAAAACCGATGGAAATAATACTTTTAATAGATGAAAAAATATGGTAAAATAAGAAAGAATTTAGCAATGGAGATATAAAGGATATGAGTAGAAGAGAAGCAAGAGTAATGGCTATGCAAATTTTATATACAATTGATTTTAATTCCGTTTCTATGGAAGAGGCGCTAAAGATTTTTGAAGAAGACAAATTCGATCAAATGGCACTTGAGTTTGTTGCTGGAGTTCTAAATCAGTTAGAAAAGATTGATTCTATTATATCTTCGTCCTTAGAAAATTATACGATTAATCGATTAAATTTAGTGGATAAAGCAATTATTCGTCTTGCCACTTTTGAATTGTTATCCAAAACAGATAAAAGAATCGTTATAAATGAGGCTTTAGAAATTACAAAAGAATATTCGGATCAAGGAGATCGTAAAGCTGTAGGATTTAATAATAAAGTAATTGACCGAATCTGTAAAAAGATAGAAGGATAAAAGTATTATGGAAGAACGTTATTTAACCGTAACCGCTTTAACTAAATATATAAAATATAAATTTGACCACGATCATCATTTAGATGAGGTTTTACTAGAAGGAGAAATCTCAAACTTTAAACATAATTCTCGTGGACATTTTTATTTTACGTTAAAGGATGAAAATGCCGCTATAGCTGCGACGATGTTTTCCTCATCCGCAAGTAAAGTAAAGTTTGAGCCTAAAGATGGAATGAAGGTATTTGTCAAGGGGAATGTAACGGTATATGAACCTTCTGGAACTTATCAGATAAACGTCAAGGAATTAAAAAGTGATGGTGTCGGAGATTTATATTTAGCTTATGAAAAATTAAAGGCAGAACTTGAAAAAGAAGGATTCTTTTCTTTAGAAAATAAAAAGGCAATACCTAGATTTCCTAAAACGATTGGTGTAATCACTTCCCCAACAGGAGCAGCAATACGTGATATTATTAATACGATTTCAAGAAGATATCCCTTATGCTCCGTCATATTGTATCCTGCCATTGTTCAAGGAGAGGATGCGAAAGAAGATATTGTGGCTCAAATAAAAAGGGCAAATAGGGATAATCTTTGTGATGTCTTAATCGTTGGACGTGGGGGTGGTTCCATAGAGGATTTATGGGCATTTAATGAGCGTATCGTTGCAAAAGCTATATATGATAGTAAAATACCAATTATTTCAGCAGTAGGTCATGAAATTGATTTTACGATTGCGGATTTTGTAGCAGATAAAAGAGCAGCTACGCCGACGGCAGCTGCAGAGCTTGCTACACCAGATGTATCCGTTTTAAAGCAAAATGTAAATTATTATGTAGATGCGTTAACAAAGAAAATAAATTTTATGCTAAATGAATATAAAATGCGATTAGCAAATATAGATAAGAGAATAGAAAATAATAATCCGATTCATACATTACAGCATAAAAAAGAAATATTAGCTGCATATACCCAAAGCCTTACGATATTAATGCAGCAAACCTTATCAGAAAAAAAGCATTATTTTGAAATAATAAGGCAACGATTAGAGGCTGTAAATCCTTTATCGATAATGAATAAAGGATATTCCATTAATTCGATTGATGGAGAAATTATTACCGATGTACATAAAGCAAGAATTGGAGATATATTAGAAACTCAAATGCAAAATGGAAAAATATTGAGTAAAATTATCGAGGTGAAGGAAAATGGAAAATAAAAGTTTTGAGGAATACTTAGTAGAGCTTGAGCAGATTTTAAGATCTTTAGAGGATAAAAGCATTTCTTTAGAAGAAGCTGTAAAAGGGTATACTACAGGGCTAGAACTTTCAAAAAAATGTTATGAAATTTTAAATGCAAATGAATCCTTGGTTGTAAAAAAGATGACAGAGCTAGGATTAGAGGATTTTAAAAAAGATTAGTATGAGATTAGATTTGTTTTTAGTGGAAAATAACTTTTTTTCCTCACGGAATAAAGCAAAAGAAGCTATAGATAATGGTTCTGTGATGGTAAATTCAAAAATTATTAAAAAAAGTAGCTATGATGTAACTTTTGAAGATAAAATTGAAATTAAGGATAATTTAAATCCTTATGTTTCAAGAGGTGGCTTAAAGTTAGAGGCAGCAATAAAATCCTTTTATTTGGATTTTAAGGATAAAACCATTGTTGATATTGGCGCTTCAACCGGTGGCTTTACAGATTGTAGTTTACAATTTGGTGCCAAAAAGGTATACGCCATTGATGTAGGAACAAATCAGCTTTCTGAAGAGCTCTTAAATGATTCAAGGGTAATTTCTTTAGAGCAAACCAATATAAAGGATATTCCCTATTTTCCAGAAAAAATTGATTTTTTTGTAATGGATGTTTCTTTTGTAAGTATTGAATATCTTCTTCCAAATATTTCAAAGTTTTTAACCGAAGATAATGCTTTAATATGTTTGATAAAGCCCCAATTTGAAGTTGGTAAAATTTATATGAAAAATGGAATTGTTAAGGATAGAACAACGCATATTCGTATTTTAGAAAATGTTAGTCTTGCGCTTAAAGAATATAATTTAGGTATAGAAAAGTTAATGGCCTCGCCAATTCTTGGGGGTAGTGGCAATAAAGAATTTTTAGCGTTAATTAAAAAAAATGTGGTAAGTAGAATTAATATTATAGAAGTATGTAATAAGGAGTAATGGTATGCTAGAGAAATTGAGTGTTCAAAATTTTGCAATCATAGAAGATTTAACAGTTGATTTTCATTCGGGAATGACGGTTTTAACGGGTGAAACGGGTGCAGGAAAATCATTAATCATTGATACAATTTCTCTTTTGTTAGGTGCAAGAGCGGATACCGATATGATTCGATATGGAAAGTCTATGGCAAAAGTAGAAGGTGTTTTTACCACGAATAATCTTTTAGATGATGCTTTAAAAAAGTACGGCATTCCGCTTTGTGATAAGATTACGATTTTAAGAGAGCTTTATGATACGAGTAAAAATATTATAAAAATAAACCAGCATACCATAAGTCTTATGGTTTTAAAAAATATTTCTATTTATTTAGCAGATATACATATTCAAAATGATACCTATCGTTTATTTCATCCAGATGCTTATTTAGAAATATTAGATCCTAAGGATGATATAAGTTTTGATGAATTAAAAACGAAATATTCAAAAGCCTTATATAAATATTTAGAAAGTATCGCTACCTATGAGCATATCAAAAATGGTCAAAAAACAGCTTTAGAGCGATTGGAATTTCTAAAATATGAGCAAGAGGAATTATTAAACTTAAATTTAGAAGAAAATATCGATGTTATACTAGAAGAAAAAATTAATAAATTAAGTAATTATGATAAGATTTTTAATCATTTATCCTCTGCCTATCATTCTTTAGAAAATGAATATGATCCATTAGAAAAATTATATGAAGCAGCGAAAAATATTGAAAGCATTTCTTCCTATGATTCTTTATATCAAGAGTACAGTGAAAAATTAATGGATTCTTATTATATTTCATCTGAAATTAAAGATGAAATATCAAAGCAAATCAATAATTTAGATTATAATGAAGAAGAGCTTAATGAATATATAGAGCAATATAATGAGATTAAGCGAATAAAGGAAAAATATAAGAAATCAGTAGCAGAATTAATCGAATATGTAAAGCAAATTACTTTAGATATTGAGATGACGTTAAATTATGATGAGACATTAAAGGAAAGCTTAAGCGCTTGTAAAGAGACTTTTAATATGGTCAGTGAAGCATCAAAAAAGCTTACCAATTATAGAAAGAAGCTAGCCAAAGATTTAACCGAAGGAATCCTTATAGAATGTAAGGATTTAGATTTAGAGCAAACGAGGTTCACAATTGAATTTAATGAGATTTCTTATGAGGATTTTTTAAATAAATCTATTTTCACTCCAAATGGTTGTGATGTTGTATCCTTTATGGTAAGCTTTAATAAAGGAGAACCTTTAAGGTTACTGCATAAGGTTGCTTCTGGTGGTGAAATGAGCCGAATAATGTTGGCATTTAAGAGTTATTTTTCAAAGAATTCTTTGGTCAATTTATTCGTGTTTGATGAAATTGATACGGGAGTATCTGGTGCTACGGCTAAAAAGATTGCATATAAGATGCATAACATATCGAAAAATGTTCAGGTGCTATGCATTACACATTTGCCACAAGTTGCGGCTATAGGTGATGCACATAAGCATATTTATAAGGTAGAAGAGAACAATCGTACAAACACACAAATTGTTGATTTGAATCATGAGCAAAGAGTAGAAGAAATTGCTTTAATGCTATCTGGAGATAAACTTTCTTTATATGCCTTAGAGCATGCAAAATCTTTATTAGAAAATAAATAATTTCTAAGGATACTTTCTAAGTATCCTTTTCTTTTTTGTTGAAAAAGTTAAAAAGAATAAAATAAAACGAATAAAAAGCAAAAAAAGAAGTAAAAAACTATAAGAATTTACCGAAATTAAGCACTACATATTACATCCTTCATTGACAAAATTCGTTTTTAATTATATAATTAAAAAGATGAAAAAGTTTCTAACAATTTCATATCTTATTAATGAGGTGGTATTTATATGTTTAAAAAAATAAAATGGATGGTTCTACCTTTTTTTCTTTTCATTCTTATAACTTCATTTGTAATTATTCAATATTCAAATGATGCAACAAGTAGCAAAGAAGATATAGGTAATTCTCATTTAGTTCATACAGGAGAAGATAGTGCTATACGGAATAAACTTTATAGTACGGTTCCTTCTAATGGACATATAACTATAAAAGATAATCATAATACTTATTGGGATATTTATTATTCAGCGTCAGATCAATGTAATATAATGGAGTATTCAAGTAGAAATTCAACGACAACTCCTTCTTCTATTTATGTACCTGTTGGTGGAACATTTATGGTTGAAGATGTTGATACGAAAGAACTTTATATGATTTGGTTTGCATGGGGTTCTGGAAGCGTTGTGCGAGGTAGTGGAATCCATGTAGGAACGGTATATAGAGATGCTGATGTTGATGATTGGGAAATTGAAATATCGTATACTAATATTCGTACTATAGAAATAGACGAATCTAATTGGTCTGCTCACACGCATGTTTATGATGCAAATCCAGTTACAATTGTATCTGCCTCATGTTCCTATCCAGCTATTGTAAGTGCAGGATGTTCAGTCAGTTATTGTGACTTTAAGAGTGAAGTCATTTCTGGTTCGGAACTTGGACATAGTTATACTAAAACAGGTACCTATACAGCAAGTGGAGTAACCTTTAATTATACAACCTGTTCAAGAGATGGATGGACTTTAAGCAATGGAACCTTTGAATCAAGTGCAAATATTCGAAATATGGAGGAATCTGACGCTTATGGTTATGATTCTTTAGAGTCTAGAATTACTTTTTCTTTTAGTTTGACTAGTAAATCTAATATTTCTTTTGATTATTATGTTTCTTCTGAAGAAGACTACGATCAATTATGTATTCAATTAGATAGTGGACAATATACTTATTATTCTGGAGAAGAAAGCGGAACGCATACAATAAATAATGTCTCTGCAGGAAGCCATACAATAACAGTTGAATATCAAAAGGATAGCGGTACGGATGATGGAGACGATTTAGCACGAATTTCTAATTTTTCCGTACAGAAAGCTCAAAGCGATGGTTCTGTAGTATTAGAAAGTACATCAGGGAATGCAGCCTATGGCTCAGCAAATGCAACCTTTAAGGTAAGTAGTAGTACAGGAACAATAAGTGTAACGGATAATAATGCTACGGCAACGGTATCTTATAATAGTAGTACAAAAACCGTAACAATAGCAAACATATCTACTTTAGCGGTAGGAACGAGTGTAGTAGTAACGGTAAGTTCGGCAGCCACAACTGATTATACGGCAGCAAGTGCGACTTATACATTGACAATAGTCAAGGCAACCCCAACCATAACACTAAGTATGAATGGGTATACGTATGGAGGAACGAAGTCAAACCCAAGTGTAAGTGGAAATGACGGAGATGGAACGGTAACGTATTACTATAATACAACGAATAGTAATAGTGGGGGAACGGAATGGAGTAATGTAACAAGTGCAACCTACCTTTCTGCGGGAACGTACTATATGTATGCAGTAATCGGAGCAACGACAAACTATAATGGAGTAACGACAACGGCAAAATCCTTTACGATCGCCAAAGCAACCCCAAATCCAAGTGTAAATATGACGGGATATACGTATGGGGCAACGAAGTCAACACCAAGTGTAAGTAAGAATAGTGGAAGTGGAACAGTAACATATTACTATAATACAACGAATAGTAATACAGGAGGAACGCTGTGGAGTACAGTTACGAGTGCGACAAGTTTAAACGCGGGAACGTACTATATGTATGCAGTAATCGGAGCAACGACAAACTATAATGGAGCAACGACAAGTGCGGTATCCTTTACGATAGAAAAAGCAACGCCAAGCATAACGGTAAATATGAATGGATATACGTATGGAACAACGAAGTCAACGCCAAGCGTAAGTGGAAATGGTGGAAACGGAAAAGTAACATACTATTATAACACAGAGGATAGTAATAGTGGTGGAAAAGCATGGAGTAGCGTTTCAAGTGCAACAGCGCTAGCAGCAGGAACATACTATATGTACGCAAGCGTAGCGGAGACCACAAACTATAAAGGAGTAACGACATCAACAAAATCCTTTACGATAGCAAGGGCAGATTTAGAGGCGACGGTAAGCATGAGTGGCTATACGTATGGAGGAGAGAAATCAAGTCCAAGCGTAAGTGGAAATAGTGGAAACGGAAGAGTAACATATTTTTATAGTAAAACGGATAGTAATGCCACAGGAAGCGTATGGAGTAGTGAGACGAATCTAAATGCGGGAACGTACTATATGTATGCGAAGATAGAGGAAACGAAAAACTATAATTCCTTCATCACGGAGACGGTAGAATTTGTGGTAGCAAAAATACAAATTGAAAGACCAGAAAAGGATAACACAGTATATACGTATACGGGACTAAGTCAAACCTATGGAATCGAAGAAAATGAAGCCTACGAGATAAGAAATGCGAGTCAAAGTAATGCAACGACGTATAAAGTAGTAGTCGAATTAAAAGATAAAACGAACTACGAATGGGACAATCAAACGACAAGCAATCAAGAATATACGTTTACGATAAATAAAGCAGAGATAACAAATATCGAAGTGATAGGGTATGAAGGAATCTATGATGGAGTAGAGCATAGTGTAGCCACAAGTGCGACGGCAACGACCGTAAACAATCAAACCTTAACATGGGAATATCGAAGAATAAACGTAGAAGTATATAGTAGGACATTAAAAGTAACGAACGCAAGAACCTATACAATATGGTATAAAGTAAGTGCGCCAAATCATGAAAGTAAAGAAGGAACCTTTGCGGTAGTGATTTCACCAAAGCCAATAGAGCTACAGTGGAATCAAGAACCATACACCATAAAGGATGGAAAATGGACGTATGAGTATAATAGTCAAAGTCCATATGAAACCATCGAAGATATCGTAACATCAAGCGACATCTATGCAAGAGATGCGGAAGTAATTGAATTTATCAATTTAAAATACTCTGGTGAAGATGTTGCCGAAGAGGTAGGAAACTACATATTAAGCATAGAACTAGATGGAGAAGGATCGAACGGAGAAGGAGCCGATAACTATATCATAGAAGAAAGTGAATATTTAAATATAGAAATCGTAGCCAGAAAAATAACGATAAAGATAAAGAATAAGACGAGTATATATGGAAATCAAATCCAGTTAACAAAAACCTATCCAACCAATTGGGAATATGTAGGAGAAAACGAATTTTTAGTAGAAGAAGCGCATGCAAGCTCTTATTTTAGATTTGAAACGGAAGCAAGCGCAACGAAGAATGTAGGAACCTACGAAATAACAGGAACGCAAATTCTTAATGAAGAAAGTAAGAACTATGCGATAGAATTTGAAGTTGGAGAAATCGAAATAAAAGAAGCGCCGATAGTTGTAGGAGAGGATTTGTGGCTAGAACTAGACCCACAAACCTATATAGAAGACCAATACTATAGCATGGAAATCGCACCAAATCTAGTAAGAGTAAGAAATAACCAACCGATACAAATCAAATATAGCGAGTGCCATGACGAAGAATTAGGTGAAAAGCCAGGATTTGAAGAAGCAGAAAGCTGGAGTGAAGAGGCACCAAACGTAACAAAAGTAGAGGATCACTACGTATACGCATATATAACGGCGCCAAACCATCAAAGCGTAATTGCGACCGTACATCTAATTATTGACGCAGCAGCAATCTATATAAGACTATCCGGAACCATTGATCGCATCTATGGAGAAGAGATATTAAGAAAAGAAGCCTTATTCAATGCCTTAAAGGATAGCATCATCGAAGTAAATGGATTTGAATTAGATTTAGAAGAATCCATAGAAATGCTAAGAAGCAACGTAGAATTCTATGTAAACGACATCAGTAGTACGGAAGCACCAACGGTAGGAAGATATAGAATCAGTGCAAGAAGATTAAACGAAAACTATGGATACCACTTCCTAGAAAGTAGTAACCTAGAGGTCTACAATATAACACCAAGACCAATCGAGGTTGACTGGGGAGGAAACTATGCGGTAGAAGATGATATAATCATAACGACGTATCGAATAATAGAAGAACATGAGCATGTAGAGCCAACCGTAAAGAACTTGGTATTGGGAAGCGAATGTGAATTAGAAGTTGAATATAAAAAGAACGGAGTACTTCTAACAGAAAATCCATGTACAAGAACGGTAGGAACGTATACAATGAAAGTTACAGGAGTAACCAATGAAAACTACTGTATAGAAAATGGAAAAGATATCGAAGTAACGTTAGAGCGTGAAGCAAGAAAGCTAATCGTAGAAATCGGAAATATAAACATAGTATATGGATCCATCACCTACGAAAGTCTAAGCAATAACTGGAGAAGACTATATCCAAATCTATATAAGATTATCGACCCAGAGACAAACGAAGTAGCAAAAAATATTGATTTACCAGAAACGATCTTCACACTAAGCATAGGATATACAGGAAGATATGTTGAAGTAGGAAGCTATGAAATAAATGGCATATCAAAAGGAGCAAACACAAGCAACTACGAAATCGAATTTAAAGGAGCAAGTGAAGACTGTCCATATGTCATTGTATCTGCCAAGGAAGTAAAATTAGAGTGGCAAGAAGAAAGAGTATTTGAATATACAGGAATGGCAAAGAGCTTAGGGGTAGCGGTATTAGAAGATAGCCTAGTAGGAACAGACGTATGTAATGTTACAAAAGAAGGAAGTGGAATCGAGGTAGGAACCTATGAAACCACCGTAGTAGCCTTAAGTAACAAAAACTATAAGCTACCAAAAGAAGCAAGCCAAAGCTTTGAAATCATCGAAGCCACACCAGAAGTAACCAATATAAAGAAAATAAAGGCAAAGGTAGGTCAAACCTTAGAAAACCAAACCGTATCTGCCATCACCAATGTAGAAGGAAACTTCACATGGGTAGATTCCGATGTACTTCTAACTCTAGGAACACATACCTATGAAGCCATCTTTACCCCACTTGACTCTAAAAACTATAACGCAGTGAGTATAGAAGTTGAGGTACAAGTAGAAGCATTACCAAAGACGGATGGAAAAGTCGATATCAATGAAGATAACTATGACGAAATCAAAGACATCGTAAATAACTATGATGACCTAGACGAAGAAGAAAAAGAAAACCTAGATCCAGAAACAAAACAAGAAATTGAAGACATAAAGAAGGATTTAGAAGACTACGAAAAAGAACATGAATTACCAATCACACCAAGCATTCTAAGCAAACCAACCGCAAGCAATATACATCTAGGACAAAAGCTAGATCATAGTATGTTAACGGGAGGAGAAGCCAATGTAGAAGGTGAATTTACATGGGTAGACGCCGATGTTCTACCAACTCTAGGTAAACATATCTATGAAGTAACCTTCACACCAGAAGATGAAAGCTATAGTAGCACAACCATCCATGTGGAAGTAGAGGTAGAAGCATTACCAAAAAC
>CAYYMS010000005.1:0-101900 GCA_964473015.1 uncultured Anaeroplasmataceae bacterium | reverse complement strand
ATAAACAAGTTCTCTTAAAGTTGTTCCCATAGGAACTTCAACAAGTCCAACATTTTTAACTTTTCCACCTAAAGCAAATACTTTAGTACCTTTAGATTTTTCTGTACCTATTTTAGAAAATTCATCTGCACCAACACGTAATATATATGGTACATTTGCAAAAGTTTCTACATTGTTAATAATAGTAGGTTTTCCCCATAAACCAGATACAGCTGGGAATGGTGGACGAGGTCTTGGCATACCACGTTTTCCTTCGATAGAATTTAATAATGCCGTTTCCTCACCACAAACAAAAGCTCCTGCTCCTAATCGTATATGAAGTCTAAAGCTAAAGTCTGTTCCTAAAATATTATCTCCTAATAATCCAAGTTCTTCTACTTGCTTAATTGCTGTCCTTAAACGATTTACAGCAACAGGATATTCTGCACGAACATAAAAATAACCATTTTTAGCTCCAATTGCATAACCTGCAATCATCATACCCTCAATTACGCTAACTGGATTTCCCTCTAAGATAGAACGATCCATAAATGCGCCTGGATCTCCTTCATCACCATTGCATACTACATATTTTTCATCATTATGTTGATCTAAAGCAAATTGCCATTTTCTACCTGTTGGGAAACCACCGCCTCCACGACCACGTAAACCACTTTTTAATACCTCTGTTACAACTTCTTGAGGGGTCATTGTCAAAGCTTTACGCAAAGCCTTAAAAGCATCATATCCAAAGGCTTCTTCAATCTTTTCAGGATTAATCGTACCACAACCATGTAAAGCGATACGCATTTGCTTTTGATAAAAAGGAATGTCTTCCTGTCTTTGACATTTTTGATTTGTATTTGGATCAATATATAATAAATCCTCTACAATTTTTCCTTGCTTTATATCTTCATCCATTATACGCTTAACATCACTGACTTTTACCGCATGATATAAAGTGTCTTCTGGATAAATCTTAACAAATGGTCCTTGCGAACAAAAGCCAAAACATCCAACAATATTAACGTCTACTTTATCTTCTAATTTATATTCTTTAATTAATTTATTAAATTCTTCTAAAATGCTTTTTGAATTGGAAGAAAGGCATCCTGTACCACCACAAATTGTGATGGAACGCTTGCCATTTTCACCTTTAAATTTTTGATTTAATTGTTGGGTACAATCTTCAATTTTTTTCGTTAATTCCTTTTCATTCTTAATGACATTTTTCTTTTCCATAGATTACTACTCCATTTCCTTTTTACGATATTCATCTATAATATTTGAAACATCAGATAACTTTACTTTAGGATATACTTTTCCATTTATAGAAATTGCTGGAGCTATACCACATGCACCTATACAACGTAATCCATCAAGTGTAAACAAGCCATCCTCTGATGTTTGACCTATTTTAATTTTTAAAAGTTCACTAAATTTATCTAGCACATTCTGTCCACCTTTAACATAACATGCCGTTCCTATACAAACTCCTATAACATAACGTCCCTTTGGCTTTAAAGAGAAAAAACTATAGAAGGTAACTACACCATAAATATCACTTACAGGAATATCCAATTCGTTACTAATCACCTCTTGAACTTCTAAAGGAATATATCCATATTCATTTTGTACATCTGCTAAAACTAGCATTAATGGAGATGGCTCATTTTTATGTCTTGAACATATCTCCTTAATTTGATTTACTGCTTCTTTTCTTAAAAACATTAAATAACCTCCTCGCATATCTCACATTTCAACTATACATTTTATTTTATTATCAAACCTTTAGGTTTAAAAATGTTTTTTGTTTAAAATAAAAAAAATAAAAATAAAGAGTTGAAATGCAATCAAAACTTCATTTTTATTATACAATTTATTCTTTTTTTTTACAAGAAAATTCAATATTAAAATTAAAACTTATTTTATTCTAAAATATCATTTAAAATCTTATTTAAAAGGATTGTATCTTCCTTTATACTTTTATCTACATTCATTTCGTTTGTTTTTGCAAATATTGCACTTAATTTGGAATCCTCTTCTACTGATAAAAACTTTTCATCCGTAAATATAGATTTTGTCAAAGATTTAATATTTTCATTCTCACATAAATCGATTAGGGGTAACTGAACCACTTTTACTATCCCTTTTACATTTTTTACTATATGATCTATGATGCACTGATTCTCTTTAATAACATTATGTGAAAACACAATATGAACAAATGGATTTGTATGGTTTTCCCCATCAAGCAATACCTCTTCTAATTTTTTTAAAGTATCCCCTTTATAATGGAATCTTAATGTTGATAACAAATACTTTATACCATTCTCATCAAAATTATCTATTAAGTTTAATATAAAATACTCTTTTTCTTTAATCATCGTTTTTTCCTCCAAACTATTTGTAATATATAACAAATTGTGTATAAGTCAAGAAGTTATTAGGCTAATTTTAAAAAAATTTAAAGATTTATCCCTTTTTGCTTAAAAAATAGGTATAAATACTCTGTGCAATCCCTTTTGGCATACCTGCGGACATAAGTTCTTCAACGCTTGCTTTTTTAATACCGTCTATCGTAATAAAGTGCTTTAATAATTTTTCTTTTCTTTTAGGACCCAATCCTTCAATTTCATCTAATTGTGAAGAAAAAATTCCTTTTGCTTTATTACTTCTAAAAAAGCTTATCGCAAAATCATGTACTCTTTGAGATATATCTGCCAAAAGTAAATAAATAGGATCATTTTTCTCTATAGTTATTAATTTTTCGTTAAAAAATATTACAGATGCTCTATGGTGTTCATTTTTTTGAATGCCCATAACAGGTATATTTAAATTTAAGGATGCTAAAACATCCATTGCTGCATGGACTTGAATTGCTCCACCATCCATTATAATTAAATCCGGAAGAATGCTATTTTCCATAAGGAGTCTTAAATATCTACGATATATCACTTCTTTCATAGATTCATAATCGTTTGCTCCTACTACAGTTTTAATATGATATTTTCTAAATTCTTTTGGGGCAGGCTTGCCATTAATATAACAAACCATACCAGATACAGGGTACTCTCCAAACAAATTCGAATTATCAAATGCCTCGATTCTTTTAGGCGTTGGAATATTTAAAAGGTTTCCTAAGGCTTCTATCGTTTCTAATTTCTTTAAAACTTGGTTTCTATAGATATTTCTTTTGTTTTCTAAATTAAATTTTGCATTAGAAACAGCCATATCTAATATTTCTTTTTTCTTACCCATTTTTGCATCAATTAAAGACACATCTAAAAGTTCTCCTATTAAACCTTTATCCGTTATACCTTCTATCGCAAATTCCTTTGGTTTTGTATTTAATTCATAAAACTGATACAAATAATTAAACACCTCATCATCTAAACTATCATAGACATCAATAATGGTTTGATGATTCTGCACAATATTTCCTAATCGAGTAATAATTATGTTAATTGATATTGCATCAGCATCCTGATATACTCCTATATAATCCCTACTTGTTAAATCATTAATTGAAATTTTTTGTCTTGCGATTGTATTTTCAATAGAAGAAATTAAATCTCGATATTCAATTGCTCTTTCAAAGTCCATATGATCGGAAGCACTTTGCATTTCTTTTTTTAATTTATTTAATAATTCTTTCGCATCTCCATTTAAAAAACTTGCTATCTTATTTTTATAACTTGTATAATCTATAATTTCTTTATTTATACATGGTGCCAAACACTGGTGCATATGATAATACAAGCATTCTTTATTTGGAATTTTAAAGCATTTTCTAAGAGGGTAAATATGGTTTAATAAATCAATCGTCGTTCTTGCAGCTTTCACATTGGGATATGGTCCAAAATATCTAGCTTCATTTCGTTTTCTTTTATTTCTGGTTACAATTAATCTTGGATGTGCTTCATTCGTTATGGCAATATAAGGATAGGTTTTATCATCCTTAAGCATAATATTATATTTAGGATCATACTCCTTTATCATATTTATTTCTAACACAAAGGCTTCTAATTCGGATGCACAGATAACATAATTAAAATCTCTTATTTCGCTTACAAGTTTGGTCGTTTTTGCATTATGGGCACCATGAAAATAACTTCTTACTCTGTTTTTTAAATTTTTAGCCTTACCAACATAAATAATCTTATTATTTTCATCCTTCATTTGATAACAGCCAGGTAAATCAGGCAATAATTTTAACTTTTCTTCTATGATTCCCATACAAACTTTTACTCCTTATCATTATTTCCAATTCTAGCAATAAGCTCCTTTAAAGACATTCTTTTTTTCTCTTTTCTCATTTTATATTTCAAACTTGGATAATGTCTGTTTAATTTTTGTAATCTTTGTACTAACTTTGTATTAGAAAAATATTCCTTTGCTTGCGCAGATCTATTTTCTAATTTATCTCCTAACGTATCCATAAACACTTCTATTTTAACGAAAACTTTAGCCATATTTATATGCTTGATGGTAGACCATATTGTATCTACAACATATAGAATTAACATCGTCCAAAATAATGCATACTCTAATGCTTTAGACGGAATTCGATCTAAAATGAAATTTACTCCAGGCTGTGTCACATAAAAAACAATCATAACTAATATTCCAAACATTATAGAATTTTTTAAACATACTCTACCATTAATATTAAATTTATAGTCGGAATAATCCCACCAACGCATATGAAAGATAAGTTCCATAATATAACTTGTTAAATATTCTAATGTAGAGGTTAAGACGATGCCTAATATAAAAACCAAATACCACATTCCCATATTATAAATAGGGGTTAAACAAATCAAAATAATAAGGGAACCATATCCATATATTGGACAAACTGGGCCATATAAATAGCCCCTATTCGTTATTTTTTTCGCCCGTGTAGAAACATAAATAACCTCACATAGATATCCTAAAAAAGAATATATAATAAAATAAAAAAAATATTTTATAAACATTTAATGTCCTCCTTTAGAAAAAAAGTGGCTAATAGCATTCTATTAACCACCTAATCTTTACTTAAAAGTCATTTTTGTTTTGCCAATTAAAATTTCTTCTAAAGCTTGGCCAACAGGCTTAACACAAAGACCATCTTCTGCTGAGGTCCATTCTTCTTCCTCAATAATTTTAGCCCTCTTTGCTGCCGCATAAGCTAATTTATATTTTGAATCAATTTGTTCTAATAATAAATCAACAGATGGATAACGCATACCATCATAGTTCTTTTTATTTGACATAAAAATCCCTCCAACAAATTTTATTATATCATAAGATTACTATTTTTTCTATACCTAATCTTCATTTTCTCCAATCATTTCCATATATCTATGTATAGATCTTGTTGTTTTTGCATGCTCGGCACGAATAATGGCCATAATTCGATCCGCCGCGTTATTTACTTCATCATTTACAACAATATAATCATATAAATAAGCCTTTTTAAATTCTCGATTGGCTTTTGAAATTCTTTTTTCAATAATTTCTTCGGATTCTGTACCCCTTCTTCTCAATCTTTCATATAAAGCTTCTTTTCCAGGTGGTACAATAAAAATCATTACGCAATCTGGCATTCTTTCTTTTACTTGCTGTGCGCCATCAACTTCAATTTCTAAAACAACTTCATTTCCCTTATCTAACTGTTCATTTACTTTATCTAGAGGTGTTCCATAATAATTTCCTACAAATTCTGCATATTCTAAGAATTTACCATCTTTTATTTTTTGTTCAAAATCTTCTTTTGAAACAAAATAATAATCCACTCCGTCTTTTTCTCCCGGACGCATATTCCTAGTTGTCATAGATACACTATAAGTTAAGTTATGTTTCGGCATATCAAATAACGCTTTACGTACGGTTCCTTTTCCTACTCCAGAAGGTCCAGAAATTACAACTAAAAGTCCTCGATCATTTAATTTCATTTTTTCACCTCTAAACAAAATATTTATTAAAAATTCTACCTCAATTTCTGACAAATTTCAATAGTTTTATAAATTATCAATATCCTTTTGTAAACTAAAAATACTGTCCACGATTTTTTTTAGAAATTTTGATACATTTTCATAAGAAACATTACAGTTATATTCTAAAATTAATACTTTATCTTTAATTTTTGCTGTAAAATATTTTGATTTTACATTTAAATCATTCAAACTAGAATAATCATAATTCTTTCCATCTGCTATCTCTTTTATATTAATCAATATCGATATTTCTTCTACTTCTTCATTTATTTGAATATATGGATATAAAGAATAACCACTTTCATTAAAAAATAATTCATAAGTTATAAAGCCTAATTCTTCTTTCCATGTTATGTTATTTTCATTTAGATACTTTATAATACCATCTATTATTTTCTTTTTACTCCAAAAAGCCATATCCGACACGCTCCTTTTTTTAATTTTACCATAAAAGAGTACGTTTATAATAGCATTTTTTTAAAATAAATGCTATACTACAAAACGAAGGTGATACTATGAGTTTTGATGGAGTGTTTCTTAGTCGTCTACTAAAAGAATTTGAGCCCTTAAAATCCGGAAGAATCTCGAAAATTTTAGAATCTGGAGACACAGATTTTATTTTTACAATCCGTGCGAATAAACAAAATTATAACTTAATGCTTTCTTTTTCCTCTGATTTTGCAAGAATCCATTTAACGACCATGCCATACGATGCACCTTTACATCCAAAAAGTTTTACCATGTTTTTACGCAAACACATCGAAGGATATTTTATAGAAGATATAAAAACCTATGAAAGTGATCGAATCATCTATTTTGTTTTAACCGGATACAATGAAATGCAAGATTTCAAAAGAAAATATTTAATCTGTGAAATTATGGGTAGATATTCAAATATGATACTTACAGAAGAGAACTTTAAAATAATAGAGGCACTTAAGCATGATGGAATAGGAGAATACAATCGAACGATTCTACCAAATGCTTTATATGAATTTCCTAAAACGAATAAGATGAATCCTTTAACACTATCCGAAAAAGAGATTATCGATATTATTCAAACAAAAAAATTATCCAATCCCAAAGACTATATGGATACATTCAATGGAGTATCTTTAAATCTATCTTATCCTATTTTTAATACTGATTTGCATGAAAAAGCTTTTTTTACCTATTTAAGAATTGAAAATAAGCCTTGTACCTTTATTAATTTCAAAGGAAATTTAGATTTTTATTATCATAATTTTAATAATCAAATCATTCAAGAATATTCTTCTTTATCCGAACTTTTAGATAATTTTTATTATAAAGCTGATTTACAAGCCAAAGTAAAACTTAAAACAAATGACTTATTAACTTTTGTAAATCGACAGTTAAAAAAGAATCAAAAGAAAATTGAAAAACTAAAATCTGAAAAATTACAGGCAAATCTATTAGACGATCTTAAACTCTATGGTGAGCTTCTTCTTTCTTCTTCTAACTTAAAAGAGAAAAAAAAGGAACAACTGGTTCTGAATTATTATACGAATGAAGAAATCGTTATTCCGTTAGATAATAAATATACCATTTTAGAAAATTCAAATCGCTATTTTAAAAAATATCAAAAAGCAAAAAACTCTTTAATCTATATCGATGAACAAATCAACATAGCTAAAAATGAAATTGAATACTTTGAAATGCTTTCCTTTCAGCTTCAGCAAGCAAATATAAATGAAGCATTAGAAATTAGGGACGAATTAATTGAAGCAAAATACTTATTTAAAAAAGAAACAAAAGCGAAGAAAAAACAAAAGCCAAAACTTCTAACTTATATATTAGAAAATGAAACATTAATTTGTGTTGGAAAAAATAACTTACAAAATGAATATTTAACACATAAACTGGCAAAATCAAATGATATGTGGTTTCATGTAAAAGATGGTCCAGGAAGTCATGTAGTCGTTTTCAAAAGCGATGAACTTACCGAGCAAGAAATAAGAACGGCTGCGATGATTGCCTCTTATTATTCTACTTTAGGCTCATCCTCTTCGGTTGCAGTCGATTATACAAGAGTAAGGAATATTAAAAAAATACCTGGAAAAAGAAATTGTTTTGTTACTTATACCCATCAAAAAACAATCTACATTGACCCGGATACTTCTTTTATTTCAAATTTGAAGGTGAAAAAATAATGAATGCTTATAAAAAATTTGGTTATTACTATGACGAAGTAATGGCAAAACTTAATTATGATTTATGGTTAGAATTTATAGAACCCTTTTTACAAAAAGAGAATTCTATCTTAGATTTAGCCTGTGGCACGGCAACGTTATGCACGATGCTAAAACTAAAGGGCTATGATGTAGAGGGTTTGGATTTATCTAAAACTATTTTAGAAATTGCTAGTGAAAAAATGAAGATTAATCATTTAAATTTTCCTTTATATTGCATGAATATGACGAATTTCAGATTAAATAAAAAATATAATATGATTACTTGTTTTTTTGACTCCGTCAATTTCTTGCCAACATTAAAGGATATAAAGAATTTATTTGAATCTGCGAGTCTTCATTTGAAAGAAGGCGGTTATTTCATCATAGATGTTTTTTCGAAAGCCATGATGAAAGAATATGAAAAAAATGATATTTGCGAAGATTTTGTTACCTTTAAACTGGATTGGAAAACAAAAAAAACATCAAGCACCTCTTTAAAGCATACCATTAAGATACAAGAGGGTACCGATGTTTTCATAGAAAATTATTATGAATATTATTATGATATTAAAGATTTAAAATCCTCTAAATTTAAGTTAATTAAAATAAGTGGTGACTTTAACGATGACTTAGAATTAGAAGATGAAAGAATTCTTTTAGTTTATCAAAAATTATAAACGTATTAATTCATCATACACATTTCTTAGCGTATAGATGAATTGTTCTAAAGAAGGAAGATCATTTCCTTCTTTTTTTAATTTATCTAAAATATAGCACGCATCTTCATACAAGACCATAGAACCTATATTTAAAGAAATTCCTTTCAAAGAATGAATATATCTATATAAGTCCTCTTTATTTTTTTCATTATACAACCGCGTTAATTCTTCTACTCCATTTTTATAGGTATTTAAGAAACTTTCTTTAACTTTATGAAAAACCATTTCATTATTTGCTAAATATTTTAAAGCAATACTTTTATCGACATAATTCATAATATACTACTCCTTTTAAACAAATTATAACTAAAGATTCATAAAAAATTTGTCGAATTAAAAGACAAACTCGCCATCTTTTTTAATAAGTAAATGTGTTTCATAAAATTTTGTTAAGGCTTTAACTAATTCTTTGTAATCACAAGCCCCTGCTGTTTCTAAAGCCGAGTGCATGGCAAGTTGGGCAAGTCCAATATCAACGGAGGGAATAGAAACATTGGATATAGACACAACCCCTAAAGTAGATCCTCCCAATATATCACTTCTATTCGTATTCATCTGATATTTTGCATCCGCCATTTCACATATGGATTTAAAATAAGCCAAAGACATACCATCTGTAGAATAGGACCCCCTTGCCGCATTTTTTATTACAATACCTTGATTTAAATATACGGCATTTGTTGCATCATACTTTTGAGGATAATTTGGATGAAAGCCTTGCGCATTATCCGCTGAAACTATGAAGGAGTTAGCCAAAGACATATAATGTTCTTCTTTATTCTTACCTAAAGAAAAACTTATTCTTTCCAAAATGTCCTTTAGCATAGTAGACGATGCACCTTGACGTGTACGTGATCCAATTTCTTCATTATCAAACTCAGCTAAAACATTTATCGATTTATTATTTTCACTTTTTATAAAAGATTCAAATGTAGCATAGGCACATTCTAAATTATCAATTTGAGGAGCCATTAAAAATTCATTATTTGCTCCTCCTAAGGTTCCGCGATCTAAGATGGCCAAATATAAATCGAAGGAAACAATATTTTTTTCTTCAATATTTAATCTTTTAGAAATAAGAGACATCAAATCTATATTGGAATCACTAATGATAGGAAGTAAATCGATAGCAGCATTTAAGGCTACTCCTTTATTTAATTCTGGGTAATAGTGAATCGAACAGTTCGGTATAATCGCCATAGGCTTATCAAAGGAAATAAGTTTTGTTTTAAGTCCATTTTCTTTAACAATGACTCTACCAGCAATATTTAAAGGACGATCCATCCATGTATTTAAAATAGGACCACCATAAATCTCTATATTTAGTTTTTTATATTTCCCCGCATTTATGGTAAAATTTGGTTTTAGTTTGAATGTTGGAGAGTCTAAATGAGCCGCTGTAATATTAAAAGAAAGACTACTTAAATCATTTGGAATAGTAAAAGCAATTATACTTGAGGAGTTTCTTGTTATAAAATATTTACTACCTGCTTTTAAATTCCATTTATCAGATTCATTTAACTTTTCAAATCCATTATCTATTAATTCATTTTCTATATTTCTTGCTGCATGAAATGCAGTAGGTGATTGTTTAATAAATTTTAATAATTTTTCCATTTTTATTCCTCCCAATATGCAATTGCTTCAAAACAAGGCTGTTCTTCTACGTATCCCTTATAGCAGTCTAGACCATTTTCTTGGAAATGCTTTACTTTTATTTCTTCATTGAGTTTTGCTTCATGAAGAAAAGCAATTTCAAACTTTTTCCATGTTTTATACTTATCAAAATTTTGCATATTATGAATAATATCTAGATACTTGGCGTTATTCATATGCATATTATGGTCCAAATCACTTAAGGTTACCTTATGACTAAAAACAAAAGGATAGATAGAATCATTTAAATTTAATCTTCTTTTTTGTTTTTCAAAATAATTGGTTTTCGGGTAATTTTCTCCGATGTAATTCACATTATTTGCTTTAACCAAAGTATGTCTTTCTTTTTCTAGTAAAACCCAATTGGAAATTCCTTTTATTAGAGTTTGATCTTCTAAATCACAAATTTCATATTCACGTTCAAATTCTAATTTACCTCTTGATTTTGGCCACGTTTTTACAAGGATTTCTTCCCCAACTTTAGGAAGTCTTTTTACTACCTCTAGTTGCTCATACATCACAACCCATATATACCCTAGTGCATAAACATCATCAAATCCAACACCAATTTCTTTTGCATGCGTTGCGGCTAAATCCTGAAAAAAATCCAATGCTGCAGAGGGCCTTAATTGATCGATAAAATCAACAAAGGAAGTATGGATATTAAATTTTTCTTGTTTAAACATTACTGCCATACATCTTTTCTCCTTAAACCTAAAAAAATATGACTTATGCTATATGGGATAGAAAATATAATTACAAACGGATTTAAAAGTAATGCGCCACTTATAGCATAAATAAAACATTCTAAAATACCAATGGGATATGGAAAGATGATTTTATCATATAAATTTTTTTTGTTTCTTCCGTTTAAAAAATATCTTAACCAACAAAAATAATAAAATAGTATAGCGATAAAAAATAAAAGAATCCATAAAATTTCTAAAACCTTATTTTTAAAAATGTATCCATAAGAATTTAAGTTTATAAATCCAAAGAAAATGATTCCTGCCTTACTTATATATTCTATAATTTCTATTTGCCTATATTTTGTTTTTCCTTTTTTATCTTTATTAAAAATCAAATAAATCATATATGGAAAATATAAGAATAAAGAAAGAACTATTCCTATCCAATTTATAGAAATCATACCATCATATCCTTCTTTGGTAATTATATCATAAATAAAGAAAAAAGAAAGACCATCCGGTTCATCTTTCTTTTTTTAAATTCAAATAAATCCTATTAAGACATTAATTTAACTAATACCGCTTTTTGGGCATGTAATCTATTTTCAGCTTCTTCAAAGATTTCGTTTGCATGACTCTCAAATACATCGGTCGTAATTTCTTCTTCACGATGTGCTGGAAGGCAATGGAGTACCATTGCATCTTTATTTGCTTTTTTCAAAACCTCTAAATTAATTTGATATCCTTTAAAAATCTTCTTTCTTTCTATAGCTTCTTGTTCCTGCCCCATAGAAGCCCATACGTCTGTAAAGAATACATCTCCATTATTTGCTGCCTCATATACATCATTTGTTAACGTAAACATATTTGGATACTGTTTAGTAAATTCTAAAACATGAGCATCTGGTTCATATCCCTTTGGTGTTGCAACCGCAACTTTCATACCAAGCTTTAAGCAACCAACAATGATTGAATTTGCCATATTATTTCCATCACCAATATAAACACATTTTAATCCCTCAAAAGCACCCTTAAATTCACGAATGGTCATTAAATCCGCCAACACCTGGCATGGATGGGCATAATCGGTTAAAGCATTTATAACAGGTATAGAGCCATACTTTGCTAAATCTTCAACTTCTTTTTGAGCAAACGTTCGAATCATAATTCCATCTAGATATCTAGATAAAACTCGAGCAGTATCCTCAACTGGCTCTCCTCTTCCTATTTGCAAGTCTCTAGAGGATAAAAACAAGGCTTGTCCTCCAAGCTCATACATACCAACTTCAAAGGATACTCTTGTTCTAGTTGATGATTTTTGAAAAATCATTCCTAATGTTTTTCCCTTTAATAAATGATGTTCTATATGATTCTTCTTTTGAAATTTTAGCTGATCGGCTAAATTTAATATTTCTAATATCTCTTCTTTTGTTAAATCTTCTAAAGTTAATAAATGCTTCATTTTATTCACCTAACACTTTCTTTAATATGGTAATTCCTTTTTTTAAATCTTCAAAAGTAATATTTAAAGGAGGTAACAAGCGTATCCTATTTTTTGCAGTAAGTGGTATTAAACCATTTTCAATACATTTTGAAACAATATCGGCTGCATTTAAATGATGGGCAATTTCAATACCAACCATTAATCCCTTTCCAGTTGTTTTTATTACATTTTTACAAGAAGAAAGTTCATCATCGATTATTTTTCTACAATCTCTTACATGCTGTAATAAGGCTTCATCAAGTCTTGATAAAATGCTATACGCTGCTGCGGCACAAACAGGATTTCCACCAAAAGTGGTCGCATGAGTGCCATAAGTTAAAGTATTTGCAAGTTTTTCATCAAATAAAATTGCACCAAAAGGAAGTCCACCTGCCAAGCCTTTTGCCGTAGTAACAATATTTGGATGAACTCCATATTCCATATAACTATATAAATAGCCACATCGACCATTTCCCGTTTGGACTTCATCTACAATAAAAACTAAATCCTTTTCTTTACATATTTTATCTATAAATTTAATAAAATCGGAATCCAAAGCATTTACGCCGCCTTCTCCTTGTACTGTTTCAATCATAATGGCACAAGTTTTATCCGTTATAAGGGCTTCTAATCCAGAAATGTCATTTGCGGTTGCATAAGTAAATCCCTCTACAAAAGGGTGAAAATATTGATGGAATACATCTTGTCCGGTTGCAGATAAAGTTGCAATGGTTCTTCCATGAAAAGAATCCTTAAGCGTAATAATTTCATTTCTACCAACGCCATATTTATCGTAAGAATACTTTCTAGCTGCTTTTATCGCACCCTCATTTGATTCTGCTCCACTATTCGAAAAAAACACTTTTTTCATTTTCGTTTTTTCTATTAATAATTTTGCTAAGTTCACTTGAGGAATAGAATAATAAAGATTTGATGTATGCTGTAAGGTCTTTGCCTGGTCACATACCGCATTTACCCACAAATCATCGCATGCACCAAAAGCATTTGTGCCAATTCCACTAGAAAAATCAATATACTCTTTGCCATTTATATCCTTTAATATAGCACCGCTTCCTGAGGATAAAACGACATTAAAGCGTTTATAGGTATTTAAAATATTTTCCTTATCTTCATTTATTATATCTAACATACGCATTTTCTCCTTTCGTAATTTCAAGAATTACTTAAACATCGTTCCAACACCCTCATCGGTTAGTACTTCAATTAAAATAGAATGCGGAACCCTTCCATCGATAATGACAACATGAGAAACCCCACGTCTTATGGCTTCTACACAGCATTCTACCTTAGGAATCATACCACCATCGATAATACCTTGTTTGGCAAGCTGTTTTATTTCCGATACATTAATGGATTTTAATAAACTGGTTGGATCATTCTTATCCTGTAAAACACCTTTAATATCGGTCATAGAAATAAACTTCTCTGCATTTAAGGCTCCTGCAATTCTTGCAGCTGCAGTATCTGCATTAATATTATAAACCTTTCCTTCGGCATCACTTCCAACCGTTGATATTACGGGAATATAACCCATATCTAAGGCATCTAAAATAACATCGGTATTAATATCTACTATAGATCCTACGTACCCAAGATTTTCATCCAATGGTTGAGCGATAATCATGTTGGCATCTACTCCCGATAATCCAATCGCATTTCCACCAGCTTTATTTAATTCTTTAACTAAGTATTTGTTTACTTTACCAGTTAAAACCATAGTTACAATATCCATAGTTTCTTCATCCGTTACACGTAATCCGTTAACAAATTTTGATTCTTTCCCTGTTTTTTTAAGCATAGTAGATATTTCAGGTCCACCTCCATGGACTAAAACCACCTTCATTCCTAAGGAGGTAAGCATAACCACATCCTCCATAACCGAAGATTTTAAATTATCATCAATCATAGCATTTCCACCATATTTAATTACTATGATTTTATCTTTATATTTTAAAATGTAAGGTAAAGCTTCACTTAATACTTTTGCTCTTTCCTCTAATGCAATCATACTATCACCTAACTTCTATAATCTCCATTTATTTTAACATAATCATAAGTTAAATCACAACCATATGCAAAGGATTCTATCGTTCCTTCATTTAAATTAATTTCGATAGTTATCTCATCTTTCTTCAATACTTCTTTTGCTATCTCTTCACTAAATGGTAAACCTGAACCATTTTTGCATACTTCTATACTTCCAAAGGACGAATGAAAGGAAACATCAATTTTAGAAATATCTACATCAGCAGACGAATATCCTATGGCACAAAGGACTCTTCCCCAGTTTGCATCGGCTCCAAACATGGCTGCTTTAAATAAGCTTGAGCATATTACTGATTTTGAAACAAGTTTCGCTGTGTTTTTATCTTTGGCATTATAGGTATGACATATAAGAAGCTTTGTTGCTCCTTCTCCATCTTTTGCCATTTCCTTTGCAAGATTTTCACAGACATAATATAATGCTTTTACAAATTCATCATACTCTTCATTTTCTTTATCTATAATCGTATTATTTGCCATTCCATTGGCTAATATGCTTACCATATCATTAGTTGAGGTATCTCCATCAACCGATAACATATTAAAAGTGTCTTCTACACAAAACTTTAATGCCTTCTGCAGCATCAATGGAGTAATATAAACATCCGTTGTAACAAAGCATAACATAGTAGCCATTTGAGGATGGATCATACCACTGCCTTTTGTAATTGCTCCAATATGGCAAACCTTGTCCTTAATCATAAATTCAACAGCGATATCTTTTTTCTTTGTATCCGTTGTCATTATACCAGCACAAGCTTTATCCGATGCTAGATTTGAATTTTCCAATCCCAAAACTAATGTATCCATATTTTTTTTAAATGGTTCTATCGAAAGAGGAAGACCAATAACTCCTGTAGAAGCAACAATTACATCCTCTTTTTTAATTTTTAAAGTATCTGCTAGAATTTCACAGGTTTGTTCCGCAATAAAGATTCCATCCGCATTACAAGTGTTTGCATTTCCGCTATTGCAAATCATCGCCTGAGCGTATCCATTAGCTAAATTATTTTTTGTAACATATATAGGAGCACCTTTTACTAAATTTGTAGTGTATACGGCCGCTGCAGTTGCTAAAACATCAGATGCAATCAAAGTTAAATCTAGCTTTTCTTTATTATGTCTTATTCCTGCATGGATTCCGTTTGCTTTAAATCCTATCGGTGCACAAACTCCTTTATCTACAACTTTCATTTTATACCTCCAATATATCTAGTCCCTTGGTTATATCCAATCCTAACATTATATTCATACATTCAATTGCGGCGCCACTTGCACCTTTACCTAAATTATCATAAACACAAGAAATTGATATTCTTTCATCATTACCATTAATATAAATTCTCATATTATCATAACCGCTTAATTCTAAAGCGGATAAAAAGCCACTGTCTGTACCAGTAACTTGATAGGGCATAATTTGTATAAATGGTTGATTCTTATAATACTCTTCATAAAACTGATGGATTTCTTTTATCCCCATTTTCTTATTTAAATCTTTTGTTTGAATTCCAATACTCACAACCATACCACTATAAAAATTTGCAACTATAGGATGAAAAATAGGTTCCCTATCTATACCAGTAATTATTTTCATTTCCTTTAAATGCTTATGGGTTTGTCCCATAGCATATTGCCTAGGTGCCATATAGAGAGAATCCTTTGTATTTTTATAATCTTCTATCATCTTTTTTCCACCACCAGAATATCCCGTAATGGAATTACAGCATAATGGATAATCTTTATCCAATATGCCATTTTTTATCAAAGGATAAACACTGGCTATAAAGCCACTGGCATGGCAACCTGGAATAGCAACAAGTTGATTTGTTTTTATTTTGTTAAAAAATTTAGGGTCTAATTCTGGAAAGCCGTAGGCCCAATTATCTAATGTTCTATGCGCCGTTGAAGCATCTATTATTTTTGTATGAGAATTTTCTAATAGTAAAACTGCTTCTTTGGCCGCTAAATCTGGAAGACATAAAAAAGTAATATCGGATGCATTAATACACTTTTTTCTTTCTTCAAGATTTTTTCTTAAATCATCCGAAAGAGTAATTAATTCGACATCTTCTCTTTTTTGTAATCTTTCATATATTCTTAGACCAGTCGTTCCTTCTTTTCCATCAATGAATACCTTGTATTTCATCTAAATCACCCTTTAAAATATTAATTTGCTCTTCCACAGACTGGATACCTGATGCACCTTTACTTGTTCTTTTAAATGTACATTTTTCCAATCGGATTTCTTCATAAACATCATTTTCAAATAAATCGCTAAATTCTTTATATTTATCTAAAGGTAATGTTTCTAGAACATAATTGTGTTCTATGCAATACCCAACGATACTACCAGATATTTTATATGCATCTCTAAATGCCATATTTTTTTTCACTAAATAATCGGCTAAATCTGTGGCATTTATAAATCCTTTTGCCGCTGCATTTCTCATGTTTTCTTTATTTACTTTCATACTCTTTAGCATAGGAGTAAAAATGGATAAACAATTCTTTAACGTATCAAAAGAATCAAAAATGGCTTCCTTATCTTCCTGCATATCTTTATTATAAGCTAGTGGCAACCCTTTTAACATCGTAAGAAGCGTAATTAAATTTCCATATACTCTACCTGTCTTTCCACGGATAAGCTCACAAATATCTGGATTTTTTTTCTGAGGCATAATGGAAGAGCCTGTGGAATACGCATCATCTAACTCTATAAATTTAAATTCCCAAGAACACCATAAAATTATTTCCTCTGAGAATCGAGATAAATGCATCATACATAAAGAAATATTTGATGCACACTCAACACAAAAATCACGATCCGATACACCATCCAAAGAATTTTCTACAATTCCATTAAAGCCAAGCATCTCCGCCACATGTAATCGATCGATTGGATATGTTGTTCCTGCTAAAGCACAACTTCCTAAAGGAGAATAATTCATTCGGTCAAATGTTTCTAAAAAACGAGATATATCTCTTTTAAACATAAAAGCATAAGCTAGCAAATGATTACTTAACGTTATGGGTTGTGCACGCTGTAAATGCGTATATCCTGGTAGAATTGTTTCTTTGTGTTTTTCTGCTAAAACAATAATTTCTTTTATTAAAGTAATCAACAATTTTCCTATTTCATCGATTTCTTTTCTTAGATGCATACGAATATCTAAAGCAACCTGATCATTTCGACTTCTAGCTGTATGAAGTTTTTTACCTACTTCTCCAATTCTTTTTGTAAGTTCTTGCTCTACAAACATATGAATATCTTCTGCTTCTAAATCAAATTCCAATTTAAAGGATTTTATATCCTCTAAAATTTCTGTTAATGTTTTACATATCTTTTTTGAATCTTCCTTAGAAATTATGCCTTGCTTACCAAGCATATTGGCATGGGCAATCGAACCAACAATATCACTTTCAACCATTCTGCAATCAAAAGATATGGAGGAATTAAAATCATTTACCTCTTTATTTAATTCTTTTTTGAATCTTCCTGCCCACATTTTAGCCATAAATATACCTCTTACTTTTTATTTTTTTCTTTTAATAATGCGTTTACTTTAATAGGCAAACCAAATAAATTAATAAATCCTTTGGAATCATTTTGATCATAAGCACCCTCATCATCTCCAAAGGATGCAATTTCTTCGTTATATAAGGAATAGTTAGACTTTATGGATGCTGGAATAATATTTCCTTTATAAAGCTTAACCTTTACTTCTCCCGTTACCGTTTCTTGTGTTTGATCTACAAAACTAGATAATGCCTCACGAAGAGGGGTAAACCACAAGCCGTTATAAACTAAATCAGCAAATCTATCAGAAACTATTCTTTTAAAATGCATAGTATCCTTATCCAAAGTAATGGATTCCAATAATTCATGTGCTTCATATAGAATCGTTCCACCTGGAGTTTCATATACGCCACGACTCTTCATACCAACCAAACGATTTTCCACAATATCAATGATACCTATACCATTAGCGCCACCGACTTTATTTAATTCCCAAACCAAATCAACTGCATTCATTTTCACACCATTAATGGATACGGGAATACCCTTTTCAAAACCTATCGTCACATAGGTAGGTTTATCTGGCGCTTGTTCAGGCGAAACACCCATTTCTAAAATCTTATCATACATTGGCTCATTTTCAGGGGATTCTAAATCAAGACCTTCATGAGACAAATGCCATAAGTTTTTATCTTTAGAATAATTTGTTTCACGACTAATCTTAAGAGGAATATGATGTGCTTCTGCATAATCTATTTCCTCATCTCTTGATTTAATACTCCATTCTCTCCATGGAGCAATAATCTTCATATTAGGGGCAAAGGCCTTAATCGCAAGTTCAAATCGAACCTGATCATTTCCTTTTCCAGTACAGCCATGACAAATTGCATCTGCACCCTCAGCAATAGCTATTTCAACAATTCTTTTCGCAATTATTGGTCTTGCAAAGGATGTTCCTAATAAATATTTTCCTTCATATTTTGCTCCTGCTTTTAAAGTAGGATATATATAATCTTCTACAAATGCTTGATTCAAATCTTCAATATATAGCTTAGAAGCTCCAGTTGCAATTGCCTTTTTTTCTAATCCTTCTAATTCATCCTTTTGCCCTACGTTACCAGATACGGCAATAACTTCACAATTATCATAATTTTCTTTAAGCCATGGAATAATGATAGATGTATCTAATCCTCCTGAATATGCTAATACTACTTTTTTAATACCTTTGTTCATTTTTTTATCCTCCTAAATTAATATAAAAATGCCTCTTTCATTAGAAAGAGACGAAAAATCCGCGGTACCACTCTTATTGCTAATATATAGCCACCTCAAATTTCTTTAACGCAGAAAATACGTTCTTTATTGAATCTCCATAGACACGTTCAAATACTTCTACCATCTTGCTTCCACCCTCCAAGACTCTCTAAAGATTTCCATATTTTACTACTTCTATTTCATCAATCAAATATTTAACAAAAAAAGGACTAACTTGATAGTCCTTTTTTGTTTGAAAGGACCAATAATTATGAACTTACTTATTCGTCCTTCCATAATTATACTCAAGTTTATTTCATTAAACTATCTTTGCTAAGTTATCTATTAAGGAGCCAGCCCAAAATAGATACTTCTATTATAAAACTTTATCTAATTATGTCAACTATATATGAGTCGAAAATATTATAAAACGTTTTCATTTTGATATTTTATGCGATAAATCTTTTATTAATAGAAATTTTATACTAAAACATAATATGTTTTCACATAAGAAAGACTTCTATTCTTGATAAATATACTAAAATAAAATATAATAAATAAAATAAAAAAAAATCACAAACAAACAATCGAGGTATCTTATGAAAAGTTATTTACAAAAAGCTTACTGTATGAATGAAACCGTAAGAATTTATGCAGCGATTACTACAGATATTGTATCGTATGCTCAAGACATATTTCACTTATGGCCTACTTCCTGTGCAGCCTTAGGAAGAACCCTTACCATTTCTGCAATTATGTCTTGTACCTATAAAGCTGGAGAGTATTTAAATATAAAAGTAAATGGTGATGGTCCTATAGGTAGAATCACCGTTGAAGCTACAGACGGACATGTCCGTGGATTTGTTCAAAACCCTGGGGTCTATTTATCTTATAATAATGGTAAACTAAATGTAAAAGATGCGGTTGGAAATGGCTTCATCGAAGTTATAAAGGATTTACATTTAAGACAACCTTTTGCTTCTACCTGTGAAATTGTCAGTGGAGAAATTGCTGAAGATTTTACTTATTATTTTGCAAAGTCCGAACAAATTCCTTCGTCTGTGGGTTTAGGAGTATCCTTTGATAAAGACTCCAAAGTAAAAGCGGCTGGCGGTTTTCTAATACAAATAATGCCAGGATGTAAGGAAGAATATATTACAAAATTAGAAAATAAATTAAATTCCATAAAATCTTGTTCTCAAATGATAAGTGAGGGCTATACTGCTGAAGAAATTATAAATGAAATTACCGATGGAGATTATACCTTGCTTGAAACTAATCCATTAGATTATTTTTGTAATTGTAGCAAAGAAAGATTCAAAAAAGGTCTTAAATCTATTGGGGCCTTAGAAATAAAAGATATTTTAGATAAAGATAAAAAAGCAGAAATTACATGTAATTTCTGCAATAAGAAATATATTTTTAATGAAAAAGATCTTGAAGAAATTTTAATTGAACTTGATGCATAGTCGGATCTTTAAAAAGGTTAATATTTGTAGGATAAAAACTAAATATTTCTATTATTAATAAGAAAACAACAATTGCAACAACACTATTTGCACCATCAAAGAGTGTTGTTTTTTTATATCGATAATAAAATATTATCATTAAACATATAAAGAAAATTAAGATATTCACCCATGGTATATCTTTTCCAATGATTCCACTATAGGTATAATAGCTACATATCATAAAAATACTAGCCACGATTATCCCACTAACATAAGAAGAAAAAATTCCATTCTTTTCTTTAGAAATTATTAAATCGATAAACAAATAGATTAACGTTGGAAAAATAATCAATTTTAAGTGCTCAAATATGCTTTCATTAGATGGAAATACTGCCTTTAAATAATCCATTTTAAAAAAATCAAAAGCAAAATGCGCTAATACTCCTAGTACAGCAACAACAATATAGCCAATAATTAAATTCATTTTCTTCATACAAATTCACCATTATATTGTATGTACCTTGTCCTAAAAATATGCAATCCTTTTGGATATTGTTTTCTTATAAAAAAGGTCTTTACAACTTAGGATAAAATAATTAAAAAGAGATATGTATCTACCATATCTCTTTTTTTATATTATTTGTTTTTTAAGATATAGCCTAAACAAACAGTTTTTGGTCCTGTATGTGCTCCTACAACAGGCGTTAATAAATAATCGGGTATAGATTCAAAATCCGTTCTTACCTTTAATACTGCATCTTTTACTTCATTAAGTATTTCCTGTTCTGCTGCGGCATGAACAATAAAAGGAATTACATCCTTACCATTTATTTCCTCTAAAAACATTTGAACTAGTCTTTTTCTTGCAGCCTTAGCCGTTCTAACCTTCTCTAGTGTTCTTACCTTACCATCTGGGTCTAAATCTAATAGTGGTCGAATAGATAGCATATTTGCAAACATTCCAGCCACTCTAGAAAGTCTTCCATTTTTAATTAAATATTCTAATGTATCTACCGCAAAAATCATATGATTATGATCTCTTATAAAATCTAGTCTTTCTAAAACCTCTTCTAAAGTTTTATCCTCATCAAACATTTTTGCTGCTTCTATACCCATTAGGGCTTGTGGATAAGATAAACAATGAGAATCATAAACGGTAACTTTAAAATCTTCTACTTCTTTAGCGTATAATTCAACCGCATTATGTAATCCACTTAATGGTTTTGCAATAACGATAACTAATGCACTATCATAGCCATCCTTTTTTGCTTTTTCAAATACTTCTATCATATGACCTGGCGTAACATATGCCGTATGTGGAAATGCCTCTTTATCTGTAATTAACCTATTATAAAATGTTTCTGCTGAAATTTCGGTATAGTCGTCATATTTTTCTGTTTCAGAATATTGCACAATAGAGCGAAATACTTCTATATCGTAGGGATGCTCTACATAATCAATTCCAGAATTGCTACAAACAATCACTTTTGTCTTTGTCATAATTTTCTACCTCTTTACTAAAAATTGCAGAATAATTATATCACATTTTTATATAACTTACAACTTTTTAAAACTTAGATTCATCCTTTGTCTCATCTAAAGCTATCGAATTTTCATCGTTTTGATTTAAAACAATCTTAAGACTTTCCTGTGTTTCCTCATGTAAAACATCAATTTCACTTTTCTTTTTCTTATGCCATTCCACAGAATGTGATAAAAATAGGGATGCTTTAGCACAGGTTGGTCCTATGAATTCATATAACACGGAAGAAGATAAAATAATGGTTGCAAGCAAATGTCCCATATCGGTAGGTAATAATCTTTGACCTAACACAGATAATCCAATGGCCACCCCTGCCTGAGGTATTAGTGCAAGACCCAAATTATTTCGTACGTCTTTATGTTCTTTTGTTACTACACAGCCAAGATAAGAACCTAAATATTTTCCTATAATTCGAATAAGGAAATAACATACACCAATGCCTCCTACCTGAAGCAAAGTTTTTAAATTAAGTTTCATACCAGATAATACAAAAAACAAAAGCATAATCGGAGGAGTAAAGTTATCTATTTGATGGAATAAATAAGTATCATCGGTTATATTAACATAAACCGTACTAAAAATCATGCAGGACAATAAAGGAGAAACTTGGAATATAGAGCAAATGCCACATAAGGTAAGAAGTGCCATTATAACTAGAATCAGTCTATTTTCCTTGCTTCTTTTTGGATTTAAAATAAGTCGTAAAAGGATTGCTAAAACAATACCTATCACAATGGCAAGGAAATTAAGACCTATAGGTTTTAAAACATCTATTATATGAAAGGAGCCATCATTTGCAGAGGCTATGGACGTTGCTACGCTAAAGGCTAGAAGACAAACAATATCATCTAAAGCCACTACTTGTAATAAAACATTAACAAATTCTCCTTTCGCATTATACTGCTTTATGGTCATCATAGTAGAAGCTGGTGCAGTTGCAGATGCAATTGCTCCTAATATTAGAGAAAAATTCCAATCCATTTTAAAGAAAAAATGCATAGAAAGTGTTACCAAAAGCATAGCAATTAAAGATTCAAGAATAGTTATAATAATAACTTTACTACCTGCTTTTTTTAATACTTCTTTTTTCAAAAACTTTCCAACGCCAAAAGCAATAAAGCTCAGCGCTATATCACTTACAAAGTCCATATGTGTTACCATATCTTCTGATATTAATTTTAAACAATATGGACCAATAAGTATACCTCCAATAATATATCCACTTACATTAGGTAATTTTAGAAGTTTGGTTATTCTAGTCATTAAGAAACCTGTTAATAACATTATACTTAATGAAATTAAAATTTTAGTTGTATTTGTGAGATTTCCGTAAAATTCCATATCCACCATTAGAAACAACCTCCCTTATAGTTCTTCTTTCGTTATTCTTAGTATCCAAGATTGATTTTACGTCTAAAACAAGGTATAATCAACTTATAACTTGTTTTATAGTTATAAATTTTCTTTATAATAGGAGTTTTTATGATAACACAAAGACTTGCTACTTTACTTATGGTAGCAAAAACAAAAAATTATTCTAAGGCTGCATTAGAATTAAATCTCACCCAGCCAGCCGTAAGTATGCACATTAAACAATTAGAAGATGAACTACAAACAAAAATATTTCGAAGGACAAATCATAACGTAGAACTAACGAAAGATGGGGAATTAGTAGTAAAATATGCGATACGCTTAAATAATATTTATTCCAATCTTTTACAATCTATAAAAGATAATCAATTGAACATAAAGCGTTTGAATATAGGACTTACTCCTTCTGCAGAAAGCAGTATTATTAGTAGAATACTAGCAAAATATTCCTTAGAAAAAGACAATTTACATATAACGATAAATTCTGACACTATAAAAAATCTTTATAGAAAACTTAAAAATTTTGAGATTGATGTTGCTTTTGTTGATGGAAAAATAGTAGATGATCATTTAAATCATATTCTTTTAGATACGGATTCTTTAGTATTAGCTGTTTCCAATACCAATCCAATATCTAAGAAAAAAATTATAACCTTAAATGAATTAAAAAAAGAAAAACTTATACTTCGCTCTGAATCTTCTGGTACAACCAAATTATTTGAAGAACAATTAAAATCTTTAAATGAATCGATTGACAATTTTGAAGTAATGATGCAAATCGACAATATCGCAATGATAAAAGATCTAGTTCGAAATAATTTTGGAGTATCAATTCTCGCAAAAAGTACATGCCTAAGAGACATAGAAAAAAATCATTTTACAACAATAACAATTGAAAACTTAAGTATGATAAGAGAATTAAATATTATTTATCATAAGGATTTTTCCCATATAGATATATTAAATGAGATCGTTAATCTTTATCAAACTATGAAAAAACTTTAATTCTTCTACAATTGGAACACATTTTACAGTTTCCATTATGATATTGCTTAAAATAATTCATAATAAATTGATGCAAACATTTTTTTGTTAAACAAAATTCTATCATGCTATCTAATTTCTTATATTTATCTTTTTTTATTTGATTTAAAGATTTTTCCTCTTTTTCCTTATTTGCACCACATTCAATAAAATAGCTTGTTACTTTTATGTCTGTAGGCTGAAATAAAACTATCGTTTCTGCAAACGCTCCATCCCTAGATGCTCTTCCAGATTGCTGAACAAAATCTTCAATACATATGGGCATATCATATAAAATAATATAACGAATATTTGGTATATCTATACCCATTCCAAAAGCGTTTGTACAAATCATGATATTTATATTTCCCTTAATAAAATCTTCTTGTGATTTTTCTTTTTCTTTTGCAGATAAACTTCCGTGATATATACCTATTTTTAAAGGAAAAGATTCTAAATATTTATATAGTAGTAAACAATTCTTGATGGTAAGACAGTATATGATACCTAATGCATTTATATATTTATAAATATATTTTATTATATCCTTTTGCTTATTATGCGAATGAACAATTCTATAATAAATATTCGGACGATCACATTCTAAGGTGATAAGTTTTGGATTTTCTAATTTTAAATATTTTTTTATTTTTTCTATGGTCTTTTCGGTTGCAGTAGCTGTTACCGCTAAATGTATAGGTCTATATCCTAAGGTTTCAATAAAATCTGGAATATGTCCTAAAGCCATCCTAAAATCTTCACCCCATAAAAGTGTATGTGCTTCATCACAAACAAGAAGTGAAATTTTTATTTTAAAAATAATTTCTAAAAATTTTTTAGTGAAAAGTCTTTCTGCAGATACATATAAAATTTTTATTTTATGTTGCCTTATTTTATCATAAACTTCATTTTGTTCTTCTTTTGTTTGCAATGAATTAATATAGGCGGCGTTAATTTGCTTTCTTTTTAAAGAAGACACCTGATCCTTCATTAATGCGATTAAAGGTGTAATGACTAAAGTCATTCCTTCGAAGAGCAAAGCGGGAAGTTGATAAGTTATGGATTTTCCATATCCTGTTGGCAATATTCCAATCGTGTCTTGATGCAACAAAATGGAATTTATAATTTCCTCTTGTTTTGGTTTCAAATTTTGAATTCCATAATGTTTTATTAATATTTCTTCTTTTGTCATTTTATCACCTATATAATATATAGGAAATTTTTCATATTTTTTTAAAGAAAAAAGGAAAATAATCTTAATTATTTTCCTTTTATTATTATAATTTTAAAATGTTAATATCTTCTATTTCAACAATAGGAATACGAATTTCTCTATTTTCCATTTGAAGTCGTAATCCTTCTTCACTTACCTCTTTTACTACTCCTTCATATGTCATTGTTTTTGTATAAATTTCTGCAAGAACATGAATACGATAGTATAGCATTGCTTCAATATCTTCTAATCTGTGCTTTGCTACTTTTTTTCTAGACTTTACTCTAGAATCATAGAACTCTTGGTTAGAGTTTGCCTCCTTTGGCTCCTTAACTGAATCTATAAATAGTAATGGGTCATTCATTTTATCACCTTACTATACTATATGATTCGATAGAAAAAATATTACCTTTTTAAATATTTTGCGATTGAGGTTGCAGCAATAGCGCCATCCGAGGATGCCTTGCTAACCTGTAATAGTCCGCCGATGATATCGCCACCTGCAAATATACCTGGAATATTCGTCATATAATTTTTATCTACAATTATATTATTTCCATTTAAGGCAATTCCTAAATGCTTTGCTAAGGAAAAGCCAGACTGAGATCCAATGGCGATGAAGCATCCCTCCATAGCATAGGTTTTATTTTCACAGGTTATCGATTCTAAATGCTCTTTTCCGTTAAAAGATACGATTTTCTCGGTTATAACGGGTATATCTTTGATTTCAACTTCTAATGGTTCTCCATTGGTAAATATAGTTAAATCCGGTATGATATTTTTTAATACTTCTACCTCATGAAGCATATAATCTTTGCTTCCTATGATTGCTGTTTTCTTTTTTCTATAAAAGAAGCCATCACATGTAGCGCAATAAGATACTCCTATACCTTCATATTTTTCAGCTAAAGCAAATTTATTTTTAGAAGTTCCAACCGCAAGCATGATAGTCTTTGCAAAATAAACTTCTTTTTTACAAATTACTTTAAAATCATTTTCTGGTTCTATTGATAAAACTTCATCAAATATTACCTCTATTCCCAAGTTTTTAGCCTGGTTTATTCCTTTTTCAACTAATTCTTTTCCTGTAATAGAATCTATTCCATAATAATTTTCTATGCGATGTGCTTTTTCTAAAGCACCATATCCCTTACCAATAACCATTGGATGATATCCATATCTTTTCAAATAAATTGCACAAGCTATACCAGCGGGTCCGCAACCTATAACAAGACAATCCATCTTATTCATAAGTCTTAATCCATTGCTTTAAGTCTTCTATACCTATATATCCTACGTTTTTACTCACAAGATTACCATCTTTATATAAAAACAAGGTCGGTATAGAAGAGATATTAAATGCCATACTAATTTCCTCTTCCTCATCGACATTTACTTTTCCTATAGGAAGAGAGGTTTCCTCATTTAACTGTTCTAAAACAGGAGTAAGCATTCGACATGGGCTACACCATGAAGCCCAAAAATCTACTAAAGCGAATTTGTTTTCTTTACAAAACTCTGTAAAATTATCTTTTGTTAAATGTGTAAGCATATTTATTCCTCCTTTTAGTGTTCTTTATGCTTATAACTAAGGGTCGTAATATCTACTTTATCGATAAAATCATGTCCCTTCATACTATCTGGTTCTTCTTTAAAAACCACATCATTTGTGTTGATTTGCTCGGATGCTAAAAACAACAGGATTGCTGCACAGTTTGATAAATTCAAACTTCTTATTTTATCGGTTGTAGGAATTCGGTAACAATCATCTAAATTATCCTTTAAAATATCATAAGCAATCCCTGTAGACTCTGCCCCAAAAATAAGATAAATATCTTCATCCGTTTCCTTAAAATTAATCATTGAAGGCGATTTATGACCATATCGAGTTAAAAAATAATATTTGCCTTTATTTTTCTTTTTAAAATCATTATAATCTTCATAAACCTCATACTGAATATACTCATAATAGTCTACACAACTTCTTTTAAGTCTTGCCTCATCTAGTTTAAATCCCAAAGGTTTAATCAAATGAAGCTTTGCGTTAAATCCCACACAACTCCTCATAATATTTCCTGTATTTTGAGGAATTTCAGGATGATATAATACTACATTTATTTTCATAAGCTTTCCTCTTATATACTTTTTACAAATTTTTTTAACGCATAATAAATACCATCATCCAATACATTTTTTGTTATAAAATCCGCATAGGCTTTCACATCTTTTGGAGCACTTTCCATTACAATAGAGATATCTGCCTTATCTAAAAGCTCAATATCATTATAATTATCCCCAAAAGCGATTATTTTATAACCCGGATATCTTCTTTTTATTTTTTCTAAGCCCGAAGCTTTATTTATTTCTTTAAGCATTACATCATATCCAATAGGACACACTTTTACAAATCGTAAATTCGGGTATTTTTCATGCGAAATGGATGCTAAATTCTTATCATAAACTCCTAAAGAATATACTGACATTTTCTTTAAATCCTCTAAAGCGATTGGTTTGGGAGATGGTATAGAAAAGACTTTAACAAATTCCTCAAATATGATATGATTCTCTATTCTTACATATTCTTTTTCAGTTAAAAAGGCAAGATGAAGTCCATCTTCTATCATCTTTGCTATGGTAGATATGGGAATTGGTTTAGAAAATACAACTTTATTTTGGATAAGAATTAAAGCTCCATTATTCAAAATCATTCCATCAACTTCCACTTGCTTTATTATGTCCTGTAACTGCCCTAAGCATCGACCTGTGGCAAGAAACACTAAATTTTTTTGTTTTCTTAACTCTTTTAAAGCATAGATGGTAGATTCTGGAATAATGCCATCTATGGATAAAGTACCATCAATATCAAACAGATAAATGCTATTCACATTGTTCACCTATTAGAGAGTATGCGTCATAATCTAAAACCTTTACTTTAATTCTTTGACCTAACGAAAGCTCATATTTTGCAGCGACATAAATACATCCATCAATGTCATCCGGAGCATATGCATCACTTCTTGCAACATACATAAAAGTTTCTTCGTTATAGTCAATAATAAAAACATCTTCTAAAATCTTTCCTACAAAAGCGGAATTCTTTTCTAAATTTATTTTTTGCTGAAGAGCCATTACTTTTTCATAGCGTTCTTGTTTTATAGACTCTTTTATAATATTCGGATAATCGCATGCTTTGGTTCCCTCTTCTAAGGAAAATGTAAATGCTCCTAAACGATCGAACCTAACCTCTTTCATAAATGCTAAAAGATGTTCTATATCCCCATCGGTTTCATAGGGAAAGCCTACAATTAAGGTGGTACGAATCGTCGCATGCGGAATAAGATTTCTTATTTTTTTAAATAAAGATAGTAAATATTCTTTAGAACCTCTACGATACATTTTCTTTAGAACATTATCTTCACTATGCTGAATAGGTATATCAAAATAAGGCATAACTTTAGGATTATTTTTAATAAATAAAATTAACTCATCGGTTACAATATCTGGATAAAGATATAAAAGTCTTATTTTAAAGTCTCCTTCTATAGAAACCAATCGTTTTAATAAATCGACGATCTTTAACTCCTTGTATAAATCAAACCCATATTTTGTAGTATCCTGTGAGATAAGATTAATTTCATATACGCCTTCGGATACATGCATTTCTACTTCTTCTGCAATCGACTCTATTGTTCTACTTTTAAGTTTTCCTCTTATTAATGGTATAGCACAAAAGGCACAATGATTCATACATCCTTCGGATATCTTTACATATCGCATGTACTTAGGTGTGGAATATACACGATTCATAAAAGAAAAGGAATCCTTTAGTTTATAATTGGATTGGATAACACTATCTATAATATTACCTATATTTTGATATTCTTCTATACAGATAAATCGATCTACTTCAGGCAATAACTTTATGATTTCAGCCTTATACCGCTGGGGAAGACATCCACATACAATTAATTTTTTATCCTTTTTTTTATAATCAGATAAAGCAAGAATTGTATCAATTGCCTCTTTTCGTGCTGGCTCTATAAAGGCACAAGTGTTTACCATCATAATATCTGCTTCATCGGGTGTTGCTACAAGCTCCATTTGGCTTTTGCATACACCTAAAATCATTTCTGAGTCTACTTGATTTTTTGCACAACCAAGACTTACCATATACAACTTCATATAAAACCTTACTACATAATAACGCTAAATACTATTACACTAATCAAAGATAATATAACCATACATATAGCGGTTAATGCACCCTTTCTTTTTCTTAATAAACCATAGGAAATTCCAATGATAGGTCCACCTATAAAGAATATTGCTTTTAAATTATTATTTATATAAGAATCTTCCAATTGAATAGGTAAAGGCAAAAATTTATTTAATACGCATAATACACATATACCAAAGCAAGCACTTATATATCCCAAAACAACCGAAAGAATACAAGATAATATTCTATGATTTCTTAATGCTTTTTTCTTTAGAACACTTTCATTTGCCTTAATAAACTGAATTTGTTTTTCTTGAGATAAGGACATTACTTCTATATGATCACTATTGGATAAAAATAATAAATTATCCAAAGAATTTAAAGACTTATTTACTCTACATAAAATCGCAATTCCTATTCCAAAGCCTAAAACCATTAATCCCATAGCAACAATAAAATAAGGTAAATCTATAGTAAATGAAGGGATAGGAATGCTTTCATTATTTTTAAATACAAGTTCTAACACCTTAATAGCAATAAGTAAAATAGAATAAAAAGTTATGAAAAGAAAGGATAAAACCACAAATCTTTTCATTTTATTCATTTGCTTAATTTTTTTATTCATTTCTTTTAAAGATACTTCATCAGAAACCCCTTCAAAAGAAACATCATCATCTTCGTCTATTATTTCCTTTTCTTCTTTTTCCTCTGTGTCTTCATGCTCTATATTTTCTGTTGGAAGCTTAACCGTATTATTTTTCATATAATCCGTACAGATATATGTTTTACAATACAACTTATCTAATGTATATTCTTCTACATTAAATTTGTTTTTAACTTTAATATTTTCCTTTTTTATCTCCTCAACAAACAAAAGATATGTATTATAAAGTTCTTGAGATAAATCTACGTAGGAATTAAAATCATATTTTTTATCTAATTTTAATTTCTCTTTTTTAAGATTCTTTAAAGATTTAAAAACTTGCTTTGCGCTTTTTTTATAGGAATACTTATTAAAATTATCTAATAGCCACCAGAAAAAAGTGTCACTAACTAATTTTTTTAAATCATCTGGATTAAATTCCACAGTTAAAAGTTTTACGGCTTTAAATAACGGCATAGCGTCTTTTTGCATGGCATATACTTCTTTAAAACCTACTTTATGTGCTAATATCATCTTAAATCTATCATTTTTAAGAACTTTAGTTCCTCTACGAAACCTTTCATCGTCATAAATGAAGACGTTAGATAAAAAACTTTGTAAGGATTCCACATAATCAAATTCATAATAGGATGTAAGGTAATCATAAGTAAAGGAATCTTCAATGTTCTTTTCAATAAAATAAGAGTCCTTTGCTAAAAATGGCTCTATATTCAAAGTAGCATAGGTTTTACTAATTCCTAGATCCTCCATAAAAGCATAGATGGCTTTATGGTTTTTCCCATGTTCCTTTAACTTTTGAATAAACTCTTTAAAAGTAAGAGTTTCCCCATTAATAACGACACGCTTGTCTACACAAAACTGGAAGATAATAAACGTAAGTGCATTGTTTAAATATTTACATGACGTAAGAATCGATGCGATTTCTTTCCCTAGTTTTTTATCCTTTGAACGCACAAATTTAATTAAAGCTTTCGCTCTTGTCTTTATATCCTCTAAAGCTAAAGAAAAATTCTTTGAATATTCTTCTCCTAATTCGTTTAAATTATAAAATTCTACATCATGAAATACATATGGTTTACTCACATTTATTTCCTCCTATTTCAATTCCTTACTATCTAAAATAATGGTCACAGGACCATCATTAAGTAATTCTATTTTCATATCAGCGCCAAACACACCACGTGAAACATTTATATTATTTACCTCTAAGCCCCTACAATATGCATCATAATAATCTTTTGCCAGATGAAAATCTAATGCATTAGTAAACGATGGGCGATTTCCATGCTTGCAATCTGCATATAAAGTAAATTGAGATATGGCTAAGATTTCACCATTAATATCTTTAAGACTTAAATTCATTTTTCCATATTCATCGGAAAAAATACGTAATCCTATTGTTTTTTTTATAAGAAGATCCACATCTTCTAATGTATCATCTTTGGAAAAGCCAACCAAACATAAAAATCCTTTATTTATAGCGCCAGTAATATTACCATCTACCTTACATGAAGCATAGCTACATCTTTGGATTAGTACTCTCATAAATTATCTCTTTCTATATTATAAACAAATTTTATTTTTTTCATATTAACTATCATTTTTTCTAAATCAATTAAACTTGAAGTCATAACTTTAAGTTTAACAACCGTTTCAAAATTGGAATTACTATTCGCCGTTATAGCTAATATAGACATTCCACTAGCTGAAACCGTGTTCATAATCTCAACCAATAAATTCATGTTACTTGTTGCATAAATTTTTATACTTACTGGATATTTTCTTCCAGGATTTAAAGCCCATGAAAGAGGGATTAATCTTTCTTTTTGGAAGGATTTAATATTTTTACAATAAGAATGGTGAACAACAATTCCATTTCCCTTAGTAACATATCCTAAAATTTCATCTCCAGGAATCGGGTTACAGCAACTACCTAGTTTAAGCTGAGGATTTGTTAAACCTTCAACCACCACACCTGTTTCACTATTTGTAGTTAAAATTCTTTGACTTCTTTCAATTTGTCGATTTATGGATGCTTCGGTTAAGTTATTATCTTCTCCTATATATTTCGATACCACTGTTTTAGCTGAAACATTTCCTTTTGATACCTCTAAATACAAATCATCGATAGAATTCACATTATTTTTGGAAAAGGTTTTTATTACAAAATCTTCCGTTAAATTATAACTTAATATTTTACTATTATGGAACTCATCATCAATTAAATTTTTTCCTTGTGTAAGTAAAATATCTTTATTTTGTTTATTTAAAAAACTCTTAATTTTATGCTTTGCATGGGTTGTTTTTGCAATTTTCAGCCAGTTTTCCGATGGTCCAAAAGAATTCTTATTTGTTTTAATAGAAATGATGTCTCCTGTTTGGAGTTCATAATCTAAAGGTACGATATGATGATTTACGATAGCTCCAACCGTTTTATTTCCTATATTGGTATGTATTTTATATGCAAAATCAAGGGGTGTAGCCCCTCTAGGCAAATCAATTACCTCTCCTGTTGGTGTATAAACATAAACATTTGTACTTAAAATTTCTTCTTTGATTGTTTCAACATAATCTTTGGCTTCCTCAGGTTTTTCTTGTTCTTCTGAGAATTTCAATAAGTCTCCATACCATTTTAACTTTTGAGCTATTTCAAATTGCTCTTTTTCTTTTGAATATTCTACATTTTCCTTATACGCCCAATGTGCTGCAATACCATATTCCGCAACCCGATCCATTTCCTCCGTACGTATTTGAACCTCAAAGGTAAATCCATCGTTACTAATTACGGTCGTATGTAAAGATTGATACATATTTGGTTTAGGAACAGCAATATAATCTTTAAATCTTTTAGGCACCGGAGTGTAATGCGCATGAATTAAACCTAATACCTGATAACACTCTCCAACTGTACCTACAATAACCCTTATAGCTAAAACATCATAGATATCTTCAAAAGCCTTATTCTGGGTTTTCATTTTCTTATAAATACTATAAATGTTTTTTATTCTTCCTTTTATCTGAAAAAAGTCAAAATTACAGGAACCTAAAAAGGCTTTTATCTCTTCTATGGTATGATCCACATTTTGTATTCTTGCCGATTCTTCACTTTTTATTTGCGTAAGAATCTTATTATACATCGTATTGTCCACATACTTTAAAGCAGTATCTTCTAATTCTGCTTTTATTCTAAACATACCTAGCTTATGAGCAAGAGGAGCATATATCTCTAAAGTTTCTCTTGCGATACGCTCTTGTTTTTCATTATTTAAAGCACCTAATGTTCGAATATTATGTAATCGATCGGCTAATTTTACAACAATAACTCGAATATCTTTTGCCATGGCAAGTAGCATATGCTGATGATTTTCCACTTGCTTTTGTTCTAAAGATACAAACTTAAGCTGTCCTACTTTTGTAACTCCATCAACAAGTTCCGCAATGTCTTCATCAAATGCCGTTGCAATATCCTCTTTTGTACATTCGGTATCTTCTACAACATCATGTAATAATCCTGCAACTATAGTTGCTGGTCCAACATGTAATCCGGCAAGAATAATCGCAACATTTAACGGATGAATGATATAAGGCTCCCCACTTTTTCTTACTTGTCCCTCATGCAATTGATAAGCCATGTCATAAGCCTTACGAATTAATGATTGATCTTGTTCTTTGTGTATATATGTACTTGTTTGTTTATATAACTCTTCATAATCCATAAAGCTCATCTTTTCATCCTCCTTATTCTTTAATGATTTATTCTCCTTCGTACTCCATTAAAGAATATATATCATATCCTTTAAGAAGCTTATCCCCATTTAAATCAACTAAATGTATTAAAAATGCAAATCCTACTACCTCAGCACCTAAACGTTCACATAAATGAGCAGTAGCAAGTGCGGTTCCTCCTGTTGCAAGTAAATCATCTACGATTAACACTTTATCTCCCTTTTTTACCGCATCGGCATGAATGGATAAAGTATTCGTTCCATATTCTAAACTATATTCTTCGTTTATTGCTGCCCTAGGAAGCTTTCCTGGTTTACGTACAGGAACAAATCCAACTTTTAGCATTGCAGCAACAGGACATCCAATCATAAATCCTCTTGCTTCTGGTCCTGCTATAATTGTAGCGCCTTTTTTCTTTGCATATTCTACAATTAAAGAACAGGCATGATGAAATGCTTCTCCATTTTGGAATAAAGGCGTTACATCTCTAAATACAATTCCCTTCTTAGGAAAATCTTCTATACTAGCAATAAAATTTTTTAATTCCATAAATACTGCCCTCCGTGTAATTATATATAGAATTATATCATATTCTTTAATGTTGATAAAGGCATTAAAATAAAAATTTAGGAGGTTTTACTATAAAAAAATCAAAAAAGTTTAAAAGCATTCTACTCATTATTTTATCTATTAAAATATTAGGACTTTTGTATAAAATTTTAACAACAAGAATTCTAGGCTTAGAAGGTATGCGTCTTATTTCTATGATTATGCCAAGCCTAGCCCTATGCCTATCGGTTTCCTCTTTATCCATCCAAACGGTTTGTAACCAAAACATCGCAAGTAATTTAAATATTAAAACCACAAGAATCAGTGTTATAATGCTTTCCTGCTTGCGAGTAACTCTAGTTTCATCCTCTATCATTTCTATATGTATGCTTCTATCTTTTCCTATTTACAAATACATATATAAAGAAGCTTTCATCTACTATCCTCTTTTGCTTTGCATTCCCTTATTATTTTTATCGAATATTTCAGGTGTAATGAAGGGCTACTTAGAAGCAAATAATGAATTTAACACAACCTACTTTTCAAATTTTGTAGAATCCTTAGCCAAAATTTTTTTAACCGTAGGATTATTACTATTGTTTAAAAATAAATCTTTGGAATTTAAAACCATAATCGTTTTTGCTTGCCTAGCTTTATCCGAACTATCTTCTAATCTTGTCTTATCCTATAAAATTAAACATAATAGAAAAATAAAGCTTATTAAAACAAATTCTTATGAAAAAAAGGTTTTAAAGCAAGCCATTCCTTTAACGTTATCTTCTTTAACAACGACGATATCTGGCTATATTACTCCTTTTGTTTATTATTACGCTTGTAGTAAAATAAATATTGATTTCCTAGAATCCACTACTTATTTTGCGTTAGTCACATCCTACGCAATTCCCCTTCTTATCAGCGGTCAATATGGAATACTTACCATTTCTAAATTTATTTTTCCCAATATTACAAAAAACAAATCGAATCTAAAAAAACAAAATAATATCTTAGATAAATCTTTTATTATAAGCATAGTTGTTGCCGTTGTAAGCTTTACTCTATGCTTCTTTCAAGCAGATACCATGCTTAATCTTATGTATGGAGATATAACAAGTTCTAGAATCGTTAAATTTTTAGCTCCTATCTATTTATTTATCTATTTTGATCCCATTTGTATTGTTATTCTACAATCCTATAAAAAAGAAAAATGCTTATTATGGGTAACCATTTTATCACAGGTCGTTACCGTTATAAGCATCTACTTCCTATCTATGCATCCATTTTTTAATACTGCAGGATATATCGTTGGATTTTCTATAGGAGCATTATTTAAATGTATTCTTTTATTCTATATTTCCATTAAGACTTCAAAATATAGACCAAATTCTTCGAAACTATTTACATATATAATTCTATCTATACTTTATATAGCCTTACTTTTCTTTTCAAAAAATATTATTTATTATCTTATTATTTCTATTCTATATATGTTGCTATCTATTTTATTTTATTATTGGTTTTACAATAAATCAAAATTAAAAAAATAAGAATTTCAAGATATATTGATTTATTTTTAAATTTCACATATAATATAGATGTCGAGAGACAATAGACGTATACTTTGGTAAACGAAAAGAGCAGGATTGCAGACCTGCTCTTTTCTCATTTTTAAGGAAACAATAAACGTATACTTTTGGTGCGACTAAGTTTTCCACTTAGTACCTCCTTACACGTCCATCGTTTCCTCCAGACGTAAATAATGCAATGTCTATTGCTCCTTTAAAATGTTTGCACTAAGATAATACTTAATGACTTTTTCATTATAACATCATTAATAAATATTACAAGTTAGAATAAGGCTAAAATATGCACCCATGCATACAAAGTATAGTTATACTCAACATTTATTAATACATAGAGATAGAGTAGAACATAAGATAAACTATCTTTAATCTATCTTTAATTTACTTGCTTTAATTTCTTTTACTCTATTGTTTTCTTTATAATAATAGGTTAAAAAACCATCTTCATAAGAAGCATAAATCATATGCTTTAAATTTAATTTATGCTTAATCAAACATCGATCTACATCATCTTCTTTTAAGGAAATACAATCTAAATTCTCTTTAATGAATTTCCCGCTTATTATAACAGGCATAATTATGCTATCATGGCTTTCTTTTTTAAAAACAGAAAGGGTTCCACTTGTTTCAAGTACGGCAAGTTTAATTTCATTAATATCCATAATATGCTCAATACGCATTTGGCTTACTAAATCATCAATCGTATATAATTCCTTTTTCATATTTTTTACATTGATGATTCCATTATATACGAGTATCGTTGGATTTCCATCACATATATTTCTAAGGGTCACACATTTAATTAAAACAACAGATAAAAGCTTTTGTAATACAGCAAGTATAAATAAGCAGAACAAACTTGCTAAAAAAAACTCATCATTATCTACACCTATAGAGGCAATATCGGCAATAATTAATAAAATGACTAAATCAAAAATTGACAACTGTCCTACTTCTCTTTTACCTAATACACGTAATATCACAATTAAAACAATATAGATAATCGATACCTTTGCAAATAGCCATAAATAATTCATAAAATCACCTATTTATTATTGTATCTATAATCAAAGGATATATACAAAAAACTTCTATCGTTTTCTTTATGATAGAAGTTTTTTATTTTAACACTTTGTTTTTATATTATTTATTATTGTCTTCATTTCCTACAGGAGTTTTTCCTTCTTTACAATATATTTTTGTGCCAAATGTAATAACTCCATCTTTAATAGTACCCGTTTCTAATTCTTCTTTAAAACCAAAAATAACGATGTAAAATGTAATTTTATCATCTTCGATTTTATAACTACCACTTGCACCATCATCATCTTTCCACTTCTTACCATCAATGATATAGTATACATCTTTAATTATATGTATCATTTTCATACAAATAATAAGTTCCTTGTTCTTTTCCCTTACAAGATAATAGGGATAAACCAATGCCCAAAACTATCATTACACATAAAAATATTTTTACTAATCTTTTCATTTTCTTTTCTCCTTTTCTTTGTAATATTATTATATCGCAATAACAAAAAAATTAAAACATAGATTATAAAAAACAATCATTTTTTTGTGTTTTAAATAAAATATAAAACTTTTTTTGAAGATTATTCAAAATAGCAAATGAAAAGATAGGATTATAAAAAGATTCTTCATAAATAAATTGATATTTATCTAATGTAAGGGGGATTCTTTCTTCTGTCAGTTTATAGGCAAGTGTTTTATCCGTTAATCGGTAACACAATAGGTTTTTAAAAATTTTTATATAATTAAAGGGTAGATTCGATGCAGCAGCAATTAAATAATACATTTTAAAATTTAATGCAGCTTTTAATAGATTCCATATATCCTTATTTGTTTTTATTAAATCTTCTAAATGGTTTATAATAATTATCACCTTAAAACTCTTATCTTTTTTCTATGATTCCATCAATCAATCCATAGTCTAGAGCTTGCGCACTAGACTCGCTCGGTATCACGCTGAATGGTTGATGGTTTCTTTCCTGTTGCTTTAGATAATATTTTATTAACACGTAATTTGATTTCTTGAATCCGATTAGAAACAATGGTAATATCTGTTGCTTGTCCATAAGCTTGAGTTAAAGGTTGATGAATTTAAACATCCAAATTTTTTAAAGCAAATCGTTTGCCCTTTGTCCCTCCTGCAAGCAAAATAGATGCCATAGATGCTACCATTCATTCAATATTTAGTTTATAAAATCTTATATTTAACTCTAAGTTTCTTATTGTAACGTTTTTTCCTTGGACAATTGTAAATTCTAAACTTATCTTTTTTTTCAATTGAATGAATTTCAGGATTTAAGTTTTCATTATTATAGATAATTTCAAAGTTTATATTTAAAATTCTAGTTTCTTTGTTATCTTTTTCGAATTGGGCACCAATATAATTTTTTAATTTTCCATTTGAATCTTGCTTTTCTTTTTGCTCATGTGTATGTCCTGCAATAATAAAACATTTTTTATCATCATTAAAATTTGCTATTGCGTTATAACTATTTCTCATATTTTTTTTATCTTCTTCTGTTGTTTCAAACAAAATATTAGCAGTTGATAAAAATTGTTTTACATATTCATTAGATTCAATATTTTTATTCACAATAGAAAATAACATTTGGATATCTCTAAATATTTCTGTATCTGTAATTTCAGGGTTTTCTATTGGTATTTTTTTATATTCATTTATAAAATCACCAAGAGCATTAACATCAAATTCATTTTTAGTAATAGTTCTTTTTACTTCCGCTTCTAAAGCCTTAATATAAGCATTATATATTCTATCTTTATCTTTATATTTCCATTTCCAAAGTGAATATTTATCATTAAAATAATTAAGTTCTTCACTATACGTTGAATCATGATGAACCAAAACAAAATGATTTTTATTAGATTTTTTCCAACTACTATCTTTTAAAACTAATTCTAATTTTTCTTGATTAAATGAAACTTTATTAGTTTGCAAAGCATTTGCTTTAGAACATGAATTAAAAATACCGATAATTAATCCAAGTTTATCATATTCCCTAACTTCATTTAGATCATTCTTTAAAAGTCTTTGCGTTGGAGCATCTAAAAAATAACTTAAGAATTCAATATAATATGCATATTTTGCCATTGTCCCACCTAATTGATTTCCAGGCATTCCTGTTGCAATTTTTCTTGATTCTGTAAAAATCTTCATTTCATTCATTGCTGCGTAATCATGGTTCCCGGTTGTAATTAGTATGCGCCTCTTCCAGTCATGTGGAAGAGTACCTTCTACGCTCCATAAGACTTTAGCTATTTCAAATAACAAATTAGCAGCTCTCTTATATTTCTTTTGTGCTGTAGCCGAATCCTCCGAATGATCAACTATATCTCCTGTTATTGCTAATAAATCTATCTTATGCGCAAAAGATTCGAGTTTTTTCTTTAGAAATCCCCATTTTTCATTTGTATTCAACCAACTTTCATCATCTTTTAAATGCAAGTCGGTTAAATGCATTATTTTTAGATTTTCTTTGGTTGATTCAATGACTGATTGAATATAATTACAATGAAAACGGAGAGTTAAAATACTACTATAATACTTTTCCACTGCCTCGCATAAACGATTTCTTAAAAATAAAACTCTTAACGCCATTTTGCTCAATTTGCTTGCGTCTTTTTTAAGTTCTAAAATGATATAAAAATGGCGTTGAGCATTTCCTAAAAATGGAAAATCAAAAAGTAAAAACAAGTTTTTAAGCTTTTTCTGCTCTATCACTTTAATGCATTTCATCATTTGGATAAGTGAATCGTTTGTAGATGCTATTTTGTAATCTTGTATCTCTATTTTTTCATTTATAGATTTTATAAGTAAGTCAAACTCCATAGATCCTATACGCAAGGAAGAAAACATATTTTCTTTTTCATCAATAGGAAATGCTCCGTTGTTTGATTCTATATCAATAAAATATCCACTACGCGATATAAGCTGTGAAACTTCACCTTTGCTCTTGTAAACCAAATAACAGGATTTTGCTTCTGTCATATTTTTAATAGAGATGCACATATCTTCAAAAATATATGGCAAAGAATCAATTTGTTCTTTTCTTTGTCCTTCAAATTCAGGCTCAGTTAGATATTTGAGAACATTAAAATAATTCAACATTTCAGTTAATTTTTCATATTCCTTTTTAATTGCATCATTGCTAGAAGAAAAATCAACATTAAAAATATTTGTATAGAACGTTAAATATGAATGAAAAGGATTTTGATATAGAAAAGGATTTCGATATAATAGTATTTTATCAGACTCATAACATTCTTTAATTCTTTTAACAACTTCTTTTGTTAAATTTTTAAGTTTTTCTTTCCGTTCACTTAAAGAACCTTTTCCATTATAGCCTTTATATTTATTATCTTCATTATTAAGGTTTTCACTACAGTTTCTCAACTCATCTATAAAGTCATAAAGAACTCGTGTATTTTCAAAAAATAGATAATTATATAAGGGAGTTTGTATATTTTCGTTTATTAATACTTGTTTTTTTGATAATTTCTTTGCCTCATTGCATAAAACATTACAAATATTATCATTATTTTCTTCCATAGTTGCTATTTTTATTGAAGCTAAATAAGAAATCCACATTGAATTTATGTTTGTACTGATGAAAGATAGTGCTTCTGATTTAGATTTTTCTAATAAAAAATTATATTTTTTTATTACTAATTGTATATTATCCATTTCAATAATACTTTCAGAACGCATAAGTGCAAGTCTATGAATAATTATTTTTAAAATGCGATATTGGAAAACAGCAGGTAATGCTTTAATTTTATTAACTATTTCTAATATTCTATTATCTGAAAAATTTTTAGTTTCATTTTCAATAAGAAATTTAAATAATTCTTTTAAAATTGAAAAAATAGATTCTTTAATAAAATAGTTTTTCCCAAGATAGTCACGTGAAATCACTTTTATATATGAAATAAACTCAAAAGTTTTATCATAATCATTATTTTTATTTAAACTTTTTAATAATAAAACTAATATGGTTTCTTTAAGTTTCTTCTTAAAGCTTTCAAAATTATTACTTGTACGGCTTTCTTCATATATTATTTGTAAATCTTTGTCATATAATAATTTTCTATATGCGTTATCCATCGACTTAAGCCGACGATAATTCTCTATGTAAATGATTTCATTCACCCATAATAGTTTATCTTCATTTGATAGGTTCTTTAAATTAATTATTATTTTATGTCTATTTTTAGCTTTATAATAAGTATATTCATAAAGCCACTCAAGATATGAAAAATCATCCATTATTCTCTCTTCTAGCCATAAATCATATTCATTTTGATTACGTGCCTTATGTTTTTCAATATGCTTTAAAAAGTAATTACAAAGCTCATTTGTAGCACTCCGCTTTCGCAATAATTCAAATCTTTCCTTGATTCTACAACCTGGACACATAATAGCATTTTTTTCTAAATGTGTATTATAAGATGGAACACATAAATTAATAAATCCACACCAATCTTCATTTGGATTTTCAACCCATGTTTCAGCTGTTTCATAAGAACTTCTATTTAAAAGGAGAAAAACCTTTGCAAATTTTTCAGGCGCTTTAATTCCATATTGATTACACATTACTTGTAAAAATTTATAAGCTCGCTTTATTCCATTTCCTGTACAAATAGTATCATCAATATAATAAAAACAAATCTTTTTATCTTGTTGAATTCTAATTCTTTTCATTTCATACGCTATATACTCAAATTTAGTTCGAATGTTTTCTTTACCTGTATCTTGAATGTTAATATGTAATAAATGTAAATTATTATCAAAAGTATTATCCAAAATAATTTTTAAAAAAGAAGCATTTGTACTTTGTAAAGGGGAAATTATGATATTGTAATCATTAAAATTAATATTATTTTTCCATTGTTTTGCAGTTTTTTCTATTTTGCTAGATTTATCTTTTGTTAATTTAGCAAAATCAAAATAAAACTGATAATGATTATCCCCACGTACAATATGACCATATTTTATATAATTTTTTCCATTTTCAGGTTGTAGCATGCCTACCTTAGATTTTTTTTGATAATAATTTAAAACTTCTTCTTGTAATGGCGTTTGAAAATATGTCTCTAATAAAGTAGAGGTTTTGTCAACATGTAACAATGGTTTTTCATCTTTATATTTTTTTGGTTCTTCAGCTGGAATCCATTTCGCTCCAAGACATAGCAATAATTTTACTGTTATTCCATGCTTATTCTCACTGGATTCGAAATTTTTCTCCTTAGTAAGTATAATTTGAGTAAAATCCTTATATGTATTATTCTTTAGTAACTTAATTGATTCTTTAAAATTTATATATTTTTTATAAGGTTCTAACGCATTTTTTTGTGCATTTTTTGTTTGATTTTCATTTGCTATTTTAATTTTTTCAAATATGTCGCCTATTCCTAAGATACAATAATTATAAAACTTTTCAAATGTCTCATTCGACACTTTTAATTCTTTTTTTAATCCTCTCCTAAAAGAATTTTGTAACTTGTATATTGTTGACATTGTTGATCCTAACGGAAGAATTATAACACAAGCAACTTTATCCTTTTCGATTGCATCTTTTATTTCTTTTTTCTCGCTTGTAGTATAACCATCAAACGATAACACTGGAAAATCTTCTGCACATGTATCTATTATCCAGTTAATTTCCATTTTTTTAATGTTTTTATAATGTTTTTCTAAAAGAAAATGAATCTCTTGAATTAATATAGCAGAATAATTTTCATATCCAACTAAAAATATATATTGGCAAGATTTTAAATCCTGATTATTTATTATATCTAAAGCGATTAAATAGGCAAACCTTTTAATTATCCCTAAATTATGAAATAACAATTCAGCCTCATAAAAAGTATCTATATTTATTTTAGAACCAAGCCTAACCATAATATCAGAAAGTTTACATCCATATTCACACTTTCTAACATCTGTCTTTAATCGGAGTAACATTTTCTTTTCAAACCAAGTTTGTTCCAATCGATTGCTATTATTTAATTCAGATTCTTTATCTTCTAAATATAAATCGAATGGGAAAATTTTTAATTTCTCATGTTCCTTTTGTTTTTTTAAGCTAATACTTCTAGATAAAAATTTTAGTTCAGGTAGAAATTCTAAAGATGCCTCAGCATCAAAATAAAGAAAATTTTTTGCTGTTAAATATGCACTTGCAATAGATTCACCAGCTATTATAAAATTTACCTCTTTTAAAGAATCGTTAGAGTTAGAGCATATAGCCACTTGCACATTTTTCATATACTTATTATCTCCATTTTTATAAAAAATAGCAAAAATCCTAATAAATTCTTTAACTAAATCTTTGTTTTTTCCAAAAATTATGGCAAAAAATAACTTATTATCCTGAGTATCTTTATGTAAATTATAAATTAATTTAAATATTACTTTAGCAATAATTTCTACTTGTTTATCTATAGAAATTAATTCTGCATTCATTTCTAAAAAAATATTTTTTGATTTATCCGATATTGTTTTTAAATGGTTTACTGCAATTTTCTCGATACTATCTAATTTATCATTTAAATTTAGCTTATTAAGATCATTTTCAGAAATGGTTTGTAAAATACTATGAAAACTAGAACAAAGTTCTTTATATTCTTGAGGGGGAATAAAATAATTATTATCATTGTCATTTTGAACTTTAATATCTAAATTTAAATCAAAATAATTATGGCTTATTGGAACAAGAACTGAATATTCAGTTGAATATAAATTTTTATAATAATTTATATCTTCTTCCTTTGGAATCTTAACATCATCTTTAAAAATATTACTACATTCAACTTCGCAAATTTTAAGTTTTTTAGAAGTATTATAAGGAGAGAAAATTTTAAAAATACCATTTAAATTCCTAATATGCTGCTCAAACCATCGCATTCCATAATGCTCAATATAATGTGATTCTTTGTCATTAGGGTTTTCATAACTATCTTCATTTAATTCCATCAAACTCCAAAGTTTAACTATCTCCCCTTTTTTTATTTTTTGGCTCTTTTCACTCTTTTTTAATATGCTATCTAATATACCTAAACATTCCCCATTTTCGGAAATAGCATCATCTAAAATAAAAAATTCTATAAAAGAAGAAAAAACTATTTTCCCATTATTATCTTTTAGATTAAAAATATTGTTAGAATTAGTTGTATTTATTTTATTATCTTTTTCTCGAATTTCAGCTTCCGTTCTCCAATATTCTTTATAAAGATTCTGGCGTCTTTTTATAACATCAGAAAGATTAGACATCGAACCATTTGGATTAGCATAATATATTCTCATAGCAAAATAAGCCGTATGTCCTTCTGAATGGAGTTGAGCATTTTCTATTAATTGACCAAATCCTTCCGAATATGTTTTAGAATCCATCCATGTTTTATCAATTACATATTCATTCAATTCATATCTTTCTTTTATTTTGTTTTCCTCTTTATATTTTTCTTTTCTAAAAACTGTTCGATTGTCAATTAGATTTTTAATTAAAAAAAGAAAAATTAAAGCAGTAAGCTTATTAGATAATTTATTTATTTCTTCCTGATATTGGTTCTTTTTCTCATTTATTATTTGTGAATACAACTTTTCATTCAATATTTTTAATAGAATTAAAACTAATTGTTCTTTATCTGCATCATTCAACTTCCCATTCAATGTTTTTATTAGATTTGAAATTAATTGTTCTTTATCCTTATCTGACTTAAAATTTTTAATTATTTCTATAAGTTTATCTTTTTTAGGATATTTATTTTTTTGAATTTCCTTTTGAGCGCTATTTAAATAACGAATACTCTCTTCAATTACATAAATTTCTATAATATCGGTTGCTTTTTGAATTTGAAGAGGGAAAATTTTTTCAAATACTATAGCAAATAGTTTATTCCTTAAATATATTCTATTTGAATTAGACATTATTGTCTCATCATCATTAGGACTCACATATTTTTTTTCATTGCAAATAAAAGCGATATATGACTCAAAAATATTAGTATAATTATCAATTAAATTCTCTGGATCTTGCTTTTCATTAAAAATCAATACAGGTAATACCTCTGATGACTGCCTTTGAGTTATCTTTTTAAGACAATATTTCAAAGTTATATTATTGATAAAAATATCTTCTCTAATATGCTTTTGAATGAAAGAAAAAAACTGTATAAAACTATAAAATATATCTTCATCCTTCTTATCATCAATGGATAAAAATAAGGATAATTTTACATTAGTTTTATGACAATTATGCCAAAGTGGCAAAAAATATCGAAATTTTGTTACATCATCATCATTTGTCGCTTTATAAAATACTTTACAATTATATATGATTTTTTGTCCGCTCTTTTGAATATTTAACTTTAACTGCTTTATGGCGTTCCAAATTTTACCCCAACCTTTTCGAGTGTTTTCTTCTAATTTTATAGATTTAAGACAACAAAAAAAGAATTCACTCTGTTTTCTTGCTTTATAAGAATCAAATATTTGGTTTATAATCTCAAATTCTTTAAAATTAACAGATCTATTAACCTCAAAAAAGAAGCGTAACTTTATTTTGGAATAGTCGGGAAGTCTAAGGTTACTAATTAACCCTCTCATTTTTTCATAGTTGCTTTTTATCTCAGTTTCCCATACATTAGACTTGCTTGGCAATAAAAATCTATATTCAATCTCAAAATTTAAATCCGTATTTTCTAAAACTATTTGCTTCAAAGGAAGCAAGTCTTTAACTTCTAAACTATTGATAAAGGAAACTATAATACCCCCTGCGCATTCTTCTTTATTTTCTTTTAACTGCTCTCGTAATTTATCCCATATAATCTGATAAGTTCCTTCAATTTTTAGTTTTTCCATATTTACTCCTATTTATTATTTAATGAATTATCATATTTTCTAATACGATTCTCAATATCTTTATTGCCACCAGCTTCTGCCTTTATACGACTCCATTCATTTTTGCAAATTATTGTAACTATAGATCTAATCTCAAATCTCTTATCTCTTATTACACTATACTCGTTTTCAAGAATATTTATTAATTTACCATCAGTTTCTAAGTATTTCTTTTTTTCTTCTATAATTTCTTTTGGAGTAAGTCTAAGTAATAGTGCACTCCTTAATTCTTCAAATTTGTATAAATCATCGTTACATAAATCATCCTCTGTATGCATAGAACAAAAAGCAATTAACTTACTGGTAATTTCGCGCGTGTTATTAATCCAATTTACTCTTTCTTTAGAAACCGTGGAAGAATAAAAATCCATTTTTGCCTTTCGTGCTGTCAATAAACCAGAAATAATACCTATTATAATGGAAACTATGGCACTAATTATTGGTGACCAAATAGAATTAGATAAAAAAAATACCAAACATTTCAACATAATCTTAACCTTTGCAATATTATTGTGATAAAATTCTTATTACCTTAATGTATTGCATCCTCCTCAAATAATATTTTTTATCATAGCGATATATTTATAAAAAATTTTTGAATAAACTTAATGTACATTATTATATTAAATTTAACAAAACTTTAATTAAAAAAATTTCAATATCCACTATACCTATGAATTAATTATATACTAAAATTTGACAATTTTCACAAAAAACGATTGACAATATTCGACATTAATTGCGAAAGATAATAGGAGATTAAACACTATACAGCTATGAATTATGAAATTTCTTCTTCTATCTAATAATTACTCTAATGTATTATGCTATCTATTAAAATAATCCGTTTCAATTTTTAAATTGAAATAAAATGTTGAATATATGTACATAATTATGATATAATAATGTTAGAAAGGTGGGATAGTATGCCTCAAATTATTCCAATTAAAGATTTAAGAGATACGAATAAAATTTCAGAATTATGTTCTACTTCTAATGAACCAGTTTTTGTAACTAAAAATGGTTATGGTGATATGGTTATTATGAGTATGAAAGCATATGAAGAAAAACTTGCTAGAATTGATATGTACGAAAGCATATTGATTGGTTTAGAAAGTGCACAAAAAGGAAAACTGCATGATGGAAAGTTAACTTTTGCAGAATTAAAAGTAAAATATGGCGAATAAATATAATTATCAATTTACCGATTTAGCTTTAGTCGATATAGAAAATGTCTTAAAGTATATTTCTGATAGTCTGATGAATAAAATAGCTGCCAAGAATTTAATTGATTTAATTGAAAAAACTATAGAAAATATTTGTCTATACCCTTATTCTTATCCTGATTGTTATTATTATTTTATAGATGATATAACAATACGGCATGCAGCGATAAAGCACTATATTTTAATTTATAAAATTAACAATGATACTTCTTCAATAGAAATACTAAGATTTAAATATTTTAAACAAAAAGAACTACTTTAAAAAGCATTCACTAATATTGTGAATGTTTTTTATTACTAATTAATTTTATTTTAAAAGTATATAATTATAAACAATTGCACAAATGCGCCAAATAATCGATATGCTTTTATTCTTATAAACATATTTTAAAATCTTTTTACATACGTTATATTAGGTGATTTATATGAAAAGAAAAATTATAAGTGGTATTAAGATTTATACATGCTGTATTCTTTATTTATTATTAACTGTATTTATATATTCCTTCTATTTGATGAAAACAAATAATAATTCAAATAAAATCATCGAATTAATATTAGGAATTACTACGTTTATTCTTTTAGGAATACTTTATGGAAATATGATTCATAAAAGAGGACTTATTATTGGATTTGTTACAGGTATGATTCATTTACTGATTCTATATTTAATTTTCTATTTATCTACGGGTAGCTTCCAATTTAAAATTTTCCCCTTTATCATATACTTAATTTCATCTAGTCTTGGTGGAGTTTTAGGAATGTCCTTTAAAAAAATTATCTAATATGATAAAATAAATGCAGGTGATAATATGAAACCACTTGCGTATAGGCTTCGTCCTAAATCATTAGACGATATTGTTGGTCAAGACCATCTCGTAAGCCCTAAGGGTATCATAAGAAAAATGATGGACTCTAATCAAATCTTTTCTTTTATTTTATATGGACCTGCGGGTTGCGGAAAAACTTCGATTGCAGAAATAATAGCTAGTACTTATCCACTATCTTCTTATTCTTTTAATGCTTCCTGTGATTCAAAAGCAAAACTAAAAGAAATTGCAGATAGTGCTAAGTTTTATCCGAATACGATATGTATTATTGATGAAATTCATAGAATGAAAAAGGATGTCCAAGATTTTTTACTTCCTTTTGCAGAATCTGGAGCATTAATTATCATAGGTTTAACCACAGAAAACCCTTATCGTTCAATTAATCCAGCCATTCGATCTAGATGTCATATCTATCGAATGAATGAAATAAAAAAAGAGGATGTTATCCTCCTTTTAAAAAATACAATTAAAAAAGAAAATCTGCCTATAATTTCTAATGATATTTTAGAATATATTTCGGTTGCTTCTTCTTGTGAAATAAGAACCTCCTTAAATATGCTAGAAATCACTACAATGCTAGATGAAAATGATTTAACACTAGAAAATGTTAAATCATTAATAGGTAAAAAAACTTTTCTTATTGATGGAAAAGGTGAAAATTACTACGATGTAGCTTCTGCAATGATAAAATCTATACGAGGAAGCGATCCTGATGCTGCGCTACATTATCTGGCTAGACTTTTAAAAACAGAGGATTTAGAATTTATCTGCCGAAGACTTTTATGCTCGGCTTATGAAGATATTGGGCTTGGAAATCCTAACATTGGGCCTAGAGTATATGCTGCAACGCAAGCAGCTCTATCTTTAGGATTACCTGAGGCAAGACTTCCTCTAAGTTATGCTGTAGTGGATTTAGCTACTTCTCCCAAATCCAATTCAACTTATTTAGCTATAAACTTAGCCATAGAGGATTTAGAATCCTTAACTTCTATGGCAATACCACCACATATTTTAAATAAAGAATTAAAAAGTGGAAAATATGAATATAAATATCCACATGATTATCCGAATGGTTATGTTAAGCAGCAATACCTTCCTGAGGAATTAAAAGATAAAATTTATTATCATCCTAAAAATACAGGTTCTTACGAAAGAGCAATTTCAGATTTTATGAAAAAACTTAAAGACGATCAATAATTTTATCAAAATCATCTAAAGAAATATAAGGAGTTTGTCCATGATATATCTTGTTTTTACTTTGATATAGGACATCTCCTTTTTTTTGTAGTCGACAGGCAATATCACAGCCAAATATTTTTACAGATGTGGAGACGTCTCCTAAATAAAACGCTAGAACATCACAATTCCCTAAATTTATTTTGTTTAATGCACTTCTATCACGAATAATAATACATATAATCATACCAACTTTTATTCCAAACTGCATTACATAGGATAACTTTTGAAGCATTTGCGCATCAAAACAATTCGAATTAAAAAAGATAAAATGAAATATAGGATGCATTTGTTCATACTCACTACCCATTTCTTTTATCTTTTTATTTGCTTCAGCAATCGTATCACAGCCTAAATATTTCAAAACCTCACTTCTTCGTTCATATTCACTAAAAGCTTCATCAAATGAAATTGCGGTAGAACGTTCATTATTGATGTAATGAATATTTGTATTATTTAAATTTGAAAACTCATGATATAAATCATAAAAATAAATATCATCTAATGCATAGCCTTTAATAATTAAATTTGCAAGAAAAGAACGAATGAAGGTTTTAACACCACTTGTTGCATCTCCTAATATACATAACGTTTTTCCTAGACTAATATCTAATTCAATTCCTTTATTATCCACATCAACACCTAAAATAATTCCTTTTTCATTTCCGTGAGCCATTAATACACTTTTTAAAGTTAAAAGTTTCTTAAACTGATTTGCAACCTCCACGTTTAATATCAAGTCATTCTTTATTACAAAACAACATTTATTAAAGAATCCACATATATCGGATATCATACTTTCACTTTTATGAGCCATTTTAAGAACAAATCTTGATGAGGTATAGGAAGTTTCAAAATGATCACAAACACAATAAATATGATTTCGAGTAACAAACTCTTTTAAAGCATCAAAGCGTTCTTTATTTATTTCCTGCTGCAAGGTAAAATTAACCGCTTCTTCATTATCCATTAATATAGATAACGGAATTTTTGGTGTTTTTTGTACGTCCTTTGGAAAATGAATATTTTTAAAATAATCTCTAATTCCCTTTAATGTCATTACAGGTATTTTACGTAATTTTCCACCTTTAAAGAATTTAAAAATTGGTATATCCATAATATAGCAAATACCTACTATAATACATCCGATAGCAAGTAAAATTGCCGATATTTTTCCACCAAAAAACATAGCGATTTGTAAAAGGAATGCGACAATAAGACCACCGCCACAGCTAAATCCATGTTCGTAATGCTTAAAATATCTTGAATATAATGAAACGGTCTTTGTTAAAACCGATTGATTTGTCATCATTAAGGCATCATATAATCCTAAATGAGCAAAAATAGACAAACCTATATAAATTAAAACAAATCCAAAAAAGAAAATGTGATGCAAATCAACTTTTCGATTAAAAACTAAATCCTTAATAGAATAAAAAATAGTAAATAGCAAAACAAAAATAGAAAAATCTCCAAATAGTACGGCGATAAATAAATAAATGATTTTGAAATTTCCAACTCTTCCTATCATTAACAAACAAAAAATACTTAAAAAAATACCAACTGCAATACATAAATAGTTCTTCTTTTCTACCTTTAATTTTATTTTTGCCTTAGGCATATATTTCACCTCGAACATACAATACCAAATTAAAAGTAAAAAAAAAGAAGAAAATACACTAAGCAGTAATTTTCTTCACTAAATCTAAATCCGTTGATATTAAAACAGGAATAATTATTGGATTACGTTTTGTATCTTTATATATGAAATGAGATATTTCATTTTTCAATGTCGTTTTAAAATCACTCCAATTAATAAACTTAGAAGTTAATTGTTTAGATGCCACCATAATAAAGATTTCTTTTATCTTATTTAATAGTTCGCTATTTTCTTTTGCATATGAAAAACCTTTGGTTACAATCTCAGGGCCAACCAAAATCGTTTTTGTTCTTGGATTGATATTTGCAGAAATTAATAAAACACCATCATTTGCTAAAAGTTCTCTATCGCGCATAACAACATCACTTACATCTTTAAAAGCCTTACCATCCACCAATACCTCTGAGCAAGCTACATCGCCAGTAATGCCACAATACTTTCCATTATCAAACGTTAAAACGTCTCCATTATCCGCAATTAAAATTCTTTCATCCGAATATCCAATACAATTTGCTACAATCCTTAGTGCGTATTGATGTCTATATTCTCCTATGATAGGAATCACATATTTCGGTCTTAAAATATTAATCATTTCTTTTATTTCTTCTCGATTTGCAGAAGAGGATGGTAAAAGATTTGCACTAAACTCTTTGACCTTACTTGTAACATGATAGATAATATCTAATGTTCGGGCTGCCATTTTTTCTGTACCCAAATATGGCTTTGTAAGTATTACAACTGTGTCGGTAGGTTCTAAATGAATTAATCGGTCAATCTGCCTTGACATACGTTGAAGCATAAAATAAGGTTCATGCCTTTCTCCAGTAACCAAAACTACTAAATCCTTATCATTATTTAAGTTTTTATCATCAATATATCTTAGATTTGCTAAATTCTCCTCCGGAATCTGTAAATAGCCTAATAGCATTGCCTGATTTACTATTTTTTGTGTTTTTCTTCCTATGATTGCAATCTTTTTATTGTGTTCTATAGCAATATTTACAATCTGCTGTATTCTTAATATATCGGAAGAAAATAAAGAAAAAATGATTCGGTTTTGAGACTGAGTTATAATGTTTGTAATTCTTAATTTAAACTCTAATATAGTTCCTCTACTTTGCTCATTATTTGCTCCTAAACATTCGGTAAGTAATGCCAAAACTCCCTCTTTTGAAAAAACAGCAAGAGACCGAAACATATGAGCATAGTTTATTCTAGAATTTTGATCAAAATTGTAATTGCTTGTATAAAGAATGTATCCGTCTAAGGTTTTAACTGCTATACCAAAACATTCAGGTATATTATGAGCAACTTCAAAAAAACGAATGGTAACATCCTTGAATTTTAGAGCCGTTTTAATTGATACCTCTACTAATTGACCATTTTTAGGAGTAACGCCATCCTCCTTTAAACGTTCGGATAGTACAGCTAAAGTAAACCTAGAACCATAAACCGTTGCATCTATTTCTTTTAAAAGATAGGAAACTCCACCAATGTGATCATCATGAGCATGAGATAAAAATACGCCTTGTATGCGGTCCTTATTTTCTACTAAATAGCTTAAATCATTTACAATAATATCTACACCATATAATTCAGATGTAGGATATTTTAATCCACAATCCAAAATAAAAAGGGAATTATCTATTTCTAATACATATAAATTTTTTCCATTTTCTTGGACTCCTCCAAGTGCAAAAAAGTTAATTTTACTCATACTTTAAAAATAATAAAACCTAGGTTTTATTTATACTCCTTCTCTTAATATTTATTATGAATCGGATTAAAAAAAATCAATATTATTATACTATACTTCTTTCTATTTTTCAATGCTATTTGAAATTTTCAATAAAAATATTTATTAATTTAGCGGCAGAATATGGAGCAAATTTAGAAGGTATGGCCGAAATAATTTCATAATTAATTTCATATTGCATAATTTTATCAATATCAAACCCATAAGGAGCAGATGCTACGTCTATAACTCTAGAATGTTTTATTCCTTCATAATCTAAATCTATATTTTTAGGAATGGTATTAATAATTAAATCATATTCTCCTTCTATCGGTTGGACATGATTATATCCTTCTAATAAAATATATTTCTTTTCTTTATCATCTTCGGTATATATATCAAAATCCACACGCAAAGCTTTTAATAATTTTGCCAAGTAATACCCAATATTCCCATAACCGATTAATAAAACAGATAAATCAGATATCTCAACTACATCTCTATGGAGAAAGTACAAAAGCCCCTTTGCAGTAAGTAGTGCATTATCTGCTACAAAATTTGGATTTTTTAGCATTTCATATAAAGTGATATGATATGTTTTACATAAGTCTTTTAATTCTTTATTAGCATTACCCGTATAAATGGTAGTTATGCAATTATTTTTTATTATATCTAGAAGATTCAGATTAGTTTGCTTTATAGTATAATCTGTATTAATTCCTCCAAGAGGAAGAACTAATTTTGAAATATTATGAAAATCTTTTAAAGAATCGGATAATATTGAGCCTTTTATCATTTGCGACAAATAGGTGTATCGCACATCACCTTTTATAATTCCAATCAAAATAAATCACCATATTAGGCTATGAATGCAAAATAAAAGATGCTACACTAAGCATCTAATATTTTTAATTTACTTTGCAAAATTTACAACTTCAACTTCAACAGTCAATCCTTTTTCAGGAACGATTACATGATTTTCTACTTCTTCTCCATATAATCCTTTTTCAACTGCATCCCATGTTTTTGCGGAAAGCACTTTAAACTCAACTGTTTCACCAGCTGGTAAAAGTTTTGCTGCAGTATACTTATTGCAAGTATCACATAATTCTAATTTAACAGCTTTCTTTGGGTCCCATTCACCTAATGCAGCAACAGAACCAACTAAATATACTTCTTTACATTTTCCAGCAACGGATACTTTAAACTCTACTTTTGTATTAGCCATAATAAATTCCTCCTTTAAGCCTAAGTATAATATAAAAAATCTTATATGTAATTATAAAAACGTTTACTGAATACGTTTACCTATGATTTAAAATGCATATTTTCTAAATTTCTACAAAAAATATAACTGCAATACTAAGAAATTTGTGATAAGATAAATATGGTGATAGTATGGGCTTAAATTTTCCAATAAAAAAAGCTGAAAGAAAGAAAATAATAAACAAAGCAAATTTAGGAATGGATTTAGAAGGTTTAATTAATGAATCTAATACATTTTATTTAAATAATAATATTGCGGTTATTCATAAAAAACCAACTCCAGTTCAAATTGTAAAGGTGGATTATCCTATGCGTAGCAAAGCAGTTATAACAGAAGCATATTATAAAACACCTTCTACAACCGATTATAATGGTATTTATAAAGGAAAATACATCGATTTTGAAGCAAAAGAAAATCATAATCGGACGGCTTTCCCTTTAGCAAATATTCATGCGCATCAAATTGAGCATTTGAAAAAAATCATTGAGCATGGAGGAATTGGTTTTATGATTTTTTTCTGGAGTGTTTACAATGAATATTATATTCTTCCTTTCAACATTATATTAGACTATTGGAATCATGCTCAAACCGATGGAAGAAAATCTATACCTTATTCCGTTTTTAAAGAATCAGGTCATATAATTAAGGAAGGATATTTACCTAGACTTCCTTATTTAAAGGTTATTGATGAAATCTATTTTTAAAAAATTCTTCTTCTGTCTCACCATAGGTATTTTTATCCTAACAATATCCATTAGCGTTGCAGGGGGCGTCCTATTTTATAAATCCAGAAATACCGATTTGATCTTAAAACAAGGATACAGCCCGATTAAAATCTATGATAAAAATAATTCTTTAATTTCTACAGATAGTTGTTACTATTCTTATGCTTCTATTGATGAGATATCTCCTTATATCATTAATGCCTTTGTTTCTGTAGAAGATAGAGATTTCTATAAACATCATGGCTTTTCTACAAAAAGAATTGCGAAAGCCATTATCAATAATATTTCAAATAGCAAAGATACGCAGGGCGCATCGACGATTACGCAACAATATGTAAAAAATGTTTATTTAACAAACGAAAAAACTCTTAAACGAAAAGCAAATGAAATTACATTAGCTTTCGAATTAGAAAAAAAATACACAAAAAATCAAATAATGGAAGCCTATCTTAATTCTATTTTATTTGGTGGAAATATATACGGAATCAAAATGGCATGTCTTTATTATTTTAATAAAGAGCCTAAAGATGTTAGTATATCGGAAGCCTGTTATTTAGCGGGAATGATTCAGGCTCCAAATTATTATAATGCTTTTAAAAATCCTGAAGCTGCAAACAATAGGAAAAATATTGTTTTAAAATGTATGCTTGAGGAAAACTATATAGATGAAAATGAGTATAATAAAGAAAAAAATATCTCAATTAAGGATATGTTGACTGTAAAAACACTTAACACATCCAAAGGATATCTTTCTTCCTATTTAGATTATATTTATTCTTCTTTGGATTTAACTACGGATAAAATCCAAGAAATATATACCTATCTAGATTTAGATATACAAAAGGAACTATATAAAATCATTTCGAATGATTATGGATTATTTAATGATGAAAATTTAAATTGTGCTATTGTCGTTTTAGATAATAAAACGTATGGTGTTTTAGGACTTGTAGGAAATAGGATTACCGATCAAAAGGTTTTAAACTATGCTTCTGATGTTTTATTACAACCAGGTTCTACTATCAAACCTATTTTAGACTATGCTCCTGCCATAGAATATTTTTCATATGGTCCAGCCACAATTATTGTAGATGAACCTTATACATACAAAGATGGAATGAATATAAATAATTATGATCATAATTATTTAGGTGCCATTTCATTACGTAAAGCCTTAAGTGATTCAAGAAACGTTCCTGCAATAAAACTATTTAATCTTATTGGATATGATAAAGCCTTTGCTTTTGCGAGTAAAATAGGTATTACTTCCGATGAAATTTATGAAGCTGATGCTATTGGTGGAGCAAAAAATGGTTATACTCTTTTAAGTATTGCAAATGCATATCAAGCTTTTGCAAATTTAGGATATTTCAAAAAAGCAAGTGGTATATCAAATATGACCCTTGAATCAAGTACAATGGAAAATAAGGATCCTGCAAGACTAGCAATGAAACCCACTACGGCTTGGATGATTAATAATATACTTCATGATGTGTTTAAAGATTCCAGTTATGATCTTAAAAATACCTATTTAATGGCAAAAACCGGACAAACTAATTATGATTCTGCTACTTTAAATAAATTTAATATTCCTTATGGTTCAACAAAAGATTCTTTACTCGTCGCATATACAAAGGATTTAACGATTGGTGTGTGGGTTGGATATAATACCATAAGTAGTACAAATTATCTTGACCGTTATAAAAAGAATATTCCTAGAAATATTATGAGAATTTTAATGACTAAATTCGCAAAAGATAATCAATATTATGATAAAATCGATGGAATTATTGAAAAATATATAACCATATATAATGACAAAGTATATCTTGGAAAAGAAAATGGATATTTAGAATATTTTATAGAAGGTACTGAACCACATTCTTATCCATCAAATTATGATATAATATAAAAAATTGAGGACTACAGATCCTCATTTTTTTACTATTGAGTTAAAAAATAAATTAAAAACAAAATAAATACGATAAACATTACCATTGATATTTCTAGTTTTGGTTTATCTTTATTCTCTTCTTTTGATATGCCATATTTTATTAATTCTATAATATATACTATAAAATTGATACACACATATCCAATAATTCCAACACCAATTCCTGTTGTAATTGAGTAGGATAATGGCATAATCAAGATCGTCAAAAATGCTGGTACAGCATGTTTTATTGAAGAAAAATCTATATCGCAAACCGATTTCATCATTAATACACCTACATACACAAGAGCTGACGCCGCGGCAGCAGATGGGATAAACGCAAATACTGGTAAAATAAATATAGATAAAAAGAATAGTAAAGCCGTGACTAAAGCAGTTAACCCTGTTTTACCACCTGCTGCTACTCCTACTCCTGATTCTACAAAAGTAGTAACGGTAGATGTTCCACATAAAGCGCCAACGCAAGTTGCTATAGAATCCGAATACATTATTTTGGAATAACGGTAAGGTTTCCCATTTTCATCGATTAACCCAGCATTCGTGCAGCATCCTACAACCGTTCCCATTGTATCAAACATATCAATCATGCAAAAAGAAATAATAGTTACTACACAAGTCATGGCAATCTCTTTATTTATTCCACCAAAGCCTTCGGTAAATATGTTCAAAAATATACCACCCTTATCAGGATCCATACTAAAATACGTAGCAAAATTCTCCCAGAATTTCCAAGTAATTCCGTCTGCTTTTCCTAAAAATATATCAAAATTAGTTACTTTTAATGGTAAGCCCAATAATGTTGCTGAAAGAATTCCAATTATTACAGCTCCCTTTATTTTAAAATGGGATAAAGTGGCTATTACGATAAGTCCAAATATACATACAATAGCTTGACAAGCTATTCCACCATTTGAATACAAATTCCAGTCACCAAAATTAACGATAGATACTAAAGTATAGGGATTATCTACAATTACATTTGCATTTTTCAAACCTATAAACGCTATAAATAATCCTATTCCAACCGGAATCGCAATGCGAATAGGCTTTGGTATACCATCAAATATTTTTTCTCTTAAACTTATAAGTTTTCCTGTTTCTTTATCTTTTCCACATGGAATTATAGATAAACATAAGAACACTAATCCAGATATTAATACAAGTAATAGTGCAGTTCCAAGAGGCATACTTCCTCCCGCTAATGCACCTGCACCGCCACCTATTAATCCACCAACCGTAGAGTTTAATCCCAACCCTGGAGCTTGCGCCAATGGCATTTTAGCCAGTAATGCCATTAAAAGGGTACCTATAACTGCTCCAAAGGCGGTAGCTATAAAAAGAGATGCCCATCTAGGATCTGATGTTCCCGTAGCGAATAAAATATTATTAGGATTAACTATTAAAATATAAGCCATTGCCAAAAAGGTTGCAATTCCTGCAATAATTTCAATTTTAAATGAAGAACCTTTACTTGTTACTTCAAAAAAAACATCTAATTTATTTTTAAATCCATTTTTCTTCATTTCTTTTTCCATAAAAAATACCTCTCATTTATTATCCAAATTAAGTATACAACTTTAATTTGTAAACTACAATAAATAAGAGATCTATTTTTTCAAAAGATTATCATTTGATATTACATTTATTAAAAATGCTTTTTCTTTATGATTTAGAATATATGTTACTTTTTTTATGTTCATCTTCTTAAATCCTCTAAGCGTAATAAAGCAATGACATCGATTGTCATTTTCAATAATAAGTATATTAAATATAAATTTTTTATGTATCTCTTTTATTTGTCCATATCGTATCTCTTCCGATTGAATATTTAATATGAAAGCAAAAGTTTGTATTGTGTATACTAATGGAAAACTTAAAATTATTAAAAATATTATCAAAAATAATAAAACTAAGTATTTTTCTATTAATATACTGAAAACAAAACAAGATATCAAAAGAATATATAAAGTTGATAAAATTACTACTCTTAAGCTTAATTCATTTTTAGATATATTTTTCATTTTTTAACCTTTCCTATAGATAATACCCTAATTCATTTTTACTAAAAAAATAAAAGTGACGCTAAAATGAATAGGTAATTAAGATAGACATCTAATTTTCAAAACTAGTTTAAACCATACACATAATGCATCATTCTTGCAATTCCCAATAATAAAAAGAAAAAACGCAATATTTTTTCGTTTCTCCCATTAATTTTATATTATAACAAGTAATAATCGATTTATCAACTCAATATTTTTGCTTTTTTTCGTTTTTGCAAGGCCAATTTTAACCTCAATAGCAGCATAGTTCACATTAATATTGCGTTTTTATACTTTTTTAACCTTAATTTATTAATAAAAATAAAAAAAAGGGCAAAAAGCCCTAAAATGCCAAAAACATAAAATATGCTAAGCCATAATATATTAATAAAGCCGCAACATCACTTATCGTAGTTATAAATGGTCCAGATGCAACTGCGGGATCAATTCCTATTTTTAAAAAGATAATAGGAACGATTGTTCCAAGACACGAAGTTAACGTCATAGCAATTAATAAAGCAATCGATACTATACCAGATGCTTTAATTGCATCTTGAACATGATATGTATCGGTTCCAATACTTTGCTTTGTAACGAACATAAAAATAAATACAATAATAAAAGCAATAATACCGAGAGCTAGTCCATTAATAAATCCAGTTCTTAACTCTTTAAAAATCGTTTTTATTTTCCTTTTATTTTTATCTTCTTGGTCTGAAAGCATTCGAATCGTAACCGCAAGAGATTGTGTACCTGTATTTCCCGAACAATCTAATACTAATGTTTGAAAGAAAACAATAACAGGAAGCGCGGCAACCACATGTTCAAACCCTGTCATTGCAAAGGATTGAAATAGGCCTAGTACAAGTAAAATTACTAACCAAGGTAATCTCTTTTTTACTGAATCCAAGGTAGAATCCCTAATGTCTTCCTCTTCGGTTAAACCGGCAAGTTTTGCATAGTCATCCCCAAACTCATCATCTACTGCCTCTACAACATCATCCGCAGTAATAACACCTATTAGTTTTTTATCTTTATCTAATATTGGATAAGAATCCAGTGCATATTCTTTAAGTTTTATAATGCAAGAATCAACTTCATCTGTAGCATAAAAATATGGATAATTTTTCATAATAATTTTATCTAAATCATCATTTTCTCTTGCTATAATTAAACTTCTTAATTCGATTACACCATATAATTCTTCACTTGCTGTTACAACATAAATAAGAGTTACATTATCCTTCGTGGCAGCCGTTTTAATGACTTTTTTCATAGCAATCTTAATCGAATCTGTATTATATATTGAAATGAAGTTATTGGTCATTCGACTTCCAATGCTATCGATTGGAAATTCTTGTATCATAGAAATATCTTGAGCCGATTCTTTATCCATTAAAGATATGATTTCATCTCTTTGTTCTTCTTCTAACTCCTCAAGAACATCGACCGCATCATCCGCATCCATTTTTTCCAAAATGTCTGCCATGTGGTCTTCTCCTAATTCTTCTACAATATCTTCCACATTATCTAAATAGGAAAAGATAGATGCTATATTTTCATCGCCCAAAAGTTCATATACCTTTGCTCGCTCCTTTTCATCTAAGGATTCAATCATATCCGCAATATCACTATCATGATAATGTAAGATTTTTTCCTTCTTTTCGGCATCAGAAACATCAGAAGACAAAATCATTAAAAGTTCTTCAATATAATTTCTTTCCATATTTGTCACCTTCTTATAATATTATATCTTCTCCATAAAGATTCATAATATCCTTATGAAGACTTTTATTCATACCTAATGCTTTATTTAATCTTATTTTATATTCCGCATGCTCCTGAGCTAAAGAAATTTCATCTTCTAAAACTTCTTCTTTATTAAAAGGAAACATTTGTTTTTTCTTTGTAATGTCTATTTTTATTTGCTCCATCGTATTATAATAAAATTCAGCGGTATTCGTATATTCTTCTACTACAAATTCTTTTACACATAATGTATTTTGATTCAATTCTTTTACAGCAAGGAACCCACTATAATTATTTTCCCAATATAACTTCTTTAAAATTTCATATAAAGAGCCTTCTTGCTTCGACACGGATTTTTTTATTGCGGGATGATATTGCATTACGTAATTTTTAAATTCTATTTCTAAAGAATCCGTTGGTTTATCCTTCATATTATCAAATAATACCTTTAAATTTTTAGATTTTTGTTGGAACATCTCTATTTTTTGATTAAAATCCTTTTTTACTTTTTCGATATAGTCATCAATATCTTTTAATGCCATCTTTTTGCTAATCATGCTAGCTACATTATAAAGCAACGTATTTTCGGAACTTATTCTCATTTCTTTTGCTATATCTTCATCAAAATTTATATTATATTTTAAATCAAGAAGAAACCCTTTCTTGCAAAATTGTTCATAGGAATATAATATTTCTCCTAATTGATTTTGTAGTTCTTGAAATTCCTTACTATTCATACCATCACTCCTATAAATCCTTAAATATTATTTAAAATATGCTTGAAAACAAAAATTAAATATTATATAATAAAAAAGCATTAAAGTTTTAAACGTGTTTCGGTAGCTCAGCTGGATAGAGCAACGGCCTTCTAAGCCGTGGGTCGCAGGTTCGAATCCTGTCCGAAACGCCATTTTTTTATTTCATCTATTATATCATAAGTAAAATAACATATCAATAAACGAGTTTTATTATAAATGAAAGACCTTGAATGTAGGAATGAATAGTCCTAATTCAAGGCGTTTTTTATTTGAAGTATCACAAACCTTAGCTTACTATATCATACTGTCTACTAATTACCCCCTATGTGTCTACTTTCGTAAAAGTAGACACATAACACTTCCGTTTTCTCCCAAAATAAGGATTTTGCCAATGGTTTTTCCCATCAGGGGGAATTTGATCAATTTTAAATTACTGATAGAGGGATTCCTTTTGATTAGTCCCAATACGCAAACGCGTCAACGTTGAAACTGCCACTCTTGCCGACAATTTTTAAAACGTGTTCGCCTGTTGAAAGTGCTTCTCCGGAATAAATATAAACAAGTGATCCCACTTTTCTAGCATTTGTTTCACCAAACGAATTATAAAGTATTTCGGTAATCTGAATATTGGTATTGTTAACAGCGGAAAGACTGATGTCGGAAGCAACAAGCTTTCCATCTAGATAAATATCAACTGTACCGTAATCATCAGACATATCTGCAAAATATGCAACCCTTGATCCCGTGAAAGTGTATTCCACATAAGCCCCTTCTCCTGCAGTATAAATGATACCATAATCACAAAGAACATTTTTGGTTCCCCATTCACCTGAATACGCTACGTTAGAATCGTGAGGTGTAACCATATATCCTTTAACAAAAGATATACTATAAGAGAAATCAATACTGTTCATTGCAAAATAACGACCATTATCCGTTTTGGTAACTACAAGTTTGTAATATCTGATGCTGACTTCGTCAAAGTTGAAGGTCATAACCTTATTATTAGCTGCGGAATCAGTTTGCTCAGTTATAAGTGTGTAATTCGTTCCATCGGTGCTACCATATATTTTGAAAGATTTAACCATACCATTATTGCCGACTTTACCATTGAAGCCGTTGAAGGTAACGCTGTTCACCTTACGCACAGAACCAAAGTCAACAACAAGCTCAAGAGGTTTTTCTTCGGTGATATAGTTTTCCTCACCGCTCTTTGAATGATAGAACGTATTTGTATTGCCATCAAACATATTCGCAATAAGTAAGGTGTTATCCCAAGCTTCACGATTTATGGAAACAAACTGAGTTGTCGAACATGGTATCTTTTCTATGCCTGTATAACTATATCTATAGCTATTTTGGAAATGATATTCTGTTTCGAATTTCTTAGATGAGTTCTTAATCGTCGCAGAATGCACACCTATACTTGACTCAGGAATTGCGCTTGCATTGCTGAACGCTGAAAAACTGCCATCAGCTTGCTTACTTGCTACACCAATACCGAAGAAATCCTGCCAGTTATATGTAACCTGAAATACAACCTTAAAATAAACGTATTTATTATTTTCGGTAAGTTCATGCTCATAATACTCATTATTTACGTAAGCATTACCACTCTTTCTATCAAAGGTAAATGCCTTTTCCCACGTTGCTCCACCGTCGTATGAAAGATAAAGTGTTCCTTTACCTCTTCCTTTAAGTGTAAGCCGGTAGGTGTTGGGGTTGGAGAAATACATAACACCATCTAGTACCTGTATCGTTTTGCCAATTTCCAATTCCTCATAATTATCTGCATTGTAGGTGTCGCCAAGGTAAGTTCTACCTGCGCCCCAAATCTGTGTGTTAGTTTCCTGTGAGCAAACGTTTTTTCTTGTTTGAGTTGATGCATAGGTACCGAAGTCAAAACTTTTCGTATTTTCATTATACACTGCATCTGATGAAGGCACGCTTGCTGCATTTGTGTACGTATATGTAGTTCGATTTAAATCCGTGCTTGTTCCCTGTTTAAGGTTTATTACAAGATCAACGTCATCAACGATGAAATCACCATTGTCTTTGGTAATACCTAGGGTTACTATGAAGTTACCTGAATAAAGTCCATCTTCACCTGATTTTGGAATGTATTTAACTTTGTTATCTCCAAGATACTGCACTGTACCGTTTACAGGCTGAGTAACGCTTTTAACTGTTACATTAAAGCCGTCAGGGATAACAAGAGCCTTGCTTACCCAACTACCATTAGCAAAATTATTCTTATTGCTGAAGTCCATTGTAAACTCGCCTGTTCCGTAAGAGAAAGGCTGCGCAGTCGTTATGTATTGCTTGTTGCCATCGTACTTAATGCTTCTGCCGACCTGATATACAGAGGCTACAGGAACGAACATAGGGTAATTTTTAGCCTTTGTGGCATCTACCGCTGCTTGTGTGATTCCTCTGCTAGAATCAACGCCGAGATGAAGTACATCCGTAAAGTAGTAGGTCATATCCATATGTGTGGAGTTTACGAGGTTATTGTAGTAAACAGTTGCGCCACTGTCCTTACCTCCTTTTGCTGCTCCTATAAACATATCCTGACCAATATTATGAATAAGGGTTGCATAAACTGACAAATCCTCTCGGATACTGCCGTTTGAACCTAAATTTAAAAGCTCACCCAGGGCTCTAGATGGGTCGGTAAATCTGTTCCAACTTCCGTTGCCCCAGCCTGTTGCAGTTGTTCTGCTTTGTGAAATACGCGTGTAAAGTGTATACGAAACTAGCGTAACTGCATTGTTACCTACTTCACCACTGTTTTTAAGACCATAGCCTTGCCAGCAGTGGTTATATTCATGCATAGTACCCCAACTTCCGCTGTTTACAAATCTGTTGTAATTCAGCGCTTCAGCAAGCCAGCTCGGTGGACAAACGACGCCGTTTCGACCAGGGTTTGCAAACGCAGCACCCGCAGCTATGTAGCAGTCACCGATGATATATACGGGAGCACTTGCACCTGAAAGACCATTCCATCTAACACGGGTTGAAACTTCAGCAATCTTATCCCACAAAACAGCCGCATCCGTACAGTTTTCGTAGGTGAAATCCTTAAGAGCAAGTCCATTTGAAGAAGCGTATTTGTGAGTTGTAAAACGAACAGAGTCAAATACTTCCAAATCAAAATAAGGTGCGGTTGAAGTTTTGTTAAACTCATATTCTTCAGGAGTAGTTACACCGAGAATAAAATGCTGATATTTTACTGCACCCGAAATCGTTACAGAAATTTTACGTTCAACATCATTTTTTATTGGTCGGAAATAGATAGGTCCGCCCAAGAAAGAACCGACATAAAACGTAACAGTATCGCCATCAATATTTACTCCACCATTTGCATTATTATATTGGAATATGCTTAATATATCAGGCATACGATTTAAACCATTACCTTTGATACCGCTACCTGAAGTTTCCATAGAAACGTGCTGGTAAAGATTATAATTCTGTCCTATAAGAACTCTAAGTCCGCCTGCGGCTTGGTAGTCGCTTAAAGACATTTCAAATTTAATTACTTCACCCGCGGGTGCATATAATCCCGTAATCGTCGTTGATTCAAGCTTTGCATGAGTTAAAGCCGTAATTTTTTTGATGATACGTGGTTCATCATCGGAAGGCCCGCCACCGAAATGAGTGAGAGATGCCGTATGCTTATAAAGCATTCTGTAATGCAAATTATACTGTTTATTTATGGATGTGGATCCCTCTTCTAAAGACTCTCCATCTTCAAGTCCCACCTCGTTGCCACCAGAAATAATCTCGCCCTCTGCTTCTTCACTACCGTCATTTGAACCATCATTAGTAGAGTAAAGGATACGCTGACCATTCTTTAAAAGATATCCTTCGGAATCGATTCCATTGTAAATACCCAAAGACTTCCATGTTGGCGAAGGAGCAAGTGCATGGCTTTCTTTTATTAGACCATTCCTCTCTTCTACGGTATATCCTTTTAAAACTCTTCCATAAGTTGGATATACTTTTACACCATAAGTTTCGTGCTCATCCATTACATCATGTACGGGTTTTACGATTTTGTCAACTGCACCAAGATATTCACTAGTTTGCATAGCACGTGCCGTACCTTTTTCATACCCGCCCGTTATCTCAGTAGCATATGCATTTTTAACGTCATATGTGTCTGTTGATTCTGTGGGCATTGTAGGTCCTACTGGATTGTACTCATCTTTAGAATTCTTCTTTTTACAGCCTGCAACACCAAAAATAAATGCGCCCGCTAAAACAAAGTTTAATATAGCCATTACTTTTTTGTTTCTTTTCATAAAATCTTCTCCTTATCTTATAGACTAAGCAAATATTATATCTTTTCATTTTTTATTATATCATTTTATAACTCTCATAGCAAATAATTCTATTCATTATCTTATCAAATTTTTAAGAAAAAATTCTTCTTAAATTTGTTATAAACCATAGTCAATTTACAACACTCTCAACTACAACCAATGAAAATCTAAAAACTCTTTATGGTATAAACATAATCATCATTTATTTTAATTAAAAAATATATTTTTCGGAAAATATCAACTGTAAGAAATTGTTTAATAATACTGCCAGAAAAGAAAAAAATCGTTAATAGACTTTCATCTGCTAACGACAATAGAATTATGTATTTTTTTGAAACTGGTTAAATTATACATCATTCTAATTAAAATTTATAATAAAAAACTATCTATTGAAACTAACATTCCTAGTCAAAATTTATCTATGCAGGATTGTACAAGAAAAAGATAATTAAATTAAAAACCTTTATTTTTTTAATAAAGGTTTTTTTACTTATGTATATATTCAAAAATAAAATCGTATATTTTATTGTGATATTATGATACTTTTATTAATTCTTGTTTTTATTCTTCTATTATTAAATCCAAATATAGTATCCATATGTGTGATTTCTACTTGTAAAATATGGCTATATAAGCTTGTCCCTATTCTTTACCCAAGTTTTATATTGGTCGATTTTTTAGTTAAGGATAATTATTTAGAAATGATGAGTGTATTTTTTTTCCCTTTTTTCAAAAAAATCTTACATATACGCTATCCAAAATCGTCTTTAATCATCCTTTTATCCTTAATATCCGGAGCCCCCGCATCAACAAAGCTAATAAAAAATGCTTTAGATAAAGAAGATATTGATTCTAAGGAAGCAAATTTATTATTATATTCCTGCTCTTGCTTTTCTCTTCCCTATACCATTTATATACTTAATCTTTTTCATTTAAATTCTATTTTATACTATACTATTATCTTATTATTTATTTTTATTACTTTTATATTTAACAAAAAAGAATCGAATTCTTCTGAACCTAAGTTTTTGAAAAAACAAAACAAATATGTAACAACCTTTTTCTCATCAGTTTCTAACAATATAAATATATTAACCTCTATTTTAGGTATTATGATTTTTTTTAATATTCTTTTGGTTTTATCTCATATGGATGAAAGAATTTATTCTTTTTTTGAAGTCTTAAATGGACATCAACTTTTGCTGCAATTAGATATAAATAAAAAACTTAAAGATGTCCTTTTAGTTTCATCTTTAAGTTTCTTAGGTTTATCAGTACATTTGCAGATTCTATATATTTACCCATGTCTGAAATACATTAAATTTTTTTCTTACAAGTTACTTCAAAGCCTTTGCTGTGGTTTTATCTTTTTTATTTTTGTCTTCTTTTTTTAATAAAAGCATAACTATGGCCATTGTGATGCATAGCGCTAGCATTGCAAGAATAGTAATATACTGATATTTGTCTGGTAGAAAAAAGCCTCCTATTCCTGCCAATAAGAATAAAACTGCATGAATGAATATAAAAATTGAAAAAAGAATTTTATGCTTTCTCATATTAAAAGCACCAAAAAATATTAAAGCTATGCCTATAATTATACTCACAACATTATAAAATATGTTATTCATAAGATAACCTCCATACTAATACAATTATAAACTATTTTTAAATTCTTTAAAATAGTATCTTCAAAATAAATTTAATTCGATGTATAATTAATATATTAATATTTAAAGGAAGTGTTAATTATGAATATAAGATTTGTAGAAAGTAAGGTCTTAAAAGAAAAACCAGATATGAATGCATTAGGATTTGGTAAATATTATACCGATTACATGTTTATGTTGGATTGGTATTCCGATACTGGATTTACCGATCCAAGAATTATACCTTATGGTCCAATAGAATTTGATCCGGCATCTTTAGTATTACATTATGCACAAGAAACTTTTGAAGGAATGAAAGCTTACAAAACGGAGGATGGAAAGATTTTATTATTCCGTCCAGATATGAATGCAAAAAGATTCCAACGCTCTAATGAACGATTATGTATGCCTGTACTACCTGTAGAGGATTTTATAGCTGCAGTTGAAGAACTAGTTAAAAAGGAAAAGGATTGGATACCATCTGCACCTGGTACTTCATTATACATACGTCCATTTATGTTTGCTTATCAACCAAAATTAGGAGTACATGCTGCCGATCATTATAAATTCTTAGTTATATTATCTCCCGTAGGATCCTATTATAAGGAAGGTTTAAAGCCTGTAAAAATTTACGTTGAAGACCAATTAGTACGTGCGGTAAAAGGTGGTACTGGATTTGCAAAATGTGGTGGAAATTATGCTTCTTCTATTTTAGCCCAAATGAAAGCGGAAGAAATGGGATATTCTCAAGTGTTATGGTTAGATGGTGTAGAACATAAATATGTTGAGGAAGTTGGAACCATGAATGTTATGTTTGTAATTGATGGAAAAATTGTTACTGCTCCTTTAGAAGGTTCTGTTCTTCCTGGTGTTACACGTGATTCTATGATTCAATTGTTAAAGGCAAAAGGATACACAGTTGAAGAAAGAAAACTTTCTATTGATGAATTAATTGCAGCTGCTAAAAATGGAAAACTAAGTGAAGCTTTTGGTACAGGAACAGCGGCAGTTATTTCTCCTATAGGTACTTTAACTTACAAGAATGAAACTTTCTTTCAAAACAATACCATTGGAAAAATATCACAAATGCTATATGATACCTTAACTGGAATTCAAACAGGTAAACTTGAAGATTCTTTTGGTTGGACATATGAAATTAAGTAAGAGGGACACTGCCTCTTATTTTTTGTATCATTTTTTGACATAATTTTACATTTGTTATATAATAAGTAAGGTTTGGGGGAAGAAAAATGATAAAAAATAAAAAAATTTCTTTAGTTTATAAAACAATATTTATTCTAATCTCTTTTATTTCAATGTATAATACCTTCTATAATTTTAGTGGAAATACACTTGCTTACTTTACCATTCTTTCTAATTTATTAGTTTTTATCTTTTTTTTAATCATTTGGATAAAGACTTTAAGAGATGTTATATGCAATAAGGAAGAGGAAGGTTATAATACTCACCTTTTACAAATAAAAGGTATTGCAACATTATGTATTACAGTTACTGGACTTGTATATGCATTTTTACTAGCTAATTATGGTAATAAGGCAAATTATACTTTCCAAAATTTATCTCAACATTATATTATACCTATTATGACCATACTCGATTATTTTTTATTCGACGAAAAAGGAAAAATTAAATGGTATCATCCATTATTATGGTGTGGCTGTGCCTTACTATATTTACCATATATTTTTATACGTGCTATAATATTAGGAAAAAATACCACATTACTTCGTTACCCTTACTTCTTTTTAAATGTAGATAGATTAGGCGTTGGCGGAGTTACTCTTTGGTGTATTGGTTTAATTATCTTTTTTATGATTTTAACTTATTTAAATTTTTTCTTTGATAAATGGTATTATAAAAAGAAAATCCTTGAGAACTAAATCTCAAGGATTTTTTCTTACGAAAGTAATCGTTTTTTCATCAGACATTTCTTCATTATATTGGTATCCTAAACCCGTAAATTTTTTCACATCTTCTATATCTTCTATTTGATTTTCTGCTAAATAGCGAACCATGCTTCCACGAGCCATCTTAGCATATACGGCTTTTTCTATATATTTATCTTTATGAAAATCATAAAAATTTACCGTGATATATTTATCAGTTTTTTTCAAATATTTTTCTATATTTTTTCTATACTCAAAAGAACATAAATTTAGCACCACATCACCTGAAGAAAAAAGAGCCTTATATATGAAATCACTCCAGAATTCATAAAGGGTATTGCCATATCTGGTTTCTAATTTAGATAGCATTTCTAATCGGTAAGGTCTAATACCATCCAATGCATTTAATATGCCATATAATCCGGATAAAATATACACATGATCTTCAACATAACGAAATTCATCATAAGAAAATACGTTTGGCGCCATATAAGTATATTGTATACCATCATAGGCAAGAATTGCTGGGGTAAGATTTTCATTAAAACTAAAGTTTTGATAACGCTTATAATTTTCTTCTGTTATTTTTATATTCGCACAAAAAATCTTTTGTAATTCTTTAATATTTTTATTTTTCAAAATATTTACTAATTCTTCTGCCTTTTCTAGATAAATAGGTAATTGCTTATATTCTATAAAGTCATTATTTATTTTCATCTTTTTGGCGGGAGAAATAATTATTTTCATTTTCATCACCATTTTTTAGTTTAATTAAATAATCCATAAAATATTCTTGGAGTTTTTGCCTCTATTGTTATTATTTTTTTTGAAAAGGGGTGAAAAAATTCCAACTTGGATGCATGTAGCCCCAATCTTTTTAAAGGATTCTTTAAAAATCCATATTTCTCATCCCCTACGATAGAATGACCTAAGTCCTTCATATGAACACGGATTTGATTTTTTCTTCCTGTATCGATTTCTACTTCTAATAAAGAAAATTCATTATTTTTTTTCAAAACTTTATAATGTGTAATAGCCTTTTGTCCGGAAGGATCTAATGTGGAATACACTATATTATTTTGATTTTCTTTTAGATAAGAAACAATTGTATCTTCTTTCTTTTCCATATTTCCTTCAACGACCGCATGATATTGTCTTATTTTTATATATTCATTCCAATGTAACTTTAAAAAAGAATGAATTTTAACATTTTTCGCAAAAACTAAAACACCTGAGGTTTCTTTATCAATTCTATGTAAAATGAAAGGACGTAATGTCCTATTTTTCTTTTGTAAATATTCCAAAACATAACCAAAGGCACTTTCTTTTTCTTTATCATTTTCAACAGATAAAAGTCCACTCGGTTTATCAATGGCAATAAAATCGTCATCCTCATATATAATTTGAATAGAGAAATTTCTTTTTCTTTCTTTTCTTAAGGAGGGAGATGATGCATTAGGATTCGGATATTTTGTAATTTTAATTTCATCATCCTTTGCAAGCATTAAATTAAATTGACTTACTGTACTTCCGTTTACTAAAACCTGATGATTGGAAAGTAATGATTTTACATTATTACGGGAAGTTTTACATTTGGCCAATAAAAAAGATAAAAGTTCCTCGCTTCGTTGCACTTTATATATCGCCGTTATTTCCATTTTCTTATCTTGTACTTTTTTTCTCATAATACCACCTAGTTTTTAAAGGAGATACAAGCGTTAATCGCACTTGTCCAACGGTTTTGTTTTTCTTCTAAATCTTTAGAAAATTCACAAGGAACATACGTATGAATGGATTTATAAAGTTTTTTTACTTCTTTCATATTTTTAAAAAGTCCTTTATTTAATCCTACCAAATAAAATACACCTAAGGAGGTTGCCTCACTTATAGAAATGGTCATTATTTTACTTTGCATAATGTCCGATTGAAATTGCATAAGCTTCGAATTTAAGGATGCTCCTCCATCTACACTGATTTCTTGTAAACCAACCGGACTATCCGCTAGCATAACGGATAACACATCCTTATTCAAAAAGGATACTCCTTCTATGGTTGCCCAAGCAATATCTTGCTTAGTCGTACCTCGAGTAAGACCAAAAATAGCCCCATGACATTCTGCATTCCAATACGGAGCACCAAGTCCAGTAAGCGCAGGAACAAACACAACACCATTAGAACTATTTTGCTTAAATTCCGCATCCGATAAATCTCTTACTATATCTAAGTTATCCCTTATAAACTGAAAGGCACTTCCAGCAACAAACACACTGCCTTCTAATGCATAGCAAATTTTATTATCTATTGCATAAGCAATGGTTGTCAAAAGTCCATGCGTAGAACAATAAGGCTTTTCTCCTGTATTTAATAGCATAAAACTTCCAGTTCCATAAGTGATTTTAACACACCCTTCTGTAAAGCAGGTGTGTCCAATTAAAGATGCCTGCTGATCTCCTGCAATACCACAAATATCTAAACTACAAAGATTAGAAATTCTAGGTTCTGTGATTTTACCAATAAAAGAATCACAAGATACCACCTTAGGCAATATAGATTTTTTTATTTTAAATAGTTCTAATAATTCATCATCCCAAGTTAAAGTATGAATGTTAAAAAGCATAGTTCTTGATGCATTGGTAAAATCCGTAACATGAATCCCACCAGTAAGTTTATAAATAAGCCATGAATCGATAGTACCAAATAATAATTCATCTTTTTCCATAAGTTCTAAGGCATCTTCTACATTTTCTAAAATCCATTTAATCTTTGATGCACTAAAATATGGATTTATAATCAAACCGGTTTTTTCTTTTATTTTCTCTTCATAACCAGCTTTAATCCATTTATCACATATCGATTTACTTTGTATGGATTGCCAAACGATAGCTTTATAAATCGGGCGTCCAGTCTTTTTATCCCATAAAACAGAAGTTTCTCTTTGGTTGGTAATGCCAACGCCTAAAATATCCATATAATTTATGTTTACTTCCTTTAAAGCTTTACTTATTAATTCCACAACATCCTCATATATTTGATTCGCATCATGTAACACATAGCCTGCCTCTGGATAAAACTGCTCAAATTCTTTTACGACTTTACAAATGATATTTCCTCGTTCATCAAAAATTATTACTCTAGAAGATGTTGTTCCTTGATCTATGGTTAAAATATATTTACTCATTATCCCTCACTCTTTCCTGATTATTTTCCTCTAATCTCTCATAAAATGAAAGACAAGTATTTCGTTTTTTTAAATCTTCTGTTCTTTTTGAAGTAATAAAAATGAAAATAAGATAAATATAAGGCATACCTAAATTCGTTTCTAATAAAGAATTAATTATCATTGGATTTAGTTTTGACATAACATCGGTGAATCCTGCACTCCGAATTCCTCCGATAAATAAAGAAATCTCCCATCCAAACTGCACAAGAATTCCTATACTTAATAGCCATGGTATATTGATTTTCCTTTTTTTGTTTTTTTGAAATAGATTATATAAAATTAATCCCAAGTAACCAATAAATAAAATAAGAGCCATGTATCCATGATAACTATTTGTTGTCCTTTGAATCGTTATTACTTCGGAGTTTTGGAAGGTATTTGTTATTAAAGGACAAACAAACCACCAAAGAAGTATTAATAAAGACCATTCGAATAAATGCTTATCTTTGGAAATCCAAAGCCATATCCAAACAAAATTGGTAAAACCATAGCTCATAGACATCCATAATAATACCCAAAATAGGCTATAGCCTTCACTTATGCTTCTAGAATGACAGATTAAGTGAAAAATGCCATAATCAACAATCATATAAATAATTCCAAAAAGTATGCCTACCATAAAGGTCAAATATTTTTTTCTTACGATAAGTATGGTTCCTAATAGTATCAAAAAAACAATGTCCAAAAAGATATATAAGGGTGCAAATTGTCTTCTTGCGATAACCTCTAATATATTCATTTATCCAACTTCTCCTCTAATTTTTCTATTTCCAAATTTGGATGATAAAAATCCTTTCTTGCGCATCCTGCTCTTCCGCCACCGGCACAGGCACAAGCACACGCACACGCGCAAGCACAACTACTTCCCCCAGAACTTCTTCCGCCATTATTTACAATCTTCGGTTTTTCGTATCTTTTTCCCTGTCGATTATATCCCCTATGCCAGTTTCTAAATATATAAGGTCGATAAAAATTTCTTCCGCTAAAGCCACGGTAAGAATGATATTCATCCGTAGAACATCGATTAATTAGTACAATAAGGAAAAATATAAAGAAAATCCATCCAAAAACAAAGCAGATAACAATCCATTCATTGTTATTTTTAAAAGTCTTTGAATTCGAAGAAGTTGTAATTAAGTTTGGATAGGCATCTTTTGGATATTCTACATTTACCTTTATCGATTCTCCCTTTTTTAGGGCATATTCCCATACATAGTAATCTCCTTTTAATGTAGAAGCGTTACATACATCTACATTTTCTTTATTCCAAAAAACCTTCAAACTCTTTACTTCTATTTCATTAAACCATCCAGGTATAAATTCATAATAAATCTTTTCTTCATCAAACGTATAAATATGGGTTAAATGGAAGGAAAAGGCTATATCGATGACATCCCCTTTATAATAGTTTTTCTTTAAATCGCATCGTATAAAGTCACCATCATTATTTGAATAATATGCCTTAGCCACATCCTTTGCCCATGTGATGTTATTTACATTTTTATTCGGTATACCTATTTCAACCCATGAAAGTTCACTTCCAGCATCCTCTATTACCTTCCATCTTATTTCATACTGCATATCTAACGTTCCATCGGTTCTTTGATCTACTATGATGGTATAAGTTTCTATCTCATCTATCGGCTCATCATTCTTACAACTTATACAAAAACAAAAACTTAAAAGCAAAAAACATAAACCAAATATCTTTTTCATCGTATCACCTCATGTAAAGGACATTTTTGTTCCATTCGACTACTTTGCTTTCTATGTTCTTTTGTACGAGGTTTATTCCAAATATCTGTCCATTTTTCTGTTAGCATATTTCCAAGCCCTTCTTCAAATAACCACGATTGACAAGGAAGAACTTCCCCATTTGGTGCTATAGCCATATTGGATAAGCATGCACCACAGGAAGGGGTTACCATTTTCATTTTCCTAAATTCTTCTTCTTTAATAAAGCCTGGAGATGTAAACGATAATTCTATTTCATTTTGCTTCGTAAAATTATAAGCCTCTTTTATTACATTTAATATTTCGTTATTCGATAATCTAGTTATTTTTGATTGATTTTTCGTTGCATCACCTGATGGGATTAGACCCGAACAAGAAAAATATTTAACACCTAATGCATTCGCAAACCTTATCGTCTCCACATAATTCTTATTTAAATTGCATAAGGGTGTATTAATACTAACATCAAGTCCACTTTCTAAAGCATTTTTAATTCCTTCAATGGTTTGTCTAAAATGATTTCCACCTACCAGTTGATTATGAATTTCTTCCTTATAGGAATACAAAGTAACCTGGACACTATCCAAGCTTGCTGCATATAAATTCTTACATAATTCTTTAGTTAATCGAATTCCATTGGTATTTAATCTTGTGACAAACCATTTTGCATGTTCGACTAATTCTACCAAATCCTCTCTTAAGGTAGGCTCACCACCAGTAAAAGTTAAGGATGGAATTCTTGCCTTTTTGCATCGTTGGATAATCTCTTTCCAGTCATTTGTGGTTAATTCTTCTACTCCGCTTAATTTTTCATTTGCAGCGTAACAATGAAGACATTTTTGATTGCAATTCCATCCTCCATTTTTTTCCATAGAGGAAATCATTAAATCCATACGATGAGGAGCACTCATATATTTCGAATATTTCGCCAAAGTTAAATACCCTATTTTTATCGATGGTTCCTTTTGATTTATAATATCCTTAAATGTGGAAATGATATCCTTTAAATCCTTTTTAAATACAGACTCTTGAGTTTTAGGAAATATTTTTTTTACATTTTCTATAACCTTTTTTATTAATCGATCCTCATCTTCATTTGTTAAAGGATTACCTTTTGTTTCATTTAAAGAAAGGATAAATTCTCTTAATAATATTGCCCAGCTTGTCTGTAAAGGAAGTAAGGAATATCCGTTAAGGATAACCACCCACGGAATTCCTGGCTTCAATTTTTTAGGTGGAATTAAATGGATTCTTAATACTCCCGGTCCCTTAGGATCCAAAGTTGTATGAACGATTTCATCACATCTTTTTAAATACTTTCTAACCTTCATTCTTATAACCTCATCTACTTACTATATCTTTATTTTATCGATTATCATATATATCATTTTCAATATGATTTTTGTCACTACAAGTAATTTTCAAATTTTCAAATGTTATATTTTTCACATAACTTATTTTTCCATATTCACTACACTCAATCTCAATATCCTTAAATAATAAATTCTGGATAGGTACATCTTTAAAACCTTCGATATGAAAGGCTCTTGTTAATAAACTTGAAGACACTAATTTTTTTACTCTAATATTCAAAAATTCAATATTTTTAACACAGGTATTCGGTATCGATTCCTCTACTTTTTTTGTTAGCACTTCCCAATGCTTCTTACCCTCACCCGGATAATTCTTTGGTATTTCACATAGACAATAGGCTGGATTCCAATTTAAACACATATGAAAAGCATATTTAACGTCTTCCATTTCTATGTTATAATACTTGACATCTTTTATATAGCCTTTTCTAAACGGAGAGGATTTAATTCTAAAACCACAATCGGTCCCTTTATACTTTATGTTATTTATGCAAATATTATAAACGCCTCCGCTGACCTCACTTCCAATGGTAATTCCAAATCCTCTTTTAATTTCACAATGATGAATGTGGATATCATGGCATGCCTTATTCACTCTTAATCCGTCATAATCCCTACCGGATTTAATACATATACTATCATCATTACATTCTAAAATACAGTTTTTCACTTCCACATCATAGGAGGAATCAATATCAATGCCATCCGTGGAAGGACTATTTAAATCGTTAGATACTATGTTCATTTTATTTATACATATTTTATTAGAGTATAAAATATGAACATTCCAAAATCCTGACTGATAAGAGGTAATTTCAGAAACCGTAACATTTTTCGATTCAGATATTAAAAGATTTCTTATACGCATACAATCATAATCACAGGCCCAACGCAAATTTAATTGATCGTATTCCTTACGCATTCCACCTTGCATGTCAAATCCCCAATATTTATTCCACCAATAAGGTCCACTGCCGTTAATAATACCCTCTCCCGAAATCGATACATTTTCTACCTGTATACAGTTTAATACACCAACATACCATGGCATTTCAACGCCTGCAACTCTTGTAGGTAAAATAGGATATTTACTTTCATCTGTGGTGGCAAGAAGCATAGCATCTTTTTCCAAGATGAGATGCATATTACTTTTAAGAAATAGGGAGGAAACTAAGTAAATTCCTTTTTCAATAATTAAAGTACCTTTTGCTTTGGATACCTCATCAATTAATTCCTGCAATTGTTCTGTTACAAGAGTATCCCCTTTTATATTGATTGGATAAGAAGATGTTTTTATTATCATAGCATAGTACCTCCTTTTTTAATTATATCATTAATCAAATAAAGAAAAAAGGACTTGTCACGAACAAGCCCTTTAAAACTTATTTAACCTCATATCCAGCTTCTTTAATGCTTTCAGAAAAAACATCTTTGGATATATCTCCTTCATAAGATATGCAAACATTCTTTTCTTCCAAGGAAGCATTTACTTCTACTACACCATCTATTTTCCTTATGGCCTCCTCTACATGTGCCTTACAATGTTTGCACATCATTCCTTCAACATTTAAAACTAAAGTATTCATTTTCTTTTCCTCCTCTATTTTATTTTCTACTTTATTTTTTTTAATTTTAAACAAATTTATTGTTAAAGCGTTTAATACAACAAATACGCTAGAACAGCTCATAGCTAAAGATGCAATCATTGGATTTAGTTTAATGGAAAAAGCAGGATATAAAATTCCACAGGCTAACACAATACCTATGCAGTTATAAAAGAATGCCCAGAATAAATTTCCTTTAATTGTGTTTAATACCCTCTTACTTAAAGCTATAACATTATTTACATCCATTAAATCTTTTCTTAATAAAACAATATCGCTAGACTCTAAAGCAATATCACTTCCACCTCCAATTGCAATTCCTAAATCTGCACTCGTTAAGGCTAACGCATCATTTACGCCATCTCCTACCATAGCAACCAAATGCTTTTCATCTTTCTTTAAGGATTGAATAACCTTTTGCTTATCGGTAGGAAAAACTTCTGCTATAACATTGGTTATACCAACTTCACAAGCTATAGCTTTAGCCGTTTCTTGATTATCACCAGTTAACATTACAACTTCTATTTTTTTACGCTTTAATAATGAAATTGCCTCTTTTGATGATTCTTTAACTTCATCTTTTACCGTGATTAATCCTATAACTTCCTTATTTAAAATAACAAATAAAACCGTCTTCCCTTCTTTTGCATACTGACTTGCTTCTTCCTTTTGAAAAATAATATTTAAATCTTCTAAAACTCTTTCATTTCCAATATAATAAATATCCTTACCAATTTTACCAGATAAGCCTCTTCCTTCTATAGATGAAAATTCATCAATATCTATTAATTTTGCTTGATGTTCTTTGGCATACGTTATAATCGCTTCTGCAAGTGGATGCTCACTTTTATTTTCAAAAGAATATACAATGGATAAAACATCAATATTTTCGTTATATAACTTGAAATCAATTACTTTCGGTTTCCCCTCTGTAATTGTACCAGTTTTATCTAATACTACAGTATGGATGAGATGTGCTTTTTCTAAAATCTCAGCATTTTTTATTAATAAACCATTTTCTGCCCCTTTACCTGTTCCTACCATAATCGCAACGGGTGTAGCAAGTCCTAAAGCACAAGGACATGCGATAACTAATACCGAAATAGAAAAGTTGAAAGCTATTTCAAATGGATATTGTAGGCATAAAAACACGATTAAGGTAAGAATGGCAATACTTATAATAATCGGAACAAAAATTCCTGAAATTTTATCAACCAATTTAGAAATAGGAGCTTTAGAATTGCTAGCCTCTTCTACCAATTTTATAATATTAGAAATGGAAGTATCCTCTCCAACCTTAAGAGCGACGATTTTGATGTATCCCGCACTTAGGATTGTTGAAGAATACACTTCGTCTCCTATGGTTTTATATACTGGCATACTTTCTCCCGTAATATTAGATTGATCTATGGACGCATTACCTTCTATAATCTTTCCATCTACAGGAATACTCGCTCCTTTTTTTACAATAACAATATCCTGTTCCTTTACTTCAGTAGTGGAAACTTCTACCTCCTTGCCATCTTTTAATACAATGGCCTTTTTAGGAGCCAAATCCATTAATTTTGTTATAGCTGTCGTTGTTTTCTTTTTTGATAAACCTTCTAAATATTTACCTAAACTCACCAAAGTAAGAATCATAGCTGCGGATTCAAAATATAGATTTTCATGGTAAGATGCAACAAGTTCCATATTTTGAGCACCTAATCCATAACTAATCATATAAATAGAAAATATTCCATAAACCATAGCCGATGTTGACCCAATAGCTATTAATGTATCCATATTAGGAGCTCTTTTTAAAAGTTTTTTGTATCCGGAAATATAATATCTTCTATAAATATATAATATTGGCAAAGTTAATAAAAACTGCGTAAAGGCAAATGCTAAAGCATTCTTATGTCCACTTAAAAAAGATGGTAATGGTAAATGAATCATATGTCCCATAGAAACATACATTAATAGGATTAACAGGATAAAGGATAGGATTAAATCCCTTAATGCATAATTTTTCTCTTTAGGCTTTTCTATGGTAGTATTCGGTAAATACGCTTTATACCCAGCTTTAGTTACCGCATCCTCTATTGTTGGAATACTACATTTTTTATCATCAAAATCTACTTCCATAGTATTTGACAAAAGATTCACATTTACATTTGCAACACCTTCTATTTTTTCAACCGCTTTTTGAACATGGCTTTGACATGCAGAGCAAGTCATTCCTAAAACATTAAATTTCTTTTTCATCATTGAAACCTCTTAAACAATTCTACTATTTCATCAACTATATCATAATTACCTTGTTTTATATTTTCTATTAAACATGTATGCATATGACTATCTAGCATAAGATTTGCTATACTTTTAATCGATTTATCGATTGCAGAAAGCTGAATTAAAACATCATCACAATAACGATTCTCCTCAATCATCTTTTTTACCCCATTCATTTGACCTATAACCCGATTCAATCTTGTGATAATATTCTTTTTTTCTTCTTCACTTCTAAGTTTTACTTTTATATTATTTTCCTCTTTACAACAATTCATACGATAAGCTCCTTTTTATATAATTATATACCCCATAAGGGTATATTGTCAAGTAAGAAAAAAGGAGTTAAAAACTCCTAACGATTTATTAAACGACTTAATTTTGATTCCACCTCATAAGAAAAATCATTTAACAGTGTATCAATATAATTGATTAACTCCAAATATTCTTCAACAAAAGGTAAATCCATAAGTTTATTCTTAATTTCATTATATTCTTTTAAATAAACTTCATATTGTTTTTTCTGATGAAATTCTTTAGCATTAATTAATTGCTTTTGTTTGGCTTTAAGATGCTCCAAATAAGTATTTATATCCTTATTTGTATCCATATAATGTTCTAATTCTGATAATCTTTTTACTTCCGGTAAATTATGAAAATACTCGATTATCTTATTTATACTATCCTTCACAAAGCTCACCAATCATAAACCATGTTTTCGCATCGGTTATTTTTACATTGACAATTTTACCTACTAAGGATAAATCACTGGATTTAAAATGCGTTAATTTTAAATTTGGTGTATAGCCACACATCATTCCTTCACCATTTTTACTTTCACCATCGACTAAAACAGGAACAATTTTATTTAAGAAACGTTCATGGCCTTTTTTGTAGCCTTCATTTATTAACTCATTTAAACGATATAATCGATTCTTCTTATCCTCTTCTTTTGTATGATCTTCCATTTTCGCAGCCGGTGTACCTTCACGAGGGGAATAAATAAAGGTAAAAGCTCCTTCATAACCTACCTTTTGGACTAATTTTAAAGTGTTTTGAAATTGTTCTTCGGTTTCATTAGGAAATCCTACAATGATATCAGTAGTAATCGAAATATCTGGGACAAGTTCTTTTAATCTTTCCACCTTGGATATATACTCTTCATAAGTGTACTTTCGATTCATAATCTTTAATATATCATTATCTCCTGACTGAACTGGTAAGTGAAGATGAGGCATTACTGATTTACAATCCCTCATAGCCATCATTGTTTTTTCATCTAAATCTCTTGGATGAGAGGTGGTATACCTTATTCTTTCTATTCCTGTTTTATCCAAATCATATAACAAATCTCCAAAGGTGTAATTTTCCTTTAAATCTTTGCCATAAGCATTAACATTTTGACCCAAAAGCGTAACTTCTTTATAGCCCTTAGCCACAAGATCCTTTACTTCCATAATAATATCATCTTTACTTCTAGAGCGCTCTCTTCCTCTCGTATATGGAACAATGCAGTAGGTACAAAATTCATCACAACCAAACATAATATTTACCCACGCTTTATGATGGGATTCTCTCACTTTAGGAGCTCCTTCTAAAATATTCCCTTCCGTAGATAAAACCTCAACCACCTTAGCTTTAGAAAGATAAGCCTGATATAATAATTTTGGTAAATTTTCTCGATTGTGAGTTCCAAATACCAAATCAATAAAATCATAAGACTCTAGTATCTTATTTGTTGCATTTTCTTCTTGTGGCATACATCCACATATTCCTATTATCATATCTGGGTTTTCTCTTTTTCTTCCTTTAAGCTGTCCCAATACACCCCAAATTCTTTGTTCTGCATTCTCTCGTATCGCACAAGTATTTAATAATACGACATCCGAATCCATTGGTTCTTTTGATAAAGTATACCCGATTGATTCTAATATTCCACTCATAACCTCACTATCTGCCTCGTTTCCTTGACAGCCATACGTAAAAATATGATAGGTTTTTCCTTTGCCTAAATCCTTATATTTATCCTCTAATTTATATTGAATCGTTTCTATGTTTATATTTCTTCTAAGCTTTGCTTCTTTTAAAGATGGCATAGCAATTTTAATATTTTTCATGTTTATCACCAATAGGTATTATACTATAATACCTTATATTATGCAAAATAAAAATGGCTCAACGAGCCATTATATAATGATTATATCGCTTTAACAATCAATTTAATTGCAGTTTTTTCTTCTCCATCAATTAAAATATCAGAAAATGCTGGAACTACAATCAAGTCTTTTCCACTAGGAGCTACATAACCTCTGGCAATCGCAATGGCTTTGATACCCTGATTTATTGCTCCTGCACCGATTGCCTGCATTTCAACGATTTGTTTTGATTTAAATGCATTAGCTAATGCTCCTGCTACACTGCTAGGTTTAGATTTAGTTGATATTTTCAATATTTCCATACGTTTATCCTCCCATTTAAGTATATGGAAATATAAGTATTTTATACCAATGTTATTTTTTTATTTATTCGCTCAATCGACTTCTTTGCACCAAAATCTAAGACGACACCATTTAGAATAAAATCGTTTGTACTTGCCACAGATAAAGGTTCAAAAACACCTGTTCGAAAACGTTTAATTACAGAAGAAACATCATCACCTAATATACTAAGACTTGCTCCACACATTCCCATATCTGATATATAACATGTGTTCTTATACACTTCTTCATCTGCCGTTTGAATATGAGTATGCGTTCCTACTACTGCATCTATTTTACCAGCGTATTCATAGAAGAATGCCTTTTTTTCACTTGTTGCCTCTCCATGAAAATCCACAAGAATAAAATCTGCCGTTATTTCCTCTAATAATTTGTCCATAGTTTGAAAAGGACAATCTAACGGAGAATTCATAAAAACTCTTCCCAGCATATTTATAATAGCAATTTTTTTGTCATTATACTGAATATAAAGTACATCCTTTCCATATTCAGTATTAAGATTTGCAGGTCGGCAAATCGTAGCATCCTGAATATAGTCTTTAATTTCGGATTTAGAAAAGGTATGATTCCCCATACTAAAACCAGCTATCCCCAAAGATTTTAATTCTTTATAATGCTTAAAGGTTAACCCTTTACCATTGGATACATTTTCGGCATTGGCTAAAACTACATTGATTTTATATTCTTTTTTTATTGAATCTAAAGTCTTAGCTAATACTTTAATCGTTTTCTCTCCAACAATATCTCCTAAATATAATATACGCATAAATTCTCCTCATATTTTAAAAAAAGAGTGAAGTAAATCACTCTTTCTTATATGTTATTTTGCAACATCTACGGCACGCATTTCACGAATTACCGTTACTTTAATTGTTCCTGGATAAGATAATTTATCTTCAATTTCCTCTTTGATTTGTCTAGCTATCGCAATGGTTGACAAATCATCTACCTCATCTGGATTTACGATAACACGCACTTCACGTCCTGCTTGAATCGCATAAGATGAAGCAACACCTTTGACTCCATTAGAAATTGCCTCTAGGTTTTCTAAACGCTTTGTGTAATTTTCTAATGAATCACTTCTAGCACCAGGTCTTGCAGAAGATAGAGCATCTGCAGCGGCAACTAAAACCGCAATGATTGTCTTTGGCGCTACATCTTCATGATGGGATGCAATGGCATCAATTACCTCCTTAGGCTCATGATACTTATTCGCAAGCTCTACACCAATTTCAACATGTGAACCTTCAATTTCATGATCTACGGCTTTTCCTATATCATGAAGTAATCCTGCACGACGTGCCAATACTTCGTTTTCTCCAATTTCACTTGCAAGCTTACCGGCAATCATTGCCGTTTCTATCGAATGCTTTAAAACATTTTGTCCATAGCTTGTACGGAAGTTAAGTCGACCAATTAATCTTACTAAATCTGGGTGAATCTTTCCTATACCAGTCTTAAATACCGCTTCTTCACCCATTTCACGGATAACCATTTCAACTTCTCCACGACAACGTTCTACAACTTCTTCAATACGTGCCGGATGAATTCTACCATCTGATACTAGTATTTCTACTGAACGTTTTGCTATTTCTCTACGTACAGGATCAAATCCAGATAAAACAACTGCCTCAGGCGTATCATCGATTATTAAATCCACACCAGTTAAGGATTCAATGGTTCTAATATTTCTTCCTTCACGGCCTATAATTCTACCCTTCATTTCCTCAACAGGTAAGGATACCGTAGATACCGTAGTTTCACCAGCCGTTTCACCCGCATACTTTTGAATAGCTAAAGCCAATACATTTTTCGCCTTAGACTTAACTTCAAGTTTTGCTTTTTCTTCTTCTTCCTTAATATAAGAAGCAATTTCCATTCGCATATTTTCACGAACGGTATCCATTATGATTTTCTTTGCTTCTTCTCTAGTTAAACTTCCAATTTCAATAAGTTTTTGTTCCTGCTGTTTTAAAATTGCTTCAACCTTAATATTTTGTTGTTCTAATTCCGCTTTTTTCTCATCAATTTTTGTTTCTTTAGCATTAAGCATTTCTTCACGTCGGTCAAGATTAGAAGAACGACGATCAAGTGAGTCTTCACGTTGATTCAATTTGTTTTCAAGTTCAACAACAACACTTTTTCTTTCTCTAATATCTTTATCTGCATCTTGTTTTAATGCAGCAATTTCCTGCTTAGCCTCAATAATTGACTCTCTTCTTTTCTTTTCTGCTTCTGCTTCTGCATCGGCAATAATCTTTTCAGATTCTTGTTTAGATTTTGTAAAAGATTTTTCATGTAATTTTAAACGTATTACATATCCTATACCAAATCCAATACATAAACACAAAATAAGAAGGATGATGCAAATATACACAGGCCAACTAGCACTTAAAATAACTAATTGCATATTTGCCTCCCCTTGTATCTTAATTTAATATTGATAGACTATATAAATAACTACCAATATATATTATACTTTTTTTACAGCTGTTAGTCAATGAAAAATCCTTTTAAACCATAAGGAAATTTTTAGTTATTTTTTCGATTCTTTCCTAAAATCTTTTTATATAATTTGTGTTTATAATCCATATAATTTATATTATTCTTTAAAAGAAGAACATTTTTTCGACATAATTTAAATTTTTAATGATTTTTGTAATAACTTTATGATATAATAAAAAAAGAGGTGTTTTTATGAGTAAATCTGAAAATATACAAAAAAAACAAATTTCTCCAGTAAATAAAAAGAAAAAGCATTTATTTGGAAGAAATCTATTTACTTTACTTTTTGTGTTAATCACTCTTTTGGTTATTGCAATTATTGTTTTCCCTATTACAACTTATTCGAAAGCGTATAATGAAAATAAGTTAACTCCATTTGTGAATCGTACAGCAACGGAAGAATTTACAGAAGGTACTTATAATATAGAAAATGTAAAAAGAATGCACAATAGCAAGTTCAAAGAGTTAGGAATCATTTTTAATTGTACAAGCTTTGTTCAAGAAGCGGGAAATAAATCTGCAGCATATGAATTAAGAGTATATAAAAATGAAAACAGCAAAAATATCACTGGTTCGATTACAGCTAATATTTGTTTAAGTGCTGATTGGGTTGGTTATATTGGCTATGGAACAAAAACAACAAGTTTAAGAGTCGCAGATGACAAAGAAAAAGCTGAATCTAGTACAACCTATCGTAGATCTTTTACGGTTTCTAATTTGATAGAGTTTCCTGCCAAAGCAAAAACTTGGCCAGTAAATGTTGTTGTTTCAGAGCCTACGATTTATTTATATATTTCTTATAATTATCAAGAAAACGGAAAAACAAAACAAGAAACATTTATTTTAAAATATGATTATTCTGAACTTATTCCACAAAGTGGAGGAATAAAGAAATAAAACAGTGGTTATTTTTAACCACTGTTTTTATTTTACTTTATAAATTTTAAATTATCAGCCATAATATGACAACTCATCAATTCTAGATCTTCTCCATTTTCTGTAATTCCTGTTAATAGTAATGCAGCGGCATAGACACTCATCTTTTGAGCAAAATTAACATTTACAATAATATTAGAGGAATAATCCACATTTACTTCTTCTTTTGTATCGGCATCTAAAAAGTTAAAACCAAAATATCCTTTTATTGTATTGCAATAAGCTAGAATATTCATCACAATCGTGACATCTTTATCTTTACTAAATTTTAATATTTCTTGTTTTTCCTCTTCAATAAATTCACATAAATTTGAAATATTATCGTTATAAGGTAAGAAATAAAATTTAACATCGTCATTTTCTAGTTCTTCATAAGCTTTATTCTTTTCCAACATAAGATTATAATCTTTTTCTATGGCTTCCATTTGTTCTTTAATATTACTATATAAAGATAATTTATTTTTATAATCCGAAATCATATTTTCTATAAAGTAAGTGTTGGAACTGCCAAGAATTGTATATCCTTTTTGTTTTAAATATTCTTGGTATTCCCCTACAATCTCTTTATCAATTATAACTTCTAAAACAAATTTGGATGTTGCCCCCAAAGGTCGTAAATTGATATATTCTTCTTCTCTTTTTGGAATAGAAAAATATGCTCTTCTTAAACCCTTTTTATTATATATTTTTGCATTTTTTTCGAATAATTCTACATTAATTTCTTGTGCCATATAAATCCTTCTTTCTACTTCACTATTATATTTATATCATTTTACAAAGATTATTTCTACAACTTTTTATTTTAATATACTATTTTTTTGTATATTCTTTTAAAAGATTCATATGTTGAATCACTAAATCTTTAGAATAAACTTTCGCATTTGTAGAGTTACGTACGATATCCCATAAAAGAGATGCAACCTTTAATTTATTTGTAAATTGTAAATTAAAGGAATCTTTACAAAAATCTTGAAAAAACTTATTCCACTGACAAGAAGAATTATCAAACGTTTCATATACGTATGTTCCATAATAAATATTTAATAAATCTTTTAATGTAAAATTATAATCTTGAATTTCTTTGGCTTTCTTTACGGATGCAACCATATCTGCATTAAATTTGAAATTCTTTATTCCTGTAATTTCTTTATAAAAATCCCTAAAAGTATTACTAAATTTAAAATCGCATTCGATTACACTCATATTTATATTTATCTCTTTTATTATTTTAGGAGAATTTGTCTTTTTTTTAATCGGATTTTTTATTAGATGACCTTTAAAATATTCCTTTATTATATAAAGCAAATCTTTTTTATTGCCAAAATGACATATTTTTAGAGATTTGCATAATTTTACAAGTTCTTCTTTATACCAATAATAAGAATTAAATTCTTCAAATGTTTTTATTTCTTCAAAATTAGGTCTTACCATAATTTAAATCTCCTATAACATTTTATATTATATCATAGAAATTATAACTTTTTAAGAAGATTCATTTCCATCTAATGTAAAAAGAATTTCACTAATGTATCATATATTTTTTTAAAAGGCTGATACCGCATTGGTAAATCTAGCCATGTTTTTTTATTAACTATACTTTTATAATGAGAAAAAGTTTCAAAACCCTTTTTTCCATGATATGAACCTAATCCGCTTTCTTTTAAACCTCCAAAGCTCATATAAGAGGTGGCCAAATGTATGACAACATCATTTATGCACCCTCCACCAAATTCCATAAAGGTAGTAAGGTCTTGTATCGTTTTCTTATTTTTTGAAAAAACATAAAAAGCTAAAGGCGTATCATGTGAAGAAATATAAGAACATACCTCTTCCATATTTTCATAAGTTATTATAGGTAAAACGGGTCCAAAGATTTCTTCTTGCATAACCGCATCAGAAAAGACCACATGATCTAAAATGGTTGGTTCAATTTGTAAGGAAGTGGAGTTCGTTTTTCCTCCATAGACAACTTTATTTTTATCAATTAACTTTTCTATTCTTTGAAAATGTTTTTCGTTTATAATTTTTCCATAATTTTTATTGGTTAATGGATTACTGGTAAACTGCTTTTCTATTTGACTCTTTAATTCTTTAATAAAAATATCATGGATTTTCTTATGACAAAATATATAATCGGGTGCCACACAGGTTTGTCCAAGATTTAAAAACTTTCCCCAAACAATGCGCTTTGCGGCAAGCTTTATATTGCATTTTTCATCAATAATACAAGGACTTTTTCCTCCAAGTTCTAATGTAACAGGCGTATTATACTTTGCAGCCTGTTCATAAACAATTTTTCCAACTGTTTTGCTTCCAGTAAAAAATATATAATCAAATTTTGTATGAAGCAAAATCTCATTTTCTTCAAGTCCTCCAAAAATGGTCGTAACATATTCTAAAGGAAATACTTCCTTTACAATTTTATCAATCACCTTATTCGTATAAATAGAGTATTCACTTGTTTTTAAAACAACCGTATTTCCTGCAGCAACCGCTTCAATTAAAGGATCAAAACTTAACAAAAAAGGATAATTCCAGGGACTCATAATTAATACCGTTCCATATGGAGAAGGCAGTTGATAACTTTTAGAGGGAAATTGTGCCAATGGTGTTCTTACACGTTGAGGTTTTGTAAATTTTTTTAAATGCTTTAACGTATAGCTTATTTCACTTAAAACTAATCCTATTTCACACATATAGCTTTCGCTTGCACTTTTCCCTAAGTCTTTTTTTAAAGCTTCATTTATATTTTCTAAATTATTTTTAATTGAACAGTAAAGTGCTTTTAAATGTGTTTTTCGATATGAAATGGAAAATGTTTTTCCTGATTTAAAAAAGCTTTTTTGTTTTTCTACTATATTAATTATTTCTTCTTTTTTCATTTTCAGTACCTATGATATAATAAATATTTTTTAAATGTTTCATATTCCATAATACTGGAACGGGATATAAAGGATTTGCCTCTTTATAGGCATATTTTGCAAGCTCATTAATATCTTCTTCTTTTATATTTGAAAAAGATTTTGGAATATTTAATTTTTCATTTAACTTTTCGATTTTTTCTATCATTAAATCTTTTGCAGAAGCATAAGATGCGTTCTTTTCAATAAACCCACAATAACGAGCAATTTTAAACATTTTTTTATCTATTTTCTTCCCATATTCCTTTAAAACAACTGGTAGAATTACAGCATTTGCAAGTCCATGAGGAATATCATATTTACCACCTAAAGAATGTGCAATTGCATGAACATATCCTACATACGCCTTAGAAAAGGATCTTCCAGCCTTATGAGAGGCAAGCAGCATATTCTTTCTAGAAGAAATTGTTTTTTGAAAACAAGATTCTTCTAAGTTTTCAAAAATTAATTTTATTGCCTCTAATGCATCTTTTTTTGTTTCCTTATTGCCACTTCTTCCTATAAAAGATTCTATGGCATGGGTTAATGCATCTAATCCAGTTGAGGCAACAATATGGAAAGGAAGCGTCATGGTAACCTCTTCATCTAAAACGGCATACCGCGGAATAAGTGGAAAGTCATTTATGGCATATTTATGTCTGGTCTTACTATCCACAATAACACATGCTAAGGTTGTTTCGCTTCCTGTTCCAGCTGTAGTTGGTATAGCAATTAATAAAGGGATTTTTTTTCTTATTTTAAGAATGCCTTTTAAATCATTCAAGGTTTTTTTAGGTTTTGCAATTAGTGCACCTACTCCTTTTGCACAATCCATTGGTGATCCACCACCAAAGGCAATAATGGAATCACATCCTTCGTCCTTATATATTTTTAATGCCTCTAAAACATTATCTGTTGTTGGATTTGCTACAACATTATCATATAAAACATAGGAATAACTACCATCGGTTAATACTTTTTCTAAATTGTTTGTTAGTCCAAGATTCACAATGGTCTTATCGGTAACAATCAAGGGTTTTTGTTTCTTTTCTTTGGAAAGAGCCAAACTTATATCTTCTATTTTATTTAAAATAATTGGGTTCCTATATGGCAAAATAGGTAACACAATTTTAAAGCATAATTGAAAAGTTCTTGCATATAATTTTTTAAAAATATTCATTTGAATCGTTTCCTTTCTTCTTATTATTATAATAAATATCTAAATTGTTTGTTATTAGACGTAATGTTTTATAGAAATTTTGTCTTTCTTCTTCGCTTAAACTACTTCCTCCGGCGTTTACTGCTCTCATCGCCTTTTCATCAATGAGTCTAGCAACTTCTAGCCCCTGTGAGGTTATAGTAATAAGGCCATTATACTTTTTATAACTATAAGAGATAAGCTTCTTTTTTTCTAATAATCCAATGGCTCTTGATATTGCTGCCTTATCCTCTAAGGTGAGTTTCACAAGCTCCGTACTTGTTAAGCCCCCATTTGCGTTATGAAGATAATAAAGACACATAACATGTACCGCCTTTAAATCAAATTCTTTCATTTCTAAATTTTTGATTTTTTGAATCAATTTACTTGCCCTTAAGATTAGAAAAGTAAAGTTTTCAAATCGATTTTCCATTCTTTCACCTACTTGTTGATTAATCAACAACTATTATACGATTCTTTTTCTTTTTGTCAATATAAATAAAAAAAACAAGATAATAAAATAATCATCTTGTCTTTTTATCTTTTATTTACTTATAATAGCAAATTATAAATCTAACTTAATTTAAAATTCTTAAGTATCGTATTAACATCTATATTGGATAACATATTTGGAAGGATATCCGTAATACCTTCTTTTGCAGGTGCTTCATCAAAATTAATTACCTCTACCGAATTATTAACGACCTTAAGCAAGCATATAGGAGTTACATTTATGCTTCCGCTTGCCCCATCACCATTTGTAGCTTTGATATCAGTTTTTAGGTTTAAAAATGAGATTTTTACTTTATATACCGGAATAATATATAAGTTATCTCCTATTTCCTCTTTCGCCCCCAAAACAACTCTTCCATCTAACAATTTAGATATAAAATTAAAACTTTCCAAACTAATCCTCAATCCTTATATTATATTTTTTATACCAATAATCGATTTGGTATAGATAAGCAAGTAATGAGGTCTTTCTCATTAATTGCCCATACCATGGAACATCTAGTTCATCGCTAGATTCCATAATGTCTTTAATTTTATCTACATTAAAGATTTTATATAAAACACTGTTTTTATCTTCTAAACATTTGGATAAAAGTGTTTTTACCATTTCATGATATTTCTTTGAATTACTTTTTGGATATGGACTTTTTTTACGATGCACCACATCATCAATGACAACCCCATCATAAGCATCTCTTAATAATTTTTTTTCTGTTTTATTTCTATATTTATATTTATAAGGTACATTATATAAGAATTCTACTAAATCCTTATCACAAAAAGGTACTCTTACCTCTAAGGATGCCCCCATAGTCATACGATCCTTACGATCTAATAGATTGGTCATAAAGTATTTTATATTTAAATAGCACAATCTTCGATGCTTGATATCCGTTTTTGTATCACTTTTAAGAACTGGTGCTTCTTCGATGGCCATTTGATATTCTTTTTTTACATACTCTTCTAGCTTTAATTTGTTTTTATATTCCTCATTAAGTAAAGATTCTTTATAATCAATATTTCTTATCCAAGGGAATGTTTTACTTTCTTTTTCTTTTTTATAATACCACGGATATCCAGCAAAAACCTCATCGGCTGCTTCTCCACTCAAAGAAACCTTATGAAACTTCGAAATATTTTTTGCTAAAAATATCATGGAGCTATCAATGTCCGTCATTCCAGGAGAATCTTTTAAATCCACCGCTTTTTTTAAATAATCGACTAAGGTATCATTATCAATGGTAACCGGATGATGCGTAGACTTTATAGCCTCACTTACCTTTTTCGCATAATCTCTATCCGAGGTTATTTCAAAGCTATTTGGTTTAAAGTCCTTTATGTTATCTTCATAATCGATACTAAACGTATCTAATTTTTCTACATGCTTAGAAGCTATGGTAGAAATAATGGAAGAGTCTAAGCCACCAGATAAAAAGCAAGATATGCCTACATCTGAAATCATTTGCCTTTGTATAGCTTTATCTAGCAGCTTTCTAACCTTATCTACAGTCTCCTGATAGGTCAAATTCACAGGATAAGCCTTTAATTGATAATACCTTTTCATTTGCAAACCTTTATTCTTGTCAAATAAAAGCATATGCCCTGGTTTTACCTCATATATATCCTTATATACGGTTTTCCCTTGTGAATGCGATGGTCCCATTCCTAATAATTCACATAGTCCTTCGGTATTTACCACAGCTTCATGCTTATATTCTAAAATTGATTTTATTTCGCTAGCAATGAATATATCCTTATCAATCATAGTATAATATAATGGCTTAACTCCAAACATATCTCTAACAGCCATAACCGAATCCCCATCGGTATACACGAAGGAAAATATACCATTTAACTGATTTAGCGCTTTTTCTTTATATTTCATTAATAATTTTAATAATAAAAGTGTATCACTATGATTTTCTAAGAAAATATTATCTTTTTTTAATGTTTTCTTTAAATCTTCTACATTATAAAGCTCGCCATTATATATTAAATGATGATTTAAAATGGACATAGGCTGTTTCCCATTTTCTATATCAATAATAGATAATCTTTTATGTCCGAAACTATGACTTTTCGTAAACAAATAGCCAAATTCATCTGGTCCACGATGATTTAATTTTTCGCAAGCTGAAATAAAATCATTGTACTTTGTATCCGTATAAAAATTACTTTTATACACAATTCCACACAAATAAATCACTTCCTATTTTAAGGTATGATAAATATCATAAAATGTGAATAAAAGAATATTTTTATTTTTTTCATTTTCATATTTACTTTCATAGGTGTTTCGCATTAGAATAGAATTAGGAAGAACGATTGTATTTTAATAAAAGGAGGCTCATTATGCGAATTACTAAGAACTTACAAAATAGAAGGTATAAACTTCTCTTACTTATCGGGAAAGCTGGAACAGGGAAATCTAAATATCTTCACAACTATTCGAAAGAAAAAGGAATTCCTGTTTTAGATTTAGATCATATATTAGGAAGTAAAATTCCAGAAGGAAAAGATGCAAACTATGTTTATGATTTTATACGTGGATTTTTAAAAACTTATACACCAAATGAAATTCTTTTAGATAAGAAAAAGATACTTTATCAAAAAGATTCTAACATTGATATATTAGATTTCTTAAAAGAACTTTCTACGCAAAAAATAGTGATTGCTACTTGGAATGGTTATACAAAAAATGGTAAGCTAATCCATATATGTGATGCATTAAATACAGAAGTCGAATACGACCTTGCATCCGTAGACTGTATGTATATAGAATTAAAATAAAAAAACGGTAAAGGTATATTAACCTTTACCATTTTTTTCTATCAATGTAAATCTTTTTACTCTTTTATCATTATATAGGACTTCCTCATCCCACATAGACATGGGTCTTACCCAAATTTCATTTGTACCATATAAGGCTTGATAAACGACCATTTCTTCTAAAGTCTCACTATGCTTAGCAAAGGCAAGCACTTTATACAGATTTCCTTTATAATGACGATAAATACCAAGCTCAATCATTTTCTTTTATAAGCTGTTTCTTTTAAAGCATGCTGAATGGCTTCTACTGCATTTGCACATGGATTTTCTAATTCCTTTTTACAATACTTGCAAAAATCATAGCTTCCACACATATCTCTTTTTTGTTTTTCGCTTTCTAACCATTTATCATAGTCTATTTTCTTTTGAACTTTATTATCCATAAACATCATCACCTTTTATATTATAAACCTATTTAGATAAAAAGAAAAGTTTTTTTTAATCATAACTTTTGGTTATCGCAACCGACATATGATCTTTATCTGGATACATAGATCCTGAATTGATATTAAGCATTTCTAATTGCTTTGTGATATATTCCCGATGAACGATAAATATTCTTTCCTTTATAAGGGTATTTAAATGACTATGCTCTCCTGTATGGTAATCACATAATCCAAATAAAATGAAATTTCCGCTTTGAGCAATAATCCGTTCATTAATCATTCCTACCTTAACATGTCTTGGCTTCAAAAGTACCTCCGGGGTAAAAAAGGATTCATCAAAATAAGGCAGCTCATTATGTGCTTCGGCAACAAATCGTTTATAGGCCATAGAGTTTCTATAAATCGATGGATCCTTTTTTTGAATCGATTCTATAATTTTTTCATATAATTCCTGTTTATAATTCGTTTCCAAAACCGCTAAACAGGATAAGAGTGTAACTGCATTGCTATCGGAATACTTAATATTTTTTATATCCTCTGCCATAACCACTACTTCACCAATTCCATAGTTTTTATTCTTAAAATTTGCCGGTTTATCACAGGCCATATATAAGGCAACTAATGGATTTGAAGTTGTATCTAATAAACGTGTTGGCATTTTATAATGCTGCATGGTTGTTAAAATTTCTATATATTTTTTTCCTGAAAGCTGATTATAAAACTGCGTTTTAAAATCCATATACATAAAGTTTTCGTTATTATAATATTCTTTTTTACGATATAAAGAAGGTACGAGAAGGTATTTATAATAATAATGTCCCCTGAAAAAATACTCTTTTCCAGGATATTTTTTCGTAACTTCTTCTATGGATGTAATATAATCCTGGACATTTCCACAAACATAATTTCCATTCGGTAGCTTACCTATATCCGCTAAATATTCTAAAACTTCCGCTCCAGTAAAAATAGAAACTTCACTATTCATATCTAAATCTTCTAAAGTAAGGGCAAATACATTTGGTTTCTTATCTATATTTTTTAACGCAAGGGCATAAACATATCCATCTTTTCGATTTAATTTATATACAAAATAGTCCTTACCGCTTTGTGTAATAAGTTTATTATTTTTCATTAATAAACTTATTTCTTTTACATCCATTATTTCTTCGTTTACCTTCTCCGTAAAAAAGAAATAGCCAAAGTCAGGATCATTAATAAAAGCTCCTTTTACCGTAAAACTTTCACAATTTAGTTCATAAATGTATTTCATATGAATCACCCATTTATATTTTACCATATTTTATCGATAAGTAGACACCCACATTTTATTTTTATAAATATAAAAGGAAATATTACCATACTTCATAGTTTCGTATACCATAGACTTTTCTTTTAATCGTAAAATGACTTCCTCATTTGGAAGCTGATATTTATTATTTTTACCAACCGATATTATAGAATATTTTGGGGATACAGCCTCTATAAATTCTTGGCTACTTGAAGTACTTGATCCATGATGACTTACCTTTAATACCTCGGAGTGAATATTATTCTTATAATAGGAAAGCACATCTTTTTCTTCTTTTGATGTCATATCACCAGTAAATAAAAAGGAATGACCTTCAAGTTCTAAACGTAATACGATTGAATTTGAATTTGTATCTTCATACTTTATAATCGGTGCCATTATGTTTACGATGTTTTCGCCCAACGAAAACGAATTTTGATTAGAAACTCTTTTACCAACGATATCTTTAAACCCTTCATCCGAAAAAGGGAGGATGACATTTTCTACATTAAAATAAGAAATCACCTCAGCTGCTTCTTTTATATGATCTTCATCCGAATGCGTTAAAATCAAATACTTTATTTTACGTAATCCTCTTTTTTTCAAATAATCCATACAATTATAGGCATCAATAAGCATATTTCCTTTATTAAAGGAAAGTTCTACTAAAGCACTATCTCCCTGTCCCACATCGATAAAGGTTACTCTATGGTAGGGCGTAATGGCATGAATTTGAATTAATAGCACTAGATAAAAAAGAAATACGAAGAAGCTTTTTACTCCGTCTTTTTTCTTAGCTAAGGATACCAAAAAAATAAAATATAAAACATAATATATGCAAGTTTTTATAATAGATAAACATTCCACTGGAATACACAATGCATTTTGAGATAGACGCAAAATAAATTCATTAAATATGAAAAAGATATAATGAAAAATGATATCTAGCTGAGGAAAAAAAACAAGAAGATAAGATATAGGTAAAAGTATAAAAGTGGAAATACTACTAAGAACAGGAGAAAAGAATAAAGCATAAATCGAAACCGAATTTGTAAATTTTAGAACAATAGGTAGTGTTAAAAAATAAACAATATAAAAACTTAAATACGTATACCTAAGCTTTCTTGTTGGAGGTATAAATTCTTTCATAAAAAGTAAAATAAAGCTTACCAAAAAACTTAATATAAAACCTGTATTATAAAATTGATAAGGTCTAAAAATAAGCATAATTAAACCGGTAATAGATAATAAATCAAGCTTTGTATATTTAATTTCTCCTTTTTCATTTAAGTTTGAAAGAATTAAAAATAATAATGCTCGCATACAGGCGATAGGAAAGCCGATACTTGCAACATAAATGCTTAAAATCAGTAAAGGAATGGTAGGCCGGTAAATATGAAAAATTTTTAAAAACAATACCGATAAAATTTTAAATAAAAAAAGAAGGTGTACTCCACTTATAACTAGAATATGGGAGATATTTAAAATGGAATAGCCTTGCTTAACCTCTTCTTCTAATTGATTATCAGAAAAAACGAGAGCAAGAACATAGGTATAGCTTTCTTCGGATAGCTTCTTTTCTAATTCTTTTTTTATATAGTAAGGTATTATCTTTAAGGATAAGGTATTCGATATATATTTTGCTTCTTTTGCTTTTACAAGATATTTTATTCCTTTCGAATATAAATATTCCTTATAATCTAAATCTCCCTCATAAGATTTGGGTTCAATTTCTAAAAATTCCAACCGATATTCTATGATATCTCCCGGTTTAAAATTACGGTTTTTATCTATTATTTTCATTTTATAATTTTTATAATTGGCTATATACCCATTATCCTCTACCGACTCAATTCTACATCTATATGTATTTTGGATAGGTATATCCAGATTGTGAAAGACTACAATTCTTATTATAAATAAGCATAAAAGGAGAAAAACAGGTAAAAACAACTTAATTTTTTTTAAAATATATAACAAATATAAACAAAGGATAACATAAAAAAACTTATATTTAAGGGATAAAAGAAATAATAAAACTGCAAGCAAGAAAAAATGAAGTTCATTACAAAATGGCTTTTGTTTTAATTTTTTCCAAAACATCTACCGATACCCCAATTAATGATCTTAATTCTTCAAAAGAATTTATTACCTTCGTTTTCCTATATTCTATAATTTTATCCGCTCTTTTTTCTCCTATACCATATAATTGAACTAATTCGTTTTTGGAAGCTTCATTTATTTTTATTTTCTCATTAGAAGTTTGTTCTTTCAAATCATCTTTAGATAAAATGTCGATTCTTGTATCCTCATAAAAAACTTGTGTTGAATCATAATCAATTACACTAAATTCATTGGTATATGGTTCTAACATTTTTATAATGTTTCCATAGGAATATCCGTATGGTATTTTTAAAACAAGCTCCTCAATTAATAATTCCCCAGAAATATATAGCGTGACATATCTTTTTCTTGATAACACATCCTCATCTTCTGTACTTATATTCTCCTTATTTGATTGAAACAGCTTTGTAATATTGGGAATAAGGGCAAGACCTAAAGTAATACCTATAATGAATATAATTATAATAATTTCTTTCTTTTTGTATTTCATAAAATTTTCCTCCTATATAATATATAGTCAAAAAGTTTTATTTTTTTAGAAAAAAAAGAATATCTTTTACGATATTCTTTTAATATGTATATTCAAAGATGACCTTATCCTCGATATCATATGCAGTAATTTTATGATTATCCCATATAGCAAAGCCTCTTTTTGAATTGGCTTTAGGGATGGTGATGCTTCCGGGATTGATAAATACAGTGTTTTCTTTTTTTTCACAAACAGGAATATGCGTATGTCCATATAAAACCAATTCCGCTTTCGTTTTTAATTCATCTAAATGATGTCCATGTTCGAAATGGGTAATACGATCATTCATATTTCCATCAAAAGAATCCATTATCGGAAATTCTAACACCATTTGATCCACTTCTGCTTCACAATTTCCTTTAATACAAAGGATTTTGTCTTTTATTTCATTCAATCTTTTTATAACCTCTTTTGGATTATAAAAAGGAGGTAAATCATTTCTTGGTCCATGATATAAGACATCTCCAAGACAAAGGATTTTATCACAGGAGAAATCTTGAAATTTTTTCAAAAGAAATTCAACAGAATCAATGGAACCATGAATGTCCGAGCATATTAAATATTTCATTGTCTTGTCACCTTTAACAGTAACTGTAAACAGTCAAATATTTTATCAAATTCATCTTGTGTTAAAGACTCAAACATAGGCCATGTAAAATCATATATATCAATATTTATATTTTCGGTTATTGCTTTTGTTTTCTCTGTTAATTCAATATTGGTAACACGAGCATCCTCTTTGCCTTGTTTTTTATTTAAAAAGCCTTTGGAAACTAATCGATTAATCAAAGGAGATATTGTGTTGGTCGATTTATGAAGTCTTCTACATATATCGGTAACCTTTGTTTCATTCGGATGATGATAAATATCTAAAACGATGATTGCCTGTATGGAGGATAATCCATAGGGTGCGCAAAGTGCATCTCTAACATCATTAAAATAATTCGATAATTCCTTTATCATATCAATGACGGCTACTCTTGTTTTTATATCATTTTTCAAAATATCACTCCTTTACCTTACTCATATTATACTTCAAAAATTTAATATTTTAAAGTAAAAAATCTTCAAAGATTTTACTTTGAAGATTCCAATTCTTTTATTCCATATTACATTAAATCTTTACCTTCCGAACTTATACTTTTTTCAAGCAGTTTATCTTTTAAATTATCTATGAGAACAGCTCCAAGAGGCGCTGTAATAAGAATAGATAAAACCGATACCGTCAATACAATTTCTCCACAAGATAATCCTAAAGATAACGCGATTCCTCCAATAGAGGCTTGAACGGTTGCTTTAGGAAGATAAGCGAGCATAGTAAAGACTCTTTCCTTCCAAGTAAGTGGTGTACATAGTAAACTCAAAAATACACCTATACATCGAAATGATAATCCTATAAGCAATACAGCAAGGGCGATAAATCCATTTTCTAAAGCATAGGTAAAATTGATACTGGCTCCTACTAAAACAAAAAGAAGAATTTCAAAAACCTTCCATAAAGTATTATATCCCTTGCTTAATTCTTTTGCTTGTTCTTCATTTTTAAATAAAAGAATCATACTCATAACCATGATAGAAAGCAGTGAGGATATAGAAACCCATTGTTTAAGATAGTTTTCAAATCCAACACATAAAAAAGAGATAGATAAAGTAAGGATAACATTTGTTAATAACGTCGTCTTTAATTTTTTGAAAACTATGGATAGCACCCATCCGATTAGGATTCCTAAAAGAATTCCTAACAGGATGGAAACGGGAATCATACAAATTCCCTTTACATCTAACGCATTATTCTCTACTAATCCTAAAAAAGCATAAAAAAGCACAACAACATAGATATCATCTACACTAGATCCTGCTAGGATAAGTTTTGGAACATTATGCTCTTCTCCATAACCCTTTTCTATAAGTTCAATCATTCTTGGAGAAACAACCGCTGGAGAAACAGCAGCTAATACAGAACCCAATAATATACTTTCAAAAATAGATAAATGTAATAGAAATACACTTGCTACTGCTACTCCTAATATTTCTAATGTTGCAGGAATAAAACACATTAAAATAGCTGGTCTTCCAATTTTCTTTAAACTTTTAAAATCTAAATTTAATCCAGATCTTGTTAATATAATAACTAAAGCTATTTGTCTTAATTCAGAAGAAATATTTAAAATACTTTTATCAATTAGATTTAAGCAATAAGGTCCTATGAATAAACCAAATAATAACATTCCTACTAATCCAGGTATTTTAATTTTATTTAATAAATACCCAATAATAAATCCTCCTAGCAAGATAATTCCAAAGCTTAAAATCATAGTATTACTCCTTTCTAATAAAAAAACTGACGACAATCTACACTACTCCTAGTGGTGTAGACGTCATCAGCAATAATTGCAGTTTAGTATCAAATACAAGGGAGAACATCATTCCCTATATCTATTATATCAAAAATATCTTTTTTGTAAATAACTTCTTCCTTAATAATCAAATAAAAGTAAAAATTTCGAATCCCTTGCAACATAATGGATTAAGCATACTGAAATAATACCTTCAAAAAGGGTTAGTCGTACTGAAATAATCCCAATTTTAATGAAAATCGACTGAAAATGAGCAGTTCGTACCCCCTACACCCTACAAAAAGAATTCATTTTCAGACATAAAATTGAAGAAAAAAACAAGGGCCGCAACCCTTGTTCGGACCCTGGGCTTCAAAAGTATCCAAGGTGCTATCCGATTCTTATTATAAATTATTTCAATTTTAAAGTCAATACTTTTGTTATGAAAAATATAAGTACATAAGAACCTACTATATTATATTCCATTTCAATCTAAAATATGTTCCCAATTTTTAGGAAATCCCATATAATTATATATTTCTTCTATTTTAACACTATGTAAATTACTATTAATATATTTTGTTTCATTCTTAATACTATTAAATAAGGATTTAAAATTCTTTTTATCTAAAAGTATTTTAAGGCATATAATAACAGAAAATAAATCTGTTTTTCCATATCCATCATTTAAGAAAGACTGAATAGATTTAAAATTATCATTTTCAAACTTACTTGGCAAAGAAAACTTATGACTAAAGCAATAAATTCTATTGCCATGTGCACATGCATTTCTTATCAAAGTTAAAATTTTCAGAATAGTCCTTAAATGATTTTCTGGCAAGTTATAGATTTTGGCAACTGACATTCTACAAGAAATTGGCATACATTCATAAAATTTACTAATCATTCCAAAGGTCATCTGTGTAGCAAGGACCCAAAGAGGTATATAACCATAATTCTTTAAATAATATTCAAATGATTCTGAGCTCTTCTTTCTGCTTTCTATCATAAGATTAATATCAGAAATCAAATTATCAATTTGTTCAGATTTACTTTCGTTTGTATCATAATACTCTTTTAAAAGATATTCATCTTTAATTTCTTTTAATAATTCCTCTTTCACTACACCATTACAAAATGCATAAATAATTTCGGTTTTTATATTGTTTTCAACCTCAATTATATATGGTAGTATTAATGTTCGGATACGAGTGTCATAGAAATATAAAGAATATATTTCTTCAAAATACACATTCTTTTTATATTTCTTTGGATTCTTCAAAAATAGAAAAGGATCACTATAGCCATTAATTATATTATAGTAAGATTTCTTACTTAAGATTGTTTTAGCTTTAGTTTCACTTTTAAAAAGAACACCTTTATTTTTCAAAAAAGTAATTTGTTCTTCAATTCGCAGAAATTTCTTTGGATCTTTCACTGTTTCACCTTCTTTACTCTGCTTTTTATTTTACTATATTCTTCCATATATTTCTAGTTTTTTACAAAAAATAACAAATATTATTTATAGTACATATGTACTACAGACTGTTAACCAACTTTGTCAACAGCTGAAAGGCCTTGAATAACTTCTTAATTTTCTAAAAGACGGATTTATAACAGACACTCATTGTTATTTATTTCAAAGTATTTTGAAGTATCGGCTTATATACGCATTTTCGATCCGTGTATAGCATATTTCTGTATTAAATGAATAATTATCCACCAGCCTAGCTGGTGGTTTTTCCTTTTCGGGCATAGCCCTAGA
>CAYYMS010000004.1:0-143292 GCA_964473015.1 uncultured Anaeroplasmataceae bacterium | reverse complement strand
AATTGCGTTGTTCTTTCTTCGCTACTTTCGTCGTATACAGTTTTCAAAGACCTATGTCACCCTAATTTAGCGACTTGTTTATCATATCATTTCAAAAGTAGTTTGTCAATACATTTGAAATAAATAATGGTGGTTGGGGACGGTTTCGAACCGCCGAACCCTAAGGAGCAGATTTACAGTCTGCCGCGTTTAGCCTCTTCGCTACCCAACCATATATTATGCACATCTTGGTCACAGTGCTTTTTTATTTTACCATTACTAGAAATCAATGTCAACAATAATTTTTTATTTTTATTGCATTTTGAAAAAACGCATATTAAAAAAGAAAAAAGAATCAAAACCATTACTTTTTGACTCTTTTATCTAATTCATAAGAAGACAACATTATTACTCTATTGCATTTCACACACTCTAATTTAATATCGGCTCCTGTTCGAATAACCTTCCATTCATTATTTCCACATACATGTGGCTTCTTCGTTTTAACAATTTGATTTAATTCGTACATAATTATAATGGTTTCTCCTTAATTTTTGAAAAACTTCTTGGATATTTTAAAGGAGTTTCTTTTATCTTTTGAATTAAAATAATATTCCTTTTTCCCATACCATTCGGTAAATCAAAGGATAAAACTTCCTTTAATTTTCCACCCAATGTTTCAATTCCTTTTTTTGCCTCTTCATACTCTTCCATAGCTGTCTGACCTTTCATAGCAATGAAATATCCTCCTATTTTCGTAAGCGGAAGACAAAGTTCGGATAAAACATTAAGCTTTGCCACTGCCCTTGCCGTAACAATATCAAAGTATTCTCTTTTTCCTGTTACAAATTCTTCTGCCCTTGCGTGAAACGCTTGAACATTCGTCAAATCCAATTCTTTAATTAATTGATTTAAAAACTTTATTCTCTTATTTAAAGCATCTATGATTGTAATGTTAACGTTAGGATATACGATTGAAAGTGGAATAGAGGGAAAACCAGCCCCACTTCCAACATCACATAGAGTAAATGACCCAGTAAAATCTGCAGATAAAGACAATAAAAGTGAATCAAAGAAATGTTTTATATAAACCTCTTCCTTTTCGGTTATAGCTGTTAGGTTCATATAGGAATTTACTTCGATTAAATTATTGTAAAATATATCAAAAAGCTTTAACTGTGCATCCGTTAAATCTATATTAATTTTACTTACCTCTTCTTTGAAATTCACACTTATGCTCCTCGATTCATTTTTTCTATATATACCACTAAAACGGAAATATCTGCTGGATTTACTCCGCTTATTCGTGACGCTTGTCCGATAGTCTTAGGCATTATTTTTTTTAGTTTTTCTCTTGCTTCTAAAGCTATATTATCCACATCATCATAACATATTTTATCAGGAATTATTTTATTTTCAAGATTTCTCATTTTTTGTGCTTGCTCTAACGCCTTATCTATATATCCACTATATTTATAAAAAATTTCTACTTGTTCCAATATTTCTTCTTTATTTTCATATCTAATTTCAATATTATCTTGATTTAAATCTAATAATTTTATTATATCTTTATATCCTATTTCAGGTCTTTTAATTAGTGTCTCTAAAGAAAAACTTTCCCTTATAGGTGAAGAGCCTAATTCATTCAAAACCTCGTTTACTTCTTTTGTTGGTTTTATTTTCTTTTGCTTAAATATATCAACCGTTTGTGCAATCGCATCTTTTTTTGCTAATAAATTCTGATATTGCAATTGATTTATTAATCCAACTTGATAACCATATTCTCTTAATCTTACATCCGCATTATCATGGCGTAATAATAAACGATGTTCTGCTCTCGATGTTAATAATCGATATGGCTCTTTTGTTCCTTTGGTTACTAAATCATCAATCATAACACCTATATATGCTTCGTCTCTTTTTAAAATTAATGGTTCTTTTTCTTGTAGTTTTAAACAAGCATTAATGCCTGCAATTAATCCTTGTCCCGCAGCTTCTTCATACCCGGAAGTTCCATTTATTTGGCCAGCGGTAAATAAATTTGTAATTATTTTTGTTTCCAAACTCGGCCAAAGTTCTAAAGGATCAATCGCATCATATTCAATTGCATAGGCATATCGTATAACTTCACAATCTTTTAACCCGGGAAGTAGTCTAAGCATTTTATCTTGTATTTCCTCTGGCATTGAAGTGGAAAATCCTTGAATATATTCTTGATCTAATTCTAAAGATTCAGGCTCATAAAAGATTTGATGACGCTCTTTGTCACTAAATCTTACAACTTTATCCTCAATGGAAGGACAATATCTAGGACCTATACCTTCCACCATTCCTCCATACATAGAGGATTTATCTAAATTTTTTAAAATCAGATTATGAATATCTAAATTTGTATAAGTTAAATAACAAGGCTTTCGAACATTTAAAATGGAATCATATCCCTTATCAAAACTAAACTTCCAAGGATCAATTGCCCCATTTTCTTCACTAAGCTGAGAAAAATCAATAGTAGATGCTTTTATTCTTGCAGGAGTTCCTGTTTTAAGTCTTTGAATAGTAAATCCAAATCTTTTTAAAGCAGCAGATATTCCTTTGGATGTTTTTTGTCCATCTGGTCCTTCTTTAGAAGACCAATGTCCACGCAAAATTCGACTATCTAAATAGGTACCCGTTGTTAAGATAACCGCCTTAGCATCTAATTTTGTACCATCTTCTAAAACAACACCTTTACAAATTTTTTTATCAACAAGAAGGTCTTCAACATAGGATTCGATTAATTTTAAATTTTTCGTTTCTTTTAAGTGTTTTAGCATTTGTCTGCAATATAATAATTTATCTTCTTGAAATCTTAACGCCCATACGGCAGGCCCTTTAGATTGATTTAACATCTTCGTTTGTATTTGACACAAATCGGCATTTTTTCCCATATATCCACCTAAAGCGTCAATTTCTCGAACAACGACACCCTTTGCAGGACCACCAATCGATGGATTACAAGGCATAGATCCCACCATATTTAAATTTCCTGTTACTAATATAGTTTCAAAACCTATATTCGCACACGCTAATGCTGCCTCACATCCCGCATGTCCTCCGCCAACAACAATAATGTCAGCCATACTTTCACCTACTTCGTCAAATACATAAGTAATAATTTCATTGTATTAAATAATCCATCTAAATGTGTTCTTTCCATTCCATGTGAAGCATGAACACCGCTACCTATTAATGCACCTTTACAATCTAATCCAGATTTTAAGGATGCGGATACATCGGAAGAATAATAAGGGAAGATATCGACAACGTATGATATTTTTTCTTCTTTTGCATAAGAGATTAAACGGTTGGTCAATTCGTAATCATAAGGTCCTGAACTATCCTTCGCACAAATACTTACTGCATATTCATTTCCGTCTAAATCTAGTCCAATACACCCCATATCTAAAGCTACAAATTCGCTTACACCTTGAATCGTTGCACCACCATGTCCCACTTCTTCATAATTTGTAAAATAGACATAAGTATTACAATTTGGCGTTATCTTTTGTTTACTCATATATTCTAAAACGGATAAAACTACACAAACAGAGCCCTTATCATCGATAAATCTTGATTTTAAAAATCCACTTTCTGTTAAAACAGTTTTAGGCTCATAACAAATGTAATCTCCATTTTCTATACCCAAATCTAAAACATCCTGCTTTGTCTTAACCTTTTCATCTATCCTTATTAATATATTATCTACATCTCTAGGCTTTGTAGAGCTATCTTTATAAACATGTACGGCTGGCGAAGTTGATAAGATTGTACCTGTATATGTTTTATTATTTCTAGTAAAAATCTTACAATACTCACCATCTAACGTTGGAATCGATGGACCTCCTACATTAGTAACTTTCAATGTACCATCTGCATTTATAGAACGAACCATTAATCCTAAAGTATCTGCATGAGCCGCTATGGCAATGTTTTTTTCTTTATTTTTACCTGGAATAAATACTTCTATTGCCCCTTTATGATTTATTTTATAATTTGTATACCCCATATCTTTTACTAAAGATAAAATAACTTCATTTATATTTTTACTATATCCAGAGGGAGAATCCGTTAAAAAAATTTTATTAATTATACTTTTTAAATAATTTACATTCATATTTACACCTTCCAACATTAATAATATACCACGTTTTAAGGGCATTAACAATATTGACACTTTAAATTAAAATGTTATAATATTATTTGTAAACGATTTCAATTAGCAATAGAATAGTTGGTTAGGAAGTGATGTTATGGAGGAAAATTCTTTTTTAGAAAATCTTTTATTCCTTTACGATAATCTTACAGCCATTATAAATCTTGACGAAAAACGAGTAGAACAAGTTTATAATGGAGATAAAAAAATAGCAGAAAATATATCATTTGAAGAGTTTTCAACGATTTTTGCAACTTCAAAAGGATTAAATGAAGAGGCAAAAGAGAAAATGATACGGTTTACAAATAATCTTAAACCATCCGATGAGCCTTTTAGTCAAACTGCTATATATGAAAAGGAAGATAGCGAAAGAGTTACACTAGAAATAAAAGGATTAAAATATGATAAAAGCCATATGATTTTAATTTTATCGGATTATGATAAAACTTTAGTAGAATCCTTTGATTCCTTAACCAAGGTCTATACTCGTGAGGTCATGCTACAAAAAGTAAAAGAGGCTTTTACAAAAAAGGATCCTTTTGCTTTAATGATTATAGATGTGGATAATTTCAAACTTTTTAATGACACTTATGGTCATATGTTTGGAGATATAGTATTAGTCGAAACGGCGGCTTCCATAAAAAAATTTATCGGAAATCAAGGCTTTGTAGGAAGAATTGGTGGAGATGAATTTTTAGTTCTTTTTTATATTGAAAACGATTATGATACTATTCATCACGCTTGTACAGCAATAAGAAAGGCTATAACAAATGTAAGCAATCATAACATTAAACAAGCCTTAATTACGGCTACCGTTGGATGTGCAAGTTATCCAAAAGATGCGAAAACATATGATTTACTTTTTAAAAAAGCGGATAAGGCTCTTTACCGAGGAAAAAGAAAAGGAAGAAATTGCTTTATTATATATGATGAAAATAAATGCGGGAAAGTATCTAATGAGGAAGAATTAGAGTTAGCAACTTCTTTCGATCAATTATATCAAACTTCTACGAACGCTAGTATCGTTGCTGGTATTTTCGAAATACTAAACCGAGGTGGAAATGCACAAAAAAATATGGATGATTCTTTATCCTTAATCGGTAATTATTTTTTATTAGATCGTATTGCCTTGGTAACTTTAAATCAAGAAACTAAGGATGTTATTTCTTCGAAAATAGAGTGGGTTAATCCTAGAACTCCTGAAAATAAAGATTTAATTTTCACTAGTGAAAGTCATATTCCTTACTGGAGAAAAAGTTTTGATCAAACGGGAATGCTAAAATATGTGCAAATAGAAGCAAATAAGACAAACAAAGAGTTGTATGAACTTTTAAAATCACAAAATACTTCTGCTATCTTAGCTTTTGAATTGAAATATATGGATAAAATTTTAGGTATTATTCGCTATGATATGTGTTCTATTAATCGCTTTTGGCAACAAAATGATGTTGCTTCTCTTATGCTTATTTCTAAAATCTTTTCTATATATTTAAAAAAAGAATTCGAAAATGAACTTCATAAAAAAGAACTATATTATGATCGCTTAACAAATATATATAATTTCACAAAATGGAGAGATGAAGTTTTTACTTATCTAGCAAACTCAGAAAATTTTGTTCAATATTCATTAATTTATTTTCATATTGAGGGATTCATGAGTATGAATGATATGTATGGTACAAGCTATTGTGATAAAGCTTTAATCACCGTTTCTAGAGGTCTAAGTAAGATATATAATAAAAATGCTATCTTCTGTCATGTTAATGAAGAAAAGTTCTTAGTATTCTTACCAACACAGGACAAAGAATATATTGAAAAAAGTTTTAAAGAATTAAATAATTATATTGAAAAAGAAATGGATGTCAAAGACCGCTTTAAGCTTTGCGGTGGCGTATATATTCATGATGCAATGGATAAGTTATCTTCTGCTATTGATAAAGCTAATCTTGCTCGAAAACAACCTAAAATCTCCACAAATGGATTAATTTATTTTACACCAGACTTCTTTAAAGAAATACATATGAAAACCGAATTAGAGCTTCATATGCATCAAGCTTTAGAAGATAATGAATTCTTACTTTATTTACAGCCAAAAGTAAATACGAAAAATGGAGAAATTGTTGGAGCTGAGGCATTAACGAGATGGCATTTTAAACACCAGCATCTTTTAACACCAAATATCTTTATCCCCTTATTTGAACAAAACGGCTTTATAACGGAATTAGATTATAAAGTGTTTGAAAATGTTTGCTGTTTCATAAGAAAATGCTTGGATGAAAATATTACCCCTGTTAAAATTTCAGTAAATGTATCAAGATATCAAACCGATTTTGATAAATATATTGAAACCATAAACTCTTTAAGAGAAAAATATGATGTTGACCCAGCCTTTATCGAGATAGAAATCACAGAAGGAATGTATATAGAAAATATTGATCAAATCTCCAACTTTATTTCAAAACTTCATGATTATGGATATAAAATATCTATGGATGATTTCGGATCTGGTTATTCCAATCTTTCTTCTTTAGCTATGCTAGACTTTGATTTAATCAAATTAGATAAAAATTTTTGTGCAAATAAAGATAATGAAAAAGAAAACATTATTTTATCCTTTGTTATGTCTTTAGCAAAACAGTTAAAGATGGATGTCTTATGTGAAGGGGTTGAAACGCAAGAATTTGCTGAATATTTACAAACGATTGGTTGTACATTAGTTCAAGGCTTCTTATTTGAACGTCCTATCCCATCCGATGATTTTAAAGAAAAGTATTTAAAATAAACAAAAAGCCTATAAAGTACCCTAATACTTTATAGGCTTTATTATTTTTCTTTCAAACCAACAATCATACCAAATGGTATTTTCTTTTTCGGCAATAAAAATAATTCACGATAAATTAAATCGATGCGATCAATCATTCCTGTATAACTTAAAATTTTCCCTTTATCTCTATAGGATAAAGATATAATTCTACTTTCTCTGTAGCAGTCTAGAAGAATAGAATCTATACTTTCCTTCTCTTCTTCGGTTAAATTAGGATAAACCATTTTACTATTTTTTTCATTAACATATTGAATACATTCATTTAAGTTTTGAATCCCATAAAAACTCACTATTTTTCCATTATTCATAAATACATCCTCCTTATATAGTTAGTATAACCATTTGTAAAATGGATATTCACTGAAACTTTACAAGTTGGATTTTATATAAGAAGTAGACAAAATCGATGTCTATTAAATAAAAAAAGAGCATCCTTTTGGATGCTCTTAATCTTCTTCTATCATTTCTTTAAATTCTTTATAAATTATTTCTACAGTAAATCCATAGAAAGCAGGAATATGTTTAAGGGGCATAGATGAGCCAAATTCGTCGATTCCATGTACCTTAGAAGCATATTTATACCATGGCATAGATGATCCCATTTCTACAGCCATTCTTTTCTTCATTCTTTTAGGTAAAATAGATTCTTTATATTCATTTGATTGTTTATCAAATATATACATAGATGGCATAGATATTACTCGAACATATATTTTTTCTTCTTCTAATTTTTTTGCAACATCCACACATAAAGACAACTCACTACCACACGTGATAAGTGCATAGCTTGGTGTGCCTTTAGGCTCATATGCAATATATCCACCTTTTGAAACCCCATCAAAATTTGTACAATCTAAATTCGGTAATGTTTGTCTTGATGATACTATAATTGTAGGACAATCGGTTTCATTAAAAGCGAGTAGCATTGCAGAAGTCATTTCAACTGCATCTGCTGGTCGAAATACATTTGTATTTGGCATACTTCTAAACATAGTTAGTTGTTCTACTGGTTGATGCGTCGGACCATCCTCTCCTACACAAACAGAATCATGGGAAAAGAAAAATAAAGAAGGTAAATGCATTATAGAAGCCAAACGTATTGCAGGTTTTAAATAATCACTAAAAACAAAGAAACCAGAACAGAAGCCCTTCAAACCACCATGCAAAGTAATTCCATTTGTAATTGCCGCCATAGCATGCTCACGTACACCGAACTTTATATTTCTACCTAAAGGGTTCGATTGTCCATAAATACCATCTGCCCCCTTAACCATAGTTGATGAAGATAAATCGGCAGATCCACCAATAATGTTCGGTAATTTAATAGAAATCCAATCAAGCAGCTTTCCCATTACCTTACGTGTAGATTCTTTAGAACCAATCTCATAGGAAGGCATTCCTTCAAAATTCTCTATTTTAAAATTATCATACATAAAGTCACATAATAGTTTATAGTCTTCCGGATATACCTTAGAATATTGCATTAACTGACTATTCCACATAGAATTTGCATCATTTCCACGTTTTATTACATTATAATTATAAAATTCTTTTACAGAATCCATGATTTCAAAAGCTGGTGCATCATAATTTAAAAATTTTCTTAAAGCTTTAATATCATCTTCAGGCAAAGGCTTTCCGTGAACGGAAGACTCACCATTATTTGGAGCACCATATCCTATAATCGTTTTTACTTCAATTAATGTTGGTTTTAATTCTGAAGATTTAGCTATATCAATGGCCTTAGAAATGTCTTCCACATTATTTCCATCTTCAACCCTTAAATATTGCCATCCCATTGCTTCTATTTTTTTACTTATTTCTTCGGAATTAACCACAGAAACTTCACTATCTAATTGGACATCATTTGAATCATATAAAAGAATAAGTTTTCTTAAACCCAAATGGCCAGCCAAAGACATTGCCTCCATAGCAACACCCTCTTGTAAATCACCATCTCCACACAAAACATAAGTATAATGATCTATAATAGAAAATTCATTTTTATTAAATTTTGCGGATAAATAACTTTCTGCAATAGCAAGACCTACTGCGGAAGCTATTCCTTGTCCTAACGGACCTGTAGTGATTTCTACACCTGGCGTATGATTATACTCAGGATGTCCTGGAGTTATGCTTCCCTTTTGGCGAAAGTTTTTTAAATCCTCCATAGAAATATTGAATCCACTTAAATGGAGTAACATATATAAAAGTGCGGATCCATGACCAGCAGATAAAACAAATCGATCTCTATTAAACCATTGTTCATCTTGACTATTAATATTTAAATGTCTAGTAAACAACGTATGTGCAATAGGTGCAGCACCTAACACAATACCAGGATGTCCACTATTTGCTTTGTTAATCATTTCAGCACCTAATACTCTTAAAGTATTAATGCATTTTACATCATTTATATTCATATAATTCACCTATAAATTATTCTTTTATTTCATCTGAAGCATCTTCTTTGCTTACTTCTTCCTTATTTTCTTCTAAAGCTACCTCTTCTTTTGTTTCCTCAATGTTGTCTTCATTTTCTTCTTCAACATCTTCCTCTTCAGGATATAACTTTTGATAATACTCGTCCATATATTCTTTTTGTATTTCTAATAACTTATCAAATCTTGCTTCTCCTATATGCTTAATAATCAAATCTCTACTATTAATATTTTCTTTCATAATAGCTTTTTTTGTTTTAGAATTCACAAAAAGCATAACAATAAATGCCACGATAAGCACGCCTATAGCAATATAATCCGCAGCCACACCAATTACACTCTTTAAAGCCCAAGAAGCAATGCAAACCGCAATTGCAACAATCATTAACGGAATCATAAAGAATCGAGAAAACTTTCTTGAAATTACATCCGTCTTATCCCAAAATTCAACCCAAATTTTATTAACAGGCTGTGTATACAATTCTCCAACAGCATCATAATAACCTTTTTCAATAAATAATCTATAATTCGTTCCATCTACAGATGACCAAGCAGCAAACTGTCCTTTATTTATAAATTCTTCTTTTACGCCATCAAAATCATCCATATAATATAATTCGATTTTTCTTCCATCAAATTCTTGTGTTTCCATAGGAACAACTTCATTAGCCACAGCAAATAACTTTGGATTAATTCTCATAAAATTACCTTATACCTTTCATAAAATAAAAATACAAAACCATTATATCATACGAGCAAACAAAAATAAAGTAAATTCCCCTTTTAAATCTTAATTTCATTAAGATATTCAATATCCTTTATCTTTCATTCATTAAAATCAATTAAAACTTTAAATGAAATTAAAAAACTTTATTCTTTATCCTAATAAATTAAGAAACCCATATTTCTTAATATAATGTAAGTTAGATATAGGATATAACAAAATATCAGTATAAAGCCCATAACTTTGTTAATTTGAGAATCTGTTTTCAAAGCTATAATAAATATCATAATTGCACTAAATAACATAACGATGATATCCATCAAGCTAGACCACTCGATTGTGACGGGTGAAATCATACCAGATAATCCTAAGATGAGTATAATATTAAAAATACAGGAGCCTATTGCATTACCAATCGCAATTTCATTTTCTTTTCTTTTGGCAGCAACAATCGATGTTACAAGTTCTGGAAGTGATGTCCCAATCGCGACAATAGTTAATCCTACGAGAAGTTCACTCATTCCTAAGCTTATGGCGATTTTAGATGCCTGATTTACAACCAAATCTCCACCAAAAATAATTCCAACAAGTCCTATGACTGCAATCACCAAATTAATATACCATTTTCTTATTTTCTCTTCTACTACTTCTTGTTTATGATTTTTACTTCGAAGAATTAAAAATAAAATATATACAAAAAATAAAATAAAAATTATCATTGCCTCTATGAAAGAGATTTTATTTGGTGTTATTACAAAACAAAACAGAAGCAATAAAGTGTATATCCCTATTAAAGTAGGAATATCATATTTTTTCATATCTTTGGAAACAATTAGGGGTGTAAACATAGCGCTTGCACCAATTACAAGAAATGTATTAAAAATATTAGATCCGACAATATTTCCCAAGCTCATATCATTCATACCTTTTATGGAGGATGTAATGCTTACAGAAAGCTCAGGTGCACTTGTTCCAATCGAAACCAAAGTTAATCCAATAACTAAAGGTGGTATTTTAAAAGATTTCGCAATTTTTGAAGCTCCACTTACAAAAAAATCTGCGCCTTTAATTAAAAATACCATTCCCAACACTAAAAGTACTACATTAAATAAAATGTCCATTTTTTTCTCCTTTTATTAATTATTTATAATAAAGTCTCGAAATTTAAAATGAGTCCGAGCATTTCTGCTGTGATGACGTTCCTCATTCCATAAAATGGCTTCTACTCCCTTTTATTACTTAGTTTATGTACAATTGTCACAAATGGAAACACATCATTAATATACTTGTGCCCATTCTTTTTGACAATATATATAAAAAAGACCTTTATCATTTCTATGATAAAAGTCTCGAAATTTAAAAATGAGTCCGAGCATTTCTGCTGTGATGACGTTCCTCATTTCCGTATAAACGGTTTCTACTCCCTTTTAAGTAGCAATATGTTATCACACTACTTAATTTATGTCAATATAATTTTATAAACTAAAATATTAAATCTAAAATCTTTTTTATTATATTTCCTTCATAAACTAATTTAGACAAACGGAAATGATTTGTATCTAATTGCATATCCACAGCTAACCAATCTCTTGCACCCTTAAACCATTCCTGATTCATGCAAAGGGATAGAAAATAAAATAAAATACAAACTACCGTGGCAAAAACAGTAACATATAGTAAAGAACCTAATATACCATCCACAGTTCGAACTAATTTATTTGCCCGCAACAAATCCGCAATTATTTTTAAAACTAAAGTTATAATAAAAATTCCTACGAATAATATAAAAAACGCAATGATATTCATTAATGCGGTACCTAGATAAGTAGCTATTGCATCCGCAATTTCTTGAACCGTAGGTAATGCCTGTCCTTCCTTAACAATTCCGTTCGCAAGGATACTAGCTATAAATCTAGGAACATTAAATCCTTTAACTAATACATCCGTTACCGTTGCATCAACTGGTATATTTTTTTTAGCTATGTTTGTAATAATATTATTATATATATTATCATAAAAGCCCGGATAAAAAACTTTGTGGTGAATAAGAAACTGAGCAAATTGAGAACAATAAACGATGCTAAATACAACAATAACTAATATTCCAGCAAGTGAAATTAATTTTTTTATGAAACCTTTTTTATATCCAACAATTAAAAAAATAATTCCAATTCCAATTAATATGAGATCTATAATTCCACATATCTTTAAATCCATATCCCAATCTCCTTTCTTAATACTTTATATTATAAACATTTTTAAAGAAAACTTCAAATAAATTATTTCTTTAATTTCAAAATATATAAAAATAGAGTATAATGAATATGGTGATAAAATGGATTTAATAGAAAAATTTCAAGAACAAATGAAAAGCAATGCAATCGATGCTTATATTATTCCTACCTCTGATGATCATAATAGTGAATATGTTAGTGATTATTTTAAAGGAAGAGAATACTTATCTGGCTTTACAGGAAGCGCAGGCACATTGCTTATTTTAAAGAATAAAGCCTATTTGTGGGTAGACGGTAGATACCATATTCAAGCCGCCAAACAAATTGAAGGAAGACCGATACAGTTAATGAAACAAGGACAAACCAATGTACCTACGATTGTTGAATTTTTAAAAGCCTATCTAAAAGACAATCAAACGCTTGCTTTTGATGGCAAGGTTGTAAATACAAATTTTGTCCTTAATTTAAAAAAAGAACTTAGTCCTAATGTACAAATCATTTCTAATATTGATTTATTAAATAAGATTTGGAATAATCGTCCTACACTTCCTTTTTCTATTCTTTTTAAATTAGATAAGTTTTTTAGTGGAAAAAGTTATTCTTCTAAACTAAAAGAAATCCATGGAAAAATGAAGGAATTAAAAACAGACATCTTCATACTTTCCTCTTTAGAAGATCAAGCTTGGTTATATAATTTAAGAGGAAATGATATCCCACATACTCCTGTTTTTTATTCTTTTAGTATTATTACTTTTGAGCATACCTATCTTTTTATTGACAGTAATAAAATTGATTTATCCATAGAAAAATATTTAGATGATAATGATATAACTATAAAGCCATATCAAGAAATATACGACTTTTTAAAAGGAATTAAAGGAAAGAATATTTTAGCTGATTTTAATAAAATTAATTTTCATATATATTCGCAAATTTTTGAAAATAATATTTTGCATAATTACCAAGATCCAACCCTTCTTTTAAAAGCAATTAAAAATGATACCGAAATTAAAAATATGAAACTTGCTCATATTAAAGATGGAGTTGCCTTTACTAAATTTATGCATTATGTTAAAACAGGATATGAATACAAAATTGATATGACAGAATTATCTCTTTCGAGTTATTTAACAAATCTTCGTAAAAAAAAGGAAGGCTTTGTCGACATTTCCTTTAATACTATATGTGGATTTAAAGATCATTCCGCTATGATGCACTATAACCCTACAAAAGAATCCAATTATAAAATCGATACAAATGGATTTTTATTAATCGATTCTGGTGGACACTATTTAGAAGGCACAACGGATATAACAAGAACCCTTGCTTTAGGTAAAATATCCGATATAATGAAAACACATTATACAACCGTAGTAAAATCGATGATTGCTCTTTCTAGTGCCGTATTTTTAAAGGGTTGTACGGGTATGAATTTAGATATATTAAGCCGTGGTCCTATTTGGAAACTACTTATGGACTATGAGTGTGGAACAGGTCATGGCGTAGGCTATCTTTTATCGGTACATGAGGCGCCAAACGGATTTAGATGGAAGAAAGTTCCTGAAAGAAATGATTCTGCAATTTTTGAACCAGGTATGATAACAACAAATGAACCAGGAATTTATATTGAGAATAAATATGGTATACGTATTGAGAACGAAATGCTATGTAAAGAAAAAAGCAATACGAAATTTGGAGATTTTTTAGAATTTGAAACCTTAACCTTTGCTCCTATTGATTTAGATGGTATTAAACCTTCTTTATTAACATCCGAAGAAAAAGCATGGCTTAATGAATATCATAAAACGGTCTATGAGGTTATATCCCCTTATTTAACTCCAGAAGAAATCGAATGGTTAAAGCATTATACTAGAAAAATTTAAAGAGGTACATTTGTACCTCTTTTCTTTATAAAAAAAGCGCCTTAACCACATCATCTACAAGTTTAAGGCTGCTATCTTCCGATCCTGACCTGGTTCGCCGTAAACAATTGATTAAGGACTTTATTATTTTAACATGTTACTTTATTTTTTTCAACCGTTTCTTTATCTTCTCTTATTTTTTTGAAAAAACTCTGAATTAGAGATGAACAGTCCTGCTCTAAGACTCCACCTGTAATATCAACCTTATGATTAAACTTTATATCAAAAAGTTGAACTTTACTTTTATGGGCACCAAAACGATAATCATAAGCACCATAAATAACCTTAGGAATTCTAGATTGAATTATTGCCCCACTACACATACAACAAGGCTCTAAAGTAATATACATAATGCATTCTTCTAGTCGCCAAGAATTTAATCTTTTACATGCTTTTTTTATAGCTATAATTTCTGCATGTGCAAGACTACTGTTTAAAGTTTCCCTTTTATTATATGCTCTTGCAATTATTCTATTATTGTAAACAATAACACATCCTACAGGAACTTCGCCAATAGCAAATGCCTTTTGTGCTTCTTTCAAGGCTTCTTTCATAAAATATATATCATTTTTTTCCACGAATTAAAACCTCATGACAGCATCTGCATCTAGCCTCATAGCTATCATTTGCCCCTACTAATATGGTAGGATCATCATAATACGCTGGCATTCCATCAATAATACGCTGCGTTTTCGTTGCTTCTTCTCCACATACATTACAAATGGCAGTTAGTTTTGTAACATTTTCTGCTATTGCCATTAGAGGTCCAACAACACCAAAAGGCTCTCCTCTAAAATCGGTATCTAATCCCGCACAAATAACTCTATAGCCTTCTTCAGCAAATTCTTTTACATATTTTAAAAGAGATGCATCAAAAAATTGAATTTCATCGATTACAATTGCTTGTGTATTCTTTTTTAAATGTCTTCTTATATCACTTCCATGTGATATATTAATGGCTTCTATTGCCTTTTTATTATGACTAACAACCTCTGTCTGAGAATATCGATTGTCAATCGCAGGTTTAAAAATTATATAATGCTTTTTTGCATATTCCATTCTTTTTACTCTACGTATTAATTCTTCTGTTTTTCCTGCAAACATAGGTCCAGTTATAACTTCTACCCATCCTTTTTTATTTGCATAATACTTCATTTTAAATCGCCTCACTAAAATTCTTTTTCATTATAACACATCTATGTCGAAAAGAAAAGAAAAAAGAACTCAATTTATGAGTTCATATTCTTTAGACTAATTGTTCTTTAAACCATAGCGCTTATTGAACTTCTCAACACGCCCATCTGCTTGAGCAAAAACTTGTTTACCCGTAAAAAATGGATGACATTTTGAGCAAGTATCAACACGAATTTCATCTAGAACAGATCCAGATTCAAATACGTTACCGCATGTAGTACAAGTAACCTTTACGGTCTTATAATTTGGATGAATATCCTTTTTCATAACTACATTTCACTCCTTCCGCCATGACCTATGTCATAGTAAGTTTCTAAGTTATTTTATCACAAATGTAGTAACATTACAACTACTTTTTTAATTTATTGAAAATTTAGCACCTAAAGACTTTATTTTATTAAAGAAATTATCATAGCCTCTTTGTAACAGGTAAATTTGATCGGCCTTTCCACCTGTTTTTAAAAGTAAAAGCATTATAGCTGCCGCATGTCTTAAATCTACACAAGTAAAATTTCCAGGTCTTAACATATTTCCACCAATGATATAAGCCTTATTATCTATTAAATTTATGCTGGCCCCAACATTGAATAAATCTTTATATATTTGTAGTCTATTTTCAAATATGGTTTCTTCTATCGTGCATGATCCTCTACTATACGCTAATAATACACCAAAAAGTGGCTGCATATCGGTTGGAAACAATGGATAAATATCGGTCTTAATATTAAAACTATTTCTTCTAGAGTGAAATACCTGTACAAAGTTTTTCCCTTTTTTAATTTTATACTTTGCTTGTATTAATAAATCAAGCGGATATTTTAAATGGTCTACATTAACATTTTTTATTTTTAACTTTCCACATAAAAGTCCCATAATAATAAATGTCATTGCTTCCATACGATCTGGAATAATTTCAAAAGAAAATTTCTTTACTTTGATAGGTTCATAACCCTTATAAACACATTTATGAGCTAAAGCATCTACCTTATATCCAAGTTTCTTTAAGAAATCAATTACGGCTAATCCTTCTGGTTCTAAAACCAAATTATCTATAACGGCATAGGAACAACTTAAAGAGCATAGAATCGTGTTAATACTAGCTCCTACACTCTGCTTAGACATAATATATTGAAACTTTTCTACATCCTTTTCTTTTTCTAAAGTTAAAACATTATCTTTAAATAAAACCTTATATCCTAATGCCTCAAAAGCAGCAATATGAGCATCAATTGGTCTTTTTCCTATTTTACACCCTCCAGGAAGCGCTATAACACATCTCCGAAACAATAAAAGCATAATGGGAATCAAATAATAAGACCCTCTAATTTCACTGCATTCCTTTATAGTTAAAGGCTTGTATTCAATATTTATACTATTTATGATTAAAGCATTTTTCTTCCATTTTACCTTACAATTCAAATATTTAATTATAGTGATTAATTTTAATATATCCGATATTTTAGGTACATTTTTTAGTATTACTTCTTTTTTAGCAATTAAACTTGTACATAAAATAGGTATAGCAGCGTTTTTAGACCCACTAACTCGAACACTACCTTTTAATTCCTTTACTTTATTTATTCGTATTCTATCCATTTTAATCACCTATAAAAAGTATATGATTACACTTTCATAAATAGAACAAAAAAAAGATGACTATTTTATTTTTTATAGTCATCTTATCTATTTATTTTTTCTTAGTTGCCGTCTTTTTAACAGGTGTGGTTGTTTCCTTTTTCTTCACATCTTTTTTCTCCTGTGGTACAGGTGTTTTGCTTGTCGTCGCCTTTTTTGCTTTTAACTTCTCTTTTTCTTTTAATCCTAACTGAACTTCAGATTTAGTAATTAAAGCCTTACCATGAGGTTGTACCTTTGTACCCTTTAATAAAATGCTTCGATTCAATAGTTCATTTATTGCTTCAATAAATCGACTAGTTATACCTTCTTGAAGAATCTCTATTTTCTTTCGAAATAGAAAAGGGAAAATATTGAATATTGCTGGACGATTCATCATCATTTCAAATTCAATATTTTGAACATAATAGTAAAATCTTGCTAAACGTTCTACAGAAGCGTCTCCATCTGCAAAGAAGTTATCAATATCTGCACAAATTTTCGCACATTGCCTCATACATTTTTTACAACCTAAACAATCTTTAATAATTGGATATACTAAAGGATAAAATCCAATAAGTAAGGATAAATAGGCAGTTGTTGTATTTTCAATTAAAGTAGCTCCAACAAATAAGGCAATAATACACATTAAAATGAAAAAGTAAACATAAAAAATTCTACTTAATAAATATCGTGTTGTTGCGGAATTCTTTCTACATAAATAAATATAACTATAATCATCCCCTATTTCATCAGGAACTTCAACAATAGGATATTCATCGACTTTTTTCATAATTGGTAATCCCTTGCGTATAGCAAGTTCATTCATTTCATTGGTAGCTTCTCTATCATATTCTATCTTTGAAAAGGTTGAGCCTGTAATTTCGGATTCATAAAGCTGATGTTCTAAAATGGCATGCTCCCTATGATTACTAACAAAACTTGATATGATTTCATTCATTAATGTCAACGAAAAAGAAATTATAGAACAAATAAAAACTTGCGTTGGGGTTACCTGTGGAGTAAAGGTCAAAATTACTGGAATAACCGCAAGTATGTATAAAATAACTTTAATTAGCTTAACTTCAAAAAACATTCTCTTTGAAGTATAATAAAATTTTGCGCAAGAATCTTTTTGGCAACGTAAATGCACTTTATTCATTCTCATCATCTCCCAAAAGGTATTATAAAAATAAAATAAAAAATTGTCAATCTTGTTAGACAATTTTTTTAAAATAAGGAACCGAGATTTCTAAATCCTTTTTTTGTTTTACCTCTAATACCACATAAGCATTTGATTGCATTGCCAATAATTTGAATTTTTTAATATCAATGCTCCCACTTCCTAAAGCTAAATGACACGTTTTACGATTTCCATCATGAATATGAAACTCTTTAAAAGGTAGGGGAACCTCTTGGCAAATATTCCACAGCATATCATTATCATTATCATCATGACCAATATCAAAATTAAAGAAAAAACCATGTTGATAAAGATCTTTATACGTGTTTTTCATATATAAAGGAACATTGGTGTTTTCGATTACCATTTGAATATTATTTTGCTTACATATTTCATTTGCTTTATTCAAATTATTAATCAGTCTTTTAATATATATATTATATTCTTTTTCATAAATGTAATTTTTAATTCCGCTTATGGTGACTACGGGACCTGGAATATTATGTATATTTATAAGTTTTATATAGTCTTTTCCTAAAGTAGCGTATTTTGTCAATAAATTTAAATATGCATCAACCACCTCATCGTAAGATGCAAAATCTGCTTCATCATAGAAATGAAGTGTAGCCTCTAAATCATATTTTTTTAACAAATCAAAAACGATTCCCATTTCCATTTCGTTTCGACAATATCCAAAATTTAAGTTGAGTTCAATAAAATCAAGCTCTAAATTTTTGGCAAGGATTAAATTATCCTCAATCGTATCGAATTCATACAACAATGGCATTCCAAGTTTCATTATATCACTCTCACTCTTAAGATACCATCAATCTTCTTTAATGCTTCTTTGTCAATATTTCCATCCACATCAATGACCGTATAAGCATAAGCATTCCTAGATTTATTAACTAAATTCACTATATTCCCACCACAATCACTTATTAAAGTCGAAAAACTTGCAATTCTACCAGGAATATTTTTATGAAGAATACAAAGCCTTGTTTGTGTTTGTTTTATTCCTGCATTTAAATCCGGATAGTTTACGGAATGCGTTATGTTTCCATTTTCTAAATAGTCTTTTACTTGATCAATCGCCATCATCGCACAATTATCCTCTGCTTCATCTGTGGAAGCTCCTAAATGTGGAAAGCAAATAACATGATCCATATTGGCTACCATAGGATTTGCAAAATCTGTAATATAGGTTTTAATTTTATGAGATGCTATTGCTTCCTTTAAATCCGCATCACATACCAAAGTATCTCTTGAGAAATTTAGTAAAATCGTATTGTCTTTAAATTTCGCAAAAACATTTTTATTTAACATATGCTTTGTGCTTTCCATTAATGGAACATGAATCGTAACAAAATCGGCACATTTTACGGCATCTTCTAAATTTTCTACATATTTTACCTCTTTTGCTAATTTCATGGCATTATTTATGGTTAAATAAGGATCATAGCCAATAACCTTCATACCCAAATCATTGGCTGCATTTGCAACAAGAATTCCAATAACACCTAATCCTATTACGGCTAAAGTTTTTCCTTTAATTTCATTTCCGGCATAATTGGCTTTTGCCTTTTCACAAGCTTTCGCAATATTTTCATCTTGTTTATTATCTTTAACATATTGATATCCACCTAACAAATCTCTACTAGCCAAAAATAAACTACATAAAGTTAGCTCTTTAACCGCATTTGCATTTGCACCTGGAGTATTAAAAACAACTACTCCTTGTTCTGCATATTTGTCTAACGGAATATTATTTACTCCTGCTCCAGCCCTTGCAACAGCTAATATATTTCCTTCTAATTCCATATCATGCATAACAAAAGATCTTACTAAAATACTATCCGCATTACTTATATCCTCTACTACACTATCTGGATGATGCAATGTATTTAATGCAACATTCGATATTTTATTTAAACAATATGCTTTCATAAATTATGCTCCTTCTCAAATTTCTTCATAAATTCTACTAATGCAATTACACCTTCTTTAGGCATAGCATTATATATACTTGCACGCATACCTCCAACACTTCTATGACCTTTTATGCTAACAATATTACACTTTTTTGCTTCTTCTACAAATAAGGCATCTAATTCTTCACTTTCTGTTCTAAAACATACATTCATAATTGATCTTGCTTCTTTTTCTGCAACACTTTTAAATAATTTAGAAGTATCTAAATAATCATATAAAATTTGGGCTTTTTCCTGATTTCTTTTTTTCATAGCCTCTAAGCCACCCATTTTTTTAATCCACTTAAATACTTTACCACAAATATAAATTGAATAACCATTCGGTGTATTATATAAGCTATTATTATCCACTTGTGTTTTCCATTTTAACATGGTTGGCGTGATAAATTCTAAATCCTCACGGATTAAATCTTCACGAATAATAAGTATTACTAGTCCTGCTGGACCTACATTTTTTTGTACACCGGCATAAATTACACCATATTTAGAAACATCAATTGGTTCAGATAAAAAACAGGAAGATTGATCAGATACAAGTGGTTTGCCCTTTGTATTTGGAAGGGCAGGAAACTTAGTCCCATATATCGTGTTATTTTCACATATATAAACATAATCTGCATCATCTCTTACATCTAAATCGCTACAATCTGGAATATAAGAAAAGTTCTTATCCTTTGAACTTGCTAAAACTTTAATATCTCCAAACATGGTTGCTTCTTTATATGCTTTGGTAGAAAACTGTCCAGTTAAAATATAATCCGCTTTTTTATTCTTCATCAAATTCATAGGAACAGCCGCAAATTGCTGGCTTGCTCCTCCTTGAACAAATATAACTTTGTAATTATCAGGTATATTCATAAGATCTTTTAAATCTTGGATAGCCTCATTTAAAATTTTTTCAAATGGCTTAGATCTATGACTCATTTCCATTACAGACATACCACTATTATTGTAATCTAACATTTCTAATGCTGCTTCTTTTAAAACTTCTTCAGGTAAAACAGCTGGACCTGCTGAAAAATTAAATACTCTCATTTTCTTCTCTCCTTACTTAAAATAAAAAATCCCTTCTTGCATTCTTGCAAAAAGGGACGAATAACTATATCCGCGGTACCACCCTTATTAGGTAACCTCACTCAAATATCTTTAACGCAGAATATACGGAATTCATTACATTCACCAAAGAGGTAGATTCAAAGGGTTTAATATAAGGTTCCACCACAATCCTTACTCTCTATAATTAATTCTCCTTCTATAGTCTCTTTATAGGTTTATTAAAATTTATTCCATTATACACTTATATTATTCATTAAGTCAATAGTTTTTTAGAATATTTTTTCATTATTAAATAAAATATATGAATTAATATCGTCTTTTTATGGTTTTTATTAAATTTTTTTATGGTGCGATATGATGTTAACTTTTATATTATAAAAACTCTTGGATATTTCTCCAAGAGTTTTTAATTGTCACTTAAAAGTGCTATTCTATAAAATTTTAAACGAAAACCTTATAACTACAATCTTTTTATTATTTAGAATTTGCATTTGGATAAGTTTCTTCTTCATAAACAAGAGACAAAATGGTATTACCATAAGAATCCGTTATATTTTTTACTTCCATACTTATAGTAGAAGAATCTTCATCTTCCAATAAAAGAATATTGTCTATATAAGATATAACCGTATAATAAGAAATCTCTTGGTTAATTGTTATTACTACTCTAGTACTAGAGATAACTATACTCTTAATTTCGTTATCCCCATTTTCTACATAAGTATATATATAAGTGCCAAACAAGGAAACAGGAACATCTCCTAGATACTCTGTAAAGTTCTCATTAACTTCTTCTGCGTTAACTGAAATATTTTTTACTTCATCTAAAATTGACATACTAAGTGTATATTCTATCTCATCATATTTAAAAATTAGAGTTGTTTCTGTACAAGATGTAGGAATAAAGTGAAGATCTTTATAGCTTATATTGTATTTTGTAATGGTTAAAATATTATCAAAATAATAGTTATCTCTTTCCTCTACAAAAATATATGTACCCAACCAGTTATCTAAAATTTCAAAGGTTCCTTTTTTTACATAAAAATTCAAACTTTCATCTTTTATGGTATCATTCGTATCCTCTTGTCTAGTAAAGGTCTTTTTATATACACCATTCTTACATTCAATTGTTTCATTCGTAATTGAAGTAAATGAATATAATTTACCATCAAAATCTACGCCATCCTTTGTAATAGCTGTTATATTTCCATATTTATCCATATACTCTCCAATCCAAGAAAGTAAGATTTTTTCTTCTTCGGTTAATTGGCGGACATAAATTTCATTATTTATTACTAAATTTCCATCTTGGAAAGTATACGTAAACTCATTTGCAGAATTACTTACCACAATAGTTTCTTTTGTACATGAAATTACAAGGAAATTTTCTTCATTATAAGAGAAGCCACTAGAAGAAATCACAATTTGATTGTCAGCATCCTCTAATAGGTAAGTTCCATAATAAGATGGTAAAATACCATTTGCATCTGGTGTTTCACCACCCATCTTTGTTTCATCAATAAATACATCTTTTGTATCTTCGGTAGTTAATATACCAGTTCCAATTAAGAAGACAATCTCTCCACTTGGATGTAAAACTACTAATTTATTTTTTCCAACCGATAAAACTTCACAAGGTTCAGTATCTATAACAAAACCGTTTTCGGAAATTACGATTACTTCTTGCGTCTTTTCACAAGTATAAACACCATATAATTTTGCAGGAATCGTTTTTAATTCTCCTGTTTTTTCAATTTTCAATTCAAAAGAAGAAATCACATCTCTATCGGATTTTATACCTACTAAAATCCCTTCTTCTGGAATTTCTAATGTAACGGAGAATTTACCTTCTTTAAAGGAATTGCTTGCATCATATACCACATCATTTATCTTTAGATTGATGAATTGCTGCTCAGAAGATAATGTATAGGTAGCAGCTCCAGCGGAAGGTTCAAGAAGATAATAAACGTAATCTTCTATTCCTAGGTTAGCTATATTTAAAGTATTATCTTTATAAGGTTCATATTCTTTATCCACACTTATTCTAATGAAAATATTTTGATTTTGATTGGATGAAGAAACAATTTCAAATGGACATGCCTCTTTATTATTTAATTTAATTGTAGCGGTTAATCCACTGGTTTCTGGCATAATTTCTTGACCATTAATTATAAGCTTTAATGTATTTAGATTTTGTGCACCTATAACGATTGTATATGTTCCTATACAAGAAGAATTAAGAGTATAATATAAAGTTCCATTTGCTGGAATAGTGTTCGTATACATACCAGCTTCGTAAATTTGGATACCAGCCTTTGCATCACCATAATAGCCTACAGCAAATAACCATTCATTTCCCTTTACTACTGTACCTTCTATTTGTTCAACAATCCATCCTCCAACATCAAAATAATTTTGAGATGCTTGGAATAAATTTAAGAATATTTGTAATTCCTTAGTAACTGGATATACACCATCGTCATTACAATACTGTGCATATTGTGCAATAAAATTGCTATAGTTTCTCGTACCACCTGCTAAAGTTAAAGCGCTGTTTCCATGTTCAGATTCTATTTTTGATATTGCAGTATCTAAATAAGCACATTTCGATGAAATCTTTGCATAAAGAATAGTAGGACTATTTGCTACACCTAAATGATAGTAGCCATCGGTTTCATTATAAACCGCCTTCATAGAACCATCAAAAGGCATATAAACAAATGTTTCATCCATAGAGGCATTAGGCGCTTGAACAAAATTTTCGGTAGGTACCATAACCTCTACTTTTGTTTCTTCCTTATTATAATCTCCTGTTCTTCTTACAACAAATGCAACGGTAGCATCAAAATCATCTGCGCTTTTAACACTTATACCAAATGTATAAGATGAACCAGAAATATAATTGCCATTTGCGTCTACCGCTAATTTAGGTTTACCATCTTCTCCTGCTTCGCTTGTATGAACAAAAGAATCTTCATCTGCAATGATTGTATATTTAAAATTTAGTCCTTCTCCATTTTCTGCCATTTCAATTGGATCATCAGGAATATTTTGTTTATTCGCACCATAATAACCCAATTCTGGATCAATTTGGTTAACGGCCGCCTTATCAACCACTAAAGATTCTATTTCATATATTCCTGGTTGTGTAGGCTCAAAGCCTAAATAAAATATTTCTTCGGTTGACTTAAACGTTAATTCAAATGCGCCTTCGGATAACATATATCGCGTATTATATTTTTCACCTTTTTCTCCAGCAGCAAAAGATTTAAGTTTCATCAAAGTAATTTCAACGGATGGTTTATCCTTTGTTACAACAGTGATATTCGGATTATAAGTATAGCCATCTGGAACATTATTTAAATGAACATAATACTTATTAGGAGCAAGGTATTTTTTTGCGACTCCTTGCGCATCCACCTTTTCTGGGGCTAAGCATGTAGAATCTGTACACCATTGTGCACTAACTCCAGTAACAACCGTTCCATCGGGATAAAGCACCTTTGTACTATATTCTATTGTTCCGTCATCTGGTTTTTGAGGATTATCGGGAGTTGTTCCTCCTGGATTTGGATTATCTGGAGTCGTTCCTCCTGGATTATCATCCTTATCGTTATGATCTGGATCTTTATTATCTGGATTATTTTCATTCCCACCGCAAGAAGCAAATGTGACTAAGGATGTTACAGCAAGCACACTAGCCAAAAGGGTTTGAAATAATTTTTTCATTCTCATATTATATCTCCTTTACTATATATAATTAAAACAAAAAATAAATTTTCGCCTTATACGTGATATTGTACACCTTATTAGAATAAAATTCAAGTTTTTTCAAATTTGAGACCATTTTATCTCTATACAAAAAAGAAAAAATGCATATTATACATATAATATTTAATTTATAAAAATAATTTGCATCAAAAAAACGCTAAATTTAATGAAATATTCAATCATTTAGCGTTTTTTTATTCGATTATAATAGTTTTAAAACCTCTGCTCGTAATGTGTCTTCTGTTATAGAGCCTTGACAAACAAGAGTAACAATCCCATTTTGATCGACTATAACGGTCATTGGCCAAGCCTCTTTTCCGCCTAATTTATCATAATAAGGAGAGTTAACATCATCATAGGCAAAGGTGATACCATAATTGCTCCAATTCCTTTGGATATATTTATCTACACTTTCATCATAAGTAGAGCCTTGGTGAATTGCAATAACCGATACATTATCCTTAAATTCTTCGTATATCGTATTAAAACTAGGCAATTCTTTAACGCAAGGTCCACACCATGTTCCCCAGAAATTAATAATGGTTATCTTACCTTCTCTTCTATTTTTAACAACCGAAATTGTTTCATCTGTTCCAATAATAGAGATTTCTTGATTTATACAGCGATTACCAACCTTATTACCTATTTCTATTTCAGGATGAATAATATCATCATATTCTTCTAAAGATAAAGTCTCATTATCTTTTAAAGTTTTTATAATTTTATTATCGGCATTTAAAAATACACTAAAAGGATAACTAGGAGTTTCGATAAATTTTGAAATTGCGGTTGCGTTTACCGAATCATAGCCAAGTACTATATCGGAATGCAACTCGTTTGCCATTTCTTTATTTATCTCTCTATTATCATAAGTACTAATGGCTACAACATCTAAACCATCCTTCGTATAATCCATTAGTTTATCAAAATTCTTTTCATCAAAATCTTTATAAAAATAGAAAATCGTTATTTTATCATCTTTGACTAATTCATAGGTTTCATTATCATATAATTTAAAATTTATCTCTTCGCAGGTATCATTTAATTTATAGATTTTTTTACTTGTATCTACATTATAGTATACATATGCAAAAATAAGGAACCCGATGGCGATTACCGTAGTTATAGCACCATATATAAATCTTTTATTCAATTTCTTTTTCGGCTTAATATTATTTTCTATACCATTCATTTCTTTCGGTTCCGTAGACTCTGCTACTACCTCGATAGATTCTTCTTGCTTTTCTTTTTTAATTATAGCATCTATCGCTTTCCAAGAAATTGCATTGCTATGACAAACATCCGCACATTCCCCACAATTAATGCATTCATGGTCTCCTACTACCTTTACATCCATTTTACAATGCTTTACACAGGCACCACAATGATTACATTTACTTTTATCTACTTTTATACCTAAAATAGAAAGTTTATTAAATAAGCCATATAATGCACCTAAAGGGCAAAAGAATCTACAAAAAAATCTAAATATAAATATAGAAGCAACAATCGTTATAATTAGTAATATAAACTTCCAAGTAAATAAACCACCTAGCATTCCAAAGTAATCCGCATTCGCTGGATTTGCAAGTAAAAAGCCTGCACCCTCAAATGTTCCTACAGGACATATATATTTACAAAATCCTGGTATAGCTATGGAGTTCTTTTGTAGTCCGTAGATTAGAGGAATAGCAATAACTAAAATCGCTAATAAAACATATTTAAAATAAGATAAAATTCGAGTCACCTTACTTTTTTTCAATTTTGGTGTTTTAATTTTATATAATAATTCTTGTAAAAAACCAGCGGGACATAAAAATCCACAAATCGTTCTTCCTAGTAAAATGCAGTATAACAAAAGAATACCTATAACATAAAATGGTGCTTTTGTCTTACTTTCAGAAAGAGCATTTTGTAAAGATCCTAAAGGACATGCACCAACTGCTCCAGGGCAGGAATAGCAGTTCATTCCAGGAAGACATACCTTTTTTGTTTTTCCGGTATAAATTCTTCCTTTAATAAATCCTTGCATATTTGCGTTATATAATAATGCCGCGTAAAGTTGAATCAATTTACGCTTACTAGGCATTAATTTAATAAAAAAATTCTTTATCTTACTCATACTATCCAAGACCTATACACTCTGTACAAATATTAATTGCTTTCTGCATTACGCTTTCTGCCCCACCATTTAAAGCGCCAACGATTATAAAAATAACTGCCACTACTCCTATTACAATACTTGTAATATTCATAGCCATTTTCTTTTGTTTATTTTCTTTATATATGTATTCTTTCTTACCTTTAATTTTAATTACTTTTTTTATAATTTCTAAAGAATTCTTAGAACTTCTTTCTTCATATATTTTACATAATAGTAAGCTTGAAAAAGAAAGGATAATCCAAGGTAATAAATAAAGCACCATAGAGGTTACCTGTTTTGTAGGGTTTACACCATCAGTATATCTAAAATTATTTATATTACATATATAAATTAAACTACATATACAACAAACACATAAGACGCCTATATTTATCCACCATACAATTTTTCTTTTTTTTGTTTCATTTTTCAAATAGGCATATTCATCTTTTAATTCTATTTCGTTTATATCCTCATCTTGCATAATTCGTTCTAAATTTTTAAGTTTTGTAAAATTAGAAGGATAAACATTATTTTTTAATGAAATAGTATGATATAAAGAATAAATGAATCCTACGATAATACCTATTATCCACAAAATAACTATAAATAATATCTGCTTAATATATTTAAGAGATAATTCTCTTGTAAACATAACTTCATTCGGTTTTGCTCCAAAGTATATTCTGCAAATTTGTATAAGAAACAAGACTCCCATTAAAATGGCTAAAGATGTATTCGTAATTAAAATAATTTTCGTAATAATCTTATTCTTATCTTTTTCCATATTACTTCTCCTTATAATATTGAAAAAGTACTCATATTAAAATTGAGTACTTTTTTCAATTATGAATCAATTTTCCTCAAATATTAATTTGAAGATTGTGCAGGTTCTTCTATCGTATAAAAATAATAGCAAAGTTTTAACCAAGAATCTTTAACACCTTTAAAGGTATATTTATCCATTAACATCTGAAGAATTTCAGCTAAATCTTCATCAACTTTTACACAACCAAAGGTCTCACCTGTAAACTCCATTTCAGATAAATAATTTCTTACTTCCTCTGTATAGTCTACTCCATTTGCAACTGGTTTACCATCTTCATCTACTGTAAAATCAAATGCACCTTTATCAATTAGACTTTGAAGTGGAAGTTCAAATATACTTGTCAAATACATAAAATCAGCGTAAATTATGCTTCCAACATTTCCATCTTCATCTATGTGATGATAATATCCATCACTTTGTAATTCTACTTTAATACCCTTAGAAATAATCGCTCCTGTAAAATCTTCACCTTCTGTAGTAAACCATCCTGGAGCACATACTGAAAATAAAGTAATTTCTGTGCCAACGTACTCAACATTAAATTGAAGAGTATCATCAATATGTCCAGTATCAGCAAAGCATACGGCAATATAATAAGTTTTATCTTGCTCTAAATAGTAATACAATTGGAAATTAGGATCACCAAGACCTTCAGAATCATTGGATGCAGATATAGCATAATATCTTAATCCATCATCGTCCATAGAAAGCATTTGACTATTTTCATCATATAGCCAACATTCAGTTACTTCTGTTCCAATAGAATTTACTTTATATACTCCACTTTTTGTTGGAACAAACTTAAAGTATAGTCCTTTTGGAATAACCGTTCGGTCTACCTCTAAGAAGTTTTGATCACCTTCTACCGCAATATAGGCATCAAATGGCGCAAGTCCCTTAACTGGATCTGGTAATTCTTCACCATTTGTTCCATAAGCAGAAAAATACACACACATTTCTAACCATTGTTCCGTATATTTTGTTTCTCCAAACGTAGTAGCAATTAAATTTAATATATCATATAATTCTTTCGTAACTGGTACATAACCAACCGTAGAATTCGTCGCAATACTAGCATAAAAAGTAATTAATTCATTATAATCCTTTTCATTTATAGTAAGTTCTTTATTTTGAGCATAATCGTATATCGTTCTTTCATTCCAATGTGTTCCACTTAATAAATCAGCTAAAACAAGTGGTCCATTTACCGTTCCTACATGATAGAAACCATCTTCTGGATTAAATACAGGAGTAATATAATTTGTATATCTTCTATCTTCTCCTATACCAATGATATCTCCGCTAGAGCATTCTCTTTCTATATACATTGGAGATGTCACATCTTCTGGTGTAAGGAAACGAATATTTTTAATATAAACTACATCATCTCCTCCAGCAGCAGAACCGTCTTTCATATATAGAAAAGCAATTTCATATTCTCCACTTTCTAATGAAACATATGGAGTACATGTTTCCCATTCTGTACTACGACCTGATATGGTAGCAACCAAAACTCTATTAACAAAAATATATAAAACATCTGCAGTTTCTGTTGAACTGAAATAATCAAAGCTAAACACTTGTTCATTTGTGAAATTAGCTTTTATATATATAGTAGCAAAAGAATTATTAATTCCTGCATTCGAAGGAATAATGGAATTTCCATCTTCAGAAACAATCCAAGGCCAAGAATAATCTTTATCCTGTTCTCCTTTTTCAGGAGAATAAACACCATCAAAATTATCTCCATTTGCTACAGCCTCTAATACGCTAGATTCTGGCATAGAAATCGTTGGTTTTGGTCTTTCCACTGGTGTATCATCTTCCCCTGTACCACTAGGCGTATAAGTTGGAACATAAGAATCCGCAATAAATTCATCAAAAACTCCATCCCACTTTTCTTGAGAAAGAATTGCATTACTTTCAATTATAGAAATAGCACCATTACGATCGATAAATACAGTGGTAGGAAATCCAGTAATAGGGAACATGTAAGTTAATCCTATTTCATCTCTAACCACATCAAAGCTAAGACCATAATTTGCTTTAAATGCAATTATATCTGGTAAGCCATCTTGATAATCTAATGCTATAACGGCTACATCATCTTTATATCTTTGATAAGCGTTTTCAAGTAAAGGGAATTCTCTAACACACCATGAACATGTCGTATACCAGAAATTTAAAACAACTAATTTTTTTGTTTCTAATAATGTTTTTAAATTTATAGTTTCACCATTTGTATTTTTTACGGTAAAATCATACATTATATCTCCAGAAGTATATTGATGGCCATTTGGCGCATCACCATCAACAATAGCCATATCACAAATAATTTCTAAAGAATTATTTTCTTGATTAATTTTATATACATCTTCTTTAGGAGTATATCCAAGTTCTGGTTCAATATAAACATCATATTCATTTGGATTTAAATTGAAAGTAACTTTTCCATCGTTTGTTGTTGTTTTATAGGCAACCTCTTTGCCATCTAGATAAAGAGATACCAAAACTAATGATAAAGGCTTACCATTTACTGCTTTAACATTAACCTCATAAGAAATTTTATTTGGGTCATCTTCTGCAGCCTTCGTAACTGTAATTGTATAATTTGTAGTTTTTCCTTCATATGAAACATTTACTCTTTTATTTCCCTCTTGTGTCATATCAGGTGTAGATACCGTTGCTTTAGAGGTTACATCTTCTTCTGTTTTATCACTATATTTTGCGATAACCTTTAAATCACCTTTATCAAACGTATCTCCTACTTGAAACTCTTTTTTTCCACCACTTACACTAATGCTTTCAAGTGTTTTTTGTGGATTTTCTATTCCTCCAGGGTTATCATCAGGAGTAACTGTTCCTCCTGGATTATCGTCTGGATTTAGAGGTTTATCATCACAACTTGAGCATATTAATGCGAATACAAAAACAAGCATAAGAGAAAAAATCTTAAAAATCTTTTTCATAATATATCTCCTTTTTTAATTTCTACTTTTTTTATAAGATAAAAAAATTTTTACTTTATAGTAACATTTTAATTTTACTATTAAAACGAATAAAATTCAAGTTTTTTTTAAAATTCACGTCAAATCATAGTCAAATTCTTTCTTTTGTTTTTACATTAATGAATAAAAAATGGATTTTTTTAAATTTTATACTAAAAAATAAAGAACAGACTTAACTGTTCTTCAAAAAGTAGGGAGAGTATATAAATTATGAAAAAGTTAACAAGTCTTTCATAAGACATTATTATTTTATCTCCCATTTTTTATTTTATACCTATTTATTCAATTAATATCTATTTATATATCTTTCTATTTCCCAACGGGATACGTGTCTTCTAAACTCATTCCACTCTAACGTTTTTGCTTCAATCATTTTACTAACGGTATGTTCACCCATTGCTTCTTCCATTAAAGCATCCTTTTTGAATTCCTCGACAGCTTCAAATAAACTTCCTGGTAATGAATCAACGCCTAATGCTTTTCTTCCCTCATCATCCATCGCATAAAGATTTTCGTATATAGGTGCTACCATTTCACAATTTCCTTTAATACCATCAAGACCTGCACGTAATATAGCAGCAATTGCTAAATAAGGGTTTGCAGCAACATCTACACTTCGAACCTCTGTTCTTGTTTTCATTCCACGTGCTGCAGGAATTCGAATCATAGTTGAACGATTCGAATCGCTCCAAGAGATATAACAAGGTGCCTCAAATCCAGGAACAATACGTTTATAAGAATTGACAATTGGATTGGTAATTAAGCAAAACCCTTTCGCGTGAGCCAAAATACCAGATATCCATTTATTTGCTACTTCACTTAATTGATTTTCTGTCTTCTCATCATAAAAAGCATTTTTTCCATCATTGGTCAATAAGGAACAATTTACATGCATTCCACTACCATTAATTCCTTCGACTGGTTTTGGCATAAATGTTGCATGAAGTCCATGTCTTCTTGCAATATTTTTTACAACAAGTTTAAACGTTTGAACATTATCACAGGCCTCAACCGCAGAATCAAACTTAAAATTAATTTCATGTTGTCCTGTGGAAACTTCATGATGTGCAGCTTCTATAGTAAAGCCTATTTTTTGTAATTCTAATACAATATCACGTCTACAATCTTCTGCACAATCTACAGGTGCCAAATCAAAATATCCACCATGATCGTTAAATTCTAAAGTTGGCTGATTTTTATCATCTAACTTAAATAAGAAAAACTCGGGCTCCACACCACAATTAAATGCCTTATATCCCATTTTATGCATTTCTTCTAAATTTCTTTTTAATACACCTCTTGGGTCTCCCTCAAATGGAATATGTTCCCCATTTACTCCTGGACGATATACGTCACAAATAAAACGTGCCACTTTACCATATAAGGTATTCTCCCAGCTCAATACTAAAAATGTATCTAAATCAGGATGTAAAAACATATCTGCCTCATAAATTCTTACAAATCCCTCAATAGATGATCCGTCAAACATAACGGCATTATCAAGTGCATCCTCTAATCGAGTTACTGGAATTTCAACATTTTTTAACATACCCATCATATCCGTAAACATCATACGAATATATCTAATATTTTCCTCCTTACAAATACGACGAATATCCTCTTTTGTATAGCCTTTCATTTTTCATACCTACCTTTTTTATTTTTCACTATACCTCAATAAAAGAAAAAAGCCGCTAGTGGCATAACCCCAATATTGCGACTTCGCATTTCATTTTATGATTTAAGCGCCTTTGCTCAACTATTATATTACAAAATAAAATTAAAAATGTCAAATATTTTTTAATTTATCCCATTTCATTATATGATAAAAAATATAAAATGTTACATTTCAGAATTTTCCTTATTTAAAAACTGAGAAGTAATGCTTCTTTTTAAATAAAGTTTCGTAATTATTCCTGATAACACTCCCGTTACAACAGAAAGTATAGCGATAAAAGGTAAATAGTATACAACCGCTTGTGTTGAAAGAAGTATAATAGCAATTAAAATTTGTCCACAGCAATGGCTTATAGAACCTAATACAGATACTCCTATACAGCTAAAAACCTTTATTCTTGAAAATAACAACATTATAAAAAATGAAAGCATTCCTCCAGACAATGACATAAAGAATGTTGGAGAAAACAGCGTTCCTCTTAAAACTCCTACTAAAAGGATTCTTAAAAGATCCACTAAAAAAGCCTCTTTTATTTTAAATTCATATAGCATAATTAATACAATAACATTGGCAAGCCCTAACTTTACTCCAGGAACAAAAACAGGAATGAAAGATTCTACAATACTTAATACGATTGCCATTGCAAGGAGCATGGATATACATATCACTCTTTTTAATTTCATATAATCACATCCACATCCTCTTTGATACCAATGATTTTTATATATATACGATTCGGAAGACAAGTAATAGTTTGGTTGGAAGAATTTATTTTTCCTTGATGGATGCAAATCTTATCTTTACAATTACTTTCTTTAATACAAATGGCATTTACATAGGTTTTAATATTTACCTTACCTTCCTTTCCTTCTACACTATATTCTTTTTCTTCCGTTAAAGGTACTTCCAAAATTAATTTATCTTCGCAATAAATTAATGCCTTAAGATTTTCCCTTTTAGAACAAGAATATATAAGAATTAAAGATAGGATAGAAATAAATAAAATCACGCCAACAAGAAGAATATCATTTCTAACTTTATGCATAGGAATTCCACCCATCCGTTTTAAAAATTATATCATTTTCTTTATAAAGAAGAATATCCACCTTTTTCTTTTGGCAAAAGGATGTCGCTTCTTCTATATTCATAGAAAAGATTGCTGTTGAATACACATCACATAAAATACTATCTTCACACATTACATTTACACTATCATAAATATTGGAAGGATATCCTGTAAAAGGGTTTATTAAATGATGATATCTTTCATTTTCAATCACGGTATATTGATATTTTCCTGAAGAAGTTCCTATGGCTTTATTTTTATCCTCTACTATCATAATTAGACTATTATCATATGGTTTTTCTAACCCAATTCGAAAAGCTTTTCCTAATTTTGAGCCAAATAATATATTAGAATTTCCAGCATTCAATAAAAACGAATCGACCTTTTCTTCTTTTAAGTATTCATACACCTTTTGTGTTGCAAATCCTTTGGCAATACCTCCTAAATCTAGATTAGCTTCTCCTTTTAAAGATAAAACATTATCCATAATTTCAATGTCTGTATGATTCATTTTATTAAGTTCTTCCGTTATTACCATATCCTCTAAAACCTCTTTATTTTGAATGGCATCTTTCCATAATCGACTTAGTCTGCCAATAAAAGGATTATAATAACCACTGGTATCCTCCTTTAATTCTATAGCCTTATTTATTAAGTCAGATAATAAAGGATTTAGAGGAACACTTCTTTTTTCATTTAAATCATAAACACTATTTTTTTCTTCATTTGATGTAAAATCAGAAGAGACTTTATCATAATCCTGGTATATCTCTTTTACTTTTTTATAATGATTTTCATAATCATCAACATTATAAAAGGTGATTTCAATCATGGTATCCATTGCATAAATAGGAAGACATTTTTGTATTCTTAAGGTATTGCAAGAAACCAATGCACATAAAAAGATTAGGAAAAATATTGCACTTATCCTTTTTTTCATGAAATCACCTCTTTAAAATCAATTTTCTTTCTTTTTTCTTCTATCGAGTAATCCTGTTGTTAAAATTTGATTATTTAAACAATATCTATATAACAACATACATAAACAAGAAACCATAATTCCCGTAGCACAACCTGCAACGACATCAGTAAAATAATGTACGCCTAAAATTAATCTTGAAAACATAATTAGCGGAATCATTACTCCGCACACAATATAAAGTGTTCTTTTTTGCCATTTTTTAAAGTTGGTATGGTATACCATATAAATAATATACGTATATAAAAATCCAGCTGCCGTCGAATGTCCAGAAGGAAAGCTTGTCGAATCTTCTGCCATCCATCTCAAACTTTCAAATGGACGCTCTCTAGAATATAAATCTTTCATTCCAACATTAAGTATCACAGATAGCATTATACCAAATAAAACCAAAAAGAATCGAAAATCAAGTTTCGTCATAAATGCAATAATACCAATAAGAAGAATGATAAGGAATAAATTACCAAATTCGGTTATGAAACGAAAAATCCAAAACATAAATCCAAATTTTTTCCCACGAATAGAATAACTGAAATCTCTTATCTGCGCATCTATCCATAATGGCTCTACTCTATGATAATAAATGACGATAGCTAATGTAATAAAGACAATAGCACATAATACAATCCCAGATAGTTTTAAGGCTCTTATTAATTTGCTATTCATTTCTTACCATCCTTATAATCGTTTGATTATCTTTATCCTCATAACTGATTTCATCAATTAAAACATTTATAATTTCTAAATCATCATCGGATGAGCCTTCTCCCATTAGCTGCCAACCATACTGTTCAATTTCGCGATCTCTTTCCCCTTTTATTCTAGATAAAATAAAATTTTTAACTTCTTTACTACATTGATTCGTAACAAATGTAATAATGCTTTGCTTTTTATTTTGAAGAACATCTATTTTAATATTTTCTGAATTAAACTCTAAAAGATATAAAGTAAACTCATGTATAATCTTACATATTTTTTGATTTCTTTGCACGTTTCCTTCTCCTTTTTTTAAATATCTTTTCTGCACAAACAACTAAAATGGATGCTTCAAATCCAGCTGAAAATCCATTATTATATAAATCAAAGCCTCCTTGTAATCCTATCATAGAAGGTGTAAGTACGATATGCATAAAGCCACCGGCTAAACCATAAATTATTCCATACTTTCTACTAATAGGGGCTAGTCCACTAGCAAATACAAAGGCTACAAGTATATTCATATCTCTGCTTACTTTTATGCTAAAATCATTTCTTACCGCCATCATAACTAAAATGGCCAATGCACTACCAATCCAAACAGGTATAACATTTCTTACATGTAATCCAAAGGCTGCAACACCTAAGATAGAAAAAATGCTTCCAAATAAAATACCATTTAATGGAATTCTAAGAATTGCAAATAAAGCAAACAGAATTATTCCTAAAATTCCAAAATTAAGCATTACAGTTTCTACACCAAATTCTTTAAAATAATCACTAACTAATTTTCCCGATGTTTTCAATAATTTAAAATATCTATTTAGTACATGTATATTCCCTATAAAAGCAAGGAGTATAAAACTTAGGGATATGGAGGCAAGCAATATATAAAATACCAAAGAATTTGTATCATCATATAATGTTGCAACCGTAACATTTAATCCAACAAGTCTAAAGAAGGCATAAAATAAAGCGGATAAAACCCCTAAGGCAAAGCCTGTATTATATAAATTATATCCTTCATGAAAGGTAATTGTATGGGATGCATAAGCAGGAATAATAAAACCGACTAAAATACCACAAAATAATCCTAAAGGAATAGAAAAATAATAAGGAATACCAAAACCAAATATGGAATAGCTAACCAAAGGAGATATACCTGTTGAAAATAGAGTTGTTATTATAAATCGTTTAAAAGGTATTTTTTTTATTAAAGAATATAACCAAATTCCACAATAAATAGGAAGTGTATTTATAATATTTTTACCAAAAAATGAAAAACCACAAATCATAATAATTCCACAATATACAGGACCCGATATATGTATTTTTAAAATTTTTAGCATTATCAGATTAAAAAGTAAAATGCTGGCCACATTTAAAAGCGTAGCACCAACACCGCCTACAAAAACATAATCCGTTAATAATATGGAAGGACTCGTTACAATCTTACCATATCCTTTAAATACTTCTGTGATGGGTTCAAAGCAAAAGCTAAGTATAAATAAAATGAAACATAACAATTCTAAATATAAATCATTATGCAAATATTTTATTACCTTTTTCATGAAACCACCACCTAAAAATTAAATATGAATTATATGTAATAAAATTAAAAAAAGCAAAAGCAAACCTAATAGGATCCTATAAATACCAAAAATCTTAAAATCATGCTTTTTAATATAGGTCATTAGGAATTTTATAACAAGCATAGAAACTCCAAAGGCTACCACACATCCAATAGATAAAAATATAATTTGTTGGTTAATTAATTTATTACCTTCTAAAAAAAATTTAATTCCTTTAAGTAAAGATGCACCAAACATTACAGGAATGGATAAAAAGAAAGAGAACTCTGAGGCTACTTCTCGGCTACATAAAAGTAACATTGCTCCTAAAATGGTAACTCCGCTTCTTGAAGTACCTGGAATTAAAGCAAGTAATTGAAAGCAGCCGATGAATAAAGCATTTTTCCAAGTTAAATTATGTAATGATTTTACTTTAAAATTTCTTTTTTTATTATAAATTTCAAGTAAGATAAAACATATACCGTAAAAAATTAATGCAATAGCAACTACATAGGAATTATAAAGATAAGCATCTAAAAAATCATCCAAAATAAAGCCAAGAATTGCCGCTGGTAAACAAGCAAGTAAAACTTTCAACCATAAAATCCAAATATCTTTTTTTTCTTCTTTTGATTTTTTTTCATTTTCTATTCGCAATGAATTTCCAAAAAATGGATTTAGCTTATTAAAAAAACAAACCATCACAGCTAGAATTGCTCCTAACTGGATAACAACTAAAAAGAATTCCCAAAAAGATTCACCAAAAGAATCTCTTACATCTAAAAGCTCCTCTAAAAGGATCATATGTCCTGTGCTACTAATCGGAAGCCACTCAGTAATACCTTCTACCACACCAAACAACACTGCCTTTAGAATTTCTATAATTGCCATTTTGTCTCCTTTAATATTTTTTCCAATAATATAGTTTAACTATAAAATAAACAACTAAATATACCAGTAATACAATCAAAAGCGTATAAAATACCATTCGATGAATAAATGCAGCCACTATCATTGCAATAGCTAAAGAATAAATTGCAATTTTAATAGTCATAGACTCAGTTTTTAAACGTATAAATCGATTACGTTCATCATTTCTTTTAATAATTTCATTTGAAGCATAATCTACATTTGTCAAAATACGAATATAATTCGAAATCTTTATTCCTATATACCCTTCAAGTAAAACAAGTATACCGTATCTTAAAAGTATTAAATCGGAAAATGCAGATTCTTTTCCAACTGGTAGTGCAACTAATTCTAAAACAAGTAAAATAACAATAGGCAAAATTGTTGATAAACTCATTATAATAAGTTTTATCTTAGAAACCTTTCTTAAATGTTCTAATGATTCCATTTTATTCACCATCCTCTAATATAAATATACTCTCAACAGGGACATTGAAAACTTTAGCCATTTTTAAAGCTAATGGTAAAGATGCAATATACTTTCCTTGTTCAATAGATATAATGGTTTGTCTTGTAACTCCTACCATTTTTGCAAAATCTTCCTGCGTTAATTTCATACTTTTCCTAAGCTTATAAACTTCATTTTTCAATTTATATCCCTCCTTATAATTTTATTTTTTGTATAACAGGTAATAATCTAGATAGTATACTATCTAAACTTCCTTCCTTAAATGGATTATGTATATTCACTTCCGAAATTAATTCTAAAAAGGATTTACTACCACCCATTTGACATAATTTTATATATCGATTCCATGTATTATCTTTATCTTCTAAACTATCTAAATAGAATTCTAATGCACACACTTGTGCTAATGTGTAATCGATATAGTAAAATGGAGATGAAAAAATATGAGGTTGATTATACCAAAATGCCCCTTTTTCATACATTGGCATTCCCTCCATATCGCGCCATGGGGTATATAATTTCTCTAATTTCTTCCACATCTTTTTTCTTTCTTCTTTTGTTGCATTAGGTTGTTCATATACCAAATGTTGAAAATGATCAACACATACCCCATAAGGAATAAAAGTTAAAGCACCATACATATGAGACAATTTAAATTTTTTCTCATCTTCCTCAAAAAACAAATTCATCCATGGATACGCAAAGAATTCCATTGACATAGAATGAATTTCACATGCTTCGCTTGTTGGCCAGCATAAATCTGGATTTGTAATTGTATTTCTACACTCATACGCCATAAATGCATGACCTGCTTCATGAGTTAATACTTCTACATCTCCTTGGGTTCCATTAAAATTAGAAAAAATGAATGGAGATTGATAAGTAGGAATGTATGTACAGTATCCTCCATTTGCCTTTCCAGGTTTAGTTTCTAAATCTAATAAATTATGATTAATCATAAATTTAAAAAATTCTTCTGTCTCTTTTGACATTTCACTATACATCTTCATTGCTTTTTCAACAAGTTCATCTTTATTTCCTTTAGGTGTTGGATTGCCATCTAAGTACCATAACCCTAAATCATAGAATTTCCCATCCGTTATTTGAATTCTTTTCAAATTTTCTTTAAAGATGGAGGTTGCAAGAGGTACAACCGAAGTTAAAACCTGTTGTCGATAAATCGCAACATCCTCTTGTGAATAATCGGTTCTTCCCATTCTTGCATATCCAAGTTCAATATAATTTTTATAGCCTAATTTTTTAGCCATTTCTGTTCTTACAGAAACTAATTCATCAAAAATCGAATCAATCTTATCTTCATTCTCCGCAAAAAATTCATTAATTTTAAGCATAGCATTTTTTCTAATATTTCTATCTGTGTGAGATAAATATTTTCTTATTTGGCTTAAATTATTGATTTCACCATTAAATTCTATTTTAGCAGAAGCCATAAGTTTATCATATTCTGTGGTAAGTTTTCCCTCTTTCGTAAGAAGATCAATAATCGATTCATCAAAAGTTTTTAAAGATAATTCCATCTTTTTAAACCAATAACGACCATATACTCTTTCAAGTTGATCTCTTAGTTTATGATGTACCAATACCTTTGAAAATCGATTTAAACTTGCTGATACGATGGTTCCATCCGTTTGCAAAATCTCTACTTCTTTTTCATAATACGCATCTTGTGTATTAATCGTATTTCGAATAAACGCAAGAGTTGACATTGAATCATAGGATTTATTAAGCTCTTGAACCTTTTTTATTAAATCCTTAACTTCTTCTACATCCTTACTTTTTTCAATAGTTACTGTTAAACGATCCATTTCTTCTTTTAATTTTTGGAAATTTGGACGTATATATTCATAATCTTTAAATTCCATATCATCACTCCTCGTAAGGATTTAAATTTAATTCATTTGTTTCACAAATAAACCTAGCAATAAGTTCTATAATATTTTCAACATCTTTTAAATCACAAATTTCGCTAGGAGAATGCATATTTTTTAATGGTATAGAAATTAATGCGGTAGGAATTCCTTCTTTCGTAAAATACAATTTATCCGCATCTGTCCCAGTCCTTCCCACAGCAATTTCATATTGAATAGGAATCTGATATTTTGCAGCAATTCGCTCTAGTTCTTTATTTATTTTTTTATTCACAATAGAACTATGGCATAAAACAGCGCCCTTGCCTAATCTTACATCCCCACATCCTACACCTTCTTCTGTGTTTGTCGTAAAGGTAACATCTACTACTATGGCAAGATCCGGTTTCACCATATATCCACCAAAACTTGCTCCACGCATTGTGATTTCTTCACCAACCGATGTAAGTGCATATACACCATTTTTTCCGCTATATTCTTTAACCTTTTTTAAAGCCTCTAAACAAATGAAGGCTCCCAATTTATCATCTAATGCACGACTCGTGAACCTAGTATTTGCAAGAGGATGATAGGTTGTATCAAACAATACATAATCACCAGGCTTGACAAGCTTTAAACACTCTTCCTTAGAATCTACTCCAAAATCAATAAGAAGGTCACTAGCTTGTATTTTCTTTTCAAGATTTCCTTTAGAAACATTACATACTCCAAAAACTTTTCTTCCATCTAATGTTACAGCAACAATCTTTTGACCGACATACATATTTGCACGAATACCACCAACCTCTGTCACCTTACAAAGACCATTCGATAAAACCTCACTAATCATTAATCCGATTTCATCTATATGACCTGAAAGTAATACTTTAATTTTTCCCGTTGGATTTAATACAGAAATCACATTGCCACTATGATGCGTTATGATTTCATCTACGTGAGATTCCATATGATTTATAATCTTTTTTTGTAATAAAAATTCGAACCCTGATGGAGAGGGTGTATTTAACATCTCATATAAGAAAGAATAATCCATTCCTAACACCTCTAGATTTTATTATACACGATAATTTACTATTTTTACAAATAAAAAGGCGAAAACTAAAAAATAATTAAATTATTTATTTAGTTATACCATCCCTTAGCTTCTAATTCTTTCATCATATACTAATAAAAAGAAGGGATTTTATGCAACCATATAATTTAGAATATCATAAAGAACTCAATAGATCCCATATACTTCCAAATATATTAGAAGGTGCTAAAGCCGGTGTAATTAGTCAGTTTGTAGCTGATATAGTATTATCTCTTCTTCTATTTAATGAAGAAATTGTAATTGAAGATATTCAGATAAGTGAAATCCCTTCCTATTATGCTGCAGTAGCAAGTGGTATGCTAGGAGCTTTCTTAGCCATCTATATGGATCCTTTTGCAATCGCCTTATTTTCAACGATAACTTATGGATTTGTTTTTGCTTTAGTAGATTCTCATCTAAATAATAAAGAATTCAATTTAAAGCCAGTAGAAATGGTATTTGATACTGGAGTCTCTATATTATTAATTTATTCTTATGATCCAGTTGCTCATAACCAATATTTACGATATAGTGAAAAAAGACATTTTATTGAACCTATACATCGAAGAATGGATCGAAATATGGCTCAAAATATTTTCATTATTGTTTTAGTTAATACTTACGGATTTTTAAAAATTCAGGATAAATTAGATGATGAGAATACGGAAAAGGATTGTAGTTAAAAAGGGTATTTAAACGAAAATTATAAATACCCTTTTTTAATTAAATTATTAAATTTAATCTACTTTATTTCTTAGTCTCATATTCTATCTTTGTGTTTGCTCGCATTGCATTCAATATAGCAATTACCGATACACCAACATCTCCAAATACTGCAATCCACATATTTGCAAGTCCCAATGCAGATAATACCAATATTAATAGTTTTATTATTAAAGCAAACCAAATATTTTCTGTAACAATCCGCATCGTCTTTTTCGCTATTTTTTTCGCAATACCTATACATCTTAAATCATCTTGCATTAGCACAATATCAGATGCTTCTATTGCAGCATCACTTCCAATGCCTCCCATGGAAATACCAATATCCGATTTCATTAAAACTGGCGCATCATTAATTCCATCACCAACAAAGCATAATAAATCTTTACTGGATTTCTCTTTTAAAAGCTTATCCACCTCTTCTACTTTATTTTGAGGAAGTAAGGAGGCTTTATACTTTGTAAGCTCCAATGTAGTTGCTACATGGCTTGCAATACGTTCATTATCTCCAGTAAGCATAATTGTTTTTACACCCATAGAATTTAAATCTTTTATAATTGATTTGGATTCTTCTTTAATCTCATCGGATATAACTATATAACCGATAAAATTTCGATTTTCTGCAACATAAACAACTGTACCAATATTTTCAGTTTTTATATAATCAATATGAAATTCTTCCATTAATTTTTCATTACCACATAATATTTCACTTTTTCCAGTGGCTTTAATTCCTTTACCAGAAATATCTTCTAAATCATAATCTCTATCTATTTCTTTTGGATAAGCATTCTTTATAGACATTGCAATTGGATGATTGGAAAATTGTTCCGCAATACAGGCTAAAAAAAGAATTTCTTCTTTTTTATTTTCTGGGTATATTTCGGTTATGGCAAAATTTCCTTTGGTTAGTGTACCTGTTTTATCAAAAACAAAAATATTTGCTTGGTTTAATCTTTCCAAATGAATGGAACCTTTCACTAATATTCCATTACGAGATGCCCCACCAATACCTGCAAAAAACGATAAAGGTATCGATATAACTAGTGCACAAGGACAAGACACTACAAGAAAACTAAGCGCCCTATAAATCCAATTCGACCAAGTGTTCCAATTCCCTTGTAAAATTCCAATACCTAAAGGAGGAAAAACAGCTAATATTAAAGCAGCAAATACAACAATTGGTGTATAGTATTTCGCAAATTTAGATATAAAATTTTCTGATTTGGATTTTTGGCTTGACGCATTTTCTACCAAATCTAATATCTTAGACACGGTAGAATCATGAAATAGTTTTTGTACCTCTATTTCTAAAATACTCGTTAAATTTATTGTTCCAGAAATAACCTCCATACCCGTTGAAACTTCTTGTGGTAAGGATTCTCCAGTTAATGCCTTTGTATCCAAAGTTGAAGTGCCTAAAATAATTTTACCATCTAAAGGTATCTTTTCTCCTGGTTTTACTTGTATAATATCTCCAACCTTAACTTCATTCGAATCAACAATCTCATAACAATCCTCTTCTTTTTTTAAGCATGCAAAATCAGGTCTTATATCCATTAAACTAGAAATAGATTTCCTAGATTTACCAACGGCATAGGACTGAAACCATTCTCCTATTTGGTAGAATAATAGTACAGCACATGCTTCATCAAATCCTTCAGGCTTATGTTCGGTAATACCTGTATAAACTCCCAATCCAAAGGCTCCAATCGTAGCAATCGCCATTAAAAAGTTTTCATCAAAAATTTGCCCATGAATAATATTTAAAAATGCCTTTCTTAATACACCATATCCTATATAAATATAAACAATAAAATATAAAACAAAGGGAATTAACCATCCATAATTCTCATATGGAAGAAGAGAAGCTAATCCATAAGGAAATTTTTCTTTCCACCCAAGTTCTAATACATAATTAATTATCATTAAAAGAACAAATCCAATAAATGCAATGATTATTTTTTTTAAATTTCTTTTTTGTTTCTTCGTCATATTATCATCCTCATAATTAAGCAACTGTTTAACTATATTTTAAAATATATAGTACATATTTATCTATATGTACTATGGATTATAATTACTCTATAATTTCAAAATCAGGCTCAATTTTTTTAGCAGCCTTTAAAGCTTTTTTTAAAATTGTATCCACATCATCTGCTTCTATCATCATTTTTTGTGTCATAAAATTTATTTGACAATCGCTAACTCCCTCTACTTTTTTAATAGCCTCTTCACATTTTAGTGCACAGGCTGCACAATCCACTTCAATTTTAAAAATTTTTCTCATTTTCTTTTCTCCTTATATTAAATATTTGCACAACTTTTCAACTGTTGTCGTAAATTTAGAGCACATATTATTCTTTAACATGTGCTAATGCGCATTCGAACAATGTAGAAACATGATCATCATCTAAAGAATAAATCATTTCCTTACCTTCTCGTTTGCATTTAACAAGCTTGGCTTGTTTTAATAATCTTAACTGGTGAGATACTGCGTATTTTGTCATCTCCACACAAAAGGAAATATCGGATACACAAAGAGGTCCTTGCTCTAAAACAAATAAAATTTTTGAGCGAGTAGGATCACCTAATATTTTAAATAATTCTGCAACATCAACTATAATATCTTCATTTGGCATTTTTTCTTTTATTTCAGATAAATCCATATTCTCACCTCACACCTTTATTATATTATCAGTTGAACACTTTGTCAACTGTTTAATTGTTTTTTTAAAAAAATTAAAAGTCAAATTATAACAAAAAAGAAAAAAGATATTCTTTTTTAAGAATATCTTATAGTTTTACAGACTCCTCTGCAGATAGTTTTCTTTTTTGATCCTCGTTAATTAATTCTTGAATAACTAAATCAAGTTTTCCATCGATAACCGCATCTAGTCGATTAATTGTAAACCCTATTCTATGATCTGTAACTCTATTTTGAGGATAATTATATGTTCTTATTTTTTCGCTGCGATCTCCTTTTCCAATTAAGGATTGACGAGTTGCACCTTCCGCTTCTTCTTTTTCTCTTACTAGCTGATCATATAATCTTGTTTTTAAAAGCTGTAAAGCTGCTGCTTTATTTTCATGCTGAGAACGATGAATTTGACATGCGACAAACATTCCAGATGGAATATGGGTAACACGTACAGCGGAATAGGTGGTGTTAACTCCTTGACCGCCAGGTCCTGAAGAACAAAACGTATCAATTCTTATATCATTCATATCCAATTCAAAATCAATTTCTGTGGCCTCTGGCATGACAAGTACCGTAGCTACCGAAGTATGGATTCTTCCTTGGGATTCTGTTTGTGGTACACGCTGAACACGATGTGCTCCTGATTCATATTTCAATTGAGAATAAACCATTTCTCCGCTTACCATAAATTGAATTTGAGAGTACCCTCCCATTTCTGATGGCATAGCATCAACAACCTCTATTTTCCAACCTTTAGACTCTGCATATTTGGAATACATTCTATATAAGTCTCCAGCAAAAATATTTGCCTCATCTCCGCCAACAGCACCTCGAATTTCAACAACAACATTTTTCTCATCATTCGGATCCTTAGGTAACAATAAAACCTTTATTTCTTCTTTTATTGTTTCTAATCTATTTTCGGTTTCAGCAAGTTCCATTTCTGCCATTTCTGCCATCTCCGCATCCCCTGATTTTTTCATTTCTTTTAAATCAGGTATAGCAGCTTCTAACTTCTTTTGTTCTCTATATAATAAAACAGCTTTCTCTAAAGATCTTTGCTCTTTAGATAATTCCGTTAGTTTTTTAACATCACAAACAATTTCTGGTTGAATTAATAAAGAATTAATTTCTTCATATCGTTGTTCCATAATTTTCAAACGATCTGTCATTTTATTTATCCTCGTCTTTCTTTTCCTTAAATCTTTGAAATTCTCCTGTAAAGATAAAAGGTAATCCTTCATTTGTAGAACCGGAACGGTTTTTTGCAATAATTAAATCCGCCTCTCCCTTACGCTCAGAAGAATGATTATAGTAATCATCACGATACAAAAACATAACGATATCTGCATCTTGTTCAATAGATCCTGAATCTCTTAAATCGGCCATAATCGGTTTTTTGTCATCTCTTTTTTCTACCTCACGTGATAGTTGTGATAACGCTAAAACAGGTACTTCTAGTTCTCTTGCCATTAATTTTAAGCTTCTTGTAATCTTAGAAATTTTTTCTTGCTGAGAGGCTCTTTGACTTGAAGCATCACTTTCAATTAATTGTAAATAATCAATTACGATAAAGTCTAAATCGGATTCTGCTTTTAGTTTACGACATTTTGCACGAATAGAGGCAATAGAAGAGTTTGATGAGTCATCAAAATACAAATTTAATCCTCCAAGCCTTGAACAGCTTGTTGTAAATCTAATCCAATCATTTTTTGCTATTTTACCATTTTTAATTTGATTTAAACGAATAGAACTATCGGATGCAATCATACGTTCCACGAGTTGCTCTGCAGACATTTCTAAAGTAAATATAGCAACAGTTCCATGACCATTTTTATTTTTAGTAGCTACATTTACGGCTAAATTCATTGCCATAGCAGATTTTCCCATTGCTGGCCGTGCAGCTAATATGATTAAATTGCCATCTTGAAATCCTTGCGTATATTTATTTAAAGAAGAGAAACCGGTATCTAAACCAATGACCTCTTCATTTCTTGAGGCATTTTTTTCGGTGTTTTCTAATACAGTTTTAGAAACTACCGAAATATTTTTAAATGCTTCAACTCTTCTTCTTTTGGAAAGTTCAAATATATTTTTTTCTACCGTCTCTAAATAATCAAACGCACTCACTTTATTGTCATAACCATTTTGTGCTAAATTATTTAAAGTGTGGATTGTATTCCTTCTTAATGCAGCATTTTCAATAAGTTCTATATAGGTTTCAACATTGGCCGTGGAGTATCCAAAATCTGCAATCTTCGATATATACTCTATTCCACCACATTGTTCTAAAACATTATTCGATGACAATGTAGATAATATCGTTGTTGCATCAATATTTTTTCCACTTTTTGATAATTGAAGCATAGTTTTAAAAATAAGTCGGTTTTTAGAATCATAAAAATCATCAGGAGTTAAAACATCCGCCACTTGATAGATAATGTTTTCATCTAAAAATACACAACCTATTAAAGCTATTTCTGCTTCTATTTCACATGGTATCATTGGGGCATTCATATGTCATTCACCATTCCTTATTTTTCTATAACATTAATTTCGAAAGTTGCTGAAATGTCCTTATCTAATTTAACGGTTGCAGTAAATATACCAACGGAGTTTATTTCTGTAGGTAATTCCACTTTACGCTTATCCAAATGTATACCTGTTTGAGCTTCAAATTCATCACATACTAATTTTGTTGTAATATGTCCAAAATTTTTACCATCAGCTCCAACTTTGATATATATGGAAATAAATTTTCCTTGAATTTCATTTTTTAATTTATTTAATAAATCTCTTCTATGTTCTGCATTAATTCTTTCTTGCTCTTTTTGCTTTTCTAAGGCCTGTAAATTTTCATCGGTAGCCATAACAGCTAATTTGTTGGTTAATAAATAGTTTCCATATCCATTTGCAACATCAATAACTTGGTCTTTCTTACCTTTGCCCTTTACATCCTGCAATAATATAACTTTCATTTTCTCATCTCCATCATCCATATAATCTCTTTTTATAATATCAATAATTTGATTTTTAACCTTTTCTATTGTTGTATTATTTATTTGGGTTGCTGCACTATTATAGTGTCCTCCACCACCCATTTCTTCCATTATTATTTGAACGTTAACACTTTCTAAGCTTCTTGCAGAGACTCCAATAGAAGTTGCTGAAACATTTCCTATGGTAAATGAAGTGTCAACACCCTCTATTCCTAGTAATTTATCTGAAATTTTAGCAAGAGTTGTTCTATCAGCAACTACAGAATCTTCTTTTAAGCATACAATAGCAAACCTTTTTCCAATAATTTCAGCACGCATAATGGCTTGTGCAAGTTCTTGTTCAACAGACATCGGTTCTCTTAAAAGCTTTCGAACATATACCATATCTGCTCCCATAGATTTTAAAGTGGATGCTGCTTCAAAGGTACGTGTTCCTGAACGGAAGGTAAAATTATTTGTATCTACAATGATACCTGCAAGCATAATGGATGCCTCTAATGGTGTAATCTCTATACTATCGTTATAAAACATAAACATTTCACTTACTAACTCAACCGTTGAAGAAGCCGATGACTCAACATAATAACTTGTTAAATCTTTATATCCGTCATCTCCCGCTCTATGGTGATCAATAACAGATATTTTAGAAGCCTTTGTAATTAAATTTGGAAACATAGCAAGCTTTGGAGATTGTGTATCCGTTATAATAAGTAGTGTAGAAGGTTTAATTAAATCCATTCCTTGATTTAATGTTATAAAATAATCTGCTAAAGCTGGCGTTTGTTTTATTTCCTCAAATATCTTTTTTACAGTTAAATCCGCTTTTTGAGGTTCAAATACCATTTTTACATCCACATTAGAACTAATAACTAAATGAAGAACGGCTAGCATAGAACCAATAGCATCACAGTCCGCTAAATTATGACACATAATTAAAACATTACTACTACTTTCAATTGCCTCTTTTAAAGCCATAGTTTGCATACGAGCTTCAACTAAAGTATTCTTTTCCAAGGTATTTGTATTTCCACCAAAATATTGTATTTTTTCACCTTGAATATTAACTACGACTTGGTCTCCACCTCTTCTTTCTGCAAGTTCAATTGCATTTTGAGCTAAAGAACCTAATTCATCGGATTCAACATCATAACAAGCAATTCCCATGGAAACACTTGCTTTTAATCTGTTCTTAGAAGATATTTCACGAACCTTAGACAAAACGGAAAATTTCTCATTTTTCATTTTATTTAAAGATTCTTTATCCATCACGATAACCATTCTATCATTGGACATCGTTTGTAAATAACAGCCATATCCATCTACCCAGTCCGAAATCTCACCTAAGATTTGACCTCTTAAATTGGTTTTTTCTTGCATATCGAATCTTTTTAAAGATTCCTCTAAATTATCTAAACCAATTATACCTATGGCCGTAATTCTATTATTATATCTTTGAATAGTTTCTTCTCTTTGCGTAACATCAAAAAAGTAAAGAATGTTATTTTGTAAATTATGAATAACATCATAAGAAGAATTTCCAAAAGCTAATATCATTTTTTCTTTATTCATAATGACATCATTCACTAATTCTTTAGATATAACCTCCAAAGATGCATCAACCAATGTATGATTAAATATCTGTTTTGCATATTCATTTGCCCATTTTATATCATAGGAATCATCATAAATTAATAAACCAATAGGTAAGTTATTAAAAACCTCATCTCCAGCTTGAGTTACATGGTAAGAAATATTTGTCCATAACTTTAACCTAGTTTTTAAAGATTCCATTTTTTCTTGATTATTGCGGTTAACAAATAAAAATATAAAAGTTACTCCTAATAGTAAGGAAGCAATAGCCAGAAGCAAAAAAACTACAGTTAAGATATACTGTTTTTTATCAATTAAATAAAAATAGGTAAAATACGAACATATTCCTGCTGCAATTATAAATAAAACACTTAAAATTATCTTACGCATAAGGATCACCTCATTTTCTCTATTATAACAAATTAGATAGTAATAATCAATAAAACTTAACGAAAACAAAAGGTGCAGAAATTCCTGCACCTATTATATTATTCTTTAACGAATGGTAATAAAGCCATATGACGAGCACGTTTAATAGCTATTGCCAATTTTCTTTGATATTTAGCGGATGTACCTGTTGCACGACGAGGTAAAATTTTGCCTCTATCGGTAACAAATTTTCTTAATAAATCAACATCTTTAAAATCAATATGCTCAATATGGTTTTGTGTAAAGTAACAAACTTTTTTACGACCACGACGTTGTCCATCACGATCATTTCTACGATTTTGTTGCATCTACAATTCCTCCTTTTTAATTTAAAATTTTTAGAATGGTAAATCATCATCTGCAACATCCACATTAAAAGCTTGTGGCGTTTCAGATTGAACTTGTTGTTGATATTGTGGTTGTTGTGGAGCATTTCCATATGTAGGATTATTATATCCTTGATATGTATTTTGCTGATACTGTGGCTGCATGTTTGGCTGTTGGAAGTTTTGTGGTTGAGCGTTTGGATCTCTTGGTTGAAGATTTTCAACACGCTCTACAACCACATCGGTTGTATATCTCATTTGGTTATCTTGTCCTTGATAAGAGCCTGTTTGAATTCTTCCTTCAATGGCAAGCATAAAACCTTTTTTTATAAATCTAGAGATAAAATCGGCTTGCTGACCAAAAGCAACGCAAGTAATAAAATCGGCTTGACGATTCCCACTAGCATCTCTAGCAACCGCACGATCCACAGCAATAGAAAATCTTAAATTAGACATTCCATTTTGTGTATAGCGAACCTCAGGATCTCTTGTAATTCTTCCGGTTAAAAAAACTTTATTCATATCTTCACCTCAAAATTACTCGCCATCAACAACTACGATGTGACGAATAATCTTCTCGCTATATCCTGCGATACGATTAAATTCATTAATAGCCTTTGGAGTAGCCTCTACTAACATCCAAACATAATAACCTTTCTTAGTATGTTCGATTTCATAAGCTAACTCTCTTAGACCCCATTCTTTACATTCTAAAACCTTAGAATCATTAGATGTAAAAATGTTATTAACTGCTGCAACTTCAGCTTTAATAGCTTCTTGATCTAAATTAGAACGTAGAATATACATTACTTCATATTTTTTCATCTTAGTTAACCTCCTTTTGGACTTTTGGCCTAGCATAGTCATTCTAGGCAAGGGCATTTTACAAATGCTTTGTTATTATACCATACCTATATTATAAAATCAAATCTTTTTTTATCTTTATAAATTTATTAGTAAATCTTTTAGTTTATCTATTGCATATTTGGAAGCTTCTTTTCTAACTTTATTTCTATTTCCAGCAAATTGCCTACATTCCTTTATAACTTTATCCAAAATTATGAAACAAAAATATACCGTTCCAGCCTCTACTTCCTCATCTGGTCCTGGTCCTGCTACTCCAGAAGTGGCTATGGAAATATCACTACATGTTTTCTCTTTTATACTTTTTGCCATTTCTTCTACAGTAAAGGAGCTATATACACCATATTTTTCAATATCTTCCATTTTTAAATCTAAAAGTTTGCACTTGGTTTCTTTTGTATAAGAAACAATACCACCTTTAAAATATTTAGATGCACCACTATTTTGACATAGCAAAGATGCAATCATTCCTGCAGTCAAAGATTCTGCGGTAGATATGCTATATCCCTTTTTCTTTAGAAGCTCTATGATGTTCATTTTTACTTTCCTCTTTCTTTATAAACTGATGATCAAAATGAATAATGACATTATATTCTTTTAAATTTATCTCTTTGATAATGTAATTTTCAATTTCTTCTAAAGACAAATGATATTTATAAGGGATAACAATGTCAAATAACAAAGTACTCTTCGAAAGCTTTCTTACAATTCGAAAATCATGAAATACTAACGATGGATCTAAGCGCTTAAGAACTTGACTCACTATTGTTTTAACTTTATTTGTTTCCTCATTATCCAATTCTATTGGATCCATATGAATGGTAAGCTCTACATCAAAAACTTCTTTAACTTTTGATTCAATTTCATCAATGCTGTCATGTATTTCAATAATATTGTTTTTCGCATCTACTTCCGCGTGCAAGGTCATAAAGCATTTGGTTGGACCATACATATGACACATAACATCGTGTACGCCTAAAATTAGAGGATTCATTTTGACAAACTGAATAATTTCATCTGCATATTCCTTTGATACACAACTGCCAAGTAAAGGATCTGTAGTCTCTTTTATCAATTTTATTCCTGAGAAAATAATAAATAAAGAAACGAATATACCTAAAATACCATCAATAGAAAAATGAACATCTCCCAAAAATAATATAATTAAATTTCCTATTAAAATAACAAAGGTCGCAATCACATCATTTCTAGAATCACTTGCCGTTGCCGCTAATGCAACCGAATCAATAAGTTTCCCAATTTTTCTATTAAATAAGGATTGCCATAGTTTTACTACAATAGAAACACCCAAAATACCTAAGGATATATAGGATATATATTTTGGAACTTCGACGTATTCGTAATGAACAATTTTATCAATAGAGGAAAAGAAAAGACTTCCCCCTACAAATATAATAATTATAGCTACAATCAATCCAGCAATGTATTCCATACGTTCATGACCATAAGGATGTTCTTCGTCTGCAGGTTTATTTGCCATTTTAAAACCAAATAAAGTTACTAAAGAAGATCCCATATCGGATAAATTATTTATACTATCTCCTATAATGGATAAGCTTTTGGAAAAAATACCGGATACGAGTTTAATTAAAAATAAAAATAAATTTGAAAAAACGCCAACAAAAGATGCCAGTTTTCCATGCGCCTCTCTAACCTTTTGATTTTTAACATTTTCATAATCTTTAATAAATAATTTTCTTAAAAAAAGTATCATAGCTATCCCTCGCTTTAGACATAGTCATATTTTATCATAGAATCTTAATTTTTTCCACGAATTTTGTACATAATAAAAATGGTGATATTTTGAAAAAAAGAAAATTAATTTTTATATTTCTAGTATTTATCCTAATCCTTTTTTTATTTCAATTACCTAAATCCTCTAAAAATCCAAGAATTCAGATTTTAGACGAAAAAAATAACGAAATCGTTTATTTGATAAATTTAAATAAAACAAACAGTGAAAATCTTTCGAACTTAAATAGCGAATATATCAATTATATATTAACCATTGAAGATAAACATTTTTATGATCATCAAGGGTTTTATCTTCCAAGAATAATTAAATCTATCTGGAATAATATATTTCATTTTAGTAAAGAAGGTGGCTCTACCATCACACAACAATATATTAAAAATACTTATTTAAATAATAAGCGTTCGATATTTAGAAAAATAAAAGAAATATATTTGGCTATAAAACTAGAAAATATATCTTCTAAAGAAGAAATACTGTCCGATTATTTATCTTCTTTATATTTTGGAAACAACGTATATGGCTTAACGAATGCAGCCTCTTATTATTACGATAAAGATGTTAGCGATTTAACTCAAAAAGAAATGATTTCTTTAATTGCTTTATGGAATGCACCAACCATATATTCTAATCATATAGAAAAATGGAACAATAAAAAAAATGAATTAGCAAAAAAACTTAATAAAAATGGTATTTTAAATGATGTAGAATACCAACAAGTAATAAAAGATATTGAATTAAAAATCAATAAGAATTATATGAATTCAAATCGATTATATTATATAGATCAAGTAATTAATGAATTAAAAAAAATAAATGTAAAGTCAAAATTTAATGAGACCATTAAGATTTATACCTGTTATCATAAAGAAACAGAGAAAGTAAAATCAAATTTAGATATAAATTATGCAGTAATATCTTTAAATGAGGATGGTTACTTTACCTCTTGTGTCGGAAACAAAGATTATAATACCTCTTCTTTTAATATAGCTATGAATGGAAAAAGAGATATTGGTTCAACCATAAAACCTCTCCTTTATTATGAAGCAATTTTATGCGGCTTTGAAAATAAATATTTTAATAGTGAAATTTTTTCTTTTCCTTATAAAGATGATATTATTACTATATCAAATAATACGAATCATTACTACAATACCATTAATATGCGACAGGCCTTAGCCGTTTCAGATAATATATACGCTACCAAAATGCACTTAGAGCTTGGTATGAACACCTTAGTCAATCATCTAAAAAAATACGATATAGAGGCAAATCCCTATCCTTCTTTAGCATTAGGAAGCGTCGGTATGTCTTTAAAACAATTACTTTGCATCTATTATCAGTTTTTTTCAAAAGGATATTATATTCAGCCTAAATTTATTAAATTAATAGAAATAGGCACTTTAATTTATAATTTTAAAACCAAAAAAACTTCTTTAAACAATCCTACGATTTGTAAGAAAGTACACGATTTATTATCTTCTCCATTCGACACTTCTATCCCTTATGCAACCTGTAGTTCCATATCGAATAAACTTAATACAAAATGCTATGGGAAAAGTGGTCTAACCGATTACGATTCTTATATGATTGGATACAATGAAAAAAATCTAGTTGCCGTATGGACGGGAGATATAGAAAATAAAATACTTACGAATTCCGATTATAAAAAATTACCTAAAGAATTATTTACAAAAATGATAAATTCTTTTTAAAAATAAAAAAACCTAAAGAAACTTCTTCTTCAGGTAATTATTCTATTTCTTTTATTAATTTACTCAGGCAGCACCATTTTAAAAGCCAAACTATAGTTACTCTATATCTAGATCCGGTGGTGTCTTTAGCAAATTGCTACCACTATATCTTTTCAAATATACTTCGGTTAAAAGTGCTAAGATATAATTATATTTATCGTTCGTATCAAAAACTAATTTATTTAAAAAATATATAAACTTTAGTTCTATATAAAATATAGTCAATAATGAAATAATAGTAAGCAATGCCATCATAGCTGCTTCAATTCTTTCTTCTGAAAGTGAAAACAATGAGACTATAGTAGAAATTACTAAAGATAAAACTACTAAAAATGGGAATTTGAAATTTGTTTTGACAACTTTTATACTCTCATAATGTTTAATCAATAAAGCTACCTTAGACTTTTGGGTCATATTTTCCTCATACAAGAAATTTACCAGTTCATTAACAGCAGAAAAAAACAAATAATTTCTAAGGTTTGTATGTGAAAACTTAATACTTTTTATATTAATATTACCTTTCTTTAGTTGTTTCCTATAAAAATAATATGGATATATCCAAAACATTATAAAAAATCCAAGGAGTAGAAAAACACCTAGAATTATTATTAAACAAAAGAATAAATGCCAATTTCTGTTTACATTATATAGTATCCAAAACGCCATTACAAGAACAAAAAAAAGGATTAGAACAATAAAACTAACCATATTTTTATTGAAATCATATCTTGCCGTTGAACCTAAAAATTCTCTTTCTAATTTTTCATATACCATCTACATCACCTTAATAAAGATTTTATCATATTTTTTATTTTTTTGATACTATTTATATTTTTATAAATTTTAGATTTTTAATAAAAATCATAACATTTGTTTCACTTTATTTTATCGTTTGATGCTCTGTGATAAAATATACTTTATTAAAATTCTATTTTTGCAATATCTCTTGATTGTTGCGTGTGCAGACACAATACTAAATACAATTTGAAAGGTTATAAAACATAATATCCATTATCAAAGCAGTTGTAAAAGCAATAAAAGTAAGTTCTTCTTTTAGTACAAATTCCGTTGCATTACAAATAGGCTGAACAATAATTAAAATAATTGTCGATAGAAATGTCACAATTCCAATTTATATTTTAGTTTTTGAAGTCAAAAATTCTTTTTAAAAATAAAAAAACCTAAAGAAACTTCTTCTTCAGGTAATTATTCTATTTCATTTATTAATTTACCCAGGCAGCACCGACAAGAATTATAAGTATAAATAGCACTAAAATAAACGCAAAGCCACCACCACAGGTATTTTTCTTACAACAATCATTTGTTGTGGTCGTGTTACATCCACATGTATTTGCCATGATATCACCCCTAATATAAAATATGAAAAAAGCCTTAAAAATGATAAGGCTTTTTCATTATTATTTAAAGGATATCACTATATCCTTAATTACAGGTTTTCCAAATTCTAAACGATAAATCGTCAATTTCAAGGTTTCATCTGTCGTCATATCATATAAAATACTTTGTAAATCTAGGATATGGGATATTTCTTCATCATTAACTTTTACTATTACATCATTTACTCTTATTCCTGCATCTTTCGCTGCCGTAGATTTTGAATCGGTATCATAACCTGTAATAATAAAATAAATAAATTTATCATCCGCAGGTAAATAATTTTTATATTCTGTATTTGGATTTAAAACCAAATTAACCGTTTTGATCGTAACACCTAATGTAGGTCTTTCAACAATACCATTCTTCTTAATAATACTTTCTATACTCTTTTTAACCGTATTCAAGGACATAGCAAATCCTCTACCCTCAACGGCCACATCCTCACTTGTAATATAATAGTCCGATTTACTGCTATATTCTTTCGAAAAGCTCCAAATATCTTTTTCAGTATTAATACCGATAAGTCTTCCTTCTAAATTGAATAGTCCTCCACCAGAATTTCCTGGATTTATTGCTGCATCCGTGCCGATTTGTAATTTACTAACGGAAGATACAACTCCTGTAGTTAAAGAATTAAAATTATCTAACCCTAATGGACACCCAATGGCTAAAACGGTTTGTCCTACAACGGGTAAATCATTATCCTCATAATTAAAGAAATCAACAACATATAAATTATTTTTCATATTTTGATTCATAAAATCTAAAGAAAATGTAACAACACCAATATCATTTTTCACATCATATCCTACGATAGTTGCACTATTGTATTTGGTTCCACCCATATATACTTTACATGAAGTCATATCTCTTACTACATGGGCATTGGTTACAACATAGTACAAGGATTTCTCTTCATCATATTTATAAATAACTCCTGATCCTGTTGCTTGACCTTCAGGTCCAGAAACAGCTAATCCAACACAACCTTTAGAAACCTTCTCATACACAGAAGTCACTGTATTTTCTATTTTGGTATATTCTACTTCATCACTAATTTTTGTAATAATTCCTGAACTATCCATTGAACAAGAACAAAGGATTAAAACCATTATAAAAATTGAAAGAATAAATATAAATCTTTTTTTCATATCTTCACCTATATCCTAAATAATTTCTCACTGTTTTTTGTAGTAACTGCGCATACTTCATCATAACTTATATTTCTTAATTCTGCAATAGCCTCCGCTACCAATTTCACATAACTCGATTCATTTCTTTGTCCTCTATATGGTGTAGGAGCCATATAAGGACAATCGGTTTCAATTAACAATTTATCTAAAGGGATTCTGCTAGCTACCAACTTGCAATCCTTAGCATTTTTAAAGGTTACTGGTCCTCCTAAAGATATATAATATCCTAATTTGATAAATTCGAATGCCATCTCCAAAGAACCACTATAGCAATGCATTACCCCATAGGCTTTCCCTTCATACTCCTTTAAAATATCATACGTATCCTTGGTTGCATCTCTCATATGTATGATAAGAGGCAAATTTAACTGAATGGATAATTCAATTTGGAGTTTAAATAATTTTTTTTGAATTTCTATATTATCTTTACCATAATGATAATCTAATCCACATTCACCAATCGCATAAATTTTATGATTTTTTATAAAGGAACAAAGTTCCTGAAAATCAAGAAAATATCCCTCGCTTGCTTCTGATGGATGAAGTCCAGCGGTTGGATAAAAAATCTTATTTATTCTACTTAATTGATAAGCCTTCTCATTTGTATCTTTAGAAAAACCAACTAATACTATCTTAGAAACTTCATTTTCCTTACATCTTTTAATACATTCATCTAAATCTTCTTTAAAATCATCTTCAAATAAATGAGAATGTGTATCAATCATAATTCTTACCTATCCTTAATCATACGTTTTATGGTTATTATCCATTCAATAAATAAAATCATTGCTAGTGCACCGAAAAGATCAATAAAAACATCTTGAACTCTAGGGCTTCTTCCATCCGAAAAGATTTGATGAAATTCATCGGTAATTGCATAAATGCCACATAGAAGTAAACATATTATATAACGGATATGATATTTTTTCAAACGATGAAAGATTAAAAAACAAAAAAAACATAATATCCCATATTCTAGAAAATGACCTAATTTACTTAGAAAATAGGTATATTTTTTAATTAATTCTTTTTGCTTTTCTAATGAATAAGAATCAAATTTTTTACCTTCAATTATTTGAATTAATATTTTTACAATTCCAGAACTATCCGTTTTAATTTGTGCATTGGATTTAGAGGAAAAATAAAAAATTACTAGCATCCAGATGATAAAAAATAGTACGCCTATGAAAATGGTATATTTTTTCATAAATAAAACCTCACTATCTATTATATCACAAATGCTAGTAAATTATATTTATTAATATTATTTATTTAAAAAGTCTATCGCATAGCACGCATACATACTACTTCCAATAACCAAGCAATTTTCATCAATATCAAAATTAGGATTATGATGTGCAACGGTTGTTTCCTGTACATTAGAATTTTTTGAACCTACATAAGCGTATACTCCTGGAACATTTAATATAATTTCTGCCATATCATCTCCGCTTAAGGATGGAGTTCTATGCTTTATCACTTTGTCCTTACCAAATAAGGAATTTGCAACTTCTTGTGCTTCTAAAGTAGCATCTTTATCATTTATAAGAGGTGAAGTAAAATCCTTCCACTCTACTTCGACACTTCCTCCATAAATATAAGCTATAGAGTTTGCTAGAGCTTCTAATTCGTTTTTCATTTTTTCTCTTAATGAAGGAGAAAAAACACGTATTGTCCCCTCTATTTCTGCATTTTGAGCAACGATATTATAAGATGTTCCAGCAGTAATCTTTCCAACACCTATTAATACATGGTCCATGGGATTTGTTTTTCGAGTGATAAGTGCTTGCAAAGCAACTATGATTTGGCTCGCAATATAAATAGCATCTACTCCTTTTTCTGGTGAAGAAACATGAGAAGATAACCCTTTAACCTTAATTTTAAACCAATCGACCGATGCGTTGTTTGCCCCTTCCATTAAAACAATAGATCCAACTTCTACATCCGAAGCCACATGAATACCAAAGGAGCGTTCTGCACCTTTTACATAGCCTTCTTTTATAAAAACATTTGCTCCATACCCAATTTCTTCCGCTTGTTGAAAGATAAAGCGAATGGTTCCTCCAAATAAATGCTTATTCTTATTTAATACACGTATTGCACCTAATAAAGATGCCGTATGGGCATCATGCCCACAGGCATGCATTACACCTTTATTTTCGCTTTTATATTCGCATTCGTGCTCTTCTTCAATATATAAAGCATCTATATCGGCTCTTAAAAGGATAATTTTATCTCCTTTCAAATCACCAGTAAGCTCAGCATATACACCCGTCTGTCCTACTCTTTTATGGCATATGTTTAGCTTGTCAAGCTCTTCTTCAATTTTTAAAGCCGTTTTAAATTCTTCTTTAGACACTTCTGGATTTTTATGGAAATAACGTCTTAAATTTTTAATATATTCAAAATCTTCTATGATTTGTTTATTAATTTTTTCCTCTATTGCATTCATAAAGGTATAATCCTTTCTGTTTATTTTAATCCTGCAGTTTCCTTGATTTGATCTAAATTAGTATATTTCTTAGAATATAAAGATAATGGTGCAATTAAAGTATCTCCTATTGCTGTAATATTATATTTGTTATCGCTTATTTCTTTATTTAAATATGCTTTATGTTGAAATGAATTTAAGTCAATATCTTTACTATTTAATGCTTCATTTGGTAAATTATAAGCACTAAATTCTACAAGTTCAATATATATATTTGCATTTAGATCATCTAATACCTTTTGAACGGCTTTCCACTGTGCATTTGCTGCACCACAAACACCTACTTTTACAACCGTTTTAGATGCTTTTGTAGAAGTATATGTATCGATGTCAGATACTATATTTTGTAAATTAGAAGAATCATTAGAAGGATTATCATATGTAAATGCTGGAAAATATACCTCATTATATTTTCCTAATAAATACTTAGCTACAAGTTCAGTTTGGAATGCACTTACTATTGTTTTATAAGTAGCATTATCTTTATCTTCAGTTCTTGCTGCAATAATATTAACATAAGGATTTTCACCACTACTGTCTTGCTTTTCTATAATTAATGCATCCTTTGATGGTATTAATCCTTGTGGAGCAGCATAGGTTCCATTTATAATACAAGCCGCATAGTCCTCTAATAAAGAAGGCAAGGTATTCGCTTTTGTCGGAACGATTTCAATATTATAAATATATTTTGTAACATCTTTTAATTCTGGAGTGTAACCTGCTGCTGGGTCTACCTCAATTAATCCTGCTGTCTCTAATAATTTAATAGCTCTTGACTGATTTGTACCATCATCAGGAACTCCAATCTTAAGAGTTTTGCTTCCTCCTCCACAACTTGTAACACCTAATAATAAACTACCAATTAAACCTAAAAATAATACACCTAATAATTTTTTAAATACTTTTTTCATTTTTCTCTTCTCCTTAAATTTTATAATTTTTTTTAAATATTTCTTTATTTGTTGTTAATCTTGCAAATAAGGTTCCAATTCCTTGAAGAAAACAAACAAATATTAATAATACCACAACACATACATTGACAATATCTTGATAATTTAATCCTTGACCATAGCTTATCGCAAAATCTCCTAATCCTCCTGCACCTACAGCACCTGCCATAGCGGTTAAACCTACAAGGCTTATAGCAGTTATGGTCGTTGCACGTATAAGCTCTGGTACGGCTTCATGTAGATATACTCTAAATATAATTCCTATAGTTCCGCTTCCCATACTTCTAGCCGCCTCTATTTTTCCTAAATCCACATTCGTTAGCGCGGTTTCTACCTGTCTTGCAAAGAAGGGAACGGTCCCAAAGATTAATGGGATAATTGCACCTGTAACACCTATCGCTGTTCCTACCACTGCACGAGTGAAAGGAATTAAAAAGATAAGTAAAACGATAAATGGGATTGCTCGAAATATATTGATAAATTTATCTACTATATGAAATACGATTTTATTTTGTCTTATTCCGTCCTTTTTTGTAATTGTTAAAACGATTCCTAAGAATAATCCTATAATAAAGGAAAAAATACCAGATATAATAAACATTCGAAGGGTCGCCCAACAATTGATAAAGAACTTATCTTTATAATTATATACATTTGGCATAATCTTTTTAATCAGATTTCCCATTTTCAATCACCTCCACATTCACATTATTATTTTTAAAATATTGTAAACATGCTAAAACTTTTTCTTCTTCCCCTTTTATTATAGCAACTACGCTTCCTAAAGGACTATTTTGTAACATTTCAACATTTGCTAGAACAATACTTATATTTACATTAAATTCTCTAGAAACTAAAGATATTAAAGCATCTCCAACTGAGTTTTTCAAAAATTGCAACTTAATTAATTTTTCATTATCTTTTAAGGCAATAAGAGGAGATTTACTTTCTATCATATTTCCTAGCTTTCCTAAAGAAGTTGTACTATTTACAAATTTCTTTGTTATTTCTTGCTGAGGATTTGCAAATATATCATATACGTTTCCTTGTTCCACTATACTGCCTTTTTCCATAACAGCAACACGATGACATAAGGTTTTTATCACGGACATTTCATGAGTAATTAATACGATGGTCAATCCTAATTTCTGATTCAATTTTTTTAATAATTCCAATATGGATTCGGTAGCTTCGGGATCTAAGGCACTCGTAGACTCATCAGAAAGTAAAATTTTTGGATCATTTGCAATTGCACGTGCAATGGCTACTCTTTGTTTTTGTCCTCCCGATAATTGAGAAGGGTAAACATTAATTTTATCTTTTAAATCAACTAATTCTAGTAATTCTAAAACTTTACTTTTAATTTCCTCTTTACTTCTTTTCGAATATCTTAATGGATAAGCTATATTTTCAAAAACGGTTTTTCGATCTAATAGATTAAAATGTTGAAAAATCATTCCTATTTTTTTTCTTTCCATTCTTAATTTTCTATCCGATATTTTTTTTAAAACCGATACCTCTTGGTCTTTTTTCTTTACCTTTTCCATATAAACCAAAGGAGTTTCATTTACTATAACTTCTCCCTTATCCGGTATTTCTAATAAATTAATACATCTTATTAAAGATGACTTACCTGCACCAGAATAACCGATAATACCAAAGACTTCTTTATCTTTTATATTTAAACTAACATCCTTGATTGCCTCTACATCGCCATCTTTTAAATGATAAGTTTTACTTAAATTCTTTATTTCTATCATAAACTCATCCCTTTCTAAAATAAAAAAATCGTCCTTATGCATTTGCATAAAGGACGAGATATAATCACGTGGTACCAACCTTTTTCTACTAGTAATACTAGCCTATTTTCAAGCACTATCATGCTCTATCGCTTTAACGGGCGAATCCCGTTACTGCCTTATCAAAGACTCGACAATACAACTCCAAGACCATATTCATAAAATCTTATCTTATTCTCTTTCACCAAATGAGAACTCTCTTATAAAGACTTAATTTTATTACTCTTCTTTTCAACGTCATTTTACTAATATATAATTTCTTTCAATTATACACATATATTTTTTTAATTGCAAGAGTTTTTTTGATAAAATAAATTTTTATATAAAAAAATTATGTAAAATTTAAAAAAATTTTAATGAAAAAAACTTTTTTTATTGATATTTTTATATATATTGTTTTATAATAGGACTAGAAAAATAAAAAGGAGAATATATAAAATGAAAAAATTCTTTAAAGAATTCAAAGAATTTATTACCCGTGGTAATATTCTAGACATGGCTATAGGTGTTATTATAGGTGGAGCATTTAATACAATTATTACAACATTAAATAAAAATGTTTTAATGCCAATTGTAAACTGGGCCCTATCGTATATTACAGGTGGTTCAGAATTATGTACGGTCTTACCAAATAACATACCTTATGATCCATTATTACATGAAGGTGCAACCCCAATTGTTGTAAATGGTGTATCTTATTATAGTGTAAACTATATTAATTGGAGTGCATTTATTGAATCAATTATTAACTTCTTCTTTGTAGCTTTAACATTGTTTATTATTTTAAAGGTAGCAAAATATGTTGCTGCTAAGAGAAAAGCATTTGAAGAAAGCTTAAAGAAAAAGGTTGAAGAGGAAGCTCAAGAACAAACGACTGAGCCAGAACCAGAGCCAACTCCTGATCCTGTGGTTGTTCTTCTACAAGAAATTAGAGATTCATTAAAAGAAAAAGATAAAGAAAAAGCCGAATAATCGGCTTTTTTATTTTTATAATTTTGCCCCAAACGGTATAAAACTTAAATGGGCAAGTTTAAAACATTGTTTACCAAAAGGTATACCTATGATGAGTATACAAAAGAATACTCCTGCGATAAGATATTCTACTGCCATGGCCCAACCACAAAAAAGAATCCAAATTATATTCGCAATAGGGTGAGCTCCAAAATCAGAATTTACAACTTTTCCAAAGGGAGTTAATACTAAATTAGCTAATTTAAAGCATTGCTTACCAAAGGGTATCCCTATGATGGTTATACACAAAAGTATACCTATCAAGCAATAGGATAATGCTGACCATATCCCAATAACCAAACACCAAATAATATTTCCTAACGTTTTCATAAAAATATATCTCCTCTTTTAAATCCATTACTATTTTATAGTATACCTCAAAAAGGCTCTTATGTAAAACTAATTGTATGATTTGACATTTTCAAGAATATTGTTCTTCTAAAAAATGAGCATGATTATATGAATACGTTCGACTGTTATACTTCTTTTTGTATATTATTAAAATAAAAAAGAGATACCCAAAAGAGTATCTCATATTTTTATTTTAAATTATTCAAGAATTTCTACTACAGAACCAGCACCAACAGTTCTACCACCTTCACGGATTGAGAACTTAGTACCTTTTTCCATAGCGATTGGGTGAATTAACTCAACAGTCATAGTTGTGTTATCACCAGGCATAACCATTTCAGTACCTGCTGCTAAAGTAATAATACCTGTAACATCAGTTGTACGGAAATAGAATTGAGGACGATAGTTAGTGAAGAATGGAGTATGACGTCCACCTTCGTCCTTTGATAATACGTAAACTTGAGCAGTAAACTTCATATGTGGAGTAACTGATTTTGGTTTAGCTAATACTTGACCACGTTGAACTTGATCACGGTTAATACCACGAAGTAATACACCGATATTATCTCCAGCTTCAGCATAGTCTAATAATTTACGGAACATTTCAACACCAGTAACAACTGAAGTTTGAGTTTCTTTGATACCGATAATTTCAACGCTATCACCAACTTTTACAGATCCACGTTCAACACGTCCTGTAACAACGGTTCCACGTCCAGTGATAGTAAATACATCCTCAATTGGCATTAAGAATGGTTTATCATTATCACGAACAGGAGTTGGAATATATTCATCAACAGTAGCCATTAATTCTTCAATTTTTCCAACCCATGCTGCATCGCCTTCTAATGCTTTTAAAGCAGATCCACGGATAACAGGAATGTCATCACCTGGGAAGTCATACTCGCTTAATAATTCACGAGTTTCCATTTCAACTAGGTCGATTAATTCTTCATCATCAACCATATCGCACTTATTTAAGAATACAACTAAACGAGGTACTCCAACTTGACGTGCAAGTAAGATGTGCTCACGAGTTTGAGCCATAGGTCCGTCTGTAGCGGCGATAACTAAAATACCACCATCCATTTGAGCTGCACCTGTGATCATGTTTTTAACATAGTCAGCATGTCCTGGGCAGTCTACGTGTGCGTAGTGACGGTTTGCAGTTTCATATTCAACGTGTGCTGTATTAATTGTAATACCACGTTCTTTCTCTTCTGGAGCTGCGTCGATTTGGTCATATGCTTGAGCTTTAGCTAAACCTTGCTTTGCAAGAATTGTAGTGATAGCTGCAGTTAAAGTAGTTTTACCATGGTCAACGTGTCCAATTGTACCAATGTTAACATGTGGTTTATTACGAACAAATTTTTCCTTTGCCATTTTAAATGGTCCTCCTAATATTATAATTTTATTTGTCTATTTTTTACCAATTCATATTTTACCCTAATTGGCAAGGGTTTTCAAGTAGAATTAACTTAATTTTAATAGAATTAAGCTCTATTCTTGCAAATTTCTTCTTGAATATTCCTTGGACATGCTTCATAATGATGCATTTGCATTACAAAGTTTCCACGTCCTTGGGAATTTGAACGAAGAGATGTTGCATAACCAAACATTTCTGCAAGTGGTACATAAGCACGAATCTTCATACCATTACCACGTTTTTCTTGAGAATCTAAGCGGCCACGACGGCTTGTTAAATCTCCTATAACATTACCCATATATTCTTCTGGAACTGTTACATCAACTTCCATGATTGGTTCAAGTAAAACAGGCTTACATTTATCTTTCATACCTTTTACGGCTAAAGATGCGGCAACTTTAAATGCCATTTCAGATGAGTCTACCTCATGGTAAGATCCATCATATAATGTAGCCTTGATATCAATTAAAGGATAACCAGCTAATACACCATTTGGTAAAGCCTCTTGTAATCCTTTATCAACAACAGGGATGTATTCTCTTGGTACTGTACCACCAACTACGGAATCTACGAATTCATAGCCCTTTTCAGGATTTGGTTCAAAACGTACCCAAACATGTCCATATTGTCCACGTCCACCAGACTGACGAACGAATTTACCTTCACATTCACCCATTTGAGTGATTGTTTCACGATAAGATACCTGTGGAGCACCAACGTTTGCTACAACGTTAAATTCTCTTTTCATACGGTCAACGATAATATCTAGATGTAATTCACCCATTCCAGATATAATAGTCTCACCTGTTTCCGTATCTGTATAGGTACGGAACGTTGGATCTTCTTCTGCCAACTTGATTAATGCTTGCGTCATCTTATCTTGGTCTGCTTTTGTTTTAGGTTCAACAGCAACAGAAATAACTGGCTCTGGGAATACCATCTTTTCAAGAATTACAGAACCCTTTTCAGATGTTAAAGTATCACCTGTAGTCGTTGCTTTAAAACCGATTGCAGCTGCAATATCTCCAGCAAATACTTCTTTTATTTCTTCACGGTGATTTGCATGCATTTGCATAATACGTCCTAAACGCTCTTTTACATTTTTTGTTGTATTTTTAACATAAGATCCTGAAGACACTGTACCTTGATATACACGGAAGAAAGTTAACTTTCCAACAAATGGGTCTGTCATTACCTTGAATGCTAATGCGGCAAAATCACCATTATCTGTTGGATGAATATCTATTTCATTTCCATCTGCATCCTCACCCTTAATTGCTGCAACATCCGTTGGAGCAGGTAAGAAATCAATAACATAGTCAAGCATTCTCTTAACACCCATGTTCTTAAATGCTGAACCACATAGAACTGGGAAGAATTCAACAGCTAAAACTGCTTTACGAATAACTTTTTTTATTAAATCTGTAGGGATTTCTTCTCCCTCAAGATACATCATAGCCAATTCATCATCAAATTGAGAGATTGTATCAATTAATAATTCTCTTTTTTCATTACAAATATCTACTAAATCCGCTGGAATATCGGTTACTGTATAATTTTCTTCTTGACCACCATCATAAATGTAAGCCTTCATTTCAATCAAGTCTACAGCACCCTTAAATTGATCTTCTGCACCAATAGGCCATTGAACGGCTGCTGCAGTAGCTCCTAAGCGGTCATGAATTGTTCCTACAGAATATTCAAAATCTGCACCGATTTTATCCATTTTATTAACGAATACAATACGTGGAACATTATAATCGGTAGCTTGACGCCAAACCGTTTCAGTTTGTGGTTCTACACCTGCTTGTCCATCAAGTACAGTTACCGCACCATCTAAAACACGTAATGAACGAGAAACCTCAACAGTGAAGTCAACGTGACCTGGAGTGTCAATGATGTTTACACGGTATCCTTTCCAAATAGCAGTGGTTGCTGCAGAAGTGATTGTGATACCACGTTCTTGTTCTTGAGCCATCCAGTCCATTGTTGAAGCACCATCATGTGTTTCACCAATCTTATGAATTTTTTTAGTATGGAACAATATACGTTCTGTTGTTGTAGTTTTACCAGCATCAATGTGCGCCATGATACCGATATTACGAGTATTTTCTAATGTAAATTCTCTAGGCATATACGTTTCTCCTATTGATTACCAACGGTAATGTGCGAATGCTTTATTTGCTTCAGCCATTCTATGTACTTCTTCACGTTTCTTGCAAGCACCACCAAGACCGTTAGCTGCATCCATAATTTCTTTTGCTAATTTTTGATCCATAGTTTTATCGTTACGTAAACGAGCGTATCTTACTAACCATCTTAAAGCCAATGTTTGTTTTCTTTCAGGTCTAACTTCTACTGGTACTTGATAGTTTTGTCCACCAATACGACGACTCTTAACTTCTAAAACTGGACTAATGTTTTCTATTGCTTTATTAAATACTTCTAGTGGCTCTTGACCAGTTGTTTCTTTAATGTGGTCAAACGCACTATATAAAATTGTTTGTGCAGTTCCTTTTTTACCATCTAACATAATTGCATTAATAGTTCTTGTAACTACTTTTGAATTATATATTGGATCTGGAAGCACGTCTCTTTTTGCGATATGTCCCTTACGAGGCATGAGTGATTCCTCCTTTTTAATTGAAATAATTTTTTATAATTTTACTTTTTTGCTTTTGCTTTCTTTGCACCATATTTCGAACGACCTTGCATTCTGTTAGCAACACCTGTAGTATCTAATGCACCACGGATAATATGATAACGAACACCTGGTAAATCCTTAACACGTCCACCACGAATAAGTACGGTACTATGTTCCTGTAAACTATGTCCTACACCTGGAATATATGCAGTTACTTCGATACCATTTGTTAAACGAACTCTAGCATACTTACGAAGTGCTGAATTTGGTTTCTTTGGTGTCATAGTAGTAACACGGGTACATACACCACGCTTTTGAGGTGAAGGAAGCTTTGTATATTTCTTCTCTAAGCTATTAAAACCAACACCTAAGCTAGGAGATTTGGATTTTGTAACTTTATCCTTTCTTCCCTTGTTTACTAATTGTTCAATCGTTGGCATATTGATTTCTCCTTTCTATCACTAAGTGATAACCTGCTATCTCATTAATTTTATTATCAAAATCTTAATGTCCATTTTTCAACAGCGTTATTATTATATCAAATTAAAATATAAAGTCAACAAAAAATCGTATTTTTTATTTATATTTTTTAAATGATATAGATACGCCGATATGTGTGTTCTATAAAAATGGCTTGTTTTAAGTATTTTTAGTCAAAAAACATATTTTTAAATTATTACAGTAAAACAAATACTAAACACCGATATGTGTGTTTATATTTTTACCGGATTTTCTTTATTTTTCCTTTGCAATTTCAATGATTTTGCATTATGATAAAGATAAATGAACATTAGGAGGTATATCAAATGAATAAAAAAATGCTAGATTTAGGCAATAATCGGTCTATCATTCGAGAATTGTTTGAGTTTTCTAAACAAAAGAAAGAGGAATTAGGAAAAGAATTTGTATACGATTTTTCCATAGGTAATCCTTCTGTTCCTCCTGCAAAATGCGTAAATGAGATATTAATTGATCTACTTCAAAATGAGGATCCCTGCAGCTTACACGGATATACATCTGCACAAGGAGATCTTGAAGTAAGAAATTCTATTGCAGAACAATTAAATGAAAAATATAATACGAACTACGATGCTTCAATGATTTATATGACTTGTGGCGCTGCTGCCTCCTTGTGCATAGCTTTTAAAGCAATTACGGAATATAAAAGAGATGAAATCGTCGCAATTGCTCCTTATTTTACGGAATACAAAGTGTTTGTTGAATCTGCTGGAGCTACCTTTAAGGTCGTTCCTGCGGATATGAAAAAATTTGAAATCAACTTTGAAGCATTAGAAAAAGAAATAAATTCAAACACAAAAGCCATAATAATTAATTCACCTAACAACCCTTCTGGAGTTGTTTATAGTAAAAAAAGCATTATTAAACTTTCAAAATTATTATTAACAAAAGAAAAACAATTTAATCATCCGATTTACATAATTTGTGATGAACCTTATAGAGAAATTGTTTATGATGGTATAGAGGTTCCTCATATTCCTAATTATTATGATAATACCATCATTTGTTATTCTTATTCAAAGAGCCTATCCTTGCCTGGTGAAAGAATCGGATATATTTTAGTATCTCCTAAAGTTAAGAACTATACTGATGTATATGCTGCTTGCTTAGGATCTGGAAGAGCCTATGGGTATGTTTGTGCTCCTTCTATCTTTCAAAAACTAATTGCACGATGTGCAAATCAAACCTCTAATATGGAAATGTATGCAGAAAATAGAGATTTACTATATAAGGGTTTAACTCAACTAGGATATGAATGTATATATCCTCAAGGAGCATTTTATTTATTTGTTAAATCTTTAGAGCCTAACGCATATTTATTTATGGAAAAAGCCAAGCAATATAATCTAGTTTTAGTTCCATCCGATTCTTTTGGAGTTAAAGGATATGTACGTTTAGCTTATTGTGTATCAAAAGAAACCATAATAAATTCTTTACCACAATTTGAAAATTTAAAAAATCAATATAAAAGACATTAAAAAATAAAAAGAAGTATGATATAATACTTCTTGCAATTGTCCTCGTAGCTCAGCTGGATAGAGCACTTCCCTCCTAAGGAAGGGGTCAGAGGTTCGAATCCTCCCGTGGACGCCAGTAAGAAATAAAATCAGTCTACTCTATAGAATAGACTGATTTTTTTGTTTTATTGTAATATTACTTATTTTTTAATTCTTCTATTATATGTCTTGCGACATATACACCATTCGCCCCAGCCTGGGCAAGCCCTCTTGTTAAGCCCGCACCATCACCTCCAACAAATAATCCTTTAATCTTTGTTTCAAAATTAGAATCGATTTCTGGTCTTGCGGAGTAAAACTTTGCTTCTACGCCATAAAATAAAGTATGTTCGTTTGCTATGCCTGGTGTGACATGATCTAAGGCTTCAATCATTTCAATAATCGATTTCATAGTATTATATGGTAAGACAAGTCCTAAGTCTCCTGGAACAGCTTCCTTTAAAGATGGATGAACAAACCCTTCATCAATTCTTTTTTGCGTACTCCTTCTTCCACGACATATATCACCATAACGCTGAACAATAATACTTCCACAACTTAATTCATTGGCAAGTCGACTTACCTGATGCGCATATTCATTTGGAAGATTAAAAGGATCAGAAAACTTATGAGAAACTAATAAAGCAAAATTTGTATTGTGACTACCTAATTCCTTAGATGCATAGGCATGTCCATTTGCAAGCATAGTACCGCTATGATTTTCTACAACCACATGTCCACTAGGATTGGAACAAAACGTACGTACAACCGTTCCTACGGAGGTTCTGTAAATAAACTTTCCTTCATATAAGTTTTTATTAATTTCTTCCATAATAATGTCATTCGTTTCTACACGAACACCGATATCGACTTGATTATTTTTTAATAAAATATTATTCTTTTTACATATTTCTTCTAACCAAGTAGATCCATCTCTTCCAACAGCTAAAAATACATAATCGGATAAAATTTTTTCTCCGTTTTTAAGTTCTACGCCACAAACTTTTTGATTTTCCACAAGAATGTCTAACACCTCGGTCTGATAACGCATTTCGATTCCCTGCTTTAAAACCTCATATATTTTTTGTAATATTTTTAAATTATTTTCGGTTCCTAAATGACGAACTTGTCCTCTTAAAAGCTTTAATCCTACCGCTAATCCTCTTTTTTCAATTTCTCTTACCTTCTCCGTATTTGGATCAGTGATTATAGGGGTTGCACCAAACTTTAAATTAATAGAGTCGACATAACGAATAAGATCTAAAACTTTATCCTCTTCTAAATATTCCGTAAGCCAACCACCAAATTCGGTCGTAATATTAAACTTTCCATCCGAAAATGCTCCTGCTCCTCCAAAACCATTGGTAATAGAACAGGCAGGATAACAGCCACTTACTCCATTTTTATTCACAGGACATTTATCTAATTTATGTTCATTCACAGGACATCTTCTAGAATAGATGTCATGTCCCTTATCTAATAGAAGAATTTTTAAATTAGGATCTTTTTGTAAAAACTCATAGGCACTAAATATTCCCGCAGGACCAGCGCCAACAATTATGCAATCGTACTTCATATTATCACCTACATTTATTTTAACATATTTAAAAAAAGATACAATCTTATTAAATTAAAGATTATATCTTTTTATTGTTTTATAAGAAAATAACATTATTAAGACAAGCTTTGGTATTTCTTTTGGTTCTACTAACTCATAGTCCTAGAAAATCAGCAATAATTTTTCCTAAAAGGAAAAATGCTAAAAAAATTATAGTAATCCAAAATAATACCTTAAGAATTAAAAACAATTTAAATCTTTTTTTGATTTTTTGTTCTATATAAACCGTATTTTCCTTTTCTATTATTTCACAATTGGATTGTATATTTACTGGATTACGTCCCTTGGCAAATGTATTAATTTCTATGGTCAAATCACTAGAAGCTTCCATTTTAATCTTTCCAGTATAATTTAGTTTTATTCCACTCTTATCATATTTTGAATTAAAAATTCCAAAAATAGTTATCAAATAAAAGAGAATAGCAAAGATAATCCAAAATTTATGTTCAAATTCATTCACATTAAAAATTTTTAAATCAACCTCTTCTTTATTTATTTCTGTTTCATAAAAAAATACATTTTCTTTTCTTTTAAAAAAGATTTCTTGATTATCAAGCAAAATAATAGGGGTTATTCCAGTTTTCTTAATTAATTTTATTTTCAAATTACTCATCTTTATATCCTCCTATATATTATTTGCGACAATAAAAAATATGATTAAAAGTACACTTGAACAAATAAGAAAGACTAAATTTTTAATAAAGGATTTTTTATATTTTTCATCTTTTCGATTAAAAAAATAGATTCCTAGTGCAACAATGAGAAAAATAAAACTTATAGTTAATACAGCTGGAAATGCTTTCGATGCCGTTTGATATACCATTTTCATTCCCTCTTCTTGATACATTATGTCTCCTATTTGCTCTGGAAAATTTCTCCAACCTTCGTCCGCTAAAGGCACAAATACGAAGCATAAGGTAATTAAAGCCCAGAATAATACAAGAACAAATACAACGAACCCTAAAATTACAAACAGTATAGCACTGAAAACAGGAATCAATACATAAAAAATTAAAAGGGAAAGTACAAAGCTGATTCCTATAATTGAAAATTTTTTTAAAATCGATGCTAATCTTAAAAGGTAACTTCTATAAATATATTTTTCCATTTCAACACCTCTTTTATATATTTTACCGCTACAATTTAATTTTATTATATTAAGAATAAAAAACATTGTCAAGAAATATAAAAACATTAAAAAACTGTAAAACACCTACATTTTACAGTTTTAATATATTTTATTCAAAAGTTTCAAATTGAGAATTATATAACTCTGCATAAAAGCCATTTTTTAAAAGAAGACTTTGATGGTTACCTATTTCTACAATATCTCCATCCCTCATTACCAAAATTATATCTGCATTTTTTATAGTGGAAAGACGATGTGCAATAACAAAAGAAGTTCTATTTTCAGTTAATTTATCCATTGCTTTTTGTATAACAAGTTCTGTTCTTGTGTCTACATTAGAAGTGGCTTCATCTAAAATCAAAAGCGGTGCATCTTTTATCATAGCACGTGCAATCGTGATTTGTTGCTTTTGTCCCTCAGATAAATTTGCATTATCATCCAAAATGGTATCATACCCTTTGGGTAAGGTTTTTACTAAATGAGAAATTCCTACCGCATGACATACTTTATCTAATTCTTCTTCCGTTACATCCTTTTTGTTATAAACTAGATTTTCTCTTATAGTTCCTTTAAAAAGCCATGTATCTTGCAAAATCATATCAAATAAGTCATGAACATTTTCTCTTTTCATTTCTTTTGTCGATATACCATCAATCGTTATATCACCATCTTTTATATCATAAAAGCGCATCAAAAGATTTACCATAGTCGTTTTTCCTGCACCTGTAGGTCCAACGATTGCAACCTTTTGACCAGAAACAATAGAGGCATTAAAGCCTTTAATGATTGGCTTATTTTCTATATATTCAAATTTTACATTTTTAAATTCTATATTTCCTAAAACATTATCTAGCACCACCGTCTTTTCCTTTTCATCTGGCATATCTTCAGAGTCAAGCATCTCAAAAACACGCTTTGTTGCTGCCGCAGCCTGTTGTAAGGATGTCATAGATTGTGCAAACGTGGTTAAGGGCTGAGAAAATAATCGAGCATAAAGGGTAAAAGCTAATATAGTCGCAAAGAAGGTTACACCTACTGCTCCATTAACAATTAAAGCAACACCTACGATAAATATCATAACATAACAGAAATTTCCAGCAAATCCCATAATCGGCATCATTAATCCCGACAAAGCTTGCGATTTCCAATTGTTCGCATATAAATCTTTATTGATTTCTAAAAACTTCTCTTTTTCATTATCCACAGCATTATAAGCTTTAACTATATTATGATTGGTATATACTTCTTCTATCTGACCATTCATTTTACCTAGTAATTCTTGTTTCTTATTAAAATACTTTTGTGATTTTCCTAAAATCAATCCCATCAACAAAAATCCTAGTAAGGATGAGCCAATTGTTACAAGTGCCAATATCCAGTTGGATATAAACATTTTAGCAACAACGCCTATAAATAAGGCTAGTGCCCTAAAAAGGTTAGCCACATTAGAGCCTAACGTTTGGCTTATTGTATCGACATCATTTGTAACTCTAGATAAAATATCACCCTTTGTTGACCGATCAAAATAGGATAAGGGTAAAGTGTTTATTTTATGATTGATATCAGTTCTTAATCTTTTGCTTACCCTTTGGGTAACCGTTGCCATAATAAACTGTTGACTATATTGTAGAACAATACCTATAAGATATAAAACAACTAAAAATAAACATATATCCAAAACAGCTCCTAAATTTATGTCTATATTTTTTGCAAGCGAAATCTGAAATTCTTTTGTTAACGCCTCAATTTTTTCTGGGCCTATAATCGTTGTAATTGCTCCACCTACTGCACATAAAATTGCGATTATTATAAAAGGTAAATAGGCTTTACAATACACAATAAGCTTTTTTAAATGCTTTAAGCTTCCCTTTTCTTTTGTCATCATTCTTCTTGGACCCATATTATAGTTCCTCCTTTGATAATTGCGATAAAGCAATTTCTTTATATAATTCACAGGTGTTTAACAGTTCATCATGCTTACCCATTCCCACAATTCTTCCTTGATCGAGTACAATAATTTTATCTGCATTTTTTATCGTTCCTATTCTTTGAGCAACAATTATAATACTTGTATTCGTTAATTCTTCTTTTATAGCCTTTCGAACAAGCATATCGGTTTTATAATCTAAGGCGGAGAAGGTATCATCAAAAATAATTAACTCGGATTCTTTAAATACCGCTCTGGCAATACTAATTCTTTGTTTTTGCCCACCGGAGAAGTTACTACCTCCTTGAGCTACTAAAGAATGTATGCCCTCTTCTAATTCATAAACAAAGTCGGATTTGGAAATTCTTAAAGCTTTTTCTATTCTTGGATCCTCATCCTTTACTTCCTCATTTATTCCATAGATAATGTTTGATTTTATATCCCCTTTAAAGAGGACAGCCTTTTGACTTGCAAGGGATATTTTATCTCTTAATTCTTCTTCCTTGTACTCTCTAATATTTATTCCATCAAATAATATCTCACCTTTATTTGCATCATAAAAACGAGGAATTAAATTAACAATGGTGGATTTGCCAGAGCCGGTTGCTCCAATAAAGGCAACGGTTTCTCCTGGATTCACCTTAAAAGAAATATTAGAAACTGCCGTGTTTTTACCAACAGAATAAGTAAAAGAGACATTTTTAAACTCTAAAACCCCTTTTTGAGATACCTCTTTTGTACCAGTACCATCTACAATGCTAGGCGTTGTATTTAAAACCTCTTTAATACGAGATGCCGAAACCAAAGTTCTTGGCAAAATAATAAAAATCATAATTAACATCATAAAAGCCATTACGACTTGCATTGCGTATTGGGAAAATACCGTCATATTAGAAAATAAATCAATTTTTAATAATACATTTGTCTCATCATTTATAAGGTATGCCCCAATCCAATATATGGCAAGACTTAACCCATTCATACATATGGTCATTACAGGATTCATTAATCCCATAAGTCTAGCCGTAAATAAATTTGTCTTCGTAATTTTATCGTTTACTTTTTCAAATTTATTTTCTTGATAATCTTCAGCATTAAATGCTCTTACAACACGAACACCAGATATATTTTCTCTAGTGACATCATTTAGATCATCCGTAAGCTTTTGAATCTTTCTAAATTTAGGAAAGCAAATGGCGACTAATATGGAAACAGTTATCACAATGAACATTACACAAACAATGGTTGCCGTTGTCCATTCTATAGAGGTATTAGATATCTTACAAATCGCCCATATAGCGAGAACAGGAGCTTTAATCAACACTTGTAATCCCATAGCCAAAAACATTTGCATTAGAACCACATCATTTGTCGTTCGAGTAATAAGGCTTGGGGTTGAAAAATGATTCATTTCTACATTTGAAAATGTGGAAACTTTATCAAATAGTTTTTCTCTTAACGTTTGTGCAAACGAAGCCGCTACTTTTGCACAACAAAATACGCATAAGATTGCGGCAGCCATACTTGAAAAAGCGAATAATAACATCATACCTCCATTTTCCCAAACAACAGACATCGTTGCCGTAGAAGCAGAAATAGCCGCTACAAGTTTTTTCGTATAATCTGGTAATGTTAAATCAAGCCATACTTGTAATACAATAAATCCGATAGCAACAATTATTAATCCTATATCTTTTTTTCTTAAATACTTTAATAAACTAATCATTATCTCTTGTCTCCTCCATAACACTTTTTATTTTCATTAAGATACGTATAAGCTCATCTAAATCCTTTTCACCTATTTTATCCATTAGATATTCCATTTTATAAATACCTTCATTTATAATTCTATTAACTTCTTTTCTTCCTTCTTCTGTAAGTTCTACTATCGTTTTTCTTCCATCCTTTAAAGAAGGAGTTTTATTAATATAACCTTTTTCCTCCATTTTATTTAATAAAAAAGCAATTCTTGCGGTTGAAACATTTAAACCCACTGCTAAATCACCAGCAATAATTTCGTTTTGTTTATTTTCATATAAATAAAATAATACAAAGCCTATCCCTTTTTCTATATGATCCATTTTTTCTAAAATATGATTTGGTCTGCACTTCTTTAGTTTTTTACAATACAAAACCGCACGCTCTCTTTTTTCCATATAAACACCTCGTAGTATTTTATCTAACTCGGTTAGATATTATACCTGTTTTTTTAATAAAAACAATAGAAGTAATAAAATTTATAATATTTCACATTTTTTCCCATAAAAAAAATGCCTATTAGACATTCTTTTTAAATTTCTTATTTATCGTTTTTTTCTTTAAAAGATTTTGGTATTTTAAATCAATCTCTTTTAATAACGCTTTATCTTCTACTTCTAGTAATTCAAAAGTGTCTTCAAATTGCATAATGGCATATACAATTACCTCATCTTTATCATAACCCATATGAAGGGGATGAAGTAAGGTGTAGGAAGTATCCTCTATATCAAGTAAAGCAATTTGTTCAAATTCCATAAAATTTCCATCTTGATCTTCAAAAAATACATTTTCGTTATTATTTTCATCAAGCAACATCTCTAATGGATGCTTCTTCTTAGTCATAACACACATCTCCTTTTATAAAGTATTCTATCATATTTTCTATTTTTTTCCTACTGGTATTTGATAAAGAATACAATCTGGTACTTTTCTTTTTTGTAAAATAAAGTAAAATTAAATACGGATGGTGATAAAATGAGTAAAAAAATATTAACAATTCAGGATATTTCTTGTTATGGACAATGCTCTATAACCGTAGCCCTTCCTATTTTATCCAGTAAAGGAATTGAAACGGCAATTCTTCCTTCGGCAATCTTATCTACCCATACGAGTGGATTTTCTGGATTTACCGTTCATGACTTGACTTTGGAAATGCCTAAAATTATAGATCATTGGATAAAAGAAAATATAAAATTTGATGCAATTTATACTGGTTATATTGGTGATATAAGACAATTTGATTATATTTTAACATGTAAAGAAAAGCTTTTAAAAGAAAATGGACTTTTTATTGTAGATCCCGCTATGGCGGATCATGGAGTTTTATATAAGGCTTTAGATTCTAATATAGTGGAAGGAATGAAAAAAATATGTAGTGTAGCCGACTATATTCTTCCTAATATTACAGAAGCTTGTTTTTTAACGAATATAGAATATAAAGAAAAAATGGATGATACTTTTATTACAACCTTATTCTATAAATTACGTAACTTAGGAAGTAAAAATATTATTCTTACGGGTATAGAAAAAAATAATAAAATAGGTGCAAGTTTCTACGATGGAAAGAAAAATATTATGGTACTAAAAGATAAACAAGATAAATCTTATCATGGAACAGGAGATATTTTTTCAAGTATTATAGTCGCAAATATTTTAAATCAAACACCTATGGAGGATAATTTAGAAGAGGCTACTTCTTTTATTATAGAAAGTATTCTTAAAACGAAACAAGATGAAGATCATTTTTACGGAGTAAAATTTGAAGATGTTTTAAAAACGAAAAACTAAAATGAAAAGAACTTTACCAAATTGGATAAAGTTCTTTTTTCATATTTGTTTATTCAGCCATAAAGTGATTTTTCATTTTCAACTTAAATATAATTTTACTAAAATATTGAAATAAAAAAGAGATATAAAAACACAACCCAATATTTCCAAAAAAGGTTGGCATCAAAATAAAGGTATTATTTGCTACATAGAATAAAAATGGTAAAGAACTACCTTCTATAATTATTAAAGGTATTAAATATCCTACTAATAGAAATATAAGGCTAAGGATTGTCCCATGCACGAAAGAATAGGTATAAAGATAAGGCGATAAAAAAATTAGAAAAGCCGTCACAAAAAATATGACGCTAAAAATTTTTAATGAAATAAAGTTAATCTTTAAAAAATAAGGTATAACTATGAATAAAATCCCCACGACAAGTAATCCAAAGGAAGTTAAAAAATATCTAGCTTTGCTATGATTAACTTTACGTTCGTTATCTTTATTCTTGCCATCTATAATAAGTTTATTACGTAAGGATGGAAATTTAGTTTTTAAACACTCTTTTATTTGCGACAAGTTTGCATTTGGTATGGTATGCGTTACTTCATAGCCAGACACCAAGAAGGTAAAGGTTACACTACCAAACCATTGCGATTTTCTTAACCTATAAATTATAAATTCTATTTTTTGAATTGAATCATAAGATAAAGAATAAAAGAGTTTAGGTGTTTCAACAATCCCATTATTAAAGTTAAAAATAAATTGATTATCCATTATATATAAAACTTCTTCTTCTACTTTTTTATTTACGTTTATATTATTAAAAATAGAAAAGGATATTATAAAAACAAAAGCACAAACAATTACGGGAGCGAAAATATTTAAGATATGAAAGGTTTTATAATATACAGATAATAGAATACAAAAAATGTTAAATAAAATATATAACCCTACACTACAAAACAAAAGAAATTTTATTACAAAATGAGAAAAGGTAACTATATTAAAAAACTTTTCATCATAATTTTTTATTTTCGTTTTTTCAAAAACATAACCATCATTGATCCATTGATTCTTAAGTTTTTCACTTTCGTCTTCAAAAAGATCTTTTATATTCATATACTCTCCTTATAAAAACTTAATATTTTTATTTTTTTACCTTTATTTTACCTGTTATACTCCTCGTAAATCTTTTACAACTTTCTTCAGCTTCCTCATCCCCATTTTGACTAGCTAAACGATACCATTTAAAGGCATCCTCTAAATTTATAGAGGTAACACCAAGTCCCTTTTCAAAGCATTCTCCTAATCGACACATTGCATATGGATCTCCTGCTTCTGCGGCCTTTGTCCACCAATATTTTGCGGTTACTAAATCTACTGGCAAATTCTCTTCTTCTGGGGGTAAGGAATTGGTTTCAGCTAAATGAATCATTGCAATGACATTGCCTTGATTCGCTGCCTTTGTCCACCATGCGATAGCTTGTTGATAGTTTTTTAATATACCATTACCAATTGCATAGCACTCACCAACCGCGTTTTGTGCTTCAGGATTATCCGCATTTGCTGCCTTCATATACCAAAAAAGCGCATTTTTTTGAGAAAGAGGAACTCCTTGCCCTGTTGCATATCGATTAGCGATTTTAACCTGTGCACTCACGTTTCCCTGATTGGCTGCCTGCTCATAATAATGTACAGCAAGTTCTGTACATTGAAGTGTTCCAACACCATCGGCATAGCAATCGGCAATTCTTTCTTGACAATAAGAGTCTCCTGCATCTGCACCTGCTAAATATAGAGTTGCAGCTCCTTTATATTTGGATAGTGCCTCATAGCATATAGCTGCTTCTCTTTGTGCATCGACGATTCCTTGTTTTGCTGCATGAACTAACCATTGGGCGGCTCTTGGAATATCTTTGGTAATTCCATCGCCATTTTTGTAAGCCATACCAAGATAGTATTGACTCAATGCATGTGCATATTTAGCTGCTTCTGTAAACCATGCAACCGCTTGTGTAGAGTCCTGATGTGTACCTGTTCCTTCTAAATAACACATTCCTACCATATAACATGCTTCCGTTATTTTATTTGTAGCCGCACTCATATATAACTGAAATGCTCTTTTTATATCTTTGCTTACACCTTTTCCATAATATAGGCAATCCGCAAGATAGTAACATGCCGTATAATTTTCTTTATCATTTTCAACGATTTGTAATAATAAATTAACAGCATCTTTAAATTTTTCTTCTTCATATAATTCTTCGGCTCTTTTAAATACACCCTTATATTGGTTTACTACATATTCTGCCATATTCTTATCTCCTAAAAAGTTTAAAACATCTACTTTTATTTTATCTTAAAATTACTATAAAAACAAGAAAGGATGGTAAAAACCATCCTTAATTTTTTTATTCTTCTAAAAATTCGGCTTCATCTACATAATCAGATGTTTCTTCTTCTAAGATTTCCACATCTTCTTCTGTAGTTTCTTCTTCCTCAATAGAATCCATTACTTCTTCATAGATTGTTGGATCTTCATCCTCTGGTCTATGTTCACATTCGAAAGAATCCTCAACAAGGATACCTGTACCTGCAGGAATCAATCCACCTATAGTAACATTTTCCTTTAATCCACTTAAAGAATCGCTCTTAGATTGAATTGCAGCAGATGTTAAAATTCTTGTAGTTTCCTGGAAAGAAGCTGCAGATAAGAAAGAATCTGAAGCTAAAGCTGCTTTTGTAATACCTAATAATAAAGGCTTACCAATTGGAAGTTTTCCTCCCTCTTTTAATGCTTTACTACTTGCCTCTTTAAAATCCGCAATAGATACTTCACGTCCTGGAAGTAAATCGGTATCTCCTTCTTGAACTACATTAATCTTACGCATCATTTGACGAACGATGATTTCAATATGCTTATCCGAAATTTCTACGGATTGAGAACGATATACCTTTTGAACTTCCTCTACTATGTATTTTTGTACAGCTTCACCATCTAAAATACGTAATAATTCTTTCGGTGCAATAGAACCCTTCATTAACTTTTGTCCACGCTTAATTGGACTTCCACGTTGAATTAAAAGTTCTGAGGTTGCATCAATAGAATAAACCTTTTCTTCTGTTTCATTTTTGATTACGACAGCTAATCCAGCTTTTGTTTTTTCTATAGAATCAACGACACCATCAATTTCAGAAATGGTAGCCTTACCTTTTGGCTTACGTGCTTCAAATAACTCTTGAACACGAGGCAAACCTTGTGTGATATCGGCAGTTGAAGCAACTCCACCTGTATGGAAAGTACGCATGGTCAACTGTGTACCTGGTTCACCAATAGATTGTGCTGCAATTGTACCAACCGCTTCACCTACTTCAACTACCATATTGGTAGCAAGGTTACGTCCATAACATTTCATACATACACCTGTTTTTGCATTACATGTTAAATTAGTACGTAAACATATCTTTTTAAGACCTGCCTTAGCAATCTTAGCAGCCATTTGTTCATCAATCATTTCATTGCGTCTTGCAATAATTTCATTTGTTTGAGGATCAATTACATCTTTTGCAGCAAAACGACCTATACAACGCTCATGAACAGGAACAACAATCTTGTTGGATTCATCGATAATATCTTCCACATATAATCCTTTTTCTGTTCCACAGTCTACAGTGGATATAACAACATTTTGGGATACGTCAACTAAACGACGAGTTAAGTATCCGGATTCTGCCGTCTTTAACGCTGTATCGGTTGAACCTTTACGAGCACCATGGGTAGAAATAAAGAACTCAGATACGGATAATCCTTCACGGAAGTTTGCCTTAACAGGAACTTCAATGGTTTCTCCAGCGGTATTACTCATCAATCCACGCATACCAGCTAGTTGGGCAAAGTTAGATGCATTACCACGAGAACCAGAATCTGCCATCATAAAGATATGATTATCTTTTTGAGCGGCTAATTCCTTCCAAAGTCCTTCTTGAATTTGGTTACGGGCATCTTGCCATTCTTTTTCAACTAATTTTTTACGCTCTTTATTAGTTAAAAGACCTAATTCAAACATTTCTGAAATTTGATCGATTTTTGCATCAGCCTCAGCAATACGTGTTGCTTTTCCTTTATAATCTAGTACGTCTGCAGCAGATATTGTTAGACCAGCAATAGTAGAATATTGGAATCCTAAATCCTTGATTCGATCTAGCATTTTTGAAGTTTCGGTAATTTGGAAACGATTAAATACTTCTGCAATAATTCGGGCAATGAATTTTTTCTTAAATGGAGATACTTCTGGATGAGCAAGTAATGCTTCAAAAGTGTTACCATTTTTAACATCTAAGAAATACTTACTTGGAGTTGCATGAGTTAAATTTGTCTCCTCAGGCTCATTCAAATAAGGGAATTCATTTGGAAGAATATTATTAAAAATCATTTTACCTAATGTGGTAAATAAATACTTACTTGGTGCTTTTGCATTAGCAAATTTTGATTCTGGCAAATAAGAAATATCTACAAAGATACGTGTATGTAACGTAATAGTACCATTCTTATAAGCCATATATGCTTCATCAAAATCTTTATAGAAGTGACCTTCATTTGGTTCACCAATACGCTCTAATGTTAAATAATAGTTTCCTAAAATCATATCTTGAGATGGAGTAACAACTGGTTTTCCATCCTTTGGATTCAAAATGTTATTTGATGCAAGCATCAACAATCTAGCTTCTGCCTGAGCTTCTAAAGATAATGGTACATGGACTGCCATTTGGTCACCATCAAAGTCTGCATTAAATGGTGTACAAACAAGTGGATGAAGACGAATCGCTTTACCTTCAATTAGAACAGGCTCAAATGCTTGAATACCCAAACGGTGAAGCGTAGGCGCACGGTTTAATAATACAGGATGCTCACGGATGACTTCTTCTAGAATTCCCCAAACATTATCTTCCTGATTATCACAAATTTTATTTGCAACGGCAATACTATTTCCAGCCTTCATTAATTCTCTTAAAACAAAAGGCTTAAATAAGATTAGGGCCATTTCTTTTGGAATACCACATTGGTACATTCTTAAAGAAGGACCAACAACGATAACGGAACGACCAGAATAGTCTACACGTTTACCCAATAGATTTTGACGGAAACGTCCCTGCTTACCACGAAGCATATCTGATAAACTCTTTAGAGAATGGTTTCTGTCTACTGCAGCCTTTTTACCACGTTTTGAATTATCTATTAAAGCATCCACTGCTTCTTGAAGCATTCTTTTTTCATTTTTTGTAATCAAATGAGGTGCATTTTGTTCGTATTGCTTCTTTAAACGATTATTACGATTTAATATACGACGATATAAATCATTTAAGTCCGTTGTTGCAAAACGTCCACCTTCTAATTGTACCATAGGACGTAAAGATGGTGGAATAACTGGTAATACCTCTAAAATCATCCATTCTGGTTTATTATCACTTCTTAAGAAGGATTCTATAATTTCAAGTCTTTTTATAACACGATCACGGCGTTGCTTAGAAGAGGTCTTAAGCTTTCTTCTTAAAACTTTTTCTTCTTCTTGTAAGTTAATATCTTTTAATAAGATTTTAACCGCTTCTGCACCTGTTTTAGCAACAAACTGATTTGGATATTTTTCACTATAAACGGAATAATCTGCCTCAGTTAAAATTTGTTTTTTCGTTAAACCTGTATTTTTTCCAGGATCAATTACGATATAAGATGCAAGATATACAATTTCTTCTAAATCCTTAGTTTTAATATCTAAAAGTGTTGCTAAAGGAGATGGGCTATTTCTTAAAAACCAAGTATGAACCACAGGGCTTGCAAGCTTAATATGACCCATTCTTTCACGACGAACCTTTGATTCTGTGATTTCTACACCACACTTTTCACAGATTTTTCCTTTATCTGTATTACGTTTTGATTTACCACAAGCACATTGATAATCTTTAGAAGGACCAAAGATTCTTTCACAAAATAATCCATCTAATTCTGGTTTTAACGTACGATAGTTAATCGTTTCATGCTTTAAAACTTCACCATGTGACCATGATAATATCTCTTCAGGAGATGCTAATCCGATTTTAATATATTTGTATTGTTTACTCATATTTGCTCTCCTCCATTAATTTTTCTTTGTATCGTTAGAACGAACAGTTTCTTTTATTTTAAAATCAACAATTGAACGATTTACTTCGTTTTCTCCATCATCATTAATTAATTCTACATGAATACCTAGAGATTGTAATTCGCGAGTTAAAACTCTAAAGGATTCTGGAATAGATGATTCTGGAATTGCCTTACCGTCAACGATGGCATCAAAGGTACGATCTCTTGCTACTAAATCATCTGACTTAACCGTCATCATTTCACGAAGGGTATGAGCTGCACCATAAGCTTGTAAAGCCCAAACCTCCATCTCACCAAAACGCTGACCACCATTTTGAGCTTTACCACCCATTGGCTGTTGTGTAACAAGTGTATATTTACCTACATTACGAGCATGTAATTTATCATCAACCATGTGGCTTAATTTAACGAAATACATAATACCAACGGTAATTTTATTTTCAAATGGTTCACCTGTACGGCCATCATATAATACTTCTTTACCATCTTTATTCATTCCTGCTTCAGCCATAATTGCTTCAATATCTTCAATAGTAGCACCATCAAATACTGGAGTTGCAACCTTTATACCTAGTTTTTTAGCTGCAATACCTAGATGTAATTCTAGTACCTGACCGATATTCATACGTGATGGAACACCCTGAGGGTTAAGCATAATGTCAATTGGATGACCATCAGCAGTAAATGGCATATCTTCAAGTGGTAAAATATTGGAAATAACACCCTTATTACCATGACGTCCTGCCATTTTGTCTCCAACCTGAATCTTACGTTTTTGAACAACAAAGATACGTACAACTTCATTTACACCAGGCGCTAAGTCGTCTCCTTTTGCCTTTGAGAAATGTTGTATAGATTGTACAACACCTCCACCACCATGAGGAACACGTAAAGATGTATCGCGCACATCACGACTCTTCTCACCAAAAATAGCAAGTAACAATTTTTCTTCTGGGGTTGGATCCGTTTGTCCCTTAGGAGTAGTTTTACCAACTAAAATATCTCCTTCTTTTACTTCACTTCCAGGAATAATGATACCTGTAGCATCCAAATTCTTCTTACTTTCATCCTTTACGTTAGGTATTTCATAAGTGAATTCTTCAGGTCCTAGCTTCGTATCACGACATTCAACTATAAATTCATCGATATGTAAAGAAGTATAAACGTCATCATATACCATCTTTTCAGACATAATAACAGCATCTTCGAAGTTATATCCTTCCCATGTCATAAAGGCAATACGAACATTGCGTCCTAAAGCCAATTCTCCATTTTTCATAGATTGACCATCCGCAATAATATCTCCACGCTCAATACGCTCTCCTGGAACAACAATAGGACGTTGCATAATAGCTGTTGCAGAGTTAGAACGTAAGAATTGATATAAATCATAACGATGAATGTCACCGCTATCTTCTTTTACAATTATTTTTTTAGCATCCACATATTGAACTACACCAGGCATAGTGGCAACTAATGCAGAACCACTATCCTTTGCAGCTCTATATTCCATACCCGTACCAACGATAGGACTTTCTGGATTAATGATAGGAACCGCCTGACGTTGCATGTTTGCTCCCATTAGTGCACGGGTAGCATCATCGTGTTCAAGGAAAGGAACACATGCTGCAGCAACAGAAACAATCTGTTTAGGGGATACGTCCATATAGTCTACTTCTTCTGGGTCAACAATTTCCGTTTCACCATTACGACGACCAATAACTTTTTCTTCAATAATATGGCCTTCTTTATCTAATTTTGTAGATGCAGAGGCAATAACCTTTCCTTCCTCTTTATCTGCAGATAAATATTCCATATCTTCTGAAACATATTTTTTTCCATTTTCATCAACTTTAACAATAAAATAAGGTGTTTCAATAAATCCATATTCATTTACTTTTGCATAAGTAGCTAAAGAGGTAATCAAACCAATAGATGGACCTTCAGGTGTTTCAATAGGACACATACGACCATAATGAGAATTATGTACGTCACGCACCTCAACACCCGCTCTATCACGAGCAATACCACCTGTACCTAAAGCGGAAATACGACGTTTTTGTGTAATTTCAGCTAAAGGATTAATTTGATCCATAAATTGAGATAATTGGCTTGAACCAAAGAATTCCTTTAAAGATGAGGTTAACGGCTTAATATTAATAAGATTTTGAGGTGTAGCCTTATCTACTTCAACGGTAGACATACGATCTTCAATATTTTTCTTAAGCTTAGCAAAACCGATTCTAAATTGATTCTTTAATAGTTCACCAATTAAACGTAAACGTCGGTTACCTAAATGGTCAATATCATCAAGATTACCAACACCAGAATATAAATTCATAAAATAACTTACAGAAGCTAAAATATCGGACATCGTAATGTGTAATGCCTTTTCACGATGATCATTACCAATCACCTTAACTTCTTCTGTTTTATCTTCTTTTACAACATTGATATATAGAATTTCACATTCAGGGTCATCACATAAAGTATTTCCTAAATCAATTTTATGGCGGAAGGCTTTACGAGCCTTATTCAATTTATCATAAACTTCATCAAGAATAACTTCACCATATCCAGCAATCTTCGTTCCTGCTGGATATAATAATTCACCAGTTTCTTCATCAAAAATATCTTCGTTTGCAACGATATCTTTTGCTAGAGTATGTCCCTTAGCACGTTGTAAAACATCTAGCTTTATATTATATTTAAAACGTCCAACTCTTTGTAAATCATATTTTGCATCATCGAATAATCTTTGGGTTATTAAAGATCTAGCACCTTCAACAGGAACCTTCTCCCCTTGACGTAATTTAGAATATACCTCAATGGCTGCTTCTTCGCTGTTGGTTGTAATATCCTTTTCAAAGGTTGCAGTTAAATGTTCATTTTCTCCAAATAAATTCGTTATTTGCTCATTGGTAGATAAACCATAAGCTCTTAAAACTGTAGTAAGAGGAATTTTCTTAGAACGGTCTAACTTACCATACCAAACATCTTTAGAGCCTGCTTCATATTCAATCCACGCACCACGTGTTGGAATAACCGTTCCGCTAAAGCGAATGTCTCCTGTTTTTTTGTCAATCTCTTTTGCGTAATATACACCAGAAGAACGAACGATTTGGCTAATAATAACACGTTCCGCACCATTGATAATAAAGGTTCCAACTGGAGTCATATATGGAATATCTCCCATAAATAATTCTTGCTCTAAAACCTCTCCAGTTTGCGCATTTTCTAAACGAACATTTACCTTTAAAGGTCTTGAGTAGTTAATATCTCTTAATTTGGAATCAACAATATTAAATTTAGAATCCTCAAAGTGATAATCGCCAAAATACAATTTTAAATCTTGATTAAAAGAAGTTATTGGTGAAGCATCTTCAAAAACTTCCTTTAGCCCTTGTTCAACAAACCAATCAAAAGACTTAGTTTGAATTTCTATTAATCCTGGTAAATCAACTTCTGTACGAATCTTTGAATAATTACGTCTTACTGATTTTTTACCATAATTAACGTTCTTGTAATTCATAAAGACACCATATCTGTATAGATACTCTATACAATCCCTTTCTAAATTTTAAACTGTCCTTAGGACTTCATAGCAATGCTAAAAGGCTGTTTATCTCCTTTTTTAGGGATACCCACGATATATATTAACTACAAAATTTTTGTAGGATTATACGATAATTTAAGCAAAAAAATGGTTATAATCGCCACTTTACGCATTTTAATATTATACATCAACTATGTAAACTTTGCAATATTAAATTTCAAAATATTCAAGTTTTTCTCTTTTTTCTTATTTTAAAAAAATTATACCAATAATAAAAAAAATTAGCCCAATAAACTATGGACATAAAAAACAAATTATGCTAGTATGATGCTAGCCTTTTAAGGCTACAAGGTTAAAGACTTTGGACAAGGTTAGAGTTGGCTCTAAAATCTTTCTAGGTTGTTCCCATAATGGATTTACTAGAAGAAAGAGGTGAGCTTATGGAAATACTTCTGTTGATTTTAAATATAGCTTTGCTCATATTAAAAATCTGTTTTGAAATAACAAATTTCATTCATAAACAAAAGAAAAGTTCCCCTGACCGACCAAGTTAAAAGGGAACTCTTTTGCAACAATAAACAACATTAGAGTTTCCTCTAACCTTGTTTTCTATTTATATTATATTCGAAAACAAATAAAAAATCAATAAAATTATATATTTTCAAGTTTTCTATACTTATTTATTTGTTACTTCATTTTTTATGGTAACATCCAATTGATTAAATGGAATTTCAATACCATTTGCATCCAAAGCCTTTTTAATTTGATCTAAAAGATAGAAATTAACGGTCCAATAATCTTTATTCTTGCACCAAACTCGAACGGTTAAATCAATGGATGAATCACTATACGCCTTTATCTCCACAAATGGGGCAGGTTTATCAAAAATAAGTTCATTGGAAGAACAAACCTCTTTAATAACCTTCTTTGCTAAATCCACATCGGATTTATATGCAATAGACATAAGAACATCACAACGTCTGTCTTCTTTTGCACTTGTATTTACGATTACATTATTCGCTAGCTGTCCATTTGGTATAGATACCATTTTATTGTCTGGTGTAACAATATGGGTATAAAATAATTTTATATCCTCTACGGTTCCAGATTCTCCATTTGAAGTGATAAAATCTCCTAATTTAAAAGGTCTCATTAAAATAATGATAACTCCACCAGCAAAATTCGATAACGTTCCTTGTACAGCCAAAGAAATACCGACACCTAAAGATGCTATAACGGCAGATAAAGATGCCGTTTCTATACCAACATAACCAATTAAACAAATTAAAATAATAATCTTTAATGCGAGTCTTAATGCACTTGTAGACACTCTTGCAATTGTGGCATCGACCTGCTTTTTTTGAAAATGCTTATAAAGCTTTTTTGTAAAGAAATTTACAATCTTAAACGAAAAAAACATAATCACTAATGCAATAACAATTTTAATACCCACATTCATCGCCCAATCGATTATGGTTTGCCAAACGCGATTCCAGTCGATTGGCGCTTGTTCTGCTGCTTCTGCTAAAAACATAATTGCCTCCTATTTTCACATAATTTAAATCATTTTTTACATAAAGACTTTAAATTTTAACGATAATTTATTCGTAAAATATAATTGTCAAAAATAAGACAGAAAGGAGAAGAAACTTCTCGCTATCGCCAATCTCCCCAAAATTATATAACCCTTTTCATAATAGTGAGAAATTTTATAAGGTTAAGAATCTCAATTTGCTTTTCAAATTGGGATTTTTTATTTTATAACTTTTAATCCACCCATATAAGGCTGTAATGCCTTAGGTACATTTATACTTCCATCTTCATTATAATTATTTTCCAAAACAGCAATTAATCCTCTTGGAGTTGCCAAAACGGTATTATTTAATGTATGAACCAAATAGGTACCATTTTCTCCTTTTGTTCGAATGCCTAATCTTCTGGCTTGTGCATCACCTAACGTTGAACAAGATCCTACTTCAAAATATTTCTTTTGTCTTGGGCTCCATGCTTCCACATCACATGATTTTACCTTTAAATCCGCCAAATCTCCTGTACAGCACTCTAATGTTCTTACAGGAACATCTAAGCTTCTAAAGAATTCTACGGTATAAGACCACATCTTATTGTACCAATCCATACTGTCTTCTGGCTTACATAAAACAATCATTTCTTGTTTTTCAAATTGATGAACACGATAAATTCCACGTTCCTCTATTCCATGAGCCCCTACTTCTTTTCTAAAACAAGGGGAATAGGAGGTTAAGGTAATAGGTAGTTCGGTTTCCTTAACAATTTGATTTTTAAATCTTCCAATCATGGAATGCTCAGATGTACCGATTAAATATAAATCTTCCCCTTCGATTCCATACACCATATTCTCCATTTCGGCAAAGACCATAGGTCCATTGACTGACTCGCTTCGAATCATAAATGGTCGTATGCAGTAGGTAAATCCTTTATCAATCATAAAATCTCTTGCATAGCTTAGCATAGCGGAATGTAATCTTGCTACATTTCCTAACAAATAGTAAAAGCCATTCCCACTTGTTCTACCGGATGCATCCTTATCAAGTCCATTTAGTTTCGCAATGATGTCGGCATGATATGGAATTTCATATGCAGGAACTTTAGGCTCTCCATATCTTTCTATCTCTACATTTTCATTATCATCTTTTCCAACAGGAACGCTTTTGTCTACCATTTGAGGAATAACAAGCATAATTTTATTCAATTTGATTTCATCTTCTGCAAGTAAATTTTCTATTTCCGCAATTCGTTCATTATTTTTAGAAACCGTTGCCTTTATTTCATTTGCTTGTTCTATTTCTTTATTTTTCATTAAAAGTCCAATCTTTTTGCTTGCCTCATTACGGTACGCTCTTAAAGATTCTGCCTCCGCCTTGAAACTTCGAATTTGTCGGTCTAATTCGATTGCCTCATCAATAAGAATAAGCTTTTGCTCCTGAAATTTCTTTTTGATGTTTTCCTTAACAGCCTCAGGATTTTCTCTTAAAAATTTAATGTCTAACATAAAATACCCTCCTTAAAATAAAAAAACCTTAGAAAAATCTAAGGACGAATTTCTCGCGGTGCCACCTTAATTCTAGTCATATCTACTAGCGCTTTTATCCCTTAACGCGAGATGCTCGATTCTTATCTAGGGTAGATTCATTTAACTCTCCTACTACATTGCACCAAACTGTAGTTCTCTAAAAGGATACGTTAGATTACTATTCCCTATCAACTAAGATTATAAAACAATTATAACATATTATTTTTTAATTTCAATATTCTTGCTTTCTTTATTATACTCCGATTTAATATAAAAATATCCAATGGTAATTCCTACTGCAAGAATAGCCAAAATAACCAATAAAGTTACATACCACAAATACCATATACTATGTACCCATACACCATAAACGGCACAAGCAATGATAATATATCCTAAAATTAAAATAATGTTTTTATACTGCTTTTTAAAAATTTCTTTCATTATGTCATCCCTTACAGTAATTTAAACCCATTATAAATGATTTTAAATAATTTTACAAGGAAAAAATCTCTCAAAAAGTAATTGTTTTATTTTACTTTTTGAGAGATTTAATTTATTGCCATGTATCGATAAATAATTCGGTAGGTGTAGGAATATAAAACTTTCCTTCAACTAAAAATCCTCTTACTTTACTACTATCCGTATCTATATCTTTATATTCCTTATAAACCGATACGGGACATAAACTATCTTCTACATCGATTTTAAAAATAGTATATTGACGATACCCAATCATAACCCCTAAATAGAAATAGGTGGAATCGTTAAACACAAATAATGCCTTATGATTATTTGTTATAGCAGAGGGCGTGCGTAATCCACTAACAAAATAGGTAAAAGAATCAGTTGGATTAATAATCCTATAATCCTCTATAATCAGCAAATCTTTACCCATTTGTGTGGTAGTTTCCTCATTTTTATAAATCGATAATTTTATTTGTCCATAATCATCTACCCCTAATCCAAAAAGGTATTCCTTATCCTTTATGTTAAAGGAATGAAGATAATTTGAATATCCTGGTGCTTCATATTGCGATATAATTTTAGGTTCACTTGGATTACTACAATCGATTTCATATAAAGGATCAAAATTTAGATAGGTAACCGCATAACATATATTTTTATCAAACCGAACCGATTTTATTATTTGATTCGCTTTGCCAATCCCTTTGGTTATACCACCTACATATTCTAAGGTTTCTACATTATATATGGATAAATGATTCAATTCATCTTCTTTTTTTAATGTATCGGTAGTAACAATTCGAAAATAACCATTATATTCATCCATAGAAAATTGATTTAAAACTGAGCCTTCTACTTTTATAACACCCTTTGGCTCTAAAGATGTCGTTATTATACTTACAATAGTTACCTTTTTACCATTAATATAATTATTTGATGCTAAATAAAAATTAGATTCAGATGCATATAAGCATGCACCAGAGGCATTAAGAATATCGATATTCTTAATTGTTTTAGAATCCAAATCATATTTTATAAAAGAATAAATATACTTAGGATTAATACTTCCATCAAAATACAAATTCGAATAATCAATTGTTTTCATATTATACGTTTTTCTAGAGGTAATATATAATTCATTATTTATTTTTCTTGAGTCTACTAATTCTGCATACTCTACCCGGTAATCTAAGGTTAAAGTTTCATCAAAGGTATAAATAGAGGTTGCCGATCTACCTAAACAAACCACCTTATCCTTATAAACATATATTTCACTCGCTGAAACAAATGTAGAGCTAAGTATAACTCCACTTAAATTATAAATATACAATTTATTATTTAATAATGCATAAATATAGGTTCCATCACATTTTGCCGTGTCCGCTTCATCTACCCCCTTCGTTTGAAGGTTTGTGTCATATGAATTCATAGAACCATCTGGATCAGCGGATGGATTTTCTGCCATCGCATCTCCTGGAGCCATATTGGCATCACTTGATTTCATAGAACCACTACAACTCAATCTCATCGAAAATATTTGTTGCATTAAAGACTTCTTTTTCGTTAAATCTACTGTATTCATTTTTCTTTTTAATTCTTTTTCAGAGGTTATTGGGCTTAACTCTTTATGATTTAAATCTAAAATTTCGCTTTCTCTTTGCTTAATTTTTTGATTATATATCGTTACACTTATATGATCTGCGATGAATATAACGCCAAAAAGGATTAAAATACATGCAAACACATAGCGCAGTTTAAACTGAAATTTCTTTTCATAAATGTACTTTTTTTCTGAAAAAGTCTCATTGTATTCTTTTTTTAAATGTTTATTAAACTTTTTCAAGTTCATAAGAATCCTCCTTTAGGTTTCTTTTTAAAATCTCTTTTGCTTGATAATACATTTGGTTTACTTCTGAAGGTTTTACATTTAATATTGATGCAATCTTTTTCGTTGTATGGCCATACAATACCTTCATAAGGAAAACCTCTTTTAATGTAGAATCTAGGTGGTTGAGTATATAGTTTAAATAAGGATGCTTTACCGTATCTACAATAATGTCTTCATCGATTCGACTTTCCTTTTTCTTTCGAACATAATCCACAGCAATATTTTTAGCAATCGTATAAATCCAGTTATTAAAGTGATTCGAAGAATAATTAGCAATATTCTTGTTTACCTTCATATAGGTTTCTTGAATTAAATCTTCTACTGTTTCTTTATTTTGGACATAACTATAAATGGCAAGACGTACAAAAGAAAATGTCTCTTTGTAAATGACATTAAACGCTTTTTCATTTCCATTTTTAAGTTCCTGGGCGTATTTTTCAAGATCCATTTTCTCCCACCTCACTTATATTAACGAATAAAGGTTGATTTTTTTATTAACATTTTACTTTATTTTTTACAATAAAAAAAGAGTATAAAAAATATACTCCATAACTTTTTATAAAATTCTTAATACGATACACTTTAAATATAATTGTTCCTCCGAAGATAATAAAGCCGGATGGTCAGGAGCCTGAATTCTAAAATCTAAAAATTGAACCTTCCTTTTCGCATCATATGCAGCTTCTTTAATCATCTGCATAAACAAATCGGGTGTCATATGCTGACTACAGCTGAAGGTAAGTAAATATCCTCCAGATTTAATAATCTTCATTGCCTGAAGATTAATTTCTTTATACCCGCGATACGCTTTTTTTAATGTATTTTTATCTTTAGTAAATGCTGGTGGATCTAATACAATCACCTCATACTTATCTTTATTTTCTTCTTTTCTTAAAAAATCAAAAACATCCGTACATATAGCATTTAACTGATGAAATTGATTTAAATGTGCATTTACTAAAATATCTTCACAAGCCCTTTTAGAAATATCACAAGCATCTACCTTCTTTGCCCCATATTTACAAGCATGTAAGGCAAATCCTCCTACATTAGAAAAGCAATCTAAAACATACTTATCCTTCGCATAATGCTTTATCATATCCCGATTCAACTTTTGATCTAAAAAATAACCAGTCTTTTGTCCGTTTTCTAAATCGACGATAAATCGAATATCATTTTCTATAACCTCTACTCTAGGATTAAAATTTCCATATAAAAATCCTTTGGTTTGTTGTAATCCTTCTTTTTCCCTTATGGGCATATCGCTTCTTTCATAAATCCCCTTACAATTGGTCAATTCCACAAGAATATCTATAATATCTTTTTTTATTAAATCCATACCCAGGCACATAAACTGAACGGATAAATACTCCCCATATTGATCGACAACAAGACCAGGCAAAAAGTCTGCTTCTGAAAATACAATTCTACAGCAGCCATTAAAATTCAAGTTTTTACGATGCTCTATAGCATATGCTATTCTTTTTCTAAAAAAATTTTTATCTATAACATCCTCTTCACATAAAGAAAGCATCCTTACCATTATCTTTGAAGAGGTATTTAAAAAGCCATATCCGATAAAGGCTTTATTATTGCTTAATACTCTACAAACACTACCATTAACAATATTGCCCTCAAACGTATATATTTCATTGTTAAACACCCAAGGAAAACCTTCAAGCTTTTCTTTTTCTTCATTTTTATTTAAGATAACATCTAGCATAGTTTTACATCCTTATTCTAATTTCGGTAACCGATAGATCTTCTTTTTTTATGATAAATCGGTCTTCATTATCCCATACCTCTTTATATATCGTTAATACATCTTTTTCTTTCGATTCATGGAGATAATGAATTTCCAATTCTTTTATATCTTTTTGTTCCAATTCAATAGAAGAGTACGTGTTTAAAATAAATCGTATATATTCGGTGTTATTCGTATGATTTGAAAAATCAATGCTTTGCGATAAAACCGGTATTTGATATTTTATTTCTGGATTATTAAATTCAAATTTAGTATATCCATAATCTAACTCTGGGAGTTCGCTTTTAAAATCGAAAGGTATTCCTACCGTTTGAACTCTTCTTATCTTGTGGGTATCTAAATCCACCGGACATACTTCTAATTTAGAATAGAAAACAATATCGCCCTTATCATTTTTAAAAACATTATCGATAACTAATGTGATTTTAGTATTCGAAGAAATGAAGGTATTCACCGTAAACTTTTCATTCCATAAGAGTTTACTATAAATTTTTATTCGATTTTTTATAAACACCCATGCCGCATTATACTTGTTTTTTAAAGTTATATTATCACAACCAATGTTTCCTAAAATAGATGCTGCCCGATCTTGAATTATATCCAAATATCCTAAAATCGAAAGTTCCGCTTTTGTACTACACATGGTCGCGCTAACCACTTCTTCTTTTACTACCATTTTTTTTACTCCTCAATTTTAAACTGATTCGTTTGTTTATCAAAAACATAACCAGCATTTTTTAAAAAGGCCATTACTTCTTCTTTATTTTGATCTAAATCCTCACATAACATCTCTAAAGAAGAATAATAATCCCTTAGTTTTGTATTTAACATACTAACCAAAATATTTGGATTTTTACTTAACATAAAAATCACCTGCCTTTATATTTTTTAGTCCCCTTAAACTTAATAAGCTAAGGGGACGCAGTTTTATTCGTTTTCTTTGTTTTTTTGTTTTTTCTTACTTCCGCTTTTTTTTGTAGCAGGTTTTGCAAGTATACCATCTACAATAAAAAGGATAGATAATAATAAAATAAGCACAACAAATATCCATAATAGTTTTAAATCATCAAAGAATGGATTTGCAAACATATATGTACCTAAAGTGACAAGTATTATAGCTATAACCAACCACCAGATCGGATATTTATCATTATTACCTTTTTGATGATAATAGGCTCTAAAGATTTCGACAACACCTCTACACCATAAAGCTAATCCTAATATTTTACAAGCACCATTTACTTTTATAAATCCAAACTGCTGTTGGAAGATACAACTTAAGGCAATTAATGCTAAAATAATAAATTCAATAATCGTTAATACTTTAATCACTCCATTAGTACGTTTCATTATTTTTCCGAAAAGGAACAAGATAAGATATAAAACAATACAAATACAAATGATTATATTGATAACCTTTACTCCCCAGTCTTTCCAAAATACCCAATCTGGACAATTTTTCCAAACTGGCATTAACATTATGCCGACTACTATACCTATAATGCCTAAAATAATATACATCCAAAAGAGTTTTGTTTTTTTAGGATGAAACAATTGATTCATTAATTTTTTCATAATTATCTCCTATTCTTTTTTTGTAATTATACAATAAAAATAAGATTTAATAAAGAGGAAAACAAAAAAATTATAGGGCGAATTATCGCCCTATTTCTTTGATTTTCCTCTCTTTTATTTTCTTACCTTAAAAACCCTATTTTTCTGGGGTTGGTATATTTGATGTTCTATTTTTACCATAAGCATATTCAAGATATGCCATTATAAATGGTCCAACCCCTTTTGCATCATTACTTCCAACAGGCTCTGCAAGATAATACTCTATCGTACCATCACGACAAAGCTTATTTTCAGGGCCTAAACCTGCAGTAATACAAATATCATTTAATTGATTATTTTTAAAAGAATGCTTATAAATACCTTCAAATACCTCTATTCCTTTTTGATTATATTCTTTGGAAAGATAACCTAGATTGGAAGCTTTAATTAGAACATAGGCAATCATAGAGCTTCCTGAGGATTCTAAATAATTTTGAATATTCGCGTTTCCCTGATACATTTTATTGTTTAATCCTTTTAAATAAAAATCGGATACATTTACACTTACACCCTTTTTATCTATGACTTGATAAAACATTTTGCTAGTCTCATCTTGGTATTTCATAATGCCCTCGATGGCTTCTTGGAGTAGACTTACTAAATAGGCTTTATCCTCATTATCTTCAAAATATTCTAATACGTCACATAAAGAAACCAAATACCATCCCATCGAACGTAGCCAAAAAGACTTACTGCATCCTGTAGTACGATTGACCCAAAAGATAGATTTTGTTGCATCATATCCATGATAATACAAGCCTGCAGTTTCATCATACATATGATTTCTAATATATTCATATTGGCTTTTGATTTCATTTAATATAGTCTTATCCTTACTAAATTTAGCATATCGGGCATAAAAGGGTGCATACATATACATTCCATCGAGCCAAACTTGATTTGGATATGTACTCTTATGCTCAAAATTCAAACTATCTATCACTCGATTTTGACTTAATAATCCTTTATAACTTGTATCGATTGCCTTAAGATATCTAGCATCATGCGTCATCTCATACGCATCAAACAATATCTTTGATTCACATATAGTATCTAACTCTCCTAATTTAAACGCTTCACTATTATCTTTTAAATTTAAAAAGTTACCACTAGAATCGATATAATAATTTATATATCGAATAAAAAAATCTTTATAGGTATTGGCTTTATTCACATCCGTGTCTTTCATATCATAATAAAGCCTTACAATCGAATTTAAAAACACTCCATCAATATAATTCCATTTCCCCTTAAAGGACTCTTTATTCCAAGAAGGAATATATCCATTGGTATCTTTTATTAAAGTATCAATATAATCCATCATAACAGTATTTAAATCTTTTTCTACAATGGGTTGTTCTTCTTTATCCTCTTTATCTTCTTTCGAAGAATTATTCGAACAAGAACATAAAAATAAAAGGACACATCCTATGAACAAAAGAACAAAGCTTACTCTTATTTTCCTCAAAAAAATCACCTCATACTATTCCATATTATATAATACGATTTCCTCTTATACAATAAAAAGAACATATATAGAATAAAAAGGACTTTTCGTTTAAAACTAAAAATCCTTTTTTAATCTTTATTTCATATTCTTTTCATTATAAAATGGACTATAATACTTTGAATAAACGACAACATATAATCCACAAGTAGTAGCTAAGTTGTCCAATCTTTGTATGGCAACCTCATCTAAATTTATGTAGGTATATAACGTATTTATATCTCCATAGTAGATGAGTACACAAAGCAGATCTACGTTACAAACTTTCTTTTCGTTTATGACTTTCCTTATAACGTTATCATATAGATGATTAATTTTATTAATATCCTCTAAAAAGGCGTTTATAATGAGCTTAAGATCAGAGTGAAAAGGATTCGTGCATTTTAATTCCACATAGGTTTCATCCACTCCTTGATGATCAATGAAATGCATATCACATTTTTTATAGGAATAGGGATAAGGATATTCTCTTGAAAAAGTATAATTACTTAATATTCTTTTTAAATGCTCGGCAAACTCTACCTGACACCAAACCTCTAATCCTCCATTTACAATCGGAGTTGACATAAGCCTTTCCATTTTTTCTATGGAATAACTTTTTAAATAAGTTAAAAATTTTGTTACTCTCATACCATTAATTCTTTTTCAAATATAATTCTAATTCTTCATAAGTAAGCGCATTGGGTGCAGCATTACAAGTATTTACTTCTATTTTTATTTTCATATTGGTTCTTTTTTTCTTCATCTAATAAATTCCATACATTAATTAAAAGATATACTTTATATTTTTGATGTCTGAAACTAAGATTTGGTATTTTTCCTCCATTATAAAACCTTCAATTAAAATGCCTTGCATAAAACTAGAATAATAATTCCTAAATATTTCAAATCCATTTTTCTTAACCTCTTTAACAAAGTCATTATATGCAAAATCATAAATTATTTTCTTTTTAACAAATTTTGTAATTTCTATATGTTCATCCATTTTATCTATATTCAAATCTGGTAATTCAATACACATTAAACAAGTAGTTGTATTTTTCATTTCCTTTCCCTCATCTAATAAGTATATCCCTGTATCAAACTGAAAAATTAATGTATTATTCTTTATATTAATACCATATAGCATACTATCATGTAATCCATATTTATACAAATACTCATCAAAAATCCCCATATAATTCTCCTTCTATAAAATGTTTTCGTATAAACGTAATCTCTATACATCCTATAACTATTTTACCATATAATAAAGACATAAATCAACGCTTCAAAATTAAAGATAAAAGACCTTATCACTTTTATAGAAATAAGGTCTTACTTTATTGATACTGTTCTAATATTTTTAATAAATCAATAGCGTTGTTTTCGGTTGCTATATCATATACTGTTTTATTTGCTTCATTTTTAATAGTTGGATCTGCACCCATTTCTAATAAATATCTAAAAACATCCATATTTTGAAAATATATTTCTTTACCATCATAACTACAATATGCATACGCATAACTCATAAGAAGAGTACTACCTCTTTTATCCTTCATATTAATATCAAGATGCTGCTCCTCAATTAAATACTTTACTAATGGAAGATTATTTCTTCTACATACATCAAATATAACATTTCCATAAGATGAATCCTCTAATTTAGCTCCCAAATCTTGGAAATATTGAAAATATTCCAATATTTTGTAGTCATACTCTTTTATTTCTTTTTCCGTTTCCAACCAACTTATAAGAAAGCATAATACACCTTCATTATCCTCATTTTTTAGTTTTATATTTGCTCCATGATCTAGTAAATATTGCACAAAGGGTAAAAGATCGGGATTATTTTTAAGGTGTGCAACAGCACGATGTAAAGTGGTATCTCCACCACTAACCCTTTTATTAGGATTAGCTCCTGCCTCTATCAGCATTTTAGCCATATCATACCTCTCATTACCAACCGCTCTATGTAAAGGGTTGTCTATACCTCTATATATACCATAGTAATAACCTGCGTTTACATTTCCACCCTTTTTCAAAAGTTTTTGAAATTTTTCCATATCATCTTGTTCAATGGTATCTATAAGGCTTTTCGCATAAAGTGTATCGTTAATTTTTATTGTATTAAAAATTACTATCCCACTTACAATAACTAAAATTATTCCTACTACTATCTTCTTTACTTTATTATTTTTTTTATTTTTCATAGTTATTCACATTATTAGTGGCTAATCCTAGATTGCTATTAATAATCCTTTCTTTGACTATTTTTATTTTATTAAATCTACATATTTCTAAATGTTATTGTTCAAGAATTTTAATTATTTAATTCTAGGTCTTCTTTTTTTCCTATATATCCTCCGTTATTTACCAAATACTTTATTAAGCCTTTGAAAAAAATTGGTGTTATCATCTGGAGAGTTTCCCCAAAGAAGCCATGGAAATACATCTACAACTCCATGTAAAATTTCATTTTGATTAGGTGGAAAGTAATTATATGTTCCTATATTCCTTGGATCCTCAATTAGATTTCCTTTTGCATCAAAAATAAATTCATAATGTCCATCTGGAGAAAGAATTTTATAATTTTCTCCTTTTGTATCAAATTGATGGCACCTTGCATCTTCAAATATATATCCCGTTAATGGACCGTTTGAAATTTCATAGTTATGATTATTTTTCTCTTTCAAATAAGCTAAATATTTCTCTATTTGAGAAGTTATATACTCTTTTTCTAAGTTTTCAGGAAATTCTCCTTTTTTCTCTAATCTTTCATAATGTTTTTCCTTCATTATTTTCATGGCAAGCCTTCGAAATTCTGTTCCAATATTTACAAACCAACAACCATTTGGATCATAATACATTATAGGATTATTACTACAATATGAAAATAAGTTTATTCCTCTACTATCCTTAGGATTAATATAGCTTGCACTATCCCCATTTAACCATCTACACCAGTATGGTACATAATATCTACTCTTACAATAGTACATTCCACTTTCGCTATCATAATAGTAGCCTTTATATCGAAATGGATTTCTATAGGCTATAGTATAATTTCCTGTTACGTTTTTAATCATACCATTAGCATCATATAAATATTTTATCACAAAATAATGACATAAATCAACGCTTCTAACCTAAAGAAAAAAGGTCTTATCTTATTTTAGATAAAACCTTTTATTTTATTATTTTTTTAATTCATCCATTGAAACTGCCCATTTCTTATATGCTTCTTTAACTTTTGTTAATTTATCATTTTCTAACATATACTCTTCTCTTATAAAATCTATATCATTACATATACACATTTTTACAACATAATTATATTCTATCTTACAGCTATCTTCATTATATGTATACTTTTGTTCTTCAAAATTATCTATTATTTTCTTCCAAGGATATATTGCAGAAGAATTTTCAATATATCTTTTAATCTTATTATTCTCATTATATTCTGCTTTGGCAGTGTATAATATTTGTTCTTCCTTTACTTCATAAAGAATAATTTCATCATATTTCTCATTATGCATAAAGAATATGTAATAGGTAAGGATACCAATAAGATATTTTTCTATTAAAGTAACTCTATCCTTATCATCAAAATAATATTTATAATTATACCCTTCTTCTATATTCTTTATCTTTCTTCCAATGGTATAATTTTTTATCATATGCTTAAATAATAATTCAGGAGAATACATTCCATAATAGAAACCAACTCCTCCTTTACTATATTCCACCTTATTACAATTATTTTTTATTTCTTCATAAAGGTTATTTAAATTATATTTAGAATATTTTTCGAATATATCCTGTAATTCTTTGATACAATTTAAATAATAATCTCTATAATATTCTGTATCTTTTTTTATTCTTTTAAAAGGGTTTTTAATCTCCATATTCTCCTAATACCTCCTTATAAACTCCTAAAACATTTATCACACCTTGTTTTGCCACCAAATAATCGGCTAGTTAAAGTGCAATAATATTTATTTGTATGAACTACCAATCCATTTTGATTTTTCTTTACTATTACTTCCATAAATTTAATAAAAACAATATTTGCATTTAATAGTCTATACTAGAAATATCTTTATAACAATTTTACCACAAAATAATGACATAAATCAACGCTCCTCACCTAAAGAAAAAGGTCTTATCTTTTTTAGATAAAACCTTTCATTTTTATTATTTTTTTAATTCATCCATCGAGATTGCCCATTTCTTATATGCTTCTCTAATTTCTGTTAATTCATCATTTTCTAAAATATACTCTTCTCTTCTAAAATTTACATCATTAAAACGTTCCATTATTCCTACATGATTAAATTCTATCTTACAGCTATCTTCATTATACGTATACTTTTGTTCTTCAAAATCATCTATTATTGTATCCCATGGAAATATAGCGGAATAATTTTCAATATATCTTTTAATCTTATTATTCTCATTATATTCTGCTTTAGCAGTGTATAATATACGTTCTTTCTTTACTTCATAAAGGATAATTTCATCATATCCCTCATTATGCATAAAGAACATATAATAGGTAAGTGAGCCATCAAGATATTTTTCTATTAAAGTGACTCTATCTTTATCATCAAAATAATATTTATAATTATACCCTTTTTCAATATTCTTTATCTTTCTTCCAACAGTACAATTTTTTATCATATGCTTAAATAGTAATTCAGGGGAATGCATTCCATAACGGAAACCAACTCCTCCTTTGCTATATTCTACCTTATTACAATTATTTTTTATTTCTTCATAAAGATTATTTAAATTATATTTAGAATATTTTTCAAACATATCCTGTAATTCTTTAATACAATTTAAATAATAATCTCTATAATATTCTATATTTTTCGTTATTCTTTTATAAGTGTTTGTAATCTCCATATTCTCCTAATACCGCCTTATAAACTCCTAAAACATTTGTCACACCTTGTTCTCCACCCAAATAATCGGCTATCATAAGATTCATAGTTAAAGTACCATGATAGATATTTGTATGAACTACCCAATGTAATGGCTTACGTACATATACTGTATTTATTTCATCATTAATACCAATACCATATTTTTCAAGAATGATTCTAGCTTTACCAGCACGTCTATCTCTTTTAGCAACTATATGATGTTTATCTCTATTATCCCACATTTTACTGGACACGATTCTAGACATAATATAATCCACAAAAGAATTTCTTACAGATTCATTAAATTTATCTAAATCTTCAGTCACCCATAATAACAGACCATCGATTAATATTCCATTATTTTTACCGAATATACTATTATCTGATTCACTGGAAGTATAAAAATGATGTTCTTTGGTTGTACATGCAATATAAAGTAGCACAATCAGAAAAACAATCGCTGCTGCCAGTGCAAATCCAGCTATAGCCCAGTGACCATTTTCATCTACCATCATAATAGGATTATTACTACAATATGAAAATAAGTTTACTCCACTAATATTCTGTGGGTTAACGTAATTTATATCATCACCATTTAGCCATCTACACCAGTATGGTACATAATATCTACTCTTACAATAATACATTCCGCTTTCGTCATCATAGTAATAGCCTTTATATCGAAATGGATTTCTATAGGCTATAGTAAAATCTCCCATTATTCCTTTGGTCATACCATATGCATCATATAAATATTTTACCACAAGATTACCAGCAGAATCAACAATACCTAAAATATTTTGGAACACATCTCTTATATAATAATATCTATCTGTTTTATTATTAATAAAGCCATATAATAATCCGTTATTGTCATATAGGAAGTCTAAGCGATCATTTTCGCTTCTATAATCGGTAATTAACTTATCGCCATCATAATAATACCTGCTGACTAAATCTACATCATTATATTTATGAGTTCTTAGTCCTTGACTATTATATTCATAATTATAAACAACATCTACCCCATCATCATCCAAGTACCAATATTCTATTAATCTTCTTCCTTCAAAGGTATAAAAGGTTGAATCTCCCCATTTATTAGGATTTAATGGATTCGATGAAGAATAGGATATCTTTCTTCCATTTACAGAGGTTAGCCTATCTTTAATGGTCGTATCATAGGTAAAAATTCTATTTCCATAAGATATTATATTTCCATTTTTATCATAATTAATTTCGTTTTCATCTTCTTTTGTTAAAAAACCTCTATAATTATATTCATACGTATGAGAGCCAAATATAGAGTCGCTAATAGATGTTACATTTCCATTGAGATATCCATATTTTCTATTTATAGTGGTATCTTTATATTTTATAGTTTCTTTTGATATTTCGATAGGTGTTTCCTTTGAATATAAGCCCTGTTTATAAGAAATAACGTTAGATAAAATAGATTGATTATTGTTATTAATCTCTTTTTTCTTTAACATTCCTAGTTCATTAAAATGATAATTCATCGAATTCATCTTTGTTAAATCACGAAGATTCTGAATTGTACTTGACTCACAATATGCACCTCTATGACATAACATTTCCATTTGTCCATATAATGGATAACTTGTCTCTTCTACTAATGAACCATAATTTATGCACACCGTATCTTTACATCTACCAATAACCGTAGTCAAATTCTTTAAATCTGCCATTAAAGATTTGGTAGTGGAATACACTTTATCATCAACCATTATTCTTATATTAAAAGTTCCAGAAACATAGGAAGAGATAACAGATGAATATGAGCAAGCTACAAAATGCCACTGTTTTAAATTTAATTTTAATGTGGTTTCATAAGATGCACCATTTACGTCATAATATATAGTTCCATCTTCATTTGCATATAAACCCATATGATTTGTATCATTATAAGCATAGAACAAATATTGCTTCTTACTTCGAATATCTAAAAATACACGCATTGCAATCGTTCCTGCATTATCTCCCCCAAACTTATAGGCTAGCATATTACCATCCGATACAAACGCATAACGTTTTGATACGAGATTAAAGTTAAATGTTCTATCTTTATCTGTTCCCACGGTTCTTAATGAAAAATCAATCGGTTTTTTCCCATTTAGAGATAACAAATTGTTATTTAATGGATAAATCTCAAAGGAATTCTTAATATTATCATCGATTACATACTCACTTGCGACGGTATGATTAACCAATGAACAATTATCCTCACGCAATTCTTTTGCTATTAAGTACTCTTGCGTTTCCATATAATATTTCTTCATAAAATTAATAGATAATGGATTATCCTTAGCTATGATTAATCCTGCAACCTTACATGTAACTGGATTTGCATCGGATAAACTATAACCACAATGACCAATAAAATAACATAAGCTTTGATTGTTTAATACAATATTTTTGCTTAAAGATGTATTTTTCTCTATTCCATTTAAGGATAAATAAATTTTCTTATCCTTCCATATTAAGAAAAAGAAATTCCATTCATTTTCATTAATACTATTTGTTGTAGTTACTATGGTTGTGGTTCCCGTAGAATCCATATATTTTAAAACAATCTGTTTATTTGCATTGACCTGTGCCATCAAGCTATAGTTTGTATGATAAGTAGATTGTGCTGCTACAAAAACATAGCTATTTTCATTCATACTTTCCGGATGAAACCAAAATCCTACACTTCCATAATTGGAAGCATTAAAAGGCAATGTGTATCCTAATCTTGTTTGATAATTTAAACTTGTGCACGGAATAATGCCACTTACGGTATTTTTAACATATCCAGAATAAGTATTAAATGCTTCAACAGTAAGTCCTTTTCCATGTAAATTACAATTTTCTTTAAAGAAGCAGGTAAGATAATTTTCTTTATCCATATACTCCTTATACATATTATCCGGATGGGATCCACTTGATCTTGATATAGAATCATAGGAAACGATTCTTTCATAATCCTCAGTCTTTATTTTCTCATTTTGGATGGAGGATAAATTATCATAACTATAAGTTATCTTAAATTCTTCCTTGAATTTTCCCCTTGATTCTACTTCTTCTTTTACTTCTTGTAACTCATTATCTGGTGTGTACGTGAAATGGGTTATTATGGTATTACTAAAATCACTTTCTTGTGTCGTAATGCTAACGACTCGATTTAAAGCATCATATATAAATGAATATTTTTCATATGTCCTAGTGTTGATCATATAATTTATATGCATTAACAATCCATTTTCATAGAAAAACTTATGATAATAATTCACATTTCCATATCCCATTGTAAGGATTCGATCCTTATCATCGTAGGTGAAATTATAAATTAAAACATCATTTAAATAAATATTGGTAATATTATTTCGATTATCATATATAAAACGATATATACTTCCATTATCCGCTTTTACTTTCGTAATATTTTGATTCTCATATTCGTAATTTAATGTGCTTTCTTCCGTTTGTGACGGACTAGCTATTTTCATAGTTTTAATTGTATTATCTAAATTATAATCGTAATATAAAAGAGATGCGGCGGATGCTATCTTTTTTAATCGATAGAATTGATTTGCATCATATTCATAGGAAATTTCATTGTTTAACGAATCAATCGTTTTAATCATATTTCCATAAGAATCATATTCCTTTGTTGTTGTTATAATTGCATTTACACCTTCGGTTGTTTGTGATATTAGTTGATGATTACTATCATATGTATTATTGGTTTTTACATTATAAGCAGAATCTATTCGAACTAAATCCATATGGTTATCATAATAGAACTTATTTGATTCCGATTTTTCATCTAATATCTCCTCTAATAAATTATTACTGTTATAGGATAGTTTAGAGGATGTATTACCATCGATTATATCGGTAATATTTTTATGTTCATCATAGGTAAATAAATTTGCAAAATCTTTTTGAAGCAATAAAATATCACTAAAATATAAACTAATATCCGTATTTAATACTATCTCCAATTCAATACGATCATAGGTAGCGGTTGCTACAAAGCCCATAGTGAATAAATCAAAAGTAGTTTTAAGATTGTCAAAGGTTTGTTCTTTAAAATCAACAAGTTTATCCTTATTATAAGTTTTTAAAATAACCTTAATATCCGCATTTTCGTCTGGATTATACTCTAGATTATATTTACCTAACATCGCTAATGTGATATTATCTCCTACAAGTCCATTTTCCTTTGTTAAAGAATGTTTAATTGATCCATCTCCATATGCTTCATACATATTCTCGCAGCCTAATTCAATTAATAATGGGTCTTTATTACTTTTATACACAACATCTATATTATTTGATTTCGTAAATATAGCTTCATAATCATCACTTGTTATTAAGTTGTTTTTCAGTAATTCCTTCATATTTATAGATTTACTTTTCTTTTTTAAATCAAAGGTTTTTACATCATATTCCTTTTCTATCATATTATAATAATTATCATACTCAAATATAGGTAATTGATTATCATCAAAAACAATGACTTGATAATCATCGGAAGAATCTATAATTTTTGTTTTCTTATCAAAATATTGTATAGAATATACTTTTTTATAATCTCCAGAAAATTTTTCCTGTATTTCTGTTACTTTTTCTGCAGTTAGAACAAATTTAATAGAATACTTCACCAATTCATCCGTGACAATAATGCTATTTTCGGTAAAATTAAAACTAATATTTGCTATCAAATTATTGCAAACGAATTTTTTAATTGTACTTAAATTATTATTCGAATCATAAGTTAGTTGAATTTTTTGATTATTTGCTACACCTTCTTGCGTATATAATACCTCTGTAACTCTATTATTGGTTCTTGTATATTGGATCTTTGCTCCATGATCGTTACGGATTTGACTACCTTCAATAAATACCTTAAACCCATTTGTAAAATTAATCTCCGTTGGATGATAGGCGTTCTCATCAAATTTCATAGAGTTTCCCTGTTTATCCAAAAATTTATAAGTGATAATATCACTATCCCCATCAACTAACTCAATATTTCTTTTTATTATGTTAGCTGTTTTATCACATGCATACCCACTCTTTAATGAATTATATATGTATTCATCTATAGACCCATCGGGATTTGTTATTGCAATATGAGAATCAAAATCACTTATCGCAATATCAAAATTTGTTTGAACACCTTTACCAAAATCAAAGGTTCCCCTTCTTCCTTGGTAATTATATATTAAATTTAATCCCATCGGATTTATTCCTATTGTTTCTATAAGTGGTATCATCAAATGCATATTGGCATCTGTTGAATTTACATTCACAAAATACTCAACATTATTTCCTATGCTACCACTCATTTGTTTTGTATAATTTTTTAAGCCTTTATTTGCCATTTGTTTTTCCTTCTTTCTAAAATATTTTTTTAATTTTTTTATTTCTAATTAAGTTTTCTTCTGTTAGATAATTTGATACTTCATGAATATCGATAAAACGATGAAATATTTCATATAAGTATCTTTCTAACTCTTTTTTTAGACTTTCTTTTTCATCCACTAATAAATCCAAATCAAAGAATACAAGAAAGTCTAAATCCGAGTCCTTTCTCTGCTTTCCTTTAGAAAAGGAGCCAAATAAGAATATATTCTTTATTTTAAATTTCAATTTTAAAAATTCTTTATCTACATATATTTTTGAAAAAATTTCTTTTACATTTAATTCTTCTATATTTGCATAATACGCTTTATCTTGAAACTTTTGTTTATCAAAAACTTCTAAAATAAATAAGTAAAGATGCTGCATATCCTTTTCTTGCTTATATTCTTCTAATAAATCTACAAATTTTTTTATATCGGATGTTAAGAATTGAATACAAGGTATTTCCCTAGTAAATAAGCAATAATTAAAAAATATTAAGGATAAAAATACTTTATCTGGATAAGCAAACTCTTCGAATTCATTATAAATATGAAAACTAAATAATATCGCTTTATCTATTGGATTTTCATCATAAAAAAAATAAAACGTATTACATAATCGTAAGACTTTTGCTTCCTCTATGGTATATCCAAAATAGATCTGGAAAAAGGCATTTAAAACATAGGTAGATAATTGATTTTTTCTATTAAGTATTAAATATAAAAATGAATCATACACTCTTTTAAATTTCTCTTCTAAATTTGAAACATACGCTTCTTCTCCATAGACTATACTTTTAAACGTATCGTGCTTAAAATCAAAATCCATAAAATTAAACATTTTTTCAATAAAATTTGTTACCCTTTTTCTAACAATCGTTTCTTTATTTGTGATTAAATCAAGTAAATCTATCATTTCTATTTTCCTCCATCTTTTTTTAATTGAGATAATATTTTAGTTATCACCTCATAGGATCCGGTAGAGGCTAGCCCCGATACTATACCCAAAGCTACGGCAATAATGGGACTTTCTACATTGAGAACAATCGTCGAATCTATAAAAAAGCATAATAATCCTAATATACCACCTAGCGTTCCAACAATTATGGGGATATATTTAAATTTATTTTTTCTTTTTAGTACCAGCAATTTAAACATCTCACCAACAAGATAACAAATAATTACTATCGAAGGTATTCCAATATACTCCATAATCATTTACAAACGGAATGATTCGATATATGTAATTCTAGTCTTTTTTCCATATTGCTTTGCAAATGTTCTACTTTAATTAAGCGAGTTAACAAATTTTGATAATTTGCCTCGACTTTATCTAGCTTTTGTTCCATGCGGTCTATACTTGACTTTATATATCCAATATCGCTAATTAATACACCTTCGGATTTTGCTTCTTGTTTTGTATCCTGACTCTTATTTCTATGAAATGCTAAATAAGCAAATAAAATACTGGATATTGTACCAATAAGCCCTATAGCTCCTACAATAATATTACTCATTCCATGTTCTCCTTTCTTTTTTATTTTTAAGATCTTAATTTTTCATATTAGCGGCCATTCTAATACATATTTAGTGTAAATAAGAAAAATTGATTTGTCATTTCGAAAAACGATTTGACAAATCTATACCTTTATGCTTATAAATACTTTCTTAAATCTATAAAGTCCGAATCTTCTTGGATTAACCTTGTAACGTAATCATTTATTTTTATTAAAATTCGATAGACCTTACTTATATTTGTTTTTGTTAAAATGGATATTTCCAATATCGTTTTTTTTCCTCTTCTAAATACATTAAATAAAATACGTCACTATAGACATCTAATGTAAATTCATCATAATTTACCAAAACTTCATCGATATGCTGATATAATTTATCTTCTATTTTTTTATCCTCTTTTTTTATATTCTTTTTTAATTTAACTAATACATCATTCATTTTTATTTCCCTTCCTTTACTTATTTAAAGGCATTGTTTTATACTCTCTATGCCCTGTTTAATTCGCTATTTTATGACAAAAAACGACAATTTAAAAAATAAAAAAAAGCTATAAATTCTTTAAATTTATAGCTTAAAAGCAAAATTTATCTTTTAAATTGAGCATTATAAAGCTTTTGGTATTCTCCTTGTTTTTCCATTAACACCTCATGACTTCCATGCTCTACGATATATCCATGATTAACAACATAGATTTCATCTGCATTCTTTATCGTTGAAAGTCTATGCGCTACCACAATGGTTGTTCTTCCTTTACACAAATGATCAAGAGCCTCTTGGATTAATATTTCCGTTGCGTTATCTAAAGCGCTTGTGGCTTCATCTAAAATTAAAATGGAAGGATTCTTTAGAAAAACTCTAGCAATCGATAGTCTTTGTTTTTGTCCTCCCGATAACTTTACTCCTCTTTCCCCTACTACCGTATCATAACCATTTTCTAATGTTAAGATATAATCATGAATATTTGCTTTTCTTGCCGCTTCATACACTTCCTCATCGGTAGCATCATATCTTCCATATAAAATGTTTTCTTTAATTGTTCCGTTAAATAGGAAAACATCCTGTTGCACAATACCAATGTTTTTACGTAAAGAGGCGAAGGTTAAATCATTAATATCAAATCCATCAACGAAAATATTTCCACTTGTTACTTTATAGAAGTTTGGAATTAAATGACAAATGGTTGTTTTGCCTCCACCAGATGGTCCTACTAGTGCAATCGTCTTTCCTTTATCAATGGTAAAAGATACATTCTTTAATACATCCTTTGTGGTTTGGTATTCAAAGGTAACATCTTTAAATTCAATATATCCTTCTAACTTATCTACCTCTTTTGCCGTAGGACTTTCTATTTCTTCTTCTTGCTCCATAATCTCTAAGAATCTTTTAAATCCGGTAACTCCATTTTGATATTGTTCAACGAAATTGATTAAAGTAGTTAAAGGCGTTATAAAAAGATTTACCGATACAACAAAAGTAACATAACTAGAAAGTGACATTTTCTCATAGCAGACTAAGATACCTCCTGCAATTAAAAGAACAACATTAAATAAATCGGTAACAAAAGTCGTGGAGGAAAAGAATTGTCCCATAGCTTTATAAGCCTTACTTCTTGATTTTACATAATCGGTGTTACCTATTTCAAATTTTTCTAATTCTTTTTCATCATTGGTAAAGGCCTTTGTCACACGTATTCCTGTAATCGAGGATTCAACGGATGCATTAATAACCGCCACCGATTTTCTTGTTTCTGCAAAAGCATGATTCATTTTTTTACGCATAACTAAAGAAATTAAAACTAGAAAAGGAACACAAGCAAATATTACAAGGGTAAAAATCCAATTTATTGTTAAAAGATATATAAAGGATAAAATAATGGTTATTCCACAGATAAACAAATTTTCAGGTCCATGATGCGCAAGCTCGGATACTTCCATTAAATCATTTGTCATTCTTGACATTATTTTTCCTGTTTCTTGTTCATCATAATAAGAAAAAGGAAGTCTTTGTAATTTATTAAACATATCATGCCGCATATCCGCTTGCATTTTAACCCCTATAACATGCCCATAATATTGAACAAAATATCTTAATAGCATTCTTATAAAATAACATAAAAATAATGCTATACCAAAAAGGAAAATAAACTTTATTTTTTCATCATTTATTATTTCTTTATTCGGCACTATTTTTTCTAATACTGTATTTGTTAAAATGGGATATCCCATACCAATTAACGATATAAATAAAGAGGCAAGCATATCTAGAAAAAACATGCCTTTATAAGGTTTATAATAGCTTATAAACTTTTTAAACAAAACAATCCCTCCTTAATATGAAAAATATGATTATTTTTAGAATAATCATATTTTAAAATTTATTTTTTAATTATGTGTGTTATTATCCTTAACAACAACATCATGTGCTCCACCTTCAACAATGGATACACTACTTACCAAAGTAAGTCTTGCCTTTTGCTGAAGCTCAGGAATCGATAAAGCACCACAATTACACATGGTTGACTTAATCTTACTTAATGTGATGATTATGTTATCATGTAAAGATCCAGCGTAAGGTACATACGAATCAACACCCTCTACAAAAGAAAGCTTTTGCGCTCCACCCATATCATATCTTTGCCAATTACGAGCACGTGCAGATCCTTCACCCCAGTATTCTTTCATATAACTTCCATTAACCAAAACCTTATTTGTTGGGCTTTCATCAAATCTTGCAAAATATCTTCCCAACATACAGAAATCACATCCCATAGCAAGTGCTAAGGTAATATGATAGTCATGAACAATTCCACCATCGGAACAAATAGGAACATATATTCCTGTTTCTTTATAGTATTCATCCCGTGCTTTTGCAACCTCAATGACTGCAGTAGCTTGTCCACGGCCAATTCCTTTTGTTTCGCGGGTAATACAAATTGAACCGCCACCGATACCAATTTTAATAAAGTCGGCACCAGCTTCTGCTAAAAATCGGAAGCCCTCTTTATCGACAACATTACCTGCTCCGATTTTTACTTTATCTTTATATTTTTGTCTTACAAAATCAATTACTCTTTTTTGCCAAGCGGTAAATCCTTCGGAAGAATCAATACATAAAACATCGGCACCAGCTTCTACTAAAGCTGGAATACGTGTTTCATAATCTCTTGTGTTTACACCAGCACCCACAATATAACGCTTATTTGCATCTAATAATTCATTAGGGTTTTCTTTATGAGAGGAATAATCCTTTCGGAAAACAAAAGCGACTAGGCATCCATTTTTATCTACGATAGGCAAACTATTTAATTTGTTTTCCCAAATAATATCGTTTGCTTCCTTTAATGTTGTTCCTTCAGGGGCAATAACCAATTTAGAAAGAGGCGTCATAAAGGTTTCTACCTTTGTAGATAAATCCATTCGACTCACTCTATAATCTCTACTACTAACAATACCTAATAATTTAGAGTTTGGCGTACCATCTTCGGTAACGGCAACCGTAGAATGTCCATTTTTCTCTTTTAAATCTAAGATATCTTTTAACGTTTGATCTGGACGTATATTTGAATCCGAAGTAACAAACCCTGCTTTATAAGATTTAACTCTTTTTACCATTGCTGCCTGATTCTCAATCGTTTGAGATCCATATATAAAAGATACTCCACCTTCTCTTGCTAGCGCAACGGCCATAGTATCATTAGATACAGACTGCATAATCGCAGAGATTAAAGGTGTATTCATCGTTATTGCAGGCTCTTCCCCTTTTTTAAATTTAACTAGCGGAGTTTTTAACGATACTCTACTAGGAATACAATTCTCATCCGAATAACCAGGAACCAATAAATATTCACTAAATGTATGTGATGGTTCATCATAATAAAATGCCATAGTAACCTCCTAAATATCTATTTGAAATATTTTAACACCTATACATTATATTTTCAAGAAAAAAATAAATAAATTTTAATACATTAACTTATTCAAATTCAATCGTTGCAGGTGGTTTTGATGTACAGTCTAATAGTACTCTATTTACACCTTTGACTTCATTTACTATCCTTCTAGAAATAATATCTAATATATCATATGGAATTCTTGCCCAATCAGCCGTCATAAAATCCGATGTCATAACAGCACGTAAAGCAATGGCATAGTCGTATGTTCTTTCATCTCCCATAACGCCTACACTTTGCATATTGGTTAAAGCAGCAAAATACTGTCCTAAATTTTTATCTATTCCTGCTTTAGCAATTTCTTCACGATATATAAAATCGGCATCTTGAACGATTTTAACCTTTTCTTTAGTTACTTCGCCAATAATACGAATACCAAGTCCTGGACCTGGGAATGGCTGACGATAAACCAAGTATTCTGGGATACCAAGTTCAAGTCCCACTTTACGTACCTCATCTTTAAATAATAAACGAAGAGGTTCTACGATTTCTTTAAAATTAACAACGGAAGGCAATCCACCAACATTATGATGCGATTTTATTGTTGCAGATTTTCCTAATCCACTTTCAATAACATCGGGATAAATTGTCCCTTGAACCAAGTAATCAACTGCCCCTATTTTTTTCGCTTCTTCTTCAAAAACACGAATAAATTCTTCGCCAATAATTTTTCGTTTCTTTTCGGGTTCTGTTACACCTTTTAATTTTTTATAAAATCTTTCTTGTGCATTCACACGGATAAAGTTTAATTTATAAGGACCATTAGGGCCAAATACCGCTTCAACCTCATCCCCTTCATTTTTACGCAATAAACCATGATCAACAAATACACAGGTTAACTGCGTACCAACCGCTTTCGATAATAATACGGCAGCTACACTGCTATCTACTCCACCAGATAAAGCACATAATACTTTACCGTTACCTACTTTAACACGAATATTTTCAATGGTAGACTTGGCAAAGTCTGCCATTTTCCAGTCTCCACTACATCCACAAACGTTATATACAAAATTCGAAAGCATCTTCATACCTTCTTCGGAATGCATTACCTCAGGATGGAACTGAACCGCATATAATTTCTTTTCCTTATTTTCCATACCTGCAACAGGACATACGGGCGTATGTGCGGTAATTTTAAAATCGGAAGGAGCCTTGCTTACATAATCCGTATGACTCATCCATACGACCGTCTCTTTTTTTACATTTTCAAATAAATGAGATGAAGTATCTACTTCAACTAAAGTCTTTCCATATTCGGATACAGGTGCGTGTTCAACGACACCACCTAATACATAAGACATAACCTGACAGCCATAACAAATTCCTAAAATCGGATATCCCAAGGAAAATATTTCTTTATCACACATTGGAGAGTCACTACCATATACGCTATTTGGACCACCCGTAAAAATGATTCCTTTAGGATGAAATTGTTTTATCTTCTCTATACTAATATTGTAAGGATGTACCTCACAATATACATTACATTCTCTAACTCTTCTGGCAATCAACTGATTATATTGACCACCAAAATCTAAAACTAATATTTTTTCGTTTTGCATATAAACTCCTATTCCTTAATTCCACAACGATGATATATGAAATCAACATTTTTAAAATAGTATTCTAACGTAAAACAATTTTTCAATTCTTCTTCGGTTAAAATCCTCATAACTTTCTCATTAGTAAGAAGTAAAGTTTGATAATCCTTTTTTTCATTATACGCTGTCATAGCAATAGGTTGTACGGTATCGTATGCTTCTTCTCTTACAAGGCCTTTTTCAATTAAGGCATTCATCACTCTTTGCGCAAAAATTACCCCATTGGTTTTATAAATATTTTCTAACATTACCTCTGGATAAACAACGATATTTTCTAATATACCTTTAAAACGATGTAGCATATAATCTAAAAGCATCGTTGCATCCGGTAAAATGATTCTTTCGGTTGAAGAATGCGAAATATCTCTTTCATGCCATAAAGCAACATTTTCATAAAAGGTTAGCATATACCCACGCATAACCCTTGCACAACCACAAATATTTTCAGAAGAAATTGGATTTCTCTTATGTGGCATAGCCGAAGATCCTTTTTGTCCTTTAGAGAAGCTTTCTTCTAATTCATGAACCTCCGTTCTTTGAAGATTACGAATTTCAAAAGCCATTTGTTCTAAAGATGCTGCAATACATGCAAGAGTAGCCATATAATATGCATGACGGTCTCTTTGTAACACTTGTGTGGATATATTGGCAGATTCGATTCCTAAATTCTTACAAACATAATCTTGGATAAATGGTGGTATGTTAGCAAAATTACCTACTGCTCCACTCATTTTACCAGCCTCTATATGCTTAGCTGCTTCTTTAAACCTTTCTAAATTTCTTTGCATTTCCTCATGCCATAATACCCACTTTAATCCAAAAGACGTAATATCGGCATGAATTCCATGTGTTCTTCCTATGCATGGAGTTTTCTTAAATTTTATTGCTTGCTTATACAAAACACTCATAAATTCTTCTATATCTTTTAAAAGAATTTCATTGGCTTGCTTCATTAAGTATCCATTTGCTGTATCGACAACATCCGTAGAGGTTAATCCATAATGCACCCATTTACGTTCTTCCCCTAAAGATTCGCTTACTGCCCTAGTAAAAGCTACCACATCATGCTTGGTTTGTTGCTCAATCTCATAAATTCTTTGAATATCAAATGTCGCATTCGCTTCAATTTTATCAACATCCTCTTTCGGTATAACTCCAAGCTCACTCCAAGCACGATCAGCTAAAATTTCAACCTTTAAATATGCATTAAATTTATTTTCTTCTGTCCATATATCTCGCATTATTTTTCTGCTATAGCGCTCAATCATGTAACTCCTCCACGTGCTTTAAAAAGCATTCTATTGTATTTTCAATCAAACAGGCAATTGTCATTGGTCCAATTCCTCCAGGAACTTTGGTTATATAAGATGCTTTTTCTTTTACCAAATCAAAATCCACATCTCCACATAACTTATTATTTAAAGGATTTCGATTTACACCAACATCAATGACAACTGCACCCTCTTTTACCATATCCTCTTTTACAAAAAGTGGCTTTCCTACAGCAGCAACTAATATATCTGCCGTTTTCGTTATCTCTTTTATATCTTTCGTTCTACTATGAACAATGGTAACCGTTGCGTTTTTATCTAATAAAAGCTTACTAACTGGCATACCTACAATATTACTTCTACCAATTACACAAGCTCTTTTTCCTTCTAATTCAATATTTCTACTTTCTAAAACTTCGATAATTCCTTTTGGCGTACAAGGAATTATACCTTTTTGCTTTAAGTAAAGTTTAGCAACATTTTCTGGATGAAATCCATCAACATCCTTATCCGGATGGATTGCGTTAATCACAAAATCCGAATGAATATGCTTTGGTAAAGGAAGTTGTACTAGTATTCCATCGATGAATGGGTCCTTATTTAAATTATCTATTATTCCTAAAAGCTCTTCTTGTGTAATGGTATCTGGCTTCTTAATCGTCGTGTTTTTAATTCCAACTTCTATACAAGCCTTTTCCTTTCCTGTTACATAAGAAACAGAACCTGGATCTTCACCTACTAAAATAACTGCCAAATGAGGTATTCTTCCATATTTTTTTTCTAACTTTACAACTTCTTCTTTCATAAACTGCTTTTTTGAAGCAGCCAATTCTTTACCACTAATTACTTCTGCCATATACTCACCTACTTTTTATATGCTTTTGCTCCTATATCAGTTCTATGAAACAAAGCGTCACATTTAATTTGATCGACTAAGGCATTCGCTGTCTTATTTGCTTCTTCTAAAGTATTTCCTTTAGCTACAGCAAATAATACTCTACCTCCATTGGTAATAAGATTTCCCTTATCATCTATTTTTGTACCCATATGGTAAATATCATCGGAATCCGCATTTTCAATGACAAATCCCTTTTCATAACTACCAGGGTAGCCTTTGGAGGCTAGTACGATTCCTATTGTATAAGAATTATCCCATGTTAATATAGGGGCTGTTCCATTTATAATGGACATAAATGCCTCATAAATATCACTGGTTAATCTTGGCAATACGACCTCAGTTTCTGGATCTCCAAAACGAGAATTAAATTCTATAACCTTAATTCCTTTTTTTGTTTTCATTAATCCACCATATAAGACGCCTTTAAAAGGAACACCTTCTTTTACCATGGCCTTTGCGGTTGGAATCATAATTTCATTTAAAGCAAAATCGTAATCCTCTTCTGTGATAAAAGGAAGTGGGGAATATGCTCCCATACCGCCTGTGTTAGGACCCTTATCCTGATCATATGCTCTTTTATGATCCTGTGCCATTTCTAATGGATACACATTCTCATGATCTACAAAGCACATAAAAGAAAATTCTGGTCCTTCTAGATATTGCTCTATTACTACTTTTCCATGACCATATTTATCATCTAAAAGCATATCCTTTAATGCTTCATCTGCTTCCTCAAAATTCGATGCAACAACAACACCCTTTCCAGCCGCTAATCCATCATATTTTAAAACCACAGGAAAAGGAGATAATTTTACATAAGCTGTAGCCTCTGTGTAATCATCAAATACCTTATATCTTGCCGTTGGAATATTATATTTTAACATTAAATCCTTAGCAAATTTTTTGCTGGATTCAATTTGAGCGGAGGCCTTTGTAGGACCAAAAACAGGTATTTTAGCTGCTTCTAAGGCATCTACAATTCCTAAAGCTAAAGAAGCTTCAGGACCAACAACAACTAAATCCATTTCTTCCGCTTTAGCAAATTCCACTAATTTTTCTATATCTGTATCTTTAATATTTACACAAATCGCAAGTTTAGCAATACCTGCATTTCCAGGTGCCGCATATATTTCGCTAACCTTTTCTGATTTGCTTAACGCATGTACGATGGCATGTTCTCTACCACCGCCACCAATAACAAGAACCTTTGCCATATTAATGCTTAAAATGACGCATGCCAGTAACTAGCATTGGTATTTTAGCCTCGTTTGCGGCAACGATGCTATCTTCATCTCTTACGCTTCCACCAGGTTGAACAATTGCACAAACCCCATTTTGTGTAGCATAACGTACGGTGTCATCAAATGGGAAGAATCCATCGGATGCTAATACTAATCCATCTTTAATTCCTAACGCATGTGCTTCTTCTATAGCCAAATGAGCCGAACCAATTCGATTCATTTGTCCCGCACCTATACCTGCCGTTACCCCATTTTTAACAACGACAATCGCATTTGATTTTACATGTTTTACAATTTTCCATGCAAAATTCATATCACTTACCTGTTCCTCGGTTGGAGTAATATTTGTAACATTCATTTCTTTTACAACTTCTTTTGTTGTCGTATAATTATCTGCATCTTGAACAAGTAATCCACCTGTAACAGCAACCATATGATTTGACTTTTTATAATCTTTTACCATATTTACTTCAATTAAACGAATATTTTTCTTTTTTTCAAAAACAGCAATAGCATCTTCCTCAAAAGATGGAGCCAATATAACCTCTAAGAAAACAGGCTTCATTAATAAAGCAACTTCTTTTGTTATAACTTGATTTGTCGCAACAATGCCTCCAAATATAGAGACACTATCGGCATTATAAGCCTTTGTCCATGCATCAACCACATTCTTTCCAATCGCTGCACCACATGGATTCATATGCTTTAATCCTACAACAAATGGCTCATCAAATTCTGCAACAATTTGTAAAGCCGCATTTGCATCTTGAATATTATTATAAGATAACTCTTTACCATGTAACTGCTTTGCGGTTGCCAAACTAAATGGTAAACTTTTATCTAATGCATAAAACTTTGCATTTTGATGTGGGTTTTCTCCATAGCGTAAAGAAGATACAATATCTCCTTCTATAAATAACTTTTCAGAAAGCCCTGCTTTTTCTCTCATATAAGTAGCAATCATAGAATCATATTCTGCCGTATGGGTATAAGCCTTAGCTGAAAGTTTAAATCTAGTTTCATAAGAAGTATCCCCATTTTCTTTTACTTCCTTGATAATTAAATCATAATCCTGTGGATCGCATACAACCGTAACGGATGCAAAATTCTTTGCTGCCGAACGTAGCATAGAAGGTCCACCGATATCTATATTTTCTATAGCTAATTCTGTTGTAACATCTGGTCGTGCAATGGTTGCCTTAAAAGGATAAAGATTCACACATACTAAATCTATTAATTCGATCCCATTCTCCTTTAATTCCTTCATATGCTCTTCTTTATCTCTACGGCCAAGAAGTGCTCCGTGAACTTTAGGATGAAGAGTTTTTACACGTCCTTCACAAATTTCAGGAAAACCTGTAACATCTTCAATATTTATTACTTGTACACCATTATTCTTAAGTAAATTCATCGTTCCGCCTGTTGCTATTATTTCATAACCACAGTCTACTAATCTTTTAGCAAAATCCACAACTCCGGTTTTATCGCTAACACTTATTAACGCTCTTTTCATTTTCTTACTCCTCACACAATTTTTTTACGACTTCAGGGTATAATTCATGCTCGATTTCATGAATCTTCCTTTCTACTTCCTCTAAGGTTTGACCCTCAATATAATTAAACGCTCTTTGCGCAATTATTTTTCCGCTATCCATACCACGATCCACATAATGAATGGTTACACCAAATACCTTAACTCCATAATTATAGGCAGCCTCTATTCCATGTGCTCCTTTAAAAGACGGTAATAACGCAGGATGAATATTTATAATCTTACCCTCATAATGAGATAGCATTACCTCGCCACATAATTTCATATATCCAGCAAGACATATGAAATCTACATGATAATTTTTTAATTTTTTAACAATTTCGGTTTCATAGGCTTCCTTAGAATCATAATGCTTCGCACTGAAAACAAAAGAATCTATATTATGCATTTTCGCACGTTCTACCACATACGCATTTTTTTTATCGCAAACCATTAAAACTACCTTGGCATTTATTCTTTTATTCTCACAGGCTTCCACTAATGCTTCAAAGTTTGTTCCACTACCACTAGCAAATATCGCAATATTTTTCATACTATTTTATATCCACTATACCACTATTTGTTATGGAGCCAATAACATAAGCTTTTTCTCCATGCTTTTCTAAAATCTGGATAGCTTTCGCAGCATCTTTTACATCCATTGCTAAAACCATACCAATTCCCATATTATAAATATTAAACATTTCTCTATGATTTACCTTACCATATTTTTCTAAAAACTTAAACACGGGTAAAATAGGCCAGGAACCTTCTTTAATTTCAAGTCCCATACCTTCGGTTAATATACGAGGAATGTTTTCGTCAAAACCTCCACCTGTAATATGAGCTACACCATGAACATCCACGTTACGTATTACATCTAACACTTGTTTACAATATATTTTCGTTGGTGTTAACAACACATCGCCTACGATACCATTTAAATCCTTATGGTAAGAATGTAAGTCGATTTGATTATCTGCAATTATTTTTCTCACCAAAGAAAATCCGTTAGAATGAACACCACTTGATGCAATTCCTACTAAAACGTCCCCAACTTTAACTTTAGTTCCATCAATTAATTTTGACTTTTCTACGACACCTGTAGTATAGCCTGCAATATCATATTCTCCATCACCATACATTCCAGGCATTTCAGCTGTTTCTCCACCAATTAGAGCACATCCTGCTTGTTTGCATCCTTCTGCAACACCTTTTACTATGGCTTCTATTTTTGCCGGTTCATTATGACCAACTGCAACATAGTCTAGAAAATATAATGGCTCTGCTCCTTGTGCTAAAACATCGTTTACACACATAGCTACCGCATCAATTCCTATAGTATCATGCTTATCCATTTCAAAAGCAAGCTTTAGCTTAGTTCCAACACCATCCGTTCCAGATACTAACACAGGTTCTTTTATATTAAGTTCAGATAAATCAAACATTCCGCCAAAGGCTCCAATGTTTCCCATACATCCTAAACGGTTCGTTGAAGCTACATGCTTCTTAATTCTTCTTACGACTTCATATCCAGCTTCTAAATCTACACCAGATGATCCATATGCTTTAGATCCCATACTTTTGATTCCTCCTAAAATTTAATGTTATTCTTTTATCTTTTGTAAACGATGATAGATTTCTTCATAAGCATCTATAACATTACCTAAATCTCTTCTAAATCGATCTTTATCTAATTTATCATTTGTTTTTGCATCCCAAAGTCTTGCGGTATCTGGTGATATTTCATCGGCTAGCACAATTGTACCATCACTTGTTTTTCCAAATTCTACTTTAAAATCAACTAAAATAACACCAATACTCATAAACATTTTTTGTAATTCTTCGTTAACTCTTGCAGTTATAGAATAAATTGTATTTAATTCTTCATAACTTGCCGCTCCTAGAGCTACCGCATGATGATCATTAATTAATGGATCTCCTAATGCGTCGTCTTTATAACAAATTTCAAAAATTGTATTTTGAGGCTTTGTTCCTTCTGGAATTCCTAAACGCTTTGCCATAGATCCTGCAATTATATTACGAACAATGACTTCTAAAGGCATAATACTCACTTTTTTACATAATTGATCTCGGTCGTTTAAGGTATCGATATAATGAGTAGGTATACCTAAATCCTTAAATTTTTTATAAATAATGGTAGTAATTTTATTATTTAGAACTCCTTTATTTTGTATTGAAGCTTTTTTCACACCATTAAAAGCGGTCGCATCATCCTTATAATGCATAATAATTACATCTTCATCCTCTGTTGCATAAACTTGTTTTGCCTTGCCCTCGTAAAGCATTTCTTTCTTTTCCATTTTTCCTTCTCCTATTTTTCTTAGAAAATTTAATTTATATTTAAAACTAATTCTATCCTTTAAAATATTGAACGGCATTTACAAACAGATCTTGCTCTTTATTTCCTGATATATTTTTAAATAAATTATCTTCATATCTTTCGGAATGACCCATCTTACCTAAAATCAATCCATCTTTAGAGATAATACCCTCTATTGCATAAGAAGATCCATTTGGATTGAATGGTGCCTCCTTTGTTGCATTACCCGCTGCATCGACATATTGAAATGCAATTTGTCCATTCTTATAAAGTTCTTCTGCCATTTCTCTTGAAACAACAAATTTACCCTCTCCATGACTTACCGCTATACTATGAATTTCTCCACCCTTATAACTACATAGCCAAGGAGATGCAGTAGTCATAACTTTCGTTGAAACTATCTGAGATATATGACGATTAATATCATTTCTAAATAAGGTTGGTGAATCCTTAGTCACCATTCCTAATCGACCATATGGCAATAATCCAGATTTAACCAAGGCTTGGAAACCATTACAAATTCCTAAAATTAAACCCTTACGATCTAGTAGACGATGAATGGCATTTTTAACCTTTTCTTGGTTTAAAACATTGGCAATAAACTTACCACTGCCATCTGGTTCATCTCCAGCACTAAATCCACCAGATAAAACAAAAATATCTGCAGTATCAATTTGGTTCGCCATTTCATCTATAGATAAGAATATATCTTCACTAGATAAATTTTTAAATACGGTTGTCTTTATCGTTGCACCTGCACGTTTAAAGGCTTTCGCTGTATCATAGTCACAGTTTGTACCTGGGAAAACCGGTAGGTAAACAAAAACATCCTTTTTATTTTTTAATTGTTTTACTTGCTTAGAATAAGGCTTCATATCCATCATATCACAATGATTTAATCCCCTATCCTTATAAACCTGATTAAATTTTTTTGTGTTTGCTTCATAAAGTTCATCTAATGTAAAAGTTTCTTCATTGATAACACCAAAATTTAAAGAAGTTGTCGTACCTAAATAAATGGCATCCTTATAATTTAATTCTTCTTTTGTTTCAACTAAAATAGAACCATAATTATAAGCATTTAAACTTTTTTCATCATACTTTATATCAAATCCAACTTTATTTCCAAAAGCCATTTTGCAAACCGCCTCAACAACACCGCCAAAGCCTAAAGCATATGCACTTATTATTTTTTTATTTTCAATTTGTGTACTTACAAAATCAAAATTATTTTTTAGTTGCTCTATATTTGGAGTGTAATTCTTATTTTCGGTATGCTTAATTAAATATAATTTATTTCCGCTTCCTTTAAACTCAGGAGATATAACCTGGTTGGCATTTACGGTAGTAATACCAAAAGCCATAAGCATAGGAGGAACGGATATATCTTGGAATGTACCACTCATAGAATCTTTTCCTCCAATAGAAGGAAGTCCAAATTCCACCTGCATTTTAAGTGCTCCTAAAAGAGCGGCAAGTGGTTTTCCCCACGAATGCTCTTTATGCATTCTTTCAAAATATTCTTGATAAGAAAATCTCATCTTATTATATCTAGCACCACTAGCAACGACTTTACTTACTGCTTCAATTACAGCATATTCTGCTCCATGATAAGGACTCCACTTGGAAAGAATTGGATTATATCCATAGGCCATAATACTAGCCGTATTGGTAAATCCGTCTTTGACAGGAAGTTTTTGAACAGAGGTTTGTGTCTCTGTTGTTTGATATTTACCGCCAAATGGCATTAAAACCGTTGATTTTCCAATCGTGGAATCAAACATTTCAATTAATCCTTTTTGACTAACCACATTATCATCTTTTAAAGTATCTAAAACTAAACTTCTTATATTCTTATCCTCTTTTACAAAAGGATTTTTATTTTCTATAGAAGAAATACAAGCCTTAGCATAATGATCGGCACCAGCAGAATCAATAAATTCACGCATAATATCCACAATCTTTCTACCCTTATAAAACATCACTAGGCGAGGCTCTTTCGTAACTTTTGCAACCTCAGTTACCTCTATATTTTCCTCATGACAATATTTCTTAAATTCTAAAACATCTTTTGGATCAACCACAACCGCCATACGTTCTTGAGACTCCGAAATGGCAAGTTCTGTTGCATTTAAGCCACTATATTTCGTTGGAACATTATCTAAATTAATCTCTAATCCATCGGCTAATTCACCAATAGCAACCGAAACACCACCAGCACCAAAATCATTTGACTTTTTAATTAATTTGGTAACCTCTGGTCTTCTAAATAAATGAGATATTTTTCTTTCTTCTGGAGCATTACCCTTTTGAACCTCAGATGAACAAACCTCTATAGACTTTGTTGTGTGTTCTTTTGATGATCCTGTTGCACCACCAATACCATCTCTTCCCGTTCTTCCACCTAAAAGTAAAATTACATCGTTGGCTTTTGGAGATTCTCTACGTATCACATCAGCTTTAACCGCACCAACAACCGCACCAACCTCTAATCTTTTTGCCACATAATCGGGATGATAAATCTCTCTTACATGTGTCGTCGCAAGTCCAATTTGGTTTCCATAGGAAGAATACCCATGAGCGGCTTTCGTAGAAATTATACGTTGAGGTAACTTTCCAACCATCGTGTCCTTAACATCTAAATAAATATTTCCAGCTCCAGTTACACGCATTGCCTGATATACATAAGCACGTCCAGAAAGAGGATCTCTTATTGCACCACCTAAGCAAGTGGATGCTCCACCAAATGGTTCGATTTCTGTTGGATGATTATGGGTTTCATTTTTAAATTGTAATAACCATTTTTCATCATGACCATCCACATCAATTGTTACAAAGATAGAACAAGCATTATTTTCCTCGCTCTCTTCTAAATCATCAAGCTTTCCTATTTTTCTTAAATATCTAGCTCCAATACATGCTAAATCCATTAAACATAGTTTCTTATTTTCGCGATTTAAATTTTTTCGAATATCATAATATAAATTTAGAGATTCCTTTAATTCTTCTTTCATAAAGGATTCATCAATTGTAATATCAGTTAAAACTGTATTAAAGGTGGTATGACGACAATGATCAGACCAGTATGTATCTAAAATCCTTAATTCTGTTTCCCAAGGATCTCGTCCCTCTTTTTTAAAATAAGCAACGACACAAGCCAAATCATCAGCATTCATTGCTAAACCCTTTTCTTTACAATAGGAAACAAACTCTTCTTGCTTCATATTTATAAAACCATCTAAGATAGCAACTGGCTTAATATCTACATTTTCAATATCGGATAAAATACTTAAATCCTTTTCTCTTGCCTCTACGGCATTAATCAAATACTTTTTAATCTTAGAAATTTCTTCTTCAGATAAATGATTATCCAAGATAATAATTTTGCCACTGCGAATATTGATATTCGCATTAGGGTCTATTAATTTAACACAATCAATTGCTGATGAAGCTCTTTGATCAAATTGGCCTGGCAAATATTCGATAGCAATAAACTTTTTATCATTTAAATCAAGTTCATCTGAAACCAAATCCGTCACAATTTCTCCAAACACCTGATATCTACTTTTTTCTAATAATTCTTTTGAAAAATTAAATAAATCATATACATTGATATATCTTAACTCCTTTAAATTTAAACCTAAATTCAAATTTAAATCTAATTGTAAAGATTTTGCCTCAACTTGAAACTCCTTTAACTTTTCAACATAAATTCTGTAGTTTCCCATAATTCTTCCTCACACATTTTATTTTTTCGTATGCAACCCTAAAAGAAAAACAGCACAAACAAAAATGATAGTGCTGTAAAAGTTATTGCATTATAAAAAACCATCTCATATAAAATGGTCTTTCTATGATTTTATTAACTTGCATCATGAATGTTTTCATATAAACTCCGATCCAAGTAAGCCTCTTTTCATTGAATTTTGATAGTCCTGTAATTTAAGGTTTCAGGGTAGAGACTTGCTTACCATATTAAAGCTATTATATCAAAATTCTACATTATACATTTTACCACAAATTTCGTATTTCGTAAATAAAAATTATAGTGATAATGCTTTCTTAAATATATTATTTGATTTTGTAAAATAATTAAATAGAAAGTAAAAATAATCTTGCAAAAAGAAATTTATAATTATATAATAAAAATGTCAATAAACGCACATAAAAAGAATGAAAAGGGAAGGTTGCTGCCTTCCCTTTTCGCATGTAAAAACAACAAACGCACATAAAGTAGAAATGGTTTTATTTCTTATTATTAAGCATACTTGCAACAATAACTGGTAAAATTACAAGTAAAATAAGATATTCCACCCTTTTCTCCTTATCGACACGTTTATGTTACTCGTTCATTATTTCCTCCTACAGTACCTATAGTACCAACCCCATTATAAAGAATATTTTTCTTTTGTCAAATCGAGGAAAACGGTAAAAAAGAGCACTTTTATAAAAAAGAAAATAATAAGAAAATTTTTTAATTCTTATTTTCATTAAACTACTATTTTTTTTATAAAAACCAAGATAAAATACTATATTAAATATTTTTAATTTTTTTTATAAATCGAATTATCCTTGACAGATTTCTTTTTAATTAATACAATGTAAATATAAAAAATAAAATATAAGGAGAGAATAAATATGGCTAAAGTTGGCATAGTAATGGGTAGCGATTCGGATCTTGAGATTATGAGTAAGGCTGCCGCAATCTTAGAACAATTTGGTATTGACTATGATATAACCGTTATATCCGCACATAGAATGCCCGATATATTCTTTGAATATGCAAATACTGCTGAAGAAAAAGGATATAAAGTAATTATTGCAGGAGCAGGGGGTGCAGCACATCTTCCTGGTATGGCTGCCGCAATTTTCCCACTTCCAGTTATTGGGGTACCAATTCATACAAAATCTTTAGGTGGTGTAGATTCTCTATACTCTATTGTTCAAATGCCAAGTGGAATTCCGGTTGCAACTGTCGCAATTAATGGTGGGCAAAATGCAGGTATCCTTGCTGCAAAAATTCTTGCAACATCTGATCCACTTCTTCTAGAAAAATTAAAAGAATACAAAGAAGGATTAAAGGATAGCGTAGTAAAGAAAAAAGAAAAATTAGAAACAATAGGATATAAAGCCTATTTAGAACAAAAGTAAAATAAGGGGTGATTTACACCCCTTATTTTTATACATTTAGAAACTCTTTTAATGTGCATAAAACAATAGAAAAATCCGTTTGTTTATTACAAAAATCCTTTATCTTAGCACTGTTTGGCATTCCTTTAATATACCATGCGACATGACTACGCATTTCAAGCATAGCTAAATGTTCTCCTTTTAACTCTACTAATAATTGATAATGATAACAAATCGTATGATAAAGCTCTTCTTTTGTGGGTTTATCTATGATTCTTCCATTTTCAAAATATTCATATAGTTCTCTAAACAAAAAAGGATTTCCTAATGCCCCTCTTGCTATCGCAACCGCATCACATCCTGTATATTCTAACATTTCTTTTGCTGAATTTATATCGATAATATCTCCATTTCCAATTACAGGAATTGAAACGGCTTCTTTCACTTTTTTTATATAACTCCAATCGGCTTTTCCTGTATAAAATTGACTTCTTGTTCTTCCATGAACCGTTATAGCACTGGCACCTGCACGTTCAATTGCTTTTGCATTTTCCACACAATTAATATGCTCCATATCCCAGCCAATTCTTATCTTAACGGTAACCGGTTTTTTCACACACTCTACTACACTTTTAACCAATGCATAGACTTTATCTGTATCCTGTAAAAGTGCTGCTCCAGCACCTGATTTTTTAGCAACCTTATTTACAGGACAACCCATATTAATATCAATGATATCCGCATCACTATATTGGTCAATAAATTTAGCAGCTTCCGTAAGAGAATCTACATCTCCTCCAAAAATTTGCATAGAAATAGGATGTTCAAGCGAATTTACTTTGGTCATTTTAATCGTTTTCTCATTTTTAAAACCAAGCGCTTTGTCACTTACCATCTCTGCCATAACAAGGCCAACATGCATATTTTTACAAATAATACGGAAAGCCTCATTGGTAACACCTGCCATAGGAGCCAATACAAATTGGTTTGATATCTCTACATCTCTAATTTTCCATTTCATAAATTTCACCAAGAACTTCTACTACTTTTTCTGTAGGAAGACCAATAATGTTATTTAAAGAACCTTCATAATGATCTACAAGTTGTTTTCCTATTCCTTGGATGGCATAGGCCCCTGCTTTACCTATATATTCCTTTGTATGGATATATTCCATAATTTCTTTTTCCGTTAATTCTTTAAAATAAACATCCGATTTTACGACAAAATTATAGACATTTTCTTTATAAATAATTCCAACACCACTAAGTACTTCATGTTTTTTTCCACTAAAGGTTTTAAGCATATCAAAAGCCTCTTTTTCATCCTTTGGCTTTCCATAAATTTGATTTCCTAAAACAACAATGGTATCGCAACCAATAAGTATTTTTCCATAATCAGCTTGACGGTTTACCATTGCTTTTTTTAACCCCAATTCTTTCACATTTTGATAAGGGGTTTTGTTTTTATCCATAGACTCATCCACTTCATAAACTTTAACACAAAAGCTATATCCTAAACGTTCTAATAATTCCTTTCTTCTTGGAGAGGAACTTTTTAATACTATATCCATAAAATCACCTAAAGATATTATAATTTATTTTTTTTAAAACGACAACTTTTTTATATTTCATTTCTTATAATTTTCTTGGTGATAAAATGAAAAAATACTTTATACTTGCAATTCGTTATACCTTTTATATAGCCGTCTTATTATTTTTTAAACCCGATATGGCTATTATTCCTGCCACCTTATTAATTTCCTTATTATTTTTAGAAAATAAATATTATAGTATTCTTCCTTTACTTCTATGCTTTTTCTTACCACCACTTTATAGTGTTTTGCTTATAGCTTCCTTCATTTATCATGTGATTTTATATACCTTTTTAAAGAAAAATAGATATTATGCTTTGGTTGTTTATCTTCTTTCTATTCTTACCTGTAACCTTGTTTTACTTATTAATAAAACCTATGATCTAAATACCTTATATATTAGTCTTTTAAGCATCGTAATCTATGCGGTTATCAACTATCTTTATGTCTTTTATAACAAAGGGAATAAATCCTTTACCATAGCATTAAATGAAAAGCTCATTCATTTGACACTTTTATTAGGCTATCTTCTTCTCATTCTTTTTTATCAACCCATGGATATATTGTTTTATCTTTTATTTATGCAATTATTTATAATTAATGATTTTATTTATAATGGTATTTTCTTTTTAATTTTTACCATAACCTATTTTGTAAAATATCAAACCTTAAGTCTAGCAGGAATTTCTTATATATCCACTTCCTTTTTACCTCCTGTATGCATAATATCCTTAGATTTTTCTCAAGCGATAAGCTTTGGATATATTATTTATATTATATTATTGACCTTAGTTCGTATAAAACCGAAAAAAATAACGATAGAAACCGACTATATCAGTAATCTTTTTAATGATTTTAAAAATTATATAAAAGATTTAAATATTGAATATGATAAATTAAATACACTAAAGGAAATTAAAGAACAGCATTTAGAAACTATACAAACAAACTATTGTAGAAAGTGCAAAGAAAATTCGATTTGTAGATATAAGCCAGACAAACGGTATAGCTTCTTATGTAACGCCATGAACAATGATAATTCTAATATTTATAATTGCCCACATTATGATAATTTTTATTTAAATACAAATATAGATACAAGAACTTCCTTTTTACAATTTAATGCCATAACGAATTTGGCCGATGAATTAGAATTTTTATATATACAAAATATTAAAATGGCTAAAAGCTATAATAAATTTACAAATGATTTAACATTTTATGACTATAAAATAGAAAAAATAGATATCAATTTAGCAACTCCAACCATTTATTTTTCTTTATATTTAAGCAAAGAAAAACAAATCATTAAAGAAGTTTTCTTGCGTTTAGCCTATAAAGCATTTCATGAACCATTAGATTTAAAGATATTAGAAAACGAAAAAAACTATATCGTTCATATATTTAAAAAGCCAAAAGTCAAGCTAGAATATTCACATAAAATTCTTGCCAAAAACAATAACATTATTAGCGGAGATAATTACTATATAAAAAAGGATTATAATGATTCTTACACGTTTGCCTTATCCGATGGAATGGGTAGTGGGCATAATGCCTATAAAGAATCTAGTGAGGCATTGAAATTAATCAGTCATTTATCCAGTTATCATTTTTCTTTAAAAACCATATTAAAATTATTAGAAAATATCTACGATTTAAAATGTGAATATGATTCCTATGCAACCCTAGACATACTAAACATTAATACCTCCAATATGAAGCTAAATCTGTATAAATTGGGATCTACTACCTCTTATATCTATCATAATCAAGAGCTACAAGCCTTTGAAAATAAAGCATTACCTTTAAAACTAGATGATATAAATTCTTCATATGAAGTTGAATTTTTTAAAAACGATGTTATTCTTTTATTATCGGATGGAATATCGGATTTCTTAAGTGCATTAGAAATTAAAAACGAAATCGATTTTAATGCTTCTTCCGAAGAAATAATGAATCATATTATAAATAAATTAAAGAAAAAAGAAAATAACGAATTAAAGGATGACGCTTCTTTAATCGTTATTAAGGTAATATAAAAGGGAGTATACTTCATACTCCCTTATACTTTTATAAATCTTGAATAACACCTGAAAATAAGATGGTATCTTCCGCATCGGTAATTAAATATCCAAAAGATTTATCAATAATAAAATCGTTATAAACATTTTTATAAATCGGTTCTGGTGCCCCTGCGGCATCTAATTGCACTACGGTAACTGCCGCACCCTCAATCCCTTTCCGGTTTACTTCTACCTTCGTTTTATGAATTATAGCACTACAGTAAAGATTATCATCGTATTTTCTTAAATCTGCAATATTGGTTAAATCCGCATTATACTTATCAAATAATAAATTAATATGGAACTGTTCCTTCAAGAAACTACCTAATTCTTTATCACAAGAAGCTTTAAATTCTGGAAATAAGCAACGCGTATAATACATTTCCATTTTCTCTTCATCTTTATAATCATAGGCTATTTTATTTATCTTATTTATATTTTCCGTCGTTAAAATTTGTTGCAATGTATAACCATCCTTAGGAACGATAAATTTAATTTTAAATCCATAATTGGTTTTCGCATAAAAATGACGGAATGTTTCTTCTTCGTACACCTTTCCTAACGCATAATAGCTTTGTAATAACTTCATATTCTTTGTCTTGTCATTACTATTTTTAAAAGCATATTTATCCTTAGTCAATTTTAAATCATCGCCATCATTATTCCAAATATCTTTTAAATACAAGGTATTAATCAATGCAATTAAAGTATCCGTTGACATATTAAAATCGGAATCGATTAACCCATTGGTTTGTCTTTTGATAAATTCTTTAATTGCTTGATTGGCTTGTTTATTTTTATTTAAAAAATCGGTTTTATAGGAGTAACAATAGTATTGATCCGCAAGATTATCAATGGTATTTTCTACTAAATCTAAACCCTCTTGAAACCAAATCGAATTAGTTAAAACTTCTTTTGATGTTATTGTATTTTCTGTTTTATATTCTCTTGTAGACTGAGAAAATAACATTTTTGTATAAGAAAGCACGTCCTCATAAGTCAAATCTAAAGCATCTAATATTTCTTGTCTTGTATCGTTATTTGCACATTCCATCGTTAAACTTAAAGCCATATATAAAGAAAGAGGAGATATCGCTGTATTCAATTCTTCTCGATAGCTTTTATGATAACTTTCTGTTAATTTGGCAGAAAAGATTCTTACTTTAGATAAAAACGCTTGATAGCCCACATCTTCGAAATCTTTATAGGATAATTTTTTTATTTCCTTTGGTTCTTTTAAAAGTTCACATTCTCCTTTTGGTGCACTACAAGAGCTTACAATACATAATAAAAATACTCCTAAAATGCAAAAAATTTTTTTTAACATATTTCATCACTCCTTTTCACTAATATAAACGAATAAACTCAAATTTTTTAAAATAAAAACTTACTTTAAATTATAGTTAACAAAAAAAGCAAGGGTGAGAAGTCCTTGCTTGTCTTGTTTTTTTAATGCAATTTTTATAATCAAACAATTAACGCTTAGAGAATTGTGGAGCTCTACGAGCTTTCTTAAGACCATACTTTTTACGTTCTTTCGCACGTGGATCACGTGTTACTAAACCTGCAGGTTTTAATACAGCACGATAGTCAGGATTAACTTCCATTAATGCACGAGTAATACCTAAACGGATTGCTCCTGCTTGACCAGTTATTCCTCCACCAAATACGTTAACTAAAACATCAAACTTTTCAGTGGTTTCTGTTAATTCAAGTGGTTGTAAAACATCTAGACGAACAGCTGCTGAAGGAATATAATCCTCAAAAGCACGACCATTAATCGTAATTTTACCTTTACCTGGACGTAAATATATACGAGCAACTGCACTCTTACGACGGCCTGTTCCTAAATATTGAACTAATTTCTTTGCCATTACTTTTGTCCTCCCCTTATGCCTTTACTACGAATTCTACTGGTTTTTGAGCAGCATGTGGATGTTCTGCTGAAGCATATACATATAATTGCTTTCTCATTTGATCACCAAGCTTAGTATGAGGTAGCATACCATAGATTGCCTTCTCTACCATTCTTGTTGGGAATTTAGCCATTACTTCTTTTGCAGTCATAGTCTTAAGACCACCACTGTATTCAGAGTGACTACGATATAACTTATCATCCCACTTATTTCCAGTTAATTTAATTTTGTCAGCGTTAATAACGATAACATTGTCTCCGCAGTTTACATGTGGAGTATAAGTTGGCTTATGTTTGCCTCTTAATAAAGAAGCAACAACTGTAGCTAAACGTCCTAAAGTTAAGCCAGCTGCATCAACTACATACCAATTGTGTTGAATTGTTTGATTGTTTGCCATGAATGTATTCATTGCTTGTTTCCTCCTAAGTTATTTTATAATAATTTAGGGCAATTGTGGATAATTGCTTAAAAATGTACCGTTTAATATTTTACTTTATTTTTATCTAGTAGTCAAGCATTATTTCTATTTTTTATACCACAGTAGAAAAACAGTATTCACATGTACCATATTCATAGGTCACAATAATTACATAAATTCGATTAAATAAAATATTACATTCCTTATTTCCTTTTTTAAAGTATTTTGTATCTAAAATGAGTTGTTCATCTTCTCCATTCATATCATAAGAATATAACTTTAAATTCTTAAACTTATATTCCATATTTTGCGTTCCTATATGAAGTTTATACGTAAGCGAAGAATCAAAAAAGTCACTTTTATGCGCTAATGCTGTTGTTATATTATCTATACCTTCTACCTTTTGTTTTCTCCATATATAATTGGTTAAGATAGCATTATGTATACCATCATAATACGTTATATTATCTTTTGTTGACACATAGGTTAAATCAGGAGCGGAAGGTGGATATTTATAGGTACTAGGTAGAGTAGAAAAGAAATCATCTCCAAATAATTCATAGCATGCAAGATCAAACTTTTGAAATATAGATGTTGGTCCATCATTATCCCCTACCGATTCTTGGCAGGTTCCATCTTCAAAAACAATCTGTAAGTGCCAGCCACCACCATCTATAATCCCCGTTTGACTATATTTTTCCTTTATTTTAAAAAGCCCCGCTTTACCTATTGCATTCATAAAGGTAGGAATATCTTCAAGGGAAAATGTATGAATGGTTTTAAATTCTGGTTTTGTTTCATCGGCCCCCATATAAAAGCGGCTTAGGACTTCTCCACTCGTAAAATCGATTTTAGATTCGTCTAGGGCACCTCCATTATAATCCACAGACATTAAAAAAATTTCTTTTACTTCTTTTCCCTTATATTCATATTCTTTACAACCTATAAGAAAAAACATTAGAAAAAACAAAAATACAAAAAAAATTTTCTTCATAATATCACCTCTTAAAGTTTTTAAAAATTATATTTCTTACTTATATTAACGAATAAATACGTGTTTTTAAAAAGCAAAAGGTCATCTTTTTAAAAGATGCCCTTGTTTGTATTATATTATTTTTCTAATAATTCAAATAATTTCTTTGCTGCAGCTGCTGGTCCTTCATGCTCTAATCCAGGTACAGCAAGTTTGGTATGTAACTGACCAACTTTAATATTTGATGCAAACAAATGATCAAAATACTTATCAATAATCTTTCTTGTTTGTGCTTCTCTTTGAACTGGACCAAAAGGATTCGCAAAGAAAGACTCTACAAGTCCAACTTCCTGTGTCGTTCCCTTAGCCTTCCTAGCTCCACGGATAAAGACCTTTTTCGCATCTTCTACATTATCAAAGAAAGTTACCTCACTATCACAATTCTCATCATAATTGTTTGCATATAAAACCATATCAATTTCATATCCCTTCATAATTTGAGGGTATGTTGCAACAGGAATAACTAAGCGAGAATTAATTTTATCCGGATTCATAAAGATGGCTCTATCCATTTCATTATACGCATATCCAGAAGCCATATCATCTAGTCTTACAAAGGCACCGATTTCTGTACCATAAGCTCTAATTTTGCCATCCTCTAATTTAAAGGTTCCCATATCATCAAATACGGTTAATTGCGATGAAATATTATCTCCTGCATATTCAGATAATGCTTCTAAAGATTCACTTTTACCTGCGCCGCTATCTCCAATAATTACAATGTTTTTATTTGTTCCGTTTTTCATAGTTATGTGAACACAAGCGCCATGAAGTGGTAAATTTCCTTGTTCAATCATTTTGACATTATAAAGAGTCAATAACATTTTCTTCATGTATCCAAAATAGTCTACAGAAGAATTATGTGGAGCAACACCTACATAAATATCATTTTGTTTATCGTAATAGAAAACAGAGTCTCCTTCGATATCTGCACCAAAAATATATAAACAATCTGGCTTTTGTCCTTTACAATCACTTACACGTACAAATTCAAATAAATTACATAAAGTAATACCATGGGCTAAATAATCTCTATGAAAATAGACATACGTTAAAGCGGATCCAACCTTTGCCGAATAGCAATAATATTCGGTAGCTTTAAAGTTATCTTTAAATTTTAGAATAGGGTTTTCAAAAACCTCCTGATATATACCCGTACGCTTATTTTTTTCAGAATAAGAAATAAAAGGTGGACGGATTAATATTTGTTCTATCGCTTCACTCTTTGCTAAAAATGCATAAGGAGAATCCGGTTTCATCCAATTATGTTTTGATATTAAAAGTCCCGCGTTAACACCAGCTGGTAATTGACGATAAATAGGAAACTTTTGACCATAAAGTTTTTCTGTAATTGAACGATATGTTTTTAACACTAAACTATTAAATTGACTTTGAGCTCCAATAAACGTCGTTGATTCAATACCATCTATATTCGCCTTTGTAAATACCACAGCATATCTTTCTAACTTTCGCCAATAATCATAGAAGTTTTCCACCAAATCATATATGATATCGGCTTGGTCTAAAAGAAGATTATAAAATGGACTCATTTCTTTTATTTCTTCAACAGAAAAGGCAAGTAAAAGTTTAAATAACTTAATATAATCAACTTCAGGTTTCGGTAAAAGTTTTAACACTTTTAGCATATCTTGTCTTTCTGCTTTCTTTATATTTTTTATAAATTTTGTCCAAACATCTTTAAAGCAGGCAGAATTCAATAATTCCGTTTCTGATTTACAAAACACCTCTGAAAAATTAATGATTACTTGTCTTTTACCAAACACATATTCCATATATAAATATCCTCCTATAATTTTTAAAATAAACCAATGGTTTTACCCTCTACAACATCCATTTTATTTGCTGCTGGTTCTTTTGGTAAACCAGGCATTGTCATAATATCACCTGTTAACGCTACAATAAATCCTGCTCCAATGGAAGGCTTTAATTCACGTATCGTAATGGTGAAGTTTTCTGGTCTTCCAAGAAGTTTTGGATTATCCGAAAAAGAGTATTGCGTCTTAGCCATACAAATAGGCATTTTATCCCATCCATTACGCTTAAAAGTCGCCATTTGATTTTTCGCCTGAGTAGAAAATTCCACATGCTCAGCACCATAAATTTCTTTACAAATCGTTGTAATTTTTGCTTTTATTGTGTCATTTACGTCATATAAACATTCAAATGTATGATATCCATCTTCTTTTTCAATCTTATTTAATACCTTTTGTGCTAAATCAATGCCACCCTCACTACCCTTTGTAAATACTTCTGATAAAGAAATTTCATGATGATTATCCTTTGCCCATGAAAGCAAGGTCTCTATTTCTTTTTCTGTATCCGTATAAAATTTATTGATTGCAATCACATAAGGTAATTTATATTTTTTTATATTTTCAATATGCTTTTCTAAGTTGACAATACCAGATAATAAAGCATCTACATTTTCTTCCTTTAAATCTTCCTTTGCAACACCACCATGCATTTTTAATGCACGTATCGTTGCGACAATAACTACGGCAGATGGTTTTATTCCAGCGATTCTACATTTAATATCGAAAAATTTCTCAGCACCTAAATCCGCACCAAAACCAGCTTCTGTTACAACATAATCCGTAAGACCCATTGCTGCTTTTGTTGCTATAATCGAATTACAACCATGTGCAATATTTGCAAAAGGACCTCCATGAATAAATGCAGGATTATGCTCTAATGTTTGAACCAAATTAGGCTTTAATGCATCCTTCATTATTAAAGAAATTGCTCCAGCTGCATTTAAATCTTTTACGGTAACCGGTTTTTTATCATAAGTATATGCAACAACAATTCTTCCTATTCTTTCTTTAAAATCCTCTAAAGATGTAGATAGACATAAAACGGCCATAATTTCTGATGCAACCGTAATATCAAAATGATCTTCTCTGGGAATACCATTTGTACTTCCTCCAAGACCTACAACTACACCACGTAAAGCACGATCATTCATATCTAAGCATCTATGCCAAATAATTCGAGTAGGATCAATATGTAATTCGTTTCCTTGATAAATATGATTATCTAAAATTGCTGCAATTGCATTATTTGCTGTCGTGATGGCATGAAGATCCCCTGTAAAATGTAAGTTTATATCTTCCATAGGGATAACTTGCGCATATCCTCCTCCAGCTGCTCCACCTTTAACACCCATCACAGGTCCAAAGCTAGGTTCGCGTAATGCAACCATAGTCTTAGCACCAATTTTATTTAATGCATCACATAACCCAATCGTTGTAGTAGACTTCCCTTCTCCTGCAGGTGTTGGACTAATTGCGGTAACCAAGATTACTTTTCCATCTTTATTCTTTTTATCCATAAGATTAAGATGTAATTTTGCCTTATATTTTCCATAATTTTCTAAGGCATCTTCCTTTATATTTAATTTATTTGCAATGTCTTTAATAGGCTTAATATCCGCTTGTTGTGCAATTTCTAAATCACTTAACATATCTTTAAATCCTTTCAAATTGTTTTTCGCACAAAATCAATTGTTTTTTTATGATATACAAATATTATATCATAATTCTAATCTATCTCAAAATTATTTTCGCGTGTAAACGTTTCCTTTTATTTTATGACTACCTCTTTACTTGAAAAGTCGCAAATCACCATTTCTTCTTTGCTTGTAGGTATATTTTTCCCAATAAAATCCGCACGTATAGGTAACTCTCTATGTCCTCTATCAACAAAAACAGCCAATTCAATTTTTGCGGGTCTTCCCATATCCATTATAGCATCCATAGCTGCTCTTACCGATCTTCCTGTATATAATACATCATCAACTAAAATAATTACTTTATCATTTATATTTTCTTTAAATACGGGTTTGATTTGGTCATTTTTTTTATGATCATCTCTGTGACCTGCGATATCGATAACCTCTAAGGGTATATGTATATTTTCAAATTTAAAAATTAATTCCTGTATTTCTTTTGCAATTGGCGTACCCTTACGCTCAATTCCAACTAAAATAATTTTAGAAAGTTCTTCGTTTTTCTCTATAATTTCATGCGTCATTCGCTTTAGTGTACGATTAAATTGTTCGCTTTCAATAATAATCTTCATACCATACCTCTAAAATATAAGGAAAAGAAGCCATTACGGCTTCATTCATCTTATTCCTCTTCGTCTTCTGTTATATTCGCATTATGATAAATGTCAGATACATCATCGCATTCTCTTAATAATGCTAATAATCGTTTAAATTTAGCTTCGTGATCTTCATCTAAATCCACATAAGTAGATGGAATTAATTCTACACTGCATTTTTCAAATTCCATTTCAGGCTTTGCAGCAAGTAAAGCATTTTTAATATTTTCAAAATCGGCTGGAGCTGCATAAATCGTTACAAATCCATCTTCATCCGTGGTCATATCTTCAAAATCACAATCGTTCGCCATTAAAGCTTCCATAGCCTCATCTTCGGTCATTCCCTCAAATACAAATTGTGCTTTGCGATTAAACATGTAACTAACGGATGTACCAAGAGTACCACCTGTCTTATTAAATGCGGTACGAACTTCTGTAAATGTACGATTATCATTATCAGTTAAACATTCAACTATGATTGCAACATTGCCAGAACCATATCCTTCATAAACCTTTTCTTTAGATGCTCCGGATGCAACTCCTTGTGCTTTTGTAATTGCACGTTTAATAACATCGGCTGGACATTGATCTTTTTTTGCACGTTCAATAACACGCTTTAAACTTTGATTCATATCAGGATCAGGAACGCCAGCTTTAGCTGCTTGAAATATTTCCTTTCCCCACTTTGCATACTTAGAAGACTTCATTGCAGCTGTTTTTGCCATTGATGCTGCACGAACCTCATGGGCTCTTCCCATAATTTACACTACCTTTCAAGTTTTAATTTATTTTTTTACTTTTTTATTATACTATATTTAATTTTCATTTTAAAGAAAAATTTTTCACAATACTTTATTTTATTTTAAATATAAATTTACACTAAACTTATTCTTTCAAAATTCTATTAAAATTTCTTTTCTCTTTACAAAAAAAGGGGCTATAAGAAACTTTTTTAGTTCCTTAATAGCCTCTTTAAAAATTAATCATCTTGCTTCGTTAAAGTTGTGAAAGTATTACCTACTTCATCCGTCCATTCCATACCTTCATCTGTTGGAACAAGTCCATAAATATTAGAATTATATGTAAAAGATAAAGATACTCCAAAATAATTAATAACTTCTATGTCTGTAACAGCTTCATCATTAATTGTAATACTATTTGTAGTTATAACTACCGTATAGGTAACCTCATCCTTCGTACCTGTATATGTACCTACAAGATCTTGTGGAATGTTAACTTCACCAGGTTCATCAGAACCAGAAGTCTTTGTTAAAGTTTCAAAAACACTATTATCTTCACTAGCAAAGCAAATTTTCGTAATAACAGAATCATAACCATATTGATAAATATAATAGGTATCATTCGTTTCTCCATAAATTACAGTAAGTCCTTGATAATCATCGGCTTCTGTTACTTCTACTTTTGTTCCATTTATGGTAACTTCATCTTCTGTAATTACTATCGTATAATTATCATTTTCATAAGTTCCAATGAAATTACTTGGAATCACAATATCACTTGGCTGTGGAGAATCATCGGATACTTTGGTTAAAATCACATAACTATTATCGGATGCAATAATCCAAATACCAGTCACTTCATCATCATAACCATCCTGCATAATATAGTGGGTTGTACCATTTAATTCTATGGTAAAGCCTTCATATTCATCATACTCAGTGATTTCTACTTCTATACCATTGACCGTAATTTTTTCTGCCGTAATTACAATTGTATAAGCTTTTTCTTCATTTTTATATGTTCCAATAAATTTTTCTGGAATTTCTATATCGCTTGGTAGTGGATTTGGATTTTCTCCTGAGGTCTTCTTATAAACAATCGCATTATTTTCTTCTGTTCCAACATACATATAATCCTGTGTAAAACCAAATGCCAACTCATAACCTTCCACTTTTCCTAGCTTTCCTGTAATTGAATTATTTGTAATAACAAGATTTTCTAGTCGTACTCCATTGACCTTAATGGTGAAGCTATTTATAACCACTTGCGTATAGGTGTCACTACTTTCCCATGTTCCTATAAACGCTTTAGGAATCGTATAATCTATTTTTTGACAAATTACTTCTAACTCAATATTATCATATACCATAATGTAATTAGGCATATAAAGAAGGATATATGTGGATATATTATCTACTTCAATCGTATAACCATATTCAGAATCCAAACGAAATTGTTTATATTCCTTTCCATTTAAAATAATACTTGTTTTTGTAATTTCTATTTCATAGTTTCTTTCAGCAACAACCGAAATATATTTACCTACATAAGAATCTTTTATATCGTTGATTCTTTGATATACTTTAGAATCTGTATCTTGATTTACTAATAAAGTATCTATGGTTTGACCAAAAGAGATTGTGTAAGTTACACCATTTACGGATAAATTAAATCCATCCTCTTCACTATAAGATACTATAGTAGCTACTACATTAAACATTTTTATTTCATAAAGCTTAATTTCAATTTGAAGAGTTTCCATTGTAGTTTCATCATAATAAGAATAAATACCAACATATTCCAATGGAATTTCAATTCCAATATTATTACTAGCTTTATTTAAATCCCTTTTTGTAATGTTTCCGTTCGCATCAACAACCAAGACAATCATTGCACCATTTGCTAAGAATAAATTATAAGTAATATTATCAAATAAGCAAACAATACCTTCGCTTTCTTTATAACTTATAATTTCGGTTACACTACCATTTAAATAGATAACGTGAGATTGTACAATAAAAGTATTACTTTCATCTTCCCATACCCCTTTATATTCCTCAGGTAGTTCTAAAATGGTTTCATCATGAATGGTTAATACATGAACCTCATCTGCTGCTTCATTACTTAATACTAATTGTTTTGAACTTAAACGATTAATATAATATAATTCTCCATTTAAAGTTCCTGTAAACATTTGATACTCGCTATTATAATTTTCAACAACAAATACAATTCCATTTACAAAAATACCATTTTTATTAATTTCAATCGTTTTATTTGAGCCTACATATATTCCATAATATTCATCTAAAACACTTGTTTTATCTGCATTCTCAAAACTAATAGGCATTATCGTTTCACCAAAATTACTATAAGTTAATTCTACATAACCTACCGTTCCATAAATATTATAAATAAATCGAACTTGATAAAGCTTTTCGTCTCTTATTTCAATTTCTATTGCTGTAGCAGAGGAATAATGCATTTTCTCATCACGGCCTTCACCAAAATTGGTTAAGATTTCAGATGCAATATTAGCATCATAAGATGAAAAGATACCATCTCCTTCATAATTTAATACTTCCACTTTAAAGCAATTAAAATTAGCTAAAGCTTCTCTAAAAGTTTCATAATTTGAAATCGGATCTAATAATTTTGCTTTAGAAGATGCAACATCATAGTTAAATGGATAAATAAGTCCCTCTAACTCTACATATCCGTTTTCCCAACCTAAACACGCACTATATACGGCCATATCCGTTACATAAACATTATATTCCAAATCCTCATATCCATCCTCATGATCATAATGCAATATGGTATAATTTGGTTCAATATTCTTTAGAGCGTTTTCTAAAATTTCATGATCTTTCGTTTTTACAAAAGGGGTGTAGTATTTCTCATCAATTGTAGCTGTTTTATGATTTAAAACATTAAATTCATAATCGGAAATATAAGAGTATTCCCCTGCATCGTCAATTTTAATTGTTTCGGTTGTAAATTCAATTCTTGTAACTTTATTATCTTCTACATAAAAGAACATAACTAAAATACTTTCGTTCCAGCCCGTTAGACAAGATGCAATTTCTTTTCGTAATGCTGCATCTGATATCTCAAACATATTATCTTCTACCCATGTAAAATCTTCTATTGTTATGTTATTAAATGGATTATCATATTCATCAAAATCCGCAGATGATTTTATAAAATTAACTTCATTTTGCATATTTCTTTGTAATAAAGCCAGTTTATTATCTACATTTTTATAAAGATATTCATAATAAACTTGATTCGTTTGTGAATCCGATTCAAGCATTAAAATCTTATCATCTTCAAAAATTGTACTTATATCATGTGCGACATCTTCCAATTCATTTATATTATATTTTAATATGTAATTACCTGTAAATTCCACATTACCTTTTAAAGATTCTAATGCCTGTTCAAAGCTTAAAGAAACTTTAATTTTATATTTTGTTTCTTTTCCATTATAGGTAACCGTTATTTCCTTTTCTCCTGCTGTA
>CAYYMS010000003.1:0-154220 GCA_964473015.1 uncultured Anaeroplasmataceae bacterium | reverse complement strand
AAATGTTGGACTTGTTGAAGTTCCTATGGGAACAACTTTAAGAGAACTTGTTTATGACATTGGTGGAGGAATTCCAAATAATAAGAAGTTTCAAGCGATTCAAACCGGAGGACCTTCTGGTGGTTGCTTAACCATGAGTGAGCTTGATACACCAATTGATTATGACAATTTAATAGCAAGAGGTTCTATGATGGGTAGCGGTGGTGCTATCGTTATGGATGAAGATAACTGTATGGTAGATGTTGCCAAATTCTATATGGAGTTTATTTGTGATGAATCCTGTGGAAAATGTTCACAATGTAGAATCGGTACAAAGCGTTTGTTAGAAATTTTGAATAGAATAACTAATGGTACAGCAACTTTAGAGGATATCGATCGATTAGAAAGCTTATCCCAATCAATTAAAGTTGGAAGTTTATGTGGCTTAGGCCAAACCGCTGCTAATCCGATTTTATCCACGTTGTCTAAATTTAAAGAAGTATATATGCGTCATATTCTTGATAAAAAATGTGATGCAGGTGTATGTAAGGATTTAATAGAATACTCTATCGATCCTGACAAATGTAAAAAATGTTCTTTATGTGCAAGAGGTTGTCCAGTTGATGCAATTACTGGTGTAGTAGGAAAAGAACCATTTGTAATCGATCAAACAAAATGTGTTAAATGTGGTAGTTGTATTGCTTCCTGTAAATTTAATGCTATACATAGAGGATAGGAGGAGATTATATGGCTATAGTTAATATTAAAATTGAAGGTAGAGATTTTAAAGTAGATGACTCTTTAACTGTATTACAAGCAGCAAGAGCATGTGGATATAACATTCCTTCTTTATGTTCATGGAAAGATGGAAGATGTTCTTTAGCATCTTGCCGTGTATGTTTAGTTGCAGTAAAAGGAGAAAGACGTTTGGTTCCAAGCTGTGCATATCCTGTTCGTGAGGGATTAGAAGTTTCCATAAATGATCCAATGGCAGTAGAAGCAAGAAGAACAAGTGTGGAATTATTACTTTCTAATCACTCTATGAATTGTCAGGCTTGTTCTAAAAACGGACAATGTGAATTATTGGAAGTTTCAAGAATTGTAGGTGCAAGACCTGATATATATGCCGGAGCACAAACGGAGGTAACCTATGATGATATAGCACCAGGGTTGATTCGTGATACATCAAAATGTATACTATGTGGTCGCTGTGTAGAAACATGTAAAGCGGAGCAAGGATTAGGTATTTTAGGCTTTGAAAAAAGAGGCTTTGATACTATCGTTGGTCCAAGTGCAAATCGCTCTTTTTCAACTGTACCATGTATTCAATGTGGACAATGTGTTAATGTATGTCCAACAGGCGCATTAATGGAGCATAGTGAAATTGATAAATTAGATCAAGCTTTTGCCGAAGGTAAAATTGTTATCGTTCAGACAGCACCTGCGGTTCGTGCGGCAATCGGAGAAGAGTTTGGTGAAAAGATTGGAACAAGTTGTACAGGCAAAATGGTAGCTGCGTTACATCGTTTAGGCTTTTACCGCGTTTTTGATACAAACTTTGGAGCGGATTTAACCATCATGGAAGAAGCAAATGAATGGATTCATCGTTTATCTACTCGTGCAGCTACTCCAATGATAACTTCATGTTCACCTGGTTGGGTAAACTATTTAGAGTATTATTATCCAAAATTAATTCCACATTTATCTAGCTGTAAGTCTCCACATCAAATGGTAGGAGCAATTATCAAATCTTATTATGCAGAAAAGCATCATATTGATCGCTCTAAGATTTGTGTGGTATCTATTATGCCTTGTATTGCTAAAAAATATGAAAATAAGCGCCCAGACAATCAAGTGGATGGCATTGCCGATGTAGATGTTGTTTTAACTACAAGGGAATTAGCAAAATTAATTCGTAGAGCAGGTATTACATGGAAGAAACTTCCTAACGAAGATTTTGACCATGATTTAATTGGAGAATATACAGGAGCTGGAGTTATTTTTGGTGTTACTGGTGGTGTTATGGAGGCTGCAATACGTACCGCATATCATATTTTGACTGGTGATGAATTAGAACCTGTTGAATTTACTCCTGTAAGAGGATTAAAAGGATTAAAAGAAGCAGAATTAGAAATTAATCATCAAAAGTATAAAATTTGTGTTGCAAGTGGTATGAAAAATGCTAAAGTTATTTTAGAGCAAATCCAAAAGGGTGAATCCCCTTATGATTTTGTAGAAATTATGGGTTGTCCTGGTGGTTGTGTAAATGGTGGTGGTCAGCCATTTGTAAAAGAATTATTCTTGCCAAATGAAGAGGATGATATTTTAGAAACCTATATTCAAAAGCGTGCCCAGGTTTTATATGATAAAGATAAATTTAAGACCGTAAGAAGATCCCATTTAAATAAAGATGTTCAAATTCTTTATAAAGATTTCTTGACGGAACCAGGTTCACCTCTTGCTCATAAATTATTACATACAAAATATAATTCCAAGCGTGAAAAATATCCAAATCCACATGAGGAAGGCTTTTATAACGAAGGAAAATAATAGAATTGGTCTAATGTAGATTTAAGCATTAGGCCTTTCTTTTATTTAAAAAGTGAGAGAAATATGTAAAATTACTTGTTATATGGAGAAAAAACGAGTAAAATATTAGAAGATATTACTAGGGGGTAGCAGAATATGTTAGATTCTTATGCATCATTAATCAAAATAAGAAGAAAAGTATTTGAAGAAGTTGCACGTTTGGGCTATGAGGGAGGAGATTATTCTAGAATAGAAGAAATCCCATACCAAATGCTTCGAGGAAGAGCACAATATAGAGAATCTATTTTTTTAGAAAGAGCTATTGTTGCAGAACGTTTACGTTTAGCTATTGGTCTTCCAGTACGTAGTGCTGATCAGCATGAGCCGATTGCTAAGGGAATAGAAGAGGCAATAAGAACGGAGCGATTTTATGAGGATCCACTAATTAATGTGATTGACTTTGCATGTAATTCTTGTCCAGAAGATTCTTACTTTGTTACCGATGCTTGCGTGGGATGTTTGGCAAATCCGTGCTCGAATGTATGTCCTAAGGATGCGATAAGAATTACAAATGGGCATTCTATAATCGATCAAGATAAATGTATTAAATGTGGTAAATGTAAAGATGTTTGTCCTTATGGGGCAATTGTTCATAGGGAACGTCCATGTGAAAAGGCATGTGGTATGAATGCGATAGAGTCTGATGAGGATGGACGTGCCAAAATTAATTATGATAAATGTGTAAGCTGTGGAATGTGCATTGTAAATTGTCCTTTTGGTGCAATTGCGGATAAATCACAATTATTTCAAGTAATCCAATGTATAAAAAGTGATTTAGAAGTTTATGCAATTATGGCGCCAGCTTTTGTTGGCCAATTTGGACCTAAAGTAAATTTGAAAACAATAGATGATGCTATGGCACAATTAGGCTTTAATGGCGTTTATGAAGTATCTATAGGAGCGGATTTATGCACCATAGAAGAGGCGGAAGATTTTTTAAAGAACGTTCCAGATAAATTAAGATTTATGGGTACTTCTTGCTGCCCAAGTTGGTCGGTAATGGCAAAAAAGGAATTTCCTGAGTTTAGAGATAATATCTCAATGGCTTTAACTCCTATGGTGTTAACCGCAAGACTAGTAAAAAAGAAGCATCCAAATTGTAAAGTTGTTTTCGTAGGTCCTTGCTCTGCAAAAAAACTAGAAGCATCAAGAAAAAGTGTTAGAAGTGATGTAGATTTTGTTTTAACGTTTGAAGAGTTAATGGGTATGTTTATTGCGAAAAACGTAGATTTGAATCATTTAAAGGAAAGTCCACTAAAGAATGAAACTTCTGCCGATGGAAGAGGATTTGCAGTTGCTGGTGGTGTTGCTCATGCGGTAGTAAATGCAATTAAGCGAATGGATATGAATCGAGAAATTAAAGTGGAATCTGCTCAAGGATTATCCAATTGCAAAAAATTACTTCAAATGGCTAAGACCGGTAAATATGACGGATACTTATTAGAAGGAATGGCTTGCCCTCATGGATGTGTAAGCGGTGCAGGTACGATAGCAACCCACAATAAAACAAAAGCTATGGTTGAAGTTTCTAAGCGTGAAACACCTTTGAAAAATTCTATGGATTCTTCCTTCAAAGAAAAACTAGAAACATTAGATTAAATATTTTGGGATATCTTAGATATCCCTTTTTTGAGGTTAAAAATGGCTGGAATAAATTATAATAGTCCTATAGGCAATTTATGGATTGAAGAACAAAAAAATAAGGTTACGAAAATTGTTTTAGTAAAACAATTGCAAGAGGAAATACCTACTTCTTTTTTGATAAGTGTAAAAAAAGAAATAGATGAATACTTTCATGGAAAAAGAAAAGAATTTAGTTTTCCTATTTTCTATAATAAAGGAACTGATTTTCAGAAAAAAGTGTGGAATGCCTTAAAGGATGTTCCCTATGGAACTACCAAAACTTATAAAGATATTGCAGAACAAATTAAAGCACCAAAGGCCTATCGTGCTGTAGGAAATGCATGTAATAAGAATCCTTTACTTCTTGTAGTTCCATGTCATAGAATTATAGGAAGTAATCAGAGTTTGGGTGGTTTTGCCTTAGGGGTTCACAAGAAAAAAATTTTACTTGATTTTGAATTCTCTTATCTTTAAAATCATCTGAAAAAGTGTTATAATAAAATTGTTATTTTGATAGGAGTGGTGAATATGATAAGAATAGGAATATGTGGATATGGAAATTTAGGTAGAGGAGTAGAAAATGCAATTCATCAAAATGAAGATATGGAATTAGTAGCAGTATTTTCTAGACGAAATCCTAAGAGTGTAGAACTTCAAACGAAAGGAGTTCAAGTTTATTCCATTGAAAGAGTGAAAGAGTTTATTCATAAAATCGATGTTATGATTCTTTGTGGTGGTAGTGCAACTGATTTACCTACACAAACTCCAGAGTTTGCTAAATTATTTAATGTTGTCGATTCTTTTGATACCCATGCTAAAATTTATGAACATTTTATGAATGTTGACAAAAGTGCTATGGAATCAAAGAAAATTGCGATAATTTCTACTGGATGGGATCCAGGAATGTTCTCTTTAAACCGTGCGATAATGAGTGCAGTTTTACCAAATGGTAAAGATTACACATTTTGGGGTAAGGGTGTAAGCCAAGGACATAGTGATGCGATTCGTAGAATAAAAGGCGTTATTGATGCAAGACAATATACCATTCCGGTTGAAGATGCTTTAAATAAGGTTCGAAGTGCTTCCAATCCTGAACTTACTACAAGACAAAAGCATACTAGAGAATGTTATGTTGTTGCCGAATCTAAAGATCAAGAGGCACGTATTGAAAAAGAAATAAAGGAAATGCCAAATTATTTTAAAGATTATGACACAACCGTACATTTTATTACTTTAGAAGAATTAAAGAAGAATCATAATGGAATTCCTCATGGTGGTTTTGTTATCCGTACAGGTCAAACGGGAAATGATAATAAGCATGTAATTGAATATAGTTTAAAATTAGATTCAAATCCAGAATTTACAGGAAGTGTATTAGTGGCCTATGCTCGTGCGGCATATAAGCTAAATCAAAGAAAAGAATGTGGATGTCGAACCGTTTTTGATATCTCAGCAAGAGATTTATTAAATGTATCTTATGAGGATTTATTAAAACATACTTTATAAAAGAATTATGTTATTTTATAGTTTCCAAATACTTACTAATTACATATTATATTAATGTAAGCATTGGAGGTCCATAATTCATTATGAATCAACATTTTTTAACACCTAGAGAGTTAGAGATATTTAAATTATTAATTGAAAATGAAACAACCAAGTCAATTGCTCAAAAGTTATCGATAAGCGAAAAAACAGTAAGAAATCATATTTCAAATGTAATTGGTAAACTAGGAGTAACATCTAGAACTCAGGCAATTATAATGTTAGCTAAAAGCGGAATGATTAAAATATAGTCATTCCGCTTATTGTTTTAAATATATAAGAAATTTTGTTTACAGTAGCATTTTATTTTCATCGTTCGAGCAGCGCGCATAGGAAGATATTTATAAATAGCATAGAGTAGCAAGTAAGCATAATTATTATATTCTTCAGCCCCGTTTTACACACTGTATCTATGAATTTAAAAAAATAGGCTTAAACAAGCCTGTTTTTATGTTACGATGTAAGTAAAGTTATTGCTTTTTCTACATGAATATCTTCTAAACCTAAACCAAATATAGGATTTGTTTTAATTACCTTATCTGTAAGCTCTTCCCATCCAAACGCGTAATCATCTAAAATGATAAAATTATCGATATCTTTTTTATTTTTTAACCATTCTAGGATTTCTTTTTTTCGATTAAATTTATCATCAAGTTGAGGTGTTTTATCATAAATAGAAAGATTATATTTTTGGAAAATTGAATTTATATAAATCCCATCTAAATCACATAGGGAAGGTTCAACATTCCAATGCTTTTTCCAAGAAGAACTTAAAACAATTTTAGCTTCTGTACGATCAATAATTATTTTTAATAAGAATACTCGTGTTTCATCAATATTTCCTTCGGTACTAGTCTTTTTATTTTTATCATAAAAGGATGAATTAAGTACTCCATCAATGTCTAGAAAAATGACTTTCATATTTTCCTCCTTACGATTCTATATTAAAAAACCTAAGAGAATTTCTTAGGTTTTTTGTTTATAAACTATTTTTTTATCTCTTGAAGAAGTATCATCGCATTTTTAAGTGCTCTTTTTGAACTTAGTTTTATTGTAAAAGGGCAATCCGCATATGTCTTTTTTTCACTATAATCCAAATGTGGAATCTCCTCAAACAATGTAGGATCTAGTGCTAAATGTATCTTTAAACTATTTTTAGTTAGAGTAATAAGACCAAGAAGAACTTTATTATGTCTTAAAGTTACATTTTTTTTACAAACACGCATTTTTATATTTTTTGATAATATTTCATTACATATAGTACAATATTTTTCTTTGGTTATTTCCTTAGAAATTGCAAGTTTTTCACTAAAAGATAATATTGGTTTTTTAACTTTATTATATTTCGAATAAGCTAAAGCACAAGGATTTTCTTTCGTTTTATCACAATTTTGACAGTAGTCATATGTAGAACATAAATCTTTTTTTGCTTGTTCACTTTCTATCCATTTTTTAATATCTAATTCTTTTTGTAAATCATTATTCATAAAACTTCCACCTCGTATTAATTATAAATATATTTAAGCAAAAAATCCATCCTAAAATAAAAAAAGTCTTAATTTGTTGAAAATTAAGACTTAATTTTATTAAATTCCTTGTGCAACCATTGCCTCACAAACTTTTTCAAAACCTGCGATATTTGCTCCAGTTAATAAATCAAATTTATTTCCAAATTCTACAGCCTTTGCATAAGAATTCTTAAAAATATTTACCATAATACTATGAAGCTTTGCATCCACCTCTTCAAAGGTCCATCCTAAACGATTAGAATTTTGGGTCATCTCTAAACCAGAAGTAGCAACTCCACCAGCATTTGCTGCTTTTGCAGGTCCAAAAACAACATTGTTAGCAATAAAATATTTAGCCGCATCTAAAGTAGATGGCATATTTGCACCTTCACATACTGCAATAACGCCATTCTTTACTAAAGTTTTTGCTGCATCTAAATCTAACTCATTTTGTGTGGCACATGGTAAAGCGATGTCACATTTAATATTCCAAATGTTTTTAGAGCCTTCAAAATATTTTGCTCCTTTTACACGTTCAACGTATTCTTTAATTCTACCACGTTCAACTTCTTTAATTTGTTTTACTACATCTAAATTGATACCATTTTCATCATATATATATCCATTAGAATCGGAAAGTGCAACAACCTTAGCACCTAATTGTGTTGCTTTTTCTGTAGCATAAATGGCAACATTTCCACTTCCAGATACAACGACGGTCTTTCCTTGTAAGTTTGTATTCTTTAAAGTATTTAATGCTTCATTTGTAAAGTAGCATAGTCCATAACCTGTAGCTTCCGTTCTAGCTAAAGAACCACCAAAAGTTAATCCTTTACCAGTTAATACACCACTAAATTCATTTTTAATTCTTTTATATTGACCAAACATATAGCCAATTTCTCTACCGCCAACACCAATATCTCCAGCAGGTACATCAGTGTCAGGTCCGATATGACGATATAACTCAGTCATAAAGGATTGGCAGAAGCGCATAATTTCTGTATCGCTTTTTCCTTTTGGATCAAAATCAGAACCACCTTTTCCACCACCCATAGGAAGTGATGTTAAAGAATTTTTAAGAACTTGTTCAAGACCTAAAAATTTAATGATAGAAGCATTTACACTTGGGTGAAATCTTAAACCTCCCTTATAAGGTCCTATTGCACTGTTAAATTGTACTCGATAGCCTCTATTTACTTGATAATTTCCTTTATCATCGGTCCATACCACTTTAAATTGTACAAATCTTTCAGGTTCTAAAAATCTTTCTAGTACTTTCTTTTGTTCAAGTTCAGGATGTTTTTCAATATATCCTTCCAATGATTCAAGAATTTCTTGAGCAGCTTGTAAAAATTCTGCCTCATTTTTATTTTTTGCAGTTAAGTCTGCATATACTTTTTCAACATATTTTGTTTTAAACATATTATCCTCTCCCTTTCTTTAAATAATACGATATACATTTTAGCACAAACAATTCATAAAATAAATATATTTTTGCAAAAAATTTTAAAAAAATGATAAAATTTAAAATATTATTAAACAAAAACGCTTTTTTGTAGAATTTAAAATTGAAATATTAACTTTGATGATGTTATGTTATAATGATATTAAAAAGAGGAATAAGTTAAAAAGAGAGAGAATTATGAATAAAAAATGTGTTGTATTTGATTTAGATGGTACCTTATTAAATACTTTAAAAGATTTAAATGAGGCATGCAATTTTGCTTTATCAAAATATGGATATCCGATTGTATCCTTAGAAGAAACAAAAAAGTTTATAGGCAATGGTATTAAAAATTTAATTGAGAAAAGTTTAAAAGGAGACAATACTTTATTTGAAGAAGTCTTTTTTACATTTCAAGAATATTATTTTACAAATTGTAATGTTTACACGAAACCATATGCTCATATATATGATTTATTAACTTTTTGTAAACAAAACAAGTATTATATAGCTGTTTTATCGAATAAAAAGCAAGAAATGTTAGAGAAATTATGTAATATCCATTTTTCAAATTTTTTTGATGGTATTGTGGGAGACCGACAGGATATAAAAAAGAAACCATCTCCAGAGGGATTATTTTATATTGCAAAATCTTTAAATATTTCTATAAAGGATATTATATACATAGGAGATAGTGAAGTCGATGTTAAAACCGTAAAAAATGCGAATTGTAGAGGTGTATTTGTGGATTACGGATTTAGAGAACGAAGTGTCTTAATAGAAAATGGTGCTGAAATTGTTTTGAGTTCACCTTTAGAAATAAAAAAATATTTAGAAGAGTTATAATGATTCCATTTTAGGATTATTATTTACTTTATATATTAAATTTGATATAATAATAAAGGTGGTGTAAATTTAATGCAAGATGTAAAAGTGGATAATTTGGAATTATTTTTTGATTGTTTAGAGGAATCAAATAATTTATTTTATGAAATTTACCATAAACCTTATTTTGAACTACTAGAAATGACGGTTCAAAATATATTAGCTGGTGAAGTATTAAATGATTTAGAAGAAGAGAATATATCAAAATTACAAAAAATATATGATAAAATATCCGATATAGATTTTACGGTGGAAGATGTAAGAAAGGCTATGCAAGCTATTGTTTTAAGAGGATTTAAGGAAATGAAAATCCCTAATGGCAACACAACACCAGATACGTTAGGTATTTTTATGGCATATCTTATTACAAAAATTTGTTCTTATAAAAATCTTTCTATCTTAGATCCATTATGTGGAACGGGAAATCTAATTTTGACGATAAGCAATCATTTAGATAAAGATTTGAAACTATTTGCTTGTGATAATGATTTATGGATGACAAAACTCACAACAATGACCGCAGATTTATTATCTACACCAATAGAAGTTTATTTGCAAGATACCTTTAATCTTAATATTTCCAATATGGATGTTGTAGTTTTTGATATGCCACATAGTTTGTATAATGAAGAAAAAAAGGAATATTTTCCGTATAAGGCAATCTTACATTATATGCCTATGATTAAAGAAAATGGTTGTATGATTGGAATTGTAGAAAATAATTTCTTTGATTTTGATAAAAATAAAGAGTTTAAAAATAAATTGCTAGAAGAAATGACAATTATAGGTCTTGTAGAGTTACCGGATTCTATGTTTGTTTCTTCTAAACCTAAAATTATTTTAGTGCTTCAAAAAAAAGTAATGAAGGACAAAAAGTGTTTTATGGTCAAACTGCCAAGCTTCACAAATGTAAAGGAGTTTAATAATTCCTTGTTAGATATTGAAGCGTGGTTTGAAAATAATAATTATAATAAAGTAGAGGAGAATTAAATATGGCAAAAATTATGGCAGTAAATGCAGGTAGTTCATCTATCAAATTTCAATTATTAGAAATGCCAGAAGAAGCAGTTATTACATCAGGTGTAATGGAAAGAATTGGTCTTGCTGAAGGTATTTTTACGATTAAATATGCTGGAAAAAAAGAGGAAACTCATCCAGTTTTACCTACACATGCAGAAGGAGTTCAATTATTATTAGATACTTTAATTGAAAAAGGAATTGTAAAAAGTTTAGATGAAATTTCTGGAGTTGGACATCGTGTGGTTCAAGGTGGAGAATTCTTTAAGGATTCTTCTTTAGTTGATGAAAGTGTAATTAAAAAAATCCAAGATTTATCTGATTTAGCCCCATTACATAATCCAGCACATATTATTGGTATAAAGGCATTCCAAAAGGCTTTACCTACGGTTCCACAGGTTGTTGTTTTTGATACCGTATTCCATCAAACTATGCCAGAAGAAGCGTATATGTATGCTACCCCTTATGAGTGGTATGAAAAGTATGGTATTCGTAAATATGGTGCTCATGGTACATCTCATCAGTATGTATCTCAACGTGCAGCAGAATTAATTCATAAGCCTTTAAAGGACACCAAAACAATTGTTTGCCATTTGGGTAATGGTGCATCCATTTGTGCGGTAAATGGTGGAAAAAGTGTAGATACTTCTATGGGCTTAACACCACTTGAAGGTATTCCTATGGGAACACGTTCAGGAATCTTAGATCCAACTGTTGTTTCTTACATTTGTGAAAAAGAAGGAAAAACCGCTGCCGAGGTTGTAAATATTTTAAATAAAAAATCTGGATATTTAGGTATGTCAGGACGTTCAAATGATGCACGTGATGTTACTGCAGGTATGGATAGTGGAGATCACAGATGTAAATTAACTTTTGATGTACAGGCAAAAAGAATTGTTGATTACATTGCGGCTTATTATGTGTATATGGGTGGTTGTGATGTGATTGCATTTACTGCTGGTATGGGAGAGAATTTAATTCATTTACGTAAGAATATTTTGAATCGTCTAGGCGTTTTAGGTGTTAAATTAGATGAAGAAAAGAATAATATTCGTGCGGTAGAGCAAGAAATTACAACAGCAGATTCTAAAATTAAAGCATTTATTATTCCTACAAATGAAGAGGTTATGATTGCGCGCGATACCATTCGTGTAGCTAAAATTAAATAATTTATAAAGTAAAAAATGCTTATTGGCTTTAATAAGCATTTTTCTTTTAGAAAGAGGTACCTAGTGGAAAATTATAAAATATTAGTTGTTAATGATGATGGGATAGAGGCAGAAGGAATTCGAATTTTATCCAATGCATTAAAAAAATATGGTAATGTAACTGTATGTGCTCCAGATAAAGGAAGAAGCGCAGCAAGTCATAGTATTACAATAAAAGAGTCTTTAAAATTTGAGAAGATAGATAAGATAGAAGATGTAGAATGTTATAAAATAAATGGAACACCAGCGGATTGTGTGAGAGTGGCAACCTCTGTGCTTGGTAATAATTTTGATCTTGTGTTTTCTGGAGTAAATGAAGGATTAAATTTAGGAACCGATGCTATATATTCGGGGACGGTTGCCGCAGCAAGAGAAGCTCATATTGAATATCTCCCATCGATTGCAATATCGGCACCTCAGGAAAGTTTTTCGATTGTAGCTAAAGAAATAGACCAATTGTTAGAAAAAATATTTACCGAAAAGTTATTTTCAAAAGAATATACGCTTAATATAAATTTTCCAACAAAAGAATTTAAAGATTCGAAGGGAATTGTTTTTGCACGACAGGGTGTGAAAAGATTTAAAACAGAATATCAAGAAATAAAATCGAAAGAATTTAAAGGATATAAAGATACAATCACCTATGATAAAAATGTAGATACAGATGTATATTTGGCTTATAGAGGATATATAACAATAACACCTTTAAAAGTAGACCAAACCGATTATGAAATGCTTAAAAAATGGCAAAATCAATAAGACGGTTTGGTCTTATTTTTTGACAAATGTAGCGTAAACTTGACATTGAAATTATTAATGATATAATATATATGTGAAATTTTTGTTGAAATTAGGGAAGTGTTATTTTTGAAAAAAAGAATAATATGTTTTATCTTAATATTAATTGTCGCAATTGGAGGCGGCATTGGCGCATATATATTAACAGAAGCAAATAAGGGAGTTGCTCAAATTGAAGATAGTGAGGCAAAGTTTAAAACCACACTAAAAGAAACACCAACGGATGGAAGTTTACCAACTGATTACTCCTCTTTAGATAATATTGCTTATGCTTTATGGAAAATTCAAAATACAGATGAATTTAAGACGATTACAACTGGAAAATCGGATGCATCAGTTGCAACGATTCAAATATATAATCAAAGAATTGTTAAAAATAAAAAGGCTATGGTATCTACCGTGTCTTCGGGAATGATATCAAGTGGTAAACAAAAGTATTTTCAGGATAATAAAGTTTTATTAAGAGATGCCGACAAAATTAATGGATTTGATACGACATGGAAAACTGGGCAGCCAGAATGTATTTCAAATAAAGCTTATATTACAAGATATGGCTGGCTTCCATTTCAATGTACAGGATATATAATATGTGAGGATACTATTTTAAATGCATCTGAGCTTATTTGTAATGAGGATGGAACCTTCGCTATAACTTTAGAAATGAATCCTGATTCAGACTATGCTCCATTTTGGTATCGAAGAGAGGTTTTAACAAATGCCTCATCTACAATGGAACCTCAATTTAAAATGATTCAAATTTCTTATACCTTTGATACAACATGGAGAATATTAGAATCTAGAATAAAAGAAGAATATAAAGTAAAATCTATGGGAATTGAGGCAACATCAAAAACGGATTGTACAGAAGTTTTCTCCTATGAAAATATAGAATTTAATGAATACGAATACCAATTTTTTAAACAATATGAAAGCTTAATGCCAAAAGATTCAGAAGAAGCACCTACGATAATAGAAGATGATGTTTTAACAATGATTACCTCCTCTTTACAAAATCAAGATGGTTCTGATAAAAATTTAGGCTTATCTCTTATGTATAATGATATAGAATTAAAGGGTATTGCTGCATTAAAAATATCTGATTTAAAAAATGTTAAAGTTAAAGCAAAATTGGATGATTTATATATAGAATATTCGGATGCATTCTATTTAAGCTTAGGTGGATTAAATATAAAAGCCAATATGTCCACCCTTAAAAATTTATTTTCTAATCTTTCAAATAAAGAAAGTGGACTGGCATTAGATGCAAGCCAAATTATTTCAGACTTAAATCAAGCAACCATTATAAAAAGTGATGATGGAAAAGATATAAAAGTAAATGCGAATTTAAATCTTTTTGATATAGATTTACCTTTATATTTCCATTTTTCTAAAATAGATGAAAATTATACCCTTTTAGATGCTTCTACAGAACTTCAATTAGAAAATAATTTCATTCATGTAAAAATATATAGCACAGATGAAAAACTGATGGAGGTTGATAAGGCAAACTTCCAAGAATTTAGTAATCTACAATTTCTTTTCGATGAGATTTTTGAAATAATAGATTCTAAAAAAGTAAGCCTTCATTTAAATGGACAATACAAAGATATGAATTTAAATGTTGATGCAAAAATAGATTTTTCAAAAGAAATTCAAGGACAAGTATTGCTAAATATTGGTAATGCAGATGCTCATCAAGAACTTTTACTTACGTATAGTAACCAAAGCATTTATTTGGATTTTGCAGAGCAAAAATTAAAAATAGCAAAAGATGATTTATTAAAACTTTTAGAAGAGTGCGGTATTACGATTGATGCTCCTTCAATGACTCTAAATGAAATTATAGAAATAGTATTCGCTATTGATTACAGTAAATTATTGAAAGAAATACTTATTAATGAAGAAAATATAAGTATAAAAATAGGTTTAACTCAGTTTATTGAGAATATGAAGGATATAACGATTCGTTTAAGTAAAGAACATAATGGTTTAGGAATATCATTGGATGTCTTTGATATAAACGGCGTTATAGCAAGTGGAGAGTTTAATATAGATGTAAAAGAGGAAGATTATCAGAATATAGGATATTTAGACTATGTTATGGATGGCATCTTGGGTATGATAGATTCTAAACAAGTACATCTAGAATTCAGTGGAAATCATAAGGAATTATCTATTTATGGTAATGCGTATGCAGATTTTAATAAAGAAACGAAGGCTTGTGTTGAATTAAATATTAATTATAAAGATATAAGTATGCCTTTTGTAGTACATTATTTCGATCTATATGTACAACAGGATATGGTATTAGAAAAGGTAATATTAATTAATTTTAATGAGATTTACGCTTATGTGACATTGAATAATTTAATGGAATATTTGCCGAATCAAAATTTGGATATAAATGTTTTTAAAATAGAGGATTTAATAAATGTAGTATTATCTTTAGATTTTATTCAACTCATCAAAAATATTACGATAGAAGAAAATAAAACATCCATTTCATTAAATTTATCTGAAGTATTAGAAAATTTAAATTCGATATCTCTAGAAATAGCAAGAGAGAATAATGGACTAAACTTCGATTTAAATATTTTTGATTTAAATGTAAAATTATATAATACTTTAGATAAAGAAATTACAGGCGATGTAACAAAAGAATATATTCCAGTAAAAGAATTAATTGATGAGGTATTCCTTGTTGCTAAATGGATTGGAAATAAGTCGTTTTCTATATCTGCAACAGGGGATGTGTATTTAAACGTTAACGAAGAAAAACAAAAAATACATTTAGAACTAGGATTAGATTTTGTTTTAGTAAAAGATTCCTATGATGTGGATGGTGTCCTTTGCGTAACTATGCAGGAAATGGAAGTTTTATGTAATTTTCAAATGGTAAATGAATTTATTTATATAACTCTTTTAGGACAAACTTTCCAAATTCCAAAAGCTTCAATTTCTAGTATTTTAAATGAAATTGTAAAAGGTATAGATTTAAAAGATAAAGGAGAAATTTCTCTTGCTTCCCTTCAAAAGGTTTTAGATAGTATTACCATAAACGATAAGGATATGATTCAGGTAAACTTAACGGATACCTTATCTAAACTTTCTTTAATTACAATTCATTATTCTGTAAATAAGCAGGAAGAACATGCTAGTATTTCAATAGAGGATAATAAAGATATTTTTGATGTCTATATAAGTGCCAAAGTTTTAGACAAAACAGAAGTACAAATACCTACCGAAAATATTGTATCTTTTACTAAAGAAGAAATAGAGTATTTATGTCAATCGATTAAAAATATAATCTATCAGCTAAAAAATAGTAATGGAGTTACACTTAATCTTAATGCTACCATTTATGGCATTACATTATTCGGTGAAATTAAAGTTACAAAAGAATTTGATGTGTATGCCACTTTAATTGCGAAAATGATAGATGAAAATAACATTGAAAAAAGTGTTACAATTCATCTAAAATATGTAAATCATCAATTCTATTTGGAATGGAATGGCTTAAATATAGTCTTTAAAAATCAAGATTTTGATACGATTTTAAATACGATAAAAGAAGTATTAAATGAAATAATTCCAGAGAGTAATGAGGAGCATCTTATCGATGTAAAATCACTTATCGATGGATTAACCTTTACTATTGTAGATAAGGGCATTCATGAGGATGTCGTTTCATTAGGAGTTAATTTAGGTATAGGATCTTTTGAAGATATAAATTTCTTACTTCTAGTTAAAGAAAATATAGATTTTACATTAAATCTTAATTCTGAGATTAAAATTAATTCTCTTGAATTAAATTATGGAGTAACGGGTATTCCCCCAATTTGTGAAGAGGATTATTTAGAAGTATCTAATCTAATTGATTTATTTACAAATTTAGAACAAGGAATATCTTCAACAGGAGAACTATCAGTAATGGTAATGGGATATGACATACGATTGCCATATGATATGCAGTTTAAATTTGATTTAGTTGAATTAATTAAAGGAGAGAATGTATTTAAATCTATAGAGTTAGAGTTAACGATAACATCCTTATATTATAGCCCAATTATTTTAACGGTTATGGATGGATATATCTATTTAAATTCTATGGACACGAAATATAAATATGAAATCCCTGTATATAGTTTAAATAGTGTAATAAGTTCTACAAAAGAAAAGGAAAAGGATAATCTAAGTATTTCGGATATATTCTTTGTGGTTGCGGATATTCTTAATGGATTAAATGTGACCTCTTCTAAATCCGAGTTTAGTATATCTTTATCTAAAGATTTACTAAATTATCTAAATCCTATTTTAGAAGACTTGTTGGGTATGGATATCGCTTTAAATAATATAGAAATTGCCATGTCTAATTTGACTTTCTCAACTGCCGATTTTAATATAAATGCAGAAGTTTCTTTGATGAATATGGATATCAAAGCGAATCTAATGACCCAAACATCTGCATCAAATTATGTTTCTAAATTAACGGAAGAGGATAAACTAGAATATATTTTAACCAATGATTTTACGGAGCATCCTTTTGCTAAAAGAGTTCTTGACATTTTAAAAATGGTTAAAGGTATAACCAGCTTAGATTATGCTACAACTGGACAAGGATTTAATCTTCAAATTCCTTTGGAGATTGATAGTGGATTAGTAAAATCGGCACAGGTTACAGGAAGTATGGGGGCTTGGATTGATTTAGAGGGAATACTAAATGGAAAAGAGCTTTGGTCATCCTTACGCTTTAATGTGGATGTTAATATTAAAGCAACAACAAATCTATTTGGTGCGAAGGTGAATATAGATATTAAAATTTTCTATATTGGTGATGGATTTATATATTTAATTGTGGATGGGGATGCTATTGGAATTAAATTCTCTATTGCAGATTTACTTATTGATGTAAAGGGAAGTCTTGAGGATAGTGTTGCATCCGATAATGAAGAAGCAAAAATCGTATATCTTAATGATTTATTAAATAAAGTTATTAATGGTTTTACAACCCAAACAACGGATAATGTAACTACACTTACGCTAGCCCCTTCCGCAGTCGAAGTGGTTCATACTTTATGGAGAAAAGTAGTCGATTTAACAAACGAGGAAATTGCAAAATTAAACATCAGTGCATTAACTAATTTGATTAATAGTATTATTAATTTTAATATGGATGTTACTGGCTTTGAAATTAAGTATGTAGAAAGTTCAGAAAAAATTTTGGATAGTCTTACAATTACTTTAAGTGGATATAGACATAACACCTATACACCTACAAGCTTGCCGATAACGATAACATCGCAGGGAGATTTATCTTCCAATCATTTTGATACTTATTTAACCATAGCAGCACAAGATAAGTATACAATCGCGAAAAATGAAATTATCACTGCAAAACAAAAGATGAAAGAATTAGGTTCTTTTACATATTCTGAGGAATTTTATCTAAAAGCGCAAGAGGTTCAAGCCTATCTAGATAATATGTCTGAGATTGCGAAAAAGTCTTTTGAAACGAAAAAAGTTCTAGATATGATTGGATATTATGAAACTTTAAAGACAAGTGAAGAAAAAATAAAAGAAATATTAATATCTTACGAGGAAACTGGACTTGAACAAATTATTCCTTCGGATGTAATTAGTTGTTACGAAGCATGCTTATATTTTAAAGAAAATCAAATTATTTTCACTTTGGATGAATGTGATAGTTTTATAAAGATTTACAATGCGATTGCAGAACAAGAACTACAGGATTTCGCAAATCGTATCCTTGAATTTACGGAAAGAGAAACCTATAGTTTTAGTGATGATGCTATAGATATCTATAATTATAAGGTAGATTTAGATGAATTAAATGTTGAATTTAGGGATTTAAGTGATTCTTATAAGACAGCATTTAAGCAATTTTATCCTACCTCTTATCAAAAACTTGTTCAATTAATAAAAACCTATACTAAGGAATCTTCTATCTTTATAAATGAACAAATTTATTCTTATATAGCTATGGATATGGATTTAGAAGTGGCACAACAAGAATATATAAATTATCAATTTGGTGAATGGAAAAAGTATAGCTTAGATGGCTATGAGGACTATGTGGTTTGGAATATCTTAACCGATTATATTTATAATATGTACATTGCTTCCTTGGATCTAGAAATTGGTAAGAATTTAGAAGAGGGAATTGTTGCTAAATTAATTCAAACGATTCCTGTTCTTGAAAAAGAATATCAAAAGTTTAGTGAGGACTTCCAAGCATATTTTAAATATGATATGAATAAGTTAAGTGAAAAAATGGAACCTGCAAAGGTGAAATATGTAGAAGAAATCGTAGCTTTAAATCTTAAAACGGTATTTAAAGTAGATACCTTCTCTGCTAATGAATCCTATGCGAATGCAAATTATAAGGACTATTATTTATTTGAAACCTTGCCAATTGATATAGACTTAATGAATCAAGCCATTGACGTTATATACTACTATGAGATGGGAAGTCTTATAGATATAAGTGAATTAGTTGGAATAACACAAGAATTTGATAGTGATTACTTTGCTACATTTAAATTAGTTTATTATATTTATAATTTTATTAAGCAAATAAAGGATTCTTCTATATCAAAAGAAGCAATAATGGAACTTGTTATAGAGTTAGAGGATATCGAGGAAAACTATTATTGTACTTATAAATTTGAAGAAAAGAAATTAGGATTTATTTCTTTAGGCGTATATCAATGTAAAGAAACGATTAAGCATTCTTATTTTGAGTTATTTAGTAATGCAGAAGAAGGAAGTTTTGCTAAAGAAATCTATAATTTATATCTAACTAAAATCGCTTAAATTAAAAAATACATGATTTTTTGAAGTCATGTATTTTTTTGATTTTTTCTTTATGGTATAATGAAAAAAAGAGATATCGAGGTGCTTACGATGTGTCATGAGGAAATGTTTTTATATGTAAAAAAAGTATTAGAAGAAGGAAATGCCATTCGGTCTACAAATTTTAATTTTAGAAATCGCTTTGAGCATATTAAAAGAGTTTATAAGTGGTGTCTTAGACTGATGGAAGATAATCTAAATGTAAACAAAGAAGTTGTGTTGGTTGCTGCTATTTTTCATGATGTTGGTTATTGTAAAGGAAAAGAAAAACATGAAGAAGAAAGTACTCGGATTTTTTTAGAATATGCAAAAGAACATCAATTCGAAGAGAATTTTATTCTTAAGACAGCAAAAGTTATAGCTTCTCATTCCAATAAAGAATTATTAAAGGATAATAAAACTTCTAAGGAGCTTATCCTATTATTAGAGGCTGATTTGTTAGATGAAGAAGGCGCATTAGGAATTGTTTGGGATTTAATGGGAGAAGGTGCAAATCATCCATCTTCCTTTGAAGAGGGACTTGAATGTTTATGGAAGCATTCGGCCCATATTTTAGATCAAGAATATATGGTTACCCCTCTTGCAAAAAAATATTGGAAGGAAAAACAAGATTTTGTTAATCAATTTATAGAAACTTTAAAAGCGGATCTATTTATCAAGTAAGGAGGATAAACACATGGATTTAAAAAAGTATTCAAAAACATATTTTGAGGTTATAGAAGAACGGTTTTCATGCCGCTCATTTACGGCTTCAAAAATTACCACTGAGGAGATTCAAATTCTTTTAGAAGCCGCTAGATTAGCGCCCACTTCTGTAAACAATCAGCCTCAAAAAATATACGTAGTGGAAAATACAAATCTTTTAGAAAAATTGAATGAGGCATCTCGATTTGTATTTAATGCGAAAACAGTATTTATTATATGCTATGACCCTAAAGAAAGCTGGCATCGCAAAAGTGATGATAAAGATCATGGAGATATTGATGCTAGTATTGTTGCGACTCAAATGATGCTTGCTGCAACAGCTATTGGATTGGGAAGTTGTTATGTTTGTTCTTTTAATGAGAATAAACTTAAAGAAATTTTAGATATTCCAGGTGATTATAAGGTAAATTGCATTTTGCCAGTGGGATATCCAAAGGATATATTGCCACATAATTCTCGAAAAGAACTTGAAGAGTTTGTTATTTATAAATAGTAGGAGATTTTTATGGTAGTTAATATTATAGGTGCTGGGCTTGCAGGATGTGAAGCATGTTATTATTTATCTAAAAAAGGATATAAAATTAATTTATATGAAATGCGCCCCAAAAAAATGACGCCTGCACATAAAACCGAAAAATTTGCAGAACTTGTATGTTCAAATAGTTTGCGAAGTGATTCTTTAGAAAATGCTTGCGGTATTTTAAAACGGGAAATGGAAATGTTTGATTCTTTAATTCTTAAGGCTGCAAGACTTCATCCTGTAGAAGCAGGTGGTGCACTAGCGGTAGATAGAGAAGGGTATTCTACGTATGTTACGGATGTTATAAAATCTTTGCCGAACGTTGAGATATTTTATGATGAAGTAAAAAAGATTAATTTATCTATTCCCACAATTATTGCGACTGGACCTCTTACAAGTGGGGCTTTATGTGAAGAGATAAAGAGTTTATTTGGATGTGATGATTTTTATTTTTTTGACGCGCAGGCACCAATTATTTATGCGGATTCTATCGATTATTCTAAAGTATATTTGAAAAGTAGGTATGATAAGGGAATTGCTTCTTATTATAATTGTCCAATGACAAAAGAAGAATTTGAAGCCTTTTATAATGAGTTAATTCATGCCGAAGCCGTAGAGGTTAAAGATTTCGAACTTAAAGTTTTTGAGGGATGTATGCCTATAGAAATTATGGCAAAGCGTGGACCTCAAACTCTTACCTTTGGACCTATGAAGCCTGTTGGACTTAAAACCCCTAGTGGTGATAAGCCATATGCTGTTGTTCAATTACGTCAAGATGATGCCGCCAAAGAAATGTACAATTTAGTTGGGTTTCAAACGCATTTAAAATTCCCAGAACAAAAAAGAGTATTTCAGATGATACCTGGTCTTGAAAATGCAAGATTTGCAAAATATGGGCGCATGCATAAAAATACATATATCAATGCCCCTAAAATTTTAAATCCTACCTTTCAAACCAAATTATATTCTAATCTGTTTTTTGCAGGACAGATAAGTGGTGTAGAAGGGTATGTGGAATCGGCAGCAAGTGGGATTTATGCTGCTATCAATATGGATCGGTATTTATGTGAAAAGGAATTAGTAGTATTTCCTTCCACAACGGTAATGGGCTCTATGGCAAACTATATATGCAATGCTTCAAAAGAGGGATTTCAGCCAATGAATGCCAATTTTGGAATTATGAAGGATTTAGAAATTCCTCATAAGAAAAAAGAAAGAAAAGCACTTTATGCCAAACGTGCTTTGGATGATATGGAAAGAGAGATAAAGAAGTTAGATGACGGATGTAGAGATAATCGATAGTTTTATTAATAATTTAATAGGAATAAAAAATTATTCGATGAATACAGTAGAAAATTATAAAAGAGACATTTTAGAGTTTTTAGATTTTATTCAAACGGAAAAAATGGCAGCAGGGCTTCTTAAAATTAGAAATGAGCGAGTTTGCAAAAATTATATTTCCTATTTATCGAATCAAGAATTTGCATCAAGTTCTATCCATAGAAAACTTTCGGCATTAAATAGTTTTTATAATTATTTATTAAAAGAGGAGCTGATACAGACAAATTTTTTTGAAAATATTGAAGCTCCTAAAATGCCGAAACGTCTTCCTAAAATGATTAAAGAAGAAGAAATACAAATGCTTTTTAATATTTGTGATTTGGAGAATAAGCTAGGATACCGTAATTATTGTATATTAGGGTGCCTATATGGTTGTGGTTTACGTGTTAGTGAGTTATGCAATATGCAGATAAAAGATATTGATTTTTTAGACAGAACGATTAGGATACGTGGAAAAGGAAGCAAAGATAGAGTTGTTGTAATGTATGAAGATTTAGCCGATGCCTTAAAGCATTATATATCCACCTTTCGTTTAGAACTTTTATATAATTCTAAAGAAGAAAATAATAGATATGTATTTTTAAACAAGAATGGAACACAGCTTACACGTGTGGGTGTAAGAAAAATATTAGATAAATTGGTGCATGATTGCGGAGAAACCTTTCATATTTCCCCCCATATGTTAAGGCATAGTTTTGCTACAGCTTTACTAAATAATGGGGCAGATATGCGCAGTGTACAAGAACTTTTAGGACATGAAAGTTTATCTACGACACAAATATATACGCATGTATCATTTGAGGTGATTCGTAGTTCTTATGAAATCGCTCACCCTAGAGCAAATAAATTAAAGGAAGGCAAACATTAAATTTTATCTTGTAATAAAGATGATATTTTGATATAATTTTTTTGTTAAATAAGAATGGAGTTTTTTAAATGAAAAAATATTTTCTAATTATAATGATCGTTTTTATAGGTTTACTTACCGCATGTAGTAATGGCACTAAAGATACCAATACAAGAGTTGATGCGCCAAGTGAAAACCTTACAAATGTTTTAAAATTAAATAGTGTACAAGAAGGAAAAGAAATCAAAGAGGTAGATAAAACCAAAAAGGAATATTATTCTATCCGAATTGCAGAAGACACCAAGTCTACTTTATTTGTATATAATACTATGGTGGATAGTCAAATAGAAGAGCATAAGACAAAAATAGAAACTTTTAATATTAATCCTTTAACATTTTCTTCTCAAATTACTACGACGGAAGCTACAAAAATAATGTCCGAAATTTTTGATGCAAAAACGGGAATAACAAAAGAAACTTTAGGAGTAGATTTTAATTTAAAAGCATCTTCTGCATGGACACGTACAATTAAGGCAAAAGAGGTTGTAGATGCTTATATAAACCAAAATCAAAGAGATAATGCTCTTTCCATTATCTATTTACCTGTTTATGTAGAACATGTGCAAAATAACAAAACAACTTTAAAGGTGTTTGTAATGGTTCCAGTTTATTATGAGTTAACCACTTGCATTCAGGGTGTTGTTCAAGCAGAAACTTTTAAAGATATTCCAGTTTTAAATTTATCCTTTACAGAAGATAATCTTTTAGACTAAATTAGAAAAGCCAATGAATTTGGCTTTTTTCTTTTTATTTAAAAATAAGATTGATTTATAATGAAAAATATGGTAATATGTTAAAGGCACAAAATACACATGTCTTTGGAGTTTGCCGTCGTGTGCAAGTAAAATTGATGGAGGCAGATGTTGAAAAAGGCAGAGGACAAAAACAAAAATAAAATGGAGGAAAAAGAAAAATGTCTGAATCAGTAGTTTCTATGAAACAATTATTAGAGTCTGGTGTTCATTTTGGACATGCAACTCGTAGATGGAATCCAAAAATGGGTAAATATATTTTTACAGCAAGAAATGGAATTTACATCATCGATTTACAAAAAACAGCAAATGAAATTGAAAAGGCATATGCTGCTTTATTAAACATCGTTAAAGACGGTGGAAAGGTTTTATTTGTTGGTACGAAAAAACAAGCACAAGAAGCAGTTAAGGAAGAAGCACAACGCTGTGATCAATATTATGTGAATCAAAGATGGTTGGGTGGTACTTTAACAAACTTTAAAACGATTCGTAAAAGAATCAAAAAACTTCAAGATTTATATAAAATGGAAGAGGATGGAGAATTTGCTAAACTTCCTAAGAAAGAAGTTATTAAGTTAATTGCTGAACGTGAAAAACTTGAAAAATTCTTAGGCGGTATTAAGGAAATGAAAAAAGTTCCTGAAGCTTTATTTATTGTAGATCCTCGTAAGGAGCATAATGCTATTTTAGAAGCACGTAAGTTAAATATACCTGTATTTGGTATTGTAGATACAAACTGTGATCCTGATGATGTGGATTATGTTATTCCAGCAAACGATGATGCAATTCGTGCAGTTAAATTAGTAACTTGGGTTATGGGTAATGCTGTAATCGAAGCAAATGGTGGAGTTGTTGAAAAGTTTGAAGAAACTGAAGATCTTAATATGAATGAAGAAATTCAAAAAGAAAAGCCTGTAAAAGAAAAAGAAGTAAAGGCTGAAACTAAGAAGCCAGCAGCTAAAAAGGCTCCTGCAAAGAAGCCAGCAGCTAAAAAGGCAGAGGCTAAAGAAGAAGCAGTAGCTGTTGAAGCTACACCAAAGGCTGAATAATTCAAACGGAGGAAAAAGATATGGCAAATATTACTGCATCAATGGTAAAAGAATTACGTGAAAAAACATCTGCTGGTATGCTAGATTGTAAAAAAGCATTAACGGAAACGGATGGCGATATGGAAGCCGCAGTAACTTGGTTACGTGAAAGAGGAATTGCTAAGGCAGTTAAAAAAGAGGGTGCTGTAGCAGCGGAAGGATTATGTTCTTATGCAATCTCAGGAAATAAATGTGTTGTATTTGAATTAAATTCTCAAACAGATTTTGTTGCACAAAATGCAAAATTCATTGCATTATTAGAGCAAGTTGGAGAAATAATTGTTAATTCGAATGCTAAAAATACAGAAGAAGCTTTAACTGTTACAACAAATGGTAAGACTTTAGAAACAGTTATTTTAGAAGCTTCAGGAGTTATTGGAGAAAAAATTTCTTTACGTAGAGTTTCTGTTTTAGAAAAAGCAGATGCACAAGTATTTGGTGCTTATAAGCATATGGGTGGTCGTATTGTTACGGTTTCTATCTTAGAGGGTGGAAATGCAGAAGTTGCAAAGGATGTTGCTATGCATGTTGCTGCATTAAGTCCTAAATATGTATCAAAGGATGATATTCCTGCAGATGTAATAGCAAAGGAAAGAGAAGTTATATTAGCTGCAGCATTAAATGAGAATGCTGAGTCAGCAAAACCAAAACCTGAAAATATTATTGCTGAAAGAATAGTTCCAGGTCGTTTAGATAAAAACTTAAAAGAAATTTGCTTATTATCTCAAATGTTTGTAAAAAATTCCGATCAAACAGTAGAGGCATATGTAAATTCAAATAAGGCTTCTGTTAAGACTTTCGTACGTCTTGAAGTAGGCGAAGGAATTGAAAAGCAAGTGAATGATTTTGCTGCTGAAGTAGCTGCTCAATCTGCCGCTTTCAATAAATAATTTATAGGGGATGCTTTTTGCTTCCCCTATTTTTAAAAATAAGAGAAAGAAGGGTGAATTATGTATAAACGAATTTTGTTAAAATTAAGTGGTGAAGCGTTAAAAGGAGAAACTTCTTATGGAATTGATCCTCAGACTGTACTTGAAATTGCAAAACAAATTAAAGAAGTTCACGATTTAGGTATTGAAATTGGTATCGTCGTTGGTGGTGGTAACATTTGGCGTGGAAAAACAGCGGAAGGGTTAGGTATGGATCGTGCCCAAGCCGATTACATGGGAATGCTTGCAACCATTATGAATGGACTAGCTGTTCAAGATTCTTTAGAACATTTAGGTGTTCCTACTCGTGCAATGACCGCTTTGCCAATTAATCAAGTAGCCGAACCTTATATACGTAGACGTGCGATTCGTCACTTGGAAAAGGGAAGAGTTTGTATTTTTGTTGGTGGATTGGGTTCTCCATATTTTTCAACGGATACGGCTTGTGTTCTACGTGCAACCGAAATAGGGGCAGAGGTCGTTTTAATGGCCAAAAATAAAACAGAAGGCGTTTATGATAGTGATCCTAGATTAAATCCAAAGGCAAAAATGTATGAGGAGTTAACTTTCTCTGAAATTCTTGCAAAAGATTTAGCGGTAATGGATTCAACTGCAGCATCTTTGTGTAAAGATAATCGAATTAATCTTATTGTTTTTAATATGAATAAAAAAGGAAATATTGCAAAAGCAGTCAAGGGAGATCGAATAGGAACCCTTGTTAAAGTAGAATAAGGAGGAAATATGGAAGAATTAGAAATGACCCTATTAGAGGGAGAAGATAAAATGGATAAGGCAATTGCAGCCTATGAACGTGAATTATCTACGGTTCGAACAGGAAGAGCAAATGCATCTTTATTAGATTCTATACAAATTGAATATTATGGAGTAATGACTCCAGTAAAACAAATCTCATCCATCACAATACCTGAAGCAAATCAATTATATATTAAGCCTTATGACAAATCTTCTACAAAAGCGATAGAAACAGCAATCTTAGCATCACCATTGGGTTTGACGCCACAAAGTGATGGTAATGGTGTACGATTAGTATTGCCTAAAATGACAGAAGAGCGTCGTAGAGAATTGGTTAAACTAGTAGGCAAAATGGAAGAACAAGCCAAGGTTGCTATTCGAAATATAAGAAGAGATATTAATGATGAAATAAAAAAATTGTCCTTACCAGAGGATGATGAGAAAAGCAATTTAGATGAAGTACAAAAGCTTACGGATAAGAAAATTTCTCAGATAGAAAATGTAAGCGCAAGAAAAAATAATGAATTAATGGCAATTTAATAAAAAAAAGGAAATCTAGCAATAATATAATAAGGCTTATGCTTTATTTTGCTAGATTTTTTTATTTATTAATGATATAATGATATTTGTATAATTTTACATTTTTTTCTATTGAATTTAAATATAATATAAGTAATAAAATTATACGTATTGGAGGTATTTATGAAGAAAAGAATTATAACAGGTATAATATTAGCGTTAATTCTAATTCCGCTAGTGATTGTTCCTGCTTTAAAAATAGTATTTGAATTGTTTGTGATATTATGTGTGGTTTTAGCCTCATTTGAAATATTGAATATGTATGATCAAAAAAAGAAGCTTCCTATAGGAGTTAAAATCCTTTGTGTATTTTTGACTTTTATTTTGTATACTTCAATCATAAATAACTTTTATATTTGTAAAGATACTTTAGTATATAAATTATTATCTAATTTTGATTTTAAACTAGATATGTTTTTATCTATCGCTATTATATCATTATGTTTAATTTCCTGTATGGTATTTGTAAAAGATTTTGATGCAAGTGATGTAGGAAGATGCTTTACAGAAATCTTTTATATAGGTGTCACCTTTGGATCTTTTATGGTTTTAAGGGCTTATGGAATAAGATTTATAATATATTTACTTGTAATCACCATAGCTACCGATATTTTTGCATTAGTATTTGGACTTAATTTTGGTAAACATAAAATGGCCCCAACCATTTCACCTAAAAAATCATGGGAAGGTGCAATTGGGGGAACGGCAGTAGCCTTAGTAATTGGCTTTTGTGTATTATTCTTTTATTCTTATATTGCTCCATTTTTTCATGGAGGAGAAAAAGTTGACTTTTTCTCAGGAGTTTTCTACTATAATGAATTTACAACTCCAGGATTAATTTGTTTTATGCTATTACTTACCCTTTGTATGTCTATATGTTCACAAATTGGAGATTTAGTTGCTTCTAAGTTGAAAAGAACCTATGGTATAAAAGATTATTCGAATATATTTCCAGGACATGGTGGTATTTTAGATCGTTTTGATTCTGCCCTATTTACCGCTACCATCTTCCTATTATTTTTACAGTTTGAGGCGATAGTTTTCCCTATCCCACCTATTGGAGCTATAGCATAGTATGAAGCATTTATATATTGTAGGGGCCTGTGGGTCTATAGGAACGCAAACCTTAGACATCGTAAGAAACAATGGAAATGAATTTAAAGTTATAGGATTATCCGTAGGATCTAATTTAGAACTTGCAAAAAATATTATTGAAGAGTTTAAACCTGAAATTGTTTGTTTTAGAAAAAAAGAACATATTTTTTCTTTAAGTTATCATCCAAAAATCGTATATGGAGATGAAGGACTATTAGAAATTTCTAGATATAAGAAATATGCAAATGAGGTTTTTGTAAATGCGTTAGTTGGAATTTCAGGATTACTTCCAACCGTTGAGGCCATTAAATCTAAAAAAACTATCTGTCTTGCAAATAAAGAAACTTTAGTAGTTGCTGGCGATATTATAAAAAGTTTAATTCAAGAAAATAATGTGGACTTAATTCCTATTGATTCGGAGCATTCAGCTATATTGCAATGTTTAACAGGTGAAAAAAAACAAGAAGTAAAAAGATTAATTATCACAGCTAGTGGAGGATCCTTTAGAGATAAGACAAGAGAAGAATTAACCGATGTAACTAAAAGGGATGCCTTAAAGCATCCAAATTGGAATATGGGCGCTAAGATAACGATTGATAGTGCTACAATGATGAATAAAGGCTTCGAGGTTATTGAAGCCCATTACTTATTCGATATTCCTTATGACAAAATTGATACCATTTTACATCCACAAAGTATTATTCATTCTATGGTTGAATTTCAAGATGGAACAATTAAGGCTGAGTTAGGAACTGCAGATATGCATACACCGATTTCTTATGCATTACGCTATCCTTGCCATAGCAATTTAGAAAGTAAGTCCTTAGATTTATTTAATTTGTCTTTGGATTTTAAAGAATTATCTTTTGAACGTTTTCCATGTTTAAGTTATGCTTATTTGGCCGCACAAAAGGGTGGTATCTATTTGGCCGTATTAAATGCCGCTAATGAAGCAGCCGTATATTTATTTTTAAATGACAAAATTAAATTTTTGGAAATTGAAAATATTATTTATACGGAATTATGTAAGAATGCGTATGAAGAAGTAGAATATAATTTAGAGAATGTTTTACATATAAGTAAAGATATTATTGCTAAAATTTTATTAAGGTATGGAGTTGAAGAAAAATGATATTAGCTTTAAGTGGTGCACCATTAGTAATTGTTTCTATCCTTGCTTTTGTTTTGATTATAGGTGTTATTATATTGGTTCATGAAGGTGGACACTTCTTTTTCGCAAGAAGAGCTGGTATTTTATGTCATGAATTTTCTATTGGAATGGGACCTGTAATTTATAAAAAACAATTTAAGGAAACCACGTTTTGTATACGAGCAATTCCCATTGGAGGATTTGTTTCTATGGCGGGGGAAGAGGTAACCTCAGAATTAGTTAAAGTTGGAGAAAAAATTGGAATTAATTTAGAAAATGATGAAATAGCAGAAATTATTTTGGATGAGAATAAAGATTGTCAAATTCGTGGTGAAATTGTTGATGTTGATTTATATGGTCAAAATAATGAAACTTTATTCATTACCTTATTTGATGGGGAGGAAAATCGCTACTATCCAGTAAAACGTAATGCTTTCTATGTTTTTGAAAAAAATAAAAGGATGCAAATAACACCTTATGATAGAAGTTTTGAGTCTAAAACGTTATGGCAAAGATTTTTAACCATATTTGCAGGACCTTTTATGAACTTAGTTTTAGCTATTTTTATTTATTTAATTGTTGCTTTTGCAACGGGTGTCCCAAATTATAAATCTACGAAAATAGGTGCTATTTCTTCAGGATTAAGTTCAGAAGGAATTTTAAATGTTGGTGATGTCATAACGAAAGTAAATGGAAAAAACGTTTCGAGTTGGACAGAATTCTCTTCCATTTTAGATGCAGAATATGATAAGAATATAACCAGTTTTTCTATAACCGTAAATCGAAATAATCAAGAGGAAACCTTTGACATAGAAGCAATTACCTATATTGCCTCTATTGGAATATCAAATATCCAAGCTTCTACGGAACCCTTAGAAGTGGAAGGATTACGTTTAGGTAATTTAGCTATTCGTTATAAAAAGGATAATAAAAAAGGAACTTATCCGCTTGCGAGTGGAGATATCTTAACACAAATGAGGATTGATAAGGTAGAAGATGGTAAAACCATGGAAGGAGAAGTTATTGATTTAACGAAGGATTCATGGAGTACAGTAATTGAAGCATTTAGAAGTACCAATTTATGCCATGTATATTTCAGTTATTATTCTCAAAGCAAGAAGGGTATAGTTACTATAGAAGATTGCATAAATGAAAATGTAATTATTGAATCCTATACGAATGAAGTTTTAGATAATCAAAGAATAGAAAAAATTCAACAAAAAATAGGAGTATCTCCATCGATGCATTTTGATTTTTTTGCTTCCTTTGCTACCGCAGGCAAAAATTTCTGGAGTGACTTTACTTTGATTTTTAGAACGTTAAAGTTATTGATTGCCCCTAGTGATGTTCGTCAAGTAGGCGTTCAGGATTTATCTAGTTTTGTTGGAATCTTTTCTTTAGTTGAAAATTATATAGGTGCAGGATTTTTAGCTTTACTATCTTTTGTCGCGTTGCTATCTGTAAATATAGGGGTAATGAATTTACTTCCTATTCCTGCGTTAGATGGTGGAAGAATTATATTTTTAGGATATGAACTTGTAACGAGAAGAAAGCCAAGTAAAAAAGTTGAAAATATTATAAATAATGTATTTTTTATATTAATATTGATTTTGTTTGTGTTTATTACATTTAACGATATATTAAGATTATTTAAATAGGGGATGAGATATATGCGATATAATAATCCAGTAATATTAAGTGATTATAGTGATCCAGATGTAATTCGAAAAAATGATAATTATTATATGATAGCTTCTAGTTTTAATCATACACCAGGTGTTCCTGTTTTAAAAAGTAGAAACCTTGTGAACTGGAAGATTATAGGTCATGTTTTAGAAGAATTACCTTTTTCAAAATATAATCAGGTATGTCATGGAGATGGCGCTTGGGCACCATCTATTCGATATCATAATGGATTATTTTATGCAGTAATTCCTTTTCCAGATGAAGGAATTTATGTTTCTTGTACAATGGATATAGAACATGGTACATGGAGTAAGCCTTGGTGTTTAATTGATGCGAAAGGAATTGAAGATCCATGTCCAATTTGGGTGAAAGATAAATGTTATTTAGTTGTTGCCTTTGCAAAAAGCAGAATCGGTTTTAATTCTATGCTTGCGGTTTATGAGGTTACTCCAGATTTGAAAAAAGCAATAACAAATTTTAAATTTATTTTTGATGGTCATAACACACAACCTACGATAGAAGGACCAAAGTTTTATTACAGAAATCATTATTTTTATATAATGGCTCCTGCAGGAAGTGTAAAAACAGGTTGGCAGGTTTGTTTAAGAAGCAAAAATATTTATGGTCCTTATGAAGAAAAAATTGTCATGTTACAAAATGATTCTAAAATTAATGGACCTCATCAAGGAGCTTTAATCGAAATACGCAAAGATAAATGGGCTTTTATGCATTTTCAAGATTTGGGAGCGTATGGACGTGTGGTTCATTTGCAGCCAGTAAAATGGATCAATGACTGGCCAATATGTGGGGATGTAAGAGATGAAGCATTAGCTGGGACACCATATAGTAGTTATGAATATATTATTGAGAAAAAATCGAATTATCAAATCCCAGTTTCCGATAAATTTAAAGGAACGAAGCTATCTTATATATGGCAAACCCCTGCAAATAAAACAGGACACTGGTATGATGTGAATGATGGTTTAACGTTATATTGTATTCCTTCTAGTGATAAGGCATATAAAGCACTAAATATGACGCCAAATTTATTTTTGACTAAAATTTCTTTATATTCCTTTACTGTTCGAACCAAATGTATTATTGATTTGGTCCATAATGGGGATGAAATTGGTTTTTGTTTTATGGGTAAAAACTATCATTATTTATGTGTGAAAAGAATTGATGGTAAAAATCATTTACAATTAAGGCAGGGCTATTTTAACCAGGATAATGATATTGTATTATTTGATAGTATCTATCAGGATTATGAAATTGAATTTATGATGAAATATAGTGGTCCAGATACATACCAACTTGGATTTAATCGTTCTTATTTAAAAAACAAATTTACTGCAACCCCAGGAAGATGGATCGGTGGTAAATATGGTATATATGCCAAAGGATTGAAAACAGGAGGAAGAGCAATATTTAAGTATTTTGATGTAAAGAAGGTGAAGTAAATGAAAGAAAAGGATACGTTTATATTAGATATTAAACGACTTGGTATTAATGGTGAGGGAATCGGCTATTATAATAAAAAGGCAATCTTTGTGAATAACGCGATTCCTAAGGAAGGTCATGAGGTATGTATCACTAAAGAAGAAAATAAATTAGCTTATGCGGAAAGCATAAATATTAAAACCGTTTCTCCTGCAAGAAAAGAAGCGGAATGTCCATATTATTCTTCCTGTGGTGGTTGTGCAGTTATGCATATAAAGTATGAGGAAATGCTTAAATATAAAAAAGATATTTTAATTGAGGCATTAAACCGATACACAAGATTAGATACAAGGTCTTTTGAAATTAAACCTACCATTCCTTCAAGGGAGATATTTGGTTATCGAAATAAATCGCAATTACCAATCAAAAAATACGAAAACACTCGTGTTTGTATGATACAAGCAGGAAGCAATAACCTTCTTCCTATAGATAAATGTTTCGTTACGAATCCTCTAATTAATGAATTAAATCAAAGAATACTAAAAATAGTGGATGAACTAGGTATTTCCAGTTACTTATATAAATTTCATAGAGGTGTATTAAAATATTTAGTGATTCGTGTAAACAAAAACAATGAGGCTCTTGTTTGTTTTGTTTGCCATGAAAAAAATCAAAAAATTAAGGAACTTGCTAAAAGAGTAATCGCTTTAGATGGAGTAAAAAGTGTTTATGAAAACTTTAATGATTCAAAAAAGCAAGGAGTTATATTTGGTACACAAACGAATCATTTAGAAGGAGAAAAATATATAATTGAAACTTTGGGCACTATAAAATATCAAATATATCCTACCACTTTCTTTCAATTAAATACGTTTCAGGCAGAGAAAATGGCAGAAATTATTTTGAAGAATTGTAAATTATCTTTAAAAGAAAGAGTGCTAGATGCTTATTGTGGTGTAGGTGCCATTGGCTTATATTTAGCAAAATTAGCAAAAGAAGTTATAGGAATCGAATATAATAAAGAAGCGGTAGAAGCGGCTAATGAAAATGCAAAATTAAATAAAATAAAAAATGCTAAATTTTACCAAGGAGATGCCGTTTCTTTACTTCCTAAAATGATAAAAGATGGAATTGATTTTGATGTAATCGTTTGTGATCCACCTAGAACAGGATTAGGTAAAGCCTTTATAGATACGCTACTTTCTATAGAAGTAAAGCGTATTATATATGTTTCCTGTAACCCTGCAACTCTTGCCAAAGATTTAGAGATTTTAAAGGATAAATACGAAGTTCGAAGTATTACCCCTATAGATATGTTCCCACAAACACCTTTGGTAGAGAGTGTAGTTCAATTAACCCACATTGAAAGTGTTCCAGTAAAAAAATAAATAACTATTATATATAGTTTACTATTTCAAGCCGTTGATAGATAGGATTTTTCTATCAACGACTTTTTTATTTTTTGATAGACAGTTCCTTTTTATTTCTTACAGTAATGAAATTTACTTTTTCATTTGGAAGATTAATTTATATTTTACAACTTAGATTAAATCTATATTTAATTTAGAATTGGATAATTGACAAATCAATCATTATTATGCTATTATGTTTATATAACAGAATATAAGATGGGTCAACTATTTGAAATGCTGAATATAAAACGATAGCATTTGTCATAATTTTATGGAAGTAAATAGTGATAAATGATTTTGATTTATAATTAATATTTTGACTAATTCGGCCTATAAAAGGTAATGCCACCAGTGGCGGCTTTATCAATAGGCTTTTTTATATTCTTGTTAAATAATAATTAATACAAGGAGAATAAAAAATGAAAAAAATTTTACAAGCAGTTCAAAACACAATTGGTTATCATTTTGACAATGAATATCTTTTGCAACAAGCATTTATAAGGCGGAGTTTTTCTGAAGAAAATGGCGGTCAGAACAATGAAGTACTAGAGTTTATAGGTGATAAAGCTTTGGATCTTGTTGTTATTAAATTGATGATGGAAGAATTTGGACAAATAACTGAAGAAAAGGATTATATGGAATTTAAATTAAGAAATCCAAAATATTTTAAAACGAAGTATCAAGAAGGTAAATTTACAGATATAAAGAAAGATTTGGTAGAAAAACATGCTTTGTCAGAATGTATGGATAGATTAGGATTTCACGAATATCTATTTATGGGTAAAGGTGATATAAAAAATAATATACAATATCAAGACTCTGTAAAAGAAGATTTATTTGAGGCAATAATAGGTGCTGTTGCTATTGACTCGGATTGGGATTTAGAAATTTTGTCAGAAGTTGTTAGCACGATGATTGATTTTGATGCATATTTTAGCAATATTGAAGAAAATAATGGTAACTTTGTTGGAAAACTTCAAGAATGGTTTCAATTGGAAGAGTATGGAATACCCAATTATGAATATATTGAAACCTATGATAAGTTCGTTTGCTTGCTAAACATTCATCAAATAGGAAAAAGTTTTAAGGGATATGGGTCAAGTCAAGCTAAAGCTAGAATGGATGTTGCAAGGAAGGCATATATATGGCTAAATGAAAATGATTATATTCCAAATCCTTATGAAGAAGCTGTTGGAGAACCTATTTATGAAGACGCCATTAGACAAATTAATGAGCTGGTTCAAAAAAGACTTATTTCAAATTTGAATTATGTTTTTAACCAGAAACATGATGACAATGGAAATTCTTATTGGATATGCATTATGAGTATAGATGAAGTAGAAGAGCATATAGAAAGTACTTTTGACACGAAAAAAGAAGCTCAAAGAGAATGTTGCTATAAAATGCTAAATACATTAATGTATGAATAATGATTTTAGGAGGTAGAAATGAAAAATATAATTGATTTAATTACAAAGATCTTTACTTATACAGGAAATCCAATCTTTGATTTTATAATTGTTTCTTTTATTTTAACACTTGCATTTATAATTAGTTTTAAGGTGACAGGACTTTCTGCAGGCGCTTTAGATTATGATAGTAAAAAAATGAGTGCTCTTCATTGGCTATTAAGACTAATTTTGGTGTTTGTAATTTCTTTGGTAGTCATGAAATATCATATTTTAACATATATCTTTTTGGCTTTGGGAACATTATTCCTACTGTATAAATTTATTAATAAAATGAAAAATTTATTTTAGATTTTTAAAAAAAATATGAATTTAAAAGGTCGGTTTGCCAATTAATTTTATATTAAAAAGTAATACATTTAAAGCTGCAAGTAGCTGAAGAAGAGATTCTGTTTAATAAGTAATATTGAAAACAATTAAGGTATTTATTAAAAATATAAAAAATTCAATTAAATCGGGAGAAAATGAATATGTCTAAAAATAAATATAGGAATGATTACCCACTTTTCCTTAGAAACTCTAAAATTATAGGAGATAATAATTTTATTACAAGTGAATTTAATGATTATGTTTTGAAATTGTTTCCTAAAAACAGAAAACTATACAGATTTAGAGAAAGTAATTATAAAAATATTGAAGCATTCAAAAGAGATCTTTTATATATCAGTGATGCCGCACATTATAAAGATGCATTTGATTCATTATTTATGATTAATTTTGTTGAAATTTCTAGTGAAATAGAAAATGCTTATAATTCTATGAAGAATATGCTTGATTTAGACCATATTCCACAAGAGATTATTAATGTGTTGAAAAGTTGTGGGAAAGAGATTGATAAAAATTATATAGATATGTTTAAAAGTCAAAAATTTGATTTAAATATTTTATATGAGGACATAAAACAAGTTTTTAAAAAAAATGTAATTGGCATAAAAAGAAGGTGTCGGTCTATATCATTTACAGAAAAAATAAATAATTTAAATATGTGGGATCATTACGCTAATGGTGGTGATGGTTTTGTAATAGAGTATTCTATAGATAATTTAAATGTTTTTGATAAAAAAGGTAAAATGGTTGGATCTTTTTATCCTGTTGCATATGATAATAAACCCTTTGATATAACTAAATCTTTTAAAAACATATATAAGAATGAGTTTTTTTCTAGATATGGCGTTAATTTGAATTTGCCAATTAACAATGATGATTTTATTAAAGTGCAGTTATTTAAATCAAAGGAATATTATGAAGTCGAAAAAGAATGGCGTGTTTTAGCATTAGATATAGATAAAAATATATATTTAAAGCCAAGTGCAATATATTTAGGACCATTATTAAAAGAAAAAGATAGAAATAGGTTGATTGAAATAGCAGTAAAAAAAAGTATTGATTTATATGAAGTAGATATTAATCCGTATGCAGCTGATTATTTTTTTGAAATTAGAAAAATAGAATATAAAAAGAGTAATGATAATAAATGATAACTTTGTTGGTAAATTTGACAATTAATAGTCCTTTTTATAATTGACCAAATTAAAAAATGATTCTATATTTCATTGAAGAAGTATTTATATGTCAAATATTTTTGGATTTCTGTTAAAAAAACTAGGATAAGGCGCTTATTTTTGAGAGTGTTGTCTCCTTATATAGAGTAGTAAAATAATATATATATATAGAAAATAATAAAACTGAAATAAATAATTTGTCATTAGTAAATTATAAAAAGTTTATTAATGACATTTTTGATTTTACACATCATTTTATTAAGTAATGGGTTTTGCAATAAACAAGTTAAAGAGAACGTTGGTTATTTAATGAATTAAAATTATAAAAATGACTATACTATTATTGAAAGGTTGATTTTATGAAATTTTTTTTAAGTAAAACAAATGATAATATCGTATTTCCAATAAAAAAAGAAATTACAATGGGAAATATCTCTGAACAGGTATTTGAAGAAATGACACCTAATACCATAGGTGCACCAGAAAAGCATATTCCAGTTATAAAACAAACAGGAACAAATGTAACAGTAGAAATAGGTAGCATACCTCACCCTATGATTGAGGAGCATTATATTGAATGGATTTGTTTAGAAACAAACAAAGGAATTTATGTTAAGTATTTAAAGCCAGGAGAAGATCCTAAAGCTTCATTCACTATAGAAGATAAAGAAGTCGTTATTACGGCTTATGATTATTGTAATATCCATAGATTATGGAAAAAATAAAACTTGCTTAAGCAAGTTTTTATTTGTTTATTAAAGATAAACATTTATTTCTCGTTTTTTTATACAGAAGAATAAAGCATATTAAATGGACTATAGCGGTGATAATCCAAGATATAGGATAGGATATGGTAAGCCCAGAAATGTTATGAAGCTTTTCTATTGGAAATAATAAATATATCCATAATATACGTAGTCCGCATGCACCACATAAGGATACAATAGTAGGTAATAAAGAATAACCGATTCCTCTTATTGCATAAGCAAAAGTATCCATTAAACCACAAAGAAAATAAGTAATTGTGATCATAAATAATCTTTGTGTTCCAGCTTTTATGGCTTGATCGGAATGAACGTATAATTCTAAAAGTTGTTTATTAAAAATGAGAACTATGCTTCCAACAATGAAATTCATTATAATGACTAAAAAAGAAGAATATAAAACACTTTTTTTAATATTCTCAAATTTATTTGCACCATAATTAGCGGAAACAAATGCAACACATCCCTGGGCTATAGAATTCATAGCGGTATATATAAACCCTTCTAAGGAGGAAGAAGCACCATTTCCATCTACAATATTTGTTCCAAGACTATTTATGCTTGACTGTATAAGAACATTGGATAAAGAAAAGATTGCTCCTTGAAGTCCTGCAGGTAAACCTATTTTTGTTATTTCAATGGCTTCTTTTTTATAAAAACGAATTTCTTTAAATTTAAAATGAAAAAATCCTTTATTTTTCATTAGAAAAAATAGAATCAGTAAAGCGGATACTCCTTGTGAAAGAATGGTTGCAAGGGCAACGCCGGGTACATCCATATGAAAGCAGATAACAAAAAGTAAATTTAGTAAAACATTAAATACACCTGCAATCATTAAAATGAAAAAAGGTCTTTTGGTATCTCCGGTAGCTCGAAGAATAGAAGCACCAAAATTATATAGCATGGAAAAGGGTAAGCCGATAAAATAAATCATTAAGTATTTCGAAGATAAATCAATTATATCTTCTGGCGTAGACATAAGAACTAAGAAAAATTTTGAGGTGAAAAAGCCAAATATTCCAATGCATACTCCTAGAATTAAGGATAAAATCATAGAAGTATAGACCACTTTTTGTCCCTTTTCTTTATTGTTTTGTCCAAAACATCTGGCCATCAATACGTTGGTTCCTACACTTAGTCCTAAAAACAATTGTATTATCAAATTGATTAATGCATTTGTTGACGAAATTGCAGCAACAGAATGCTCTGAACCAAATTGTCCACAAACAATTAAATCAGCTGCATTATATAACAATTGTAATATCCCAGATAAAGCAAGTGGTAAAGAAAATAGAATTAATTTTTTAAAAAGGTTTCCACTTGTCATATCCATTTCATTAGTCTTATGCATATACTCCTCCAAAAATAGTAACATAAATGAATCTTTAAAAATTATACTCCCTTCTTTTTTTGTTGTAAAGAATATAATTCTTTTTCTGGTAATTTATTTGTTTTTTCTTTATAATTATTAGTGTGGAGTGATTTTATGAAAGAAGAAATAGAAAAATTAGAAGAAATCCAAAAAAATTTGCAAATGTTTATGGATAAAGTATATGCCCATTATAAAGCTATGACTCGAGAGGTTGTCTTCTCAGGAATGGTAATCAAAAAAACGATAGATATAATTTATATGGCAAAATCTGCTTTAAAAGAATATATTATAAGTGTACAGATTTCTTTATTAAGACTATTGTGTGATAATTGCTTGGCAATTCAATCCGCAATTGAGTTAGGACTGCCAGAGCTTTTAGAAATGATAAAAACGCATCAAAAGGTATCTAATGTTATGATTGATGAGGAACAAAATATGTCCGATGGTTATTTAAAAAGATTAGTTTCTAAGACGTATTCTGGCTTTGATCGATTATATAATTTTGCTTGTGAAAGTGTACATTTTTCAAAACAAGCCTTAGGAAGTGCTTTTAGTGAAGAAAATGGAAAAATATCTATGAATATTAAAGTTGGAAATAAAGAAATGAAGGAAGAGTTAATTTACAATAATTCCCAAATGATAACCCTTTGTAAAGTAATAATGGATATGCTAAAAAGAGTATGTATTCTTAAAGAATATAAAAATTGACAATATACGAATTTTATAGTAAAATATAAATAATGAAATCGGTTACATAAAAGATGGTGGTAATATGGATCTTTCTTGGCTAAAAGAACAGCCTTTTTTTCAAACGCAAAATTTGGATTATGCATTTGATAGTTTGACAAAAGTATTAAACAGAGAAATGATAACAATGTATATTGAATATCTCATAGAAAACGATAAACCTTTTAGTTTATGTTTGTGTGATATTGATAATTTTAAATATGTGAATGACACATATGGTCATATGATAGGAGATCAAGTTTTGTATGATGTATCACATAAATTGATTGACTCACTAGGATATAAAGGTGTTATTGGTCGATATGGTGGCGATGAGTTTATGATTGTAGCAGAAGGGATTTCTGAATATACGGATATTTGGAATCTTTGCCATACGATAAATAGAGATTTATCTAAAATGCATTTTTCAAATTTTCAAGAATTATCGGTTACTCTTACAACGGGAGTAGGAAGATATCCTTTAGATGGTTCCACTTATAACGAATTATTACAAAAAGCAGATAAGGCGTTATATAGAGGAAAAACAAAAGGTAGAAATTGTTTTATTATATATTTAAAAGAAAAGCATGAAAACATTGTGCATAATATGGATAAAGAAAATCTATATAATTCTAAAGATATGCATGCGAAAATATTTAATATTTTAACTTCAAATGATAATTTGGAATCGAATATAAATAAATTATTAAAATTGCTTTCGACAACTTTAATGATAGATCATATATGTATAGAAACAAAAGATAAAATGGTGATATCGATTTCTCATTCCTTATCTCCTGTAAAACAATTTAAGCATATGAATATTGAACTTATTGAAAATGGAATGAATGGTATCGGCTTTTTCTATATGAATCAAAGAAAAACATTGCTTCAAATTCATTTTGATGAATTATTTCATAAATTAAAATCTCAAAAAATTCGATCTGTTATGGCATGCAGTATTGAGGCATATGGTAGAAACTATGGAATTTTACGTTTTGATATGTGTGGAAAAGAAAGAATATGGCAAAATTCAGAAATGGATTTATTAGTAACATCAGCAAAATTAATTGCTACCTTGCTATATCTTAAGAAAGAAGAACTTGATATTTTGTGTTAAGAAAAAGGAAATTGATTAAAGCAAATCAATTTCCTTTTTTAATTCTTTTACGATATCTTGTTCTTTTATTTTTCTTATTATTTTTCCTTTTTTGAAGATAAGTGCTTCATTAATTCCTCCAGCAATTCCTAAATCCGCTTCTTTGGCCTCCCCAGGGCCATTTACTGCACATCCCATTACAGCTACATGAATATCTTTTTTAAGTGTATGGAGATAAGCTTCAATTTCTTTAGCGATGGGTATCAAATTGATTTGTGTTCTTCCACAAGTAGGGCAGGAGGTTAATGTTGGTACATTTGTCTTTAAATGCAACTCTTTTAGTATTTCTTTTGCCGCCATAATTTCATATTTTGGCTCATCGGTTAAAGAAACACGAATCGTATTTCCTATGTTTTCATTTAGTATTTTTGAAATTCCGATAGAAGAAGTAATTAAACCTTTAAAAGTTGTTCCAGCTTCGGTTATTCCTACATGTAGAGGATAAGAAAATTCTTTTGCTGCAAGTTTATATGCTTCTACAGCTAAATCAATGTTTGATGCTTTTAAAGAAAGCACAATATCATAAAAGCCTAATTCTTCTAAAATGCTTATATGTTGTTTGGCAGCTATAATCATACTTTCTGCAGTTAACGGCAATCCTTTTGGTAAAGAGCCAGAGTTTACACCAATTCGAATAGGGATTTGTTTTTCTTTGCATAATGTTACAATTTCTATAATTTTTTCTTTTCTAGAAATATTACCTGGATTTAAACGAATTTTATCTACGCCTTGCTTTATGGCAATAATCGCAAGTTCCGGATCAAAATGGATATCGGCTACCAAAGGAATATGAATTCCTTTTTTTATTTCCTTAATTGCAAAGGCATCCTCTTTATCTAAAACGGCCACACGTATTATGTCACAACCCAATTTTTCAAGTTCAAGAATTTGATGGATTGTATCTTGAACATTTTTTGTTTTTGTATTTGTCATACTCTGAATTAATATAGGATATCTTCCTCCCAAAAAAAGATTTCCTACTTTAACAACTCTTGTTTCATTTCTTTCTGTCATAATTACCACCGATATAATTATACAATAAAAGAATAAAAAATGAAATCATTGAAAAAATATAAAAAATTTGTTGCATAAATGTCTTTAGTTTGCTATAATACATTAGGAAGTAATCTTTAGGTCTGGAGGGAAAAGAAATGCGTGATTTAGTTAAATTAATTTGCTCAGATTGCAAAAATGAAAACTATTATACAGACAAGAATAAGAAGACAACTCCTGAAAGAATGGAGATTAAAAAATATTGTCCTCATTGCCGCAAACATACTGTTCATAAGGAAAAGAAATAATAAAAGCTGTTAAAGCTTTTTTTATTTTATAGATTTTATGATAGAAAGAATAACAACCGGAAGTTTTTTTACCAATAGTTATATTATCCGTAATAACAATAACGAATGTGTTATTGTCGATCCGGGACTTAATTATCAAATGGCGGCAGAAGAAATTAAGAAGAAATATAAAGTGGTAGCTATTTTATTAACCCATGGGCATATGGATCATATTGATGGAATAAGATACTTTGATGTACCGATTTATATTCATGAATTCGAAGTGGATTTTTTAAAGGATTCTACTTTATCTTTATATCGTATGATGGGAATTCCTAACCCTATAAAAATAGAAAAATTAAAAATCCATACGGTGAAAGATAAGGATGAGTTTTCTTTAATCGGATATACCTTTAAAGTTTTGCATACTCCAGGTCATACCAGAGGAAGTGTATGCTATAGTTATAAAGATAAAGTGTTAAGTGGGGATACCTTATTTTGTGGAAGCTGTGGGAGAACGGATTTTCCAACAGGAGATAGCAACAAATTATCGAAAAGTCTAAGGAAAATCTTAAGTGTATATCCCGATACCTATGATGTATATCCAGGTCATGATGAAAAAACGACAATAAAAAGAGAAAAAAATAATCCATATATCGGATAAGCAAAAAAAATTTCGCTTATCCTTTTTTATTTAAGGATTATGTGATAAAATAGCATTAATATAGGGAGGGATTGAAAATGAAAAGATTAATATTAAAAGAAGGATATCAATCTAGATTGAATCTATTAGAAACAGAAATAGCAATTAAATTTGTTAAAGATACGTTTGAACAGGAATTGGCGAAGGAATTAAACTTGACAAGAGTATCAGCTCCTTTATTTGTTTTTCCATCTACAGGATTAAATGATAATTTAAATGGTTATGAAAGAAGAGTTTCCTTTGATGTGAAGGATATTGAGGAGGAAGTGGAAGTTGTACAAAGTCTTGCCAAGTGGAAAAGAAACGCTTTAGCAAAATATGGTTTTAGTGAGGGAACAGGACTTTATACCGATATGAATGCAATCCGAAGAGATGAAGAGTTAGATACTTTGCATTCGGCATATGTAGATCAATGGGACTGGGAAAAGATTATTACGAAAGAAGAACGAAGCTTAGGATATTTGAAAAAAACAGTAAAAAAGATATATAAAGTATTAAAAAAAGTTGAAGTAAAAATTTCTAAAAAATTTCCAAAACTAGAAGCAACATTACCTGAGGATATCTTTTTTATAACAACAAAAGAATTAGAAAAGAAATGGCCAGATTTGACACCTGTAGAAAGAGAATATGAAATATGTAAAGAACATGGGGCCGTATTCATTATGCAAATTGGTGGAAAGTTGAAAAATGGATTACCACACGATGGTAGAGCGGCCGATTATGATGATTGGAAACTTAATGGAGATATTATGCTTTATTATAAGGAGTTAGATATTGCCTATGAGATGTCTTCTATGGGAATTCGAGTAGATGAGAATTCCATTATAAAACAATTGAAAGAAAAGAAAGAAGAGCATAAAATAGCAAATCCTTATGTACAGGGCATTTTAAATCATACGCTCCCTTATACAATTGGTGGTGGTATTGGCCAATCTAGATTGTGTATGTATATGTTAAAAAAAGCACATATTGGAGAGGTTCAGGCTTCTATTTGGAATGAAGAGGATATAAAAGCTTTAGAAAAATGTAATATTCATTTACTATAGGTGGAATATGAATATAAAGTGGGATGCAAAAGAATATAAAGATAATTTTAGTTTTGTACCAAAATATGGTGAAGATGTTCTTCATCTTATTGAACATAAAGCCCCAGCTTTCGTTGTTGATTTAGGCTGTGGCAATGGCATAATAACAAATAAACTTTTTGAAAAAGGATATCAGGTTTTAGGAATTGATAATTCGCTAGACATGTTGGAACAGGCAAAGAAGAATTATCCAACACTTTCCTTTTTATATGCGGATGCCACTACTTTTCAATTACAAAATAAAGCGGATGTCATTTTTTCTAATGCCGTATTTCATTGGATTAATGATCAAAATGCTTTAATTCGAAATTTGTATTCAAATTTAAAATCAAGTGGAGAATTAGTGTTTGAATTTGGAGGATATGGTTGTGCCGAAATGATTCATTCCACATTAGAAAAGATTTTTAAAGAATATGAATTAACATATAAAAGAACATTTTATTTTCCTACGATTGCAGAATATGCAGCGCTTTTAGAAGAACATGGGTTTTTAGTTAAATATGCCGTATTATTTGATCGAATGACCAAACAAGTAGGTTCCAATGGTTTAATTCAATGGATATTGATGTTTGATAAAGAACCTTTTATTGGTGTAAAAGAAGAACTTAAAGAAAAAATATTAGTAAAAGCAGCAAATATTTTAAAAAGTAAATTATATTATAATGGCAATTGGTATGTGGATTATGTTCGAATAAGAATGCGTGCAATAAAAAAATAAGAGAATGTAAAATTTTTACATTCTTTTATTTTTTAGCACTTTTTAGTTGACAGTGCCAAAAAAATATTTTATAATAATGTTGCACTTGGTGAAAAGGAGTGCTAAAAGAGGTGATTTTAAGTGCTATCCGATCGTCAAAAATTAATTTTAAAGGCTATCATAGAAGAATATGTAACCTCTAATGAACCTGTAGGATCTAAAATGCTTACGAATAAGCCTTATTTAGATTTCTCATCGGCTACGATTCGCTATGATATGCAGCATCTTGAAGAAGATGGATATCTTGAAAAGACGCATACCTCATCTGGAAGAATTCCTTCTCAAAATGGTTATAGATATTATGTGGATCATCTTATTATAAGGGATGATGAAGTAACAGAGTATTTTAAATATATAGATAGTATATTAGATGACCGTCATATTACAAAGGAAGATGCGCTGAAGAAAATAACGAATTTCTTAAGTGAATTAACAGGCTACTATGCAGCAATCATAGGATCTTCCAATGATTTTGCTAAAGTTATGAAAATGGAAATCGTACCATTGTCGGATAATGAAGCTGTGTTGTTAATTGTAACAAGCAGTGGAGCGGTTCAATCGCAGAAAATTTCTATTCCAAATGGGTATAATATGGATGATTTGTTGCGTATAATACAAATGTTTGATAATGCAATGTATAATCATTCTATTTATGAAATTAGAGACATTTTATCTAAAGAAGCTGCAAAGCCTAGAATTAGACAGATGGTTGATTTTAGAGATGATATTTTGAATTTTATGATTAAGGGATTTTCTAGATTTTTAAATTCGGAAACCTATGAATCTGGTTTATCTAGATTATTTAATCAGCCTGAATTTCAAGATTACCAAATTATGCAAAAGATTTTGAAAGCTGTGGATAGTGATTCTGTAAAGAGTTTTGCTTCGAATGGCGGAGGATTAAAAGTGCATATTGGTAGTGAAAATCTGTGTGATGGTTTAGAAACTTGCTCGATAGTCACTATTCCTTATTTTATAGGAGAAAATGAATATGGAACAATTGTTTTAGTAGGACCAACTCGAATGAATTATCGTGGAGTTATACCACTTTTAGAATATGTTGCAAAAAGTATGTCAAAATTATATAATAGGTAGGTGTTGAATTTGGCGGAAGATATTAAAGAAGAAACAAAGGTTGAAGAAAAAGAAAATGTAGAAGAAGAGACAACCGAAGAAGTAAAAGAAGAAACAAAAAAAGAAAAAAAGAATAAGTTTAAGGAACAAATTGCCAAATTAGAAGCAGAAAAGGCAGAATTAAAAAATGAGTATTTAAAAGTTTACGCTGAAATGGAAAATACAAAGCGTAGAATAAAAGAAGAGGCCATTAAGGATAGAAAATATGCTTCTCAAAAGGTTGTTGGTGAATTGATAAATCCGATTGATATGCTTATGCAGATTGTAAATATGCCAGCGCCTAATGCTGAGATTCAAAACTATTTGATAGGATTTCAAATGATTGCAAATCAGTTAGTGGATATATTAAAGGCCGAAGGATTAGCGCCGATTGAAGCATTAGGAAAAGAGTTTGATCCTAAGGTGATGCATGCGGTCCAAACCGAGGAATCGGATGAAAGTGATAACATTGTTTTAAAGGTTATGCAGCAAGGTTATTTATATAAGGATCGAGTTTTAAGACCAGCAATGGTTATAGTTAGTAAAAAGAAAAATATAGAGGAAAAGAAAGAGGAAGAATAATTATGTCAAATAAGGTAATTGGTATTGATTTAGGTACAACAAATTCATGTGTTTGCGTTATGGAAGCTGGAGAATCAAAGGTTATTCCAAACGCTGAAGGAGTAAGAACAACTCCATCTGTAGTCGCATTTAAGGGTGATGAAATTCAAGTTGGTGATGTTGCAAAACGTCAAGCAATCACGAATCCAAACACAGTAGCTTCTATTAAACGTCATATGGGTGATTCAAACTATCGTGTAGATATTAATGGTAAGAAATATACTCCACAAGAAATTTCTGCAATGGTATTACAAAATTTAAAAAAGACGGCGGAAGCTTATTTAGGTGAAAAAGTAGATAAGGCGGTTATTACCGTTCCAGCTTATTTTAATGATGCACAACGTCAAGCAACAAAAGATGCTGGTAAGATTGCAGGATTAGATGTTTTACGTATTATAAATGAACCAACGGCAGCTGCATTAGCTTATGGTATTGATAAAACGGATAAAGAACAAACCGTATTAGTTTTTGACCTTGGTGGTGGAACATTTGACGTTTCTATTTTATCTTTAGCTGATGGTACATTTGAAGTATTATCCACTGCAGGAGATAATGTATTAGGTGGAGATGACTTTGATAAGGTTATCATGGACTGGTTAGTTGAAGAATTCAAGAAAGAGTCTGGTGTAGATTTATCTAATGATAAGATGGCTTTACAACGTTTAAAGGATGCGGCTGAAAAAGCAAAGAAGGATTTATCAGGAGTTACATCTGTTGAAATTAGTTTACCATTTATTTCTATGAGTCCTACTTCTGGACCTCTACATTTAAATAGAACTTTATCTCGTTCTAAGTTTGATGAGTTAACACATCATTTAGTTGATCGTTGTTTAGGACCAGTTCGTCGTGCATTAAAAGACGCAAAATTAACTCCAAAGGATTTAGATCAAGTATTATTAGTAGGAGGTTCAACTCGTATCCCTGCTGTTCAAGATTTAGTAAAACGTGAGTTAGGAAAAGAACCAAATAAGAGTGTTAACCCTGATGAAGTTGTTGCAATGGGTGCTGCAATTCAAGGTGGAGTTTTAACTGGTGATGTTAAAGATGTATTATTACTAGACGTTACACCACTTTCTTTAGGAATTGAAACTTTAGGTGGAGTATTTACAAAATTAATTGATAGAAATACGACGATTCCATGTTCAAAGAGTCAAGTATTCTCAACAGCTGCGGATAATCAGCCTGCAGTGGATATTCATGTATTACAAGGTGAAAGACCAATGGCTGCAGATAATAAAACTTTAGGAAGATTCCAATTAGGAGATATTCCAGCAGCACCTCGTGGTGTTCCTCAAATTGAAGTTAAATTTGATATAGATGCGAATGGTATAGTAAATGTATCTGCAAAGAATTTAGGTACAGGAAAGGAACAAAAGATTACAATCCAAGGTGGTTCAGGATTATCGGATGCTGAAATTGAAAGAATGGTAAAAGAAGCAGAAGAAAATGCAGAAGCAGATAAGGCTCGTAAGGAAGAAGCAGATTTAATCAATGAAGCAAATCAATTAATTTTCCAAACAAAGAAAGCTCTAAATGATTTACAAAATGTAGATCCTGCTGAAAAAGAAAATGCAGAAAACTTATGTGCGGATTTAGAAAAGGCTTTAGAATCTAAGAATATGCAAGATATACGTGCAAAAAAGGAAGCTTTAGAGAAAGTTGCACAAGATATTGCAGTTAAAGCATACCAACAAACTCAAGAAGCACAAAGTACACAAAATGGAGAAGGTTCTAGCAAAAAAGATGATGCGGTAGATGCAGACTTCTCTGATGTACAATAATTTTTATAAAAGATAAAAGAAGGGCCGATTTTGGCCCTTCATTGTGTGAGGTGCTTATATGGCAAAGAGAGATTATTACGAAGTATTAGGCTTACAAAAAGGGGCAAGTCAGGATGAAATTAGACGGGCTTATCGTCAATTGGCAAAAAAATATCATCCAGATGTAAATAAGGAACCTGGTGCAGAAGAAAAATTTAAGGAAATAAATGAAGCCTATGATACGTTATCGGATGAACAAAAAAAGGCTAGATATGATCAATTTGGACATGAAGACCCTACGGCAGGCTTTGGTGGTGCTGGAGGTTTTGGTGGTTTTGGTGGTGCTGGAGGCTTTGGTGGCTTCGATGATATCTTAAATTCTTTCTTTGGTGGAGGAAGAAGAACCAACAGCAATGGACCAAGACAGGGTCAGGATGTAGAAAAACAAATGAACATTACCTTTGAAGAAGCCGTCTATGGATGTAAAAAGAAGGTTAGATTATCTGTAGATGAAGAATGTATTCAATGTGGTGGAACTGGTGCAGCTTCTAAAAATGATGTTAAAACATGTCCAAAATGTAATGGTCAAGGTAGAGTACTTATTCGTCAACAAACCATTTTTGGTTCATCTACCGTCCAAACGACATGTCCAGATTGTAATGGAAAAGGTAAAGTAGTTACTAAAAAATGTGAAGCATGCAATGGAAAAGGCCGAGTTCGTCGTACAAAGGATGTTGAGGTTACGATTCCAGCAGGAATGCAAACGGGTATGACGCTTCGTATGGAAGGATACGGGGAATCTGGATATAATGGTGGACCAAGCGGTGACTTATATATTACTTTTGTGTGTGGAGAACATAAGAATTTTGTTCGAGATGGACAAAACATTATATTAGAAATACCTATTAGTTTTACACAAGCGGCTTTAGGTGATTCTATTGAAGTTCCAACCATAGATGGGAATGTTTCCTTAAAAATTCCTGCAGGAACACAATCAGGAACAAAATTCCGTTTAAGAGGTAAAGGAACTAAGAATCCAAAAGGTGGTATTTCTAGAGGAGACCAAATTGTTATTACCCATGTGGAAACTCCAACAAATTTAACGAGTGAAGAAAAGAAGTTATTAGAATCTCTTGCAAATGTGCAAAAGCAAGAAAGGAAATCTCCTTGGGAAAAATTTAAAAATTTATTTAAATAAACGTTTAAAAAAGGAAGAAAACTTCCTTTTTTTATGATTTTATTGAAAGTTTTTTATTTTATTGGTATAATAAATAAGAATTTTAGGAGGTTTATTATGGAACAAAATCAATTTGACTTATTAAATGAAATAGAAAAAGATATAGAGGTAAAAGAAGAACCTAAAAAAGAGTTAAAGGAATATGAAAAGTTATTACTTTTAGAGAGAAATCGTAAAGATTATAATAAGGCTTTAAATTTAATTAAATTTGGTTGCTTTGAACAAAAACAAGAAGCTACCATTGATTTTAATGTGTTAGAGCGTATTACATACAAAAAGAAATATAAAGGATTATATGAATTATATCGAAATGTCGATACGATGCAGCTTCAATTTATATGTCCGCTTGTTGAAGATAATAAAGGGGATGTGGATGAAAGAAAGGATTTAAAGCCTTATGCTTATGATGTAATATTTTTAGAAATTATGGATAATGAAACTTATGAAATGGTTTCTAAAGCAGCTAAAAATAATATTCATAATATCGTAGGGTTTGCTTATGTATCTTCCTTTGTTTTATATTTTGCACATATAATTATTACCCTATCTATGTTTATTTATAATTTAATTGCCAATTCTACACAAAAGGTTTCTTTCTTAAATAATTTGTTAAGTTCAGTAAGCAGTGTAGTTGTTTATTTTATTTCCATTATTATAGCAGCTCCTCTTTTAGTACTAATGATGATAAAATATAGAAAATATAAGGCTGAATAATTATGCAAAAATACTTCATATCTGAAAAAGAATTAAGTTTAAAAAAAATTATAGGAGATGATGTGTTTCATATTAGAAATGTTATGCGATACAAGGTAGGGGATGAATTCTATGTATCCGACCAAATCAAATCCTATTTAGTGAAAATAACTGAAATTCTTGATAAAGAAGTAGCTTTTGAAATTGTTGAAGAGATAATCGGCAATCATGAATTGCCGGTTTTTGTCTCTATATTTCAGGGCTATCCAAAAGGAGATAAAATAGAGGAAATTATTAAGCATGGAACAGAATTAGGTGCATATGAATTTGTTCCTACTCTAATGAAGAGATCCGTTTTCAAATTAGAAGAAAAAAAAAGACAATCCAAATTAGTTCGTTTTAATAAAATTGCGAAAGAGGCTGCAGAGCAATCCAATCGAGATAGAATTCCTGAGGTAGTAGATATAAAAAAACTTTCGGAAATTGATTTTTCCTCTTTTGATGTAAAAATCGTTTGTTATGAGGAGGCAAGTAAGCAAGGTGAACTTGTTGAATTCAAAAAAGCAGTAAAAGCCTTAAATAAGCAGGATAAAGTCGCTATTCTTATTGGTCCAGAGGGTGGAATTGAAGAAGAGGAAATAAAGTATTTGAAAAATCATAATTTTATTGTTGCCTCTATCGGGAAAAGAATTTTAAGAACCGAAACGGTAGTATTTTATTGCTTAAGTGCAATTGGTTATGAAATGGAGTTAAAATGAGTAAAATAGGTTTTATTACGTTGGGGTGCAAAGTAAATATATATGAATCTAACGCATTAAAAAATGAATTTCTACATAATGGTTTTGAGGTAAGTGATTTCGAAGAAAGTTGTGATGCTTATATTATAAATACCTGTTCGGTTACAAATATGGCGGATGCTAAGAGTAGAAAAATGATTCGTAAGGCAATTAAATTAAATCCTAATGCTGTAATATGTGCTATGGGATGCTATGTCCAAACGAATGAGGATGCTATAAAAATTGAAGGTGTCGATATATTAATCGGAAACGGAAATAAAAAGGAAGTTGTAGAAAAGGTAAAAGAATTTTTAAGCAAAAAAAGAGAAGAAAAATATATTAACATTTTAGATATTCTAAATACACATAAATATGAGCCTTTAAGTGTAACAACCTATGATCATACAAGAGCCTTTGTTAAAATCGAAGATGGATGTGAAAATTTTTGTACGTATTGTATTATTCCCTATGCAAGAGGACCTGTGCGTTGTAAAGGTGCAGATGATGTTATATTAGAACTTAATACTATCACAAATCAAGGGTACTTAGAAGTTGTATTGGCTGGGATTCATACAGGAAGATACCTCGATGGTAATACCAACTTATCCGCATTAATAAAACGAATTTTAAAGGAAGTTCCTAAACTAGAAAGATTACGCTTATCCTCTATAGAAATTAATGAAATTGATGATGAATTTATAGAACTACTTAAAAATAATAAAATTCTTGCGGATCATCTTCATTTACCTTTACAATCTGGCAGTAATCTCGTTCTAAGTAAAATGGAAAGAAAATATGATACGCATTTTTTTGAAGAAAAAATAAATAAGATCCGTACCGTGCGCCCCGATATATCGATTACAACCGATGTAATTGTTGGATTTCCTTATGAAAGTGAGGAAGAATATCAAAAATCGAAAGGATTTATTAAAAATATTCAATTTTCTAAGCTTCATGTATTTCCTTATTCGATGAGGAAAAATACGAAGGCTGTACTTATGCCTCAGATAAAGGATTCTATTAAGAAGCAAAGAGCATTAGATTTAATAGAGCTATCCCATACCCTTGAAAGAGATTATGCTTTAAAATTTATTGGTTTAAAATTAGAGGTTATTGTAGAACAAATCATAAATAATAGGGAAATGATAGGACATAGTTCTAATTTTTTACAAATTATTTTAGATAAAAATGAGGTTTTTATAGGAAAAAAGGTAAATGTTCTAATAACGAAAGTAGAAGATACAAAAGTATATGGAAAAATGATATAATTTTTGTTTTTTTTGAAAAAAAACTCTTTACATTATGTTTTCCTTTATGTATAATAATATAGGAATTCGTCCTTGGAAGGAGGCTTAGTTATGCCAAAAATTGTTGTACGTGATAAAGAAAGTATCGAAGATGCATTACGTAGATTTAAACGCGATGTTTCTAGATCTGGTAACCTTCAAGAGGCGAAGAAACGTCAATACTATTTAAAGCCTAGTGATGTTCGTAAACAAAAGCGTCAAGAGGCTAGAAAAAAATTTAAGTAAAAAGGGAGATATAACTCCCTTCTTTTTATTTCGGAGGTATAAGATATGAAAATTTTTATGATGGGTGACTCAACGATGAAATATAATAATTTCTTTCGTTATCCACAAACCGGTTGGGGCCAGCTTCTACATTTGTTTGCAAGAAATGATTGCTTAATTGAAGACCATGCAGAAAATGGAAGAAGTACGAAAAGTTTTATCGAGGAAAAAAGATTTGATGTAATTCTAAGCCGTTTGCAAAAGGGAGATTTTGTTATTTGTCAGTTTGGCCATAATGATGAAAAAATCCAAGACCCTACAAGATATACAACTCCATACGGAACATATCAAGAAAATTTAAAATATATCGCGGATAAAGTGATTGCACATGGCGGAAATATAATTTTTGCAACTTCCATCACCAGACATAAGTTTGAAAATGGAATTTGTGTTAACTCTCATAAGGAATATCCGCAGGCGATGTTAGATTTTTGCAAGGAAAATGGCTATATATGTATAGACTTGAATCAATTGACTATGGATTTATATACAAAATTAGGAGAAGAGGAATCTAAGAAATTCCATATGATTTTCCCAGAAAATATATATGCGCATTATTTAGAAGGAAAGGATGATCATTCGCATTTAGTATATACAGGTGCATTGATGGTTTGTGAATTATTTGTTAAGGCCGTGTACAAAACCAATCATCCAATTAAAGATTGCTTTTTAGATTTATCTAATGCAGAAGAAATTGATTGGAAGATGTTAGTTGATTAGAGGGGATAAGAAGAAATTTAAAATTTCTTCTTATTTTTTTCTTACATGAATTTTTAAAAAATGATATAATTTAAGTAGAGGTGGGAGGGATAAAATATGGATAGGAATGACTTTGTTAAAATCAAGAAACAATTAGAAGAACTATATAATAAAAATAATATTATACATGTCGACATATTCACCAAAAGAAAGCCCATTCGTAATGCCATTTCCCAAATTGAAGGAATATATGATCGATTCATGTGTGTTACCTCTTTGGTAAACACCTACAAAGAAGAATTTACGATTTCCTATTTGGATATACTTACAAAAAGAATCGTAATAAAAGAATTGTAATTTTTTAAAAAATCATAAATATGATTCACCTATGCATATAATGTATGGGTGATTTTTTATGAATCGACATATTTTACAAAAAAGAATAGGAATCATAATTGGAATTTTTGTTCTTATGTTTTTGGCAATTGTAGTAAAAATGGGAGTAATCACGTTTTATTCAGCAAATGAAATTAATAAAAAAGCTTATGATTTATGGAGTAGGGAAATACCTATATCTACCTCAAGAGGACTAATACTAGATCGAAATGGAAAAGTAATCGTAGGAAATGAATTATGCTATACCGTTTGTTCTATTAATCGTCAAATTGAGGATGTAGATAAAACGGCTATTATATTAGCCGAGATTTTACAATGCGATAAAAGTTCGATTTTGAAACATTTATCTAAGAAAAATTCGATAGAAATTTTAAAACCGGAAGGTAGAAGAATAGATAAAACTTTAGCGGATAAAATCATCAAAAGCAATTTAAAGGGGATATATATAACATCCGATAGCAAAAGAGTTTATCCTTATAATAGTATGCTTGCTCAAGTGGTAGGCTTTTGTGGTATAGATATGGATGGTCTTGCGGGCATAGAATATATGTATAATGATTATTTAAAAAGTCAAAATGGCTCCTTATCCATATATACGGATGCTAAAGGAAACCTAATGCATGATATGGTTTCTAAATTTAATGAAGCAACACCTGGAATGAATGTATATTTAACGATAGATTTAGAACTTCAAAAAATAATGGATGGTGTGATTGAAAAAGCAATTTCTCTTTATGATCCTAAACAGGTTATGGGACTAATGATATCGGCAAAAACAGGAGAGATTCTTGCAATGAGTTCTTATCCATTTTATGAACCAAGTCATTACCAGGATTATGATGCGGCAATTTATAATCGAAATCTTCCTATTTTTAACCAGTTTGAATTAGGTTCAACCTTCAAAATTATTACTTATTCAGCAGCATTAGAAGAGGGCCTTTTTGATTTTAATGACCATATATATTGTGGGGGAAGCAGTGTTGTTGGAGATCGAAAAATAAGATGCTGGAAAGCAGGCGGTCACGGCAGTCAAACCTTTTTAGAAGGTATACAGAATTCCTGTAACGTATGTTTTATGGAACTTGGAAGAAGATTAGGCGTTGAAAAATTTTATAATTATTTAGAAAAATTTGGTATGACAGAAAAGACGGGTATTGATTTGCAAGGAGAAGGAAGCTCTATTATAGTAAAAAAAGATTCCTGTGGTCCTGTAGAGCTTGCAACACAAGCCTTTGGGCAATCGAGTGCTTTTACACCTATTCAGTTATCTATGGCCGCTATAGCCGCAATTAACGGAGGAGATCTGTTAAAGCCTTATATTTTAAAGCAACTTGTTACGTATACAAATGAAGTGGTTTACGAAAAGAAAAAAGAAATAAAAAAGGAAGTTATTAGTGATAAAACTTCCGACTTAATGAAATATGCATTAGAATGTGTTTGTGCGCTGGGAACAGGAAGGAATGCTTTTATCGAAGGATATAGAGTAGGGGGTAAGACTGGAACTGCACAAGTCATATCTTCTACAGGAGGATATGAGAGTGGACATTACATCTTATCCTTTTTAGGAATGGCACCTATGAATGATCCTGAAATTCTGTGCTATTTAGCCATTGACAAACCTCAAAATTGTACACAATACGGTGGTACTGTTGCTGCGCCACTTGTAGGAGAAATTATGGAACAATCCTTATCCTATTTAGGAATTGCCCGGGATTACGAAAATCAGATTGAAAAAAATTTAAGATGGTTCTTAGATACTCCAACCTATAAGGTTGACAATTATATAGGGAAAACTAGAAAAGAAATAAAGAATTCTCAATTTTATAAATATATATATTATGGGGATGGAGATACGGTAATTTATCAAACCCCTGAACAAGGAGAAAAAATAAAAGAAGGAGATACCATTATGCTATACATGGGATGATATTTTATTTTTGTATTTGTATAAGGAGTTAGGTAAATAGGGTTCTAAACGTAAATAGATAAAAGTAGATAAAAAAACACTAACGATATCTTTTAATAAAAATGGGAAAAATCCAACAGACAAAACATAGCTTATAGATTTATTATATTCATAATAATAATTCAATATAAAATACATATAAATTAAGCCGATAAAATCAAGAAGAAGTAAACCGAATAGTCCTTGTAAATATAGAACAGGTTTTTTCCTTGTAACGGATATTCCTGTTAGAAAAGAAGAACAGGCAAATCCAATAATGAAACCAAAGCTAGGTTGAAAAACGTATTGAGGACCACCACCAGTAGAAAAGATAGGAATTCCAATTAAACCTGCAATAATATAGGCTATAAAAAGGAACAATGCTTTTTTGAATTTTAGTATATATCCAATTAGAATTACACAAAAGGTTTGTAAAGTTAAAGGTATTGGTCCAATTTGAATGGTTATCTTTGAACATACGATTAAAAGAGCTAAACACATACTTGATAAAGTTAAATCACTTAATTTCATAATTTCCTCACGTTTATATCACAATATGATATAAATATAATAGCACTAATTCTTGTTTATTGCAACAATGAATAATTTATTCTAAATCCGGCCAAAAAACGAAATAAAAAGTGAGAAAATCAAGAAAAAGTCGACAATAACATTGAAGAATCTAAAAAAAACTTGAATTTTATTAGGTTAAATAGTAAAATTAAAATGTTATATATTTATAAAAATTATGGATACTGGAGGATGGATTTATGAATGAAAGTTTAAAAAAATTTAAAAACAAAATATATAAAGAAGTTATAATTAAATCTTTACTTATAAGTTTATCTTTTAGTATTATTGTATTTTCTATAACTTTAATTCTTTGTAAGGTAAATGCAATTTACTTACATCCTATGATTTATGTTTTATTATTCTTAGGAATTGCAGTTTTAAGCTTTTTAAGTTTATATTTTATTTTAAGACCCAATAAAATTAAATTAGCGAAAAGAGTGGATGAGTCTTTGAATTTAAATGAAAAAGTTCAAACCATGGTGGCTTTTGAAGATAAAACAGGAATAATGGTAGAACTTCAAAGAGAAGATACTTCCAATAAACTAAATAGTATCTCTACAAAAAGATTACCTTTTAAATTCAATATATTTCATTTTATAATTCCTGTAGTTGCTTGTGCTATGTGTGTAACTTCTTTAGTCATTCCTACAAAAGCAAAAGTGTCAGAACCTAATACTCCGTTAGACCCCGATGATCCATTTGAATCTAGGGAGGATATGTTTATCGACTTAAGAAACCTTATTAAAGAAGTAAAAGCTTCCGATATTAATGAAGATATTAAGAATGATTTTGTAGAGAAATTGACGCAATTATTAAATGATCTTTTCAATATATCAACCCAAAATGAAAAAAACACAAGAGTTTTAAATACCATTAGTGAGACAAATCAAATTGTTGAAGTTTATAATTCAAATAAAAGAATTTATCAGATTTTAACCAATAGTAGTGATACTAATGTTAAAGTTTTGGCAAGTTCAATTTCTTCTTTAGATGAAGAGGGGGTTGCTAAAATGTTAGATGAATTAAAAGATTCTCTTGGCAATGTAGAATCTTCAACTTCTTTATCTGAAATTCATAATTCTTTTGGAAAATTACTAGAAGATTCAACGATAGAAAAAGATGAATTAGTTTCACGATTAATCGAGCTTTCTTCAAGCCTAAATAGTATAGATGAAAATGAGGAAAAAGAAGAAAGGATAAATAGTATATTTGCTGAATCAAAACCAAAAATAATGGACATAGTTTTAAATCAATCTAAGAATAAAAAAGTTGGAAATCGGATTGAAGATAAATTAAGAGAAATTTTTGGCTTGCCAAAAAGAGAAGACCCAGAACATCCACTAGAAAACCCAGAGAATCCAAATGGATCAAAAGATGATCCAGATGATGAAAAACCAGAAGAGAAGCCTACGGGAGGTATAGGTAGTGGTGAAATTCTATTTGGAAGTGATGATGTTTTTTTTGATCCAGAATTAGGTTTTATAAAATATAGTGACGTTATTTATGAATACCATGGAGACATATTAGCGCTTATAAGGGATGGAGTAATACCAAAAGAATATGAAGCGTATATAAATCAATATTTCCAAATTTTATTTGGTGGAGAATCCCAAGAGAAAGATTAGTTTTAGGAGTGTATATATTATGGAAAATATGAATCAAGTGAAAGAATTTAGTGAAGCAATTCAAAAAATTAGAGAAGAAATACGCAAAGATGTCGTAGGACAAGATGATGTGGTTGATAATGTTATAGTGGCAATTATTGCAGGAGGTAATGTATTGCTTGAGGGTGTTCCAGGTGTAGGTAAAACACGTTTGGTTCGTTCCTTAGGAAAGACATTAAGTCTTCCTTTTTCAAGAATACAGTTTACTCCAGATTTAATGCCTTCGGATGTAACTGGTACAAATATAATAGAAAAAGATGAAAATGGAAAAATGAAAACCGTTTTTCAAAAAGGACCTATATTTGCAAATCTTGTTTTAGGAGACGAAATAAATCGTGCTACTCCTAAGACACAATCTGCCATGCTAGAAGTAATGCAAGAGCATAAAGTAACTATAGCTAATGTTACCTATAAAATGGAAGAGCCCTTTTTTGTTTTAGCAACAGAAAATCCAGTTGAACAAGATGGAACATATCCACTACCAGAAGCACAAATGGACCGTTTTATGTTTAAATTAATTATGCATTTCCCAGGTATAGAAGAGTTAACGAACATTGTTAATATGACGCAAATTACTTTGGATGAAAATGCAACTGCCGTTATCGATGGCAAAACGATTCTTGCGATGAGAGAATTAGCAAAAAATGTTCCAGTTTTAGATGATGTATTGGTTTATGCTATGAGTCTAGTAACTTATACCCATGCGGAGTTAGAGAAGACAAGTGAAACTGCAAAGAAATATATTAAGTATGGAGCCTCTCCACGTGCTGGCCAAGCCTTAATTACAGCAGCTAAGGTACGTGCTTTAATTAATGGAAATTTTAATGTTTCTTATGAAGATATTGATGCTTTAGCATGTCCAGTATTAAGACATAGAATTAAAGTGAATTATAATGCAATAAATGATCGTTTATCTGTAGATGATGTAATAGGACTATTAATTAAAGAAAATAAAAGGTTATGTAAATAATTCTTATGAATAAATTTATTATTAACGAAGAATTTTTGCAGCAGGTAGAAATCTTACAAACTATTTTAAAAAATAACACATCTGGATTGTTTGGAGGAAATCATCAAAGTAAAACCTATGGTTCCTCTTGCGAGTTTGCAGATTATCGTGATTATATTCCAGGTGATGATATAACAAAAATAGATTGGAACGCTTATGCCCGTTTTGAAAAATTATATTTAAAATTATTCTTAGATGAGAGACAGGTGCATACAAAAATTTATATTGATGCAAGTCGTTCTATGGATTATGGCAAAGGAAATAAAGCGGAAAAAGCAATTGAAATTGCTGCTACTTTAGCGTACTTATCGATTACTGAAATGGATAAAGTATCTATATATTGTATTAAAGAAAATAAAGTCCATGAAATTATTACAGGTATGGTAGGAAAAGAAAATTTTTATAATTCTATTGGTAAATTAAACGACATTGTTTTTGAAGGTGATAGTTTTATTACCGATAGTATATTACCTACTTCCGTAGGATATGGTGATGGAATGTCGATCATTATATCCGATTATTTAACAGATAATAATTATGAAACCGCAATTGATTATTTAGTTGGAAAAAAACGTGATGTATTTTGTATACAGGTTTTATCAAAAGAGGAATTAAAACCAAAGATAAGGGGAAAAGTTCACTTTTTTGATTCAGAAAATATTAATAATTATTATAGAAAAAACATCAATAAAGATATAGTAAAGGCCTATAATATGGCAATCGAATATGTCATAAATAGGATAAGAAACTATTGTCTTTCAAGAAATGCAAATTATTTAATGGTTTCTAGTGAAAAGCCTATAAGCGAAATCTTTTTAGAATCTTTACCTGAATTGGGAGTGTTAAAATGAGTTTTGTTTATCCTCTAGGATTATTAGGATTAATAGGTATTCCTATTCTAATAATCATTTATATAATAAAAAGTAAATATACAGAACAGACTATAGCCTCTACATATATATGGAATTTGAGTGAGAGATTTTTAAAAGTAAAGAAGCCAATTTCTAAAGTTAGTGGTATAGTTAGTTTGATATTGCAGATATTGGCCGTATTGATTATATCATTATCGATTGCCCATCCGGTTATAAAACTTCCAAATGCTGCTCATGACTATTGTTTTATCTTAGATGCCTCTGGAAGTATGAATACAATGCAAGGAGATATATCTAGACTAGATTTGGGTAAAAAAGAAATTGAATCTTTAATAAAAAAATCCTCTAATGGTAGTTCTTATACATTAATATATGTTGGAGATGTAACTAGGGTAGTTTACGAGAATTTAGAGGATAAGGAACAAGCTTGTTTATTATTGAATCATATTTCGACTTCTTATATTTCTGCAAATTGTAAAAATTCATTGGTTTTTGCACAAGAGTTTTTTAATGAAAATCCTTCTATTCTAACGTATTTGGTTACAGATAGAGATTATGAAACATCTAATATTGAACTTATTAATGTAGTAAAAGAAGAAGTAGAAAATTACGCCATACTCGATATGAACTATAATATAGAAACAAATGTAGAAGATAATGTGGTTGTATCTCGTTTGGCTATCATCGGTCATACGATTTCTTATAAAAGCGATGTGGATTTAACTTTGGAGCTTTTTATAGATGATGCCTTTGTTGAAGAACAAAGTGTTCATGTAGGAAAAGGAGAAAAAACAGAATTTAAATTTTCGAATTCTAATGTTAATTTTCAGTCCATTAAAGTGAATATAAAAAATGCAGATGCATTAAAAGAAGATAATGTGAGCATTATCTATAATGTTATCCAAGAGCATTCTTATACAACATTACTTGTAAGTGATCATCCCTTTTATTTAAAATCTATAATCGATGTTGTTGGAAATACATCTATCGATGTGCTTTCTAGTGAGGAATATAACAAGTTAGAAATAAATAGCGGATATGGACTATATATTTATGATGGTATTACACCAAAAGCTTTACCTACAGATGGGGCCATATGGTTATTTAATATAACGGAAAGTATGCAGGAAACAGGATTCAGCGTACAAGCAGAAAAGGATTTATATGAAGACAAGCAAATCGGAGAATTGGTTTATCCAAAGGCTTCTTCTAGCTTATTTAAAAGACTAGTTAAGGGAACAACAGGAAGTCGCATATATGTTGCAAAATATATGAAATATGGTTTATACCGCAATTTTACGACTTTATTAACCTGTAATGATGATCCAGTTGTTTTTGCAGGAACGAACGCTTATGGGAATCGAGAGATTGTTTTTGCCTTTGATTTACATAATTCAAATTTAACTATGCTACCCGATTATCAACCCTTATTTAAGAATTTTATTGAGTATTCCTTCCCAACGATTTTAGAAAAATCGAATTATACATGTGGTGATGCCGTTGAGGTTAATGTTGTACCAAACTGTAAAAGCATTCGGGTGGAAAGTCCATTAGGCAATGTTTCCTATATGGATACAAGTAGTACCATTAGTGAATATAAGGTCTTAGAAACAGGAACGTATACATTAACCATTATGGTAGGAGATACCCCTAAGGTATTTTCGATTTATGTGTCTTTGCCTCAAGAAGAAGGACATACTGTAGAAAAAGAAGAATTGAAATTAATAGGTGAAAAACAAAATAATTTATCGGATGGAAAATATGATAAGTTAATAATATTATTTATTGTTTTAGCAGTCATTTTTGTGGCGGATTGGGCGGTGTATTGTTATGAACAATATCAACTTCGATAATCCTTACTTATTATTGCTAGGAATTCCTTTATTTTTGATCGTTATCCTTCCATTTATTTTTGCAATAAAAAAAGAGAATATAAATGTACATAATATAACCTCATTTATTTTCCATTTAATCATTGTAATTCTTATTACCTTGGTTTTTGCAAGGATGACATTAGAAATTGTTATTACAGAAACGAATGTTTATGTCGTTGCAGATGCGTCTTATTCGGCCAATGAGAATTTAGATAAAATAGATAATTATATTAAAGATTTAGGAAAGAATTTACCCAAAAATTCGAAAATGGGGATTGTAGCTTTTGCTAAAGATCAGCAGGTATTGACTAAGCCTGGGGAAAAGATTCGAAGCATAAAGGAAGCAACAGTAGATCAAAGTGCTACCGATATTGCTTCTGCATTAGAATATACGGCAAATCTATTTCGAAATGATGTTATTAAAAGAATCGTTATTATATCTGATGGAAAAGAAACAAATAAGAGCAATATTGTTAGCATTGTAGAGTCTTTATCTGCGGAAAATATTTATATCGATGCAATCTATATTGACGATAATTTAAAACAAGAAACGAAAGAAGTACAAATTACAAGTATTGACTATACACCTTCTACGTACTTAAATAAAGAAGAAACAGTTAAGGCATTAGTACAAAGCAATTTTAATACAAGAGTGATTTTACGCCTATATCGCAATAATGAAACTGAGCCTGTACAAGAACAAGTGTTTCCAGTTATAGAAGGATTAAATGTATTAGACTTGAAATTGGATACCTCCGTTGCAGGAAGCGTAGATTATAAATTGACGGTAAGTGAGCCAGAGGATACCTCTGCATTTAATAATACAATATTGTTTACGCAATCCATAGCTGAAAAATTAAAAATGCTATTTATTTCTGGTTTTGCCCAAGATAAAATTGTTGCAGAGCGCCTATATAAAGATAAAGCTGAAATCGACTATTACATAAATGACAATAATGTTCCATATATGATAGAGGATTTATGCAAATATGATGAATTTGTTTTTAGTAATTTAGATATTAGAGAACTAAAAAATGCAACGCAATTTATTCAAAATATCGACACTTTGGTTGCGGAATTTGGTAAAAGCTTAATCACTTTAGGAAATACATATATCCAAAATAAAGAAGATGCTTTGCTAAATGGGTTAAGTGCGATGCTTCCGTTAAAATACGGAAATGAGGATATGGACCAAAAACTTGTAGTTATTGTTCTTGACATCTCAAGGAGTATGGAAAACTTAAGTCACTTAATTATGGCAAAGCGGGCGGCATGTGCTACAATTGATTTGTTAAAAGATGATGATATGGTTGCCGTAATCGGTTTTTCAGGAGAAATTCGTATTATTCAGCAGCCAGTAGCCGCAAGTAATAGAGATTCTATTAAAGATGCAATTAATTCTTTAGAAGCTACTCAAGGAACCTATATGGGTTTGGCATTAAAACAAGCGTATAATATGATGGTAAATTTACCATATGAATCCAAAGAGGTTATGCTGATTTCAGATGGTAAACCTTATGGAAATGAAGAAAATGATGCACGAAATGTTGCTAGACAAATGGCAAGAAGTAATATAGCTGTTTCTACATTAAACACAAATTGTAATGTTCCTGAGGCTATTTCCCTTATGAAAGATATTGCAGCATTAACACAGGGAAATTATTATTATGCCCAAGATGAAAAGGATTTGGAAAATTTAATTTTAACCGACCTTGCCGATGATATTACCGAAACTGAAATTAAAGGTGGAAATTATAATCTAACCATTGAAAAGAAAAATGAAAAACTTGTAGAAGGTATAACCGAATTACCCGTATTAAATGGTTTCTTTTATAATAAGAGCAAATCTAGTGCGACTACCGTTATAACAGGAAGATACTATGAAACTAGAACAAAGTATCATGATGTACCTGTTTATGCCTATTGGAATTATGGAAATGGAAAAGTTTCTTCTTTTACATCAAATATTTCAACATTTTGGACTTCAAAATGGGGTGAAGGAACAACGGGGGAACAGGTTTTAAAAAATATTTTAGAAACAAACATGCCTGAACAAAGAATGGATACTCCATTTATTTTTAATGTAGAAAATTATGGATCAGAATCCCATATTTCTGTTCACGCTCCAAGCGTAAATATTAATTCGGTATTAACATTATCGTTAACTTCTCCAGATGGAAAAACTTTAGAGAAAATTCTTGTTTTTGATACGGAAAATTATATTGCGGATTTTGAAACTTCAGAAATTGGAAAATATACAATAGAGTTGACGTATACCTTAGGAAATTTATCCTATAGTGCAACCTCTAATTTTAGTATTTCTTATTCCAATGAATATGACAGTTTTACCCATTATGAAGCATCTAATTTATATCATATGGTAAGTAGTAATGGTCAGGTCTCAGAAGATGGAAAGCTAAAATTAGAAAACAATAATTCTTTTGTGCAAAAATACACCTATGATTTTACGGTTTTATTTATGGTTATCTGCGTATGCTTATTTGTAGTAGATATTATGGTTCGTAAATTACGCTTAGAAGATATAAAAGCATTTTTCAGAAAGAAAAGAACAACGAATGGAAGGTGAGGAAAAAAATGAAGAAAAAAATTTATTTATTAATCCTTGCGTTTGTCGTTTTTTTCAGTTTAATTGGCTGTACTGGTAAAACAGAAGAAACGAAACCAACCGATAGACCTATAATTGATAATGTGGAACAACCGAATAATCCTAACCCAGACGATCCGGATAATCCGAATGTCGAAACTCCTGGTGATGAAGAGGTTGAATTTGTTGCATCTTTAAAATATGAAGATGAGTTATTTATACCACAAGAAGAAATAAAGGTAATTTGGTATAATAAATTCAGTCAAAAATCAGAAAGTATAGCTTCGGATGGCTATGCAAAGACAAAAGGGTTGGATGGAGAATATTCCGTGCATTTGAATAATGCGCCAGAAGGATATACCTATAACCCAAATATCTATACCGTAGATAATGAAAATCCAATTGTTGTAATTGAATTGATTTCTATATCTAAAATAAGAAGAGGTAGCGGAAAAGATCTTTACGAAAGAGCCTATAAAATGGATGATACAGGAACGTATCGTGCAACTTTTTCTACCTCCAATGTGCAAGTTTTATATTATGAATTTGAGCCAAAAAAAAGCGGTGTTTACTTGTTAGAATCTTTAGTCGATATATATGATGATACGATTAATCCAATTGCTGATATTCATGTGGGTACAAAAGCATATAAAAATCCAACTCCACAGGCTACGGTTGATAGTGGTGGACCAAGTAAGCTTGGCGGTTATACAAAGAATTTTAGATGGGAATATTATATTGATGAAAAAGAATTGAATAACGTATTTTCTTTTGGAATTAAAGTAGAAAGTAAAACGGGAGAATGGCCAATTTATGTCGATTTTACCATTAAATATATTGGAGAGTATTCTTATGAATTACCTAAATCCATCTGGATGGAGGCTAAAGAAACAGAAATTGCAGTGGCAAAAGAAAGTACAGGTGCGGGCTACACCTATGTCAATGCGGATAAGAATACGGGAATACTTAATGGCAAATGGTATAAATATGATGAGGAAACGAAATTATGGCGTTGCTATGATGAAAAAACCGATACGTATGGTGCTTTTTTATGTGTGAAAATTACAAAACCTTCCGCATTTATAGATGAAGCGTTTAATCTAATTGAATCGCATGGAAATAAGAATTTGACTGTTTCAGAAGGTAAAGAAAACTATAAGAGATTTATAGAAGTACAATATGCTGCCATATGTAATGATGATGGTGCTTGCTATGTTACTATGGAATTAAAGGAATTTTTACAAAAATATAGTATTTCACAAAGATTATTTATGGATGGAGAAGGATTTGTAGAAGGTGCTGGTGCCTATGCAACCGAAGAAGACCAATGGCTTTTTGCTTGTGGATATTATATTAAAAATGAATAAGTTATTACAAAAATAGGAAGTAAAAACATTCCTATTTTTGTTTTTTAATCTCCAAAAAAACGTTTTCAACGAATAAAAAACGAAAAAAATATATTTTTGTTGAATTTTTTCTTTTCTTCTAAAAAAATAAATGCTATAATATTAACAAAATATTTTTTCGGGAGGAATAAAATATGAAAAAAAGATATTTATTTGCTAGTGCTCTTGCATTATTAGCTGCAACTGGGCTAGCTTCATGTGGTTCAAAAAAAGATGACAATCCTCAAAATGAAAAAGAGGAAGATTTAGAAAGTATTTCAATAGACTTTGCCAAAACCGAATATGTGTTAGGTGAAAAGTTTGATTCAACGGCATTAGTCGTAATGGCTAATTATAAAAATGGTGAAAAAAAGGATGTAACTGCCAACGCAACGGTTACGCCATTTTCTACCGATTTAACTACCGCAGGATCCTATACGGTTACGGTTACTTATGAAGGAAAAACTACCAATTATACCTTCACTGTAGTAGCTCCAAATAATGTTAAGACTTTAAAGGCTTTAGATGTTAAAACTTCTTCCGCAAAAACAAAGTATACGGTTGGAGATAAGTTTTCATTAGATAATGTAGCTTTATTTGCGACCTATTCTAATTCAACAACTACAGCGGATACCGTAGAATATATAACCGATTTGAAGGATTATACAATAGAAGTTACGGATAAAAATGGTGAGGTTGTTGCTGATGCATTTGAAGAAGCAGGCACCTATACCGTAACGATTGCTAAAGGAGAAATTAAGGGTTCATATAAAGTAGTTGTAAATAAAGCAAATGCTTTATCTGTAGCAGATGCTATCCAAATTGGAGCAGCCAAGGCTGATAAGATAAGTGGTGGTAGTTATACCAAAGAAACAACAAATACAAGTAAGAAAAACGGAAAATCTAGTGAATCCTATAATTATGCCTTTGGAGATAATCACACACAAATTTCTTATGAAGAATATGGTATAAATGTTGTTGAGCATTATTCCTTAGATGAAAATGAAGAAATATTTGCTGTTAAAGAAACTATTGATGGGGAATATAAGACACTTTCTCTTGTCGATGGTACTCCAATGGAAGAAATGATGAGAGGAATAAAGTTTAGTTCTATTTTTGGTTCTACTGGATCAGACACGTATATTTATTATGGTGTAGAAGAACTTCTTGAAGAATTATATAAAGAAGCTAAGAAAAACGAAAATTCTGATTTTAAAGAAGAATGTATAGATATTTGTACGCATTGCGGAATGTATAATCGTTATTCTTTTGAGTTCAGTAAATTATTTAAATACTTTTATCAAGAAATTGTGGATGATGAACCAGTAAATGTTGATATTATTAGTGCAGTTTATAAAATTAGAGTTGAATTCTCTTTAGGAGATTCTAATCAATTTGAAGATATTACTATAACTTCTAGCAATTATGCAACCTTTGATTATGAACATCAAAAGTATTTTACAGGCTATGTTGCTGATATGGAAAATGGAACAATTAAAATGCCTGAGGATGCTACTCCAGATTTTATTACGGAGTTTACGATTCATCAAAATGCGGGTGCAAGAAATGTAGAAAATGAATTCTCTAAAGATAAGGTTTATATTGCTTCTTATGATTTAAAAGATGAAGAAAATAACATTCTTACAGAAGATTCAGCTGTAATTGAGCTTAATTATGGAGATAGCTTGGTTTTAAAACTAGATAATGTATTGCCTACCACAGCATCTGTTAACTTTGATAGACCTGAAGTGGTAAGTGATTGGTTTACAAATTGGAAGGCATATGATTCCTTTGATTCTGAAACGAACACTTTAACTTTAACATTCTATACGGTTGGAACGCAAGAAATTAAAATTAAAACGAATGGTACTACAAAAAAGATTAAGGTATCTATTCCTTTATTAACTCCAACACAAATTTCTTCAGAAGTATTACAAGAAAATGGTGAATTTGATAAGCGTTTTGTTAATACAAATAATGTAACACTTTACTTAGATGGTGATGATGCAACCTTATGGTTTAAGAGTTATGTTGGAGGTAGTGAATATGATGGATCATATAGTGCGGAATTAGTTGGTGAATCAACCAATGCAACCCTAAGTGAAACGACACAAACCATTTATGAAAATGATATCGCAGTGGTAGTAAATGTTCATGAATTTAAAGCAACCGCATTAGGAACATATTATGTTAAGATTACTTCAGCATTAGATGATACCGTTGTTTCAACATTAACAATTGTAGTTGCTGAAAAACCAAGTATTTCTGATGTTTTAAAGGGTACCTATGCATATTCAAATTCTATGTTTGGAATTACGGTTAAAACCGAATTTACTCCAAGTACTGAAGGTGCAGTAGATGGTACAATGAAATTAACATATGAAACATCTGACTGGTGGACTGGCGCTACAACTTCTCAAATCGAAAATTTCTCCTATACATATTCCGAAGAAAATGGATTAGCAATCGTTCATACAGATGGAGAAACGATTGATAGTTTTGATATAAGATTAAATGCGAATTTAAGTTTAGAGGCTTATATTCTTAATGACTGGAGAGAATTAGAAAAGCAAAAAGATATTAATATTCCTGAAAGTTTCTATGGCAAATACATTTGCACAATTTCAGAAGATGAAAAAGAAATAATTGTTATTTCTAGTGATGGGGTAACCATTAATAATGTATCTATAGCTGTTAAAGCAAGTGATGAGTCAAGCATTACTCTTGATTATTATGGTGATACGGTTCTTACCATTAATGAAGATGGAAATTTAGAAGATGCTGTTATGGGCTTTGTATATATAAAGCAAGAAGAACAAGGATTAGTTGTTCCTGAAAGTATGTTTGGAAAATACACGAATTCTGATGGAAGTATAGTTATTAGTGCAGAAACAATAAAAGAAACCGTAGTAGAAATGGGTAGTTCTACAACATATACTTACACGATTACATCATGTGATGGAAATACTTTGACTGGAATAGATGAAACGAATTATCCTATAACTATTGTTTTCAATGAAGATTATTCTGCAATTTTAGTTAATGACTACTTATCATATGAAAAAGCAAATGGAAATGATGAAGAAGAAATTGTGATTCCAAGTAATTTCATTGGAACTTATGAAAATGATAATTATACGATAGTAATTACAGAAGATGAAGTTACCATAAATGGAACAAAAGTAGAAGTAACAGAAGCCGATGATTATCAAGGACTTACTGTAATTTATGGAGAAACGAATGATACCTATTATATTTATCAATATGGTTATGATTCTGTTATTACGAAAATTTGCTTTGCTAGTGAAGATAATAGTGTTTTTGAAACTTTAACAAAGACTTCTGGTTCTGATGAACCTGGTGAAGTTAACATTCCACAAGATCTTGTAGGTACATATACAGGTACGAAGGATGAGGTTACCTATACGGTAGTTATAACTACAAATAGTATTACAATTAATGATGAAGCTGTTACAGACATAGAAGTTATTAATTATTTTGGAGTATCTTTATCTTTTACATATAATTCTAATATTTATGGACTTGTTCCAACAGATGAAGGTATGGAATGGACGGATGAAGTAGGTAATACTTTCACAACTTTAACGAAGCAAGTTGATTAATATTTCGATGGTTCTACGTAAGTAGAGCCATCTTTTTTTTGATGGTTCGTTAAAAAATATATGTTATATATTTATTTCTTGCAAAAATTATCAAAAAGGAATAAAATATAATATAAAATAGTGGGAGATGTTATATATGAATAAAAAATTTGAAATATTCTTTAAAGATTTAGGAATGGAAATCACAGGTAATGGTGCATATGGAGTATATGAGAATTATGAATTTAATGCCATAACTCAAGTTTTTAATAACCAAACACCTTTAACGATACACCTTTCTTTTTACGCAAATGATGAAATCAAAAGAAGTATAGTAAATGAACTAAGAGATTTAAAACTTAAATATTTTAAATATTCCACTGACACTTTTGGTTTATCCCTTGGTTTAAATGATTTAACAGTAGGAAGATTAGTAAAAAGGCTTCCAGATGTATTAAAGCAGGTATTAAATATTTTAAATAAATATGAAGTATTAACGGCAGAATATTGTCCTGTATGTGGAAAAAAACTAGATGAAGCAACTTCTAAAAAATATAATATCGAGGGTATATTTATTACTTTAGATGAAAAATGTGTGGAAGATTTAAATGCAGTCATCCAGGCAGAAAATAAAGAATTTAAAGATGCGCCAAACAATTATTTATTAGGCTTTATAGGTGCAGTAGTGGGTGCTATTGTAGGTGTTATATCCTTTATAATTTTATATTTTATTGGCTATATTTCCGCTTTAAGTTCATTAATTTCTATTGCATTAGGAACATTTTTATATAAAAAGCTTGGTGGTAAACAAGATAAAATAATGATTATTATCGTTACCTTAGTATCTATTATATCTATGCTTTTAACCGTATTTATAATATACTTTTTAGTAGCAAATGTACTTGCTCCAAATTATGGATATACTTCCACAGGATTTAATGCCTTTAAAGATATGATGAAGGTTAAGGAGTTTGCGAACGAATTTACTATCAATTTTGTAATGACCCTTGTATTTACCCTATTAGGTGTAGTAGGACAAGTTTTCTATTTAACTCGTTCTATCCGTCGTCAACCAGAAATAAAATAAGAGGAAAAAAAAGGAATAAGATTTTTCTTATTCCTTCTTTTTTTATTTATGTAAAATACAATTATTAATTGCAGAGATTAAAGCATGTATGGAAGCACAAATGATATCATCGTGGATACCAGCTCCCCAATGCTCCTTATCTTTATACTTGATAGACACATAAGCTGCTGCCTCTGCTTTAGAAGAAGCATCTAAAGAGTGCTCTGTATAATTGGTTAAAGTATAATCTAAATGTAAGGTTTGCTTTAAGGCATTACTTACTGCATCTAATCGACCTTTTCCCTCTGCAAGATGATCAATTCGGTTTCCATTATAGTTTATAGAAAGCATAACTTTAAATATATCTCCTTCTCGAATAAAATGATATTCATTTAATTCGCAAGGTTTTTTGAGATTAACAAAATTTTCAACAAATATCGTTTGAACATCAGAAGGAGTCAATTCTGTATGCTCTTTATCCGAAACATCCTTTACAATATAGCCAACTGTTTCTCTCATTTTTTGAGGGACATCTAAACCAAAGTTAGTCTCTAAGATATAGCATATTCCACCTTTACCAGATTGAGAGTTAATTCGAATGACATCTGCAGAATATTCTCTATTCAAATCCTTAGGATCTATAGGTAGATAAGGAACGCTCCATGTTTTCAATTTGTTTTCTTTATGATATTTCATTCCTTTAGAGATTGCATCCTGATGAGAACCACTAAAAGCTGCGAAAACAAATTTACCAGAGTATGGCTGTCTTTCATAAACCTTCATTTCAGTTACACTTTCATATAGTTTTATGATAGAAGAGATATCCGAAAAATCTAATTTAGGATTAACCCCATGCGTATACATATTTAATGCTAAGGTGATAATATCTACATTTCCTGTTCTTTCTCCATTACCAAATAAAGTTCCCTCAATTCGGTCCGCACCAGCAAGTAGTCCTAATTCAGAATCGGCAATTCCTGTTCCACGATCATTATGTGGATGAAGAGAAATAAGAACCGATTCTCTATTATGGATATTTTTACAAATATATTCGACTTGGGCTGCATAGATATGTGGAAGAGACATTTCTACCGTTGCGGGTAGATTGATAATTAATTTATTATTTATAGAAGGCTTAAAAATATCGATTACGGCATTACAAACCTCTAAAGCATATTCCATTTCTGTACCAGTAAAGCTTTCGGGAGAGTATTCAAATAAAAAATTACCTTTGGTTTCTTTCGCTAATTCAACTAACATTTTTGCCCCATCAATGGCAATATTTAAAATTTCTTCCTTTGATTTTTTAAATACCTGTTGTCTTTGTGCATAAGAAGTAGAATTATATAAATGTACGATAGCCTTTTTGCAACCCTCTAATGCCTGAAATGTTTTTTTGATGATATGAGGTCTAGCTTGTGTTAATACTTGAATGGTTACATCCTCAGGAATTAAGTCTTGGTCAATTAAAGTTCTTAAAAATTCGTATTCCGTTTCACTTGCTGCAGGAAAACCAACTTCAATTTCTTTAAAACCTATTTGAACTAACAATTTAAAAAATTCAACTTTTTGATCTAAAGACATAGGTCGGATAAGAGATTGATTTCCATCTCTTAAATCAACACTACACCAGATAGGTGCTTTATCAATATATTCTTTTTTAGCCCAATCGGTACATTCCACTGGTGGCATAAAGTAGCCTCTAGAGTATTTGTTATAATTTTTCATCTTTTCTACCTCCTAAATAAAAATATATAAAAAAATTATACCAAAAAAAACGTTTATAGTCAATTTATTTAAAGAGAATGCTTTTATAAAAAAATAGCAATTTATCTTTTATTTTCATAGGAAATGTGATATAGTTAATATTGTTTTAAAAGGAAGTGAAATGGTATGAAAACATTATTGAAACTTTATCTATTATTTTTTAAAATGGGCATTGTAAATTTTGGTGGTGGATATGCGCTATTACCACTTTTGCAAAAAGAATTAGTTGAAAAAAGAGGATGGGCAACTGAAGATGAATTAGCAGATTATTATGCCATCGGACAATGCACACCAGGCGCCATTGCGGTTAATGTTTCTACCTTTATCGGATATAAAATTAAGGGTATATTGGGTGGTATTCTTGCGACATTAGGTTTTATTTCACCCGCCTTTATAATAATTGTTATTATCGCTACGGTATTAAACCAATTTGCAGATATTCCACAGGTACAGTCTGCCTTTAAGGCAATGCGTGTTTGTATTTTTGTTTTAGTCTTATCTGCAATTCTTAAGCTTGCGAAAAAAAGTATAGTAGATAAAATTACCTTTGCGATTGCGCTTATCGTACTATTTCTAGCTATTTTCACACCGATACCATTGTTTGTTTATGTCATAGTCGCCGGAGTAATCGGTGTACTTGTTGGGCTTTATCGTAACAACAAAAAGAATAAAGTAGAAGTAGAACAAAATATAGATTCCTCTGATAAGGAAGAAAAGGAGGAAGAATAGTATGGTATTATTACGATTATTTTTTGAATTTTTTAAAGTAGGTATTTGTGCCTTTGGTGGTGGACTTGCGACCATTCCTTTTCTAAAGGAATTAAGTGAAGCAACCGGATGGTTTACGATAGATGAGCTTACCAATATGATTGCTGTATCTGAATCAACCCCTGGTGCGATTGGAATTAATATGTCTACCTATGTTGGATATCTAGTAGGATATAATTCCTTTGGAAATAATGTGTTTATGGGCTTTGTTGGTGGTATAATCGCCACCTTAGGATTGGTTTCTCCATCTATAATTATTATACTCATTATTTGTCAGTTTTTAGATCGATTTAAAAAAGCTAAGGCGGTACAATGGACTTTTTATGGACTACGTGCTGCATCCATTGGATTGATTGGCTGTGCGGCATATTCGATTTTAACTTTATCGATTTGTAATCCAACGAAAGCAGCAGAAGCCTTTAAGGGAATAAATGCATCTAATTTTTGGACAGATATATGGGGAAGCTTGTCGCAAGCAATTATTAATTTCTTTGATTATAAATGCTTAGCTTTAGCCTTATTTATGGGAATATTAATTTTCAAATATAAAAAGCATCCTATTTTTTACATTGCCCTAGCGGCATTAATAGGAATTATTTTTCAATTTTAAGGAGTATGTATGAGCGTTTTAAAATGTAGTGATGTTTCTTTTTCTTTTGGGAATAGAACAATTTTAGAGAATGCTTCTTTTGTTATGCAAAAAGGAGAGCATATCGGATTAGTCGGATTAAATGGAGAAGGTAAATCTACCTTTATAAAAATGATTACAGGTTCTTTAACTCCCGATCAGGGAAAAATCGAATGGTGTAAAAGAATCACCACGGGATATTTAGATCAATATACAACTTTGACCAGAGGAAAAACCATTCGTGAGGTACTTCGGGAGGCTTTCCAGCATATGTATGATTTGGAAGCCGAAATGAACGCACTTTATGAAAAAATGTGCGATTGTACCGAAGAAGAAATGAATGCCTATTTAGAAGATACTGGAGAAATACAATCCGAATTAGAAATGTCCGGATTCTATGAATTGGATGCGAAAATTGAAGAAGTTGCCAATGGACTTGGCTTAGGAGATATTGGTTTAGACCATGATGTTGCCGATTTGTCTGGAGGTCAAAGATCAAAAGTATTATTAACTAAGCTTCTTTTGGCAAAACCTATGATTTTAATATTGGATGAGCCAACCAACTTTTTAGATGAGGAGCAAGTAACATGGTTAAAAAACTTTTTAATGAATTATGAGAATGCTTTTTTATTAGTTTCCCATGATATTCCTTTTTTAAATAGTGTAATCAATGTTATCTATCATATGGAAGATGGCACTCTAACAAGATATACTGGAAACTATGATGGCTTTATGCAAATGTATGAGTTAAAAAAACGTCAGCAAAATATTGCTTATGAAAAGCAACAAAAGGAAATTGCGCATTTAAAAGAATTTATTGCGAAAAATAAAGCGAGAGTAGCAACGACCGATTTAGCAAAGTCTAGACAAAGAATATTAGATAAAATGGAAATTATCGATAAAGCTAAAGAACAAATTAAACCTACGTTTAAATTTAAAGAATGTGGGGCATCTGGTAAATTTGTTTTTACGGCAACCGATTTAGTTATTGGATATAAGGAGCCTTTATCTAAAAAGCTGAACTTTGTTATCGAGCGTGGTCAAAAGGTAGCCATTAAAGGTGCTAATGGTATTGGGAAATCGACTTTATTAAAAACGCTATTAGGTATTCTTCCTCCTATATCCGGAGAATGCAAATTAGATTATAATATTCATTATGGCTATTTTGCGCAAGAAGAAAAGTATTCAAAAAATACGGCCCATCAGGAAATATGGGATATGTACCCAACCATGACCAATGCAGAGGTAAGGGGCGCTTTAGCTTCCTGTGGATTAACCAAAGAAAAAATAGAATCCTTAATGGTCGTTTTATCTGGTGGTGAGGCCGCTAAAGTTAGGCTTTGTAAAATTATGCTTAAAGAATGTAATACCCTGGTTTTAGATGAACCGACAAACCATTTAGACGTTCTTGCGAAAGAGGCTCTTAAAGAAGCATTAAAAGCATTTAAAGGTACAATCGTTTTAGTATGTCATGAAGCGGAATTTTACCAAGATATTGTAACTGATGTTTTCAATGCCGAAAATTGGACCACAAAAATTTTGTAATAATAAAAGAAATAGGTCAAAAATGCTTATTTCTTTTTCTTTTTTTAAAAAATTTGTTATAATGAAGTAAGGTGATTCTTATGGAAAAGGAATTTAAAAATATTCAAGTTGGTTTTATACCGGATTGTGTCGTTGAAATTAATAATAAAAAATATCTTATACACGATGTTATTGACCAAGAGGATATCCTAGTAAGCACAGAAGGTAAATATCCATCCTTAAAAAGTGTGACAAAACCTAGTGAACATAGAATTTATAATGGTTGCCCTTATCAGAAGGATTGTGGTGGTTGTCAATTTCAGCATACCTCCTATGCTTATGAAATCCAAAAAAAAGAAGAGTATTTAAATGATTTATTTAAATCATTTAAATTAAAAAAAAGAATTAAAATTCATCCGATGTATGACTATTTACATTATCGTAATAAATGCCAGATGACCTATAAATTATCGAAATCAAAAAAGGTCGTTTGTGGGTTTTATGAAGAATATTCTCATAATTTAATTACGGTATCCGATTGTATGTTACAAGCCAATAAAGCAAATCTAATTATAAAGGAATTAAATAAGGTTTTATCTAAGCATAAAATAACCCCTTACGACGAAAAAAACAAAACGGGTGTATTACGCCATGTTTATATTCGCTATGGATTTAATTCAAAAGAGGCTATGCTTATTCTTGTAACCAATGGAGAAATGTTCCCAGGAAGAAATAATGTCATTAAAGATTTAAATAAGGAAGCCTTAGGAATTAAAACGATTGTCCAAAACTATAATAATAGAGATACCTCCATCGTGCTTGGAGAAAAGGAGAAAATCCTTTATGGACCAGGCTATATCTATGAAAATGTAGGTGAATATAAATTTAAAATATCTCCAAAATCTTTTTTTCAAATCAATACCTTAGGAATGAAAATCCTTTATGACTTAGCATTAAAAAATGCCAACATATCTAAAAATGATATCGTAATTGATGCGTATTGTGGTGTAGGAACCATTTCTATTTTCGCATCAAAATTTGCGAAAAAGGTAATTGGTGTGGAAGTAAATAAAAAGGCAATAATTGATGCAAAGATTAATGCCAAAATAAATCAAATAACCAATGTAGATTTTATTGCCGATGATGCTACAAACTTTATGACTCATCTAGCAAAAAATAAAGAAAAAATTGATGTAGTCCTTATGGATCCACCGAGAGATGGTTCTACAAAACAGTTTATCAATGCTATAGGCTATTTAAAACCTAAAACGGTTATATATATATCCTGTGATCCTAAAACATTAAAAAGAGATTTATACCAATTTATAGAAAATGATTATATCATTACTCATATAGAAGCAGTAGATATGTTTCCAAGAACTCAGCATATTGAAGTTGTCTGTTCATTGCAACGAACCGATAAGAAATAATTGTTTCATAACTATTATTACTATGTAATAACTATATAACATAACGTAACAAATGTAAAGAAAGCAGCAGAAAATTTTATTAGATAATAGATATAAGATTTTTAAAGATACTATTGAATATATGCTTAATAATAATGTTAAACTAGAACAAGAATATTAGATTAATTTTAGGAGGTTATAAAATTGGCAAGAGGTATTATTTATGTGATGAGTACATGTGTTGATGGACTTGTGAAAATTGGTAAAACACAAGAAGATTTTGTATGTGATTCTCCATCTATGGCTGCTGCTATAGTATGTGGGCATAACCAAAATGGTTGGAATATTTGGAAAAACTCTGACGGTCAGTCAATAGATATATATCGCCATAAAAGAAAAACAGAATGAAAAAGAAGAAGAGTAATCCTCTCTCAGACTGATGATAAACTAAAAAAGTCAACAGTCTGAGATACTCTCCGTAGTATGGAAAGTACTAACTGGACTAGCATAAAATATAATGCACAGGGGGGGATTTCTTAGTATGTGATTATAATTTAAAAGTTGATTGTTTTTCTTTATTGACAAAATATTTAAATGATGTTATTATTATCGTGTAAGGAAGAATGGAAGAGTTCTTAAAATACGGGACATAAAGTAATTCTTAAAATTTATATATTTCTAGTGAAAACTGGAATTATATAAATACTATTAAATTATGTAAACTATTTTAACAACTAGGTCGTTGCTGATGAATGCTATAAGTGCATTCTTTTTGAGCACGACTATTGAAGTTCTCCTTACTAAAAAATTTAGTAAAGGAGATTTTTTTATGAACAAGGATTGGGATTTAATCCAAAAAACAATCGACTATTCATTTGATAATGTCGATTTGTTACAACAAGCTTTTGTAAGAAGAAGCTATTCTGAGGAGAAAGGAGGAGAAAATAACGAGGTTCTAGAATTCATTGGAGATAAGGCTTTAGATCTTGTTGTTATGAAGGTCATAATGAAAAAGTATGGCAATATAACAAATGGTGATTATCAAGAATTTAAGACCAAATATGATGAAGGTAAGTTTACTGAAATAAAGAGGGATTTAGTTGAAGGAAAAGCTTTAGCTAAATGTATTGATAAATTAGGATTTCAAAACTACTTAATTCTTGGAAAAGGTGATCAAAAACAAAATGTTGCTGAAGAAGATTCGGTTAAAGAAGACTTATTTGAAGCTATTGTAGGAGCTGTTACAATTGATTCAGATTGGGATTTGGATGCAATTGAAGGCGTTGTAAAAATGATGATAGACTTTAATAGCTTTTTTAATGGCAGTATATTTGAAGACGATTTAGATTTTATTTCTGAAATTCAACAATGGACACAAAAGAAATATAATGAGCTACCAGATTATAGTTTTGAAGAAACATATAATGGATATCGTTGTAGATTGGATTTAGAAGGTGTAAATCAATATTTCTATGGTGAGGGTAGAAGCAAGTCTGGAGCTAGATTTTTAGCTGCAAAAGAGGCTTATGAATTCTTGGATTATAATGATATGTTATATGATATGAAGGATGAAGTTGGCGAGGCAGATTACGATAGATGCATTAATCAGTTACAAGAACTTGCTCAAAAAGGTTATATAAATGAGCCAGAATATGATTATCATGAAGAGAAAGATTATAATGGAAATTCTATTTGGGTATATTCATGTTCTGTTCCAGGATATGATATACATTTTGAAAATGAATCTACAAAAAAACAAGAAGCAAAAAGAATGAGTGCCTATGAAATGTTAGTTTATATTCTTGATGGTACTACAGATGATGAGAATTAACCATTAGATTATAATCTAAAAGTAAAGAAAGATTCAAAGAAATAAGTTTGTTATGTTTTATCTATTTCTAAAGTGGTCGCATATATTAACATCCCGTTGAGGTAATCACATTACTAGAACTAAGAAAAAAACAAAACCTAAAAATACATTGAAATATCAAGATATTTTTAGGTTTTTTCTTTTGAAATAGAAACCTTTATTTTTCATCTATTTTTAATGTAATACAATCAACCTCGTGTTGGTACCCCTCAAAAACAAATAGATAAAAGGCTTTAACCTCGTTCTACGGAATAGAAAATGACTAAATGGAATTTCTAGTATTTATAGGAATACATACGAACCTTGTATTACTTAGAAAACAAGATGTTCTCTTTATTTGTAAGAAGTAAAATAAAAAAACAAGGCTAGGTAGTTCTATCTAGTATTGTTTCAAAATGAAAGAATTAAAAGAAAGAATTACCCTTTTGCTTGGCGGCTTCGGGTAGTTCTTTTCTTTTTGGCTGATTTTGGTACAAAATTATGATAAAATAGACAGAAAAGGAGTCACACAAATGTAGCAATCACCCTCAACAGATAGGTATATTCTCTTTTAGAATATAGGATTCAAGAAATGAATAAAAAGGTTCAAATTATCTAACATACTTCCACCAGCGTTTGGTAGCTTTGCTATATCAAAAAAGAAGTTGCTAGACCTTTTAAGTTTCTTAACAGTCCCTTTCTTTTTTTGATATTGATTGACACTATTTCTCTTTATCTCTTTTTAAATGATTCAAATTATGATATACTATAAGGTATACCATAAATGAAAGTTTTATCGACCAAATCTAGAATTATAACTATAGAATTAAATTATAATGAACCATATTATGCTTTAGAAGAATTTGAGATAAATGTAAATTTCATTTTTTAAGAAAAGATAGCGTATGTTTAAACTTAATAGAGTTTAATGCGATTGGTGATGGAGTTGTAGATGATACTGTGAAAATTCAGGTAGCTGTAGTATGTTGTCCAAAGAATGGCTGTGTCCATATTCCAATAAGTAGAAGTAATATTTTAAAATCGTAAGGAGATGTTTATATGTTTTTTAAGAATATAATTTTAAAACTAAAATATCGTAAGAATATGAAAGGATTGAAGTATAGTGTCCTAAAGGATGGTACCTTGAAGATAACACGCTGTGTCAACCATAAAAAGGCAGCTTCTTATGGTATTCTTCGAATTGATAATGCAGTCTCTGTCATCGGAGTCGGAGCTTTTTCTAATATCTATCCGATTTCTAAATTGATTACTTCTGATAGTCTTAAGATCATTGAAGCCAATGCATTTAACGGCTGTGGTAATTTAAAAGAAATACAGTTAAAAGCTAATATAATAAGTATAGGAAGTCAAGCATTTATGTCTTGTCCTATAAAAAAAGTTTCTCTTCCTAATAGCATAGAAAGTTTAGGATATGGAGTATTTGCTAAGTGTTCTAAGCTTGAGTCAGTAATTCTACATGGAAATTTAAAAGAGATTGGAAATGATTTGTTTGCTGATTGTATTTCTTTAAATAAAGTTCAATTACCAAGCAAATTGAATTTCTTAGGAAAATATATGTTTTTCAATTGCTCTAAACTTAAAGAGATTTCTTTACCTAGTGATTTAAATAAAATGGGAGAAGGAGTCTTTGAAGGTTGTGCTTCATTGAAAAGAATTTGTTTCCCTAATTCTTTGACTGAAATTTCACAATCTGCTTTTTCTAAGTGCACATCTTTAGATACGATTACTATACCTGCAACGTTGAAAAAGGTCTGTCGGTCGGCATTTGCTGGGTGTACTAATTTGGTGCAGATTATTATTCCTGAAAATTGTGTAGTAGAGCCAATGTCAATTCCATCTCAGTGTAAAGTAATCAATAACGTTCCTAAAGAAATAAAAGTCATGGATGATAAAACATTTGAATATGATTATAAACCAGATGGAATCCATTTAACTCATTTACTTCGAACTAAAAAAAGGATTGTTATCCCTGATTCTGTTATAAAAATTAAAGAGACTTGTTTTTACAATAAGAGTGGAATGGAAAGTATTGAATTTTCTTCTAATATTAAAGAAATTGAAAAGGATGCATTTGAAAAATGTGAAGGCCTGATCAATGTATATTTTAATGGAACGATAGAAGATTGGTGTAAGATTAGATTCAGCAATCCTACTTCAAATCCTATGAGTTTTGCTAAGCATTATTATTTGAAGAATGAAAAATTAGAATGGGAAGAAGTTACTCATTTGGACCTTTCTATGCTGGAATCAGAAATTGGGAAATATGTATTCTATGGTTTTGAAAATGTTACAAAACTAACGATGACAAACCATATAGAGTATGTAGAGGATCAAGCTTTTGAAAACCTTTTAAAGCTTTCAGATGTATTCTTTGATGGATCAATAGAAGATTGGTGCAGGATAAGCTTTAGTACTTCCACCTCGAATCCAATGAGTCAAGCAAATAATTTCTTTTTAAAGAATGCAGAAATGAAGTGGGAGAAAAAAGAACAAATTCTTATACCTGAAACAATAAAAGAAATAGGAAGGTATCAGTTCTTTGGTTTTAAAAAAGTGAATTTCTTTTTGTTACTACAAGGGATTAGAACCATAGGAGATGAAGCCTTTAGTCATTGTAGTTCAATTAGTGAAATGTGCTTGCCAAATACGTTAGAGTCTTTAGGTATTGGCGCATTTTCAGATTGCACTAGCTTAATGAATATTCAACTTCCCGAAAGTTTACTAGAAATACCAGATAGAGCCTTTAGCAATTGTAAAAAATTAGAAGGAATAAGTAAAGCTGGAAAATTATTAGATATCGGAAATGAGGCTTTTAGAGAGTGCATAGCACTACACAATTTTTCTACGGAAAGAGGAGCAGATAAAATTAGAAAGTATGCCTTTTATAATTGTAAAGCTCTTAACAAAATGGATTTATCTAGAGTAAAACTATTGGGAGAGCATTGCTTTGAGAAGTCAGGTTTAGAATCCATTAAATTAGTTATTGGACTTGAACGAATCCCAGAAAATGCATTTTATCAATGCAAAAAGCTTAAATCAGCCATAATTGCTTCATCCATAGTAAAAATAGAAAGTAGTGCCTTTAAAGAAACCAAATTAAAGTCAGTTGAAGTTAATGAAAAATGTCAAATAGGAGTTTGGAGTTTTCCTGATGATTGCAAAGTTAATAAGAATTTAACATACAAAAAAAGAAGTATGCAAGAAATTGCAGAAGAAAGAAAGACCAAAAAAGAAGCAGCTTTGGCATATGAAAAATCTAAACAGGAAGAAGAGAATTTTCAGAAGAAAATAAATTCTCTTTCAACAGAACAAGCATATTATGAACAAGCAGAAAAATTCAGTTCTGAAGGTAATAAGACTATGGCCTTTGAATATTATCTTAAATCCGCACAGTTGGGATACAATAAGGCTAAAAATAAAGTTGGACAATACTATGAACTAGGATTAGGAGTAACCAAGGATTTAGATAAAGCATTATATTGGTATAGTCAAGCAGGAGAGTATGGTAAAACACGTTTAAATATTTTAGCACAATCTGGTCATCGACCAAAAGCTAATTATATTCCTTCTAATGCGGCTGCTCCAAGCAAATCAAATAAAAATTTATCCAAGGAGCAGTGGTACTTTGAAGGCAATAAATATTTTGATGGTGGAAGCTTGCCTAAAAATTATAAAAAAGCAGTAGAGTATTATCAAAATGGAGCTCAAGCGGGGGATAGGTATTCTCAAGAGAGATTAGGATATTGCTATGAAACTGGAAAAGGTCTTCCTATTGATTTATCTAAAGCTCTTTTATGGTATACGAAAGCTGCAAATCAAGGATTAAATATTGCAAAAGATGCGGTTGCTAGACTAGAGCAACAGTGTGTTGAAATTGCACCTGATGTAAGGAACGAAGCATTTGAAAATCTAAAGGAAACTAGCAATGGAAATCCAAACATCAGCATTTCTACTTTTATTCAAATGGTCCAACAGCGTATGAGTGCTAAGCCGTACCCAATGAATCGAATTGGAGTAAGCTCTAAAAGAGTTTCTACTGATGGTTTAGATGTTGTATTTACATTAAATATGACAGATCAAGAACTTGTTTATGCCTTAGGTGGAAAAAAGGAATATATTAAAGAAATGGGATTATATAAGGATGCAACAGGAATAGATGTTTTTAATAAGGAACAAATGGAAGGATTGAATTCTACACTTCGTAAGTTTGTAAACCTTAATGAGAATTTTGAAAAAGATTGGATTCGTGATGAGAATCTAGATATAATTAAAGAAGAAATAAAAAATATTACACTTACCATTTGGAATTCTGTTAATGTGATTCATCAAGAAATGAATAGTGCTAGAAGAATCACCAAAATCAACTTTAAGTATTCTTTACCAACTCACTAAAAAGAAAATGAGGCGGATTACAATTATTTCTTTCCTTTATTTGATAAGTTGCAAATAGCCTCTGGAACTTTTGATGGGAAATTGGTGTCTGCATATAGTATCTATATCGAACAAAAATGTAATGAAATAAAGACAAAATTAATTTTTAGTGTTGCAAAATTAATTGATAAATATGTGAAGTATTTGAATTCGAAAATTGAAAATAGGTTGCTTGATATTTTACATTTTAATAAAAACTTAATTTATTATCAAATAAAATAAGGAAGAGAATTTTCACTAAAGAGTTAGAATTAAATGCAAGCATATCGTTAAGATAAATCAAATTAAATAATTTTGTGGCATATTCTTTTTGTATCAACAAGATGTATGTCTGTGAAAATAGATGAGTATAGAAATCAGTAGTAAAAAATGATATGTTATTAATTAAACAACGATAGCTTAATGATCTAGTATTTTTTATAAATGCCACACATATTGAAAGTGTAGTTTCAATGACCCACATGGATAATGCTCCCGTAAAAAAATAAATTTTATATGTAAAGTTTAAAATATAAAGGTTCCGAAAGGAACTTTTTAGTTTTATGAAACATTATTTCCTTTTTTGTTATCCAATAAACAAAATAATGAGTAAATATTAAAAATTGAATAATTTTACCAGCTTGGGCATAAAAACCCAAGTTTTTTTTTACTTTTTTCATTTTTAAATTGTCATATTTTGTTGAAATTTGTATGACGATTTTTGCTGAGTAATGTAGGAAAAAATATTATAATATCAGTAAAGAAGTTTTACAAAATGTCTATCTTTGTATACTAAAGATATGAAGTGACAAGGTGAAAGTGAGTGAAGATTAAGGGTAGAGAAAGAAGTGAAAAAGGACCTATATGTATATTTTGATTTTATTTTCAAAATTACAAAATAGATAAAAAGAGATAACTAAAGAATAAAATAAATATAGATCGTTCTTTAACAATTATAATAACAAATTTGTGAAAATACATATGAGAATCATCCAGTTAATATGTGGGATATATTTCTTTTCCTACAACTTCTTGCTACTATAATATTTTCTATAACTTAATTTTTTATTTTTACCCTTAAGTACATTACAAACTTAAGGTTTTTTCTTTTTATCAAATCCTATAATTTAACAAAAAATAGCAAATTTTTCTAAAAAAATTAAGAAAAGTTGTAAAAGGATAGATTTTCTTTCAGTTTTACTAAATGAGAGTATAGTTTGAATTCTCATGATTTTTACTTGCTACTTAAGAGTAAAGCATAGGGAAGATGGACTTATCTTTTCTATGGAAGGGAGAAAAGTCTATGTATGAAATCATTGATTGGATAATTGAATTCAGGCAAACAAAGAAAGAAAGCTATTTAGAAAGAATCCTAGATCAAGTAGAAGCTTTTATACTTAAAACAACTAAAAAAGTTGAGCCTATGTTTCGTGAGGATATTATACAAGAATTACGTATAGGAACTGTAGATATTATTCAGAAAATCAAACTTTATAGTAATCCAGTAGACTATTTTTATTTTACAAAAATGAATTTCAAAAAATTATGCAATGCTCAATTTTCTTTTGATTCCATTCAAACGATATTTCATGTCCCTTATTTTTCTTCCTTTATTCATGAAGTTGGAATTGAACTTTTAAGAAAAGCTTTTTTTAGTAAAAATGATTATATCGTTTTAAATAATTTATTTATGAAATTCAATGCTCAAAATCAGTTTATATCCATTCTAAAAAAAAGATTTTCTTCTATTATTGCAGGTTTTTATAGGAAAAATTCCAATTATTTAACTTTTGAAATGAAGATTTTAAATCGAAAGGATGAGAATGGAAAAGAAAGATTAGAAGAAATTGAAGCGCCTGTACTTCATCCTTCAAGTATTTTAGATCAATATGGGTTTACAGAAGAGGAGCTTTCTTTTTTAAAGTTATTTATAGATAATCATCGCATACTTACACAACAGGAAGTATCAATAAAGTTAGATGTTACTCAGCAATATGTGTCAAAAAAATTAAAGGAAATAAAAAAGAAATATCAAAAAAAGTTGTAAAAGAAAGAATTCTATTTAGTTTTTATGTATGTAGGATGATAGTTTATTCTATCGTAAATAAATGATTTTTAAAGGGAAGGAGGAAAGTACCAAGTGAAGTAAAATGAAAACAAAAGAACAGGAAGCAACAAAAGAAAGCACTGGCAATGTGATAGATAGTGATTTCATCCCTTTAGAGGACCTAGTTTATGCTCCACTCTATGCTTTGGCAAAATCAAATCAACAATTAAAGTCAAGTATCATAGAATCTATCAAAAGCATGGGAAAGGCAGAACATGCCAATAAAGAAGAAATCATTCATCTTGATCATATGAATATCGCTTATGACCAGGTAAAACAGGATGAAGAAGGCTATAGTGTAGATAATCTACAGCTAGAGGTTCCTCTTTTATCTATCATACCAATGAATCAATTAAATGTAGATAAAGCAGAGATAGATTTTTCTACTGAAGTCAAGGCGGTTGTAGATAAGGATAATCAAAAAACACAGATTCAGGCAAGAATTTGCTCTCCAAGTCAAAGAGAAAGTGATTTTTTACCTAAGGTATCCTATAAGCTACAGGTTCAGTCCTTACCTGCAACAGAGGGAATTCTAAGGCTAATTGATTCCTTAAGCTCAAGCCAGGTGGCTAAAAAATTAAATACTCGTCCTGTGGCAGTAACAGGAGATTGGGGCTCTGAGGAACAGAAGAGAGTTTTAAATGAGACCAAAAAGCTAAAGGCTAAAATGAACCGTTTGAAACAATTGTATCAAAAAATAAATGATATGATTGCAGAACAGGAGAAACTAAGCCAAATCAGCACGGATTGTTTCGTTGAAGATACTTATGAATTTGATAAGGATAAGTATCTTATGGCACAATCCAACATAGTAAACCGTATTATGGAGTACCAAGAAAAAATAATGAACTTAGAAATTAAGTTTGGATTAGATCATGACTATGAATAATAATAAGAAAGCAGAAAATCTTTTTTGGATTGAATATGGACAAGACCTTATAGAAGAATTAAATTTTAGATTAATACTCGAATGGTTAGATTCGGGTTATCTTTTAACAGACACTCTGCTTATTGTAGAAACCATTGAATTCAAGGGGATAAGTTATAAAAAGAAGAACTGGTTGAAAAAAATTTGGTATTTCATAAAAAATGATTTAAAAAGAAAGAAGGAATAAAGTATGGCAATTGCAGAACAATTTGCAGGATTACAAATGGATCAATTAATTGGAGGTCCATTAACAGCGGCAGCAGATGCTAGTACCTTACTAGCAAACTCTACAGCAGAATTTATCAATCGTGTAGGATTTGATAAGGATGGGAAAGTAAGAACAGTTGCTTTTTCCTATCATACAAGAAGTGTTAATGATGATGGTACGAGTAACTTTGAAACAATGAAGGTCGATGTACCTATGTTAGCTATCGTGCCTATCCCTAACTTACAAATTGATGAGGTGAATATCTTATTTGATATGGAGGTTAAGCAAAGCGAAAAATCAGAAAAGTCTATGGATTTAGGAGCATCTCTTTCCGGTTCCTTAAATTTTGGCATAGTCAAGGTCAGTGTTACAGGAAGTGTTAGTGCTCATAGCACGAATACAAGAAGCTCTGATAACTCAGCAAAATACCATGTGGATGTTCGTGCAACAAATCATGGAGTACCTGAAGGTCTTGCAAGAGTATTAGATATGATGGCAGTAAATTTAAATCCAGCATTGATTTCATCAACGTTAAAGGATAATAATGGTCAGGATTTAGCAGGTAGTGCTAAGGAACGTGCAGAACGTTTGAAGAGTCTACGTCAAGAAATTAGTGTATTAGAATCTAAGGTGAATGCCAGCAAGAATGCATTAGATACAACGCTAAAGAATGTAAGAAGAATTGCGACCCAGCAGACCCAAATCTATGTCATGTGCTTAACGAAATTAGCTAGCGCTAAAACGGAAAATGAGGATTCTGAGGCAGAGAAGTATATGAATACAAAAGATGAGATTATTATAGAGTGGAACAACTTTATGGAAAATCTTAAATCGAATATTCCAAGTTTTGCGGCAAATAATCAGGAAGCAGAAGAATTTAGTTCCCTTTACAAACTACAAGCTATAAATAAAGAAGGAACAAAGGTTGCTTATACATCTTCAGAAACGCTTTATAATGATTTATCTATAGCAAATAAATCATGTATTCTTGCGCAAAAGAATGTGGATGCATTAGAGGCTGCTCTATTAGAAAAACAAACCGAATATAATAGCACAATTTCTAAAAGATAATGAACCATCAAGATAAAAAAACTTCATTAGAAAATATACATTATATTAAACTCGTTTCCATTGGTAGTATCAATCCGAATGCTCCTTTTTCTGAAGAAAGTCAACAGGAACAGGTGAATTTGCTAAATCGATGCCTAAATGATTATCCCAAGGGAATTATTATTGGAAAAGATATTCAAATCGGCATCTATAGAATCGGACAACATGAATTCACAATGGAAAAAAGTACTTATCACATCGGCTTTGAAAGAAAGCCGATGTGGGAAAAGTAGAAAGGAACCTATGGAACTTAAATTTGAGGAAAAAGAAGATACTCTTTTTCTAAGTATAAAAGGTAGAGTGGATACAACAACTGCTCCAATATTAGAAAATAGTCTTCAAGAAAAATGGACTACCAAAAACCTACAAATGGATTTTAAAGAATTAGAATATGTTTCTTCCGCTGGCTTACGTGTTTTTCTTGCCGCTTTAAAAAAGGCTAAAAAACAAAATGGTACATTGAAACTATTCAATATTAATGAATCAGTTATGGAGGTTTTTGAAATCACAGGCTTTAAAAAGCTATTCCAACTCTAAAAAAATATAAGGATTTTCTAATGAGGAAAATCCTTTTTTTGAAAGGGAATATTATGAAAAATAAAAAGTTAACACAATTTTTTAATGATCTAAATCATCTTAATGAGATAAATACAAACAATTTAATGAAAATTTTAAAGGATAATAAAAGCACAGCTTATGGTAAAAAATATAAGTTTAAAGATATTTCTTCAGTGCTAGAGTATCAAAAGCAAGTTCGCATTTCTTCCTATGAGGACTATAAGAATGGAAACGAATCGGTCTATTCTCTCAAGGCGGTTCTTCATACGACGGGAACTACTGGAAATCCCAAAATTATTAATATAACAGAGGAGGCGCTTAAGCGTTATCAAAGTTATATTTATGATTTACCTAAAGAACTATTAGGCATAGAGCAATTTATCTCTGTTCATACAAGTGTTTTTTATACAAAGGAGAAGCCATCTGTTTTATCTACCATCTATTATGATTATTTGCGGCAAAGCGGGGCTCTTGACACGAATAAATATGTAGAAAAAGAAGATTTTTTATTTTCTAAGGAAAGTTTTCCTATCCCTTATATAAAGCTAAGACTTGCTTTAATAGAAGAGAATTTGAATGCGATTGAATCTATTTATCTATATGAAATTGATGTATTCCTTGAATATCTTTATAAGAATTGGACACTCTTATTAAGCGATATAAAAAAGAAAGAATGCAGTATAGAAATAGCAAAACATATTAAAGAAAAATTAAATTTAATCTTTTGTGAAAATTCAAGAATTTCATATTTAGAAAGTATATTTGAAAGGTATAATGGAACACCACCTTTGCCCCTTATTTGGCCTAAGATGAAATATCTTTCTGGTATTGGTCAAAAAAATGCATCTTATGTCCAAAGAATCAAGAAAAACACGTTTAATATCCCCATTTATTATTTTGCATACGCATCTTCTGAGTGTATGTGTGGTATCGCAACAAAATTGGATATGGATGAATATGTATTATTACCGCAATCTGCATTTTATGAGTTTATTGACGAGAACCAAACCATCTATTTACCATCTGAAGTAAAAAGAGGAGAAAAATATGAACTTATAATTACCACCTTTACAGGGCTATATCGTTACCGAACAAAAGATGTATTATGGATTACAGGTTTTGAAGGTGAAAGCCCTCGATTTAAAGTTTTAGGTAGAAAAAATAAAATATTAAATATTGCAGGAGAAAAAGTAGATGAATGGACCATTCAAGAAGTAATGCAAAATATTATAAAGACATTTCATTTAGAAACTGCGGAGTATTTAATTGGAATTGATACTTCAAAAATGCCTTTTGGATATGTTATATTTACGAATATATCCATTTCTCTATTTAAAGAAATTGAATTACAATTCGATAAGGCACTTTCATCCTTGAATGAAATTTATGATAAACTTAGAAAAAAAGATTACATTTCAATGCCTAGTTTAAGGTATTTTACTGCTTTTGAAAAATATAAAACAATCTTCAAGCCTAAACTGATTTTATCTGAGGAAGAAGTTTTACAAATGAAGGAGAATTTATGAAGCATTCAAGATTAGCTTTAGAATTTATTTTTAGTTTTATCGTATTAGGCGTTCTTATTTGTACGGTAAGTTCCTATATTGGTTATCAGCAATATAAAGAAAGTATAGAAAGACAGTATAATACAACCGCTTATGATATTGCAGCAATGGCAAGAAGAACTTTAGATACAGATGAATTATATCACTATTATGAAATTGCAAGGGCCGTTTCTCATAATGAAGATAAAACAAAAGAAATCGCCGAAATATTAGATACGAATCAATATAAGAAGATATCAAAAGAACTTGTAGAGATTAAAAAAAATATGCGTGCAAATGATATTTTTTTAGTATATGTTAACCCGGATATTTTATTATCTTATGATGAGAAAAAAGAGTGGTTACCTCTTACCTATATCTTTGATTGTTTTGATAGAGGAGAAGGACCATATCAGTTAGGAAGACAAGGAGCTATTAATCCTAAATTTATTGATGAAGCTTATTATGTGATATCTACAGGGAATCGATCGAACGATTACTTTATTTCCCATAGCTTTCATGGATATAATACATCCGCCTTGCTTCCTATTGCGGTAAAAAATGAATATTTAATCCTTTGCGTAGAAATCCCTATGCAATACATTATAGAGTCTATAAGCGATTATTTACATCATGCGGTAATAATATCAGCTAGCATTATCGTATTTGTAATTATCCTCTTTATGATTTATTATTATTTTGTACTCATTAAGCCGATAAAAATTATGACAAAAGAGACGGGTTTATTTATAAAAAATGTTGGTCATCAATCGAAAGCTCTAAAAAAAATCAAATTAAAAAATGATATTGGCTATTTAGCGAAAAGTATTTTGAAGATGGAACAGGACATTATCTCTTACATTGAAAATATAAAGAAGGTTACAAAGGAACAAGAAAAACTCAATGCAGAGCTAGAGATTGCCACTCAAATCCAAATGTCTATGCTTCCGAATCTTCAAGAAATCAACAGCAATGAAGAATTCAATATTGCAGCCTCTATGACACCGGCAAAGGCAGTAGGAGGAGATTTTTATGATTTCTTTATGGTGGATGAAAAGCATTTAGCTATTGTAATGGCGGATGTTTCTGGAAAGGGTATACCCGCAGCCCTTTTTATGATGATTGGAAAAACTCTTTTAAAGGAATATACAAAAACAGATTTAAATCCAGCTTCTATTTTTACAAAGGTGAATCAAATTCTTTGTGAATCTAATAAGGAAGGCTTGTTTATTACCGCCTTTGAAGGAATCCTAAATCTTTCTACAGGAGATTTTTATTATGTGAATGCAGGTCATGAAATTCCCTTTATTGCCAAAAAGTCAAGCCATTTTAAGCCTTATCCAATTACTCCAGAATTTGTTCTAGCAGGACTTGAGGATACAACTTATGATGCAGGACATATTAAATTAGACATTGGAGATAAACTCTTTCAATATACGGATGGAGTTACAGAAGCCTCAAATGAAAATGATGAGCTTTTTGGGATGAAGCGATTAGAGGAAGCCTTATATGATACAAAAGATTTAAACCCAATAGATATTTTACAGCAAGTCAAGCAAAGGATTGATAATTTTGTAGGTCAAGCATCACAATTTGATGATATAACTATGCTTTGTTTAGAATTTATAAAGAAAAGTGAGGTAAAATAATGCGAAAAAGAATAAGGGTTAATGCTTCTATGAAAGGATTAGAGGAACTCCTTCAGAGTTTAGAAGAATATCTAATATACCAAGACTATAGTTCAAAATATTTGAAACGGCTTAGAATTATTGTAGATGAAATTGCTGGGAATATCGTGCGATATGCATATTCCCCTAACGAAGGGGAAATGGAATTAAGAATACATCTAAAAAGAAATTCCGTAAGTCTTTGTTTTGTAGATAGTGGTATTCCATATAATCCTCTTTTACAAAAAGAGCCAGATGTAAATCTTTCTTTAGAGGATAGAAAGGCAGGAGGATTAGGAATTTATATGGTTCGAAAATTTGTGGATAAAATTGAATATAAAAGAAAGAAGCGTCAGAATTATCTTTTTCTTAAATTGAATATTGTTTAAAAAATAAAAAGTTTTTGGTGTTAGAATTTCTAGTCCTATAATATAAGAACGTGTGAAAATAAATATATTATTCGATTAATAAAATTTATTATATTTACAGAAATAGAATATATTACAAAAATAATTTTGTGGTATAATAGTAAAGGAATAGAGGTGATTATATGCACAAGGAAGAAGCAAGTCAACTTTTTCTATGCTTAGGGGATGGCATAAGAGTAAAGGTAGTAAAAATGCTATATCATAATGTAAGTTTAAGTTTAGAACAGTTATGTGAACGTATGGATATGACATCTTTAGAATTACAGAAGCATTTCGATATTTTATGTGAAGCAAAATTAATTTTAAAAGAAGAAAATAAATTTACTTGTAATAAAGAATTGGTAGATACACTTATGACTTTTATCACAACAAAATGTGGTTGTTGTTCTAAGTAGGATTTTTGTATTTTAAGTTATGGATGAAAGAGAGTGGATGCTATGAAAAAAAACAACTATATAACATCTATACTTTTAGTAATAGCCATGTATCTTATGCATGTAATGTTTGATGTTGCTCTTATTCTTATGAGATCAAGAACCGAAATCGATAAAGTACTATTAACCTTTTTAATTATAGGACTTGTTTTTGGTTTAATTGCTTTAATTTTTGGATGTATTAATGGGATTTTTGCAATATATAATGTATTTAGGAAGACAAGCTCTCCATCAAAAATTACAATGATATTAAAGCTAGTACTTATTCCATGGTATATTCAAAATATATTCGTATGGTTAATAATTGTTGCTGGTTTTTGTAATCCATTTTTAATGCTAGGAATTCCTATTATTATCTTTATAGGTATGTCTATAACTTATGTCTATATGATTTGTACAAGTGTTCAAAACCTATCTTATGCTGCAAAACTTATTAAAAATAAAAAAATAGTAATAACAAGTTGGCTCGTTTTAAGTATAATCTTTCATTTTATTTTTGTACTTGATGTTGTGGGAAGTATTTTATTCCATTTTATTTTAAAGAAAAATAATCTTCTTTATAATGCATAAGAAGAAAGGAAGAATATAAATATGAGTAAGTTTAATTTACTATGGGAATATATAAAAGAAAAAGAGGAAGAACACTTAGTTTTATCCTTTGAAGAAATAAAAAATATAATTGGAATTCCTATAGATCATTCCTTTTTAAACTTTAAAAAAGAATTAATTGAATATGGGTATCAGGTGAAAAAGATAAATAGGAAAGAATGTTCTATTCTTTTTGAAAAAATAAAATAAAAAAACTTAAAGCATTTTTAGTTTTAAACTAGGTTTGCTTTAAGTTTTTTATTTGGTTATTTATTGGTTTGTTATTAAACTTCCGATTAAAGAGCTTAATGAATCACTTGTTAATACCTCAGGAAGTTTTCCATCCCAGGTATCATAGAAAATAATAGATAAGACAATATCCGTACATTCCTTGTAAGTCATAGTAGAAGATGTGTTCTCATATAAATTATCAATTAAGGCTTGAACTTTATTTATATAAGCATTTGCAGCTTCACCATTGGCCTCACCTTCAATGCGAATAGAATATGCGGTAGCATCCGCTAAAGTCTTTTTAATTTCTGCTTCATTTTCTGCGGTAATAAGATTAGCAGAAGCCTCTAATTCCGCAACCTTAATTTTTTGTTCTGCCTCCGCCTTTTGAGATAAAATGGTTTCAACCTCTTTACCACCATCAATATCATCAAAGCTAACATTTACTAAGGTAACATAGTAAGTTTCTAAAAGAGTTTTAGTTAAGTCGGCTTTAAAATCGATTCTTGCGGTTTCTAATCCTGTAGATAATAGTTCAAAAATATCGTATTTGATTGTAGAACTTTGTAAGCAAGCTTTCACTAATGTATTTAAAGCTTCTGTAGGAATATCGGTATTATTTGTAATTCTATAGAACTTTCCTGCATTTTCTTTGTTAATCTTATAGATTATAGATAAAGCAAAGGTTGCGTATTGACCATCGTTGGTTTGACCGGTCGTAGTTATGCTTGCGCTACGGTTGGCAGTTGAGATTTGAGTGATATGTTCAAAAATGGACTTATTATGTAGACCTTCTCCATAGGTTTCATCTTGAATACCACCTTTTAATTCATTATAAACGATTCCAACCTGATTCGCATCCACTTTGGTATAAGCTCCAAAAAGAAGAAGTAACATACCAGCAAATCCCAAAATGCTAAATAAGTATGCCAACTTATTTTTCCTTTTAGACTTTTTTTGTAGGAATGAAATACATCCAATAATCCCACCTACTAGAATTAAGGATAATAAAATACTAACAACTAATAAAATCATATCTTTTTCCCCCTATTCTTGCCGATGGTCTTTATAAAATTAAAAAAGACCATCGTGCTTTTTGTTAGCACAACAGTCTTGAAAAATCATTGTAGATTGTTAAAACCGGATAAATATCGTATTGACGATTTTAACGATATCCTAGAGGATATCCTTCTACTCCCTGTTACAATTTTATTATATCATAAAAATGTAAGTTTACAAGAAAAATCGTATGAATTTGTACGATTTTAATGTGCATATATTCTAAATTAGTAAAGTATATGTTTAGATGATAGAAGAAATAACGATATTCTCATCTTTAAAATTCCGTGTATTTACAATGTCTTTTACTTATGCTAAAATAATTTATAGTTTCATGCAACTAGATAAAATCCGATGATTTTATCTGGTTTTTCTTTTGTAGAGGTTGGTGGTTTTATGAAAGAAACTAGAAAATTATATTTTAAATATTTAATAGCAACTTTTGGTGGAGCACTAATCACTTCAATTTATAGCATTGTAGATGCTATCTGTGTTGGGCAATATCATGGAGAGGATGGAAGTGCTGCCTTAGCCGTGGTTATGCCGTTATGGACAATCATATATAGTATGGGATTACTATTAGGTATTGGTGGAGCAACCTTAATGACTACATTTAAGGCAAAAAATGACCGTATGAAGGGAAACTCTTATTTTACTTTAGCCATTATATTAGGAGTAGTGCTTGCTGCTATTTTATGGATTATTTTAAATGTCTTTCATACCCCATTATTGGTTTTATTTGGTGCAAAGGATTCTACTATATTGGAATATGCTAAAAGTTATACCTTTTGGATGAAATTAGGTCTTCCTGTTTTTTTCTTTGCCCAACTCTTTACCTGTTTTATTCGAAATGATCAAGATCCTTCTTTGGCAACTATAGCCATAATATCTGGAGGCGTATTAAATATCTTTGGCGATCTATTTTTTGTCTTTCAATTGAATATGGGAATATATGGTGCTGGTCTTGCTACCCTATTAGGTCAAATTTTAAGCGTCATAATATTATGTATGCATTTTTTTAAGAAGAAGAATACCTGTAGTTTGGTTAAAATTCATCATTGGTTTGAGAAAGCAAAAAAAATATTTAGCATTGGTATTCCATCCTTTATATTAGATGTATGTTTAGGTATCATAGTTATTATTTTTAATAATCAAATCAATACTTATACGAATAATGATCCTACCATATTAGCGGTATATGGTGTTATATGCAATATGTCTGCCTTTTGCCAGTGCTTTGGATATGCGGTTGGTCAGGCAAACCAGCCATTATTATCGGATTTTTATGGTCGTGGAGAAATAAAAGAGGTAAAGGTATTAAACAAGTATGGAATACTAACCTGTATTGGGATAGGTTCTGTTACTTTAATCGTTTTGTTAACGATTCCAAATTATATCATTCAAATGTTTGTGGATACATCTGATAATGTAAAAATTATAGAGCTTGGCTCAAATATTATGCGAAGTTATTTTCTTTTAACGCCTTTTTTAATCTTAAACATTTACGCAACCTATTATTTTCAAGCGGTATTAAAATCAAGTCAATCTTTTGTTATTTCTATATTAAGAGGTCTAATTTTACCTTTAATGTTCTTATTTTTTCTTCCAATGCTTGACTTTAATCTTATTTGGTATGGTATGTTTATCTCAGAAGGTATTACCTGCATTGTTGTATTTATTCTTATAATTTTATCAAATAAAAAATTAGATATAACATTTAATAAAGAAAGAAGATGATTTTATGAAATGGGTAACAATATGGGGAAACGCACAATCTACGGTTGCTCCTCATCCGGCAACTTATGCAAAAGATGTAACATTAAGATATCCTGTTTTTATCCCCTTTCATGGCGAAAAGCTTAGAATAACCTTAGATAATTTTTGTTGTGATGAAGATGTAGAAATCTCCTCAATTTGTGTTTCTTTAGGAGATACTCTTTCTGATAAGCAAAGTAATGTAAACTATTTGACCTTTAATGGAAAAAAAGAAGGAACGATTTTGGCACATCAATCGCTTATTACCGATGAATTTCCTATGAAAATAGAAGAAAATAAATTTTTAATTATTTCTATTTATTTTAAAAATTATACAAAGCTTACCTCAGGGGTAGATATTGTAGGACCACTTTCTAAGGGATATTTTGCCTATGGAAATCAATTAGAAAATAAAGAATTTGATATTAATACTTCAAAAGCAACCTCATGGGTTTATTTTTTATCGAATGTGGATATATTGACCGAAGATTCTAAGAAGGCCATTATATGTTATGGAGATTCCATTACAAGCCAAGACTGGCCCGATTATATGTTAATGTCCTTAAGGGAGTTAGGATTAAATCAATATTCGGTGGTAAGAAAGGCTGTTTCTGGAACAAGAATTTTAAGAGAATATAATTGTATTACTTATCAATCCTATGGTAAATCAGGAAAAAATCGATTTTGTCATGAGATAGCTTCCGTATCAGGAGCTGAAAAAATAATTATCCAGCATGGAATAAATGATATTATTCATCCAGTAGGAGAAGATATCAATGTCTTTCGTCCTATGAGTGACATGCCCACAAAAGAAGATTTGATTGAAGGATTAAATTATTATATAAAAGAAGCAAAAAAGTTTGGATTAGAAGTCTATTTAGGAACATTACTACCAATTTATGGATGGCGCACCTATGCTTTGTTTAGAGAAGAAGTAAAAAATGAAATCAATCTATGGATAAAAAAACAAAAATGTATTGATTTTGCAAGTGAAATTGGACATATGGAAGATAAAGAATTTCACTTTAATCCATTATGTGATTCTGGTGATCATCTTCATCCTTCCAAATATGCATATGAGGTAATGGGAAGGCTAGCTGCGAAAAGCATTTTAAATTCTCCTAAGGAATAAAAGTAGAGTATTTCGTTAAAAATATGAAAGAGAAATTTAAAATGGAGGTGATAACTATGAAAGCATTTGTTAAAAAAGATGTTTGTATAGGCTGTGAATTGTGCACAACTATTGCCCCAGATGTATTTCGTATGACCGACGAAGGTGTTTCAGAAGCGTATAGTGAAGGGAAAGATGCTTTAGTCAAAGAAGCAATTGAATCCTGTCCAGTTTTCGCAATAGAAGAAGCATAACAAAAAAGACTACAAGGAAGAATTCTTGTAGTCTTTTTATTTTTATGTTAAAATTAGCGTGTTGGAGATGAGAACATGCATATTATAAAGCATTTTATAACGATAACAAAGCATAGACATAAAGTGATGCGATATTGCTTTAAATCAGGACTATACTGGCAAGGACTTTGCCATGATTTATCCAAATATAGCCGTGTTGAATTTTTCAATGGAGCAAAATACTTTGAGGGAACCTATAGCCCAAACAATAATGAACGTTTAGCAAAAGGCTATAGCGAAGCATGGATGCATCATAAGGGAAGAAATAAGCATCATTGTGAATATTGGGTAGATGCGGATCCAAAAGATAAAAAATATAAACCGGTTCCTATGCCGAAAAGATATATTGCAGAAAGCATTTGTGACCGAATAGCGGCAACCGAAATTTATAATAAAAAAAATTTTAAGCCTCAGATGGTGTATGATTATTTTTTAAGGGAAAAAGAAAATATTCCTATGCATAAGGAAACAGAAGAATTCATCGATGCTTTATTGAATTTATATTTAGAAAATGGAAAAAAATATCTTTTCAAATATTTAAAGAAAAACTTTAGAAAAAAATAAAAGGGTTACTTTATGTTATGTAACCCTTTTGTTTTTATTGTTCATTATATTTATTTTTTATGTATTGATCGATTTCTTCCGCTACTAATTTTGTTGCAGCAACCGCTTCAACAACGGTTTTAGCTCCTGAAACAACATCTCCTGCAGCATATACACCAGGACGAGTGGTAGCTCCACCAGAAGAAGTCTGGATTAATCCTTTTTGTGTTGTATCAATTTGCTTTGTATTTTTAACAATATTGGTTTGGGCCCCTTGTCCGATAGCGATAATCACACTAGAGGATTGAATTTTATATGGATGTTCAGAATCATTTTGGTAAGAAACGGTTCCATCCTCATTTTCAATTTTTAATACAGGCTCTACAATAATACCATCTGGTTCAATTCTTACAGTGTTCAAATAATAATTCATATGGACACCATCCACCTCAGCAAGAAGAAGTTCCTCTTCTAAAGCCGTAACATCTTCACGACCTCTAAAGAAGATAACATCTACTTTGGCAGAGGTTTTACGAAGAATGGTTCTTGCTGCATCCATAGCAACGTTTCCTGCACCTATGATAACTACATGATCACCTAATCCCGTATAGGAGTCTGGGTTTTTCAAATAATCAATTGCGAAATGAACATTACCTAGGGTTTCTCCTGGAATTCTTAAACGATTTGGATTCCATACACCTGTACCAATAAAAATAGCATCATAGCCATCTCTAAACATATCATCAATGGTGATGGTTGGTCCAATGAGTGTATTCGGTCTAAACTGGATACCTAATTCGGTCATTCTTGTTAATAATTTATCTAGTAAAGATTTTGGAAGTCTAAATTCTGGAATACCATAACGTAAGACACCACCGATTTTATCCTTTGAATCAATGATGGTGACTTGATATCCTTTTTGTGCAAGTAGAATTGCCAAAGTAAGACCCGCAGGACCTGCCCCTATTATTCCAACTAAATGCCCATTAGGCTCTACTTTTTGAAGTTTTGCTTTTTCTAAAAAGAAAGAAGAAATATAAGATTCTACCTCATAGAATTTTATCGGAGAGCCTTTTCTGTTTAATACGCAATGTCCCATACAGTTTTTTTCATGGGGACAAATTAATGCGCATATTGCAGAAAGGGGATTATTTTTAAAAAGTTTTTCTCCTGCCTCATCCATTTTTCCTTGTAAAAACATTTCCATTATAACCGGGATATCTGTTGACACAGGACATCCTTCCTTACATAATGGACGTTTACATTTTAAGCACCTTTGTGCCTCGTTTATTATATCTGCCATTATAACACCTCTTATTATTTATTATAGCAAAAAAAATGAAATATAAAATAAAAAACTTTTATTATTTTAAAATTGTGGTACAATTATTTTATTATGAGTAGAATAAAAATGGAATTCATATGTCAAACAGATGAAATATGCTTAAAAGATGAACTTTTAAATCATATTTCTAAAAAATTATATAGGAAATTAAAGTTTTTGAATAGTGATATATTGGTAAACGGAGTTTCTTTTAAAACATTTCAAAGGATAAATAAAGGAGATAAGATAACCATTGAATATGAAAAAGAAGATAACATAAAATGGCCAATATATGAAAGCAACTTAGATATTTACTATGAAGATAAGGATTACTTAATTGTAAATAAAAAAAGTGGGGTATTAACGATACCTACGAAATCAGAACCTTATAGTCTATATCAGGAAGTGCTTTTTTATTTGAAAAACACCAATCAAGATTTAGCGGTTTCAATTCTAAATCGTTTAGATAAAGATACGAAAGGATTGGTTGTTGTTGCCAAAAATAGGTTAGCTGCTTATTATTTACAACCAACCCATGAAAAAATGATTCGAAAATATAAATGCTTATGTTATGGAAATATTAAAGAAGATGAAGGCATCATAAAGAATTATATAAATAAAGAGCCTGACTCCCATAGAAGATTTAATTCTTCCACACAAGGAAAACAAGCCATTAGCCATTATAAAGTATTAAAAAGAAATAAGAATACTACCTTATTAGAATTTCAGTTAGAAACAGGTAGAACGCATCAAATTCGCTTACATTGTTTATGTTTAGGAACTTCAATTGTTGGAGATACTATGTATGGAAAAGATGAAAGTAATGATTTACATTTATGTAGTTACTATATCGAGTTTATTCATCCGTTTACAAAGAAAAGGATTAAATGTCAAATGGAAAGTGGGTGGGAATGATGGAAGAATTAAGTGAAAAAAAGAAGAAGAAATATAAAATAATTCGTATCATTTTGCAAAGTATAATTCTAGCTCTTTTTTTAGGAATTTTTATTTGGGCAACCATTAAACTATATCCAATATTCACCAGAATTCAAAATGATGAAGCCTATAGAGATTTTATGATTGAAAAAATTCAATCGTATGGATGGTACTCATGGCTCATCATAATCGGTGCTCAAGTTCTTCAAACCGTATTAGCTATTATACCTTCCGGTCCAATTGTAATGGTCAGTGGTATTCTATTTCATCCTGTAATCGCTATAATTCTTTGTGTTGTGGGTCAAACCCTTGGTGGAATTTGCGTATTTTATTTAGTTAAGCTTTTAGGATATCGATTTATAGCCCTAATGATAGATCCAGATAAAATTAAAGAATCAAGATTTATAAAAAATACGACTAGATGTGAAGTTTTAATGTTTGGGTATTTATTGATACCCGCTTTACCTAAAGATATTGTAGCCTTTGTTGCACCTTTTACAAAAATAAAAATTAAAAACTTTATAATCATTAGTTTTTTTGCAAGAATTCCTATGACAGTTGTTACCGTATTTATGGGAACATCCTTAATTTCTGGTTCTTATACCATAGCAATAATTTTAGGTGTTGTATCTTTAATTTTAGCATTAATTTGCTTTATCTTTAATAATAAAATTGTTAATTTTTTAGATAAAAAACAGTTAAAGGTTCAAAAAGAAAACGAAACTAATTAAATAAATTTAAAAAAACAAGTATTACAAGGGAATTTTATGAAAAGTTCATTCGCATTTCCCTTGTTTTTTTTTGTTTATTTTTGTATAATTTATTAAGGATACGAAAAGGAGTTGAAAACTATGTGGAAGCAGTTATGGCACAAAATTAAAGAAGCACTAATCTCGGTTTTACCGGTTACATTGATTGTTATACTTCTTGATTTAACTCCACTTATTCATTTATCCTTATATGAGGTAGGTGTATTTATTGGATCTGCTTTTTTCTTAATTCTAGGAATTGGTTTATTTAATTTGGGAGCCGATATGGCAATGCAGCCTATGGGAGAACAGGTTGGTTCTTCCTTAATGAAGACAAACAAAGTAAAGATTGTCGTTTTAGTTTGTTTTATTATGGGTGTATTAATAACTGTTGCAGAACCTGATTTATCTGTTCTTGCATCTCAAGTTAGCGATGTTATTCCATCAACCCTATTGATTTTGTCTATTAGTTTAGGTGTTGGTTTATTTTTAGTTTTAGCTATTGTAAAAATTATTTTGAAAAAAGATTTATCCTTTATGCTGATGTTCTTTTATTTTGCAATGTTTGCCCTAGCATCGATTGTGATTTTAAATGGCAATGGCGATTTTTTAGCTTTAGCCTTTGACTCTGGTGGTGTTACCACAGGACCAATTACCGTACCTTTTATTATGGCATTAGGTGTTGGAATTGCTGCTACCATAGGAGGAAGAGGAGCAAATGAAAATAGTTTCGGACTTATCGCTTTATGCTCTATAGGACCGATACTTGCCATATTAATTTTAGGAATGAGTATTAATGGGGATATTCCTTATGCTGTACCAAATTATGCGATATCCGATAACTTGTTTATTGACGTTTTAAAAACTTTATTAAGTGTGAGTGGAGAAGTACTTATCGCTTTAGTTTTAATTGTAGTATTTTTCTTGATTATTCAGTTTATTTATATCAAATTACCTAAAATGAAATTAATTCAAATTGGAATTGGTATTTTATATACTTTTATAGGTTTAGTTGTTTTTTTAAGTGCGGTTAATATTGGATTTATGCCCGTAGGATATAAAATGGGATGTGAATTAGCAGAAAATAATCCAACATGGATTACTATATTTGGATTTATTTTAGGATTAGTTGTTGTACTTGCGGAACCTGCAGTACATGTTTTAACAAAGCAGGTAGAAGAAGTAACAACCGGTGGAGTTTCTAAAAAGGCAATGTTACTTGCCCTATCCATTGGTGTTGGTGTTTCTATTTGTCTATCTATGGTTCGTATTATTTTTAATTTTTCTATACTATTTTATATAATACCAGGCTATTTTATATCTTTGGGATTATCTTTCTTTGTTCCAAGAATTTATACCGCCATTGCATTCGATTCTGGTGGTGTTGCCTCAGGGCCTTTAACTTCTAGTTTTATTTTACCATTTGCCATAGGGGCTTGTATGGTATTGCAAGGTGAACAATCCGTAATGAAAAATGCATTTGGAATCGTTGCTATGGTTGCAATGACACCATTGATTACGATTCAGCTTTTAGGCTTTAGAGCCGTAGTTGCAAAGAGTGTAAGAGAAAGAAATAGATTACGTAAGATTGTTGATGCCGATGATGAACAAATTATTAATTTTATGTAGGAGGAGATTTTATGAATAGCAAAAAAGAAAAGAAACAAATCTCTAAGACTACAGGGTTAGTAGCACCAAAAAAACTTAAGTTATTAATAACAATAGTCGATAGAGCTAAAGCATCTTTTTATGCCGATGTTTTAGAAGGATTTGATGTGAATATGCAAACGATAATATATGGTAAAGGAACCGCACCTTCCGATATGCTCCATTATTTAGGATTAACGGATGAAGGAAAGGCAGTAATTTTTAGTGTGGTATCTGAAGATAGAATAAAAGAAATATTAGCCTCTTATGAGGATAAATATTTTAAAACAAAAAATGGTAAAGGAGTTGCCTTTACCATACCAATTTCTTCGGTTATTGGAGTTATGGTTTACCAATTTTTATCAAATAAAGGAGTTGTTTAATATGAGTGAAAAATATGAAGCAATACTTTGTATTGTTAATTCTGGATTTTCAGAAACGGTAATGGCTGCAGCTAGAGAATGTGGCGCTAGAGGTGGTACAGTAATAAATGCTAGAGGTACAGCAAAAGAAGAAACAGAAAAATTATTTAATATAAGCATCCATCCCGAAAAAGAAATTGTTTTAATATTAGTATCTCAGGAAATAAAAGATGATATACTACATGCAATATATAAAACGATTGGTTTGAACTCAGAAGGACAAGGAATTGCATTTTCTTTACCAGTAGATGATGTAGTAGGTATTGGAGCAAGAAAAAAAGAAGAGAAGAATATAGAATAACGTATTATTTTTCTATTTTAGGTCATAATAAATTTGAAAGGATGATATTATGACTAAAGTAGCATGTAATGCCAAAACATGTGGTTATAATGATTGCAATCAATGTAATAAAAGAAATATTGATGTAGAAGGTTTATTTGCAAAAAGCAAAATAGGTACCTTCTGTCAATCTTTTAAAAATCCACATGATAGCCAAGTACTTATGAAAGAAATTGCAAAAGAAATGACAGTAGATGACATTGTGCAAGTAAGCTGCAGCGCAAATTATTGTGCATATAACAAAGATAGTTATTGTGAAGCAAAAGAAATAAGAATTGGCAATGAGGAAGCAAAATATCGTAGTGAAACACAATGCGATAGTTTTAAACTTCGTTAATGAATTGTAATATTAACTTATTAATTACTGGAGTATTCATCAATTCAGGATGAAATTGTACTCCAGTAATTTTTTTATGCTGAATAATTTCTATTTGCCCATCGGTGCTTGTGGCTAATACCTTTAAAGAGTCCCCTAGTTTTTTTATGCTTTGATGATGATAAGAGTTAACGAAATAATACTTTTGATTCATTTTTATAAAATGATTATTTTTCATGTGCTGCTTCATATCCTGATATAGGCTTCCATTAAAAAACACATTAATGCTTTGTAGTCCTCTACATATTCCTATAACGGGCTTGTTATATTTTAATGCATAATCCATCACCTTGAAATCTAACGAATCATTGTACGCAATTATATGGTTCGAAGAGATATTTTCTTCATTATAATACTTGGGATCTATATCATATCCTCCTGGTAAAATAAATCCATCAAAGCCATCAAGTATAGAATTTTTATGTATAAAGTCAACTTCAAATCCCAAAGAAGTAAAATAAGAAATATAATTCTTTTTTACATAGTAATTCTCTTCAAAAAATCTTACTGCAATTCCTAATCGCATATCAATCACCAATACATTATATAAAAGAAAAAGAACTCCTATGAGTTCTCATTCAAAAATTTAATATATAATTATTTTACGATTGTGCCTTTAACAACACCTGATAAAGCACCAGCGTTAGCCTCATCGGTATCAACATGCATAGCTAAAGCATATTTTTCAGATACACGAACAACGGTATCTCCAAATACTAAAGCTCTTCCCGTATCATTTAATACTTTAACATTAACAATATCACCATTATTAACATTAAATTCTTTTGCATCCTCTGGAGTCATATGGATATGACGTTTTGCAACTATAACGCCGTCTTCAAGATTAACCTCTCCAGCAGGACCTACAAGTTTACAAGGTGCTGAACCTTTCACATCGCCAGATTCTCTAACAGGAGCAACTACTCCTAAGGTTCTAGCATCGGAAAAAGAAACCTCCACTTGATTTACATTACGGCATGGACCTAAAATAGAACAGTTTAATGCACCTTTAGGACCAACGACAGAGATTTTTTGTTCGGATGCAAATTGGCCAGGCTGACTTAATGCCTTTTTTACAGTTAATTGTGCATCTACTCCAAATAATGCTTCTAAAACTTCTTGTGTAACATGAACGTGTCTAGCACTTGTTTCAATTACAAATTCTTTCATTTTTTCATACTCCTTTTATTTTTTCTTTTCTTATTATACCATAAATTTTATTAAATAAATAAAAAATTTGTATTATATTTTAAAAACGAGTATAATGATAATAAATTGGAGAAGGTAACCATGAACTATTTAATTGATATTGCTAAATATAAACCTGTAAATGAACAAGAAGAAGTAGATGTAAAGATAATGAAGCAATTTATAAAGGATTTTCCTGATACCTGTTTAGATAGAAAGAATCCTTATGGCCATTTTAGTGCTTCCGCATGGGTTGTTAATTCCTCTTTAACAAAGGTTCTTTTAAATTTTCATAATATTTATCAAAATTGGGGTTGGTTAGGAGGTCATGTGGATAACGAAGATGATTTCTTAGAAGTAGCAATTCGTGAGGTTCATGAAGAAAGTGGTCTTAAAAATGTTAAACCACTTTTAGATGAACCAATATCTCTTGAAATACTTCCTGTATCTTATCATAGGAAAAAGGATAAATTCGTATCTTCTCATTTGCATTTTAATCTCACCTATCTTTTAATGGCGGATGAAACCGAAAAATTAACCATAAAGCCAGATGAAAATAGTGGATTGAAATGGGTAGAACTCGATCAAGCGCTTCTTATTACAAAAGAAGAATGTATGAAGCCTATATATAAAAAATTAAATTTAATCGTAGAAAAATATAAAAAAGGTCATTGACCTTTTTTATATTTTTGAGTTACTCTATTCACAATAGGCTTTGGAACATATTTATCTATGCTTACCCCAAAAGAAACTAATTCCTTAATCGCAGATGAGGAAACCACTTGATTCTTAGTGGTAGGCATAAGAAGAATTGTTTCAACCTCAGGGTAAATATCTCTATTATATTGAAATAAAGAAAATTCTGTTTCATAATCACTATAATTTCTTAATCCTCGAATTAAAATATGGATATGATTTTCTTTACAATATTGTACAACTAAATCATCATAAGAGGTAATTACAAGATTCTTCAGATGCTTCGTGCAATCTTCAATCATCTTAATTCTTTCCTCTACGGTAAAGGATGCCTTTTTAAATATATTATTTGATACAACAATATGTACCTCATCAAAAAGCCTAGATGCTCTTTCTATAATATCTAAATGACCATTAGATAAAGGGTCAAACGAACCTGGATACACTGCTTTTTTCATACCAACACCTCTTAAATATTATATAACATTATTTTTATAAAGTCATCATATAATTTTTTAGGTGATAAATTGAAAAAGCTAGGAATTATATTTTTATTTTTATTTTTTTTAGTTTCATGTAATAAAAGGGAATATGATGTAAAATATGAGATAACAAATGAAAGCAAGATATTTGCCTATAATATAGAAACACAAAAAATTGAAGAAGCCTATACATATTTTAAAATTGAGGAAGTAGAGGACGTGTTTTTACTTTATACGAAATATCAAAACTATCTTCCTTGTGGATATAGTTCTATGGGAAGTGCAAATGTTTCTTTATTAAAAACAGAAATAAAAGAAGAAGTGGTTTATTATGAAGTAGATAATTATATATCTTTACTAGAAGATAAAGATATATTTTTGAGTCTTTTAATCCAAACAAATCAGGATTTAGGATACAAAAATACAATAATTATTTATAATGGAAAAAGCCTTGTGTAATTTCGACAAAAAAGGTTGAAAATTAATGATAAAATTCTTATTAATTTGTGGTAAAATTAATTTAGAGGTATAAATTATGAAAACAATTGTTATTGCCACAAACAATATGAATAAGGTAAGAGAGTTTAAAAGTTTATTTCCGAATATTAATTTTAAAAGTCTTAAAGATTTAGGATATACAAAAGAAATTATAGAAGATGGATCTACTTTTGAAGAAAATGCAATTCTTAAAGCAAAGCAAGTAGCAAAAGATTTAGGGGTTATTGCGATAAGTGATGATTCCGGCTTAGAGGTGGAAGCCTTAAATAATGCGCCAGGTATTTATTCTGCGAGATATGCAGGGGCACATGATGATGAAGCAAATAATGCTTTATTAATAAAAAATTTAAAAGGAAAAGAAAACAGGAATGCTCGATATGTATGTGCCTTATGTATTTATCATCCTAGTGGCGAGTATAAAACGGTCATCGGGACTTGCGAAGGCAAAATTATAGATATTCCAAAGGGTAAAAATGGTTTTGGTTATGATCCATACTTTTATGTGGAGGAATTCCAAAAGACTTTAGCAGAAGTATCCTTAGAACAAAAAAATAAGATCTCTCATCGTGCAAAAGCATTAAGAAAAATAATGGAGATATGCAATGAAGATTTTAGTTTTAAGTGATAGTCACTTTAGACCGATGGAGATGAATTGTGAATCTTATGATTATGTTATTCATTGTGGGGATTTTGGTAATCAAGAAGTAAGTGATTTTCTTTTTGTGCGAGGCAATTGTGATTTTAAAGGCGAAAAAACAAAAAAAGTAAAAATAAAAGATAAAACGATATTTATAACACATGGGGATTTATTTCAAGTGAAATATGGTTATGATCGACTAAGCTATAAGGCACAAGAAGAACATGCCGATTTATGTTTTTTTGGACATACCCATCATGCGGATATGTTTATAATAGAAGATATAGTATTTATAAATCCTGGAGCTTATCAGGATGGATATTATGTTATAATAAATGATACAAGTATTCAATTTTATTTAAATGGAGAATGTTATAAGAAATTTAGGTATAAGTGGTGATAAAATGATTTTAAATGAGGTTTTACAACTAGATAAGGTACAAGGATCAATCAAAAAGATTGACCTTTTTCTAGTGTCTCAGATAAAACTAAGTGACGAATACCTGATTGCCCTTTCTTATAAAGCCATTATATTACATACGATTGGTAAAACAAATGATGCCTTAAAACTTTTATTTGGTATGGTACCTTCCTTTAAAGAGATGGGAGTAAATGGTATTATCTCCATATGCGATGGCATTATCGATATATGCTTAGATTTGAAAAGATATGATCAGGTAACCAAATATATAAAAATCAAACAAAACTACCTTCCTATTTCTAAATCGGTATTGCATGTAAAGGATAATATTAAGTATTTTTTAGCAATAAAAAAATATGATTCTGCAAAAGAAGCTTTATTAAAATATTTAGAGGATGATATCACCTCAGAAGAAAAAATTTTTGCAAAAGAGGAATTAAGCAAAATATATTATTTTGAGCGTCAATATAATAAATATTTAGAAATACTTCCAGAACTTGAGAATTATTATCAAACCAATCTAGCCTTAGGTGCTTTGGCAGATTTGGGATTAAATAAGCTAAAAATTTTTTATGAAATGGGGAATTACCTTAAGGTTATTACAGATGGAAGTATATATATTAAGGATGATGCTTTAAAGCCACACCACATTTTAACCTGTGCCACTTTATTGATGAAAAGTTATTTGGCGAGTAATGATTTTAAAAGAGCCAGTATTGTGGAAAGTGATTATTATGAATTATTGACGAAGGATTGTAAAGAAGAATCTTTAGAGTTTTGCTATGCAGCTTTGGAATTATATACAAGAACCAATACACTCGTATCTATAACCGAATACCAAAATAAGATTAGAGAATTTGAAGTATTAAAAAAAGAAACAAAAACAAATAAGAAAAACAACATAAAAAAGGAAGAGGAAGTCGTTATTCCTATTATCCAAGAAGAAATAATTGAAGAGCCTAAAAAGCCGATTATATTTAAATTAGAACCTCAAAATAAAGAAGAAATTAATCAAAAAATAAATGTAAATATTGAAAAAATAAAAGATGTGATTGTTTCAAAGAATTATGAAAATTTAGAGGCTATTTTTAACACTTTAAGCGAATTAGATTTAAAACTTAAATTTAGAGAAATATTTCGAATTTTTTGTATAAAGCTTTGTGAAATTTTTCCGATTGAAGAAGTGTATTTATTATATTTTAAGAGGAAGTATTTAGGATTGCATTATAAAAAAGAACGCGCTTATGATAAAAAGCTTCAATTTGAGGATGTTGATCAAACTTTAAATTTTATGGCGATGAATTATGATAATGAAGCCTTTTTGGATTCCAAAGATGAAAACATAAAAGATATCGTGTCTGGAAAAGAATACATAGATATTCCTTTTGGTTTTGCGGTACCCCTTAGAGATAATTTAAAGCCTATTGGTTCTTTGGCCTTTTTCTCTAAAACAGCATTTTTAGAGCAAGAAATGGTATATGAATCTTTAAAATTAGTTTCCTCTATGCTAAATGCCAGATTATGGATGGCTATGTATCAGGAAGAGACCGAATATAATCATCGTAAGACCTTTTTTATAAATGAAAATATGTCTTCCGGTATAAAGGAAGAAATGGAAGGCTGTTTGCATTTTTCTTCCGCTTGCTGCAAAATACTAGGTGTTTTAGAAAATATGACGGAAGAAGATTATTTTTCTAAGATGAAAACCAATGATATTATCGAATATAGAAGGATACATGATGAATTATATTCCTTATTAAGTGATAACTTAAGTTTAGAATATGATTTTAAAAAAGAGGATCAGTGGATAAGGATAAAAGAAAGATACTATCCTATGGTTTATGAAGGTACCATTTGTATTTTATCTTTAATTGATGATATAACTCGTATTCATCAAAATGAAAATGATTTAATACAATTGGCTTACAAAAATCCTATTTCAAAAATGGACACAGAAATTAAACTTATGGTAGATTTAACAAAAGAAATGGAAAATAAGAAGCTTTCTTTAGCCGTTTTAGATATTATTGATTTTAGTTTATATCGAGAATTATATGGATATAATTTTGCAAATCAATTGATTTTTACCATTGGAAAAGAATTAATACAAGCCTTTGAAAATGATTTTAATACAAGTATTTATCATTTAGAGGGTGAACGATATGTCCTTTTATTTCACAATGTGAATGATAAAAGAATTATCGATTCTAAGCTTATCCAAACCTTCAAAAAAGTTTCTGATAATTTGTTCAAATTAAATTCAAGAGTGAAGCTATTATTTAATGCAGGTGTCTATCGTTTAGCACGACATTCGGTAATTGATGATGCATCAAAAATTTTATATTATGCGATGGATGCTTTAGATGATGCAAGGGCTATGGAGCAAATTGGAAACCATATTGCTCATTTTGATAGTGATTTACATAAGAAAAAATTTAATGAAAATCATTTAATTACGCACATCTCTGAAAGCATTGATCATGGAAAGCTTGGACTTACCTATAAACAGATTATTCATTTAACGGACCAAACGGTTTATGCCTATCGTATTATGCTTAATTTGGATAATTATGAAGTCGATTATTCCTATATGGATTTTGTCATTCAAAGAAGAGGGCTAACGATTCAAATTGAAAAATATGCAATTTCTAATATTTATAAAGAACTAAAAATGTTAAAAGATTCGGTTAAAGGATATATCCTATGTTTTATTTATGTAAGTCAGCCTACACTAGAAGAAAATTTTTTAAATTTTTTAGAAGCCCAAGAAAATTTTTATAAAATCCCTAAGGATTATATTGTATTTATTGTCGATCATGCAAATACATCTATTGTGAGATTCCTTCATCAAAAAGAATATAAAATTGCTTCTAAAGATATTTTAGATGTTTACAATGAAAACTGTGATTATTTTATGTTTGATTATCATCAAACAAATGTAGAAGCAGCAAAAGAAATTAATGAATTATGTATTAAACATAATTGTCAATGTATTTTTGACCATATGGACACAAAAGAAGATATTGAATTTGCTAAAGACAATCAAATAGAAATCATATATGGAGAATATTATAAAAAAGCACAGCGCATTAAATCTTTAATAGAAAAATTACGTTAATAAGGTATATATTATTTTTCCGCTTCATATACTTGTATTGAAAATGGAGAGGATAATATGAAAAAGAAATTAAGATTACCAATTTTATTACTAGCTGTAGTTATAATGCTATCAATTTTCTACATTAAGGAAGCAAAAGATAATCCTTCGGCACCAGTGAATGGTGACAATCTTGAAACCTCTACCTTAAATCCGGATTTTACTGAGGCAAGATTACTTAGTATAGAAGAGGCAAATACGCAGATTAAGGAATGGGAGGCAAGTATTGCTAGTGGTACTTTATCTGCAGCACAGGTAAAAGAAACAACCACTAAAATTGAAAATCTTAAAACGATTAAGCATCAAGAAGTGGCTTTAGAGGAAACCCTTATGGAGCTTAATAAATATGATGATGTATTGGTGCTTTTAGGAGAAGAATATCTAGTTATTGATATTTATACAGAAGAAACAATCGAAGTTGCAACGTTTATTGAAATGGCTAAATTGGCGAAAGCAAGCTTTGGCAGTGAATGTAAGGTTAAGGTAAAAACTACAAATAATAACGAATAAGGCTTTTAAAAAGCCTTATTTTGTTTTATAATTAAGTAATATACTTTTTAGGAGTGAGTTGTATGAGAGATTTTACAAATGTAAAAAGAGTTGTTTTAAAAATAGGATCATCTTCTTTAGTAAATCAAGATTTAAGTATTAATCAGAATTTGATATATTCTTTAATGAAAATGATTTATACTTTAAACCAAAAAAACATAGAAGTGGCTCTTGTTTCTAGTGGAGCAATTGCTTTAGGAATGCATAAATTGAAACATACCATTCGTCCTAAAGAGATGGCATTAAAACAAGCTTGTGCTTCTGTAGGACAAGCAAGATTAATGGAGGCTTATAACAGAAATGCTTCAGAATTTGGACTTATCTGTGGACAAATTTTATTAAATCATGATGACTTTCAAATCAGAAAAAGAATGCTTCATTTATCTAACGCTTTAGATGCTATGTTTAAAAATGGGGTTGTTCCTATTATAAATGAAAATGATGCCTTAGCTGTAGAGGAAATAAAGGTTGGAGATAATGACACCCTAGCTGCTCTAATCGTTCCTATGATTAAAGCGGATCTTTTAATTCTTTTTTCGGATATTGATGGTTTATATAATAAGAATCCCCAAATACATAAGGATGCAGTAAAACTAGATATCGTTGATAAAATTGATAAAGATATTTTAAAAATGGCTGGAGTTTCCTCTTCCTTAGTTGGTACAGGAGGTATGCAAACAAAATTAAATGCTGCAATCATTGCGACTAATGCTTGCTGTGATATGATCATTTGTAATGCTAAAGAAATCATGCGTTTGGAAAATATTGTAAAGGGCGAAGAAATAGGAACTTTATTTATGGCAAAAAGTAAGGGAATATCTTCAAGAGAGCATTGGATGATATTTAAAGCCTATTCGCATGGAGAAATTATTATAGATGATGGTCTAAAAAAAGCTCTTTTAATCAAAAAGGTTTCTATTTTACCAAAAGGTATATTAAAGGTAAATGGAGAGTTTTTAAAAGGGGAAGTAATTGATATTAAAGATATAAATCAACAGGTTATTGCTAAAGGTATAACCAATTATAGTTCGATTGAAATTGATGCCGTAAAAGGATTAGAAACAATACAAATTAAGGAAACGCAATCGAATTTTTCTAAAAATGAAATTATTCATGCAAATAACTTAGTTATTATAAAGGAGGGAATGCTATGCTAGATGATATCCTTATGCAAACAAGAAAAGCCCAGAAGAGTTTAGCAAAATTAAATGATGAGCAAAGAAACTTATGCTTAAAAAATATTGCAGATGCACTCATGAAAGAAAAAAATTATATTTTAAAAGAAAATAAAAAGGATATATTGGAAGCTAAGCAAAACCATTTAACCGAAGCAATGATTGAGAGATTAACCTTAACCGAAGAAAGAATAAAAAGTATTTCAAATTCAGTTTTAGATTTAATTGCATTAGAAGATGTTGTATATAAGGTTATAGAACAACAGCAAAGACCAAATGGTATTATCATAGAAAAACAGCGTGTTCCATTTGGGGTTATCGGCGTCATTTTTGAGTCTAGGCCTAATGTTTGTGTAGATATTGCTACCCTATGCCTAAAAACGGCAAATGCCTGTGTATTAAAAGGTGGAAAGGAAGCCATTTATACAAATATTGCCTTAACAAAAATAATGCAAAATGCTATAAAAGATATTGTAGATTATCAATGTATATGTTTAATTGAAGATGTAAGTCGAAGCATAACCAATCAGTTGATAGAAAAGAAAGAGTATATTGACTTATTAATTCCAAGAGGAAGTAAAGGATTAATTGATTTTATTGTTGCAAATGCAAAAATACCTTATATAGAAACCGGTGCAGGGAATTGTCATTTATACGTTCATAAGGATGCCGATATAGATATGGCTCTTACTATTGCTGTAAATGCGAAATATCAAAGGCCTTCGGTTTGTAATTCCATAGAAAATATTTTGGTAGATAAGGAAATTGCTTTAGAATTTTTACCAAAGCTATTTGAAAAATTTAATGAACTTGATATCGAAATTAGGGGGTGTGAAAACACCATTCAAATTATTCCTTGTGAAAAAGCAAAAGAAGAAGACTTTTATACGGAATATAATGATTATATTGTTTCTGTAAAAGTAGTAGATCATATTGCGGATGCCATTCAGCATATAAATGAGCATTCCTCTAAGCATTCAGAAACAATTATTTCAAATAACGAAGAGGCTAGTAAAAAGTTTTTATCTGAGATAGATAGTGCTTGTGTATATCATAACGCCTCCACACGCTTTACCGATGGTGGTGAATTTGGTTTTGGTGCAGAAGTGGGTATTTCTACGCAAAAACTTCATGCAAGAGGACCAATGGGACTAAAAGAAATATGTAGCTATAAATATAAAATTTATGGCAATGGGCAGGTGAGATAAATGTATAAAGTAGGAATATTAGGTGTTGGAAAGATGGGTTCATGCATTTTAGAGGGAATGGTTAAAGCAAATCTATATACCCCAGTTGAAATTTTAATTTATACACCAAACGAAGAACATCAAAAAAAATATAAAACATTGGGATATAATATTGCTTCAAATGAAATAGAAGTTTTTACAAATGCAACAATTATAATTTTGGCTATAAAACCACAAAAATTTTCAGAAGTTTTAATTCCGGCAAAAAATTATAATTTTTCTAACCAATGCATTATATCCATTGCAGCAGGTATTAGCATAAAAACAATAGAAACTTATTTTAAAGCGGCAACAATAGTTCGAGCTATGCCAAATACTCCAGCACTTATCCAACAGGGCGCAACAACCATTTGCTATAATCATAAAAATGATTATTCTTTATTTGCAAAAAAAATATTTTCTTCCATTGGTGTAGTTGAAGAAATTGAAGAATCTCAAATGGATATAACACTTCCCTTAAATGGAAGTATGCCAGCCTATATCTATTTGTTTGCTAAAAGCTTTATAGAATATGCCGTTTCTAAAGGAATACCTTTAGAAGTAAGTAAAAACCTATGCTGTAATACAATTATTGGGTCTTCACAAATGATTTTGTCTTCTAAGGATTCATTAGACATCTTAATTCAAAATGTTTGTTCTAAAGGTGGTACAACTATAGAAGGACTAAATGAACTATATAAAAATAATTTCATTGATAGCATAGAAAAATGCTATGATGCTTGTGTAAAAAGAGCTAAGGAATTAAATAAGGAATAAAAAAGATAAACCCTCAATATACTATAGTAGAAGTATACTGAGGGTTTTTCATTTACTTATTTTCTTTTTCTTTACTTTCCTTAACTTTATTATTTTGTTCAAATACACGAGTTAAGAAGAGTATGCGTTTTGCAACATTGATATAGGCATTTGCGCTTAACGCAAAATCAAGAGCTAATTCGATTAAGGCTTTTGTATCATTATCATCAATATTATTTAGGTGTTTAAATGCCTCTTCAATGGTTGTGGCTATTTTTTCATTGTTTGACTTATTAAAACTATTAAATATATCTCCTTTTTCTATAGAAGACTTATATCTTTCATCCAAAATTTGTTTGACTTCAGCAATGGTAAGAACCTGCTTTAGGGTAATAACTTCTTCAATCGTGGCAAGATGTTCACGATTGTATTTCTTTGCTATCGGAGCGCTAACCACTTCACCCTTCACATAATTATTAATCATAGAAGAAGTGATTTGTTTGTCTAGAGAAGATGTTTGAAAAATCCCTAATTGCTTTTCTAAAAAAGTGACTACCTGATCCATATATAATTCTATATCTGGTAATTCTTCATAATTTTTAAAACTAAAATGATTTAATTCATTTAACCAGTGCTCTAATGATTTTTTTATATTATCCATAATTCAACCTCTCATTTCCTTAATTTTAACATATTATATTTAAAAAAACAATAAAATCTTTCAAAAACCATTGACAAGTTTTTAAAATTGTTATAAACTAGTATCGTAAACTAGATGTTATTTAAAATTTTTAGGAGGAAATCATTATGAAAAAAAGAATTATGATCTTTGGTGGAAGCATGTTTATAAATGAAATTTTTAAAAATAAAGAAATTAAAGTTTATAACAATACAACTTTAACAAAATTAAAGGATAAATTTCTTGTGGATAATTTTTCAAACGAAAAATTAACTGTAGGAAAATCTTTAAAACTTTTAAATGCTTTTGCAAATGAGCGTAACTATAGTGATTGTATTTTAGCATTAGGAGAAGCAGATATGAAGTTTGAAAGTGTCGAAAATTTTAAAAACTCCTTATTAATCTTTATTGATTCTTTAAAACAAAATAACATTCGTCCTTTATTGGTTAGTTTACCTAAAAATTATGCAAAAGATTCGGAAGCTTTAGCCTATCAAAAAGTAATTGATGAAATTGCGGAAAGCAAAAATGTAGAATATATATATAATGGTGAAACTTCACAAACGGTATCTTATAAGGTATATAATAATAGTCAAATGAAAAAAGCATTACTTAACCTTTGTAGATAATAAAAAACTCTCTTTAGAGATAAATTTAAAGAGAGTTTTTTAATGCTTCATTTGGCTCCATAGTATAATGGCAATCTGTAATGGAATACCAATTAAAAAAATGGGCCAAACATTTTGATTGAAATATAGAAATTGAAGAAAAATGGAAACTATAGTTGTCCAAGTTAGAAAAGTAATAATTGGAAATTTCCATTTTTTTCTTCCCCATATACTATTAAATATAATCAGGATAAGAAATGTAGGAGGAAATGCCCACACGAAAACAGGCCAAATATTATTATTTGAATAAGATAAGAAGTAGGCATAAATTGATATAGAGCATAGCCATATCAAAGAGACAATTAAGCCAACGATTATAATCTTATTTCTAGCATAGGCATGTTTTATATGATATTCTTTCTTTTCTTCATAGGATCCTTCATGTGTTAGATAGTCTAAAGTTACATTATACAGATTACAAATAGAATATAGTACCTCTATATCTGGTAATGAATCTCCTTTCTCCCATTTCGATATAGATTTATCTGAATACTGTAAAATGTTAGCCAAATCAGATTGTGTATATCTTTTTCTTTTCCTTAAATCTATTAAATTTTTTGCGATAATTTGCTTTAATTCACTCATAAGCCTATTATAGCATATAAAATCAATAAAAAAAACCTTTATTTTAGAGAATTCTAAAATTAGTAGATATACTTTTTTACTCTCTATTCTCTTGAGATATAATTATATCCTAAGAAAATATTGACAATGAAATATATTTAAATAAAATATTTAATGGTTGGGTGATAGTGTTGAATCAAAAAATAATTTATTACCAAGATGAATTGAATGATGAATTTTCAGGAGATCATATAGTAGCTAAAACCATCGATGGTTCTTATAGATATTATCATAAAGGTATTTGGAAAAAATTTACTCATTTTTTTTGGTATCGAATGATAGCTACTCCTCTAGCATTTTTATATTTAAAAATAAAATTTAGACATAAAATAATCAATAAAAAAGTTTTGAAAAACAACAAGAAACAACCTTATTTTATATATGGTAATCATACGCATAACATGGCAGATGCATTTATTCCTAGTATGATTTCTATACCAAAAGATGCTTATGTCGTAGTTCATCCTAATAATGTTTCTATGCCATTTTTAGGAAGAATTACTCCTAGTCTAGGTGCGATTCCACTACCAGATGATAAAGTGGCAATGAAGAATTTTACTAAATGCATAGAATATCGGGTGAATCAAAAAAAATGTATTTGTATTTATCCGGAAGCACACATTTGGCCTTATTATACGAAAATAAGACCATTTAAATCGATGTCATTTAGTTATCCTCTTCATCATAACACGTTGGTGTATTGTTTTACAAATGTGTATTTAAAAAGAAAGCATTCAAAAAATCCTAAAATTGTTACATATGTAGATGGACCATTTTATCCGAACAAAGAACTTTCAATGAAAGAGCAAAGAGAAGATTTAAGAAATCAAGTTTATGAACAAATGGTAGAACGTAGCAAATTAAGCAATATTGAAATTGTTAAATATGTTAAAAAGGATGTGTTAGATTGATAAATATATTATTTTGTGGAAATGAATATGTTTTTGATGGTATTCTGACTTGTGCCTTGTCTATTTTTAAACGAAGTGAGACAAAAGAGCCTTTTACTTTTTACGTTTATACTATGGACGTATCCCATTTAAATGAGAAATATACTCCAATTAAAGATGAACTTATAAAATATTTAGACGCAATTGTAAAAAAATATAATTCGAATAATCGAGTAATAAAAATTGATGTTACCGATATATATAATAAGGAATTTAAAAATAGTCCGAATGAGGGATGTTATTGCTCCCCTTATACACTCATCCGTCTTTTTGCCGATTTAGTAGAAAATATGCCGGATAAAATTCTATATTTAGATGTAGATATTATGTTTAATCGTGACATTAAATTATTATATGATATTGATATTTCAGAAGTAGAGTATGCCGCAGCAAGAGATCATTACGGAAAGTATTTGATTCGACCAAATTACATTAATGCTGGAGTTTTACTTTTTAATTTGAAAAAAATGAAAGAGACGAATCTTTTAGGGAAGGCAAGAGAATTAATAAAAACAAAAAAATTAATATTTGCGGATCAAAGTGCTTTAATTCGAAGTACGACAAAAAGAAAAATGTTACCTCAAAAATTTAATGATCAAAAATTTTTGCATAAGCATACTATAATTCGTCACTTTTCTAAAAGATTATTTTGGTTTCCATATCCACACACCGATAATATTAAGCAATGGGATGTAAGCCGAATTCACAAAGTATTTAAATATTTTCAATTTGATGATATTTTGTATGAATATTTGTACTATAAATTCAAATATAATAGAGAAATAAAGGAGAATAAATAAATGAAAAAGAATGTTATACCTGTATTTTATGCATGTGATGATAATTTTGTAAAATATACAATAGTATCTTTAACATCTATGATTGAAAATGCATCAAAAAATTTTCATTATAATATTTATATATTGCATACAAATGTATGTAAGGAAATGCAAGAAAAAGCATTAGAATTGCAAAATGAAAACTTTACTATTAGTTTTGAAGATGTTACCGATTATTTAAAATCAATTAATGCTAAACTTCCTATTCGTGACTATTATTCTAAAACAACCTATTATCGTTTATTCATTGCTGAAATGTTTAAAGAATATAATAAAGCGATTTACATAGATAGTGATACGGTTGTATTAGGTGATGTTTCAGAATTATATATGCATGAAATAGGAGATAATTATGTAGGTGCATGTCATGAGCAAGCTATGGTTCAAGAGGATGTATATGGTACATATGTAGAAAAAGTGTTAGGCATTAATCGTAATAACTTCTTTAATGCAGGTATGTTACTCATTAATTGTCATCAGTTTAGAGAAAATAATGTATTAGATAAATTTATAGACTTATTGCATGAATATAATTTCGTTGTTACGCAAGACGAGGATTATTTAAATTTAATTTGCCATAATAAAGTATTTTGGCTACATCAGGGCTGGAATACGGAGGTGTTTGGTAAAATAAATTATCCCGATAGTGAAATTAAAATTCTTCATTATATTATGGTTTCTAAACCATGGCATTTTGAAGATTGTCGATATAAAGAATATTTTTGGAAATATGCAAAAACGACAAGTGTTTATGAAAAAATTTTAGAGGATTTAAATAATTATACGGATGAACAAAGAAAAAATGATATTTTATCATGTGACCGCTTAATGCAAACGGCGATTAATGAGACAAATCGTGAAGATAATTATTTAAACCGAAAAAAAAAACTAGTTAAACAGTCCCAGGACCGATTGGATGTATTAAAAAAAATAGAAGAATATGAAAAAGAACAGCGATTTGACGAAGATGTTGAAAATGATCCGGTTTCTAGAGTTTTAATGCCTAATGAAGTGGATTACTTAAGAAAAAAGATTTCTAGCAAAATTAAAACTAGAATGGCATACCGTGCAGCTAGAAAGTTTTTAAATACAATTCTTAAAGAAAAAAAGATGATTATTAAAGATATAAAGGGAATTGAAAATTTTAAAAAATTAAAGTCTGGTGCCATTATAACTTGTAATCATTTTAATGCATTTGATAGTTTTGCAATTCAAATGGCCTATGAGCTTTCTGGTCAAAAGAAGAAGTTTTATCGTGTAATTCGTGAAGGAAATTATACCAGTTTCCCAGGATTTTATGGTTTTTTAATGAGAAATTGTAATACACTACCACTAAGTTCTCATCCAAAGACAATGTATAATTTTATGAGAGCTACAAATAAACTTTTACAGGATGGAAATTTTGTTTTGGTATATCCAGAACAAAGCATGTGGTGGAATTATAGAAAACCTAAGCCATTAAAAAAGAGTGCTTATTTATTTGCAGTAAAAAATGATGTTCCTGTTTTACCATGTTTTATAACTATGGAAGATAGTGATATACTGGATGATGATGGATTTTATGTGCAAGAATATACGATTCATATAGGAGAGCCTATTTATCCAGAAAAAGATAAATCGGATGCAGAAAATATTTCTTTAATGAAAAATATAAATTATGATGTTTGGAAAAGTATTTACGAAGATACCTATAAAATCCCTTTAGTATATCAAACGAAATTATAAAAAAAGACCTTAAAATTAAGGTCTTTTTTTATGAAGTTAAATATGATATATTTAATAAAGAAGATTTGAACTTTACAAAAGTAAAAAATTGGTATATATTATTTATAATTGTTATACATTATGGGTGGGAAGTAGTCTATGTTTACGATATTTAAGTATGTAGAATATGGAATCTTAATATTAATGGGAATATTATTAATCTTTTTAATCATTGGAATAATTCGGTTTTTTAATGGATTTTATAGAAAGTCAAAAATTTTAAATTTTGATACCAAAGCTAAATTTGCTATCATTATTCCCGCTAGAGATGAATCGCAAGTGATTGAAGCTAATTTAAGGAGCATCGAGCATTGCGATTATCCTAAGGACAAATATGAGGTATATCTTATCGTTGAATCTCCTGAAGATAAAACCATAGAGTTAGCAAAAAAATTTACCGATATAAAGATTAATATTTTTTTTAGAATAAATTTAGAAAATGTAGGAAAGGGATATGCCTTAGATGAATGTTTAAAGCATATTTATTCAACAAATGATATTTATGATGCATTTATGATTTTGGATGCAGATAATGTTATATCTCATAATTTCATAAGTAGATTAAATGATGCTTATCAGCAAGGATATGACATAGCTTGTGGTAAAAGAGAAAATAAAGATTGGAATGCCTCCGTCGTATGTGGAGCATCCGCATTAACATTTACTATAATTAATACTATACAAAACAAACCAAAAGTTTACTATGGAATGAATGTATTAGTATCTGGAACAGGATTCTTTTTTAGAGCCGAGATGTTACGTGGGTACTGTGGCTGGCCATTTCACACTTTAACAGAGGATTATGAGTTGACGAATTTCTCTGTTGTGCACAATTTGAAATCTACGTATATAGAAGATGCTATATTTTATGATGAGCAACCTGTGAAAATGAAACAATCTATTATACAAAGAACACGATGGATTAAAGGATATTTTACGGTACAAAAGAAATATAAAAAAGAAAAAATAAATGCATTAAAGAAAAATAAAAAGAAAAAGAATTTTTGGTATCAGATTATTGGTGGAATTCCAATGCTAACGCTCGCAATTACGTTAGTAGCATATTATGGAATAATGATTGGCTTTTTGATTTATGATTTAGTGTCAAATGAAAAATTATATATGGAGTATATAAGTCGAATGTTTTATTTATCTGGTGCGGTTTATGTTTTGTTTATGTTGCTAACTACTTTTTTATTTATAATCGATAGAAAGACAATAAAAATAAAAAAATGGCAAAGGATTAAAGTTATATTTTTTCATCCTATCTTTATGGCTTCTTATGTGATTGCAGCAATACGGGCTATTTTTGTTAAGGCGAGTTGGGATAAAATAGAACATACAATTAATAAAACAGATTTATAAAACAAATAAGAAAAATAATTTAATCAAAAAAAGTATTTTTTCTATAATTTTGTATAATAGAAAAGTTATAGTTTTAAAACAAAACAAGATAAATGTTATAAAGAATAGAAAAAGATATATTTTAAAAAATTTAATATTTCAAATAAATTAAAAAATGAAGGTCATTTAACTTGTAAAGGCTTTCATTTTTTGATATAATAATGTAAAATACTTTTCTTTTTAAGTTTTTTATTCATTTGGTTATAATTAAAAGAGAATACTTTTAATTTATAATATATTTTAATTCGGTTCAACGTAAGGAACTTCATGTATGAATTCGGCTTTGAATATAACATAATATTCAAGCATACAAACGCATGCTTACTTAATAATAAACGTAGTTATCTCTATTGGTGCTTATAGGATAATACGCGATATTGCCCATTTTGTATGTTAAGCCATATATTTAATGAAATCCCACCCTTTTTAATTTTATTTACATGTTAAACTTACAACCGAACCTAATATGGTGGGTATAAAAAGATAGCAAAGGAGAAAACAATGAAAAAAATAGTTTGCGAATTGTGTGGAGAATCCGACTTCGTCAAAGTAAATGGCGTTTTTGAATGTCAGGTATGTGGCGCAAAGTACAATGTTGCAGAGGCTAAAAAACTATTCGTTGAAGTAGATGATCAAGGAAACATAGTATCAGAAAAGCCTGCAGCACATACTCCTACAAAGGAAGAAAAAAATAATGAACCAACACAAACAACAACGAAAGCACCAACAAAAAAAGCTACTTTAGAAGAAGTAGCAAATGATACAACGCCTGTAGAAACACCAGTGCTTGCACCAAAACCAGCACCTACTACAGTAAGGAGAGTGGTTGTTCAACCAAAAACTCCATCTAACGATTCAAGTGTTGTGAAACGTATTGTATCAAATGTACAAAAAAATGTACAAGCAAGAGAAGAGGGAAATCCTTCTGCTAAGCCAAAAACAGTAAAAAAGGTTGTGGTAAAACAGGTGGCAAAACCAGTAGCCAAGAAACCAGCACCAACGAAACCTGCAGCCCCTAAGGGAAATGGCTTAGGAGTAGAGGCGAATCAAATGATTCAAAACTTCTTTATTTTAGCTCAAACCGCATATGACTCACAAAATTATATGGATGCAGAAAATTATGCAAATCGTATTATTGAAATGGATCCAACCAATTGTGATGCATGGCTATTGAAAGGAAATTGTGCAGGATGGCAAACCCTTACACCTAATTTCCGTATGCTAGAAAGTATTAATTGCTGGAACACATGTTTAATTAATTCCAGTGATAAAGAACGTGAGGACTACTTGTTTACGGTTCGTACAAATTGTATAGAAGTAGCTATTGCGTATGTAATGAGAAATATTACCGATTTTAAGAAAAATCCAAGTAATGAATCCATTGCCAAGATAAAGGAAGCAATCGACTATATTGAACCAATTATGAGAAAGGCAAATGAAACCTTTGGTGTAGATATCGTTGTTTATGAGGATAAATTATCTTCAAACATTAGTGCTATGGTTACGGAGGTTAGTAAGCAAGCATCTAATGCATTTGGTAAGAGAAAAGAAACACAAACCGATGAAGCATTCACTAAATTTATTGAAAAACAAGATTATTGTATTGAAGTATGGGTATATTTAATGGATTTAGCGAAGAAGCATGGAACGGTAACGGCAATTTTACATAGTATTGTTAAAATGCACGAAACGATTATCCGTTCTTGTGGCTATAAGCAAAGTGGCTCTAAATATAAAGAAAGTAAACGAATTACTTTAAGTGAAAAAAATATTCGTCTTGAAAAAATTCAAAAGGCAAAGAAGAAACTTGAGGATAAGTTCGTTGATATTCGTAAACGTGATCGTGTGGATCAAAAGATTAAGAATGCGAAGTATTGGGAAGAGCATGAAGATGAAAAACAACAACTTCTTGCAGAACGTACCCAATTAGATCATGAAATCTTTGAACTTGAAAATAGTAAATTGAAGATGCCTAAGTTAAATGAATTAAAGAAATTAGAAGAAGAGGCAATCCGCTATCAAGTTCTTAAAGACAATCCAACATATTCTGGAAAAGAACGTGCTGCATTTATGGAAGAGTTAAATAAAACGAGAAAGCTTATTGTTACAAAGAAGCGTGAAATTGCAAGTATTATTACTCCTATAGATGATAAGATTGAAAAATTAAAGAAACGTATGTTTAATATTGATTCTGAATTAAATATGAATCGATAAATATATTAAGGTTCGGTTTTTAAAGCCGAACTTTTTTTATTGTAAATTTATGGTATAATACTTTTGGTGATAATATGAAGGTGGCAATTATAGGGGCTGGTGCATGTGGGTTAATGCTAGCCACAAAATTAGAAAAAAGAAAAATAAAGTATACTCTTTTTAATGATGGGAAAATTGGACAAAAAATTTTAGCGAGTGGAAATGGAAAATGTAATATCGCTAATAAAAATTATTCAGATAAATACTATCATAATAATGAATTAGCTAAAGAAGTATTGAAAAATCAAAAAGAACTTTTTGAATACTTTGAAAATTTAGATATATACACAAAAGAAGACAAAGAGGGAAGAATGTATCCAATTAGTGAGTCATCCTTAAGTGTTCTTTCCGTTTTATTAAATAATATTAAACAAGAGATTATCTCTATTAAAATTGAATCGATTGAAAAAAGAGATAAGCAATTTTACCTAAATCAGGACTATGGACCATTTGATTTTGTTGTGCTTGCTTTAGGAAGTATTGCAAATTATAACAAAACATATTCTTTTTCTATTATAGAAGATTTAAATATTAAAATGACTCCCTTTCAGCCATCCTTAGTAGGATTTAAAACGAATTTGAACTTTCATGAGATTTCTGGAGTTCGTGCAAAAGTATCGGCTTCTTTATATCAAGAAAATGAATTAATCCATGAAGAAAGTGGTGAAGTAATTTTTAAGGATAATGGAATTTCTGGAATTTGTATAATGAATTTATCTAGCTATTATAATCATTTAATTAATAAAAAAAATTGTAAAATTCTTCTTAAATTTACTGATAAAAAATATGATAATTATACAACTATTCTTCATCCTAAACTTTTAAATTATATAGAAGAACATAAGGTGAGTATTGATTCTTTCTTAATACCTATTAAAGATACCTATGGATTTGAGAATGCGCAAGTTTGTAGTGGTGGAATAAGCATAGATGAATTAACGAAGAGTCTTAGACTGAAAAAAGATCCTAACATTTTTGTTGGTGGGGAACTTATTGATGTCGATGGAGTATGTGGAGGCTATAATCTTATGTTTGCATTTTGCTGTAGTCTTGTTATTGCTAAGGAGTTAGAAAATGAAATATCAAATAGAAAATTTTAAAATCTCTCCAAAGCAGGATAAGGATTTACATTTTTTAATTTCCCAAAAATATAATATAAAAAATTTTAAATTTAAAATCCTTCATAAATCTATTGATGCAAGAGATAAGAAAAACATAAAAATTATATATAAGCTTATGATAGATACAAATCTACCTCTAAAAGGAAAAAATATCATTAAATATAAAGAAGAAAAAAATACCTTAGAATATCCCATTTGGACCTCGGTTTCTCCTATTATTGTAGGTTTTGGCCCAGCAGGAATGTTTGCCGCATTATATCTGGCTAGGTGTCATGCAAAGCCGATTATAATAGAAAGAGGAAGTTGTATAGAGCAGCGAAAAAAAGATATAGAAGGTTTTGTTAAAAATAAAATTTTAAATAAGAATTCAAATATCCAATTTGGCGAAGGTGGTGCTGGAGCTTTTTCGGATGGGAAATTGGTTACGAATGTGAAAGATCCATTAATACGCTTTATATTAAATGAATTCTACCTACATGGGGCAAAGGAAGATATCTTATACGATTCTAAACCACATGTGGGTACCGATTATTTAGAGAAAATAGTAAAAAATATACGTCTAGAAATCGAAGAACTTGGTGGTAAGTTTTATTTTAATCATATCTTTTTAGAAGCAAAACAAAAAAATGATGGATTGATGGTCTATGTAGATAAAATGAATGAACCACTTTATACCAATCATTTATTATTAGGATTGGGGCATTCGGCAAGAGACACGATTCGTCATTTATATAATCAAATGCATATGCATATGGAACAAAAATCATTTTCTATGGGAGTAAGAATTGAACATCCTGCACAATTAATAAATGAAGCTCAATATGGTGCTTTTTCCAAATATTTGCCAACTGCCTATTATAAACTTTCCACACATAAGGAGGGTAGAGGAATCTACACCTTTTGTATGTGTCCTGGTGGTTATGTTTTATCCTCTTCGTCGGAAGAACATAGTATTGTTACGAATGGTATGAGTAATAACAAACGAGATGGTAATAATTCAAATAGTGCAATTTTAGTAGATGTTCGCCCGGAAGATTATGATAAAGGAAATACTTTAGATGGTATAGATTATCAAGAAAAATATGAGCATCTCGCATTTGAAATTAGTAAAGATTATAAAGCACCAGCCAACTTAGTAAAAGAATTCTTGGAAGGTACTATTGCAGAAGAATATAGAAGTGTTATACCGAGCTATCCTCATAATGTATGTTTTTGTAATTTAGATAAATGTTTACCAGATTACATAATTGAAGGATTAAAATATGGAATAAAAGAGTTTGATAAAAAATTAAAAGGTTTTGCATATGAGGATGCTATTCTTATAGGAATAGAGTCTAGATCCTCTTCACCGGTTCGTATGTTGAGAGATAAAAACTATCAATCCAGCATAAAAGGTATATACCCAATTGGTGAAGGTGCAGGCTATGCAGGTGGTATAACTTCTGCAGCATTAGATGGTCTTAAAACAGCCATTTATATTTCTAAGGAAAAGGATCATTTAAAAAATTAAAATATATATTTTAAACATAAAAGTAGCAAATATAGTATTATTATGATATAATTATAAAATACTATGGATATTATCAATAAGGAGATGTATGGCTATGCAAGAAAAGGAAAATGAGGGTATAAGTTTATTAGAAATATGTAATATTTTGTGGAAAAAGAAGATTTTAATGGCTATTGTAGTAGGAATAACATTAATTATCATAGTTTTGACTGTCTTTTTTTGGTATAATCCTCAAAATATAACATACACATCCGATTTTGAATTATCTTTTAATGGGTTAGAGAACAATTCTTTACCTAATGGAAAACATTTTAATTATAAGAATATGGTTTCTAAAGAAAATTTGTTAATCGTAAAAAATTCTAAAGAAAAATATAAAAATATTAATATTGATAAATTATATAAGTCCGATTCATTTAAAATCACACGGGATGATAAAACAAAATTTACTATTACTATATCAAATAGTAAAATAAATAATAAAGAATTGATCGCTGAATTTGTAGAAGATTTAGTTGCGAATACAATTCAGCTAGTGGAAAATAATTCTAGAACGATTTATTATATGGATGAAATTAAAAACTTTTATAATTATGGTGTATATATTGATGCTATAAATTATCTATTAGAATATGTTACCACTATTATTAATGACTATAATCAATTAATATCCACGTATGGTGAATTTTATATAATAGGTGGTAAAACTTTAAAAAGCTATCAAAATGAAGTAAACTTAATCGTTGAGAATTCTTTAATTAATTCTTATTTAAATGTTTCCAAAACCTATTTATATGTTAAAGATGAAGCAGCGAAAGCTTCCTTTAAAAATTATGCAAACAATAAAATTGAATCCTTAAAAAGAGAGTTAGAGTATTTAGATAATATGATTGCAGTTTATGCAAAGAATCCTACGTATAATGATGAAGAGATAGAACAATTCACTCGGAAAAAAACCAATGTTGAAATTGAAATTAATTCTTTATGTACGCCTGTAAAAGAAAATGATTACTCTGAGTATACGATAAAAGATGTGGTGCTTGCACCAGAGGAGTTTAAACAAGGTCTAGATAATGTTTATAAAGAGATTGAAACCTTGGTTAAAGTCTTAGAAGAGAATTCGATTAATTTAAATTTGGAATCTATTTTATTATCGTATGAATCTAAATCTATTGTTTCTTCAACGGGTGGATTAAGTGTTTTTATTACGATAGTTGTAGGATTAATTTTGGGAGTAGCAGTAGGAACTGCAATTGCTTTAATCTTAGAATTTTCTAAAAAAAATTTTGAAGAAGATAAAGAAAACAAAACGGTTTAATTTAAAAAAATCATATATCGAGGATATATGATTTTTTATATAGAAGGGAAGTAGAAATAATGGTAAAAGAATATTCATGTGGTGCAATACTTTTTTGTAAAGAAGAAGGAATAAGAAAATATGTGTTGGTTATGGAGGCAAGCGGAAGTTATGGCTTTCCAAAAGGACATAAAGAAGGATTAGAAACGGATATGGAGACTGCAACTAGAGAAATATTAGAGGAAACAGGTGTAACCCCAATTTTTATACCTAATTTAAAACGCACCATTCGTTATAAGCTTCTAAATTCTATAGAAAAAGAAGTTACCTTTTTTGTGGCAAAATTTGAAAATCAAGAATTAAAAACCTCAGATAAACTTATTTTGTCAATAAAAAAATATGATTTAGAAACCGCAATTTCTATACTTAAATTTCCTGAATTAAAAAACATTTTAATAGAAATCGATTATATGCTAGAATTAAGAGGTGAATAGTATGAAAATTGATTTGCATAATCATACCAATTTTTCGGATGGTCTATATACACCTAAAGAACTTTTAAAACGGGCAGAAGAAAATAAAGTAGATGTTTTTGCTATAACGGATCATGATTCTATTTTTGCTTGTAATGAACTTTTAGAGTTATCAAAAAAAAGTAAAACTAAGGTTATATTAGGTATGGAGCTTTCTACGTATTACAAGGGGGAAAGCGTTCATATCATATGTCTTTTTAAAAATAATATTATCCCCGATGAGATATATAGTTTTTCTTATGAAAATAAAGAAAGAAGAAAAATACGTGCGATACAAATGATGGAAAATATTCAAAATATTTATAATTTAAAGGTAGATATTCCTGAACTTTTGAGTGAAAATGAAATTATTACGCGGGCAAATATGTTAAGGAATATTATGAAGCATAATTCTTTGTCTTTAAGCGAAGCATCTTATTATGTTTCTAAGGATTCTAAAGCCTATATTCCTTCTACAAAAATGAGTGTTCAATCGGGATTAGAATTTGCCAAAAAAGCAGGCTGCGTAACAATTTTTGCTCATCCATGTTTAGTAAAAAAAGAATATGTAGAAGAAATTTTAAAATTTGGTTTTGATGGTATGGAAGTAAGATATCCAAGTAGTAAAAATAATGAGGAAGAGTTAACCCTACTTGCTAAAAAATATAATATTTGTATTTCTGCTGGTAGTGATTGTCATGGAGATAACACACATGCCGATATAGGAACATGTACATTAAATTACGAAGAATTCAAACCTATTTTAAGCAAATTAAATATAAAGGAGTGAAAGTGATGATAATTAAACAAGCCGAATTTGTAACTTCAGCTGTTAAAAATTCTCAACTTTTAGATACAGATGCAGTAGAATTTATGTTTTGTGGAAGATCCAATGTCGGAAAATCTTCTTTCATTAATATGCTTGTAAATCGTAAAAATTTAGCTAGAACCTCATCTAATCCTGGTAAGACACAAACCTTAAATATTTATTCGATTAATAAAGGCGATTTTTATTTTGTTGATGTTCCAGGCTATGGCTATGCTAGAGTGAGCAAAACAATAAAAGAAACGTTTGGTAAAATGATTGAAAATTATATTGTTGAACGCAAGAATTTAAAAATGGTTTTTTTACTTGTTGATTTTCGACATAAGCCCTCAGAGGATGATGTTTTAATGTATCAATTTTTGAAATATTATAATTGTCCAGTTACCATTATAGCAACAAAATCAGATAAGGTAAAAAATAGCGAAAGAATGAAATGTAAAAACCTTATATTAAATACATTACAATTGGAAGATAAGGATAATTTTATAATAACCTCCTCTGAAAAAAGAGAAGGTCTTGGTTCTGTTCTTCAGGTGCTAGATGATGTTTTGTTAAATTATAAAGTGACAACAAATTAAATCTTTAAGTGTTTTATATGCTAAAATATAAAACATTTTTTTATGTTCTATAAATTATAATACAAGCATATTTTGTAATGGTGATACTATGGAATTAGAAATTATGAAGGATGCTTTTTTAGAGATTGATAAAATTAGCTCTTTAAAAAGTCATGTAGATAAGTTGGTAAATAAGAATATAAATAATCATGTGGTTACAGGAAGTTTAGAAGTAGATATTTCTTATAAGGATATGGAAGGTAATGAATGTTTTAAATCATTGCCCTTTGAATTTGATTTAGAATTAGAGGGACTTCAAATTAAGGATGTTTTATTAAAATCAGCAAATGTGTATGTTGTAGATGGTAGAGGAGTAAATGTGGATTACATATTAAAAGTACATTATGACATGCAAGCAGATAAAGAAGTCGAAATTATTGAGATAAAAGATGAAGAGGTAGAAGTAGATACAAAGCCTGTAGAACAACCAAAAAAAGAATCAAAAAAAGCAGAAGCAGAAATTGAAAAAATAAAAGAAGATATAGAAAAAGATTATGAAACTAAATTGGCAGATAGTCTAAAACAAAGAGAAAATAAAATAGCAATTGTTACGACGAAAAATAATGGTTCAGAGTTAGATTTCTTAAGATTTTTTGATGATACAGTAGCCTCTTACTATTCAATAAAAACTTTACATTGTTCTAGTGAGGAAATGTTAAATACCATTGCTAAAGAATATAAAATTCCTATGGATGTTCTTTTAAAAGGGTATGATAGAGAAAATGGAAAAGTTACCTTCAAACTTAACTGAAAGATTTCCATTTCAAATTCAATTTATTCAAGGGGTAAAAAACAAATTTCTTATTAAAGATTTTCAAAATAAAGAGTATCATTTGTATGTATTAACCGATAAAGAATATCGTATTTATTTTGAAATTAGCAAATCCTCAAGGATAGAGAAATCTATCTTTGAGGCGAAGGATAACGACAAATACTATTTGTTATTTCCATGCTTAAATAAGACATCGGAATCCTTAGCAATATGCAGTAAAATGCTTCCTTTATTAATAGAATTTTTTGATGATTTTAAATATTCCATTCGTTTAAAGAAGGAACATCTTGTCCATTTGAATCATATATATAAGGTCTTAGATAATAAGTTTACTTATTTTGAAATGAGAATACGGGAATTAGAGTTGAATCCTCATAAAAATGATATAATATGGGTAGTTTTGTCAAAATATTATATTCTTTTGGATGCGAAAATGTATTTATATGATCTGCAGCAGGACATTTTTGCTTTTATAGACAAAAATATAGATATAGATTATGGTGTTATCTTTAGAGAAGTAAGAGAAGAAATGTTTAAAAACAATATGATAGAACCAAATTTTGATATTTATTATGGACCTATAGGAGTACTTTTAGCACGGTATTATCTATGTTTTGATCATTTAGATAATGTGGATTTTTTTAAAGAGCATATGAAAAAATTAGATGATTTTAATGCTAAGTATTTTTGTTTTATGGGTTTATATATTTATGTTCTGAATTTAAATTTAGATATTATTTTAAATCCTTTTAATATTGGAAATTATTTGCAGATAACGAAAAAAATATCTATATTTATAAAAACATTTGGAGACTATGTTAAGAAATAGTCTCTTTATTTTTTGAAGAATCCTAGGATGTCATCCTTATAGGTTGTAATAATAACATATCCTGCAAAAATGACAATAATAGAAGCTAAAATTACTAAATTTGCTGTGGAAAAAAAGAATATAGTAAGAAAAACTTGATAAATTAAAATAGTTATACAGATGGTTTTAAAATTATCTTTTAAAAATTGGAATAGATTCGACATAATATCACCACTATAGTATATGCATAGTATAGGCAAAATGTCACACCTATATGGAATACTTTTTATTATATTTATATAATAATATCATAAGTTTTATTTGACTTATTTATTTTTGTAGGTTATAATAATAAAATGGAATTTATTCGTTGGAGGGATAGATATGCAAAAGATTATGCTTGAAGAATTAGTAGGCTTTTTAAAGGAACAGGGATTTGTGTTTCAGGGAAGTGAAATCTATGGTGGTTTAGCTAATTCTTGGGATTATGGACCTTTAGGCGTAGAGTTGAAGAATAATATTAAACAAGCATGGTGGAACAAATTTGTAAAACAAAACAAGTACAATGTTGGACTAGATTCTGCTATATTAATGAATCGTGAGGTATGGGTTGCCTCAGGACATATCGGTTCATTTTCTGATCCTTTAATTGATTGTAAAAAATGTCGTGCAAGATATCGTGCCGATAAATTAATCGAAGATTTTTCTAAAGGACAAATTTCAGGAGATGGTATGTCTAATGAAGCCTTATTGTCTTACATTTATGATAATAAAATCGTATGTCCTTCATGTGGAGCCTTAGACTATACGGATATTCGTCAATTTAATTTGATGTTTAAGACGCATCAAGGAGTTATAGAAGATTCAAAAAATGAAGTATACTTACGACCTGAAACAGCGCAAGGTATATTTGTGAATTTTAAAAATGTTCAAAGAACGACAAGAAAAAAAGTGCCTTTTGGTATAGGACAAATTGGCAAAAGCTTTCGAAATGAAATTACACCAGGTAATTTTATTTTTAGAACAAGAGAATTTGAACAAATGGAATTAGAATTTTTTTGCAAGCCTGGAACCGAATTGGAATGGTTTAATTATTGGAGAGGATATTGCATGGATTTCTTAAAGTTAATCGGAGTCGATGCAAATAAGCTAAGATTTAGAGACCATGAAAAAGAAGAATTATCCTTTTATTCAAATGCCACAACGGATATTGAATTTGAATTCCCTTGGGGATATGGTGAACTATGGGGTATTGCAAGCCGTACAAATTATGATTTAAATGCACACCAGAATCATTCGAAAGAAAAATTGGAGTATTTAGATCCAGAAGATAATTCTAAATATTTGCCATATGTTGTTGAACCTTCGGTTGGTGTAGAACGTATGCTATTAAGTGTATTGTTTAGTGCTTATGATGAGGAATCTACTGGAGAAAAGGAAACTCGTGTTGTATTAAGATTACATCCAGCGCTTGCACCATATAAGGTTGCCGTTTTGCCTTTAATTAAAAAGAATCATGCAGAAAAAGCAAATGAAATATTTGAAAATTTAGTAAAACATTTCAGTTGTGTGTATGATGAATCGGCAAACATAGGAAAAAGATATCGTAGACAGGATGCTATTGGTACACCTTATTGTGTGACGATAGATGATACAACCTTAACGGAAAATGTTGTAACCATTCGTAATCGAGATACAATGGAGCAGGAAACTATTAAGGTAGAAGATATTATTTCTTATATACAAAACAAAATTGTTTTATAATTTTACAGAAAGGAATGGGGACTTATGGCTAAACAGGAAGTTCAGGATATCATTGATGCAACCGATATTGTTGCATTAGTTTCAGAGTATGTTCAGCTAGAAAAACAAGGAAAAAACTATAAAGGTCTTTGTCCATTTCATCATGAAGATACCCCATCGTTTGTTGTAAATCAAGAAAAAAAACTCGCCCATTGTTTTGGCTGTGGCGGTGGTGGCGATCCAATTAAATTTTTAATGCAAATTGAAAATATAGAATATAAAGAGGCCCTTTATCGTCTAGCGAAAAGAAATGGTTTTAATATAAAAAATTATCAAGAAAGTACTACCTCTAATCCTTTGACAAAGTACTATAAAATCATGCAAACAGCACAAGCCTTCTACAAAAAATACTTAACCAATTCCGATAGTGGACTAGAAGCTTTAGACTATTTGCATAAAAGAGGATTAGATGATGAAACAATAAAAGTGTTTGGAGTTGGACTTGCTCCCCAAAATCAAGATTCTTTATATCAGGTTTTAAAGGAGTCAAATTATTTAGAACTTGATATGGCGGATGTTGGTCTTGTGGATAAAAATGAGCGTGGATATTATGACATTTTTTCTAAAAGAATTTTATTTCCCATTTGTAATGAACAAGGAAATTATATTGGATTTAGTGGAAGAATATTTAAAACGCAAGATAAAAATCAACCCAAATATGTAAATACAAAAGAAACTCTTCTTTTTAGAAAAAAAGAAATTTTATTTAATTTACATTTAGCAAAAGGGGAAATTCTAAAAAAGAAGAGAGTTATTCTTCATGAAGGACAAATGGATGTTATAGCTTCTTATCGCAGTGGTTTAAAGGAAGCCATTTGTACTATGGGAACTGCTTTATCTATAGAACAAGCTCAGCTTTTAAAAAAATATACCAATCATGCGATTATATGCTATGACGGAGATAAGGCTGGAGTAAACGCATCTTTAAAAGCCATCAAAATATTTAAACAAGCTGGTTTTATTGTTCATTTGGTATTACTACCGAATGGTATGGATCCTGATGAATATGTTATGCAATATGGTATAGAAACTTATGCTACCTATTTTGAAACGCATTTAATGGATTCCTATGCTTATCTTTATGAACAAGCTTTATTAAATAAAAACTTAAATGATGAGGTTGTTATCGATAGCGTTAAGAATCAAGTGTTTGAAATGCTTCTTTCTTCTAAAAGTAAAACAATAGAAGAAGAATACTTAAGTAAGCTTGCTATAGGCTTGTCTGTATCCTATAATGCACTTTATGAGGATTACCAACGTTATTGTAACCTATTTGCACCTTCAGAATCTGTCGATATTTATGAAAATTCTAAAAATGATATAGATTTTCTTAAACCAGTTCCGGTAATAGAACCAGATTGGATGTTAAATTTTGAAATACGTTTATTTATGTATGCGAAATCTTCAAAAGAAAAAGCAATTTATATAGATAAAATGCTAAATGATCGAATAGAGGCAATGTCGTTAGATAATCAAAATTTATGGATAAGTTTAATTAATGATTTTTATGCTTCTAATGAAGAATTTGATGAAAATAAATTTATGAGTATTTTATCAAATGAAGCATGCATGTATTATATAAAAATAACAGAGATGTTAAAAAAAGATAAAACCCCTTATACGGATGAAGATTTGAATGATTGTTTAGAAAAATTAAAACAGGTCAAATATGACAAAAAGAATTTAAAGTTATCTAAGGATTTATCTCATACGGAAAAGATAGATAAACAAATGGAAATTGTTTTAGAAAAATTTAAAAATAAAAAGCAAAAAGAGAAGTTGAAAAAAATGAGGAGGAAGTAAAATGGAATTTGATGTTGTCTTAAAGGAATTATTAGAATTGGGTAAAAAAAATCAGGGTTTTATTTATTCTAAGGACATTTTAAAGCATTGTACAGAAGATAGCGATGAATATGATGCTTTAGAAAAAGAGTTATCTAAAGCAGAAATTGATATTTTGCCTAGTAGTGAAATTGTGGACGATTTTGATTTGCCTGTAGGAGAAGAACCGAATTTAAATGAAGTGGAAGAGATTGATATTTCTACTTTTGATCAACTTCCTGCCTCTGTAAAAGTGGATGATCCGGTTCGAATGTATTTAAAGGAAATAGGAAATATTCAACTCCTTACCTTAGAAGAGGAAACCGATCTTGCAAAAGATGTTGTTGAAGGAAGAATTGCAAAAGAAAAACTAGATAAAATTGAAGCGGATGATCAAAATACAGTATCTGCAGAAGATTATGAAGAATTATTAGATATTGTTGAACGTGCAGAATATGCAAAAGATAAATTAGTTAATGCAAATTTACGTTTAGTTGTTTCTATAGCAAAACGCTATTTAGGACGTGGATTACAGTTCCTTGACTTAATTCAAGAAGGAAATATGGGATTGATTAAGGCAGTAGATAAATTTGATCATCACAAAGGATTTAAATTTTCTACCTATGCGACATGGTGGATTCGCCAAGCAATTACAAGAGCGGTTGCGGATCAAGCAAGAACAATACGTATACCTGTACATATGGTAGAAACCATTAATAAATTAGTACGCGTTCAAAGACAATTGGTACAAGAATTATCTCGTGAGCCTTCTCCTGAGGAAGTAGCAGAGCGTATGGAAATTTCTGTTGAAAAAGTACAGCAAATCCAAAAAATTGCCCAAGAACCAATATCTTTAGAATCTCCAGTAGGAGAGGAAGAGGATTCTTCTTTAGGTGATTTTATTTCTGATCCACATGCTTTAGACCCTTATGAATATACCGCTAAAATGAAATTAAGAGAAGAATTGGATTCTGTTTTAGCAACACTTACCGAGCGTGAGGAAAGAGTGTTAAGACTTCGTTTTGGACTAATCGATGGTAGACAAAGAACACTAGAGGAAGTTGGACGTGAATTTAATGTTACTAGAGAGCGTATTCGTCAGATAGAAGCGAAAGCACTTCGCAAATTGAAGCATCCATCTCGTAGCCGAAAGCTTAAAGATTTTATGATTAAGCACTAGTATGAATCGAATTGAACTATTGGCTTCGCTAACGAAAGGAAAGAGAACCGTTTGTGATATTGGCTGTGACCATGCATATGTCTTAATTGATGCGGTTAAAAACTATGGAGTTATGAGGGCAATTGCGTGTGATATTGCGGATGGTCCTCTGCAAATGGCAAAAAAAAATATAGAGGCTGCGCATCTATCCGATAAAATTGTTATTCAAAAATCGAATGGTTTTGCTGAAATTAAAGAAGACTTTGATCTAGCTATTATTGCTGGAATGGGTGGTTCTTTAATCGTTGATATTTTAGAAAAGGGAAAAACTGTTTTAAAAAATAAACCTTTAATCCTTCAGCCGAATAATGATCGGTATAAGGTTAGAAAATTTTTATCGATGCATCAATATGTTATAGAAGAGGAATACGCTATATTCGACCAAAATAAATATTATGAAATTATTGTTGCATCCAAAGGCTTTAGGGCTTATGATGAATTCGACTTAAAGTATGGTCCTATTTTAAGACGTAATAAAAATGACGTTTTTATTTCCCATTATAAAGATGTTATAAAACAATACAATATTTTTTTAGATAAAATAAAAGATGAGAAATTAAAAGAAATAAAAAAACAGGAAATAAAAGAAATCGAAGATATTTTAGGAGAATAAAATATGGAAAAGCATTTCATATTAGGAACAAAAAATTATTATACAACTTATTTTATAGATAATGCGTCTCGCCCGACTATTATAGTAAGCCCAGGCGGAGGATATGCCTATACATCTCCTAGAGAATCTTTACCTGTTGCGAAGATATTTAATTCTTATGGATATCATGTTGTAATAGTTAATTATTTAGAAACAAAGGAAGCTTATCCCAAACCATCGGAATATTTATACTACACCATAAAAGAATTACATGGTAATCAAAAAGTATCTCATATAATTGGTTTAGGTTTTTCTGCCGGAGGTCATAACATACTTGAGGTAGCTTTGCATAAAGATGTAAAATTTGATTTATTGATTTTAGGATATCCTGTTGTAACTTCCAATGAATTATATTGGCATAAAGCTTCTTTTGAAAATTTATTAAAAGAAAATTTTAATGATTTAAGTTTAAGAAATTATTTATCTTTAGAAACACAAGTTACGAAAAATGCTCCAGATTTATTTTTATGGGGAACCTATACGGATGAATCCGTTTCTTTAATGAATTCGATTTTATTACTAGAGGCTTATAATAAAAATAAAGTAAATGCAGAGTATCATTTATTTCCTATGGGAGGACATGGACTAAGCGTTTGTAATAAAGATTCTGCAGAAGATTCTTTAGAAAAAATAAATCCTTATGTTGCCAAATGGATACCACTTGCAAATGAGTGGATACAATATAAATTAAAAAATAAGAATTAGTATTACTTAGGATTGTAAATCTTTTTCTAAATAAAAATGGTTTGAATGTTTTTTTAGAAAATAAATAAATCCTATCTTTTTTTGTTGCATTTTAGGAAAAAAATGTTAAAATAAAGAAGATATTTGTAATATGATTTATAAAAGGAAAATGAGATAATTAATAAAATATTTGTTATAGGCAAATACTATAGGTATATTATAGAATAATAAAAAGATTTTTATTTATTTAATATTTAAAAATATTATCAATGAGGTGTAATTTTATGGAAAACCAAGAAGAAGGTATTAGTGTAGTAGAAATTTTTAAAATTATATGGAAGCGAAAATTATTGGCTTTTATTATTGCTCTATGTACGGTTATTATCATGGTATTAGGGATTGAATTTATCTATAATCCTAGGAAAATATCCTATACTTCTGAATTTGAATTTTCTTTTTATTCTCCTATGGATGATACCTATCCAAGTGGAAAACATTTTAATTATAAGGATATAGTTTCTTTGGAATTAATCCAAGAAACCATTGCTGAGAATAAAGAGTTTTCTAAATTAAAGGCAGAAGATATCTACAATAATGGGAAAATATCCATTCAAAGACTTACCTATGTGGAGCAAACGGATGTACGTGAGTACTCAGATCGTTTTAGAATTACAGTTCAAGGATTAAGTAAAAATAAAAGTTTAGTTTCCAACTTTGTTCGAAAGCTTCTAGATAATGCTCAAGAACAAGTAGAGAAGGATATAGAAGAAATTAATTATATTTCAAGTATAGAAAGCTTTAAAGATTATACGATATATGATAATTCTATTCCTTATTTAGGAGAACAATATAATTTTATAATTTCTTCCTATAATGAGTTGATTTCTACCTATAGTAGGAATTATATAGTGGGTAATAAAACCTTACAGCAATATTATAATACGGTTCTTAAAAACTTTAATTCCATTAATTTTGCGGCTTTAAAGGTAGAAGCAGAAAATAATCATTATGTTAAGGATTTAAATTCTTATCTCCCTTATATAGAATTAGAAATAATTAATTTAAATAGAAGTATTGAAGAAAATACACGTGTTAGGGATTCTTTACGTAAACAATTGGATAGTTTAATTGATAAATACGGAAATATTGGTACAACAGGGGATCCATTTACAGAGTTTAATACAAGAATTGCACAATTAACAGAGGAAATAGAAAGAGATACCTATAAAATAGGATTATTAGTTAATGAGCAAGGAGAAAAGTATACCTTTGTATATAATGAAGAATTTGATAAAAGAATAAACAAAGTATATGATATGCTTTATCAGAGTTTTGAGGAATTAGAAAGTGTAACAAAGCAAATATATTCGGATGAAACAAAACTTATTTTTTACAGCAATGCAATAATTAATCCTACTGGAGGAATGGGAATAATTATTACTTTCGTAATTAGCTTGTGTTTTGGAATTCTTCTTGCATGTGGTATTGTTTTAATTGTAGAGTTTTCAAGTCGAAGAAAAGAAAATAATGATGAAGTAAAAGAAATAAAAGAATAGTACTTTTAAGATATTTTTAAGTAGTAGATATTTAAAAATATCTTTTTCTTTTTATAAAGATATATTTTTGTCTTTTTTTGTGATATGATATTACTATTAGGAAGTGATAGTATGGAAAAACTTTTATTCGATAAAATAAAAGAATATAAAACAATTATAATTCATAGACATTCTAGACCAGATTTAGATGCGTTAGGTAGTCAATTGGGATTAGCGTATACACTTAAAAATACGTATCCAGACAAAAACATTTATGTTGTAGGAGATGTTTCAAGAAAATATTCCTTTATTGGCAATATGAATTTAATTGAGGATAAACTTTTTGAAGGTGCTTTATCCATTATTTGTGATGTTGCCGTTAGTTATATGGTTAGTGATGACAGATATAAATTAAGTAAGGAAGTTTTTGTTATTGATCATCATAAAAATGAATGTGATATAACTGAAAATCATCTATGTGACACCACAAGAGTAGCCTCTTGTGAATATCTTGTACATTTATTATTAAAATATGGGTATACTATACCTAAAGATGCTGCAACATGTTTTTATGCTGGCATAGTAACAGATAGTGGCAGATTTTTATATGGTGAAAATTTAGCAGAAACATTAACGGTTGCATCTAAGCTTATCTCTTTTGGTGCAGAATGCAAATATATTTTTGATCATATTTATGTTGAAACTTTAGAAGAGCGACAGATGAAAAACTATTTTTCCAATCGCTTTGAAGTTAAACAGAAAGTAGCATTTTTAAAAAATGATAGTGAGGTATTTCATAAGTTTTCTGTAGAATTTAATGATATATCTAGAGGCATGCTAAGTGTTATGTCGGGAATTAAGGAAATAGAAATTTGGTTGAATTTTACATATGATATTTCGAAAGATAAAATTATCGGTGAATTTAGAAGCCGAAGTGTTCCTATTGTGGATATAGCAAAAAAATATGGTGGTGGTGGCCATCTTCTTGCCTGTGGTGCAACCTTAGATTCTTGGGATATGGTCGATTTAGTAATTAATGATTTTATTGAATTGCTAAAATTGGAGGAATAAATATGGATGGAAAAATACATTCCTTTTTTGCAGGAGGAACCGTAGATGGACCAGGAATTCGCTTTGTAATTTTTTTAAGGGGATGTCCTTTAAGGTGCTTATATTGTCATAATCCAGATACATGGACTATGGAGTCCTCAAAAATATATAGTGTTTCCGAAGTGGTAAAGGAAGTATTAAAATATAGAGGCTATTACTCTACGGGTGGTGGTGTAACAGTGACGGGGGGAGAGCCACTTTTACAAATGGATTTTGTGATTGAATTATTTAAAGAATTAAAAAAATATAAAATTCATACCGCTTGTGATACTTCTGGAATTATATTTGATGCATCAAAAAAAGAAATTATAGATAAAATGGATGAGTTGATAAAATATACGGATTTATTTTTATTAGACATAAAGCATATGGATGCAAAGGAACATAAAAAATTAACAGGTAAGGATAATACAAATATTTTAGAGTTTGCAAGATATTTATCTTCAAGGAATAAGAAAATGTGGATACGTCATGTTTTGGTCCCAGGAATTACTTTAAATGATCAATATTTAATGAAATTAAAAGAGTTTATTGCTACTTTATCTACCGTAGAAAAGATAGAGGTATTACCATATCATACTATGGGTAAAGTAAAATATGAGAATCTAAATTTGAAATATCCACTAGAGGGAGTAAATCCTCCGACAAAAGAAGAGATAAGACATGCAAAATATATTTTGGGAGTGATAAAAGATGTTGCTTAATTCCAAAAATTATAAAGACTATTTAAAAGGAATAACGGTTATAGAAGTTTCTGGAGAATCATGTGCAAATTGTCTATCCTTAATGCCAATTTTATATCAATTGGTGACGCCAAGGACCGATGCCGTATTGCATCATATAGAAGCAAATGAAGATACAATGCCGTTACTTGAAAGATTTGAGGTTGAATCCGTTCCAACGATATTAATTTTAAAAGATGAAGAAGTTTATGCTAAATGTAGAGGCTATCAGCCAGAAGAAATATTAGAAGTATGGTTAGATGCAAAAATAGAAGAGATTAAAAAAGCTATTAAGAATAATTCTTAATAAGATATAAAATTCATATTGAAAATAATGGTATTATAGTGTATAATATCGTCGGTAAATAGGATTTACCAAGAAATAAACAACAATTAGAAAGAGGTAATCATATATGTATAAAGGATGGGAAGGCTTTGTTCCTGGTAAATGGAGCAATGACGAAGTAAATGTTCGCGACTTTATCCAAAGAAATTATACGCCTTATGAAGGAGATGGAAGCTTTTTAGCGGGTCCTACAAAGGCAACAAATGAATTATGGAAGATTATAATGGATTTTTCCAAAAAAGAAAGAGAGGCTGGAGGAGTATTAAATGCAGATACAGACATTATATCTACATTAACAAGTCATAAGCCTGGATATATAAATAAAGAATTAGAAAAAATTGTTGGACTACAGACGGATGAACCATTTAAGCGGTCATTACAACCATTTGGTGGAATCAAAATGTCAATACAAGCCTGTGAAATGTATGGTTATCAAGTAAGTGATAGAGTAAAGGAAATTTTTTCTAAATATCGTAAAACGCATAATGATGGCGTATATGATGCCTATACACCAGAGATGCGTGCAGCACGTAGTGCGCATATTTTAACGGGTTTACCCGATACATATGGACGTGGACGTATTGTAGGTGACTATCGTCGAGTTGCTTTATATGGTGTAGATTATCTTATAAAGCATAAAGAATTAGATAAATCTTTAATCGATGGAGAAATGACTCCAGATAAAGTTAGAGATAGAGAAGAAATATCTGAGCAAATTAAAGCTCTAAAAGGATTAAAGGAAATGGCTTTATCTTATGGTTGTGATATATCACTTCCCGCGACGAACGCGAAAGAAGCCATTCAGGCTTTATATTTTGGTTATTTAGGTGCAGTTAAGGACCAAAATGGTGCGGCAATGTCCATTGGACGTAACTCTACTTTCTTAGATATATATATTGAAAGAGATTTAATTAATGGACTAATAACGGAAGAAGAAGCACAAGAATTAATGGATCATTTTATAATGAAACTTCGTATCGTTAAATTCATGCGAATTCAATCCTATAATGAGTTATTTTCAGGAGATCCAACATGGGTTACTGAATCTATTGGTGGTATGGGCGTTGATGGACGTACTCTTGTTACGAAAAACTCTTTCCGCGTTCTTCATACTTTGGAGAATTTAGGCCCAGCACCAGAACCTAATCTAACGGTTTTATGGTCTAAGAATTTACCAATGAACTTTAAAAGATTTTGTGCAAATTTATCGATTAAGACATCATCTATTCAGTATGAATCTGATGATTTGATGCGTCCTGAAATGGGAGATGATTATTGTATTGCATGTTGTGTATCCTCTATGCGAGTTGGTAAGGATATGCAATTTTTTGGAGCCCGTGCGAATCTTGCAAAATGCTTATTATATGCAATGAATGGTGGTAAAGATGAATTAATGTTGGATAAAAAGACTGGAAAACCACTTCAGGTTTCTCCTAAATTTGAATCCATTACTTCCAATGAGCCACTGGACTATAAGGAAGTTATCGATAAGTATGAACAAATGATGGAATGGTTAGCCGGATTATATGTAAACACCTTAAATTTAATTCATTATATGCATGATAAATATTCTTATGAAGCAATCGAGATGGCATTACATGATACAAAGGTTGGAAGATTCTTTGCTACCGGAATTGCTGGTCTTTCTTGTGCGGTGGATAGTTTATCGGCTATAAAATATGCCAAGGTAACACCAATTCGAAATGAATTTGGAATTATTACCGACTTTACGACAGAAGGAGATTTCCCTAAATATGGAAATAATGATGATCGTGCGGATGAAATAGCAGTATGGTTGGTAAAAACCTTTATGAATAAAATCAAAAAGCATTATACGTATCGTGATTCCATTCCGACAATGTCAATTTTAACGATTACATCGAATGTCGTTTATGGTAAAAAAACAGGAAATACACCAGATGGTCGTAAGGCGGGTGAGCCACTTGCTCCAGGAGCAAATCCAATGCATGGTCGTGATTCAAATGGTGCTTTGGCATCTTTAGAGTCTGTAGCAAAATTACCTTATGAGTATTCAAGAGATGGTATATCCAATACTTTCTCTATTACACCTGCATCTTTAGGTAAAGATGAAGATTAATTAAAGGAGGAATGTGTTATGTCACAAAGAGTAGATAATTTAGTTCAAATGTTAGATACATACGTAGCCGATGGTGGATATCATTTAAATGTAAACGTATTTGATCGTGAAACTTTATTAGATGCACAAAAGCATCCAGAAAAATATCCTCAGTTAACGATTCGTGTATCTGGATATGCCGTTAATTTTATTAAATTAACGAAGGAACAACAAGATGATGTTATTCATCGTACAATTCATGAATCTATGTAATTAAGTAAAGCTGTGTTATCACAGCTTTTTCTTTTTTTGCATTATGAAAGCGTTTGTGGTATAATATATTAAATAAAAGGGAAGTGAAAAGATGGAAATATCTAGAATGTTAAATTTATTTGAAGATACATATTTGATTTATGATAAACAAATTGGAAAAATTACAGATGTATTTCCTAATATTGAATCTATAAATTTGCCTTGTGATGTTCTAAAAATCTTTCGCTTTAAACAAATGAATATAAATAGGACTCAAGCAAAAAAATTAGAAGAATTTTTAGCAACTTCTAAGGATAAAGATTGTATGAGTATTGAAAGTTCGTTAGGTTTATTCTCTTTAGAAATAAGAAAGACGGATGAAACTATTCGTATTTTACATCTATATAATATAGATTTTACAATGAAAAAGGTGAGTGAGATTCTTTCAAGAAATCAGCTGGATCCTTTAACAAATGTATTAGGTAAAACAGCTATAGAGTTATATATTGATTCTATACTAATAAAGGAAAATATCCAGCAAGCAAGTGTATTTATGATTGATGTGGACTATTTTAAAAATATTAATGATAATTATGGACACTTATTTGGCGATAAGGTTATAGTAGCCGTAGCAGAAGCCTTACAATCTTTGGCTTTAACTAATGGAAAAATAGGAAGAATAGGTGGAGATGAATTTATCTTTTTCGTAGAACAGCCGTTGGATAGAATAGGAATTAAAAATATGGCAAGATCTATCCGATATGCATTAGATAATTTAAAAATAGGTGGACTCCCTTTTAGTTGTACAGCTACGATTGGTATTTCTCAGTTTCCTAAAGATGGTCGTAATTTTAAAGAATTATATTCCTCTTGCGATAAAGCTTTATATAGAGGAAAAGAAAAAGGAAGAGACTGTCATATTATTTTTGATCCGGAATTCCATTTTGGTGCGAAGGCACCTTTGGCAGAAAGCACATTTGCCCCTTCAGAAATTAAATTATCTATCACTTCATTTATTGGTATGATTTTAAAAAAATGTTTACAATCGGAAAATATAAATAAAGATGAGGTCTATAAGGATGTCGCCGATTTTTTCAATTTAGATCGAATCATTTTATGTCTAAATCATAATTCTATTTTAAAATATATTCGAGATCCAAAGGACTCTTATATCAAAGAGTATGATAGAATTGATTTTGAAGAATATAGAAAAAATTTTACAAGTGATGATATGCATTATATAAATGATGTGAAAACATGGAAAGTAAAGGATATATTAATTTATGAGATATATAATCGATGTAATACAACCTCTGCTGTACAAGTACTAGTAAATGACATAAATCAAATGAATGGATTTATTTCTTATGAAACAACAACAGGAAGACGTGTTTGGCAGCGTGGTGAATTAAATACCCTTGTAATTATTACAAAAATATTTAATATTTTATATGAAAATGAAAAATAAAGAGGAATATTTTTAAATTTCAAAATATTCCCCTTTTTTTCTTGATAATTCTATCTCTTTCGTTTATACTTAATACAAAACAAACAGAGTAGCAAGATTGCGTTAAGTGCTATATCATGGGAAGTTGGATATAGACGAACACGATGAGTGGCGATAATTTTGCGCATCCGCTGTAAGATGTATTATAGTGGTGGCTCATTATGGAGGCCTAGAATGAAAAATAAAACATTGCAAGCATTTTTTAAATATAAGGTTGCTGTCCTTATTTTTATAATTGTTGGTTTTTTGATGGGATATTTTATGACCGAATATGTGGTGAATAATAACTTTAGCTATTATGAAATCATTCTTCATGCACAACATCATCCTTCTACCTTTTTAACAGAAGAATATTTTAAAGATACTTTAGATAGAATCGATGCCTATAATAATGCTTTAGAAGAAGGAAAAACGAAAATATCTTACGCATCCATCAATTATAAGGATATGCTTAAAAAAATAAAAATAGAAAATCTTCAAGAAACAGGAACATATCGGTTAAAGATTCAAAGAAGGTACTTTCCTAGCACGATTAAAACTTCGAATGGTCAATTGAATAAAGGGATTGATCGTTGTGAAAAATATATGACCTTGATATTAAATTATGATAAACCAAAGAAAGAAGTAGTAGAATTTGTGAATACGCCAAAAGTATCAGAAGTTGGGTTTTATAATCCCTATTTAATGGGTGGAGCTACTTCCTTTGGTATGTTATTTATTAGCCTTGGATTTTTCTTCATAATAACAAGAGGAGCAAATAAAAAAATATTAGTAGATATTTCCGATAATGAAAAAATTTTTAAAACTCCTTTTCATAAAAAGTATTGGACTTATGCAAAAAATGAATTTTCTACGGTAAAAAAATTATGTGGTATTAGTATTACATTTGCCTTAATGTTTACATGTAAAATTTTCACTCTGCCTTCAGGCTTTGGAAGTCTTGGCATTAGCCTAACTTATCTCATATTTTCTATTATAACTATGATATATGGTCCTTTCTGTGGTGTATTGATAGGATTTTTATCGGATACGTTAGGACATTTTATATTTCAAGCAGGAACTCCATTTTTCTTTGGTTATACCTTAAATGCCATGCTTTCTGGATTTATGTATGGATTATGCTTTTATAAAACTAAAATAACATTTGCCAAATGCTTATACGCTCGATTATTTGTCAATTTAATTGTAAATGTTGTTTTGGGATCGATTTGGTGGGCAATGGTATATCAGTTAAATCATGAAGCTTTTCAAACGTATTTTCTTTTAATTGCCTTACCTAAAAACTTACTTTATTTACTTCCACAAAGTATTTTATTATATATTATTTTAAGGGTTATTTGTCGTCCGTTAGCACACTATGGTTTAATTGATGAAAGAATTGGAGAAAATGTGTCTATAATTTAAATTATATGTTGTATTTTTCATTGTTTAATAGTATAATCTTATTGTCATAAAGAGAAGGGGAAAGGCAAGCTTGATGATCCTTCAGCAACCTGCAGAATGCAAGGTGCTAATGCTTGATAGATGGCAGTATAGATAAATGTTTGCCATCTTAAAGATGGCTTTTCTTTTATTAAGGAGGAAATGTATGATTGCAGAAGTTATCATTGATATAACGAATAAACAAGTGAATCGTAGCTTTGACTATCATATTCCTTCTCATTTGGAAAATATTCTTTCGGTAGGATACCGAGTTTATGTTCCCTTTGGAAACTTGAAAAGAGTAGGTTTTGTAATTGCGATTAAAGAAACCACAGAGTTTGTAAAAAAAATAAAGGATGTAGAGGAATTAATTGATGTCTATCCCGTTTTAAATGAGGAATTTATTGATTTGGCGAAATTTATAGCTGAAAATAATTTTTCCTTTTATGCAACTGCGCTTAAAACGATGATTCCTTCCGCCTTAAAGGTGAAATATCAAAAGATTGCGGTTGTTAAGGATGAAAAAAAATTATCAGAAAAAGGGAAAACAATCTTCAAAAGAAAAGAAATAAATCTTTCCTCTTTAAATTCCGCTTCACAAAGCATTGTTTTTAACGAAGTAAAAAATGGGGCGGTTATTCTAGATACAAAAATGCATAAAAGAAAGGATATGAATGAGATATCCTTTGTAGCCTTAAATGATACGGATGTATTGGCTTTAAGTAAACAAGGTAAAGCCATTGTATCTTATCTAGAAGAATTAAATGAACCGATTGAGTTAAACCTTTTATTAGAGGATTTGGGCTATTCAAAATCAGTTATTGATACCTTACAGAAAAAAGGAATCATCGCAATTAATAAAAAGGAAATCCTTCCTGAAATGAAGATCAAATATACGGAAAATATCAAAAATTTGGAATTAAATGACGATCAAAAAAAAGCTTACCAAGCCATCGTTTTAGATAAATATAAAACGTATTTGCTTCATGGAGTAACAGGAAGTGGTAAAACAGAAGTATATATGCGTATTATAGAAGATGCGGTTCGTAGAGGTAAGTCTTCTATACTATTAGTACCTGAAATATCCCTAACGCCACAAATTACGTATTTATTCCAGTCAAGATTTTCTTCAAATATTGCGATATTACATTCTAGACTTACCACCGTTGAAAAATATAATGAATGGAAAAGAATATATAATAAAGATGTAAAAATCGTTGTAGGAGCAAGATCGGCTATCTTTGCCCCACTAGATAATTTAGGTGTTATTATTGTAGATGAATGTCATGAATCTACTTATGTACAACAAAATAATCCGAAATATAATGCGATTGAAATTGCAACTTTGAGAGCAAAACACCATCATTGTCCCTTAATTTTAGGTAGTGCAACACCAAATGTAGTAGATTATTATTATGCCACTAATGGAGAATATGAGCTTTTAACTTTGCCAAAAAGAGTAAATCATAGGGAACTACCCAAGATAAATATTGTAGATTTAAAAGAAGAATTACTAAATGGAAATAAAAGTGTTTTTTCTAAGGCCTTACAAAAAGAATTAATCGATTGTTACAAAAGAAAGGAACAATCGATCGTATTTCTAAATCGAAGAGGCTACTCATCTTTTGTTATGTGCAGAAGCTGCGGAGAGACAGTCAAATGTCCTCATTGTGATGTTTCTTTAACCTATCATGCCTATTGCCAAAGTTTAAAATGTCATTATTGTGGTTATACTATGCCTAATGTTCATAGGTGCTATCATTGTGGCTCGGATAAAATAAGATTTGTTGGTAGTGGTACAGAAAAAATAGTTGAGGCTACACAACAATTACTACCAGAAGCTAAAATTTTACGATTGGATTTAGATACGGTAAATCGACTTTCGGATTATGAAAATGCTTTTTATCAGTTTAAAAATCATGAAGCAGATATTCTTATTGGGACACAGATGATAACGAAGGGATTAGATTTTGACAATGTTACATTAGTTGGTGTTGTAAATGCAGATTTGGCTATGTCCTATCCAACCCATGATGCGACCATGGTAGCTTATAACTTAATTGAGCAGGTATCAGGACGTGCAGGAAGAAAGAATAAAGAGGGAAAGGTTATCCTTCAAACGTATAATCCAAAGCATTATGTAATCGAATGTGTGAAAAACCACGATTATGAAGGATTTTATAAACAGGAAATTCAAAATAGAAGATTGTCTTTACTGCCTCCCTTTTCAACGGTGATTGAAGTGAATGTTCAATCTAAAAATCCTGATAGGGCATTTCAGGAGGCTAAGCTAATTATTCAAAATTTAGAAAAGGTAGCAAAAAATTCGATAATTTTGGGTCCTGCAGAGTCTATGATATTTAAGAAAAAGGATATTTATAGTTTTACAATTCAAATTCAAGCGGTAGAAGATAGTGTGCTAGAAGCACTTAAATATATTTATCCTCTTTATCAAAATCATAAGGATATAAATATTTCAATAACAAGGATGGGATAATATGAAAATCGTTTTTATGGGAACTCCAGAATTTGCCGTTCCTATTTTAGAGGCTCTTGCCTCAAAATATGAGGTTTGTTTAGTTATAAGCCAGCCGAATCGAGTAAAAAAGAAAGGCATGTTTGTACCAACCCCAGTAGCTGCATGTGCTACTAAACTGGGAATAGAACTTTTTCAACCAGAGAAAATAAAAGAAGGCTTTGAAGCCATATTTGAAAAAAAAGCCGATGTATTAATTACAGCGGCTTACGGACAATACCTTCCTTCTAAGATTTTAAATCATTTTAAATTATGCTTAAATGTTCATGCATCTTTACTTCCAAAGCATAGAGGAGGAGCCCCTATCCAGCGCTGTCTTATGAATCAAGATAAGGAAACGGGGGTAAGCCTTATGGAGATGGTTAGCAAGTTAGATGCAGGTAAGGTTTATGTATCGGAAAAATATGAAATTTTAGAAGAGGATAATGCCTCTTTATTGTTTCAAAAATTATCTCTTATAGGAAGAGATTTATTAATGAATCATTTCGATGATATTTATAATGGTAAAATATTAGGAGTTATGCAAAAGGAAGAAGAGGCAACCTATTCCTATAATATTAAGCCCGAAGAAGAAAGAATAAATCTTAATGCACCTTCTTTACATATCATCCATCAAATCCGTGGTCTTTCCTATGAGCCTGGTGCTTATTTGCTGGTACATGGAATTAAAATTAAAGTGTTTAAGGCTCGCGAAATAAAATGGGAAGGATCTGAAGAAGCTGGAACGGTTTTAGAAGTGAAGAAAAGAATTCTTTTAAAGACCAAGGATTCGGCAATTGAGTTGCTAGAACTGTTATATCCTGGTAAAAAAATCTTAAGTGGAAAAGATTTTTCTAATGGTCAAAAGATTTTTATTACTGGAGATATATTAAATTAGTACATTTTGTGGTAAAATGTAGAATTGAGGTGATAGGCTTTGGCATTTAATGATTTGAAAAAGAAAATCCAATCAAAAATAAAGAATAACACCTTTTTTACTAGTCGTTTTGGATTTGAAAGCGGAATCGATATTACCGATGATAATCAGGTTTTATATCGTAAAAATGTTGTTATAAAAAATATTGTCTTCGTTTCCAACTTGATATACAGTTTTATCTTTACGGTTTTAACTTTTTCAGATAAATCGAATTGGCTATTGGCGGCATTACTATTTTTAGTTACGTTTATTGTTAATATCGGATTAAAGAAAATGATAAAAAAAGGTCCCAATGATAAAATGGCACAAACCATTGCTATGTATATTTCAAGCTTCTATATGTTTTTATCAACGATTGTAATTTACTTTAAGCTTAAGGTCGGAGATGCCGACTACTTGAAGGAATGTGGTTATATCCTATTGTATTATTCTTTAGCTGTATGTGCTTTTTATCAGGATAAGAAAATGTTAAAAAATGTATTTATATGGGTATTTATTTTAGTTACCATCCTACATTTTACTTTAACATATCCTTTAATTAATTCTAATATGGCAAAGGATTTCTTCCAATTTGTGCGAACATTTTTTGTTTCTGTTGAGTTTAAGGATATTCTGATTCGAACGATTTTGCTTTGCTTGTTTATGCTAGTACTTTATGCGAATGTCGCTATGGTTAACTACATGCAAGATGAGCGAAAAAAGGAATTAGTGAAGCGTAGACAGGTTCAAGAGGACTTTACGAATGTTGTTACAAAAATCTTTGATGCGACGTTAAATTCACAAGATATATCCTTAGAAGAAAAGCAAAATATTGAAATATTAGCGATTATGGCTAAAAAGCTTTCTTCCCTACTTGGTTTAAAGCCAGAAGAATGTGATAGAATTTATTCTTTTACAAAAATACATACGGATCAAAGAGTGGATTTTAAGGAAAGCAATTATACCAATGAAGATGAAAAATTTGAAGCTTTGCGTATGCAAACCGAGCTAGGTAGCGAACTTATTTCTAGATTTCAGTTAGAAAGAAAATGTGAAGATATCATTCGTGCAACGTTTGAAGGATCCAATGATGATGAATTCATTAAAAGAATGCGTGAAATACAAAATGATAGAGATGCTCAAATCATTTTAATTTGTGATATATATGTGTCTATGCGAAGTGTAAAATCTTATAAAAAAGCATATAATCATAAATTAACAATGAATTATTTAGAGGAGCATTTTAAGTTCTATTTTGATCCAATTATTTTTGATCGGTTTATGCGATTTAGTAATGATTTTGAAAATATTTATAATGAAATGTAGGAGGAAAAGATATGGATTATGTTTTTACACCAAGTGGTGTATGTTCTAAGAAAATTAGTTTTTCCATTTCTGAAGATAATACCATACATAATGTAAGTTTTGTAGGTGGTTGCAATGGAAACTTAAAAGCGGTTAGTAAACTTGTCGAAGGAATGGACGCACATAAGGTATGTGAAATTTTAGAAGGAAATACTTGTGGATTTCGTCCAACAAGTTGTGCAGATCAATTTGTAAAAGCAATAAAGGAGTATTTAAAATGAGAAAGTTTTTTACATCAGAATCCGTAACAGAAGGACATCCAGATAAAATCGCCGATCAAATATCTGATGCGATATTAGATGATATTTTAGCCCATGATCCGAGTGGAAGAGTTGCATGTGAAACGATATGTACAACCGGAATGGTTATGGTATTTGGAGAAATAACAACAAATCATTATGTTGATGTACAAAAGATTGTACGTGATACAGTAAAAGAAATTGGATATGTAAGAGGTAAATATGGTTTTGATGCAGATAATTTGGCTGTTTTAACTGCTATTGATCCTCAGTCTCCAGATATTGCCATGGGAGTCGATGAGTCTTTGAATCATGAGCAAGGTGCCGGAGATCAAGGAATTATGTTTGGATATGCCTGTGATGAAACAAAAGAATATATGCCTATGGCAATTACACTTGCTCATAAGCTAGCTAAAAGATTAGCTGATGTTCGTAAGAATTCTATATTAGAATATTTAAGACCAGATGGAAAAACACAAGTAACTATTGAATATGATGATAATATGAATGTAAAACGCGTAGATACCGTTTTAATTTCCACTCAGCATTCTAAGGATGTGGATATGGATACATTAGCGAAAGATATTAAACGTGAAGTCGTAGATGTAATTATACCAAAGAATTTAATTGATGAGGATACAAAATTTTTATTTAATCCAACCGGACGCTTTGTTGTAGGTGGTCCAGCAGGAGACAGTGGATTAACTGGAAGAAAAATTATTGTAGATACATATGGTGGAGCAGCATGTCATGGTGGTGGTGCTTTTAGTGGAAAGGATCCCTCTAAGGTGGACCGTTCTGCCTCCTATATGGCAAGATATATCGCGAAGAATGTAGTTGCCGCTGGATTGTGTAGAAAATGCCAAATTCAGTTATCCTATGCCATAGGAGTGGCTAAGCCAACTTCTATTTTAGTAGATACCTTTCATACGGCTGTAGTAGATGAAGAGGTTATAAGTAAGAAAATTTCAGAAATTTTTGATCTTACACCAAAAGGAATTATTGCCTCCCTAAATTTAAAACGCCCAATCTATAAAAAGATTGCGGCATATGGACATTTTGGTAGAGATGATTTAGATTTACCTTGGGAAAAGTTAGATAAAGTAGAAGAATTAAAAAAACTAATTTAAATATATTTTTATTAGGGGGTGTTATATATGGATGATAGTATATTAGAGCCATTGGACCTCTACAATAGTAAATTGAAAGAATTGCATCATCAAAATTCGATTCATTATTTTGATGAGTTAGTGAAAAAATCAGGAGTCAATGTCGAAGAAAATAGAAACACCATTCAGCAATTAAACCAAAAAAAGGAAGAATTCGATAGAATTAATAAAACCAAAGCGAAAAATAAATGGAACCGAAGCCTATTTATTTTAGGCATAGTAATCCTCTCTATATTATCGATAATTCTGCTTTATTTGGGGTATAGGAAAGTCCTAGATTTATGGATTGGAATTGTTGTGACTTGCATCAGTATTTTAGGAAGCATTGGTATTATTCAATGGATAATTAAAAAAATTAATCCCTTGATTAAAGAAGCGGATTTAATAAAACAAAAGCTTCAAAATGAGATAAATGAATTTGTAAAAATGGCTTATGCACAGTTAAGACCATTAAACGATTTATTTGATTGGAATATGCCCAGAGATATTATGATTCAAACAACACCATTACTTCAGATAGATAAGTATTTTGATGCTAAGAAGCTTCAATATTTAATTGAAAAATATGATTTATCTGAAAATGTAGATGAAAATGTTTCAACCGTTTTTGTACAATCAGGTTCTATTTTAGGTAATCCATTTTTGATATGTAGAGAATATGAACAATTTTGGGAAAATAAACGTTATACTGGGAGTCTAGTCATTCATTGGACAGAAACAGTGCGTGGCTCTGATGGGAAAACACATACGGTAAGTAGAACACAAACTTTACATGCCTCTATTGTAAAGCCCGTTCCTAGTTATAACTTTGAGACCTATTTGATTTATGGAAATGAGGCTGCACCCAGTTTAAAATTTTCAAGAAAACCTTCGAATATTAAAGGTAAATCAGAAAAAGAAATCGAAAAGATTGTTTCGCATGGTGCAAAAAGATTAGACAAATTAGCAGAGGATGCTATAAAGCAAAATAAGAATTACACTCGGTTAAATCAGGATGAATTTGAGGTATTATTTGGTGGTGAAAATCGGAATAATGAAGTTGAATTTCGTTTATTATTTACCCCGCTTGCTCAAAAAAATGAATTAAAGCTGATTAAAAGTGAATATCCTTATGGCGATGATTTTTATTTTGAAAAATCAGGAAAATTAAATTTTATTCAATCTCGTCATTCGCAAAAACAGGATTATTATGCAGATCCGAATCAGTTTATGGGATATGATATTGATAGCGTCAAAAGTAATTTTGTCAAGTATAATGATGAATATTTTAAATCTTTATTCTTTGATCTTGCACCATTGATTTCTATACCATTATACCAGCAGCATAAATCAAGAGAATACATATATAAAAGAGAGTATCGAGCAAATATCACAAGCTTTGAGCATGAAGCCTTAGCCAATTCTTTTGATATTAATTTATTAAAGCATCCAAAAACGGATACGAACGTTATTTTGAAAACAACATTTGAGAAAAAAGACGATAAGGCGGATAGAGTTTTAGTTCGTGCTCATTCCTTTAAAAAGGAACCTAGAGTAGAACATGTCTTTGTGCATGGTGGAGATGGAAGAAGCCATAGTGTACCCGTTCCATGGGAGGAATATATTCCGCTATATCAGGATTCTTATATAGAAGTAAAAGCACAAGAAAGTACAAGGCAAGATTTTCGAAGGATTTCTCAAACATCTGCTTTTAAAAAAATTATGAGTACAATATCGAAAAAAAATGCATATGTTTATGAAAGAGGACTAATGGCAACATTACTTTCGAAAGAAATAAGTGAAGAGGATTTAAATAAATTAAATGATTTATTTAATATAAAAGGAAATAATTGCAATAGCAATATTTCCAATCAAAAAAATTCAAGTGAAGACTAAGAAAGGGGAAAAATATGGCAAATCAATTAGATGAACTTGAAGGACCAGTAAACGAAGCTGGTAGAGATATTAATGTTATTCAAAAACAACTTAAGGTGGAAGTTGGTGTTGGATCCTTAATATTTGAAATTATTTTATGGGTATTAGGAATTATTCCTGGTTTGATTTTTTTAATTATGAAAATAAAAGCAGGATCTTATCTAAGACAATTAGAACAAAAAATTCAGCATGATGCATCTCAAATTGATAATTATTTGGAGCAACGTGTTGTCATTCTTTCTAATGTGGTAGGTCTAGTAAATAAGGCAATCGATTTAGATAAAAGTACTTTTGTTAAAATTGCAGAAAGCCGTTCTGGAAAAACTACCGATAATGATAGAAATCTTTTAGCAGGTCAGGTAGAAAATTTAAATAGAAATTTAAATATGACCTTTGAAAATTATCCAGAGTTAAAAGCGCATCATGAACTTGCCGATGCAATGCAGCAAAATTCTTATTTACAAAAAGAAATCACAGCTGCACGTGAGGTTTATAATGATACGGTAGCTACTTGGAATAAAGATATTCAAAAGTGGCCTACAAAAATGATAGTAGCTGCAAAGGAAGGATATACGACAAGAATTCCATTTGCCGCATCTAAAGAAACGAAAGAAAAGGCAAGAGAAGTTTTCTTTTAGTCTATTGTTTTAATAATAAAGAAATGAGTAAAAAAACATTCTACACG
>CAYYMS010000002.1:5946-236815 GCA_964473015.1 uncultured Anaeroplasmataceae bacterium | reverse complement strand
GCTATAGTAGCACAACCATCCATGTGGAAGTAGAGGTAGAAGCATTACCAAAAACAGATGGTAAAGTTGAAATCAATGAAGAAAACTACGAAGAAATCAAAGGCATAATCGAAGATTACGAAAAACTAACCGAAGAAGAAAAAGAGAACCTAGATCCAGAGGTTAAAGAAGAACTAGAAAAAATAAAAGAAGCAATCAAAGATTATGAAGCGCAACCAAAAGCACCAACGATTCTAAGCAAACCAACCGCAAGCAATATACATCTAGGACAAAAGCTAGGACAAAGTGCGTTAACGGGAGGAGAAGCCAATGTAGAAGGTGTATTTACTTGGAGCAATCCAAACATACTACCTAAATTAGGAAAAAATACCTATCAAGTAACCTTCACACCAAACGATAAAACAAAATATAAAGAAATAACCTTAACGGTAGAAGTTATGGTAGAAGAGTTACCAAAAACGGATGGAAAAGTAGAAATAAACGATAACAACTATGAAGAAATCAAAGAAATCGTTGAAAACTATGAAAAACTAACCGAAGAAGAAAAAGAGAATCTAGATCCAGAAATTAAAAAAGAACTAGAAGAAATCAAATCCACACTTGAACAATATGAAAAACAAAACAGTCCAAAAAAGAATAACAAGAATTTAACTCTAATTCTATGGTTATCCATTGGAGGATCTTGGGTTTTAATTGTCGCTGGTGGTGCAACTATTTTCTTCCTTAAAAAGAGAAAAAAGGCTTAAAACGATAAAAAAATAAGTGTATCGAAATAGATACACTTATTTTCTTTTTCATTAGATTATGAATTTATATATCGCTTTGGCAACTCCATTTTCTTCATTAGATGAAGTAATATCGTCGGCTTTTTGTTTCACCTCTTCAAAGGCATTTTCCATCGCAACACCAATCCCAGAGGTAATAATCATAGGTAAGTCATTTCCAGCATCCCCTATGGCCATTGTGTCCTTTATATCTATATTTAAATGATTTGCTAAGGCTTGTAGGGCAAATCCTTTATTGGTATTCTTATTTAAGAATTCTAAAAATATTTTGGAACTTCTTACCATAGAATATTGGGTTTGAAACTTTTTATCTATAAAAGGTATGTTATTATTTAGATTTTCTTCACTATCTACTAGCATAGCCTTCAAAAATTCATCTGTATCCTTTATCTGCATAATATCATAGATTTGATCGGGTATATGATTGATTTTACTTTCAATATCGGTGTAAGGATTATGCTTAGGAGTAATGAGCTCTTCATTTTTTCTAAAGGCATGAAAATTTAGACCAAGTCGTAAAGATTCTTGATAAAGTTCTTTTACCGTTTTTCCGTTTATTGTAGATGAAAATATAATTTCTTTTGTTCCCACATTAAAAACGATAGCTCCATTATACGTTATTACATAATCTTCATTCGATGTTAAATTAAGCTCCTTTAATACGGGAAGAACCCCTAAAATAGGTCTTCCTGTTGCGATAACTACCTTACATCCTTTTTGTTTTGCTTCTTGGATAGCCATTTTATTTTCTAAAGATATGTTTTTCTTATGGTCAAAAAGAGTTCCGTCTAAATCGATTGCTATTATTTTTATCATTAAAATCACCTTTTGCATTATAACATATTTCCTAAAAATTGGATATATAGTTTTCATTTTTATGTCAAAACTAATGAATGCGAGGTGAGAAAATGAAAAAAATAATTGCATTCTTATTCATTTTAGGCTCCTTTTTTATCGGAATTCATGTCTTAGCTTACGATATAAATAAAAATGATAAAGTATATGTTTCTGGAGAATCCATTGGTATAAAATTAAATTCTGGTGTTGAAGTTGTTGGAACTTTTGGTATAAAGGTTGGAAACAAAGTCTATAAACCATGGGAAGAAAGTGGAATTACAGAAGGAGATAAAATTATTTCATTTAATGGAAAAGAAATTCAAAAATCAAATGATTTGCTTCAAGCATTAAAATTAAGTAATGGAAAAACTTGTGATATCACTTATCTTAGAAATACTCAAACGTATACATCTACCATTACCCCTACAATTAAAAATGATGAATATAGCTTAGGTCTATATATAAAAGATTCTATTTTAGGCGTAGGAACCTTAACTTATTATGTAAAAGAGGCAAATATTTTTGGAAGCCTTGGTCATAAAATAACAAATGATAAATTTTATAGTGGTGAAATATATGAGGCAAGAGTCGATTCCATCGTAAGACCAGCAAAAAATCAAGCAGGAGAAAAAAAGGCAACCATTCAAAAAGAAAAAATTGGTACGGTTGTTGAAAATACAAATACTGGTGTTCATGGAAATGGAAGTTCTAAAATCGATGTTTCATCCATGGAATCCTTAAACTTTAAAACAAGAGATGAGATACGTTTAGGAGATGCGGAAATATGGACCTGTATCGAAGGAGATAAGGTTGAAAAATTTCAAATTCGAATTACATCTTTAGCAAAACAAAAAACAAAAGATATAAAAGGAATTACATTTGAAGTTGTAGATACAAATCTTATTCAAAGAGCTGGTGGAATTGTACAAGGTATGAGTGGAAGTCCAATCGTACAGGATAATCAGTTAATCGGTGCAGTAACACATGTTTCTATAAAAGATGCTACCTTAGCCTATGGAATATACCTTGAATGGATGTTTGAGGATATGGGTATAAAAGTAGTAGAATAAAAAAAAGCCGTTTCGGCTTTTTTTTAATGCAATGCATTTTGTACAATTAAATAGATTAAGGAAATTAAACTACCACAGCACATCAATAAGGCTAGAATTGCAATAATAATTTTTCCCCAAGGACGTGTTGCCGGATTTGTTACTGGTTTTGCTTTCTTTGTATCGTTTTTCTTATTTGAATTTTTTTTCGCATAAGATTTATTATTTTTTGGCATTATCTTCACCTACTTCACAAAAAATGTTATAATTAAACAAGAATATTATATAATAAAACAATGGAAAAGGGAAGATGAAAATGACAAAAAAGGAAAATCATGCGAAAATAATTTTTCATATCGATATGAATGCCTTTTTTTGTGCGGTTGCATGTATATTAAATCCTAGCTTGAGAGGAAAAGCCTTTGCTATAGGAAGAGAAAATACATATAAAGGTGTGATTTCTACCGCAAGCTATGAGGCAAGAGCCTATGGAATTCATTCGGCTATGCCTTTATCCGAAGCGTATAGAATTAAGCCGGATTTAATGGTCGTTCATTTTGATCATAAGCATTATGTCGATTATCATAATAAATTTATAAAATTAATTGGACAGTACACCAATATTATTGAAGTAGCAAGTATTGATGAGGTCTATGCAGATATGACCGAAATTGCAAAAGTGAAGCATCCGATTGTTTTAGCAAAAGAAATACAAGCTCGACTACTACATGAATATAAGCTATCCTGCTCCATTGGTATAGCACCTACTCTTTTTTTGGCTAAAATGGCTTCAGATATAAAAAAACCTTTAGGCGTTACGGTATTGAGGAAAAGAGATATAGAAGAAATATTATATCCTTTAAGTGTTAAGGAGATTTATGGCATTGGGAAAAAAACGTATCCAAAATTAATTGAGCATAATATAAATACTATTCGAGATTTTATGGATATTAAAAATCAAGATTTAATTATAAAGTTAATCGGTAATACCAATTATGAGCATTGTTATTTATGCTTAAGTGGAAAATCCTCTAACATAGTAGATCCCGACCGGTATAGTGAATCTAGTAGCATATCCTCTTCGATAACCTTCGATGTACTTTTAACATCCGAAGCCGAAATCTTATATGAACTTAGAAAGCTTACTCGTGAGGTAGTAAATCGTATGAATCGGGAGAATTACTTTACGAAAACCGTGACAATAACCTTAAGGGATAGTGATTTTAATACGAAAACAAGAAGAAGAACTCTAAATGAATATACGAATGATTTTTTAATTATATATGATATGGCTACGGAATTGATGGAAGAAAGTATTGAGGATAGGGGATATCGTTTGATTGGAATTGGGGTATCGAATTTAGTTTTAGAAAAAGAATTACCTAAAGAATATAATCTATTTACGATCGATGATTTAGATGTTAAAGAAGAAACGATTCAAAAAATTATAAAGGAATATCAGTCAAAATATGGCGAAAAAATATTATATAGAAAAAACAAAACTTGATTAAATAAAAAGATAATGATATGATTAATAGGAAAATAAGGAAGTGAGCTTTATGAAATTTAATGATTTTGAATTAAAGGATTATATCGTCCGTGCTTTACAAGATTTAAAATTTAGTAATTTAACCGAAGTACAATGTGAAGTGCTAAATCGAAACCATTTAAATAAAAATATTTTAGTAAAATCCAAAACAGGATCAGGTAAAACGCATGCTTTTTTGCTTCCTATTTTTCAAGATTTAGATGAATCCGATTATAAGGTACAAGCTTTAATTGTAGCCCCAACGAAGGAATTATCCTTACAAATATATAAAGTAGCTTCTCATATCGCCTCTTTTAGTAAAGATAGGATTGATATAAAGCTATATAGTGGTGGTACGGATCGAATTAAAGAAATCGAAAAGTTAAAAACTTCATCACCCCAAATTGTTATAGGTACTCCTGGTAAAATAAGTGATTTGGCAATAAAAGAGAATATGCTTAAAATTTATACGGCAAAATATCTTATTGTAGATGAGGTAGATATGACCTTTGAAAATGGATTTCAGGAAGATTTAGATCAGATTACATCCGTATGTAATCATGCTAGGCTTATGTTTTTTTCTGCAACGGTAAGTGAGGCAATTCTTCCTTATTTAAAGAAATATATGACGAATGTAGAATTTTTAGAAATGAAGGATAAGAATCCCTTTCAAATTGAGCATATATGGATACCTTTAAAGCATAGGAATCGATATGAATGCCTTTTAGAACTTTTAGGATGTATGCAGCCTTATTTTTGTATTATTTTTGCCAATAAAAAGGAAACGGTTATTGAACTTTCTGCAAAATTAGGAAAAGAAGGTTATTTTGTTGGTATTATGCATGGGGATTTGACTTCTAGAGAAAGAAAGAGAGTTTTGCAGGATTGTAACAAATTAAAATATCAGTTTTTGATAGCTACTGATTTAGCCGCTAGAGGAATTGATATTGAAGGTGTTAGCCATATCATTAATTATGAATTACCTTATGATTTTGAATTTTATTTGCATCGAAGCGGAAGAACAGGAAGAATGCATCATAATGGAATTGTATATTCCTTTTATGAGGAGGTAGATAATACCTATTTAGATAATTTGGCAAAAAAGAAGGTAAATCCAAAATATTATGAAATAAAAAATAAAGAATTAATTGAATTTAAGGGTAGGAACACAAGACAGCAGCGTAAAAAACCACAAACGGATTATCAAAAACAAGCGGCTAAATTTGTGCCAAAGGATAAAAAGGTTTCTCCAGGGTATAAGAAGAAAAGACAAGCTAAGATTAATGATATTGCCACTCGATTGAAACAAAATGAATTGAAAAAGAAAAAAAGGAGAAGAAATAATGGATGATTACATTATTATCAGTGATTCGACTTGTGATTTAACACAAGAGATTGTAGATGAATTGGATGTAGCAATTCAACCTATGACTTTTACGATACAAAACAAAGAATATAAAAATTATTTAGATGAACACGAAATGCCGCTATCGAATTTCTATGATTTAATGCGAAAGAAAGAAATTGCTACGACGACACAGCTAAATATGATAGAAATAGAGGAATTTTTTACTCCTTATTTAGAAAAAGGATTAAATATCTTATGCATAGCCTTTTCTTCAGGGTTATCCGGTAGTTATAATGCGATTTGCTTAGTTAAAAAGAATTTAGAAGAAAAATACCCTAAGCAAAAAATAGTTGTAATCGATTCTTTATGTGCCAGTGCAGGTGAGGGTGTATTAATATTTCAAGCTGCTAAAAATAAAAAATCAGGCATGTCATTAGAAGAAAATGCCGGTATGCTAGAAAAATATAAATTTAAAATTCGTCACTGGTTTACGGTAGATGATATTGATACCTTGCGCCGGGGTGGAAGGCTTACCGGAGCAAAAGCGGTTGCTGCAAAAATGCTTAATATCAAGCCAGTACTCAATGTAGATAATGATGGTCATTTAAAAGCAATTTACAAGAAAATAGGACGTAAGATGGCTATTCGCCAGCTTGTAGCTTCCACACTAAAGGAATATGATAAAGAAAATGGAGATATTACCATTATTTCTCATGCTGATTGCTTAGAGGATGCACTGGAATTAAAAAAGCTTTTAGAAGAAGAATATAAGAAAGAAAATATAACATCTAAAATTATAATAACAAAAATAGGACCAGTGATTGGTTCTCATTCTGGTCCTGGCACCTTAGCATTATTTACTATAGGAGAAGGAAGATAAAAAAAGCTTAAGTTCAAATTGAACTTAAGCTTTTTCTTACTTTAAGGTTTCGCCTGATTTAATATGCTTTTGTGTAATTGTTTTTGGATTTGCAGAAGAGAAGATACGTACATTACGCTCTAAAACTAAACCCTCTGGAAGAATTAATTTTTTACCAATAACATTTAATCCAGAAGATAAAACCTTAGGATTGTCTTTATTTGGTGTGTAATCATCACCAGTACCAATAATGGAATTATCTCCAATCACGGTATCCTTATCGATAATTGTATTTTCAATTTTACAATTATCCCCAATCACAACATCATTTAAAATGATAGAGTGCTTAATTGTACTATTTTTACCAACGATAACTCCTGGTGATAAAACAGATTCTTCCACATAACCATCAATTTTACAACCATTAGATACTAAAGAAGTTTTTATTGTAGCAGAATCTCCAACCTTAACTGGAGGTAAATCTTCAGATTTTGTATAAATCTTCCATGAGTTATCATATAAGTCTAATGCTGTGTCATGGCATAACTCTAAGTTTGTTTCTACATAAGAATCATAGGTTCCTACATCCTTCCAATAATCATAGAATTCATAGGCATATACATTCTTTTTATCAATCATTTCAGGTATAATATGCATACCAAAGTCTAAGTCATTAATATCTGGATGAGATTCAATCGCTTCAAGCAAAGCATCCGTAGAAAATACATAGATACCCATAGAAGCCTTATTTGATTTAGGTGCTTTTGGCTTTTCAACAAATTTTTGAATTTTTAAATTAGAATCGGTTTCTAATATACCAAATCTTGATGCCTCTTCCATAGGAACAATTTTTGCTGCAATTGTTAAATCTGCACCGGTTTGTTTGTGTTGTTCAATCATCTTAGAGTAATCCATTTTATAAATATGGTCTCCAGAAAGAATTAAAACATATTTTGAAGCGTAACGTTTTACGAATTCAATGTTTTTACGGATTGCATCGGCAGTACCTTCATACCAAGAGTTGTTTGGCTGAAGAAGTGTTACGAATGAATCACGACGGTCTAAATCCCATGGCTTACCAACACCTATATGTTCATTTAAAGATAGTGGTAAGTATTGTGTAAGAATTCCGATTTGGAAAATTCCTGAGTTTGTACAATTTGACAAGGCAAAATCGATAATTCTAAATTTACCTGCAAATGGTACGGCTGGTTTACTACGACGTTCAGATAAGATGTCTAATCTAGAACCACGTCCACCAGCTAAAATAATTGCTAAAGTTTCCATTTTTTATTTCCCCCTATTTTAGCTTATTATATAAGTCCATGTATACTAATGCTGAAGATTGCCAGCTATAGTCCTTTTCCATTGCTTGATGTACAAGCTTTTTCCATACGTCTTTATGGTTGTTATACGTATTTAATGCTAAAAACATTACCTCTTTTAAATCATGAGCGTTGAAATTCGTAAAGGTAAATCCTGTACCTATTTGATCATATTGATTATATGGTATAACGGTATCCTTTAATCCTCCAGTTTCACGGACAAGTGGAAGTGTACCATATCGCATAGCAATCATTTGTCCTAAACCACAAGGCTCAAATTTGGATGGCATTAAGAAGATATCACAACCTGCATATATTTTTTGTGCAATTGGATCCGAATATCCAATATAGCATTTGAATCTTGATGGATATCTTGCCTCTAAAGAGCGGAAGAAGTTTTCATACATTGCATCTCCGCTACCCATTAAAATAAATTTCGCATTTGAGTAGGTTATTACATCGTCCATAATTGGCATTAAAAGATCAATTCCCTTTTGATCAACAAGCCTTGAAACTAAACCAAATAAAGGTACATCCTCCTTAGAATCTAAGCCGAATTCCTTTAATAAAGCTGTTTTATTTTCCTTTTTACCCGTAGTCGCATTTTTTATTGTATAATTTTTATATATATGCGAATCGGTTTCCGGATTATATTTATTTATATCAATACCATTGATGATACCATGAAAGTCAAAATATCTTAATCCCAAAACATTATTAAGCTTATATCCATAATAGTCGGTTAAAACCTCATTTTTATATGTAGGAGAAACGGTGGTTATCGCATTGGATTCCATAATAGCCGTTTTCATAAAATTTATGCATCCGCCAAATTCTAAAGAAGAAGAATATGGCATAAATAATATTTTCATTATATCCATTGGGAAATTTCCTTGATACTGGATATTGTGAATACTAAATACCGTTTTTATACGATTGTATTCTGGATAAGAATAGTAATTTGCCTTTATAATATAAGGAATAAGTCCAGTTTGCCAATCATTACAATGCATAACATCTGGGAAGAAATCCACCACACGTAATGCCTCTAATACGGCAAAATTGAAGAAAGCAAAACGTTCTCCATCATCACCAAATCCATAAAGACCATCCCGATAGAAGTATCGATCATTATCAATAAAATAAAAATCTATACCTTCATGGATGGAATGGAATACACCGACGTATTCCATTTGTGAACCAATTCTTACATAGGCATATCCTTTATAATACGCAATTTGCTTTTCTTTTATTTTTTTGTAGTAAGGCATGATTACTCTTACATCACAGCCATTTTGTTTTAATGCGATTGGAAGTGCACCGATGACGTCGGCAAGTCCACCTGTTTTTGCATAAGGAGCACCTTCACTTGCACAAATTAAAACCTTCATTTCATCACCTCTTAATTATAGTTTAAAGTATATTAAATCCTTATTTAATTATATACCATTAAAAGCGTTTTCTCAAGTGATTTGAAAAAGAAATATTTAAAGAATTTTTTACTTACATAAGAAAAAATAGTTTTTTTGTAAAAATATAAATTTTGTATTGATATATTCTTATCATTTTGGTATAATAATAAGGCAATATAAATATAAAAACGAATAATAATTATAGTTCTTTACAAAGGAGAATTTGATATATATGGCATCAAAACGTAGAAAGAATAAAGCAAAATTTAAATGGACAAAGGAATTAATCATTTTAATCGTAGCAATCGTTGCAATTCTAACCGTAACTATTGTTTTATCTGTTCCATCTAAAGCAGCAAAATACACTAATAAATTAAATCAAGCAATTACCGAGTCTAATACGAACAATAGTACCTCTTATAGTTTATTACCTACAGATAATGTTTTTTCGGATATTAAGCATGAGGCATTATTAAAGCAAGTGGCTAAAAATGATTATGTTTATGTATTATATGGTTCTTTAAATAGTGCGATAGTACTAGAGCAATTATACCAAATCAATTTAGTTGCTTCGACTGAAGAAATTAAAAATGTTTATCTTTATTCCTCCTTATGGGTAGAAGAAACCGAAGATACAGAAACGGAAGCCTTTAAAACAAAACAAAATCAGATTGAAAGTGAAATCAATCAAAATAAGGATAAGGATGTTAAAGAATTTTCATTACTTGAATATCCAGCATTACTGGTATTTAACAATGGTAGATTAATTTTTAATACGCAAGAATATGATGATGTCGATCAATATAATTGGAGTATGTATATTCAAAAAGCATTTTACCTTTCCAAAAGCAACGAATAATAAAATTAGAACTGTGACGTTGTCACAGTTTTTTATACATTTAAGGAGCATCCTATGATAGATCAAATGAAAAGTGAATTAAAAAACAAATTAGAAAATTATTATTTTTCTCATTATAATCAAGAAATACAAATGGTAGTGGAAGAACCTAAAAATGCGACTTTAGGAGATATTTCTATACCAATGTTTGGTGTTGTAAAAATTTTAAGAAAACCAATGCCAGAGTTGGTTCAAGAGGCCATAGAAGCGATTCAGTCTTTTGCCTTTCCTATTTTAGAAATAAAGTCAGTAGGTGCGTTTATAAATTTATTTGTAGATAAGGAAAAGCTTTCGGTTTCTATTTTAAAGGATTGCTTATCCAAAGAAAAGGATTTTGGAAATAGTAATATAGGTTTAGGAAAGAATGTAACATTAGATTATTCCTCTCCTAATATTGCAAAAAGCTTTTCTATTGGACACTTACGTTCCACTATGATAGGAAATTCTTTAAAGCTAATTTTACAAAAATGTGGTTATAATACCTATGCAATAAATTATTTAGGTGACTGGGGAACTCAGTTTGGAAAAATGATTGTTGCTTATAAAAAATGGGGTAATAAGGCCGAAATTTTGGCAAATCCTATTCAAAAATTAACCGAATTATACGTGAAATTCCATGTGGAAGCTGAAAGGAATCCTTCTTTAGAGGATGAGGCTAGGGAAGCCTTTCGGAAAATGGAATTAAAGGATCCAGAGTATTTAGAATTATGGAGCTGGATAAAGGATGAATCCTTAAAAGAATCAAAACAAATTTATGATTTACTTGAAATCTCTTTTGATTCTTATAATGGAGAGGCGTTCTTTAATGATAAGATGGATGCCGTTGTAGAGGAATTAGAAGAAAAGAAATTATTGGTCGAGGACCAAGGAGCTAAGATTGTAAATCTTGGGGAGGATATTCCACCAGCTTTAATTAAAAGAAGTGATGGAGGATCCTTATATATTACGCGTGATTTAGCGGCTGTATTTTATAGGAAAAAAGAATACAAATTTGATAAAATATTATATGTGGTTGGAAACGAGCAAAAATTACATTTTAATCAATTAAAACGATTAATTGATAAAATGGGCTATGATTTTTCTGAAGAAATTGAACATGTTAATTTTGGTTTATATTTAACCAATGGAAAAAAGGCATCTACAAGAAAGGGCAATGTAACAAAACTATATGATGTTTTACAAACGGCAATTTCTTTAGCCTATGATTTGGTTAATACAAAAAATCCGGATTTAAAAAATAAATCTGAAATCGCAAAATATGTAGGAATTGCCGCTATCGTTTTTGGTGATTTAAAGAATTATAGAGGATTAGATGTAGAATTCAATTTAGAGCAATCCGTAAAATTTGAAGGACAAACTGGACCCTATTTACAATATACAGGTGTTCGAATTGCTTCTATATTAAAAGATAAAACTTTTGATATAGAAAATTGTGATAGCTCTTTATTTGCTAAGCCACATTATTTTGAATTGGTTAAGCTAATTGCATCCTTCCGTTCTATAATAGAAAAGGCCTCTATGGAATATGCCCCAAGCGTAGTAGCAAAATATTTATTGTCTTTAGCACAGAGCTTTAACAAGTTTTATTCGATAGAAAAAATAAATGTCGAAGAAGAAAAGGTTAGAAATACAAATTTTTCATTGGCTAAATCCGTTCGAATTGTACTAAATGAAGGCCTTAGATTATTAGGCATTCAGTACTTAGATGAGATGTAAGCATGTATCCTAAGAAGAAAATCATTAAAAATATAATTTTAGTACTGGCTATACTAATTATATTAATTATTTTAGTTTGTTCTTTAGGAGATATTAAATCTATAGTCTCTGTATTAGCCAATCAAACCAATTACCTATATATTCTTGTTTGTATAGGAATTGTTATTTTGTATTGTATCTTATTTCAAGCCTCACTTACGATTATTGTTAAGCATAAATATAAAGACATTTCTATAAAGGATTCTATGTTTATTAGTGGATCAGAATTCTTTTTTAATGGTATAACTCCGTTTTCTTCTGGAGGACAACCTTTTCAAGCCTATGCCCTAAAAGCAAAGAAAATGAAATTATCTGATTCAACATCAGCCTTATTATTAAATTTTTTGGTTTATCAAATTGTTATGAATTTATTTTCTGTGGTTTGTCTTATTGCCTATTTTTCAAGATTAAAGGAACAAGTGGATAATTTCATTTGGCTTTTAATTGTCGGATTTAGTATTAATATGATTATGATGTTATTTATAATTGCAATAGGTACAACAAAAATTGCAGGAAGAATAATGGTTAAATTATTAACTTTATTATCAAAAATTAAATTTCTAAAGAAATTATTATCTAATAAAATTGAATCCTTTCAAACGTATGTAGAAGAGATGCAAAGTGCTTTTAAGGAAATGGGAAAATCCAAAAGTGTAATCTTTGGCTCCTTTATCCTAAAAGCTTTAGGTTTAGTTTGTTATTATGCCATTCCGTTTTTTATTTTTTACGCTATCGGTGTCGATTTATCCTTTAAGAATTTATTTTATGTAATTGCTATGACATCCTTTGCTTTAACGATTTCCATATGGGTTCCAACCCCAGGCTCCTCTGGTGGCGCAGAGTTAGCCTTTACAACTTTATTTCAGGGATTACTTGTTGGATATGTAGATGCAAGCAATTTGGCTGTTAGCGGAATGCTTTTATGGAGGCTTTTAACCTACTATTTCTTAATGGCATATGGATTTATAATGTATATTCTTTTTGAAAGAGGGAATAAAAATGAGGATAGGACTATTTACTGACCAATATTATCCTAGTGTTAGTGGTGTAGTAACATCAATCAAAATGTTATATGAGGGTTTAACCGAACTAGGACATGAATGCTTTATTTTTACGAGCTTTGATGAAAAAATGGTAGAAAATCCTGAGGAATTAAATAGTAAAAATGTAATCAATATCTACGGAAGACCATATCCTTTTAGGGATTTAAAGGAGTATAGATACACATTTACGCATAAAAAATATTTAAAAATTGTGAAGCAATATAACTTAGACATTATCCACTTACATACGGAGTTTAATATTTCAAAATTAGCAATTTTAGCCCATAAGAAACTTAAGATTCCTATGGTTCATACCTTGCATACTCTATGGAGTGAATATTTTAAATATGTTTCTAGCTTTTTTGATAAGCATTTTCATGGATCAATGATGTGGCTATTACGTAGACTATTTACAAGACCGATTGCCAAAAATTCTACTATTGAAATTGTGCCTACAAAAAAGGTTTATGAGCAGAAGAAATCTTATGGGTTAGGTAGTGATGTTCGTGTTGTACCTAGTGGAATTGATATCCAGCGCTTTTTTAAAGAAAATCATTCTAAAGAAGAAGTATTAAATCTTAAGGAATCCTTGGGTATTGAAAAGAATCAATTTGTTTTCTTATTTATAGGTAGGACCTCAAAAGAAAAAAATATAGATGCCCTTTTAGAGGCTTATGCAGCCTCCTGTAAAGGAAATATGGAAACAAAATTTGTCATTGTTGGTGGAGGACCTGAATTAGAGGAACTAAAGCAATTAGCATCTGATTTAGGGATTACTGCTCAAGTGGTTTTTACTGATATTATTCCGTGGGATCAAATTCCACTTTATTATCAGCTAGGTGATATCTTTGTGAATGCATCCCAATCCGAAACCCAAGGTCTAACCTATATCGAAGCTCTAGCCTCCTCCATTCCTTTACTTGTTCAAAAGGATGAATGTATTGAAGATATCGTTGAAAACTACTATAACGGAATCTATTTTGATGGTGTAAAAGAATTAGAAGTAAAAATGGAAGAGATTTTAAAGGCTCCCGAATGCTTAAAAACAATTAAGTCCAATACCGTTAAATCGATTGAAGATTATTCTAAAGAAAAATATTCTAAAAATATTTTAACCATTTATGAGGATGCAATTGAAAGAAACAATAAGAAATAATTATTGAAAATAAATAGTAGAAATGATATAATAATTAGCGACCATTAGTCGCTAAACTGCCCAAGTGGCGTAATGGTAGCCGCGATGGACTCAAAATCCATTGGTAGCGATACCGTGTGGGTTCGAATCCCACCTTGGGCACCATCTTAAGAGTACACAGATAATACGTTGGTATTATCTGTTTTTTTATACCTAATTTTACTTGATTTTACCAAATCAAACCGAATTACGCAGAATTATGCAAAAATATATTTTTGATAAAAATTAAGAAAAAAGTTCATTTTATAGATTTTTAAGAAAATTTTTATTTAGGAAGTGATACATAATGTTTGAATCATTAAAAATATTACGAAATTGTAATAAATTTTTAAAAAAGTATAATATAAAATTAAATCCAAACTTACATTTATTTAAGAAAAATGGTCTTATACATTGTGAAGTAAATGATACTAGGGGAGTGTGTGAAGTAGAAGGATTTCCTGTATTAAGAATGATTGATGCTGTTGAAAATATCATAGAAATCTCTGTTTTAGATTATTTTTTTAAAGAAGAACTAGATAAAAGAGATGGACTTGAAAAGAATTATATTATTGAAGAAAAATATGATTATAGGAAATATATATTTGAAGAAAGTTTAAGAATTTTTAAGAATTATAGTGAAGATCTTTATAAAAAAATGATGGATAAATATACAAATCTAATAAATCTTCAAAAACAATTAAAGTGGAAATATAATGATGAAAAAGAAATTTTTGAAATATAGTTATAATATAGGAGTAACTTTATGATAAAAATCGCAAGAAAAAAAGATGCAAAAAGGTTAATTCAAGTAGATAAACATATATCAGATAAAGAATTAATACTATCGATTGTACAGAAAAGAGTTTATATTATAGAAGAAGATGGAAAATGGATTGGTTGGCTTAGATATAATTTGTTTTGGGATAATACACCCTTTTTAAATATGTTATATATTTTTGATGGCTATCGGTTAAAGGGTTATGGAACAAAGTTGATTCAGTATTGGGAAGAAAACATGAAAAAGATGAAATACTCTATCGTTATGACCTCAACTGTTGAAGTAGAAGATGGCGTTTATTTTTATGAGAAATTAGGTTATAAAAGAATAGGGCAGTTTACTTTAGAAGATGATCCATTTCCAGAAGTAATTTATTCTAAAAAAATATAAAGAAAAAAAAGAAGGAAATTAATTTGTTTCCTTCTTTTTATAATTAAAGTAAGAATATGTAGAATGCTCTTTTGTTCTTTCTTTCATTTTTTGATAGACGATATCTCTTAAATAATTTGCATTTTCCTTTGAATTTAATTCATCTTTTGGATAAAAAGGACCATCTAGATAGGTAATAATTTTAGGTCTTTTTAAAAGTTTTCTTTTTTTATAGCAATTGGTCATAGCTATAATTGGAGTATTTCGCTTGCTGGCATATTTAAAGCTTTCGGAAGGAAAGGGACGTATGTCGGTATAATAAGGCCATACATGTGCCTCTGGATAAATGGTGATGCTTGCTTTCTGTTCGATTCTAATTTTTATGGCCTTCATTAATTTTATATTGTCTTTAACTTGACTAGTAAGGGGGAGAGCTCCAATTCCTCTAAGAATAGGAAGAAGTTTAGTTAATGAGTTTGCCTGTTCACCTGTAATAATATAATTTTTTGTTTTTATTGATAAAAGATTTGGCATAAAGGCATCGCCAATAATGGTCGTATGATTGGCATAAATGAAATATCCGGATTTTATATTTTTTAAAATTTTTTTATTTTTTATTTTGTGACCAAACTTAATTTTCATATAGAACCAGGCAAAAGGTCTAACGATTAATCTATAAATAATAAAATCAAAAAATTTTAGAATAAAATTTGTGGTTATGTATTTATATTTTTTTGGTAAGGGACGAATATGCTTTACACTTGTTCCAAAGTCATCATTAAGTTCATCCTCATACCATATGGTTTCTTGGTATTTCATTTAAATCTCTCCTATATATATGAGTCTATTTTAACAAAAATTATGCTAAAAATCTACAAGAAATGATGTATTTTGTGTTATACTATGCTTAAAAGAGGGGATGCTTATGATTAAAGCGATTATAAAAAGTGAAAATTTTCTTATGCTTCCTTCCGAGCCTGCCACAAAAGAAGATAGATACCTAATTGAAGATTTAAAGGATACCCTGCGTTTTCATTCGAAGAGCTGTGTAGGTATGGCTGCCAATATGATTGGTGTATTAAAAAGAGTGATTATCTTTGAAAATGAGAAGAAGGAATATGTGCTCATGTTTAATCCTATCCTCTTAAGCTTTCAAAATGAGTATGAAACTGAAGAAGGCTGCCTATCTTTAAAAGGAAGCAGAAAGACAAAACGATATAAGAAAATAAAGGTAGAATATTACAATGAGGATTTTAAAAAAAGAATTCAAACCTTTACAGATTTTACTGCACAGATTATTCAGCATGAAATCGATCATTGTAATGGTATATTGATATGATGTAAAACAAACTTTACAAAAAATGGAAAATAAGATATAATAATAAAAAATGAAGGAGATAGAATTTATGTTAGAATTTAAATTTGATACGCAGCTTTTAATTGCTGGCCATGATTTAGAAGAGGATACGATATTAGAATATATCACTTCAAATATAAAAGGAGATTGCTTACTTGTGGTAGGAGATGAAGATTTAATCAAAATTCATTTTCATACCAATACGCCATGGAAGGTACTAGAATATTGTGCGACATTAGGAGAAATTCATGATATTGTCGTCGAAAATATGGAACGTCAGGAACAAGGATTAAAAGGATAGAATACAAAGAATAGGGCTTAAATAAGTCTTATTTTTTTTGCTTTTAATGAGGATTTAGATTTGATATAATGAAGTATATATTTCTATATATAGAATATGTAATTTTAGGTATTTTAAAAAGGAAATATTTATGTTATAATTTACATTGAATAAATATTTAATCAATAAATGGAGGTAATATGGGAAGAAATGCTTTAAAAAATGAACAAATGCGTATGCTAACTAAAGAAGAAATCGAGAAGCAGGCTTTATTGTATTTTGCTAAATATGGATATTATGGGACAAAGATGAGTGATTTGTCTAAGGGTATTGGGATAAGCAGTGGTCTAATTTACCATTATTACCCATCAAAAGAAGAATTATTAAAGCAAATCCTAAAAAACATTTTAGAAAGCCGAGATCAGGATTTACTTCCTTTAAAAAATGCCGATATAAGTGTTAAGGATAAAATTCATTATTTGACGAGTGGAATGAAGCATTTGATTTTAACTTCCGATGTTTTTCCTTCAAGATTTACCTTAATGGAAAGTATAAATCTCTTTCCAGCCTCAAAGCATGATTTTGAATTATGGGCATATCCAGCTATTGAGATTTTGGCAGATATTATAAAGGAAGGTCAGAAGCAACAAAAGATATATGATGGGAATCCCATTTCTATGTCGATTTCCTATTGGGGATTAGTTTCTGCAATGTGTAGAGATCAAATCTATTCTAAAGAAGATTTAAACTATGATTTTGATGCATTAAATCGAATGCTATTAAAGGAGGAATAAAAATGATAGTAAAATTAGATAAGGTAAGTAAAACCTACAAAGGTGGAGTTTTAGCTTTAAATGAGCTATCCTATGAAGTACATAAAGGAGAAATTTATGGATTATTAGGTCCTAACGGAAGTGGAAAGACCACTTCAATTAACTGCTTATTACAGCTTTTAAAATATGATAGTGGCGAAATTTATTTATTTGATGAATTGATGACACCAAAGCGATATGATTTAAAACAAAAGATTGGTGTTGTACCACAGAATGTGGCGGTTTTTAATGAACTAACGGTTTATGAAAACATTGATTATTTTTGTGGCTTATATATTAAGGATAAGGCATTACGAAAGCAATATGTTGAAGAGGCTATATCTTTTGTATCCTTAGAGGATTATGTGAAATTTCGACCTAAAAAATTATCAGGCGGTCTTTTAAGAAGATTAAATATTGCCTGTGGTATTGCCCATAAGCCAGAGCTTATCATTTTAGATGAGCCAACGGTAGCCGTAGATCCCCAAAGTAGAAATAAAATATTAGAAGGAATCGTAGAACTAAATAAAAGAGGTGCCACCATTATATATACTTCACATTATATGGAGGAAGTCGAACAGATTTGTGATTATATTGTGATTATGGATAAGGGAAGTGTAATTGCACACGGAACAAAGGAAAAATTGAAGGATAGTGTCGAGTTTAGTTCAACGATAACCATAGAGATGAAAGAAGAAGATGCAGCAAAACTGGATTTGGATTTTGTAATTTCAAAGGAATATAAAAATAATGAGGTTATCCTAAAAACAAAAAAAGGCAATACCTATATTCCAAATTTACTTCATTATTTAGAGGAAAATCATATTTCTTTTGGCAATATTTATTCCGAACTTCCAACCTTAAATGATGTATTCTTACAGATTACGGGTAAGGAGTTGAGGGATTAATGATTTTTCTTAATCGATTAAAAACCTTATTAAGGCAACCAAGCATTTGGGTATGGACTTTAGTTTTTCCTCTAGTTTTAGCTACCCTAGAATATGCTGCCTTTGGTAAGCTTTCTACTAATTCGATTATTGATACGATTGAATTACATATCGTAGAAGAAGAGAGTTTTAAAGTAGAAAATGACTTAATTAATGTTTTAGAAGAAATAGAACTAGACAAGGATAAACATTTATTTGACCTTAAAATGGTTCCCACAAAAGAGGAAGGTTTACAAAATATTTTAGATAAAAAAATAGATTTACTCTTATATAAGGAAGAAAATTATATTTTAAAATCACAAAATAACTCGATCGAATCTGTTATTACGAATCAAATCATAGAAAAATATATCGTTTCTAGTAAGACGATTCAAAAGGCTTATGAAAAATATGCTAGTGATATGGCGCAAGCTTATATTAAAGAAATCATCAAAGATCTAGTTGCTGAATCTCATTATTTTAATGATACAACGAAAAATATTGATGCTAATTTTTCCACGATATATTTTTATAGTTTAATTGCGATGATGTGCCTATATGCAACCTTCTGGGGTAAGCAAATCATTCAGGATATTCGTGCTGATCAAAGTGCTTTAGGAATCCGTATTTGTGTTGCGCCAACATCAAAATATAAATTAATTCTTTTATATTATTTAGCTGCTGTTGTTTTACAGCTGATTTCCTGTCTTACGTTATTTACCTACCTTAAATTTATTTTGGGTGTTCCTTTAGGACAGGAGTGGTATTTAGCCCTACTGGCTATGGTGATCGGCTCATTTACAGGAATATCCTTAGGAATGGTTGTTAGTATTTTCTTAAAGGGAACTCCAGAGAAGAAGGAGGCTATTTTATCTATTATTGTTTTAGCATTATGTATATTATCTGGTTTAATGTTTGCAAATATTAAGCAAATGATTGATATGCATTTGCCGTTTATGAAATATATAAATCCTGCCCAAATGATTACCGATATGCTATATTCTTTATATTATTATTCGGATCTAAGTTTCTACTGGATAAGGCTTGGGATTTTATTAGGAATGAATTTCGTTATGATTGGGCTTGTTATTTGGAAGATAAGGGGTGAGAAGTATGCAAGTATTTAAAGGCTTTTTTAAGATTCTTTTAAAAAACATTAATGTAGTAATTGTTTATTTTGTTGTGTTTGCAATTCTTACCCTTATCATAGGATCCACACTAAAAAAGACAAATAATTCTTATGAAATACAAAAAGTAAATGTGGCTATAAAAAATGAAGATTCTACCGAATATTCCAAGGATTTATTGGCTTATTTAAATCCTTATATAAAGGAAAAGAAACTAAATAATTTAAGTGTTGATGATGGACTCTTTTGGGATGAAATCGATATGTATATTGAAATTCCTGAAGATTTTTATACCAAGCTTTTAGAAGAGGAAGAGAATATCATTTTAATTAAGACTACTCCAAATAGCACTACGGCATATTCCTTAAAAGAAAGAATAACCGATCTTTTCAATTTAACTAAGGTAAATGCAAAGCATAATTTATCCGATAAAAATCAAGCGATGAAAGATGCGATATTGCTATTAGAAAATTCAGAAAAGCAAATGGAAACATCCCTAGTTTCCTCTAATGGAGATACATCGATAGTGACCTCATTATATGGCTATGCTTTATATGTTATTTTTGCTGTTGTTATTTCTTTAATAGGAACCATCATGATGGCTTTTAAATCCACAGAAATTAAAAGAAGAATGAATATTTCCTCCGTTTCAGGTTTAAAGCTAAATACCTCTTTAATTATTGGAAATATTTGTATAGGAATTCTATTTTCTTGTATCATATATATTATGGCCTATTTCCTTATTGGACCAAATATAGTAGGAAAAAACGCAATATTTTACTTGATAAATATTTTAATCTTTAGCTTTACTCTAGTTGGGATTTCTTATGCGGTAGCTATGCTTGTATCTTCACAAATTGTAATGCAGGTATTAAATGTCGTTTTACCCTTAGGAACGGCTTTCCTTTCTGGTCTTTTTGTACCAATGGAATTTTTATCAAAAGAAGTTATTGGAGTTGCTCATCTATTACCACAATATTATGCAGTTTGCTGTAATCAGTATATTGCTTCTAGTAATACAATTGAATTTGGAAAATATTTTTCGTATATTTGGCCACAATTTATATTTATTTTTATATCGATTGTTATAATTTGTCTAATATATAGGAAAAATAGAATAAAGGAGAGTTAATTGTTTAAAAAGGTAGAAATCAATAGGAGAGTATGATATAATATAAAATCGCAAATAGAGAAGATTTAATGGAGAAATGATTTATGTGGTATGAAATATTATATCGAGTATTAAGTATAATAAATTATATTATCTTAATTATTATTGCTATTCCAGTAGCCCTTCAATTGTTTTATGTATTATTTTCATGGATTAAGAAAAGAAGGTTTCCGAAAAGTGAGGTTAAGGGTAAAATTGCCTACATTATCCCTGCCCACAATGAAGAAAGTGTTATATTTGAAGCAGTAAAAGATGTTTTAGATAATCAGGATTATCCTAAAGAATTATATGATGTATATGTAATTGCAGATAACTGTACGGATAATACAGCTAATCTTGCTCGTGAGGCTGGTGCTAAAGTTTTGATTCATAATGATCCAGATCCAGCGCATCATATGGCTTTATATCCGCTTAAATATGGAATTGATTATTTAATTCATTTAGAAGACCCTTATGATATGATTATTCACCTAGATGCAGATAATCATATCAATAAGGAATTTTCTTCTTTAATGAATGATGCCTATCAATCGGGAGTTGATTTTGCAAGACCATATGAAGGAGCCTTAAATGCTACGCAAAACTTTTACACAAAGGCATGTACCTTATTCTATACCTTTGATTCAAGATACGGAAGTAGAGTAAGAGAACGTTTAGGTATCGCAGCACATGTCAATGGAAGTGGTGCGATGATGAGCCAAAGAATGCTTCTTAAGTGTGGCGGCTATGATGCTATATCCATCTCCGATGATGCCGAATTTAATTTCAATCGAATGCTTGATGGATATAAGGGACATTTTATTGAGGATGCGGTCGTATATGAAGATATGCCATCCTCCTTTAAAGATACACTTAATCGAAATAAACGCATCGGTAGTGGAGGAATGAAACTTTTAAAAACCAAGCTTATGGCGATGGTAAGAAAGTTCTTTACTACAGGTAATTTTTCCTTTATTGAAATGTTTTTAACCTATATATTTAATTTTTTAACGATTCTATTATGTACGTGGATTCCTTTATTCTATGTTTATAATTTTGTTTTCCTATATTATGCCGGATATGGATATATCGAACTAACGATGTTTGATGTTTCGTATTATTATAATATGCTTTGGTATACTATATATATAGGGGCAGGAATTATCGTGGGATTATTTGTTTTCTTTGGTATTTTGCAAGGTCTTATTTTAGCCATCGTAGATTATAAGAAAATTGGTGCGAAGAATAGAAGACAATTATTATCTGCCGTATTCTTATTTCCTTTATTTTTAATTTTATATGCCATCACTCTTTGTATTGGTGCACTTTCCAAACCAAGCTGGGGAAAGGTAAAACGAAATGCAAAATCGTAGGTGAATTATGGAACATTATGCTTTAGAAATAGAAAACTTAATAAAGTCCTATGGAGAAGTAAAAGCAGTTAATGATATCTCTTTTAAGGTTACCGAGGGCTCTTTATTTGCCTTTTTAGGAATAAATGGTGCTGGAAAATCTACAACGATAAATATCATTTGCTCTATCTTGCCAAAGGATTCTGGTAAAGTTCTTGTATATGGCTCAAATTTGGATACCCATAGCTTTGATATCAAAAATAAAATAGGAATTGTTTTTCAAAATAGTGTACTCGATCAAGAATTAACTGTAAAAGAAAATTTAGAAATCAGAACTTCCTTTTATTCTTTAACGAAAGAAGAAAAAAGAAAGAATATCGATTCTATTGTTTCTTTGTTAGAATTAGAACCCCTTTTACATCGACAAATTAAAAATTTAAGTGGTGGACAAAAAAGAAGAGTGGACATTGCAAGAGCTATGGTCCATCAGCCTAGGCTTTTAATCTTAGATGAGCCCACAACTGGCTTAGATCCTAAAACAAGATTAGTGGTCTGGTCTTTAATTGACAAAATAAGAAAAGAAACCAATATGACGGTTTTTTTAACGACACATTATTTAGAAGAAGCGGATTTAGCAACGGATGTTGTTATTATGGATAAAGGTAAAATTATTGCTAGGGGGACGCCAGTAGAATTAAAAAATCTTTATAGTAGTGACTATATTTTAAGTTATATGAAGGAAAATGATGCCTTTGAGCATCAATTAGAAACCGATCATATTGAGTATCATTATTTAGAAGATGTTGGTGCGTATAAACTGTTAATAAAAAATAGTGATGAGGCTAGAAGTATCTTAAATAAATATAAAAAGGAAATCAGTGATTTTGAAATATTAAAGGGAAATATGGATGATGTATTTTTAAATGTTACAGGAAAAAATATTGTCCAGGGTGAAGGATATGCAGAATAGATTATCTAGAAAATGGGATATCTTTTTTCAATTGACAAAAAGACATTTCCTAGTATTTTTTAAAAATAAAATTCGTGTATTTTATACTCTAATGGTACCTTTAATTATCCTTGCGGTATACATATGTTTTTTAAGAGGTCTTGAATTAGAAACTGTAAAAAACACCTTATACCAATTGGATATTGAACCAACAAAAGAGCTTATGAAGTATGTAAATATCGTCGTAGACTCTTGGATGCTAAGTGGGATCATTGCATTAAGCACCATAACCATATCCATTCAAACCAATAATATTATTATTAATGATAAGGAAAATGGAGTAAATCGTGATTTTGCATCCTCTCCAATAAACAAAAATTATTTGATTGCAAGTTATTTCTTATTTAATTTTATTGTGACACTATTTATTTGTTTTATCGTGCTAGTAATTTGTTTACTTTATTTAGTCTGTATGCAGGAATTTGTTATCCATTTTACAGACTTCCTTATGATGTTAATTGTTTTAATTTTTACAACGATTGCATCCACCTTATTTACCATCTTTATTTGTTCTTTTATTAATAGAGAATCAACTTTGGCAAGTATTATCGCCGTTTTTTCGGCAGCAGCAGGATTCTTAATTGGTGCCTATATGCCTCTTGCAATGTTTCCAAGCTGGTTATCGAATTTATGTTGTTTCTTTCCAGGAACCTACGCATGCTCTATTATGCGCTATACCTTTTTAAGTACACCGATTCATAATTTAGTGGAATATTTAGAAACGGCTGGAATAGGAAATCAAGAGTTAATTTCTAATTTAACGAATAGCTTTGGTTATAATATAAATTTCTTTAATATTACCTTAACTCCTGAAATTCAAAGCGGGATTAATTTCTTTTTTATTCTTTGCTTTGTAGGACTTAATTTTATATCGGCAAGACATTTGGCAAAAGTAACAAGTGAACATTAAAAAAGGCTATAATAGCCTTTTTTTTGATAATAAGAAGTAAGTTTTAAAAGGTATATCCTAGGGAAAAGTTTCATTTTAGTATTGTAAAAATTTCCGTCTTGTGATATAGTAATGTCGTATGCTCTCTTAGTTCATCGGTAGAACGTGGCCATGGTAAGGCCAAAAGGTAAGTTCGATTCTTACAGTGAGCACCAGTATAAAATATAAGCGGCTAATTTAGCCGTTTTCTTTTTTATAAAAATGCACGAAATTTGTAAAACGAAATAAAGTTCTAGTTTTGTCGAATCTGTTTTTTTTCCGTAAATTATATTTTATAATCTTGCTGGTGATGATATGGGACTTTCTGTTGGAGTATATGTAAAAGGCAATGCTTTAATCCTAAGATTAAAAGGAGAGCTAGATGATTTATCTGTAACGGATTTAAGAACAAGAATAAGTAGGTATATTGATGATTATAAAATAAAGCATTTAATTATCAATGTAGAAAAGCTTGATTTTATGGATTCTTCTGGTATAGGCTTTATCATAGGAAGATTTCATCAGTTAAAAAAGTTAAATGGTGATGTAATGATTTGCAGTATAAATCCAAAAATAGAACGTATTATACAATTATCAGGATTAGGAAAAATTTGTTTAATAAAAGAAACAGAAGATGCTACTTTAATGACAATAGGGGGAAATTAGAATGGAAAATGAAGTAAGAATGACTTTTTTATCAAAAAGAACAAATATTGCAGTTATAAGAAATATGTTGGGAGCTATGTTAGTAGATAATAATCCTACCATTACTTTTATTAATGAATTAAAAACAGTAGTAAGTGAAGCGATAACGAATGCCATTGTTCATGGCTATGATAATAACGAAGATAAATATATTGATATGAATATTTTTGTTAAAGCGGACAAGGTGATCATTGAAATTATGGATAAAGGCGTTGGAATAGAAGATATCGATTTAGCAAGAGAAGCTTTATTTTCTACAAAAGCGGATGAAGAAAGAAGTGGATTAGGATTTACAATTATGGAAATGTTTTGCGATAATCTAATCGTCGAAAGTAAAAAAAATGAAGGAACCTTTTTACATTTTGAAAAAAAATGGTAGTATAAAAGGATAATTTTGTAAGCATAATATATTTGGTGATATTATGCAGAATTCAAAAAAATATTATGCAAAGCTTGTTAGTTATGAACGAGATTATAAACGAATGCTTCTTAACTTTTTACAGGCTTTTTTCTTTGGAGGAGTTTTATGTCTAACCGGACAAATCATATTAGATGTATTAAAAAATTTTACAAGTCCCGATGATGCGAATTTTTATTTATTAATTATAATGATTTCTTTTGCAGGTATATTATCTGCAATCGGAATATATGATGATTTAGGACAAATTGCAAAATGTGGTCTTGCCATTCCGATTACAGGCTTTGCAAATGCCTGTGTAAGCTCTGCAATGGAATATAAAAAAGAGGGTATTGTTTTAGGTATTGGTAGTAACTGTTTAAAGCTTGCTGGAAGTGTTATTGTTTTAGGTACTACCTGTGCTATTGTTGTTTCTGCAATTCGATATATTTTTGAGGTGTTACTATGAACTTCAAAATAAATAATGTTTATCTTTTAGATAGTATGGTATTAGGAGGAAAACTAGAGGGCAAAGGGCCTATCGCCTCCTATTTGGATTATGTATCCGATTTTAAAGAGGATTGCTTCGAAAATAGTGAAATATCCATGTTATCTCAGTCCATCGATATGCTTTTTGAAAAAATGAATGTAAAGCCAGAAGATATAGATATAGCTGTTGGTGGAGAACTATCCAACCAGCTTACCACAACAAGCTATACGATGCGAAAGCTTTTAATTAGCTTAATTGGTATTTATTCTGCCTGCTCGACCATTGCTTTAGGGATTGGTCTTGCCTCCTTATTAATCGATAAAAATACCGTCAAGAATGCTTTGGTTTTTACTTCAAGTAATAATCAAAGTGCGGAAAGACAATTCCGTAATCCAGTGGAATATGGAGGAGAAAAAGAAGATACGCAAACCTTTACCTCGACGATCGCGGCATCCTGCATTATTGGAAATACGAAATCAAAAATTAAAATAAATAGCTTTACTTTAGGGAAAGTCATTGATATAGGATTTACCGATGCTTTAGACTTTGGTAGAGCAATGGCACCCGCAGCCTTAGAATCTTTAATAGAACATTTTAGAGAGACACGAACAAAACCAGAAAATTATGATTTAATTCTTACAGGAGATTTATCTAGTTATGGATATGAAGTCGTAAAAAAAGGCTTAGAAGATTGGTATCCTACCCTTACGAATTATCAGGATTGCGGCTTAATATTATATGATGTTGAGAAGCAACCAGTCTTTGCAGGTGGTAGTGGTCCAGGAACAAGTGCTGCTGTACTATTATCCTACGTAAAAAAGAAAATGGAGAAAAAAGAATTAAAACGTGTTTTACTATGTGCAACTGGAGTCTTAATGAATCCTACTATGATCAATCAAAAAAATTCGTTGCCATGTATTGCACATGTGATAGAATTGGAGGCAGTATAATTATGATATATTTATGTGCGTTTTTCATTGGTGGTGGCATTTGTGCATTAGCAGAATTAATAAAAAATGCATTAAAGCTTACCACAGGGCATATGACGGTTATGTTTGTATGCTTAGGAACACTTTTAGATTTTAATCATGCCTATGAGCAATTAATTAAAATAAGTGGGGCAGGTGCTTTACTTCCTATAACAAGCTTTGGGCATTCTTTAGCTCATGCAAGCTTTGCAAAAGCACAAGAGGTAGGCTTCATAGGAATCTTTACAGGAATGTATGATAAGACCTCTGGTGGTATTGCCTTTGCTATTTTTCTTTCCGTGCTAATCGCTTTAATTTTCAAACCAAAATCATAATTTGAAAAAGATTAAGTTCAGAAAATGAATTTAATCTTTTTATTTACCTGTATTAATGATATAATACATATGAAGGATGTGATAGTTTATGAATGAAAATCAAAATAAAGATATAGAAAATGAAAATATTGAAAATCAAAACGTAAATATGCAAAATCAAAATGCAAATGTCACCATTAAAAAGAAAAAGACCATTTTTAGTCCCAATAAAGGAGTCGCAACGGTAATATATATTTTAATGCTTTTTTTATTTGCAGGATTTATTTCAATTGGTATTGCTCTTTTTCTTGGAATTCTAAATCGTTTGGATACGGCTACAGTATTAGAAAGCCTTTCGACTACCGATTTAAGTTCTTATGAAGCGCCTTATCTAAAAGTTAATGCCATTGCCCAAGGCTGGGGAAATTTTTTAGGATATTTCATTGCCTTAGTTGGTGTTGCCTTTTTTATGCGTGATGACATTGTTACTGATTTTAATGCTTTAAAAGAAAAGAAGAATTATTTGTCAATCTACATTCCTGTAATGGCAGTATTTTTTGTAGTCGTAACGTATCTTATCGATTTTGTTATTGGTTTTTGTGTGCCAAGTTCAGCCAATCAATCCACAATTGAAATAATTTTAAGTAATGGCGGAATGCTTCCTATGATTTTAGCTACTGTTTTACTTGCACCGGTAGTAGAAGAATTAATTTACCGTAAAGTCATATTTTCTGTATTTAAAAAATATAGCATCGTTGCCTGCTATATTATCTCCATTATCTTATTTACTTTACCACATATGATTTCTACGAATATGACCAATTTTGGTGTATGGCTTTTACAATGTGTTCCCTATGCATCAAGTGGAGCTTTATTATGTTTCATCTATCATAAATCCGATCATAATGTTTACGCTTCAATAGCCGCTCATATGGCAAATAATTTGTTAGCATGTATTTTAGTTCTGATTTTTAATTAAAAGGAGAAAAATATGTTAAAAAAGAGATTAGAAGAATTTAATCACAATATATTTCAAAATTTTAAAGATGTATGTCCTATCCTTACCTGTGGAGATCAAAATGGATTTAACTCTATGCTCGTATCTTGGGGTGGCTTAGGAGTATTATGGGGAAAAAATATTGCATTTATATTTGTAAGACATTCTAGACATACCTATAATTTCATAGAAAAATCAAATAGTGTAACATTATCTTTTTTAAATGATTCCTATAAAGAAGCAAAGAATTATTTTGGAACCGTATCTGGAAATAAAATCGATAAATTTAAAGAAACTGGATTACATGCAACTTTTGATATCGATTTTAATGGATATTATGTATGTGAGGCAGACTATGTATTAAAAATGAAAAAACTTTATGCTTTAGATCTTCCATATGATGCCTTACCTGAGGATTTAAAAAACAAATTTTATTCGAGTGGAGATATGCATAAAATGTATGTTTGTGAAATTATGCAATATCTTGTAAATGAGGAATAAATATGAAACCTGTAATATTATTTGATTTGGATTGTACCCTATTACAGATGAATCAAGATATATTTTTAAAACAATACTTTAATTTAGTATATATGAAGGCAAAAGAATTAGGCTATCAGCCAGATGAATTTCTTCAAACCTTTTCTAAAGCGGCTTATACCATCGTTAAAAATGATGGTAGGGTAACGAATGAAGAATTATTTTGGAAGCAAATGAAAAAAACTTACCCAGATGTAGATCGGTTAAAAGATGTATTTTATGATTTTTATTTAAATGAATTTAATACCATTTCCAATATAGTTCAGGTGCAATCTATCTCAAATGAGATTATTAAAGAATTAAAGAAAAAAGGCTATTTTATTATATTAGCTACTAATCCGTTATTTCCTAGAATTTGTACCGAACAAAGAATTCGATGGGCTAATATGAATCCGGATGATTTTGACTATATTTCCACTTATGAAAATAGTACCTATTGTAAACCAAATCATTTATATTATGAAGAAATTTTTGAAAAACTAAATTTAAAAATGGAAGGTAGCATCATGGTTGGAAATGATGTAGAAGATGATTTCTCCGATTTACCAAAAGAAATAAAAAAAATATTAATTACTGATTTTTTAATTAATACGAATAACTTAAAAATCGATATGCCTACATATACTTTAACAGAGTTCTTAAATTTTGTTAAGGAGGTATTATAATTGAGTTTTTTTGATTTACATTGTGATACAATAGGTAGGATTTATCAAGAAAATAAAAAAGGAAATAAGATGGAACTATCAAGATCCAATCTACAAATTGATATTGAAAAATTAGTTCATGTGGATTATTATGCCCAATGCTTTGCTATGTTTGTGCATTACACAGAGGATAATCCTTTGGAAACTTGCCTTGAAATGATTGATTTATTTTATCAGGAAATTGAAAAAAATACAAATGTAAAAATAGCGTATACCTATCAAGATTTGTTATCCAATCATAGCAACAAAAAAATTTCAACAATACTAACAATAGAAGAGGGCGGCGTATGTAAATCCAATCTTTCCTTTTTAAGAAATTTTTATCGTTTGGGTGTCCGAATGATTTGCTTAAATTGGAATTACGAAAATGGAGTTGGTCATCCAAATTATGGAAAATATTACAATGGTATACCTGATTTTGTAACTCCAAATACTGTAAATGGATTAACTGATTTTGGGAAATCCATGGTAAAAGAAATGAATCGATTGGGTATGATTGTTGATGTTTCTCACTTATCGGATCGAGGCTTTTGGGATGTTATAAATATAACAAATAAACCTATCGTTGCTTCTCATTCCAATGCAAGGTCGGTTTGTCATCATGTTCGCAATTTAACGGATGATATGATTGTTGCGCTTTCTAAAAATGGTGGTATTATGGGAATGAATTATTGTGCCGCATTTTTAGATGATAATGAAGAACAAGGAAAAAATACAATCGATTGTGTTATTGCTCATATGAAATATATTAAAAATTTAGTAGGAGTAGATGTTTTGGCCTTAGGAAGTGATTTTGATGGAATACCTTCCGACATTGAATTAAAAGATGCTTCTTTAATGACTCGGTTAATAAAGAGAATGAAAGAAGAAGACTTTACAGATTTAGAAATTGATAAAATAACCCATTTGAATGCTTTAAGAGTATTTAAAGCAAATTTAGGTTAAAAAAAGACTTTAGAAATTTTTCTAAAGTCTTATTTTATATTTCCAATTTCTTGTACGATAAATTGCACAATGTCATTTTTGTTTATATTTAAAACATAAGCCATTTCTTCATAAATTATCTTTTCCGCATCCTTAAAATATTGCTCATCACAGGCATGAAGTTTTCTTCCACGCAGCCTTAATTCATTTTGATGTTCAAATATACTCTTTAAGATTCCGATAATTTCAATTCGTTTTCCACAACGTAAAATGGAAGAGAAGTGTTTCTTTCTTTCATTTTCATTTTCAATCCAATAGGGCTCTATGGAAGGGATTTGATGAATCAATTCTATAATTTCCGTTTTAGAAAGAATCGCTCGAAGCTTTTCTTTTGTTATAGGGTTGTTGACCTGTACTTGAAGAGAGGATTTCGCATCGTTAAGGGGTTTTAAAATATAATAATCCAATAGACTGCCATTAAATTCTTTTTGAATGATATCCGATATTTTACATAGGCCATATGTGGTATATATAATGGTTTCACCAACAGAATACATTTTAATCCCCTCCTTTAACAAAAAACTCTTCATTATACCTCTATTATAACATTTTTTCGTCAATTTTCAAAATGAATTTATAATTTTATTTTCTTTTTTTCTATACAGTTTTAATTAATTATTATATAATATATAATGATAAAAAGGCGGTGATGAAATGATAACAACCTATAAAGATTTATTAAATTTTTTAAAGACGTTAGATGAAAGACCGAAATTGTTGTTACATTCCTGTTGCGCGCCATGTTCTAGTCATGTGCTTTTCTTGTTAAAAAAGTATTTTGATATAACCATTTTTTTTAGTAATGATAATATATATCCAAAAAAGGAATATTTTAAACGTTTAGATGAGATAAAACGGTTTTGTGAAAATATCGATTCCTCCATAAAAGTAATTCAGGATGATTATAAAGAGGAGGATTTTATTCAGGCAATTAAAGGCTATGAGCATTTAGGAGAAAAATCTTTACGTTGTTATAACTGTTATAAATTACGCTTAGAAAAAACGGCTAAATATGCAAAAGAAGAGAATTTTGATTATTTTACAACGACTTTATCCATATCCCCACATAAAAAAGATGAGTGGATAAATGAGATTGGATTTTTATTAGAAAAAAAATATAACATTGCCTATTTATATTCGAATTTTAAAAAGGATAGTGGATATCAACATTCGATTGAACTATCAAAAAAATATGGGCTATATCGCCAAGATTATTGTGGGTGCATATATTCTTATCAGGAAAGGAAGCGAGTAGTAAATGGATTTACAGAAGAAGACAAAAATTAAAAATTTAACCATTCCTACCGATAAGAGAATCATATTTATAAGTGATATACACGGCGATATAAATACTCTAAAAGAGGGATTAAATAAAATTGGTTTCTCAAAAGAGGATTATTTATTTATTATCGGTGACATTTATGAAAAAGGGGATTTTAAAGAAAATCTTTCTACTATGCGCTATGTAATGCAGTTAGCAAAAGAAAATCCTCATGTTTTTCCTATGGCTGGAAACTGTGATGAGGTTTTTCGCTTTATTCTTCCAAAAGATCAAGAAAAAAAGTTTTTATATTATGCTAATATTAAGAAAAGATCGATCATAAATGATATTGCCGATGAACTTTCCTATCCCCTATCTATGGATATGAATGTGGAGGAATTTGTTCATTTAATCTATGAGAAATATAACGACTTATATCAATTTATGGATACATTAAATGATGTCATTATTCTTAATGATACTTTAGTTCTTGTTCATGGAGGAATTGATGATCTAAATCATATACCTGAATATTCTTTATCTTTACTTAAGTATGATCGTTTTTATGAATTATCTAAGCCACAAAAGAAGCTAATGATTGTGGGACATTATCCTACGAGAAACTATAGAAGTGATATGGCTTGTGTAAATCCTATTTTTGATTTTAAGAAAAGAATTATTTCTATCGATGGTGGTAATCATGTGGTAAAGGGTGGACAAATTAATTTTGTTATGCTAGAATCCTTAGCTTCTATGAAGTTTAGTTTTACTTATGTGGATCATTATCCAAAATTTTTAATGAAGAGCAGTGTAGATTATGAAAAGCCTATTCATGAGGTAAATATCGTTTTTGGAGAAAATGAAGTAGAATTATTAGATACCGATTTAGATTTTTGCTATATAAGACATTTGACTTCAAACACTTGTATGTGGGTACATAACTCCTTTATCTATAAAGATGAAAATAAGCAAAAGTATTATTGTTATGAAGGAAGTAATCAATTTATTTCTGTAAAGGAAAAGGAAGAAATCTCTATAATCAAAAAGGCACAGCCTTATACTTTAGTAAAAAAGAATGGGTATATCGGATTAATTGAAACAAAGTATATCGAAGATGATTTTTAACTATCCCGTATTAGAAAAGGAAACAATTTTAGAATTTTTAAATGATTTTTATCTTTCGAAATCTAAAATTTATACTTTGTTTTTAGAGAAGAATATAAAGATAAATCAAAAAGAATGTAATAAAGATTCGATATTATTTCCCGGAGATATTGTGTCGATAATAGAAAAAGAAGAAATCGATTTTAAAGGCGATTCTAAAAAGCTAAATATTATATATGAGGATGATTATTTACTTATTATAAATAAGCCTGCTCAGTTAATTGTTCATCCAGATTCCAAGGATAAAACGGGAAGCTTATGTAATATTGTGGCACAATATTATAAGAATAAGGGATATGATTTAAGCATAAAATATGCCCATAGATTAGATATAGAAACTACGGGTATTATTCTTTTTTGTAAAGATATGCTTTCCATGTCTTATATGAATCATATGATAGCCCTACATCAAGTAAAAAGATATTATCGCTGTTTTGTTGAAGGAAAATTGAAAGAAAAAACAGGAAGTATTTCTCTTCCTATTGGAGAAGATCGGCACCATAAGTCAAGAAGAAGAGTCTCTAAGACGGGACAAAATGCAATTACCCATTATGAGGTAATAGAGGAATTTAAAGACTATACCTTACTAGAAGTAAATCTTGAGACAGGAAGAACACACCAAATTCGTGTTCATTTTTCGCACTTAGGACATCCGTTATTGGGAGATACTCTATATTATGGCAATAAAAATCGAATAAATAGAGTAGCTCTTCATAGCTATCGTATTGCGTTTGTTCATCCGGTAACGAAAGAAGAAATCCAACTTACAAAGGATTTACCATATGATATGAAATGTCTTCTTAAAAGGAGGTAAATATGCTCATAGGAAAACATGTAAATAAGTTTTATAAAAAGTATTTTATATTTTTTTTATTTGGTGTATTCGCTCTTATTTTAGTTGATTATTTTCAATTAGAAATACCTGTCGTTTGCAAAAACATTGTAAATGGTGTTAGTGATAAATCCTTATTTAATGATGAAAATAAAGTTTTGCAATATATGATTTATCTGGGTATTATTGCTCTTGTTTTATTTTTCGGACGCTTTATGTGGAGATATTGTGTTTTAGGAGTGGCTGCAAGAATAGAAGGAGATTTAAGGGAAGACATGTTTATTCATGCAGAAAAGCTTTCAAATCAATATTACAAAGAGCATAAAACAGGAACACTTATGGCACTTTTTACGAATGATTTACAAACCATTCGGCAATCCTTTGGTTCTGGGACGATTATGCTAATTGATGCATTGTTTTTAGGAAGCTTTGCCTTATATCGTATGTTTTGCTGTAATTGGATTTTAGCGCTAATTTCTTTATTTCCTATGACCCTTATAGCAATCGTATCTATATTAGTTGGAAGAGTAATGGAAAAAAAGTTTTTAAAAAGACAAGAGGCTTATGATAAGCTTTCTGATTTTTCGCAAGAAAATTTTAGTGGTATTGCTGTAGTAAAAGCATTTGTTAAGGAATTACACGAGATACGTCACTTCGATAAACTAAATCAAGAATACTATGATAAAAATATGAGCTTTGTAAGATATTCTACCCTATTGAATGTTTTACTTACCCTAATTTTGTCTTCGATTATTGCTATTTTATTCGGCTTGGGTTCTTATTTTGTAATACAAAAAGCAACATTTCATGGTGTCGTTTTTGGTGGTGGAGAACTATTTGAATTTGTGGCTTATTTTGATACATTGATTTGGCCTTTTATGGCTGTGGCACAATTAATTAATATGAGAGCGCAAGCAAAAGCATCTTATAAAAGAATTGCTACGCTCTTAGAAGAAAAAATAGACATTAAAGATAATGAATCTGTAGAATTAGAAAAAATAAAGGGTAGCATTATTTTTAAGAATTTATGCTTTCATTATCCGGATGCAACCCATAATATTCTAGAGAATATAAGTTTTGAGATTAAAGAAGGAGAACATATAGGAATTATTGGTAAAACAGGTTGTGGTAAAACTACCATTGTGGATTTACTTTTAAGAACCTATAACATAGATGAAAATCAACTTTTTATCGATGGTATCGATATTATGCGCCTGCCATTTAAAAGGGTTAGAGAAAATATTGGATATGTCCCACAAGATAATTTTTTATTTTCAGATACGATTGCTAATAATATTTCCTTTGCATTTGAAAATATTGAAGAAGAAAAAATAGAGGATGCTGCAAAACTGGCTGATGTACATAATAATATCATAGAATTCAATGAGAAATATCAAACCATATTAGGTGAACGCGGTGTAACCCTATCTGGAGGTCAAAAGCAAAGAGTTGCGATTGCAAGAGCCTTAATTAAAAATCCTCCGATTTTAATTTTTGATGATTCGGTTTCTGCTGTAGATACAAAAACAGAGGAAACGATTTTAAAGAATATTAAAAAAATAAGACAAAATAAAACAACCATTCTTATTGCACATCGAATATCTACCGTTGAGACTTTAGATAAAATAATTATTATGGATAAGGGCAAAATTATAGGTATTGGCTCACATAACGATTTACTGAAAACAAATAAATACTATCAAGAAATGGTTCATCTTCAATCTTTAGAAAAAGAAGTTGGTGGAGGTGAAATCTGATGCAAAAATTTGACGATACCAAAAATATAAAAGTCTATAAGGATAATAAAATTATAAAAAGATTATTCCTATATTTAAAGCCAGTAGGCATATATTTTATATTGTCTTTCTTTTTAACAACTCTACTTGTTTTAGCGGATTTGATTCCCGCATTCTTAGAAGGACAGGTCATTGGAACCTTAGGAAATGAAACTCTTGCTGACCATCAAAAATTAAAATTCTCCTTAATACTCGTTGTTATTTATGTTGTTATCATTTTTTGTTCCGCTTTTTTCAATTATTTGAATACTATGATGCTACAAAAAGCAGGACAAAAAATCGTTTTAAAAATGCGTAAAGAAGTCTTTGTACATATAGAGTCTTTAGCTATAGCCCAGATAAATGAAACTCCGATTGGAAAGCTTGTAACGAGAGTTACCTCCGATATTAATGCAGTGAATGAATTATTTACAAATGTAATCGTTAATTTAATTCGTTATATATTAACCATTATTTTTGTGGTTGTAATGATGCTGATTATATCGCCTATTTTAACGATGTATGTCTGTATTATTGCGCCTATCCTAATTTTCTTATATGTTATTTTTAAGCATTTATCCCGTAAGCAGTATCGATTAGTAAGAGGCTCCATATCAAATATGAATGCTTTTTTATCTGAAAATATTTCTGGAATGAAAATTACGCAAATTTTCAATCAAGAAGATAAAAAGCTAGAGGAATTTAAAAGGAAGAATAATGAACTTAGAAAAAATTCAATAAAAGAGGTTCTTATCTTTGGAATTTTTCGTCCAGCAATTTACGTTTTATATGTTTTAACTCAAATTATTGTATTATATAATGGCTTTCTTTTGGTTAGAAACAAACAATTAGAATTAGCTTTATATGTATCTTTTTACCGGTATATTGACAGCTTCTTTAATCCGATTCAGCAGCTTGCGGATCAGTTTAATATGCTGCAGTCTTCTTTTGCATCTGCAGAACGTATTTTTGAAATTTTGGATATAAAACCACAAATACTTGATACAGAAGATGCAATTGAAATTGAAGAATTTAAAGGTAAAATTGAGTTTGACCATGTGTGGTTTGCCTATCATGAGGGACATTGGATTTTAAAGGATATAACCTTCAGCGTAGAGCCAAAAGAGACGGTTGCCTTTGTTGGAGCGACTGGGGCAGGAAAAACGACAATTCTAGCCTTAATTGTAAGAAATTATGAAATACAAAAGGGTGAAATAAGAATTGATGGAATAAATATAAAAAAGATTAAAATAAGTTCACTAAGAAAGCACATAGGACAAATGCTTCAAGATGTATTTTTATTTTCGGGAAGTATTTTATCAAATATAACCTTAAGAGATCCGAATTTTACAATAGAAGAGGTAATGGCATCTTGTAGATATGTCAATGCCGATAAAATTGTTTTACAGCTTAGCGATGGTTTAAATCACCAGGTGTTAGAAAGAGGAATTAATTTCTCTAGTGGTCAAAGACAACTCTTATCCTTTGCTCGGACGATAATCCATAAGCCTAATATTATGATTTTAGATGAGGCAACCGCAAACATTGATACGGAAACGGAAATTCTTATACAGGATTCCTTAGAGAAAATGAAAAATATTGGAACAATGCTTATTGTTGCCCATAGATTATCTACCATTCAGCATGCCGATCATATCATTGTACTCCACAAAGGAAAAATTATGGAGCAGGGAAATCATCAAACTCTTTTAAGTAGAAGAGGTTTGTATTATAATTTATATGAACTACAATATAAACATCTAGAAAGTGAGGATATAAAAAATGAAAAAACTTAAGATTATCTTACCTATTTCTATCCTAGCTTTTGGATTATTTCTATTTTTAATTCTTTTCTTTAATATACCAAGGCTTTCCTACACCTATAGTAAAGATTATGATGCTTATTACGTATCTAAGGTTTATGGCAATGCAAGTAAATATGTTATTCCAGATACCTATAAGAACAAAGAAGTCATAGGAATAGGAACACGTGCATTTTACAAGAAGAATAATGTGAAATATATTATTTTAGGTGAAAATGTTATTTATATTGATCGATTAGCCTTTAGTGAGTGTTCTAAATTAGAAACGATAAATTTAGATAAGGTGGATACAATTTACAGAAATGCCTTTAGTTATTGTAAAAAGCTAGATAATATAACGCTATCTGCTACCAATATTGGAGCGTCTGCCTTTTACAAGTGTGATTCTTTAAATATCGTAAATCTTAAAGAAGGTGTAGAGAGTATAGGAAGTATGGCGTTTGCGGATACAAAAATACAAAAAATTAGTATACCTAAATCGGTTTTTGATGTTGGGAATGATTGTTTTTATGATTGTTTTGCCCTAAATTCGGTTAAAGTGTATTCTCATTATTTAACGAATGATTCAAAAAAATATTTAAATTCTTTAGCAGTAGTAAGTTGGGTGGGAGTAGATTATGAGTAAGCCAATGTTAATTTTAGTTGCAGGTGGTACCGCTAGTGGAAAAACCACAGTCGTGAATGAGATTGTAAATCTCTTTAAAACGGATGACATTTCTGTATTATATATGGATAATTATTATAAAAAAAGGGATGATTTAACCTTAGAAGAACGGAAAAAAATAAATTATGATCATCCAGATTCTTACGACTTAGATCTTTTAAAAAAGGATTTAGGAAAGCTTTTACATTATGAAAGCATATATACTCCTGTTTATGATTTTGCAACACATAATCGGCATAGTTCAAAGCAAATATACATAAAGCCTACGAAGGTAATCATTCTAGAGGGAATTCTTTCCTTATATGATGTAGATATTAGAGCTTTATCCGATATTCATATTTATGTAGAATCTGATGCGGATATCCGATTTATAAGGAGATTAAAGCGAGATATCGCTCAAAGAGGAAGAAGTATGGATGAAGTTATATCGCAATATTTAAACACGGTAAAACCAATGTATGATGCCTATGTTGCCCCTACAAAAAGGTATGCAGATATTATTATACCTAACGATAATAAGCATGATGTTGCTCTTGAGATATTATCCGCTAAAATAAAAGAAATTGTAAAATAAAAACAGTTCAAATTGAACTGTTTTTTTAGTTAGAAGCAATTTCTCTAGCGATAGGAGAAGAAAAGATTTCTTTTACTTTTTTTAAGTCTTTTGTTTGTCCTAAAGCATACATAAGCTTACAAACGGCAGACTCTGTTGTCATATCTAATGCCTCTATTGCACCATTTTCAATAGCTTTATTTCCTACTTCATAAATTTGGAAATTAGAACTTTCATAAAGACATTGGGAACAAACAACGACAGGAATATTTGCTTCAGTTGCTTTTTTTATTTTTGATACAAAGTCTCTACGTATAAAGGAAATACCTCCAGCCCCATATGCTTCAATAACAATTCCCTTTATTCCAGAAGAGATTAAAAGATCAATTATATTTGGATTCGTTGTAGGTGTTAGTTTTAGTAAAAAAACATTCGTTTCAATATCTAGAACTAATTTTGGTTCTTTCTCATATTTAGTTAGCATTTCTTCTCGAATCATTAATCCATTTGAATTTATTTTTCCTATGGATTTTAAATTAATCGATTCGAAAGCTGTAAAACCACTGGTTCGAACTTTTACGGCTCTACATCCTAAAATTATCTTTCTATCAAAGACCAAAAATATTCCTTGATGATTTGTTTTGGCCATAACTAAAGCAGATTTTAAATTTAATACAGCATCAGTTAAAGGGTGTGTGATAGGAAGCTGGGATCCTGTAAACACAATAGGAATCGTTGGATTTTGAATCATAAAGCACATCATAGAAGCTGTATATGCCATAGTATCAGTTCCATGGGTTATAATGATTCCATCATAGTGATTCATAGAAGTAAATATTTCTTTAGCAATGATTTTCCATTCTTCGGGTTGAATATTAGAACTATCCAATACCATAATGTTTTTTGTTGTAATAATTGAATCCGAATCCTTTAGTGCTTCTGTCATAATTTTAGATGCATCGGTAGGTACTAATCCGTTATCGCTTTCAATACTAGATATAGTTCCTCCAGTAGTAAGTAATAATATTTTTTTCATAAAATCCTCATTTTATCTTAATTTCTTATTTATTATAATACTATTTTTTACATTTATCTATAAAAAATTCTATTTTTTATGATAAAATTAAAATAAGAATTGAGGATATAGATAATGGATAAGCAAACAATGGAAGAATACAGCAAAAGATATAAAAGTGTACAAAAAAAATTGAGTATTGGAGTCATGATTTTTATCGTACTTATTGGCGGATTATTTTTAGGATTTGGCATTTATTTTTGCTTAAAAATAGAGTTTGCTTTAAAAATCGTAGGTATCATTATGGTTGTGGCTGGCTTTTTTAATATTTTCTTAGGAGTGCGCTTTAATATATTTTCTCAAAAAAATTTAAGAGAAATGCCTCCAAAAGAGGCGGCAAAAAGATATTGTAAAATTACAGGCAAATAAAAAAGGATGAGAATTCATCCTAATTATCTTTTGCATCATTCATAGAACGCATAACTGCTCTAACTTGTTTTTCAGAAGGGGTGCGTCCCATTTGTGTCATCATTGCACGTATCATAGCTTCCGTTACTGGAGGGTTTTTCTTTAATTGATTCGTAAATATCTTTCTAGTTACAAAGAATGTTACTATTGCAGCAAGAAGGATACATCCAAGAATTATAATTACCAACATCCACCAAGCTAAAACAAATTCACCAGTACCTAATTCAACTGCAGTTAAAAATAAATTTGTATTCACTTCATTTTCACTCCTTTTACTTTTATTATTTTACACTTTAATGTCTAATTTTTCAACCTTAATATAGACAAATTTATAGAATAGTGCTAAAATAAGGATAGAAATCTAAAGGAGGAATCGACAATGCCTAGAAAAGTTACAGATTCTTGTATTGGATGTGGCGCATGCGCTCCTGAGTGTCCTGTTAGTGCAATTACAGTTGAAGAAGTATCTGTTATTGATGCTGATACTTGTATTGATTGTGGTGCTTGTGAAGCAGTTTGCCCAGTAGATGCTATCGTTGCTGAATAAGAATATAAAGCCGGTTAACGGCTTTTTTCTTTTTTCTAAAAGGTTTTGATTTTTGCCTATGATTATAATATACCCACTCATAGAATAACTATGGGAGTGATATTTATTAAGACATTAGAAATAAACTCTCAGCCATTTGTGATTGATAATGATATAGAAAAAGGATTTTTAAAAGGCTCTATTTGGGAAAATTTATATATCCCTTATAAGTATAAAGTAGATAAAATTAGTTTTAATTCCGATTTTGAACGTGCAATCTATATGTTAGAGGTATACACGTTTACTGGAATTGAATTGACTTTATATATATGTACACATCCAAATAATAAAGAAGCATTTGAAATGTTAAAAAAAGTAAATTCTGAAAAGAAAAAAATTTGTGAATTTATAGAAACTAAATTTTCTGCTCTTTCCTGTGGTAGTGAAATATTAAATGGTTTCTTTGATTTAAAACTTCCTTGGAGTGAAAAATAATGTGGGAATATAAAAAATATTTAGAATTTCCTGTTCATATAAGCAAACCGGATTTAAAATTTGCAAAAATTTTGATTACACAAGTTGGAGGCTATGCAGGAGAATTAAACGCATGCATTCGTTATTTTATGCAGGCACCGACTATGCCTGATTTGGTTGGTAGAAATTTACTTACCGAAATTGCTACAGAAGAAATGGCTCATATCGAAATTCTGATTGCTATGATGAAAGGTTTAACGCAAGGCTGTACAGCAGAAGATTACAAGAAAGCAGGACTTGAAGCGTTGTATGCTGATCATGCAGGAGGAATTTATCCTACCGATGCAGGAGATAATCCTTATACAGTAAAACTTCTAGCTTCTTCAGGAGACGTAATTGCGGATTTAACTGAGGATATGGCAGCAGAAGAAAAAGCTAGAGCGGTTTATGAGCATCTAATGGATTTAACCGATAATCCAGAAATTTTAGGCCCTTTATCCTTCTTAAGACAAAGAGAGAATATACATTATCAAAGATTTGCTGAGGCGCTAAAACATTACCAAGAAAAAAAGGGTAATTAAAATTACCCCAGTTAGAACGATTATTGTTCTAATTTTTTTCTTTTTTTAAAATTGTTTTCCGTTCCTTGGATGAGTCTTTTATAATTCTTAAAATGCTTAAAAATAATTAAAAGACTTAAAATAGAATAAAGGACGGAGACTAAAAGGGATGGCTTTGAAATGAAAAAATCCCAAAAATTTGTAGCCTTTACTCCAAAGAAATACAAGAGCCATGTTGATAGAATTACTGTTATTGTAGCACCTGTTGATGCCAAAGAAACATATCCGGTTGTATATAAGATTATTAAGAATATAACAAGACAGGCAATGGCAGGTATTGGAGTAAGAATTAACACTACACCAAGCGAAGTTGCCACAGCTTTACCGCCTTTAAAATCTAAAAATATGGAAAAGCAATGACCAATAATTGCTGCAGCACCATAAAAGAAATATTCGATTGGGGTAGTCCATATATTTAATGCAGATAGTATTTTAAGCAAAGCAATTACGGCCATTCCTTTAAATACATCGCAAAAGAATACTAAAAATCCTACCTTTTTCCCTAAAACACGTATTGCATTTGTAGAGCCTATATTTTTGCTTCCATGCTCTCTAATGTCAATATGGCATAATCCTTTTCCGATTACAATACCAAAGGGTATAGAACCTATGAGATAAGATAATATTATAAATAAAACAGATAGCATCGCATAGGATGCACTAATATTTAAAATCATTATTTTCGCAAAAACTTGCTCCCTCCTTAAAGTGTTCAATATATTATATAATTATTATTTTAATATGTAAATAAAATCATAAAAAAAATATATGAAATAATTAATAGAATTATTGTTTAAAATGTCAAATTATGTTATTATAATTAAGTAAAAGGTTTGGTGATTTTTAATGCAAAATAATGCTTACAATGACGATTCGATAACCGTTTTGGAGGGGTTAGAACACGTTAGAAAACGTCCAGGTATGTATATCGGTTCAACCGATGAACGAGGTTTACATCATTTGGTATGGGAAATTGTTGATAATGCCATTGATGAGGCCTTGGCAGGCTATGGAAGAGAAATTGTTGTAACGATTAATGAGGATAATTCCATAACGGTAGAGGATAATGGTAGAGGTGTACCTTGTGGTAAACATTCTACAGGAAAAAATACCATGGAAATTATTTATACAAAATTAAATGCCGGTGGAAAGTTTGGTGGCAATGGATATAAGACGACAGGAGGACTTCATGGAGTGGGTGCATCGGTAGTTAATGCATTATCCTCCTATATGTTTGTTACCTCTTATCGTGAAGGAAAAATCCATCAAATGAAATTTGAAAATGGTGGTACAAGAATTTCTCCTATTGAAATTTTAGGTGAGACAAAAAAGACGGGTACTACGGTTACTTTCAAACCAGATCCTTCAATATTTACTACTACAATGTATTCCTATGATACGATAAAAACAAGAATAAGAGAGAGTGCATTTTTAATTAAAAATTTAAAAATGGTACTAAAAGATAAAAGAAGCCATAAAAGTGAATCCTTTGTTTATGAAAATGGTATTTCTGAGTATGTAGCCTTTATGACAAGTGGTAAAAAACCTGTTCATAATGTTGCATATTTTGAAGGGGTTTACAATATACCCGAGGCAAAAGATCAAATAGAAGTGGAAGTTGCTTTACAATTTGTAGATTCTTATTCGGAAACGATTGTATCTTTTGTTAATAACGTTAAAACTGGGGATGGTGGAAGCCATGAAACAGGATTTAAAACAGCTCTTACAAGAGCATTTAATGATTATGCGCATAAGTTTAATTTGATTAAAGCTGCACAAACATTAGAGGGTACTGATATTCGTGCTGGAATGACCTCAGTTGTATCTGTGCGTATAGGGGAAAAACTTTTGGAATTTGAAGGCCAAACCAAAGGAAAATTAGGAACCCCAGCTGCTAAAACTGCAGTGGACAGTGTACTTTATGATAAACTATCTTATTATCTGATTGAAAATAAAGATTTAACAGAAACAATCGTAAAAAAGGCGATTCGAGAAGCCGAGTCCCGTGCAGCCGCTCGTAAGGCAAGAGAGCAGGCAAGAATGGACAAGAAGGACAAGGGCGAAAAAAACATTTCAGGTAAACTTGCTCCTACAAGTGAAAAGAATAAAGAAATAAATGAATTATACTTAGTTGAGGGAGATTCTGCAGGTGGATCTGCAAAGCAGGGAAGAGATCGAAGATATCAAGCGATTTTACCTCTTCGTGGTAAAGTATTAAATACAGAAAAAGCTACTGCAGATTCTGCGCTTAAAAATGAAGAGATTGCTACAATGATTTATACGATTGGTGCCGATTATGGAGAGTCTTTTGATTTGAAAAAATGTAATTACAAAAAAATCATAATTATGACCGATGCGGATGATGATGGTGCACATATTCAGGTATTATTGCTAACCTTCTTTTTTAGATATATGCGCCCTTTAATTGAAGATGGACGAGTATATATAGCATTACCACCATTGTTTAAAATTACCAAACGTGGAAAGAAAGAAGAAATATTATATGCTTGGACCAATGAGGAAAAGGAAAAGATATTAAGTGATTGCAAGGTTCAAACCTTAGTTCAAAGATATAAGGGACTTGGTGAAATGAATGCGGAGCAATTATGGGAAACGACAATGAATCCTGAAACTAGAACTTTAATTCAAGTGCAAATAGAGGATTTAGCTGATGCAGAATCTCAAATTGAAGTTCTTATGGGAAATAACGCAACGAGAAGAAGAGATTGGCTAGAAAGCCATGTATCTTTTACATTAGAAGAGGAGGATATCTAGAATGGCTACAAGTTCTATAAAAAAGAAACTAGATATTTTCTTGGCAGAAAAGTTTCAAGAAACAAGACTAGAAGAGGTTATCGGAGATCGCTTTGGAAGGTATTCAAAATACATTATTCAAGAGCGTGCAATTCCAGACATCCGTGATGGACTTAAACCTGTTCAACGTCGTATTTTATATGGTATGAATGAATTAAGAGTCACCTCTAATGCTCCATATAAAAAGTCGGCTCGTATTGTAGGAGAGGTTATGGGTAAATACCATCCACATGGTGACTCTTCTATTTATGAGGCTATGGTTCGTATGAGCCAAAACTGGAAAATGGGTGTAACTTTAATTGATATGCATGGTAATAATGGTTCCATTGATGGAGATGGGCCAGCTGCTATGCGTTATACCGAAACTCGTATGAGTAAAAATGCAGAATACCTATTACAGGATATTGATAAAAATACGGTTCCGTTTATTCCTAACTTTGATGAGGAAGAAACAGAACCAACCGTATTACCTGCGAAATTTCCTAATCTTTTAGTAAATGGAGCAATGGGTATTTCTTCTGGATATGCAACCTATATTCCAACCCATAATATTAACGAAGTTGTAAATGCGACTATCGCAAGGATAGAAAATCCGAATATGACCGTAGACGATTTATTAGAAATCATGCCAGGTCCAGACTTCCCTACCGGTGGTATTGTCCAAGGCAAAGAGGGAATTCGTGAAGCATTTTTAACGGGTAGTGGAACGGTTATCGTTCGTTCAAAATATGAATTTGAAGAAATGGGTAATGGACAGCAAAGAATCGTTATCACCGAAATTCCATATGATACCTTTAAATCAAAGACCGTAGAAAAAATGGAACAACTTCGAATGGATGGCAAAATTCCGGATGTCTTAGAAATTAGGGATGAATCTGGTAGAGATGGACTTCGTATTGCCGTTGATTTGAAAAAGAATGCAAATGCAAATGCTATAATTACTTTCTTATTAAAGAATACAGATTTACAAGTAAATCTAAATTATAATATGGTTTCTATATGTAATCGCCGTCCAATGCGTTTAGGTGTATTACCTATTTTAGATGCATATATCAATCATCAAAAGGATGTTATTACCAATCGAACAAATTTCGAATTAAATAAAGCTTTAAAGCGTCTACATATTGTAGAAGGCTTAATGAAAATGATTGATATTGTAGATGAGGTAATTAAAACCATTAGAGAAAGTAAAAATAAAGCAGACTCTAAATTGAATTTAACGCAAAAATTTGACTTTACGGAAGACCAAGCTGAAGCCATTGTAATGATGCGTTTATACTCTTTATCCAATCAGGATATTGAGGCTTTAAGAAATGAGGATAAAGAATTAAATGAAAATGTTCTTCATTATCAAAAAATACTATCTTCAGAAAAAGAACTTTTAAAAGTAATAAAAAATGAATTAAATCAAATGAATAAAGTCTTAGTATGTCCAAGAAGAACTATGATTGAAGATAAGGTTTCTTCTTTAAAAATAGATGAAACTGATTTGATTACAAAGGAACAAACGGTAGTCTCTATATCTAAAGAAGGATATATAAAAAGAACAAATTTAAAATCCTTTAATTCCTCTAGAGTAAATGGAATAAAAGAAAATGATTCTATTTTATATCTTGGAGAGGTCTCTACTTTAGATACTCTACTTATTTTTACTACGCTAGGTAATTTCATTTATTTGCCAGTTTATAAGATTGCAGAATGTAAATTTAAAGAGGTTGGTACATTTATTAATAGCTTAGTTGCTATTCATCCAAAAGAAAAATTTATTGCGGTTTTTCCTATTACTGAATTTAATAGTGCTAAAACAGTTTTACTTGCAACCAGCAAGGGAAATATGAAGCAAACCTTATTATCCGAATTTAATGTGACTAGATACTCTAAACCTGTTCGTGCAATGAAATTAGCTGATCAGGAGGAGTTAATCTCAGCTGATATTATCCAAGATCCGCTTGAAATAATGGTATTTACTAAGAATTGTGAAGCCTTACGTTTTAGAGCAAGTGATATATCTTTATATGGAACAATGGCTGGTGGAGTGAAATCAATCAATTTGAAAGCAAATGATATAGTAAAATCTGCCTTCTATTGTAATAAAAATGATGACTTCTTATTGCTTACATCTAGAATGACATTAAAACGAATGAAAGTGACCGATGTTCCTTTAACGAAACGTTCTAGAAGTGGAAATTCAGTTATAAAGCTTTTGAAATCTAATCCATACTTAATAGTGGATGCAAAAAAACTTACACCTAATCAGTATAAGGAAAATGTAAATATCAATATTATTTACAAAAATGGTAATGATTCAGTAGAAGCATTTAGTTTAAAATATAATGTATCGGATGTTGGAAGATCCATTCAAAGTGAAAATAAAGAATTATCTAAGCTTATAGGAATGACATTGCCAAATCCAAGTAAACCTGATCAAGCTGTTTCGCCCGATTATTTAATGGAACAAAAGGAAACTATCTTCCATATGGATGATGGAAGTGATTACGAAAAGCCAATCTTAACGAAAAAAAATACACAAGCCCCAAATATTCTAAATGAACTTGATGCAATTTTAGCTAAGGAAACAGGAAAAAAATCGAATAATATTTTGAATCCAGAAATTGATGAATCGGAAGATAAAGAGAAAAAAGATATTCAATATAAAAAGATTTCATTATTTGAGGATTAATAAAATGAAAAAGGATATGAAAATCCATTAAAATTTGGATGAAAAGCATATCCTTTTTTCTTATAAAAATTAAAAAAGAGGTCATCTCTTATAGATAACCTCTAAAAAAATTTAATAATTTTAATGAATAATTTCTTCTACATAGTTCACATAGGGAAGATTTGAAAAAACTTCAATATGCTTTGCATGATTTGTCTTTCTCCCTTTTTCAATATCTAATATAGATAAAGAATAAACACTTAATCCTGAAGAAGAATAGGCTTGATTACATTCTAAAGATAATATTTTAAAATTATTGCTTCGAACATAATTTACAAAATCCTTTAAATTTTCTTTTTCTTTTAGTTCTATGTGTATAGAAAAACTTTTAGACTGTTCAATAAAAATTCCTTCAATTTTAGGTAAAATAGATATGACTACCATAATAAGGATAGCACCTAAAATTGCAAGAGTATAATACCCTACACCAATCGCAAGACCTAAACATGCACAGCCCCATAATCCGGCTGCAGTGGTAAGTCCTTTTATTTGACTTCTAGAGGTGATTAAGATAGTTCCAGCACCCAAAAATCCAATACCAGAAACCACTTGAGCACCCATTCTAGCCATATCGGTTGAGTCGGTTGCTTGGGCAATAAATTCATTTGTCATCATTGCAATGGTTGCACCCACACAAACAATAATATAGGTTCTTAAACCTGCAGCATAATGTTTTTTTGTTCTTTCAATGCCAATGATACCGCCACACAGGATTGCCAAAAACAAGCGAAGAAGGATAGAAGGAATCTCAATGTCTGCCATCCAGTCCCAGTGTAGAAGTTTCGTTAAAGGATCAATAAGTTTAAATAAAAAATGCATTACCATTCACCTCGGTTATTCTATTTATTAGTTATATTATAACATTAATAACAAATAATTTTAAATACTTATTTTTACTATTCTAGGGATAAATACCTTTGTTCTTGCAATTTTAAGCATAATTTTATATAATTATAGTACTAGGATATATACGATTTGTTGTTAAAGGTGATTATATGAAAAAATATAAAAAGAAATTAAATACAGAGGCTTCCGAATCACCTGAACAAGACGAGGAAGAAGAAAAGATAGATGTTCACTCTATAGAAGTTGTTGTAGAACGTGTAAAGAGTGGTTTGATTGGATCTTTAAGGATAGAAAGCGATATAAATAAGCCGATTTTCAAAAAGGGTGATTATGTATTGCTTCGTGCGCCTTCTAAATTAAGTATTAAAGATTTTGTTTTATATCAGTCGCATGAGGAATATTTTTTACGAAGAATCATAAAATATAAAACGGATGATATTTATGTTGCCGGTGATAACGAAAAAGAATATCGTATTATCCATAGAGAAGATGTCGTTGGAAAAGTTTTATCACGTGAAAGAAAAGCGAAAAGATTGAGTTTTTCTTTAACTCCCAAAAAAAGGATATATACATTTTCTAAAGTAAATTTAGCATTTTTTAGACTGAAAAATAGAGTTATCAATTATGAACAAGAAACTAATATTGAATCTTTAGAGCTTGCTACACAATCGGTCTTAGAACATAAAGCAGAATTTGAAAATAAGACGGAAATTAAATATAATATAGACCTAGATTCAGACTTAAAGGATTTTTTAAATCCAGATGTCTTAGTTCAAGAGCTTAGAGAAGCTATGAATGAGGAAAATACTATAGAGGAAGATACCTCATCCATAGAAATGGAAGAAAACGCAGAAAATGCAGAGGAAAATGAAGAAGAAATGTTATTTGCTGAAGATGATGCACAAGATTAAATGAGTAGATTATGTATGAAAATGGGAGTCCTTAACTCCCATTTTTTTGATAAAATTTAATTTCAAAACATACCTAGTATTAAAAACTAGAATAAATGTTTATAAAATGCATTATAAATGATTTGCTCAAATGCGTGATATAGTTTTATTAATTTTTTATCAATGAAATTTAATTTCAAAACATATCTAGTTTTTAAAACCAAATAATAATTTATAGATAAAATGATTATAGTAAAAAATAACAAATTATGTAGTTTTAAAAATAAAAAGAGGGTGAAAATAATGAAAATTAAGATGAATAATCAGGAAAAAGAGGTAAAAAAGCCATGTAGAATAGTGGATTTGTTTGATAATTCAGGGTATAAATATATGGCAGCAAATGTTAATAATCGCTTAAGAGAATTGGATTATATTATTACGGAGGATGCGGATGTTCAACTTTTAGATTTAAAAGATGCTGCAGTAACAAGAATTTATCAAGCAACCTTAAGATATTGTGTTTTAATGGCAGCTAAAAAAGTTTATCCAAATGCGAGAATTATTTTTAATTTTAGCGTTTCTAGATCTATTTTTGCTAGTGTTTCTAATTTAGGACATCCATTTATGCAAGAGGATTTAGAGGCGATTTCTAAAGAATTAAGTCATATTATAGCTAAGGATTATCCAATTTCTAGGTATTCTGTAACGAAGGAAGAAGCAATAAAATACTATAAAGCCGTAGGAAGTATGGACAAGGTGCGCATATTAAAATATAGAAAAGAAGACACGGTACATATGTATGAATGTGCTGGCTATAAGAATTATATGTTTGGTTATATGCTACCATCAACTGGATACTTGAAGAGTTTTATTTTGAAATTATATTCTCCAGGTTTCTTAATTACTTATCCAAGAAGTGAATGTGGTGGTGTGATACCAAAATTTCAAGATGAACGTGTATTTAGAGATGTTTTAAAAGAGGCAAATTTATGGGCAGATGTTTCAAAGGCAAGCTATATTAGTCAAATGAATGAAATCATAGAATCAGGAAATGCATTAGAATTTATTAATATTTGTGAGGCTAGACATAATAGACAGCTTGCCGATTTGGGAAATAAAATTATGCAAAATATCGATAATATTAAATTGATCGCTGTAGCAGGACCATCCTCTAGTGGTAAAACAACATTTACGAATCGATTACGTATTGAGTTAAAAAGTAGAGGAATCGAACCATTAATGATTAGTATAGATAATTTCTATAAATATCCTAAGGATGCACCATTAGATGAAAATGGGAAACCTGATTTTGAGCATATCGATGCATTAGATCTTAAATTATTTAATGAGGTAATCTATAGACTAATTCAAGGAGAAAGTGTAGAACTTCCCGTTTACGACTTTAAAACCCAAGGAAGATATTTTCAACCGGCAGTCAAATTAAAATACAGGCAACCAATATTAATAGAAGGTATCCATGCACTAAATGATGATCTTACGCCATCGATTTCCAATGATTCAAAATATAAAATATATATTGCACCTTTAAGCCAATATCGAATCGATGATCATAATCCTATCAGCATTTCTGATATTCGTTTGATAAGAAGAATGGTAAGAGATTATCAATATCGTAATACGAATTGTGAAAAAACATTAGAGACATGGCAATCTGTTCGTAATGGAGAATTTAAATGGATTTATCCATTCCAAAATAACGCTGATTTTGTATTCAATTCGGAATTAAGTTATGAATTATGTGTAATGCAAAAGCACGCCATACCGCTTTTAGAAGCAGTTAAAACAGATAGTCCGAATTATATAACCGCAAACCGATTATTGAAATTTTTAAAATATTTTAAGGAAATATCCGATCGATGGATTCCATGTAATTCTATCCTACGTGAATTTATAGGTGATTCTATATTCTATACAGAGGATAAAATCTAATATAAGGGGTAAAATTGCCCCTAGAACGCATTTGAATATTATAAAAAGAAAAGTATAAGTCAAATAGAAAATAAAGCTTTATAAGCCTTATAATCTATTTGACTTATTTTTATTGTTTTAAATTGAAAAATGAATAGGATTTTGATATAATTATAACGATAAAATGGATGTGATAAAAATGAAGTGTTTAAAGAATCTAGATAGAATTTCATATCCTGCAGAATTGGTAATGGATTTAATGAATTTATATCAATTTAAAGGAAAAGATTTTTATTATGAAGATATCTTAAAAAGTGATCTTACAGGCATAATTCGAGTTACAATAGAACGTGATACCTTTTATGCATCGAAACTCTTAAATTTAACAATAACGGAAAATAGGATAAGACTAATCATAAGAAAAAATGCTATTCCCAGAACTAAGGATGAAAAGATACTTGCAAATTTAAAACAAGTTTTTACTTTAATTCAAAGAAAACCATCAGAGATTGAATTGACGACGAACGAATTTTTACAGTTAGCGAAAAAAATATTTCATGATGTAGGAAACATAGATTTTGCATCTGAAGTGGTTAAAGTAAGAGTAAATTTACTAGAAGAGAAAAAGAAAATTTCTAAAAGAGAGAAGTTAGCTGAGGAATTAAAGGAATATAGTAAACTATTAAATCAAAACTTGATTGAGCCAACCCAATTAATAACAAATGTCTTTGTCGATTTATTACATCTAAATGTATATACATCGCATAATGATTTTCTGGCATTACTAATTTATTATTGTTTATTATTTAGACAGAGATTTAATGTCTTTAAATATGTTAGCTTTTTTCAATTATATTACGAGCATAAAAACGAGTTTGAAACAGCCATTATATCTGCAGGATATAACTGGGAACAAGGCTTTTCTCAAACCGCTCCACTTAACATTCTAACAATTAAGACAATGCTTGAAGGATATCAAGAAGTGGAAAATAAAGCAGATGATTATAAATTTGATAAAAAGATAAGAAAAATCGATAACGTAGAAGCAACGATTTTAAAACTAGGAGAGGTATTCACAAAGGATGAAATAAAAAATGCTCATCCACAATTTTCGGAATCTACAATTAATAGAGCATTAACCAATTTAAAAAATCAAAATAAGATTAGATCAAATGGAACTGGAAGATCCGCAACATGGGTTAGACTCGTTCCAGATGAGGTAATGGGAACAAAGATGAAACAATTAACTTTATTTGATTTAATGTTTAATATAGAGGGAGAGGAATAACTCCCTCTTTTTTTATAGACATAAATAATGTCTCTTTTTTTTGTTAGAATAATTTTATAATTGAAATAAAAAAAATTGTTTTTAATAAATGAAAATTAAAAGAATCAAATAAAATGATAAAGAATAAGCATAAAAATGAGAAGACTATATTAACATTTTTCAACATTAAAATAGACAAATAACATATTTCATTTATTTTTAAAATAGACATAAATAGTGTACAAATAAAGAATAAAATTTAAATGTAAATAGAAATAAGCATAAAAAACCTTCTAAATAAGCTAATTTTCTTAAAATATGAGAAAATAAGGGCTTTTCCCTTAAAAATAAATAGAAGAAGCAAGGGGGAAAATAGGCCCAATTTTAGGGCATATTCAGGTGTATATATCCAAAAACAGAGAAGAAGTAGAGAAGAAGCGAGGGAATTTTAGATATTATTTGGATATTTTAAATATATCCTTAAAACGCAGTTGTTTCAGAATTTGAGTGAAAATAGGCGATGAGATGGTGGAATACCCGAAAAACAATAAATCGATTGATATGTCAAAAAAGGTCAAAAACCTAAACATGCTCAAATATATTCATTTGAACGTGTTTAAGAAGTAGAAGTTTCAGTTTTTATGTAAATAAACGTAGTCAAACACCTCTTCTAGTTATTTTCAAATGGGATATTTTATGTTTTTGGATATCTTAATAAGTTATCATAATATATATTATGTAAACCATTTAAAAATGGCTTAACTATGCGATTTATTTAATGTATGTGTATAACGAAAATTATACACATATCCCTCTATCTTGAAAAATGGCTTGAAATCAATGTTTTTTCAACCTTTTATTTAAGCGTTTGACAAATTTTTTTTAAGGATAATCATAAATCGATTTGTCGATATTTTGGACATGTTCATTTTTTTGATTTTTAATATAAAATAAAATTGTTTGAAGCATCGCGATCCAGAATCATTATCAACGTGTCATAGATGAATTGGTTAATTTAGCTTTGCTTACGTATTAAATATAGTCAATGTGCCCATTTGAGGTCCATTTTTACAGATTTTATATAGTTTATGGCCTGAAATGCTCAATTTATAAAATATTTACATTTAACTTTCAAATTACAACTATTTTCTTAAAATAATTTCAATAAATATAAGATTTTAAAAAATAGTTATTCTATATTTATATATGTTTAATTATATTTTTAAAACTCGCTTAATATAGTTTTGAAAACTAAATGAATGCCAAAAAAATTTCTTTAGTTTATATTAATTCTATAGATGATTATCTCTTGTATTTAGCTTTTAAATTTATTTTCAATAATCCGTTTGATTATGGACTAAGATCTTTATATAATTTTATAATATGTTTCTAATTTTTATTACTAAATAACGGTTCATTTTATTTTATTGACGTTATAGAAAGATTTTTATTTTCTAGTATTAAAAACTAGATTATTTTCGAAATTTTTTAATATATGCTTTTTCCTTAAGTTACTTCTTTTCTTAGACTCTTTTTTAAAGAATTATTCATTATAAACTACTTCTTTTTTGATTTTTTATTGCTATTATTTTATGGAAAAAGAGTTCATTTATGAATCCGATTCTTTAAATATTTCAGAAACTAAAAGTTTTTATTCACTCTATAATGAATTATTGAAAAACATAAACTAAAATAACAAACATAGTTTTATCTAGTATTAAAAACTAATTTATTGACGAAAAAAAAGGTGGTTTTCACCACCTATTATATAGACGATTAGTAAGCAAGATTTAGTATTTTTAATGCCATATCATAATTGACTTCTATGATATCTTTTAATGTTCTTTTCCCTTTGAACATTGCATTATATGCTAGGTCTTTTAACGCCGTTTCTGGTACGTTTAATTCACTTAATGACTTTGGCATTCCAAGATCAATGAAGAAGGTTTGTAGGTCATTAATGGCCTTTAAAATATCTTGTTCTTCATCTCCTGAATTTTCTACGTCCATTACTTCATAAGCGAATCTTTTAAAACGTGGTATAGAGCTCAAATATGATAATTTTGCCCATGCTGGCCATAAAACGGCCAGTCCAGCTCCATGAGCTATATAATCGAACATACCGCTAACTTCATGTTCTAATTGATGCACTGACATTATAAAGTTTCTACCATAACCAGTTAGGCCATTATGGGATAAACTATTTGCCCATAAAAGTGTTGCCCTTGCATTGTAGTTATTCGGATCTTTTATGATGATTTTTCCTGCTTGAATTACTGCAGATAATAATCCTAAAGCTAAATTATCTGTTATAGGTGTTTCTTCGCCTATAGAAAAATATCGTTCTAAGGTGTGCATTAAAATATCTACGATACCACAAGCCGTTTGATAAGGACTAACGGTATAGGTAAGTTCAGGATTTAATATAGAAAAAAGGGGGCGATTTTCTTCGCTTGTGAATCCTCTTTTTTCCAAGGTTATATCATTTGTGATCACACAAGAGTTAGACATATCACTTCCTGCAGCAGCAATCGTTAAAACCACACCTACGGGAATATGATCCTTTGGTTCTTTTTCTTTTAAATTAAAGAGCCAAGGGTTAAAATCAACTTTAGCACCAACTGCAATACTTTTTGCAGAGTCTATGACTGATCCTCCACCAACTGCAAGTATTAAATCGATAGGGCTTTTTTTACATATTTCTATGCCTTCTAAAACAAGACTTAATTTTGGATTAGGTTCTACTCCTCCTAATTCAATAAAATCGATTTTAGAGGCCTTTAATTGACTTATAATTTTATCATATAGTCCAGATTTTTTTATAGAACCTTTACCATAATGTAATAAAATAGTTTTAACCGCATAGGATTTTAAAATTTCTCCTAGATGCTCTTCTTGTCCCTTTCCAAAATAAACTCTTGTTGGATTATTATATATAAAATTTTCCATTAGTTTAACTCCTTCAGAAAAGAGGTTCCAATATCTGGAAGTTTTACATTGAAGTTAGTAGCAATTGTAGCACCTATATCTGCAAAGCTTTTTCTTGTATTTAGATTTCCTTTACCAATTTTTTTAGAATAAACTAATAATGGAACATATTCTCTTGTATGATCCGTTCCAGTCCAGGTAGGATCGTTTCCATGATCGGCCGTAACAATTAATAAATCGTCTTCCTTAAGATTTTCTATAAGGATGGATAAATCCTTATCAAATTCCTCTAAAGCCTTCTTATAGCCAATTGCATCTCTTCTATGACCATACAAAGCATCGAAATCTACTAAATTAGAAAAGCATAGACCAGAAAAGTCCTGATTGGCCAAATCGATTGCAAGTTCCATTCCATGATGATTCGAAGTGGTTTTATAGGCTTTTGTAATTCCACAGGTATTAAAGATATCATTTATTTTACCGATAGATATTACATCATATCCATTTTCTTTTAAATGATCTAAAACGGTAACTCCACTTGGAGATAAAGCATAATCATGACGATTTGTCGTACGTTTGAATGTGTCCTTTGTTTCCCCAATAAATGGCCTTGCGATAATTCTTCCTACTTTATATTCTTCTTTCATGCAAATCTCTCTTGCAATTTTACAGCAGCGATAAAGCTCATCTAAACCAAAATATTCTTCGTGTGCAGCAATTTGCAAAACACTATCGGCTGAGGTATAAACTATCATAGCACCCGTCTTTATATGCTCTTCTCCTAGCTCCTTTAATATTTCTGTTCCAGATGCTGCATAATTTCCTATAATAGGATGACCTGTTTTCTCTTCAAGTTCCTGGATTAACTCTTTAGGAAATCCATAGTCTGTAAAGGTTTTAAAAGGCGTAGTGGTTTCTATTCCCATAATTTCCCAATGACCTGTCATGGTATCTTTTCCTTTTGAAAGCTCATCCATCTTTCCGTAATAGCCTTTTTTATTTTCTTTTTTTACACCCTTTATATCGGTAAGATTTCCATATCCCAATTCTTCCATTGTTGGTAAGGATATACCATTACCATATTCTGCAATATGAGCAATTGTGTTTGCGCCATCATCTTTATATTCATAACTAAGAGGGGCAGTACCACAGCCTACCGAATCGATTACAATACAAAAAATTCTTTTAAACATTATTCTTCTTCCTTTCTTTTTGCTAGGGGATGGGTTTGATCATACATATTTTTTAATTTTGACTTATCAATATGCGTATAAATTTGTGTTGTAGAAATATCTTCATGCCCTAAAAGTTCTTGTACAATTCTTAAGTCTACACCACCTTCTAAAAGGTGGGTTGCAAAGCTATGTCGAATCGTATGAGGAGATATTTCCTTTTTAATTCCACAATCTTTTGCAAGGGTAACGATATACTTATAAAATCCTTGTCTAGACATTTTATCGCCCTTATAATTAAAGAATAATAAATCCGTATTTCCTTTCGTAAGACTTGTTCTAGCTGATTCTATATATTTTCTTAAATATATAACTGCCATCTCTCCTAAAGGAACCATACGTTCTTTATTCCCCTTACCAATAACAATCATGTATTTTTCTCTTAAATGTAGATTTGAAAGGCGAAGCTCTAGCAATTCTGAAATACGAAGACCAGAAGCATATAAGGTTTCCATCATTGCTCGATTTCGAATGTCTATGGGCTTATCTAATGGTATAGACGAAAGCATCTTATCAATTTCTTCTTTGGTTAATACGACAGGTAATGCTTTATCTGCTTTAGGCGTATCAATAAGATGCGCTGGATTTTCTCTCATAATATTTTCGGTAAATAAGAATTTATGAAATTCTTTGATAGCTATAATTTTTCTTGCGATTGATTGCTTAGATAGCTCTTTTCTTTTAAGAGATAAAATATATTTTTGTATATGTTCTCTATCTATTTCTGTAACATCTGATACTCCCTGATACTTTTTTAAGAATTCAGCATAAAGTTCTAAATCACTTAAATAAGCATTAATCGTATTTTTCGATGCCCTTTTATCGGTTTGTAAATAGTATTTAAAATCAGAAATCTCATAAAATATAATTTCTTTCTCTTCTTTTTTCTTCATCTAATCACCTACAAATTCTTCAAAAACTAAATTTGCGACAAATAATTTATTTTTTGTTATAAAAGCATAATCCTCTTTAATTTCAATCAAATTTTGTGAAATCAATTTTTTAAGATTAAAATCCTTAAAAGGATCTGAGGAAAACTTTTTAACATAATCCTTTAAATTTACACCCTTTATTAATCGAAATCCCAGTAAAAAAAATTCTTTTTTTTCTTCATAAACGTCAATATTCTCAATATTTTCAATTGGATGATCGTAATACTTATGCAAAATTCTATGATTTTGATATCTTTTATGATGTAAATATCCACATGCACCAGCGCCAACGCCAATATATTCTTCACAATTCCAATAAAGTAAGTTATGTTTTGATTCATATCCCTTTTTAGCAAAATTAGATATTTCATAATGCTCATAGCCTAATTCTTCTAATTTTCCACAAATCCATTCATACATATCCGCAATTGTATCATCCTCTAATTCTTTTACTTCTTTTTTTTGAATTAAAGATTTTAAAATAGTTTTATCCTCTAATATAAGACTATAGTAGGATATATGGGTAATTGGTAGGGAAGTAATAAAATCTAAATCTTCTTTTATCTGTTTTAATGAAGTATTTGGTATTCCAAAAATTAAATCCACATTTATATTCTCTATTCCATATTTCTTTAACAGAACTATACTTTCTTTTACTTCTTCTTTTTTATGACATCTGCGTAAAAGAAAAAGGGAAGATGGATCAATCGTTTGGACACCTAGGCTAACTCTTTTAATATGAAATTCTTTTAAGAGTTTAACAAAATCTTCTGTAATTAGCTCGGGATTTAATTCTATCGTGGTCTCTATGGATTGATTTAAATATGGTTCGATATGCAGTAATAATTTTTTAAAAAGGGATAGGTCTAATAGATTCGGAGTGCCTCCACCTATGTATATGGTGTCCACATCGGTAAGATCCTTTTTATAAGAATCGATTTCTTTTATCAAATAAGTAATATACTTATGTTGTTCTTCTTTTTTGGCTATTTGTTTTGGAAAATCACAATAGCTACATATTGATTTACAAAAAGGAATGTGTATATATAATCCTTTCATATTTTTGAAAAAATCCTTTTCGCATTTTCATATAAAATTTTTCTTTTTTCTTCCTCACTAAATAAAAGACTTTCTTCAATGTATCGATAACTCTCCTCATAACTACAATAATTCATTGCTGCAGGGAAGTCACTTCCCCATAAAATAGAATCCTCTCCTACGATATCTATAGCCTTACGTATATATTCTTGTGCCTCAATAAAGGGATATGCTTGCTTTGTGTTATTTGGTAAAGATGCAATGTCAAAATAAACATTTTTAAAATTCAATTTTTTCATATTTTCTTCTAAAATATTCATTTGGTTATGCTGAGGTGCGGTTAAATGACAAATGATAAATGTCATAGATGAATACTTTTTTACCACCTCACATAATGCATCTATCTGATAGCAATTATTTCCTGGTCTTCCAATATCAATAAAAAATATCAAATTCCTTTTATCCGCCATTTGGTAAACCTCGTGCATTATAGAACCATTTAAATCAACCGTTTCATGATTTGCCATAAGACCAGAACCATTTGATACTTCCATCTTTATTATTTTTATTTTGAGCTCATCAAATAAATGCTCAATTATCGCTTTTTTATTATAGGAAAAAGGATCAAAAGTTGCTGCTGCATATATCTTATTTGGGTAGTTTTTCATTGCCTCATAGGTATATAAATTTTGAAAACCAGCATAATTTCCTTGTAGACAAATCGTATATTCTACGTCATGTTCCTTAAGTACCGATAAAAGAGTTTCTGGGGTTAACTCTTTATCTCCATATTTCTCAGGAATGAGCTGTATAATATCACCATTTGCATATTGGGCTTTTCCCTTGCCTAAAGGTCTTAGTTCTCCTTTAGAACCAATTCCACATATATTTCCTATTAAATGGGTATGCACATCAATTTTTTTCATAAGGTAACCCTCACTTATGTAAAACTTTATATTTCTATTATACCATTTTAAAAAAATTATAAAAATAATTTTCCAAATTTTTATAATATTATTTTAAAGAATTTTAGACTATTATGATTTTCTTTCATATTATTAGAAATAAAAAGGCCTTGTTTGGCCTTCTTTCATATTATTTAATTTTAAATTAATTCTTTTTGTTATCAGAAATGTAACTAAAAATAAGATAGAAAATCATAAGAATACCTATAATTCCAATATACAAATAATCCTGATAATCCTCAAATTTTTTCCCTTTTGCTAAAGCCTTAAAGAACATACCTAATGGATAAAAGGCAATTAATACAGAAACTGTACCAAAGGAAGCATAATAAGCGGTCTTTAAAGATTTATCTTTTTTTAAAGCATATACTGAATAAACTCCATAAATCAAAATCGCCAAAGAACAAATAAATAATACTATAGCATCCATATCAAAGGAAATATCTGTTCCATATCCATCATTATACTTTTGATAACTTAGAAAGAATCCAATAAGAGAAATAATTGCAAGAGCAGTCGCAAGAGCGATAATGAAGCATCTTTTAATAAGTTCACTATTCTTGACTAGATTCTTCTTTAAATTCTTCATTTATAATTTCCTCCTTTTCCATTACAACTTCATTTGGATTTACTAATTGTGGATATACTTTTGCAAGTATAATCATAACGGCTGTACAAATCATAATATTAGGTATACAATAAGCACCATTATATAAGAAGGAATATCCCCATCCTGTATCGGATACATTCCAGAAGGTTGAACCTTGATTTAGCCAAAATACACCACCAGCTATTACATGGCAGGCATATTTTAATAACCCTCCAACCAAACAACCTAAAATGATACAAGTTATTTTTTGATAATTAGATTTACCTTTGCTGTATACTTTGGCAAAAGCACCTGCAAAGCCTACTACTGTATATGCCAAAACATAATCAAGCATTATTTGTAAAAATGGTCCCATAACCTGTAAAAATTGATTTTCGAAGCTTGAAGCATTGATGGAATATACCCCTCCAAGCATTTGAACAATACTTAAAATAAAACCACATAAAATACCAGGAATTAATCCTCTACGATAAGAAATTAAAAATACTGGTACCATGGCAAATCCAATTGATCCACCACTTAAAAATACGCCTTTCCAGATACCTCCTTGAAGTGCGTCAAGAGCAAAAGCTAAAGCTGCAAAAATAGCGATTTCAGCAAGGACTCTCGTTGAAAATTTTTTTGTTTTCATGTCTTTCTCCTTTTTAAAAATAAAAAATGTCCGCTAGGACATGCTTAAAAAAGAATATAGATGAAGTATAAATCCAAAAAACTACTTCTCACATTATTCCCTACGCTAGCATTACCTAGATCAGGTCAAGGGTAGATCCTTATCCTCTCAGGCTTTACGCCTCCCCTTAATATGACAAATTTATTATACTCTATAAAACTTTCAAACACAAGGAAAAAAGATAGAACTTTTATATTCTATCTTTTTTTCTTTAATTTATTAATCACTAACAACTATTTTTTCTTCTTTTTTTACATATTTTTTATATTCACGACTTAACTTTATTTCAAATTTTTCTAATTTATCCTTAATTTGTCCTACATAACTTCTAGTTATAGAATCACATAATTCATCTATTTTTCTAGATGCCTTCAAGATACTATCATTACTATTCTTAATACTCTCAATATCTTTTCCTAATTTTTCTAAAGGCTTATCTAAATATGTTTTTTTAAGATCATCAAATTCTTCCATTAATTCTCTCGAATTCTTTAACTCTAATTTCTCATTGCTATCGGCCAGTATTAAATCGGCAAAGCGTTTGGATAAAGAGGCTAAAAGATTTAATAGCGTAATCATATAGGCTGGTCGAACAACATACATATCCTTGTACTCTAAAACCTTATATATAGGCAAATCATTCGGCTTATCTAATTCTAAATTCGAAACTAAAACGGCATATTTGCAATTCTTTTTATTTCGGTTCTTATCTAAATCTTTGTAGTAATCGGCATTTTTCTTTTTATTTATAGAATCTGGGTTTTCATCCTTCATATCTAAGCAAACACCTGCAAGTAACTCCTCTTCCTTATGAGAGGAGTCTGCATATATCTTAAAGATATAATCTGCTTTGCTACCCTTTACTTCTCCATCTTCTTTAACAACAAGATTATCCTTGCTCCATGTACAATTAAAAAGTCCATTTTGCATATAAGAAATCATCTCATTATTACACCAGCTTTCCAAATCCTCTCCAGTTTGTTTTACATTTAAAGAGGCTTTTTGACGTTGTAAAGAATGTATTGTATTTTCCTTTTCATTTATCTCATTTTGATATTTAATTTTTAAATCATTTATAACCTTGTTAAATTCTCCAGCTTTCTTTTCTTCAGCAATCGCATATTCTGCTTTTAATTTTTCTAACTTCATTGATAAATCAGATATCTCTTTTTCTTTAGAAATAGTTAAGTTATTTATCTTTTCTGTATATTCTTCTTTCACTCCAGCAAGCTTTAATAGAACCATATCCTCATGTTGGGCCTTTAAAACATTTAGCTGATGAGTTAAATCATTGATTTCTTTTTGATGAATGCTATTAAGTTCTAATTCTTTTACTTTAAGAGCATCCAAATTCTCTTTTTTCAAATTTTGAATTTCATAATTCAAATCACTTATCGTTTTATTATAATTTTCTTTCATATCTGAAATCTTAGAATTAAGAATACTTTCTTGCTCTCTTTTTAAAGTTTCCAATTGATAATTTAAATCATTAATCTCTTTTTGATGAATGTTATTAAGTTCTAATTCTTTTACTTTTAATGAATTTTCTTTTTCTTTCGTAAGTTCCAATATGGTATTGTTTAATTCTACAATTTTATTTTCCAATTCTTTTTTTAGTTGTAAGTTTTTATTTTCACTTTCTAATAAAAATGTCTTTTTTAAATCATTTAATTTAGATTCATAGATTCTATCTTTACCGCTTTCAATTAAAGATTCTATCATAGAAAAATCTACATTGCTTAAACGAGTTAAATCTATATAATCTCCTTTTAACGCATCACTTTCTAATATTAAAGTGTTTCTATCCTTAACGATAACATCTATTTTCTTCATTTATATACCTCCAATGATATTCAAATTTTGAATTTTGATATAGTTTAACAAAAACCAACCTTCAACAAATATATTCAAATTTAACATTTTGAATATAAACAATAATACCTTCTTTTATCAAATTATAACATAATTCTATTTTGTTTTAAATAAAATAAAGTAAGACTTTAATATTTTAAAATAGTACTTTTCATAATCTAATTATATGTTATAATTAAACTATGAAAACAATAATAAATATTAAGTATGATTTAACTTATAAACTTAATATTCTTATATCCTGCTAAGTTTTGCTTAGCAGGATTTTTATTTTTTAGAAAAGAGGAAGAATTTACTATGAATAAAGAAAAAGAAATTACATCATTTGAAAAAAATTATTTAAAAGATTTATCCAAAATTAAAGAAACGATTAAACAAAACCAAAATAAGGCTATGATTGTTGTAAATAGCGCTATGATTATGACCTATTATCAAATAGGTACTATCATAAATGAAAGAAAACAATGGGGAAATAAATATATAGAAAAGTTATCGAACGATTTAAAAGAATATGGAAAAGGCTATTCTATCTCAAATTTGAAATATATGGTGACTTTTGCCAAAAAATTTACAATTTCTGAAATTAGTCAGCAACATGCTGGCCAAATTCCTTGGTTCACCCTTGTCCAAATAATATCGAAAAGCAATTCTCATGAAGAAATGTTGTGGTATATAAATCAAACACATAAAAATGGATGGTCAAGATCTATGGTTTTAAATCAATTCAAACTTAGGGCTTATGAAAGAAACTTAATAATACCTACTACTTCTATTCATATCACAAATGATTTCAATTTAACAAAAGAATTATTTAAGGATACTTACGTCTTTGATTTTATAAATATAAATCAAATTAAAAACGAAAGACACCTTCAAAGCATCCTTTTACAAAATATATCTAAATTTATTTTAGAGTTAGGTACAGGTTTTTCCTTTGTCAGTGAAAAATACAAATTAAAGACAGATAATGAAAGCTATGAAATCGATCTACTCTTTTATCATATACCCTCACATTCGTATGTTGTTATAGAATTAAAGACTACTAAATTTAAACCAGAATATATAGGACAATTATTATTTTATACAAACTATATAGATGCATATGTAAAATCTAATAATGATTCTAATACAATAGGCATAGTATTATGTCCTGAGGCAGATGGATTCATTTGTAAAACTACGTTAATGAATACAAAGAATATGGCGATATCTAAATATAAATTTATAGAAGAGTTACCTGAATATTTAGAAAGTAAATTAAAAAGTATAAAATAAAGAAAAGAAATAAATTATTTCTTTTAAATGCGATAGAATTTCATTAATTAGAAAAATAAAAAAACATCGATAATATTTCGATGCTTTTTTTTATGAATTATGCTTTATAATGCTTTTTAATTATTTCAGCAACTTTTGCACATTCTTCTTCAGAGGAGAGGTTACCCGTATTCATTTGGAAAGTTTCTCCCCATTCAAATTCATCCTTATACTTTGGACATAAATGAATATGCAAATGACCTAATGTATCTCCATATGCTCCATAATTAATGCGATCCGGATGATATGCACTTTGGATAGCTCTTGCAACATCTGCCACATCCTTCATAAAAGCATTTCTTTCTTCATCATTTAAATCTTGAATTTCTGCCACATGATCTTTTTTATAGGCTACAATCATTCTTCCTTTGTGGGTTTGGTCTTTAAAAACGATGATTTCAGAGACCTCAGTTTCAAATGCTAAATATCCAAATTTAGCAAGGGCTTCTCCATAATTACAATATGGACAATTTTCTTTTTTCATTTTCTTTTTCTCCTTTTTATGTTTAAATTTTTTTTATTCATCTGTAGATAAGATTGCTAAGAAAGCTTCTTGAGGTACTTCTACACTACCAATGGCTTTCATTTTCTTTTTACCTTCTTTTTGTTTTTCTAGTAGTTTTTTCTTTCTAGAGATATCTCCACCATAGCATTTGGCAAGAACGTCTTTACGCATAGCTTTTATATCACTTCTTGCAATTACTTTATGATTTATAACTGCTTGAACGGGCACTTCAAACATTTGTCTTGGAATGATATCTTTTAATTTTTCAACTAAAACCTTCCCACGATTATAGGCAAAATCCTTATGTACAATTGTAGATAAAGCATCTACGACATCTCCATTTAGCATAATATCCATTTTCACTAGTTTTGAAGCTTCATATTCGCCTAATTCATAATCAAAAGATGCATATCCCTTCGTGTAGCTTTTTAACTTATCAAAAAAATCATAGACAATTTCAAGTAAAGGGATATTATAATGAATAACTGCACGAGTTTCTTCCACATATTGCATGTCAATGAATAATCCTCTTTTTTTCTGACATAGATCCATTACAGCACCTATATATTCCGAAGGCGTCATTATGGTTGCCTTAACAAAGGGCTCTTCTATTCTTGAAATAACCTGTATTTCAGGTAACTGTGCAGGATTGTCTATCTCTATCATCGTTCCATCGGTTAAATATACATGATAGGATACGGATGGTGCCGTTGCGATTAATTCAATATTGAACTCTCTAGATATTCTTTCTTTAATAATATCCATATGAAGTAATCCTAAAAATCCAGTTCTAAATCCAAAACCTAAGGCTTGAGAGGTTTCGGGCTCAAAAACGAGTGAAGCATCCGATAGTTTTAATTTTTCTAAAGCATCTCTTAAATCTTGAAATTGCTTAGAATCAATTGGATATAATCCACAATATACCATAGGATTTAATTTCCTATAACCAGCAAGTGGTTCTACTGCCATATTTTGCGTTGTAGTGATTGTATCTCCAACGTGAACATGATTAATATCTTTTATAGAGGCAGTTATAAAGCCAACATCACCTGCCATAAGATAATCTCTTTGTATTTCTTTAGGAGTGCGCACTCCTAATTCTACCACTTGATAGGTGGCACCAGTTGCCATAAGTTTAATGGTATCTCCTCTTCGAATAATACCTTCTTTAACGCATACTAAAATAACAACACCACGATAAGCATCAAAGGCACTATCAAAAATTAAGGCCCTTGTTGGTGTATCAATCCTTCCCGTTGGTGGGGATACATAAGATACGATTTGTTCAAGTATATCCTTTACTCCAACTCCTGTTTTAGCCGATGCCAAAACGGCCTCATAGGCAGGAAGACCTATTACATCTTCTATTTCATGCTTTGCACGTTCAGGATCTGCAGAAGGCAAATCAATTTTATTAATTAAAGGTAAAATTTCCAAATTATTATCTAAAGCTAAATAAACATTTGCCAAGGTCTGTGCCTCTACTCCTTGAGTAGCATCGACTACCAATATAGCCCCTTCACATGCAGCTAAGGATCTAGAAACTTCATAGGTAAAGTCTACATGTCCTGGAGTATCGATTAAATGAAATTCATATTCTAATCCATTATCTGCTTTATATTTTAAAGCAACCGCATTTAATTTAATTGTAATGCCACGTTCTCTTTCTAATTCCATAGAATCTAGAAGTTGCTCTTGCATCTCTCTTTGTTCAACCGATTCACAAATTTCTAAAATTCGATCGGCTAAAGTAGATTTGCCATGATCAATATGGGCAATAATACAAAAATTACGAATCATCTTTTGTCTTTTTTTCATTTCTTCAAAATCGCTCATATTTTCACTTCCATTTCTTTTCCTATTTTATCAAATTATCCATTATTTTTCAAGAATATCTCTGGAATAAAAGAATAGGTCTAAACTCCAAATTTTAAAATAATGCTTTCTTTTCCTTTAGGTCATATAATTAATTATCGAATTTTCAAAAATAAAAGTCAACTTGGAAGTTGACTTATTGATAAAAATAATCTATTTATTCATTCATATAATTTATACTAGTAGAGCCCAAATCCACATCGGTTAAAATTTTCTTGTTTCCTGTTCCTTTTCCATTTATCTGATAATCCGTATTAGAGCCAATAAGTGTTAAAGTAAGATTGCCACAATTAACCTTAAAATCCCCCAAATTTAAAACATTGATTTTACATGTAGCATTTCCGGCAGATATATCACATTTAATCGTATCGGCTTTTCCATTTTTTAAAGTTAAATTACCTGCATTAATTTGAATATCATAGTTTAAAGAATATACATTATCGATAGTTGCATTTCCTGCATCAATATCAAGATTTACTGTTTTAAAATTTAAGTCCTTTATAGTAAGATTACCTGCATTAATATCCAAATTTAAATCAAGTAACATACTTTTAGGAATAAATATAGATAAATCCATTGATGTCGTCCAACCAAAGGGACTAAAATCAAACTTTATCCCAAAGTTTTTCTCTCCATCATCTATTTGATGGATAGATAAAGTTTTTGTTTCTTCATCTAAAGCATATTCATAGTGTATAGATTTTCCTTTTTTACCTATAATTTTAATCGTAGTTGCATCGCTTGGAAGAATTTTTACATTGTCTGCAAAGCATTTGCAGGTGATTGTTGAAATATTATCGATTTCAAAAGTTTTTTCTTCCTCTTCAAATTCTTGATTTTGTAATTCCTTAAAGTTAAAATCAGGACTAGATAAAGCTACTACTGTAATTCCCAGACCTATGGCTAAAAAGCAAATCCCTAGTATAATAAACCATTTAATTTTCATAACGAACTCTCCTTCCATTATTTTTTGTGGCTCCTACTAGCCATTTTATAAAGTTGATAATTAATTTAACAATCAAAATAATTAATTTAACGATTAGAGGGAAAAGGATAAATGTAGCTCCAATAAGGGTAATTCCAATACCAATTTCGAATAAGGCATTGGCAAAGCCATTACCAAAATGGATAGCCCCATATACAATAGAATATACACCGCCAACTCCAATACTAATGCCTGCTGCAACAACAGAAATAATTAAACTAAATAGCATTATTAAAAGAGAAAACCATAAGGGAGCCGTAAGTATAGTAAGGATAATACCTGCAACCTTGGTATCCCTATTTTCTCTTTTTATATTAGAATTCGATATCCGTTTTTGTGTATCTTCATATTCATCATAATATATCTTATTTGTAGCTTCTTTTTTTCTATTTTCAGGTGGATTGACTCTTAATATAATATCGGTAATAGAACCTAAATCTTCGATTACTTCCTCTTCGGTTTGTCCAGTTCTATCGATTGTGTCCTCAATTAACTCATTATAATATGCAATAACATCTTCTGTATCTTCACAATTTGTACGATTAAGTCTAGTACGAAGTTCTCTTAAAAACTCTCTTTTTCTCATAATTTCCTACCTCTTTAAAATAAATTTACAAACTCTTTCCATTTCTTTCCATTCCGAAATAAATTCATTAATGCGATCTATGCCATCTTCTGTTATTTTATAATATTTCCTCGTTCTCCCATGAAATTCTTTCGTAAAAGTTGTTAACATATTTCGTTCTTCTAATCTTCTTAATATAGGATATAAGGTGGATTCCGATATCTCAATCAATTCAGAAATATCGGAAATAATTTTATATCCATAAGAAGGTTCCTTTCGTAGAGTAGCCAAAACACAAATCTCCACAATTCCCTTCTTCAATTGAATGTTCATAATACCTCCTATCTCAATACTGTGCATTACATAGTATTGGCATAAAAATAAAAGCTTTAATTCAAATTTAGTATACTATGCATAATATAGTATGTCAATACTTTTTTAAAAAAAATTAAAAAGAGGAGATAATACTCCTCTTTAGTAGTCTATAAGCCATGTTCTGTACCTTATAAAAGGCGGTAACTATTTATCTACTTATATTGTCCTTAAAAACTTGAATTCGTTTATTTAGGCTCCCCTACCAAAATTTGGGTTTCTAGCTTGTGGGGTTTACCAACGTTTCACATCTTTTATTTCTAAAAGATTCGTCTCTGTGGCACTTTAAAAAGATAGACCATATCTATGAAGACTTAGGCTTTTCTTTGCCGTAACTCTTAAAGAGTTCCCAATCTTATTTTTTCGATTGGCGCAAACACTACAGACATCTCAGTCTGTGCTAGCATGGACTTTCCTAACAATTTCTTGCTCAGTTACCCAACTACCACTAGTATTATAACAAAAAAAGATATTATTTCAATATGATTTTTTACAACTCATTTATTTTTATATGTGTATGTATAGAGTAATAAGTAAAAATATCTTTTAATAGAGAATCAAAATTTGTATCAGTATATTCTTTTATAGTTTTTTTCTCATAATAATATTCTTTCCATAAATTAAGTGTTTCATGATTTGAATTAGAGCAGCACTTATCGCAGTAGCAACCACCATTAGGGATTGAAAAGAACACTAATTTTTTACTTTCACAATTCATGCAATACTTAAAGTTAGGAAAAACACCAAAAACATAGAGCATTTTAATTAGAAAAATCGATAATACTTTTTTAGGAGGATTATCTTTAAAATTATTTAACATTTCAATAATAAAATCATATGTTTTAAAATGATTTATATCTTCAGGAATTGCAGCAATGACTTTTAAAAAAATAGATAATACTTTCACAGAATCAAGATTTTGTGTTAAATCAAAATGAGAGTTTAAGAGATTATATTCTAGTAATGTAGGAAATTTAGCCTTTGTTTTTATATAACTCACCTCATTTAAGGTTGTTGTAAATCCTAAAAGTCCTTTAGATAAATCCTTGGCTTTGTTTGCTTTAACGCTATCATGACCATATGGTGTATAAAGATAAACAATTTTTGATTGTTCCTTGTAATCCATTGAGGATACAACTAGACCTTTAATTTCATTCATTAGAAGTTATCCGTGCTATATCCTAATACTTTTAAATCATTTGGTCGATCTTTCCAACCCTTTTTTACTTTTACCCATAGGTCAAGATGAACCTTTTGATTAAGTAGATGCTTAATATCTTGCATTGCTTTTATCTTTATTGTTTTTATCATTTCACCATTTTTTCCAATGATTATCTTTTTTTGAGAATCCCTCTCGACATAAATTGTAGCATAAATATCTATATAGGCTTCATTTTCCTCACAAGGCTTCATACTGTCTACCACAACGGCAATACTATGTGGAATTTCCTGTATCGTTTGAAGTAATACTTTTTCTCTAATTAATTCACTAACTAAAAATCGTTCCGGATGATCCGATAACATATCATCTGGGTATAATTTAGGTCCAAATGGCAAAGTTTTCTTTATTGTATCTAAAAGGATATCCATATTTTTGTTTTCTAATACTGAGATAGGAAAAATCCCTTCAAATGGATATAAATCTTTATAAAGATTTATCGTTAAATCAATATCATTAAATTTTTTTAATTGATCTACTTTATTGATAACTAAAAAAACAGGAACCTTACATTTTTTTAAATTTTCTAGAATAATTTCATCACCCTTTAAGACGCTTTTTAAAGGAGTTGTCATAAAAAGTACACAGTCTACTCCTTTTGTAGAATCATAAGATGCATTTACCATTCTTCTTTGTAATTCTGTGGTTGGCTTATGAATTCCAGGTGTATCGGTAAATGCAATTTGCATTTCCTCTGTTGTAACAATTCCTAAAATACGATTTCTGGTTGTTTGAGGCTTATCAGACATAATAGCTACTTTTTTACCAACCACTTGATTTAAAAAGGTTGATTTACCAACATTCGGTCTTCCAATTATAGCAACAAATCCCGATTTATATGTATCTATGTTCATTTTAAATCACCATCATTAAAAGAGTAGGGTAACAATTCCTCTATTTTATATTCTTTATATTCCTTATTTAGATTCGCCATAAAAATGGAGCATCCTTTTGGTAATAATTCACTCATTACCTGTCTACATGCTCCACAAGGAGAAATTGGGCCTCTCGTATTTCCTACAATTGCCATAGCGACAATATCCTCTTTTTTATAGCCCTTACTCGTCATAGAAAAAAGTGCTGTTCTTTCTGCACAATTTGATAAACCAAAAGAGGCATTCTCTACATTACATCCTAAGACAAAGGTTCCATCTTTTAATAAAATTGCGGCACCAACCTTAAAATTAGAGTAAGGTGCATATGCATTTTCTCTTGCAACAATAGCTTTATCTATTAATTCTAATCTATCAAAATTCATCTTTTTATACCTGCCTGGTTTAAAATATCCTCTTGTTTTTGAAACATAATATCCTCTTCTGCTTTTGTCATATGATCGTATCCACATAGATGTAGATAGCCGTGAACTGCCAAAAATGCGACTTCACGTGTCACACTATGCCCATATTCAGAGGCCTGTTCAATCGCACGGTCAATACATATAAAAATATCTCCTAATTCATTTGAGGGAATAATATCCTTATCATCGCATAAAGCAAAAGAAATAACATCTGTAACTTTATCTATTTTTCGATATTCTCGATTAATTCTTTGTATTTCTTCTTTAGAAGTAAAGATAATATTAAATTCTTTCCTAGAGCCCATAGGTTTAAATATAGAACGTATCAACTTTTCATAATCTTTTACTGAATCATTTGTTTGATTAAAAAAATTTACCTTCATTTAATTATTCAACAGTTTTCATAAATTGTGCTAACTGTTTTTCCTCCTTAGCCTCTAGCGTATCTAAAATTGCCATATTTTCTATCATTAGTTTTACGATTTTTTCTAACGTTGAATTTTGAGAATAATCGGCAACACAAACATAATTGATTCGGTTGTCTTCAACCAATTGTGAAACCTTATCCTTTTTTCCACTTGGATATAAAGCAATTGCTTTTCCACCCTTTTCTCTTACAAGCTTCATACATGGAATATCGGTAAGTCCATCCCCTATGTATATTATATTTCGATAAGAAATCCTTCTTTCATGGGTATGCTTATTTAGGTTATCATCATCTCTTATATCTAAAACTCCTTTAGAAATTCGGAATACATATTGCGTTTTAAGTGTAAAATTTATAGCATTTGCAGGCCATATTGCCTCACCATTATCGTCATAGCAAAATCTACAACCATAAATTTTTTTAAAATATTTAGCTATAGGTGTTCCCTCAATAATTTCGGTTATACCTGATGAAACAATATAGTGCTCAATATTTACCCCTAAAGTATTTCCAATTTCATTAATTCGATCAAACCATGTTGTTACACCACGATATAATACAACATTTTCACCACAAGAATTTAAGTATTTTTCTGTTAAAGGTATATTTTTTTCCTTACATTTTTTTATCATCATAAACATATATGCTAAAATTTTATCCATCTCATGTTTTGAAGTTAATTCTGCGGTTGAGCCCCAAAACTCATCTGGAGTAAGACCTAAATTTTTAATGAAATCATATTCTTGCATATCGGTAGTACATAAGGTTTTATCAAAGTCATAAAGAATTGCAATTGTTGTTTTTGCCATAAAATCCCTCCTATTCTTGATATGTTTTCATAGAATATTCTAAATTGATTGAATCCATTACTTGGTATATATAGTTTAAAAAATCGGCATGAAGTGTATAATTGAATTCATCCTCAATAAAATCCTTTCTATATTTTCCTATTCGTTCAATCGATAGAAATTTACCTTTTTCATCTTGAATATACACTCTATATTTTTGATTCAATTCGTCTAAACTTAAATGGGTTAATTCTGTAAAAAAATTAGTTGCATTTTTCAGATTAAAGCATATTTCTTCAAAGGAGGTATAATCTCCAATAGTTTCATAAATCGTTTGTAACTCTTTTTGGATGAATTGCATAATTTTATTCTTATCTAAATCTTTATCATTCAATAATGCTTTAAAAACCTTTATAATATAATTAAGTATTGGAGATCCATTTACTTGCTTGAAAAAATCTTTTAAGGTTTCCAAAGAAATTTCTTTTAATTTATTGATTAATTCCAAATAAATCTCTTCAGAAATCAATTGATGATTCAATTGTGTATGAAATTTACCCTCTAATTCTTTAAAATGATTAAAAGCGAATTCTCTATTCAAATTTCCATTTCCAAAACAAGATAAATTTGCACAAGTATGAATAAAATATCGGTATCCATTTTGTTCTTCAACGGAATATATATTTTCTATAGCAAAAGTTGCTTCCTCTAAATAAGGAACTTTTATTAAAAACTCTCCAAAGACTATTTCTTTTTCTAATATCTCTACCTTTAATACTAAAAAGTCAGGATCTTCTTCTTCATATAGCCCTATAATTTCTTCAGATTCCTTAGAAATTTTTATAACAGGAGCCTCTAGTGGCTGTAGGCTGGTTAAAGCGATAAGAAATTCTGTATTATCAAATATGAATGGTAAATCTAGTGTAGAAGGATCCAAATTTTTCTCTTCTACCTCCTCATAGGAAGCATCATAGTACTTTGCACGTTCAATAATTATATCTTTAGTTATATTCTCAATGCTATCAACAAGCCCTATAGGAAATACCGCTGTATTAAATTTTTTTGGTAAAGCAATTTTCTTTTTTTCCGTTTGGGTTTTGCGTGCAAGAATCATGTCTCTACACTCATTTCCCATAAAAGCATTCTCTCCAATTTTTTTAACACTATTCGGAAGTAAAATCGTAGAGATATTGCAGCTGATGAAAGCCCAGTCATCAATAACCTCCAATCCCTCTTCAAAAACAATTTCAGAAAGATTTTGGCAACTTGCAAAAGCATATTCACCAATTACACGTAATGTCTTAGGAAGTATTAGCTTTTTCAATTTTGGTAATTCATTAAAAGAATTTGCATCTATTTTTCCTACAGGCATTCCTTCAATGTATTCAGGTATATCAAGTTCCTCTTCCTCTTCGGTACAACCTGTTAAAACAATTATTTTTCCTTCGGTTCTATATTCAATCATACTTTTTCTCCTTTTCGCACTTAAGTGGGTGGGATTATCGAAAACTATTCTATCTATATTTTAACAATTTTTTTATACAATAACAATCTTTTTCATTAAAATTAGCGAATATTGCATTATTTAGAAAAGAAAAAAAGGTAAATTTCTTTTCAATTTTACCTTTTTTTTAATTCTTCTTCTATGTTGTTCCAAGAGATTCCTTTTAGAGCCATTTCTACCGTCAAATGATAAATCAAATCGGTGATTTCAAAAATAATTTCTTCTTTTTTATTTTCTTTACAAGCGATGATGACCTCAGTAGCTTCTTCTCCAATTTTTTTTAAGATTTTATTATCTCCCTTATCCAATAAATAATTCGTGTAAGAGCCCTCTTTAGGATGAAGCATTCTATCATGAATGGTTTCCTCTAAATTTTGAAATTCACTTAAATGAGAAGAGATTTTATTGCGATTCACTGTAATTTCAATATCCTCTTCTAAATCCCGATAAAAACAACTTGCATTTCCTGTATGGCAAGAAATTCCACCTACTTGCTCCACTTGGAAAAGTAAGGCATCTCCATCACAGTCAATAGAAACTCCTTTTAAGTATTGAAAATAACCTGAACTTTCTCCTTTTACCCATAAGGTGTTTCTGCTTCTTGAAAAATAGGTCATTTGTTTTGTTTTTAAAGTGAGTTCTAATGCCTCTTGATTCATATAAGCAACCATTCTAACTTTTTTCGAATGATAATCCTGAATGATACAAACGACTAATCCGTTCGAATCATATTTTACTTCCTTTAATAATTCACTCTTATTCATAATCTCATATTAATTCCTTTATTCTTTAAATATTCTTTTAATTCTTTTATCTCTAATTCTTTAAAATGAAATAAGGATGCTGCAAGTGCTGCATCTGCTTTACCTATGGTAAAAACATCATAGAAATCTTTTTTAGAACCGGCTCCTCCAGATGCAATAACAGGAATATTTACCTTGGTTGCCACTTCACGTGTTAGATTTAATTCATATCCTTTTTTACATCCATCGCAGTCCATACTTGTTAAAAGGATTTCTCCAGCACCCAATAGTTCGCATTTTTTTGCCCAATCTACAGCATTTAATCCTGTTTTGGTTCTTCCTCCATGAATATATACTTCATAGAATTCCCCATTAAATTTTGCATCTATCGCAACAACTATACATTGATTCCCATATTTTTTTGCTGCACGACTAATTAAATCTGGATCTTTTACGGCAGCTGAATTAATTGAAACTTTATCTGCACCAGCATCTAAAATAGACTTAATATCCTCTAAGGTGTTTATCCCACCGCCGACGGTTAAAGGAATAAAAACAACCTCTGCCGTTTTTTTGACTACATCTAATAATATGCTTCTTTTTTCATAAGAAGCGGTAATATCTAAAAAAACAAGTTCATCTGCCTGAAGATTTGAATAAGCCTTAGCAACTGCAACCGGATCGCCAGCATCTACTATATCTATGAAATTTACGCCCTTTACTACCCTACCTTCTTTTACATCTAGGCAAGGAATAATTCGTTTTGTTAACATATTTTAATCCTCATATTTATAAATAGCTTCTTTAAGATCAATGGAACCACTATAGATGGATTTTCCTAAAATAATACCCTCACATCCAATAGCTTTCGCATTTTCAATATCGGCTAGTGTCCTTGCTCCGCCAGAGGCAATAACATTGAGACCCGTTTGAAGCAATACTTTCGTTTGTTCTAGATTAATGCCTTCTAATGTTCCATCCTTACTAATATCAGTAAATATAATTGTTGTCACGCCTACCTCTTTTAATTTTAAAGAAAAATCTAAAGCAGATATCTCAGTAACATTTAGCCAACCATTTGTTGCCACTTTAAAATCTTTACAATCTACACCTATAACAATTTTTTCATTTCCAAATTTTTCGATTGCTTCTTTTACGAAAGACAAATTTAGGGCCGCACTGCCTAAAATAACTCTAGAAATACCTAAGTCCAATATTTCTTGAATCTGCTTTATGGTTCGGATTCCTCCACCAAGTTCACAATCGATATTCACTTCGGAAATAATTTTTTTCACTAAGGTTAGATTTAGGCTATTTCCATCTTTGGCTCCATCCAAATCTACCAAATGAAGAAATTTTGCTCCACAATCTTTCCATTTTTGTGCCATAGAGATGGCATCCCCATATTCGGTTACTTCATTATAGTCACCTTTATAAAGCCGTACACATTTTCCATTATGTAAATCTATTGCTGGATATAATTTCATTACAAATCACCAAAATTCTTTAAAATTTTCAATCCGATTTCTCCACTTTTTTCTGGATGAAATTGCGTTGCATAAATATTATCCTTCGCAACAACCGAAGGAAACTCTACACCTGCATAATTTGTAGTTGCAATGGTATAGCACGATGCATCCACATGATAGGAGTGAACAAAATAAACATAGGGATCATCTAAACCATTTAATAATTTACTTGGGTATTGCTTATGTATTTTATTCCAACCAATATGTGGAATCTTATCTAAACCTTCATCAAATTTTATAATATTTCCTTTAAAAATACCTAATCCCTTATGTTTACCATATTCATAGGAATATTCAAATAGCATTTGCATGCCAACACAAATACCTAAAATGGGTTTCTTCATTTCTATGCACTTAAATACGACTTTGTCCAAATTTAATTTCTTTAAGGCATTTATCGCATCTTCAAATGCACCAACACCAGGTAATACGATTTTATCGGCCAATAAAATTTCCTCTTCTTTTGAAGTTACTATAACATCAAAATGCAAATTTATAAAAGCATTTTTTACACTTCCAAGATTTCCAATCCCATAATCTATTATTGCAATCATAATACACCCTTTGTCGATAATGGACCTTTTAGAGCCGCCTGAATAACAATAGAATCTTTTAGACATTTTGCAAAGGATTTAAACATTGCCTCAATTAGATGATGCGCATTTTCTCCTCGATAAACAACAAAATGTAAATTAATTTTTGCATGTTCTGCAAAGCTTCTAAAAAATTCATTTGTCGTTTCAGTTTCGAAATCACCAACCTTATCGCAATTAAAAGTTACATTAGATGCATAATAGCCACGATTGCAAATGTCGATACTGCATAGTACTAAAGCATCATCCATAGGCATAACAAAATTTTGATATCTAGAAATTCCTTCTCTGTTTCCTAATGCCTTATAAAAAGCTTGTCCTAAAACAATTCCGCTATCCTCTATTGTATGATGCGTATCTACATTTAAATCTCCTTTGCATAGGAAATCTAAATTAAAATTTGCATGCTTGGCTAAAGTATTAAGCATATGGTCAAAAAAACCAATTCCAGATTCAATATTTGCCTTTCCTTCACCATCTAATTCTAATAAGCACTTTATATTCGTTTCTTTTGTTTTTCTTTCAATTACTGCGTTACGCATATTTCATCACAACCTTTATCAATTGATTATTTTCTTCTTGATTTCCGATGGTAATACGATACATATTCTTTTTCATTTTTCGAATATATATATGATTTTTAATTAATTCGTTATTTATATCATCGGATAATTTTATAAATAAGAAATTTGCTTGAGAAGGATATATAGTAAAATAATTTTTTAATGCTTCATAAACTCTTTGTCGCTCTAGAATGACATTATCAATTTTTATTTTATATAGATCATAGTGCTCTATGGCTATTCTTGCAAGAATTTGGGAAATACTAGTTACAGAATAAGGTGCTTTAACGGCATTTATCATATCAATATTCTCCTTACAAGAAATTGCATACCCTACTCGTATAGAAGGAAGTGCCATCGCTTTTGAAAAGGTTCTAAAAACGATAACATTCGTATATTCTTTAGCCAAAAAAGAATAATCTTCTTTTGCAAAATCAATATAAGCAAAATCGAGTAGAACTAAAGCCTTTGTTGCTTCAATTATTCGGATTATATCTTTTTTTTCAATGAAACTTCCTGTAGGATTATTTGGATTACATATAAGAATTAACTTAGGATTGTATTTTTTTATGGCATTTATCATTTCTTCTATAGAAAATGAATAATCTTCCTTAAAAAATATTTCTTGAAAATTTGCTAAAGTTAAATCAGCAAAAACTTTATACATTGAAAAAGATGGAGAAAAAGATAATACAACATCATTTTCTTCTAAAACGGCTTTAAATGTCACCTCTAATAATTCGTCTGATCCAACTCCACAAGTAACCTCACTAGTATCAAGGTGAAAATGAGAGGCAATTGCACTACGTAACTCGATTGCTTCCATATCAGGATATCGATTATAGTCTAAATCTAGAATTTCTTTTTTGAAACATTCTAATACTTCTTTTGGTGGTAGATAAGGTGCCTCATTCGCATTTAAGATAATACCATCTTTCATCTTTTTAGAGATGTATGGCTGCATAGAGGTAAAACTTTTCTTTAAATACTTCATATTATTTTCTCCTTACTCTTGCCGATAAAGCATGCATTTCTAGTCCTTCTGCCATAGCAAAAATATCCACATCATCGATTAGTTTTTCTGCAGATTCTTTACTAAAAGAAATTAAGGAACTCTTCTTTATAAAATCATCGACTCCAAGTGGTGAAAAAAATCTTGCTGTTTGTACCGTAGGTAAAACGTGATTTGGACCTGCCATATAATCTCCTAAACTTTCTGGAGAATAATGTCCAATAAAAATAGCACCTGCATTTTCTATGTCGTCAATATAATCCATCGCCTGGTTAAAGGCCAATTCTAAATGCTCAGGAGCAAGCCAATTCACATAGGCAATTGCCTCTTTAACATCTTTTACAATAATTATTTTAGAATACTTTTTTAAGGATGAATCTAAAATACCTTTTCTATTCGATTGATTATAAAACTTATTAACATTTTTCTTAATTTCTGTTGCCTTACTTTCATCTGTAATAAAGAGTATAGAGGAAGCCAGTTCATCATGCTCGGCTTGACCTAATAAGTCTGCCGCTATAAATTCCTCATCAGAGGTATGATCGGCTATTATACAAATTTCACTTGGACCTGCTATAGAATCGATGCCTACGACTCCATATACTTCTTTTTTTGCTAGAGCAACAAATATATTTCCTGGGCCAACAATTTTATCTACTTTAGGGATACTTTCTGTGCCATAGGCTAAAGCAGCTATTGCTTGAGCACCACCAATTTTATAAATATGATCCACTTCACAAACATAGGCAGCCGCTAAAACTAAAGGATTAATTTGCCCATTCACTGCTGGAGTAACCATAGTAATATTTTTTACACCTGCAACCTTGGCAGGGATTACATTCATCAATACGGACGATGGATAAGCAGCTTTGCCCCCTGGAACATATACTCCAACGGTAGAGATAGGGGTTATTTTTTGTCCTAATTGTTCTCCTAATTCTCCTTCATACATCCAGGTTTCTCTTTTTTGATGCAAATGGTAAGAATAAATTCGATCCTTTGCACGATATAATACCTGCTTTAGTTTGCTGTCTAGGCTCTCAAAGGCCATTCTTTGTTCTTCTTTTGTAACTTCAACATTCGATATACTAAAATTTCTATCATCAAATTGCTTTGTATATTTTTCTAAAGCCTCATCTTTATTTTTTAAAACATCCTGAAGAATATCTTTAACAATATCATAATGCTTTCCTTCCGATACCTTATTACGAGTTTTTAATTCTTCGAAGAAAAAATCAATATCCACTTTATTCTTTATTATATCTATCATTTTCTTCCCTCACTTCCAATGATATCCCTAAAGCCATGTATTATTTTTTGAATATCTTCATACTTTGTTTTTATCGAGGCATTATTCACAACAAGTCTTGCAGATAATTCATGAATTACTCGAACAACCTCTAACCCATTTTCCTTTAAGGTTTTACCACTTTCTACAATATCAATTATAACATCCGAAAGACCTGTAATAGGTCCTAATTCGACTGATCCATTTAATTTAATTATGTTTGTGTTTTTATGTAGATGGTCAAAATATCTTTTTGAAATATTTGGATATTTTGTTGCTACACGAACAATAGGCATTTCCTCATATCGACTTCCATCTTCTTTTTTGGCACAAATACACATTTTGCAAGCACCAAATCCTAAATCCAAGACTTCCGTAATATCACGATTTTCTTCTAATATTGTATCTTTGCCAACTACACCTAAATCGGCAACCCCATATTCAACAAACGTTGGTACATCGCTTGGTTTTGCTAAAAAAAACTTATATTTTTTATCTTTTGACTCAAGTATTAATCTTCTATCATCTTCAGATAATTCAATATCGCACAGATTTAATTCTCTTAAATATTCAAATATTTTATTTGCAAGTCTTCCCTTTGGTAGAGCAAATGTTAACATGTTTCTACCTCCCAAAGCTTAAATGTATTTCCTTTATATTCAATCACTTTATCATATTTGTTCTTTTGGGCATAATCGATGGCATCTTTTAATGAAGAAAAATGTAAATGATTCACAACAATTTTTTTATTTCGAAAATCTTCATTTTTTAAATTAGCAAAAGTCAAGTCCTCATCTTTTGAAAAAGATAGATATTTTTCTTGAGAACAATTGATTAAATTATGGATAAGAACATAAGAGGTAAGTGCATCTATATCGATTCCAAATCCAACATCATTATAGTTTTTACCAAAACTTTTAAATAAATCTGCACACCTTCCACCTTCTAGAATGGCCTTTGATACGCCATCCACATAAAAGGAAAATATAATTCCTGTATAATAAGACGCATAAGAATAAATGGAAAAATCAAAAAGAATGCTTTCAACCCCAAGTTTTTGTAAAGTTAAATATAAATTTTTTAAATAATTTAAGGATACAAAAGATTTTGATTTTTCAAATTTCTTTAGCAAGCCTTCTATAAAGGTAAGTCTACCACCTCTAAGCATAAGATCTATAATAAGGCTTACTTCCTCTTCTTTTAAGTTACTTTTAAGAATATTTTCTAATTCTACATAATTTTTACGTTCTATTTGTAAGGTGATTTCTTTCCTCACTTTTTCTGAAATATGCAAATCTTCAAATAAAGAACTTAAAAACTCTGCAGATCCAATATGTATTGTAAAGGTATTAATTCCACAATTCTTTAAACATTTATAACCTAAATATATGGATTCTACATCACTTTGAATCGAATCATCCCCTATAATTTCTATACCACCCTGCAAAAATTGGTGGTTTTTTCCTTGATATTGTTTTGGATATCGAAAGACATCGGCACTATAACAATATTTCAATGGTGGTTCTATAGGATTAGATGATACAAATCTAGCAATGGAGGATGTCATATCATTACATAATGCAAGAACTTCACCTTGTCGATTTATTAAATTATAAACATCTGGTTTTTGTAGTCCATCATTTGAATATACATCAATATATTCTACGGTAGGAGTTTTTATCAATTCATAACCAAAACTTTTAAATAAAGAAAGCAATCTTTTTTCAATTTCTTTTTTAACTAGCATTTCTTTACCAAATATATCGCGATATCCCTCTGAGATTTGCAGTTTATAATCTTTCATACGTTAAAACCTCCATTTTTTGAAATATATTTTTATGATTATAGCATATTATCGAATTAATTTCTATATTTTTTGAATATTTTAGAATAAAAATAAAACCAAGATTTTATTTATATAACCCTGATTTCATAAAGTATAATTGATTTTAATTTTTTAATCTAAAGTATCCATAAAGTCTTTAAAATATTGAGGAAGTTCACTATCAAACTCCATAAATTCATTTGTACTTGGATGTAGAAATCCTATCGTTTTTGCATGTAGAAATTGACCTTGGTCTCCTATAACTTTTCTTCTTCCATACGTTTGATCTCCTACTAAAGGATGTCCAATATATTCGAAATGAACACGAATTTGGTGTGTTCTTCCAGTTTCAAGCTGACATTCTATGTAGGTAAAATTCTTAAATCTTTTCAAAACGGTAAAATTGGTAATTGCATCTTTACCATCTTTATCTACTGCCATCTTTTTTCTATCTTCTTTACTTCTTCCAATAGGAGCATGAATTCTACCTTTATTTTCTTGAATCACACCATATACAAGGGCATGATAGGTTCTTTTACATAAATGATTTTTTAGTTGCTCAGTCAAAGATTTCGAAGCTTTATCTGTTTTAGCAATCATTAAAAGACCTGTGGTATCTTTATCAATTCTATGAACGATACCTGGTCGAATCACACCATTTATTTCTGATAAATCATCTAATTCGTATAATAAGCCATTAACCAATGTATTTTCATAATTTCCATTTGCAGGATGAACCACCATACCTTTTGGTTTATTTACAATAGCAATATCCTTATCTTCATAAATTATATCTAAATTTAAATTGGTTGCTGCGATTTCTAATTCTTTAGGCTCAATATCTAAAATAGTGATTTCATCCCCTTGTTTTGTAATTAGGGATGGTTTAAAAGGCTTATTATTAAGAAGAATTTTCTCTTCATCTATGCATTTTGATATGTATGCCCTAGAATAGTCCGGTAATAAATTCTTAATGGCCTTATCCATACGGATGCCAACATTTTCTTCTGTAATTTTAATTTTTTGCATATTTTTTCTTCCTCTTATCCACAAAAAATATAAAATCAATGCCATACATTATAATTCCACAAACCAAAAAGGCATCCGCTAAATTGAATATTGGAAAATCATTTCCTGATATTAATCTTGAAATTGCATTTAATGGTTCAAAGGAGATCATATCAACTACACCTATTCTACCTTCATTCAATCTTGGAATGATGGAAATAGCTCTATCAAATAAATTCCCTACACATCCAGCAAAGGCCATAGTTAAGGATAGAGATTGAAATTTGGCTCTTTTCCAATCATTCTTTAAGCAAAAATATCCCAAAGCAATCGAAGCAATCACACTTATAATAACAAGTATCCATGTATTATCGGAAAACATTCCCCAAGCCATACCACGATTATAATTTAAGTCAAATGTTAAAAAATGGGGTATAGCCTTTACTGAAGTTGGCTGCCAAACTTGTACAAGATATTTTGAGATTTGGTCCAGCATATAAAGTATAAAAAATAATAAGCATGTAATTCCCATTAGATTACCCCCATAACGTATAAAAATATAAGTAAAAGATAAACAGCTATAGCTATAATAAAGGTATCGGTTAAAACCACAACTTTTGTATTTTTAACTTCTCCCTTTGTCGCACATTTTATATATATAAAATCTAAAATAAGAACAAATAGAATTAAAAAAGTAGCAATTCCAAAAGCTAATAATTTTTGAAAATTTCTAAAAATCATCAGATTAATTAAAATACAAATCGGACCTGAAACAATCAAAGCAGATAAAACTAAGGAAAAGATAGCGTATAAAATTTTAGAAGACAGAGAATTTGGTATTTCTCTTATTTCTTTAACAACTTGATTATACTTTTTTAACATTTCTCAAATACCTTATGGCATCATCTAAAGTTTCTACACAGACAAATGCCATTTTTTCCTTATGCTTAATTTGATTATAGGCTTCTAAAGCTTCTTCTTCATGAATTTTTGGGCATAAAAAAACGTCCATAGAATCTTCAAATGCCGTATAAACTTTTTGTTTTATTCCACCAATTGCTCCAACATTACCATAAACATTCATTGTTCCTGTGCCAGCAATTTTTAATCCTTTTGTCAAATCCTCTTCAATTAAGCGGTTATAGATGGATAGGGTTTGCAATAATCCACCTGAAGGACCACCAACCGTCGTTTTATTAATTGTAACTTTTGGAAAAATTGTACTATAATCTATATCGTAGTAGTCATACCATCTACATAGACGGTATGCATTATCGGATAAGGTTATAGTTATGGTTTCCTTATTTCTTAAGATGGTAAGTACATCATTTTTTTTAGATTCCCTTACCATCTTTGAAAATTCAGAAACATCGACATCCTTAGAGGATATGTTATTATATTTAATGATTTCATCTCCAATTTTAAAAGGAGACCCCAAAAAATAAAAACTTACGCACAAAGATTTAAAACTATAGTCTATATGAATTTTACTATCTTCTTTTTTCGCTGCCGTATAAGCGGTTATTAAAGAAGTCATTATGGATGAGTTTTTTTGAATTTGACCCATTTCATAATTTTCCATAGCTGTGAAATGCTTATAGTTTTCATTCATTGGTTCTAATTCAGAGGTCTTAGAATATTTAACAAAGAAATTTTGTAACCAAGTGGAATGATCAAAACTTATGATATATATGGATGAAAACGATCCATTTTCCGCATAAGGTGTATCAATATCCACAATACGATTAATAATCGTTGTATCTCCCTTTAAAGTAACCGTTTGATTGGTCTTTGCGGTTCCCAAAATTAATATAGGAATATTAATAATCAATGCAAGTACTATAACTATCCAAAATTTCTTTATTATGTATTTCATATAATCCTCCTTTACTTTATTGTTACTTCTAATTCTTTCATCTTTACGTAGGTAACACCTGCTGCATCTAGCATTCTTCTAGATGCGACATCGGATTCTTGATTTCTATATTTGTCCGACATATATACAATGTGTTTTATACCAGATTGTATAATCAATTTTGCACATTCATTACAAGGAAACAATGTCACATATAATGTGGCTCCTTTTATATTTGATGTGCAGTTTAGTATAGCATTTGGTTCTGCGTGTACAACATATGGATATTTGGTATTTAAATGATTTTTATCTTCTTTACCCCATGGGAATAGCTCATCACTACAGCCCGTAGGAAATCCATTATAACCAATTCCTATAATTCTTTTATCATTGTTAACTAGGCAAGCGCCCACTTGTGTACTAGGATCTTTACTTCTTTTTGCAGAAAGTAAAGCAACTCCCATAAAATATTCTTCCCAACTTATATGCATATATAATCTCCTTTTATGGATTTAACCTGTCAGGACCACGGAAAATGAACATTGCATCCTTGATACCCTGATTAAATATAAGCATAGTAATTCGATCAACACCTATACCAAAGCCACCATGTGGAGGGCAACCGTATTTAAAGAAATCTAAGTAAAATTTAACATCATTATCTAAGCCTTTTTCTTTCGCTTGTTGTTTTAATATTTCATAACGATGTTCACGTTGAGCTCCCGTCGTAATTTCACAGCCCTTCCAAATTAAATCATATCCACATGGAACCCCATGTTCATCCCTCATATGGTAAAATGCTCTGCAATCCTTGGAATAGCCCGTAACAAATAAGAATTCATGACCATATTTTTCTAAAGAGAATTTTTGGCACATTCTTTCTCCTTCAGTAGTTAAATCTCCCTTTTCTTCCTCCGCAACTTTATAACCATAACGCTTTTCTAATTCATCATATAAATCATGCAAATCAATTCGTGGAAAAGGAAGCGTTGGAACAATAATATCTATATCGTATACCTTTTTTATCTCCTCGCCATATTTTAAAGCTACCGCCTTTAAGGCATAGGTAAGCATTTCCTCTTCTAAATGCATAACATCTTCATAAGACTCAATATATGAAAATTCCAAATCAAAGCCTGTAAATTCTGTTGCATGCTTTCTAGATGCAAATTTTTCAGCTCTAAAAACAGGTCCAGATTCAAATATACGTTCAAATCCTGAAGCCATAGCCATTTGTTTATAAAACTGAGGAGATTGTGCTAAATAGGCATTTCGATCAAAATAGTCAACCTTGAATACTCCTGCACCAGATTCTGATTCTGCGCCGACAAGCTTTGGTGTATGAATTTCTATGAAATCCCTATCAACTAAAAATTCTCTACATTTTGCAATAAAATAGGATTGTGTCTTAAACATTAACGTATTTTTATCAGTACGTAAATCAATCCAACGATAATCAATACGCAAATCAATGTTTGTTTCTTCTCCCTTAGGAGCTACAATTGGAGATGGCTCAGCAATAGAATCTATAAGAATCGTATCGGGATACATTTCCATATGATTCAATTTCACATACTCACTTTCTACAATTAATCCTTCTGCCTCAATAACGGTATCCACTGTAATTTTATCTAAAATTTCATTTAATTCAGGGTGTTTTTCTTTTTCTATAGTTAATTGTAGTTTTCCGCTAATATCTCTTAAGACAATAAAGCACATTGTTTTCTTATTTCTTATATTTTCAACAAATCCAGCAACATGGTTGGTTTTTCCTAGTTCAATTTTACTTATATTTACTCTTTTCATAGTTAATCCTTTCTCTCTTTACACGAAGCACAGGCTCCTAAAGTTTTTGCATTTAATTTGTTAATGACATATGGATATACATCATATAAAGATATAGTTTCTTGTTCATCGGTTTCATTATCTTTTATATTGATTTGGAAATTTTCTAATTCATTATCCCCTAATATGCAAGTGAAGCGTGCATTATTTTTATCGGCATCTTTAAACTGAGCCTTAATGCCTCTTCCAAGATAATCCATATCACAAGATAGACCACCAAGTCTTAAAATATTGGCCTGCTTTATGCATTCATGCTCTGCTTTTTTACCTAAAGCTATAAAATAAACATGAAGGGCATCTGGTCTTGACAAAGGTTTATTTGAATAACTTGCCGCAAGCAATAGGCGCTCTAATCCAAACGCCATACCAACACCTGGTGTTTTAGGACCATCTAATTGTGAAATTAAGCCATCATATCTTCCACCAGCACCAATAACATTTTGAGCTCCAAATTCTTTAATATCCACTTCTAACTCAAAAACCGTGTGAGAATAATAATCTAAACCTCTTACTAAATTATCATCAATTTCATATTCTATTTTCATATCATCTAAAGCTTGTAGTACCTCTTCAAAATGCTTTTTAGATTCTTCGGTTAAATAATCTTTAATCTTAGGAGCCGATAAAAAGAAATCTTTTTCTTTATCAATTTTACAATCTAATATACGAAGAGGATTTTTTTCTAGTCGAGTTAAACAATCGGAACATAGTTCATTTTTATATTTAGAAAAATGCTCTACCAATACATCCTTATACCTTTTTCTAGAATCTTCATCTCCTAAGGTATTTATTTTAACCTTTACGCTATTTAATCCCAATGCCCGTATTAAGGATGCCCCTAAAGCAATTACCTCAGCATCAATAAGTGGGGAAGGACTACCTAAGGCCTCTACTCCAAACTGATTAAATTGTCGATTTCTTCCTTTTTGTGGACGCTCATAACGAAACATTGGCCCCATATAAAATAATTTCGTAACTGGATGCTCTACATATAATTTATTCTCTATATATGCTCTTGCTACTCCGGCCGTACCTTCTGGACGTAAGGTAATCTTTCTTTCTCCACGATCTAAGAAATCATAGGTTTCTTTTGTTACCATATCGGATGTATCATTTATATCCCGATGGAAAACATTAAAGGATTCAAATATTGGTGTTCGTATCTCCTTAAAATTGTATAATTTACATATTTTTCTTATAACTTCTTCTATTTTACTCCAATTTTTTGCTTCATTAGGTAAAATATCATTGGTTCCTTTAGGTTTAGTTATCATAATTTCTACCTCCTTCATATTCATAACGATATAAAGCATAGTAATATGCAATATCCTCATGATCTTTTATTTTTACTATTCTTTGATATTCATAGGTATAGCCACAAGCAAGGATAACATGTTTCGAAGCTTCATTTTGTAAGGTATGTCCTATGATTATTTTATCTAAATCCAAATGATAGAAGCCGATTTTTGTTACTTCCTTTAAGCATTTTTTCATAATTCCCATATTCCAATACTTACGGTTAAGAATATAACCAATCTCACATGTATTTGTATTGGCATAATAGGTATGAAAGTCTATAACTCCAATCATTTTTCCCAAATAGCAAATCGCATATCCTATAGGAATACCATCCTTTGGTCTTTGGAAAAATACTTCTTTAATTATCCATAATGCATCATTAGGATGAACGAACGGACCCCAGTTTAAAAACTTGGTTGTTTCATAATCGGACCCAATTTCAAAATAATCCAAATAATCCTCTAAGCATATTTCTCTTAAAACAATTTTACCGATTTTTACCACAGGTAAATAATTTCTCATATTTTCTCCTTTTTAAATAAATAAAACGCCCTTATTGGATAAGGACGTTAATTATATCGTGGTGCCACCTTACTTCTAGCCATGCTAGCACTTATTTTCCGTTAACGCCTGGTACGTCTTGTTTTAAAAGCATTCCAAAGTGTCTAAATATTAAGATTTATAAATGCTTACACCAACCCATTCTCGCTTGAATAAATTACTTAATATTCTCTCTTCTTCATCAATTTAAAATATATATTAAATTTTATCATTTTATAATCGAAAATTCAAGAAAAAGATGACTTAAGATACAAAATCTATTTTATTTTCATTTTCATAATTTTCTTCATCAAAAATAGTTAAATCATTTAGGGTGGACATTATGGTATCCATTAACAATTTAATAAAGGATTCTCCTTCTATAAATTCGTTATTGCTTTGTTGATATATTTTTGCAATTAATTCATTCATATTCGAATCTACACTATTTTCTTCTCTAAGAAAAGTATGTTCAATATTTAACTCTGAAATTGTTTTTAACAATAAGGCATAGATTCCTCTATGGTTAAAATACATTTTTGTAGGAATACCTATTTCAGTGAACACATCATATAGTATGCCAAAAATTAATTTTTTATACTCTTTTGGCTCCTCCATAATATATTTAAAATAATGCTTTTTAAGTTTTGGAAAATAAAAATAAATGGCAAGGGGGCGTACCTTAGTCTCTTTAATAACTACAGGAAGATAAGCTGCAAAAATATAGCATTCATCATTTATATAAGTAGAATTTTTAAATTCCTCAACAAATTCAAGATTTGCAGATAATTTTTTGGGCATACCTTCTAAATAAGGTAAAGGACGATAAATCATAGAATATTGAAAGTGTTCCTCATCCATCATAGCTACTGAACAATTATTTTCCTTAAAAGCCTCTTGAATATCTTCATATTCATTAGGAATGATAGAGGATAAATACTCTAAATAAGTTAAAGCAATTTTAATATCTTTATCGCTTGCAAAATCCTGCATATATCCAGGTTTAAAACGATAAAAAATTAAATTATTTGATTCCGTAATTCGCAATTTATTTTTCTTTAAATATTTAATTTCTTCTTCTTTTAATTCACCCTTAGGAATTAATATAAAGCATAAGGAATCACAATCACTTATATTTACCACATTCTCTGAAGTTGTCGTTAGAATATCATGAACGTAATTGAATCCTTCTAATGTGAAAAAAAGTTGGCAGCCAAAGGCATCTCCAAAAAATTGTTCAACAAAAGTAAAAATAGCTTTTCTTTTTCTATCAAGAATGTAAAATAAATCCGCAGAAGAAAAGGAGGTCCAATATCCTTTTTTAATAAATTTTTTAATTATTTTTCTGCACTCTAAATAATCCTCTTTATTCAATATATCACCTCCGATAGATAACTACTCTTTTTATACCATAGGTCTTATTCTTTATAATTTTTAATTCTTCATATTCTTCTGGAAATTTACTTTCAATCGCCATTTCAAATACTATATATCCATTTTTATTAAGAATAGGATAAACTTGAGATAAAATTTCATTAATATTATTCATCTTATATGGTGGATCTAAAATGATTAAATCAAATAAACGAGGCATATCCTTAAGAAATTCTTTATAATCTTTATTAGAAAAATTAGACTCTTTAATTCCTAAATTGCTACAATTTGCTTTACAAATTTCTATAGCTTTAGGATTATGATCGTTTAGGTATATTTCTTCCATGCCTCTAGAATATGCTTCTAATGCCATAGCCCCACTGCCAGCAAATAAATCCAAACAAATTCCTCCATCAAAATAAGGACCAATCATATTAAAGATTGCCTCTCTTACTTTATCTTGTGTTTCACGAGTAGTTTCTAAATTTGTCATTTGAATGATTCTATGTCTTAGCTTTCCACCAACAATTCTCATAATAACTCCTATCCTATTTAGGTAGTTCCTCTAAAATCCTATAATTTAATGTTCTACCATTCCATTTTTTCTTATTTATATCTTTTATAAAACGTAGAGCTTCACTATTAATTTCTAAAAAACTATATTTCTTCTTTATTACAATTTTACCTATATGTTCTCTATGCACCTTAAGCTCATCATGTAAGTATACAACCAATTGATTCGGACGAACCTTGTCTATTTCACCAACGTTTATCTCTATCACGCTAATCTTTTTGGCCTGACGAAATCCTTTTGCCTCTTTTATTGATTTTTTATTTGTTTCTCGAGAAGTCTTGAATGAAATAGGCTCTATATCTACATAGGAACGTTCCTTCTCCTGATCAATCATATCCAAAAGAGTTACAAGTAGAGGGATAGGATCCGAATTCATTCTCGACAATTTGGATATAAGGGCATCATATTTATGATTTTCTATATTTTTTTCAATTCCTTCTGTTATTTGCATAAATAATTTTTTTTGTTTATGTGTCTGAATTTCTTTAATGCTTGGAATCGGCATTACCGTTATTTTTTGATGAATGTATTCTTCTAATTCTTTTATTCTATTTTTTGCTCTAGAGGTAGCAAGCGTTATTGCAGTACCCGTTGCACCAGCACGTGCCGTTCTACCAATTCGATGTACATAGATTTCATTTTCATTTGGAATATCAAAATTGATTATTGCTTCTATACCATCAATATCAATACCTCTTGCAGCTACATCCGTAGCAATTAATATCTCTACACTGGAATTGCGAAAAGATTGCATTACGCGATCTCTAGAGGCTTGCTTTAAATCTCCATGTATCCCATCGGCAGAAAATCCTTCTTTTTGTAAAAATAGAACTAATTCATCCACCATTACTTTTGTATTCGTAAAAATCATACTACTTTTAAATTGATAGTAATCTAGTAAACGTAATAATAAATCCTTTTTTTGTTCTTTTTTTACATAGTAAACCATTTGCTCAATGGCTTCAACGGTCAAAGTTTTATTTTCAATTTTAACAAATTTCGGTTCAATCATATATTTTTTAGAAACGTTTTTAATGAATGTAGGTAATGTTGCAGAAAATAAAGCGGTTTGTCTATCTTTAGGCATTGTTTTTAAAATAGTTTCTAAATCCTCTTGAAATCCCATTTTTAGCATTTCATCCGCTTCATCTAATACCAAATATGTAATTTTAGAAAAATCAAGATTTCCTCGATTTATTTGATCAATGATTCTACCTGGAGTTCCTATAACAATTTGGGGTCTATTTTTTAAAGTCTTAAATTGTTTTTCATAGGATTCGCCACCATATATGGTTGCTAATTTTAATTTTTTAATATTCTTTGCTAATTTCTCTACCTCATTTGATACTTGTAAGGATAACTCACGAGTAGGACATAAAACTAAAGCTTGAATATCCTTTAGATTCGAATCTATATGTTCAATTAAGGGAATTGCATATGCAAAGGTTTTTCCAGTTCCTGTTTGCGCTTGTCCTATAACATCATATCCTTCTAATAAAAGAGGGATAGACTGCTCTTGGATCGGGGTAGGGACAAATATATCTATTTGATTTAACGCTTCGATTAACGTGTTTGATACTTTAAATTTACTAAATTCATTCATTCTGTTTTCTCCAATTCAACTAACTATTCTATTATAGCAAAAGAGAAACCAAAAAGCAAAAGAAAAGTGGATTTTCATCCACTTAAATTTTTATTAGCCTAGGAAGGACGTGAAGAACGATGTCTTCCACGGGTGGAAGCCTCTTTTTAGTTATAATTAGGGTTCTCAAAAAAGTAGAGCATCCGCACATATAATCTCTCAGCTTCCTTAAAATAATTTTTGAGCTCCACGGCCTTCTTCCTAGTACTTATATTCTATCATAGTTACAATCGAAATTCAATTCCAAATTATCCCATCATATAAGAAATCATAATTGAAAAAAGAGAACAGATAATTAATAGAAAACCTACTACTACCATTAAAGAATCACCCTTATTCTCGCCTGAAAACTTTTTACTGTTTATTCTTGGAAGTAATAAAGCAATTATCCCTATACAAAACAAACATATCGATAAAAGAAAATGTTTTGAAAAATAAGAAACTTTATTTAAAATATACATCTCGACAACAAAAAATATTCCCATGCTTAAGGTTATTGCAACCATACAAGCAATAATAATTTTTAATAATAAATCATTTTTTTTATTCATAGATACCTCCATTATTATGCTATTATAACATATTTTTAATATAAAAAAAAGAAAAACCTTAATTGAATAAGGTTTAAACTTTTCTTACTTCTTTGTTTTTGGAGTTGCACGTAAAACAACTATTTTTTCAACTTCTTTAGCTTTAGGTTTTTCTAATCCCTTTTTTGCTAGTTCACATAATTTTGCAAATCCCTCAGCGTCATTAACCGCCATTTCAGCAAGCATTTTTCTATTAATAGCAATATCAGCTTGTGCTAAACCGTTAATAAAACGAGAATATTTCATTCCATTTAATTGACATGCAGCATTAATACGAGAAATCCATAATTTTCTGAAATCTCTTTTTCTTGCCTTTCTATCACGATATGCATATGCTAAAGAACGCATAACTTGCTCATGTGCAGTTTTATATAATGTGTGCTTAGAACCATAGTAGCCCTTTGCTAATTTTAAGACAGCCTTACGTCTTCTTCTAGTTGTGTATCCACCTTTTACTCTTGGCATAATCTCTTACCTCCTATATCTTACTTTAAATTAGAAATTAATTGTTTAATACGTTTTTCATCTGTTGAATGAACTAATGTTGCTTTAGATAAATTCTTATTTTGCTTATGAGTTTTGTTTGTCTTTAAGTGACCTGTATAAGCATGACCACGTACAACTTTACCTGTACCTGTAATTTTTACTCTTTTCTTTAAACCACTATGTGTTTTTTGTTTTGGCATAATCCTTCACTCCTTAATTAATCTTTTTTTGGTGCAATTACTGCAAATAGTGTTCTACCATCTAATTTTACTGGACTTTCAATAGTAGAAACCTCCGCAAGACTTTCAACAAATCTATCAATTACTTCTTTACCTAAATCTTGATGTACAATCATACGACCATAAAATCTTAAAGAAATTTTAACTTTATTTCCTTTTTCAAGAATTGTTTTTGCTTTTCTAGCCTTTGTTTCAAAATCATGCTTTTCAATTGTAGGGGAAAGCTGTATTTCCTGAACTACAATCACTTTTTGTTTTTTCTTCATTTCTTTTAAACGTTTTTGTTGTTCAAAACGAAAACGAGAATAATCCATCATTTTTGCAACTGGCGGGTTCGCATCTGGTGAAACTAACACCAAATCTAAACCTCTATTTTCTGCTTCTTGTAAAGCTTTTGCTCTTGGCAAAACTCCAAGTTTTTCTCCCGCATTTGTAATAACTAGCATTTCTTTACAACGAATTGCGTCATTTACGAATTCATCTGCTGCTTTCTTCTGCTTGTTAATACTTTCACCCCCTAATTTTATGAATAAAATAAAAAGGACGCAAAAACGCCCTTTATTATACAAAATAATTATTTTTGTGACTTTTTGCCTACCAACTTCATCAATCAGGCGAGAAACGGGCGTTTCTTCTTTCCACTTATTTATTTTAACCTTTTTAATTATATACTATTTTATTTAAGATGTCAACAAATAAAATTAATTTTATAATTTCCTATTCGGTCTTAGTTTCTTCCTTTTTTTCAAAGCGCTTTGAAGCAGCTTTTAAAGCATCTTTTCTTGATAAATCAATTTGTCCCTTGTCATTAACACCAATGCATTTAACAATAATTTCATCATTTAAAGACACTACATCTTCTGGCTTTTCTACTCGATCTAAAGCTAGCTTTGAAATATGGCATAAGCCCTCTGTACCTGGCCATAACTCAACAAACACTCCATATTTTTCTATGCGTGTAACTTTACCTGTATATATGGTTCCAACCTCAGCTTCTTTAATCGAATTTAAAATATATTCTAAGCAGTCCTTTGCCGTTTGCATATCAGAGTGCATTACATAAATTCTACCATCTTGCTCCAAATCAATCTTAACATTATCAAATTTCTCAATGGTTGCATTAATGGTTTTTCCACCAGCACCAATAACATCTTTAATTTTATCTGGATTAATTTTATCCGTAACAACTTTTGGTGCATATTTAGAAAGCTCTGGTCTAACTTCTTTAATTGTAGATGCCATATGCTCCAAAATCTCTAATCTACCCTTTTTTGCCTGCTCTAAAGCTTCCTTTAATATTTGATAGGTTATACCCTTGATTTTTATATCCATTTGTAATGCGGTGATTCCATCTTTCGTACCTGCAACCTTAAAGTCCATATCTCCAAGATGGTCTTCCATACCCTGAATATCAGTTAAAACGGTATAATGCTCTTTATCAGTCATAATAAGTCCCATCGCAATACCTGCAACTGGAGCCTTAATCGGTACTCCAGCAGCCATTAATGCTAAAGTTCCTGAGCAAATCGTAGCTTGTGATGAAGAACCATTGGATTCTAAAATTTCTGATACAACACGAATAGTATATGGGAATTCATCTTCATTTGGAATAACATAGGATAAAGCTCTTTCTCCTAATGCACCATGTCCAATTTCTCTACGACCAGGAGCACCATATCTACCTGTTTCACCAACAGAAAATTGAGGGAAATTATAATGAAGCATAAATCTTTTATTAGATTCTACTCCCAATCCATCAATAATTTGGCTATCTACTAAGGATCCTAAAGTAACTGTACCTAAACTTTGCGTTTGACCACGGGTAAATAAAGCAGAACCGTGAACACGAGGCAATACATCTACTCTAGAAGATAATGGACGAATTTCATCCACTTTTCGACCATCAGGACGAATCTTATCCACAGCAATCATTCTTCGAACCTCGCTATGTAGTATATCATCTAAAGTATATTGAACGTGCTTTAAGTATTCTTTTTTCGCATCCGTATCAATGACTTTGATTCCACCAACTTCTGCAATAAATACCTTCTCATCAAAATGAGCTATAGTTTCCTCATTCACTTTGTCGATAGCAGCATATCTTTCTAATTTATCTTCTATACGAATCGCCTTAACAAGTTTTTCTTCGGCATAAGCCTTTACTTCTTTTTCAATATCCTTATCTAACTCAAATAATTCAACTTGATACTTTTCTTTACCGCATTCTTTTACGATTTCTTGTTGGAAATCACATAATTTTTGAATTTCTGCATGTCCGAATTTTAAAGCTTCCCACATAGTCTCTTCAGAAACAAACCTAGCACCTGCTTCAACCATGTTAATTGCCTCATGTGTACCTGCAACGGTTAAATTAATATCAGATACTTCTAATTGATCTGCGGTTGGATTAATCACTAGTTTTCCATCCACTAATCCTACAACAACGCCCGCAATAGGACCTTCAAATGGAATATCAGAAATCATCAAAGCTATGGATGAACCTAGCATTGCAGCCATTGCGGTTGAACAATCTGGATCAGAAGATAAGACCGTATTAATTACTTGAACTTCATTTCGAAATCCTTCAGCAAACAAAGGACGAATTGGTCGATCAATCAAACGTGAAACTAATGTTTCATGCTCACTTGCTCTACCTTCACGTCTTAAAAAACCACCAGGAATTTTTCCTGCCGCATATAATTTTTCTTGGTATAATACCATTAATGGGAAAAAGTCTGCGGTTGATGCTACATTATTCGAAACAACTGCTGTTAAAACCGTACTTTCTCCATAAGTAACCATACAAGAGCCTCCGGCCTGTTTAGCTACTTCTCCGATTTCTACTACAAGAGGACGTCCTGCCCAATTGTACTCGAAGCGTTTTACTTCACTCATTTTTTTTCTCCTTATTTCTTCTTTTTTTATTCTCAACATTTATATTATATCACAAAAACAAAAATATCCTAATAAAAATAAAAAGATTTATAAAAAAAAGATTACGTCTATTAACGACGTAATCCTAATTTAGCAAGTAATGCTTCATAAGCTTGTAAATCATTTTTCTTTAAATAATTTAAAAGACTTCTTCTGTGACCAATCTTCATCATTAATCCACGTTTAGAATGGAAATCATGAATATGAGTAGTAAAATGATCATTTAATTGATTAATCTCAGCAGTCAAAATTGCAATTTGTACTTCAATTGAACCCGTATCTTTTGCATCTTTACCATAAGTCTTAATGATTTCTGCTTTTGCTTCTTTTGTTAAAGCCATTTGATTTTTCCTCCATTATTTTATATTCACGTTCAACCTAGAGCAAGATAGAGGATATCTATACTCCACGTAGACGCCGTATATGATTATACACTATCTTAAAATGAATTTCAAGATTATTTTGTATAATTTAAATCTCCCGCTAATTCTAAACATTTCGCTTTATCTATTTTCAACTGTTTTATTAAAGACTCTATGCCATCAAATTTAATTTCATGGCGTATCCTTTCCACAAAAATCACTTCTACGTTATTCCCATAAATATCTGCATCTAATCCAAAAACATTTACCTCTAGCCGATGATCTAAAGTAAAATTAAAGGTTGGGTTGTGCCCAATATTACACATTCCTAAGTATAATTCTCCATCGATTTTAACATTAACAAAATATACCCCACTTGCAGGAAGGTAATAATTCCTATAATCAATATTTGCCGTTGGAAAACCAATAACTCTACCATTTTGACTTCCAAATATAACATTTCCACGGATGGAATATGGTCTTCCTAATAAACGATTCGCCTCATGAACATTTCCCATAGTGAGAAGTTCCCTTATATATGTTGATGATACTCTTACATCATCAAAAATGAATTTCTTAACTTCATAGAATTCAAAATGCTCTTTTAAATCTTCTATAGTTCCTTCTGCCATTCTTGCAAAGGTAAAATCATATCCACAAACACAAGATTTTATATTCATATATTTTAAGTTCTCTATGAACTCCTCTTTCGACATTTTAGCCAATTCATCATCAAATTCTACAACGATTAAATAATCCACTCCCATTCGAGATATGATTTCAGTTTTTTTCTCTAGAGGAGTAACTAAAGGATAATTCGGAATTTTTTTCAAAAAAACGGAAGGATGTGGATAAAAGGTTAAGACGGCGGATTTATATCCATGTCGCTTGCATTCTTCAATAAGTTTTTGATGTCCTAAATGAACGCCATCAAAATTTCCAATGGCTGCACATACGGCCTCAGGAAGAGGGAAAAAATTCTTTTCTTTAATAAAAATAGATTTCATAAAATCACCAACTTATTTAAATATTAATAAAGGCTTATATTGATTAGATGCTATCGGTTCATATATTGCTATTATATCACAGTTATTCGTGACATAAAAGACTTCATTTATTTTTGTTTGTCGCTCATCTAGTATAGTACCATTAGATACAAGACTGGCTATATAATCATTTACTTCTACTTTGGGAAAAGGAAACATATCCGTAATAGGAATAATATTATCCTCACAAATATTATCTAAATCCGTAGCTTGCGATACTAAAAATTTTCCCACACTCATTCTTCTTAATTCCTTTAATATAGCACATCCCCCTAAGGCAAGTCCTAAATCTCTTGCAAAGCTTCGTACATAAAATCCTTTTTCGACATGTAAATAAATTTCTATTTCCAAATGATTATTGTTTCTTTTTAAGTTCGAAAGAATCTTATAGGATAAAACTTTTGTTTTTCTTGCCGGGATGGTAACCTCGATATTTTTTCTTTGATATTCGTAAAGTTTTTTGCCATTTATTTTTATCGCAGAGGTCATTGGAGGAATTTGTTCATCTTGCTTAACTAAGTCTTCAAGTTTTTCTTTAAGCAATTCTATAGAAAAATTCATTTCTACCTCTTTCAAGATTTTGCCATCGATATCTAATGTGGTTGAATCATAACCAAATAAAATGGTTGCACAATAAGACTTATCATGATTTTGTATCAATTTTAAAAGTTTAGTTGCTTTATTGCACGCAACAACCATAATTCCTGTAGTATTTGGATCTAGAGTACCACTATGACCACATTTGTCCAAATGTAAAGCATATTTAATTTTATTACAAACCCCTTGGCTAGTCATTCCTTTAGGCTTGTCCACAAATAAAAAACCATCCATAGTTTTATCTACACTTCCTCTTTGTTGTCATTTTTACTAAGAATAATTAAAACTCGTCCAGAGCTTAAAGAGATTTCTGCTTGAGAATCAAGAATTTCATTTGAAATACCAATGGGATTTTCTGGTATCATCAAGTAATTTGCAAGAGGATATTTAAATCCGTTTAAAGTGACGAAAGTATTTTCATCTAATGAAAAAATAGAAACATACTTATATTGTAATTTTGAAATAATCACATTTTCTGTGGTAGTAAAGATAAAGGAATTGTCATCCTTTATCTTTACCTTAGGAAAACTTTTTAATAATAAAATGTTGGCATAAAAATGCTCTATCCTTTTTCCTGAGATACCTCCTAAAATAGTTATTTCATCACAATCCTTACATTGTAGAATAGCTGCTTTTGTATCAGTTTCATCTTTAATCGGATTTAATATTCTTACCTGAGTAACTTCTTTTAAAATAGCCAACTCCTCTTGCGTTATAGAATCAAAATCACCAATGGCCATATCCATAGGAATGCTATTTTGGTAACATAAAATCGCACCTTTATCTACCCCTATGACATACGCATCCGCAAAATCCATTTTATCAAATGTATAATTTTTCCCTATAACGATAACTGCTTTCATATTAACCTCTTGTTTTTCTTACCCACCTTGATAAAGAATATTGGTCCGTATATCCATTGACTCTTCCAATATTATTATTATCTTTAAAAATAATAAATGTAGGTATTTTATTTATTCCATATTTTTCCTTTAAAATATGATATTTCGATACATTAATTCTTAATATCATTAAATCCTTGTTTTCATTATCAATTCTCTTTAAGGCATCAAGATGTAAATTACATTTTGATGACCATGACGCATAAAAATATGCTAAACAATCTGGATGGATATTTCCACCATTATACTCAATTATCAACGTATCACCCTTTATTTTAAATAAACAACGGTAACACCATTTAGGCCTTCTCCTTCTTTGCCATATCGATAACTTTTTACATAGGGACAATTCTTCAAATAATTTTGTACCGCATTTCTTATTGCGCCTGTACCAAATCCGTGAACGATTGTAACACTTTCTAAATTACCTAAAATTGCTTGGTCTAAATACTGATCCATTAGATAATTTACTTCTTCATATCTTTTTCCTCTTAAATCTAAAGAAAGTGCAGCATGAGATGCTGGATTATAACCAGAAAGACGAGTTTCTCTTTTTGGTTTTTCCTTGGGTTTTGCTGATAGCGTCAGTTCATTCTTTTTAAAATCCATAGCAAACTGTCCTATATGTATTGTATATCTATCCTTATTTATTTTAGATATTGTTCCATATTTTTCATAAGATTTAATATAAACAAAATCTCCCACTTGAAATTCATAATCAACCATAGGGTCAATCTCTTCTGTTTTCAAGGAGCTAACTTTATGCTTCATATGGGCAAGTTCATGATCCTTAAAAGATTCATTACTCATATTTTTTATTTCCGTTAGCAATAATGTTGCATCCTCTTTTGCTTTTAATATTACTGTATTTGCTTCTTTTTTTGCATCTTGAAGAATTTTATCTGTTTTCATTATGAGATCAGACTTATTTTTTTGAAGGTCTTCAAGCATATCGTTGTACTGCTTAATTTTATGCTCTAATTCATTTTCTTTATTCCTTATTTTTGTCATTTCTTCTTCTAATTGATTTAATAAAATATTGGAATTACTTAAATTCGAATTCAAATTCTTTTTACTATCTTCTATGATTTTTGATTTCAATCCTAATCTTGAGGCAATCTCAATTGCATTAGATTTACCTGGAATTCCTAGTAATAATTTATATGTTGGATGCAAAGTTGTGGTATTAAATTCCACCGAAGCATTGCAAATTCGATCGGTATGATAGGCATAATTTTTTAAATCACTATAATGAGTAGTACATATAATTTTACAACCATAAGATTTTAAAGCATCAATAATTGCAATCGCTAGACTACTACCTTCTTTTGGATCTGTACCACTTCCAAGTTCGTCAAGTAATATCAATGAAGAAAAGGTAGCAACATTCGTTATATCTACAATTTTGGTCATATGAGAGGAAAAGGTAGATAAAGATTGTTCGATAGACTGTTCATCTCCAATATCAACTAAAATACTATCATAAATTCCAAATTCAGATTCTCTAGAGGCAGGAACCATCATACCACAATAAACCATAAGATGTAAAAGTCCTACAGTTTTTAAGGCAACCGTCTTACCACCCGTATTTGGTCCAGTAATCACAATAACATCAAATTTTTTTCCTATTTCTATATCAATGGGAACAGCTACTTCCTGATCTAATAAAGGATGTTTTGCTTTTTTTAAACAAAAGTTTTGGCTATCTTTTACAATTATATCATTATAATCATACTCTTTTGCCATTAAAGCCTTAGCGAAAATAACATCTAGGTCTGTTAAAGCTTCTAAATTGGCTAAAAGTATATCCGCATCTGCTGCAACCAATAAAGATAAATTCTTTAAAATAGTTTGCATTTCCTTTTGCTCTTGTGACTTATAAGAATCAATTTGATTCGATGTTTCTAATGTAGAACTAGGTTCAATATAGCACGTAGTGTTAGAAGATGAAATATCATGTACAACACCCTTAAACGTATTTTTATGCTCTATTTTAACAGGTAGACACATTCTTCCATTTCTCATAACAATCAATTGATCGGTTAACATAGAGGCACAAGAAATCAAAAGTTCATTTAGTTTTGTGCGTAAACGATTTTCTAAGGAGGTAATATTCCTACGAATCATAAATAAATCTTTAGATGCATTATCCGCTATTTTGCCATCTGGAGAAATCGCGAGAGTTATGCTCGTTTTTAAAGAATTTAATAAAACCAATTGTCTTACAAAGTATATTGTTTCCTTCATTTCGAGTTTAATGGATTCTAATGTTTTAAAATATTTAATTACTTGATTTGCACATTCTAATAAGGATACTATATTTAGCAATTCCTCCGTAGATAAAACACCACCTAGTTTTGCTCTTATTATAGCATCTTTGCATTCATATAATCCTCCTAAAGGAATATCACCATACTTAACAATAGCTTGATAGGCTTCATAGGTTTGTTCTTGTAAAGAAATAATTTTTTCATATGATGGTACGATTTCCAAATTTTCTATTTTATTTTTCGCATAATTTGTCTTAGAAAAGGTACTTAATAAATTCAAAATTTTTTGAAATTCTAAAGCCTTTATATCAAAACTCATACATTCACTTCCATTCAAAATATAAGGAAATACAAGTTTCCTTATATTTCCTCTTTTGTTTTAATTAATTGTGGATTTTCCTTTAATCTAGCATAAGGAATTATATTTGTTCCATAAACATCCGTATCGGGATGTATAAATACCATTTCACATTCATTAATATATTTAAGTAGACTTCTAGCATTTGGATATATAATATATAATTTTTTATATGTTTTTTTTGAGTCAATATCTAAACGCATAAGTCCTTCCACGTGCTCGGCAAAACGCATTTGCTCCTCATTAAAAGACTTTCTAAGCTGCCACTTAACGGAATTGTTTACACAAATTTCTTGATTCGCTGCATTGGAAATAACTTTAATATAATAGGTACATGCAGGAGTGTCAAATATATAATCATATTCTTCTTTAAATACTTTACTTAGCTGAAATTCATCACGCCTTTGAGGTGAAATCAGGCCTTCTAGAATTTTTTCTATATCCGAATACATTCTTTTAATCGCATTTTTTCGAGCAATGCTATAAAAAAGAATAAGGCTACAAAATAGTATAATTAAAAAGCATAATGCCAATATAATTATTTTTACAATATCATCCATATAATCACCTGTTTTTCTTAATAAAATAAACGATAATATAAACAAAAAATAGACTATCCATTCCTAAACCAATAAGGAGGAATATTAAGGAAATATAGAGCATATCCATATAAGAGTATACGGATGAAATCATTAATAAAATCCCACCAATAACAACCATTAAAAAAGATAAAAAAACGATAATTCCTATTCCAATTTTACGCTTATCCATTTTTTACACCAGAATTTATAATATCCTCTACATATAAACCAAGTTCTGTGGTATTTTTATTCATATACTCCTCTTTATATATCGGTTTATGTATAATTATTTTTACGATTAATTTTTTTCTTCTTTTCTTTGTTTTAATTTTTGAACTATTTATTATACTTATAGGTATAATTGGAGCATTTGATTTTACAGCAAGTTTATATGCTCCTGCCCTTAAATTTACCATTTCATCCGTTTCTCTAGACTTAATTCCACCTTCAGGAAAAATAATCATAGATAATCCTTCTTTTACTTCTTTTATAGCTTTAATAATTGATTTGGCAGCTTCACGATCATTTTCTCTATCGATGGGAACGGCAGCATATGTTCTTGCAATTAAATTCATGATAGGGTGGACAAATAAAGATTTTTTCCCAATGGCACTACATACGCTATGCAAAGCGTAGTAAATCATTACAGGATCCATATTCGACTTATGATTCGAATAAACAACAAATGGTCCTTTTATAATATTCTCTTTTCCATGTACTTCTAAACGGATATGAAAAAAATGTATAGCCAAAAAACAAGCATTTCTTAAAATGAAGTGTTTAAATTTATGTGTTGGTTTTGTTTTACATCCTATCCACAAATAAAGCATTGCGAAAAGAAATAGAGTTAAAGCACCAGATAGGACACCTAAAGGAATCCATAAAAATAAAAACCATGGAGAAAGAGGTATAAGACTATATAAAACACTAAATCCAGCAGACAATATAATAAGTAATACAATGAAAATCATATTTATTTCCTCTCAAAAAGTGTATACCTTACAAGCTCAGTTTCTTCTTTCCATAGCAAGTTAAAATCAGCAAAATTAACTTCATTAAAATAGGTATCCCCATCATGGTTTCCTTTAATAAAAGAAATATATAAACGTTTAGCATAAGGCAAACACAATTTATAAATTGTGGCACCTCCGACAACCCATAAATCTTCTGTAAAATCTTTAACAAAAGAGATTACATCTGATACCACATTTGCATCCTCTAATTTTAATTCTTTATTTAAAGAGGCCACATAAATTTTTCCATAGGGTAGAGGTCTAGTTTTATAATATCCTTTTAATGAAAAATAAGTTGCTTCTCCCATTAATACCGTTTTCCCACTCGTTTTTGACTTATAATACAATAAATCTTCTTTAATATGCCATGGTATTTTATTTTTATTTCCAATCAAGTGGTTCTCGTCCATTGCCCAAATCATTTGTATCATATATTATACCGCTACCTTTCCTTTAATACCTTTATGAGGATCATATCCTTCCAATTCAAAATCCTCATATTTAAAATCATATATTGAAGAAATATGGGGGTTAATTTTCATTTTAGGTAATGCTCTAGGTTCTCTTTTTAACTGTTTATTAATTTGTTCTAAATGATTTAAGTAGATATGGGCATCTCCAATGGTATGAACAAAAACACCATAGTCTAATCCACATACTTGAGCAATCATCATTGTAAATAAGGCATATGAAGCAATATTAAATGGTACACCTAAAAATACATCCGCACTTCTTTGATATAATTGACATGAAAGCTTATTCTCGTTTACATAAAATTGCATAAAACAATGACATGGAGGCAATGCCATTTCATTGATTTGTTTCGGATTCCAAGCCGATATAATTAATCTTCTACTTGTAGGATTCGTCTTAATTTGCTGAATTAAATCTTCCAACTGATCTACACCAAAAAAATCACGCCATTGTTTTCCATATACAGGACCTAAATTTCCCCATTTTTTTGCAAATGCCATATCATCTTTTATTTTAGTTGCAAATTCTTCTATAGTTTCATTTTGATATTCATCTGATTTTTGGTAACTTGCATAAGGCCAATCATTCCAAATTCTCACACCATTATCTACCAAATATTTTATATTTGTATCTCCAGATATAAACCATAATAATTCATGGATAATACTCTTTAAATGTACTCTTTTTGTTGTTAAAAGAGGGAATCCCTCGCTTAAATCAAATCTCATTTGATATCCAAAATAGGAAATAGTTCCTGTACCTGTTCTATCTTCTTTTTTTATACCATCTTTCAAAATAGTTTGACATAATTCTAAATATTGTTTCATAAATAATCACCATTTCCATTATATACTAATTTTTAAAAAAAATAAAGAAAAAAAGAAGGCTAGTTCTCTAGCCTTCTTAATCCTGAATCTCTGTTCCTCCTTTGGGTGTTCCTAAGGAATCGAAAAACACAACACGTTCCCCTATGAGTTCAGAAACATTGATTACAGTTCCATTAGAAATTGTTTCTTTTTTCGGGCAAAGTCTTCCTTTAATTCCAACCATCGCGCCTTTTTTTAGACAATCATTTGCCAAATCGGCTAAAAATTCCCATAGACTTATTCTAAAAAAATCGGTAACGTAGGTGCCATCCATATTTTTAAAATCACGATTAACTGCAAGAACTAAATTTACTACTTTTTTTCCCTCACCAACTTCTTTAATTTCTATGTCTGTACATATTCTGCCAATAAGCATAAAATAATTGTACATATGAGTTATTTCCTCCTTTCTAGTGAAGTTATAGCATAAAAATATTTTTATGAAAAATTACCGATTTGAAAGAAGGTAAAATTTTTATCTCATTTTTTTAATTAATTTTCTAAGATAAAATACTATTTAAATTTTTAAATTAAAATATAGATATAAAAAAAGAAAAATATTAAAAAAAGCATAGTTAAAATACTTTTTTTAATATTTTAAAAAAAATTTAATTAAGAAAAATTTAAGAATTCAAGAAAATCTCTTAGATAAAGGATTTTTGTCATTTTTTAAATCAACAAATGCTAAATTCTAAAAAATTAAGGGAAGATATTATCTTCCCTAATTATTTTGCTAGTTCTAAAGCAATCTTCATCATATTATGAAATGAATTTTGTCTTTCTTCTGCCGTTGTAACCTCATGCGTTATGAATGAATCGGAAATGGTTAAAAGACAAGCTGCTTTTTTTCCTAAAGACTTTGCATTTGCAAATAACGCAAAGCTTTCCATTTCAACACATTTGCATCCATAGGTATCATGAAGGTGCTTCCAATGATCCGGATCATTGCCATAAAAAACATCCGAAGAATGAATTTTAGCTTCTTTTAATTCAATATTTAACTGATTAGCAGCTTTTTTTAACTTATTATTTAAGGCCGCATTACTTTTTAATGATTTCGCACGCATTCCAAAAGCTACTTTCGCATAATTTGATTCTGAAAATGCATCCGTTACTAACACTGTATCATATACTTTTAATTTTTCATCATAAGAACCTGCAGAACCGATTCTTACAATGTTTTCAACACCATAAAACTGAAATAACTCATAGGAATAAATACCAATGGAAGGCATTCCCATACCAGAGCCCATTACTGATATTTTTTTACCCTTATATTTTCCTGTAAAACCCAAAATATTTCTTGTAGTTGTAAAACAAATAACATCCGTTAAATAGTTTTCTGCAATAAATCTAGCACGTAAAGGATCGCCTGGCATTAAAACGGTTTTCGCAATTAAAGTTGAATCAACACATGAAATATGTGGAGTAGGAATCTTACTCATTTTTATAACCCTCCATAATTTGCATACCAGCGCTACAACCAATACGCTCTGCGCCTGCTTCTATCATAGCCTCAAAGGTTTCTTTATCACGTATACCACCAGATGCTTTAACTTTGCAACGTGCTCCTACTGTATTTTTCATTAATTTAACATCAGCAACGGTTGCACCACCAGTACCAAAACCTGTTGAGGTTTTTACAAAATCCGCACCTGCTTTTACAGCCATTTTACATGCCATTACTTTTTCCTCATCGGTTAAATAGCATGTTTCGATAATTACTTTGACTAAAACACCATTTGCAGCATCAACTACTGCCTTTATATCCTCATAAACATAATCCCAATTTTGTGCTTTTGCCTGACCAAGGTTAATTACCATGTCTACTTCATCCGCTCCATCGGCAATGGCCTGAGTCGTTTCAAATGCTTTCACACTTGAAGCATTTGCGCCTAAAGGGAAGCCTATAACTGTGCAAACTAAAACGTCGCTACCACTTAATAGCTTATGTGCTAGTGAAACATTTGCAGGATTTACACAAACGGAAGCAAAATGATATTCATTTGCTTCACTACAAAGTTTTAAAATATCATCATATGTTGCTGTAGCTTTTAAAATCGTATGATCAATATATTTTGATTTTTCCATAATTATCTCCTTTAAATATCTAATATTTTATCCATTGAAAGAACCTTAAGCTCGGCGGTTAATGGTGCAAATTTATCTTTTATTAATATCTTATGAAATTTTTTCGTGTTTTTAATATCCATCATTTGAATAATTCCATAACCATCTATAGGTCGGAATAATTTATCTGTTTTTTGTAATATTTCAGACATTGGCATAAATTTTTTATTTTTGCCATCATCTAGATAAAGGATATCAACAGCTGGAGGTAAAATAAAAGGAGAAAATCCATCCCATGCTATAGCAACAAACGCTGTTCTTGAACGTTCTGCATGCAAAAAGAAATAATTCGATATAACGACTTTATTCTTATCGAGTAAAATCTCTAATTTTGCTTTACGCATAAGATATCCATAAACCTGCGATATGGTTTGTGGATCTAATCGGTTATATTTGGCAATTTCATCTTCATGGTTATCCTTGTATGCTCTTTTCCAAGCATCAAAGGCTTTTATCATCATAGCTCTACGGAATGGACTAACATCCTCATAAGCTTGGTTATATACATGAAATTTGAATTGCTTTACTATATCTTCTACTATATCTAATAGTAATTCAACCGCATAGGTAGGAAGTAAAATATCAAATTCTACTAAGAAGTTGACATCAAAGTATTTAGGATTCAAGCGCTCCAAATGAGGGATACAGGATTTAGAGGTCATTATAAATCTTGCTTCAAAATTTAAAATAGGATGATGATAGGTAAAGATTCTATTTTCAAGCTTTTTTTCTACAATTACATTCGGGTTAGATTGAAAAAAAGTAATTAAATCACTTTTTTCATATATTCTAGTTCCTTCTTTTAAAAAGTAAAACCTGAAATCCATATGATCACCTCCTAAATTAATCACATTTTATCATTTTTTTTCTATATTGTCAAAATTTAACGTTTTTTAGAAACAATTGTTTGACATCTAGGACATAATTCTTCTTCATTAATTGTTGGAACAATCATCCAGCAACGGGAACATGTTGAACCAAGTGCTTGTGAAACTTCTACCTTAAATGCATCACCCTTATGAAATTCAAGTTGGGATACAATAAGAAGTTGTGCTGCTTGGTCTTGGATTGGAGCAAAAATTTTAGATGCTTTCTCGTCCAATGTTATATCTAATTTTGCATTAAAACTCTTACCTATAATCTTTTGACTTCTTGCTTCCTCCAAAGATTTAAGAACAAGATCACGATATTTCATAAATTCATCAAATTGTGCTTCTAATGCCTCATCAAAAGCTAAATTTTCTTGAGGCATATCCGTTAGATATACATCTTCTTCCGTTTCAAAGGTTAAATTGCCATATGCTTCACTCATTGTATGAGGTAGTATTGGCGATAATAATTTAATTAATGCAAGCATAATCTGATAGAAAACGGTTTGGGTAGATAGCCTCTTGTTTGATTTTGGATCTTCAATATACAATATATCCTTTGTAAAGTCTAAATAGAACGCCGATAAAGTATTTGCTATATATGTATTTACATTACGATAAACTTCTCCAAAATCAAAATGATCATAATTATCTTTTATTTGCTTGATAAATCTTTGAAGCTTAATGTACATATATTTATCTACAAGTTCTAGTTTTTCATATGGTAAAGAATCCTTTGGATTAAAATCACTTGTATTAGAAAGTAAAAATCTTAATGTATTCCTTATTTTTCTATAAGATTCAGAAACTTGCTTCAATATATCTTTTGATAAAGGCATATCTGCTCGATACTCTATGGAAGCAACCCATAAACGAAGAATATCCGCGCCAGATTCATTACATACCTTTATAGGATCCACAGTATTTCCTAATGATTTGGACATCTTTCTTCCATCACCATCTAAAGTAAAACCATGAGAGACAACCGTTTTATAAGGTGCAACCCCAGTGGTTGCCACTGCAGTAATGATAGAGGAATTAAACCAACCACGATATTGATCAGATCCTTCTAAATATAAATCGGCTGGATATTTAATTCCTCTTCGATTCAATAGCATATAACTAGAACCAGAATCAAACCATACATCCATAATATCTTTTTCTTTTGTAAATAAGCCATTTGGACTACCAGGGTGTGTAAAGCCTTCAGGAAGTAAATCTTTTGCTTCCTTTTCAAACCATATATTTGAACCATATTTTCCAAAAAGTTCAGCTATATGATTTAAAACCTTTTGATCTAAAATTTCTTCCCCATTTTCTGCATAAAAAACAGGAATTGGTACACCCCATGCTCTTTGACGAGAAATACACCAATCATGGCGATCCTTTATCATATTAGAAATACGAATTTCACCCCATTTTGGATTCCACTCAACTTCAGAAATTGCTTTTAAGATATCATCCTTAATTGGATCTATAGAAGCAAACCACTGTGGGGTTGCTCTAAAAATTACAGGTTTCTTAGTTCTCCAATCATGAGGGTAACTATGTGTGATTGGATCAAGTAATAAAAGAGACCCACAAGCATTTAAATCTTCAATAATTGCATCCTCAGATGCTTCATAAAACATTCCTTGATATTTGCCTGCTTTTTCGGTTTGATATCCCTTTGAATCAACGGCAACCATAATGTCAAGACCATATTCTTTACCTGCAAGATAATCCTCTTCTCCATATCCAGGAGCAATATGAACAAATCCAGTACCATCCGTAGTTGTTACATAATCCGCATTGATTACGGGTTGAATTCTACCATATAAAGGATGCTTATATTTTAAATTCAATAAATTCTTACCAGTAATATGCTCTAATATTTCAACATTTTCAAGATTTAATTTTTCTGTTAATGCTTTTAATAAATCAGAAGCAACAAGCATTTTTCCTTTATTTGAATTAAATAGCGTATAATCTACTAGAGGACCTGCTGCAATAGCAAGGTTACAAGGTAAAGTCCATGGCGTAGTGGTCCAAATCATAATGGATGCATCTTGAAAATTTTTTTCTCCATTTACAATTGGAAATTTAAAATAAATCGCCTTAGAAGTAATATCCTTATATTCGATTTCTGCTTCGGCTAAGGCAGATTCACTAGAAGGGGACCAGTATACTGGCTTTAAACCTTTATATATTAATCCTCTTTCTGCCATTTTTGCAAATACAAGAATTTGATCACGCTCAAAATCATGCTGTAAAGTTATATAAGGATTATCAAATTCTCCTAAAACACCTAAACGCATAAAACCCTTTTTTTGACGTTCAACCTGTTTATATGCATATTCGGTACATAAGGTTCTAAATTCTGCTGTCGTTTTATCTTTTCTACTTACGCCTGCTTTTTGTAATGCATTCTCAATTGGAAGGCCATGCGTATCCCATCCAGGAATATAAACAGACTTAAAGCCATTCATATTTTTATATCTTACAACAAAATCCTTTAATATTTTATTTAGGGCATGACCTAAATGGATATCTCCATTTGCATAGGGAGGTCCATCATGCAACGTATACTCTCTTTTTCCTTCATTCTTTTTAATTACTTTATGATAAAGATCTAATTCTTTCCATTTTTCTTGTAATGCTGGTTCTTTATTAGCTAAATTACCTCGCATTTCAAAATTCGTTTTTCCCATAAATAGTGTGTCTTTATAATCTTTCATTTTTCTCCTCCTAAAATAAAAAAAATCCTTAGATTCCTCTAAGGACGAATTAATCGCGGTACCACCTTAGTTCTATAGACAATATCTCTATAGCACTTCATTAAAGCTATAACGTAGCAAACGAATACGACTTATCCTCGTACCTACTCCCCCATTGATACAAATAATAGCATTCTCCTATCTTCCACCAAACGATAGTTCTCTATAAACCTGCCTATTATTACGGATGGGATTATCATATTTATACGTGTAAAATTATACTATTTTTTATTTTTGTTGTAAATACTTTTTAAAAGAAAAAAGTTGAAGATTTCTCTTCTTCTTTTTTCTCTTATACATTCTAATCTTCAAAGATTTCTCTTCTTGTTAAAAATTTATATACGATAGTTGCTAAAATAGCACCAATAAGTGGAGCTAAAATCCATATCCATATTTGAGATAAAGAGGTTGAAGCACCAGCAATAGCTTCCAAAATTGCTGGACCTAAAGAACGCGCTGGGTTAACTGATGTACCCGTAAATCCTAATCCCAATAAATGAACGACGGCTAGAGATAATCCAATGACTATACCTGCGCGTTTTTCATTGTGACATCTAACGTCTGTTACACCCAAAACTGTTATTACAAAAATAAAGGATAAAACAGTTTCAATTAGAAAGGCATCTACATAGGACCATGCATCTAGTTTGCCATTATTTTTTAGCATATCCTGTATAACATTTCCTCCTAAAGCTTCAAAATTTCCTCTTAAGCATATTCCTAATAATAAAGCGCCTAACAATCCACCTAATGCCTGACTAAAAATATAAACACAAAATTGTTTTCCTGTTATTTTTTTAGATAAAAACAAGGCTAAAGAAACTGCTGGATTTATATGACAACCCGAGATGTTACCAATAGAATACGCCATTGCTACAAGTACAAATCCAAAGGCAAGCGATGTAGCAACCCACCAGCCTCCTATACCTAATGCGTTATTTTGTGCGACTACTGCTACTCCACAGGCAACCAAAACTAATAGGCCTGTCCCTATCATTTCGGCTATACCCTTTTTAACTAAGTCTTTCATTTTGTTCTCCTTAAAAAATTTTTTTCTACATTTACTATCTTATGATGGAAATTAAAAAAATATAACCAAAAATAAAAAAAAGATGCATATAATTAAAAATCATATACATCTTCTAGACTATTCTAATTCAAACGCACCTGTATATAGCTGATAATAGGTACCTTTTTCTGCGATTAAAGAATCATGATTTCCACGCTCAATGATTCTACCGTGATCTAGAACCATAATACAATCGGAATTTCGAACTGTTGAAAGTCTATGCGCGATAACAAATACAGTTCTGCCATGCATTAATTGATCCATTCCCTTTTGAACTAATGCCTCTGTTCTAGTGTCAATGGAGGAGGTTGCCTCATCTAAAATCATAACCGGTGCATCCGCACAAGCCGCGCGTGCGATAGAAAGTAATTGTCTTTGCCCCTGTGAAAGATTTGCACCATCATGAGTAAGCATGGTTTGAAAACCCTCAGGAAGTCTAGTTATAAAATCATAAGCATTCGCAATTTTAGCTGCCTCATAAACTTCTTCATCGGTAGCATCTAATCTTCCATAGCGAATATTTTCCATTACGGTTCCCGTAAAAAGATTTGTATCCTGTAAAACGATTCCTAAAGATCTACGCAAGTCATCTTTTTTAATTTTATTGATGTTAATTCCATCATAGCGAACCTTTCCATCTGCTATATCATAGAAACGATTAATAAGATTCGTTATTGTAGTTTTTCCAGCACCAGTTGCACCAACAAAAGCAATTTTTTGTCCTGGATGAGCAAAAATATTTATATCATGCAATACCATCTTATCTTCGTAATAGCCAAAATCAACATTTTCTAGAATAATATCACCCTTTAACTCAGTATAGGTAATTGTCCCATCGGCTTTATGAGGATGCTTCCATGCCCAATGATGAGTACGTTCTTTTGTCTCCTCTATATTGCCATTTGAATCTATTTTACAGCGAACTAAAGTTACATAACCATCATCCATTTCGGGTTCTTCTTCAATCAAATTAAAGCATCGACTTGCTCCAGCCATAGCCATAGCTACCATATTCATTTGCTGAGATACTTGGGCAATGGATTGACTAAATTGCTTACTCATACCCAAAAAGGAAGATACAATCCCTATCGTCACAAAAGCCTCTTCAGGATGGATAAATCCTGATATGCTCAAATTATAACTGTGATTTACTGCAAGGATAAAACCTAATCCTGCAATAATTATATAAATCAAATTCCCAAAATTATTTAAGATAGGCATTAAAATATTTCCATAATAATTTGCTTTTTTTGCATCTTGAAAAAGCTTTGTATTAATTTCATCAAATTCCTTTTTACATTCATTCTCATGATTAAAGACTTTAACTACTTTTTGTCCATTCATCATTTCTTCAATATACCCTTCTACTTTACCAGTTGAAATTTGCATTTGCATAAAGTATTTTGAGGACTTTGAGCCGATGTTTTTAATAATAAGTAAAACCAAAAATACACCAACAAAAGAAATTAGGGCAAGCCACATACTAAAATAAAGCATTAAACTAACAACCGTAAGAATCGTCACAATTGTAGAAATTACTTGTATTAAAGTTTGACTAATAAATTGTCTTACCGCATCGACATCATTTGTATATCGAGACATAATATCTCCATGTGGAGTTCTATCAAAGTATTTTATAGGAAGTTCCTCCATTTTATTGAACATATCTTTTCTCAAATGATTTAAAAATCCTTGACTTACACGAGCCATAATTTGTGTATAAATTAAGGAACTTATAACTCCTATACCATACACAATTGCCATTGTTATTACAATTTGAATTAACTGTGGTTTTACATCTTCAAATGTCTTCACATGATTTATGACAACAGGAGTAACAATATTATCAATTATCGTACTTAAAAATATAGAAGCCGATGACATGATAATGGCTGAAATAATTACACAAATAAATACAATGGTCATCCAAAAACCATAATATTTAAATAAATATTTTAAAAGTTTTGGAATAACCTTTAAACTATCTTTAGAGAATTTAGCACCTCTACCTCTATTTCCCATAGGTCCTCTAGCCATTATAATGCACCTCCTTCTTCACGAGATGAAATTCTATTTTGAATTTCATGTATCTCTTGATATATGGAGTTAGTTTTTAATAATTCCTGATGCGTTCCCACTCCATGAATCTTTCCACCATCTAAAACAATAATCATATCTGCACTTTCAATAGATGAAATTCTTTGTGATATTATTATTTTTGTTGTATTAGGTAAATCCTCTTTGAATCCTTTTCGAATCATAGCATCTGTTTTTGTATCTACTGCACTTGTTGAATCATCTAATATCAAAATCTTAGGAGATTTCAATAATGCTCTTGCAATACAAAGTCTTTGTTTTTGTCCTCCAGAAACATTTGTTCCACCTTGCTCGATATAAGTACTATATTTTTCAGGAAATCTTTCTATGAATTCATCGGCACAAGCAATATGACATACACGTTTCATTTCTTCTAACGTAGCATCTTCTTTGCCCCAACGAAGATTTTCTTCTATGGTACCTGAAAATAAAACATTTTTTTGTAATACAACAGATACTTCATCTCTTAATTTTTTTAAATCATAGTTTTTAACGTTAATTCCACCTACCAAAAGTTCCCCATCAGTTACATCATATAATCTAGATATTAAGTTTACTAAAGTAGTTTTAGATGAACCCGTACCACCCAAAATTCCAACGGTTACACCACTAGGAATATATAGATTGATATTTTCTAAAGCATTCTTCTCTGCTAAGGCATTATATTTAAAGGATACATTTTTAAATTCTATGGCCCCATTAGGAATATCCATAATGGGATTTTCCGGATTGGATAACGTACTTGTCTCTACTAATACTGATTTTATACGCTTTGCAGCAGCTATAGATATACTAATCATTACAAATATCATTGTAAGCATCATAATCGAATTTAAAATTTGTATATTATAAGTTAATAAAGACTGCATATCTCCTACTTTTAAATCGACTTGATTTGTATCAATTATAATATAAGCGCCAAAACAACAAACTATAATTAATGTTATATTAATAGCAAATGTCATAATTGGACTATTAAAGGCAACAATCCGTTCTGCCCTAGTAAAATCTCTACAAACATCATCCGCAGCTTTATCAAATTTTTCCTGTTCAAATTTTTCTCTAACATAGGTTTTAACAACACGTATACCATTAATATTTTCTTGCACAGATTCATTTAAAGCATCATATTTTTTAAATACTTTATCAAACAAAGGCATAGCACATTTTGCTATGATAAAGAAGATAAGAGCAATAACTGGAACAAAACACAATGTTATTAAAGCAATTGTAGTATTAAACATAAAGGACATAATTAAAGAAAAAATGAGCATTAAAGGGGAGCGTACAGCAATTCGTATAATCATACCATAAGCCATTTGAACATTATTCACATCTGTGGTTAGTCTTGTTACCAAGGATGAGGCAGAAAAATTATCAATATTTTCAAAAGAAAAATCTTGAATTTTATAAAACATATCATGTCTTAAGTTCTTGGCAAATCCAGCAGCCGCAATTGCAGCATATCTTCCAGATAAAAATCCAAAAATCAATCCTAAAGTTGCAACAATAACTAAAGCAACCATAATCCAGATCATTTTTTCTATATTAGGTTCTGCTTCCTCCATAGTATTTAATAGTTGAGGAGTAAGGAGTGGTAAACAACATTCCATAATTACTTCTAATGCTACAAAAAAAGGGGAAAGCAAACTTGCCTTTTTATATTCTCTTACACTTTTCAATATTATCTTAATCATAGTAATCTCCTTTAATCCATATTTAGAGATATGCGCTTCATATACTCTGCAAATATCTTTATTTCTTCCTCTTTAAAACCTCGAAATAATTTTTGGTCAAAATTATCAATTTGACGAACGACATCTCGATTTAATTCTAAAGCTTTTTCTGTTAATATAATTTGCTTCAATCTTGCATCATGAGCTACACTCTTACGAACAATAAGTTCTTTTTTTTCCATTAATGTTAAAACTTTAGATGCAGTAGATCTTGTAATACCAAATTCCTTTTCTAAATCTTTTTGAAAAACAGGTCCTTTTGTTCTTTCAATAAAACCGATAATAAAACCATTTGTTCCGGAAAGCTCATCCAATTTGATAATGGCTTCCATATTTTCTATTTTTCTTCGAATTTTGTTTGCAAGACAACGGATTTCCCCACTAATATGATATTCCATAATACACCTCTAATTTGTTTGACATTCAACATTATAATGACATATTTTTTATATGTCAAGTAACAGAAAAATAAGAAAACGTTTACAAAAAGAAAACCAAAATTTTTTAAATATTTTGGTTCTTTATTTATATTAAAATTTCTTTCCAATCCTTAATTAATTTTTCTAAGGAAAATGAGGCATTAGCCGCACTTGTCGAAGGTGCAGGATAAGCAATATTTATATATTCAGGATAAGTTTTGGTAAAAATGGAATATGCTTTTTTCCCATTTAAAATTATTTTATTTATTTCTGTTTCTTCTAAAATTCTTTTAATATCCTGTGGTTTTACCTTTTGTATACTTGAATCCTTAGAGGCTTCTATTTCACACTCGTCTATAATATCAAATAGTGCAATTTGCTTTCTTAATAATTCTTCTATTCTTTTTTCGATTGATGCATTATAAAAATCATAAGAGTAAACACAAGATAATACTTTCCAAAATCTATTTTGAGGATGCATATAATAAAAGCCCTCTTTAACTGAACGTATAGAGGGCATAGTACCTAAAATTAATATTCTCGAATTTTTTTGATAAATTGGTTCAAAGCAATGCTTTTTTAGCATAATTCTTCCTCATTTTTATTGTAATAAAGCATTAAACTAATTAATTTAGATAAATAGGAGAATAAAACGCGTTCTTTCTTTTGCCATATTCTTTTAATATGATAATTTACTAATAGTAAATATCCAAATTCTTTATCAAAAGCGTATAATCTTACAATAGCAAAAGATTTAATAAGATTTTGCCAACTATATTCATGTAAAAAAGGAATCGATATTTTTAATTTTGAATAATCATTTATAACTAAGGTGGTTTTAGAAGCTAAAACTTCTTCCAACAAATCAAGATTTAAAGGGTTAAGCTTATACCCTTCTTCTGCATATAACGGATAAACGGTCTCATTATTTAACATCAAATATCCAGATAAATTATATAACTTACAAACATAAGATGTTATTTTACTTAGTCTTTCTTTTAAATTACAGGAAGACATTAATAAATCAAACATCTCCTCCATCATTTCACTCGTTTCTTCCGTTTCAGTAGAGATGTTTATATTTTTATGCTTGTCATCATCATAAATAATAAAACAATTTCTTCCTTTTTGTTTTCCTCTATATAAAGCTTTATCCATCTTTAAAAACAAGGTATCGTAATTGTCAGCATCCTTTGGATATACTGAAACTCCAGCAGTAATCGTTATATTGGAATCCATAACACCTTGGATATTCTTATTTCTTACAGATTCAAATATAGTTTTCGTATAATTCCATACATCGTTATATTCATAACAATGAGGCGTTACGATTAAAAATTCATCGCCACCATATCGACCTACAATCGATGTAGTTTTTGTTACAGACAATATAACTTCTACGACCTCTTTTAAAACTTTATCTCCTACCTGATGTCCCAACTCATCATTTATAAGTTTAAAATTATCAATATCTAAGAGATGTAAAGAAAAGAAAACATTTTGTCGGATAAGATGTTTAACAAAAGCGATTAAAGTATCCCTATTCAAAACACCAGTTAATGAATCTAAATAAAAGGGTTTATTTAAAGTTTTGAATAACTCATTTTGATTTAAATCTTCAATTGTATATCCCATTTTAAATTCCTCCTTACCTCAATATCATTTTTATTTTAACATATTTATACAATAATTTCAAAATAAACTATACATTATCTTTAAGGGCAAGATCTATAGCTAATACTTCATCCTCTTCGGATGGAACCCATGATTGTCCATAATCTATATCTTTGAATAATGCTGCAAGCCCTGTAATTTGTTTTAACCGCAAGATTTCATCCTTATCCATACCTAGATGCTTAGAAATCCATGCGTCACTTCTTCCAAGCTCATGCAACTCCTTTATAATATTACTCATTAAATCGACACTATGTGTTCCTCGTGCACGATTATGTCTTATAGTACTTGCCATACGATTATCCAAAGATTTATTTATAATAGATACAGGAAGCATGCCGTTTTCTCTTTCATAAATATCCTTATGATCTAACATAGTTTGATATCTATGAAATCCATCCACTATTATGTATTCATCCTTTTCCTTATCGTAATAACAAACAATTGGCATAGTATATCCATCCTCTTTGATACTATCATAAAGCAATTTCATTTCTGGTGTTGCCACAGAATTAGGATTGTAAGAATTCGGAACAATTTTTTCAATTGGTACCGCTATTATATTATATACTGGACTTTTTGACATTATTATCCCTCCAAAACGGTTTTATATTTTTTCTTGATTATATCTATATTTTTTTGTTGCTCCCTAGTTAAACCAAATCCCATAAAGCGACACAAATGATCATTTTTTAAGATACAATAGCACATTCTTTTCCAGCTTGGAATATCTTTGGTTGATTTAATATCATCGGTATGATCTGGAATCTTATCTAAAAAAATTACTCTTGCTTCTTTTAGCAATGTATAATTGGATACACCATTTCTTTTCACATTATATCCATGGGCGATTAACTCCTGTATGGTTTCTTCTTCTAATCCACCACCTGTGGTATGCCAAAAATGGATCGATGTTCTAAATTTTTTTATATAATTGTTTCTAACCCTTACTGGAAGAGTAGCTAGTAAAAATTTTGTATAACTTTCCCAAGTATGTCCCTCTGGTAATGTAATCGAACGATAACCTAATGCCTTTGTCTTACCATAGATATTACCAAAATTAACTCCTTTTACTCTACCTAGCAGTTTTAACCATGTCTCTGGTTCAATGACCCGGTATAGATTCAGACTATCCTTCGCATAATCATTAAAGGGAGAGGCAACTCGCATTTGAGAGGGTTTTAATCCAGCTTGATAAAACAAATCATATATTTTATTATAGGAATAATTTTTTTCATAGATGGCATGCCAAACGTCTGAAATTGTCCAATCATATAAAGGTGACCCTACCCAAACATTTTTAAATTGTTGTGTGATCCAACATTCATGCTTATAAGCATATTTTTTATTTAAATATCCATTATATCTTTGTAAGGATTCATCCGCTCTATTTCCCAACAGACAAATGGTTGAAGTATCTCCATGCGTCTTTTTATACCATCTTGCAAACTGCTTTGCCAAATCCTCTTGATGCATTTTATAATGATAGGTGGTCATAGGATTATTTTCTAAAGAAATGACATAGTCATGCTCTGGTAAAGGTCGAACCCATAAATCCTTTTTCTTGTCGTCCCATGGGTACCAAAACATCTCATAATTACTTAGCGCTGTGCGGGTAGCCATAGGTAAACATACCCAGTATACTTCTGCATCATTCTTTATTTTTTCTAAAGTTTCTTCTACATAGGCTGTAGTATATGAGTACTGTGCTTCAAAATCCTGATGAAAAACGCCTATTTTTCGGTTAGGATAAAATTTTTTTTGAAAATCTAAAACTAAATTTAATAATAATCCGCTATCCTTTCCTCCAGAAAAAGATACAAAAATATTTTCATATTCCTCAAATACAAATACTAATCGATTCATTAATGCTTCATAAACGTTATCCTTGCAGTATTTTTTCTTCATATTTTCAATCTCATTTCATAAAATTGGTAAATTTTGGTAATTCAGCATAATTATATCAAAAAATGAAGAAATATAAAAGAAAAAAATAGGAACGTTTGAAAGTTCCTATCCAAAGCATTTTCTTATAATGGTCATTGCAAGTTCAAAAATATTCTTTTTCTCTACTTTATCTTCGGTTGTAATTTCTCCAGTTGCAATTAATTCATTATTCAAATAAATCTTAATTTCTCCTTCGCAATTATTTTTATTTAACGTATATTCATACGTTTTACTATATTCATTGTTATCGGATTTCTTTGTCAAATAATAAATATCTTCTTTTACGATAATATTTATTTTATTCTTGTATAAAATATGGTTTACTGATTCAAGCAGAGTATCTTTTTCAATAATTTTATCCATTTTATAAGTCGAAAAGCCATATTTTAATAATTCTAAAGATTCTGCATTTCTAGTGGTTGATTTATCATAACCAAAGACAACACTTATTAAATCCATATTATCTTTATGCATAGAAAGCGTAATACAATATCCTGAAAAGGAAGTATATCCCGTCTTTAATCCATTCAATCCTTCTACTCTTCCAATCATTTTATTCGTATTTACTAACCAAAATGGGCTACTTGTATCTTTTCTAATATAATCTTCTTTTAGAGTAGTATAATTCAATACATCGGGGTGCTTTGTAAGCAATTCTCTTGCAATCAAAGCCAAATCGTATGCAGATGTATAATGATTATTATCTGTTAAACCCGTGCAATCCGAGAAATTCGTATTTTTGCATCCTAACTCTTTAGCTCTATCGTTCATTTTGCGCACAAAATACGCTTCACTTCCTGCAACCTCTTCTGCCATTAGTACGGCACAATCATTTGCAGAGACGATACATATACATTTCAAAGCTTCATCTACGCTTATTTTTTCTCCTACTTTTAAGTAGACCTGAGATCCACCCATATTTGAAGCATATTCTGAAGTGGTCAACATAGTATCTTTCGTAAAAGAATTCTTTTCCATTGCTTCATATATTAATAATAAAGTCATAATTTTAGTCATAGATGCAGGAGATAATTTTTTATCCATTTCCTTATTATAAAGAATACTACCCGTAGATTGTTCCATAAGAATTCCTGATTTCGCTCCGGATATTAAGGTAGGAGTAGATTCAGGTACTTCTAAAGCATTAATATGTATCGTAACCGTGGTAAATAAAAAAATAAGTATTAATAATGAAAGTATTTTCTTCAAGAATATCACCGATAAAATATATGTAAACTACTTTTTAAATATGTATTAAAAAAATATTTTTATATTATAAGTTATAGTCTAATGTCATTAAAAAATGTTCATAGGATGAAAAATATAATAAAAAAGTCTATGAATGTGTCTTCATAGGCTTTCTAGTTATAAATATATTTTAATAAATATCGGATAAAAGTTTATTTATTTATTTTTTGGAATTTTGTTTTTTATTTTCTTCTTATTCTTTTGAAGATTTTTTAAAAAGAATTCTTCCATTTTCGGATTATCAAAGCCGTTTTTATATATAAACAAAACTAAATTTTCAGATAATCTAAATTCGTAGCGATTTTCATATTCTAGTATTTTTTTTATGTCATTATATTTATAGGGAAGTTTCGTTTTTTTACCTAAAGAAATAACATTAACTTGAAAACTTTGTTCTTTAAAGGTGTAATCATAAATTACCCCTTGTTCATAAGCTTCTTTATTTTGCTTTAAAACTTTTTTTGGAATGCGTAAAATGGTAAATAATCCTATTCCATAATATACCATAGAAAAAGCTAAAAACATATATCCAACCATTAAGTAATTCGATTCCTTTGCCATATGTCCGTAAATAATTAACAAAATAGCACATAAAAATATAATGGTTGATATTATAAATTTACCCAGTTGCCCTTTTTTTGTCGTTTTTATTAAAGAAGAAAGCATTTCTTCTTTATCTAAATTTGTTTTATTGTGCACGACCATAAGATAAAGCCTCCCATAATATGTAAAAAGGATTTAAAAATTTATTTAAATCCTTATATATAATCCTTTGGCAGCAGCTATAGGGTTCGAACCTATGAATGACGGGGTCAGAGTCCGTTGCCTTACCACTTGGCTAAGCTGCTAAATTTCTTAAATTTAATGTTTTTTTAAATCAAATCCACAATTGCATTTATTTTAACATAAGAAATAAAAAATAACAAGAGAAATTAAAATTAAGCAGGGAAATATAAAAGTAATTGTTATTCTTCTACATTTCCCTGATATTGTTAAAATTTAAGCTCTTGAAACATAAGTGCCATCAATCGTTGACACAATAACTTTTTCTCCATTTTCTAAAAATGCTGGAACTGTAATTTCTAACCCTGTTTCACAAACTGCCTTTTTCTTATCGGTAGATGAACCCTTAACGGCAGGAGTCGTTTCTGTGATGGTAAGGGTAACCTTATCAGGAAGGCTAACTCCTAATATTTCACCCTCATACATCGTAATTGACACCGTATCTCCATCCAACATAAATTTAGATTCCCATTTTAAGCGTTCAAAAGGAATATCAATTTGTTCGTAAGTTTCATTATCCATAAAGGAATACATTCCACCTGCATTATAAAGATATTGCATTTCTCTACGCTCAATAAAGCATCTTTTAAATGCGGAATCACTTCCCTTTAAAGCAGTCTCCATTACAGAGCCTGTTCTTAAGTCCTTCATTTTTACTCGAACATATGCAACCTTATTTTGTAAAACATGCATAAATTCTAAAATTTGCATTAATTTGCCATCATATTCTATAACGACACCATTTTTTAATTCATTTGTAGATATCATATAATTACTCCTAAAATTAAGAAAAGGAAATTTTCATTTCCTTTTTCATTTATTATTAAATGTTATATAAAGATTTTTTACCTGCAAATACAGATACACCAGGGAATTGACCACGACCATTTAAATCATCTTCAATACGAATTAATTGGTTATACTTAGCAATTCTATCTGTACGTGATGCAGAACCAGTCTTAATTTGACCAGCATTTGTACCAACTACTATATCAGCAATTGTTGTGTCTTCTGTTTCACCAGATCTATGAGAAACTACTGCAGTATAGCCAGCACGTTTTGCCATTTCAATTGCTTCAAAAGTTTCTGTTAAAGTACCAATTTGGTTAACTTTAATAAGAATAGAGTTTGCAACACCCATTTCAATACCCTTAGCTAAACGTTTCGTATTTGTAACAAATAGGTCATCTCCAACTAATTGAATCTTCTTTCCAAGCTTTTCAGTTAAATATTTCCAGCCATCCCAATCATCTTCTGCTAATCCATCTTCAATGGTGATAATAGGGAATTTTTCTACTAATTGTGAATAATATACATCTACCATTTCTTTAGAAGTAAATTCACCCTTATCTGCTTTTAGAATATATTTTCCTGTTTCCTTATTATAAAATTCAGATGCTGCAACATCAATACCTAAGCAAACATCTTTTCCAGGAACGTATCCAGCAGCCTTAATTGCTTCAACAACACGTTCAAATGCTTCAGTATTTGAACCTAATTTAGGGGCATAACCACCTTCATCACCTACAGAAGTTACATATCCATTTGCCTTTAAAATTTTCTTTAATGCATGGAATACTTCTGCACCCATACGTACGGCTTCTTTAACAGATGGAGCACCTACAGGTAAAATCATGATTTCTTGGAAATCAATACAGAAATCTGCATGAGCACCACCATTTAAAATATTCATCATAGGAAGTGGTAATTGTTTTGCGTTAAATCCTCCAAAGTAATTGTATAGAGGTATTCCATAATAATTGGCAGCAGCACGAGCACAAGCCATAGATACTCCTAATGTAGCATTTGCTCCTAATTTACCCTTATTTTCTGTTCCATCTAATTCAATCATTAAATGGTCAATAGCAACTTGTTGAGTTACATCCATACCAACTACCTTTGGAGCAATGATATCATTTACATTCTTTACAGCTTTAGTAGTACCTTTTCCTAAATAACGTGACTTATCACCATCACGTAATTCTAAAGCTTCATGTTCTCCTGTTGAAGCTCCTGATGGAACTAAAGCACGACCAAATGCTCCACTTTCAGTAGTAACCTCTACTTCAACAGTTGGATTACCACGAGAGTCTAATACTTCTCTAGCGTATACGCTTGTAATAAATGGCATAAAAATTTACATCTCCTTAATTTCTAATTATAGTTTTTTTTACCATAGATATTATACTATATATCACTTTCAATTTTTAAAAAAACATTTCATTTTTTTAAAGAAAACGTTTTACAACTTAATTTCTTCCTTTGACTATCTTATAGCATATATGGAACGCAAAAATATAAATGGTTAAATTTATTACTCCTAAAATTAAATAGAACATATTAAAACTTTTAATGCATTCTATAAGATAATAGACTGGTCCTAAAATCACATTTAAATAAAAGCCTCCGAATATAAGAAACTTTAAGGTGCTTACGGTAGGATAAATACAAAACAAAAAGGCAACTTCCGAAATAACGAGAGCCAATATCATAAATAAAATAGATAAAACAGGATATAGGATATGAAAACTATAGTATCCTTTTTTCATTCTTAATCCGATCATATAACAAATAAGAATCAACCCAAAGCTTAAAGGAAAATTTAAAATCTCATTGAACAAGAAATCAAAAAGACCAGCAAGAATTCCTCCTAAAATTGCTGCAACGAGGCCGTTAATTAAAACATTTATTAAATCATTTTTATATATGGGTTGTTTCCAATTATATCTTTTGAACATAGCAATCACCTGATACTATAATATTATTTTTTCTATAAATTTTCAATCCATACAATGAAATACCTTTAATTTAAAAAATATCCTTACTCAAAGGATATTTTTTTATTAAATCATATCGTAAATTATTTTTAGTCTTTTATGAATTAATGCGGTTGTAATAACTACCATTAAAGATAACATCAAATTAAATGGTATTACAGCTAAAAAGACATAGCAAACCATAAAACTATCAATTGTTGCTTCTATTTTTCCGAAGGATATAAGTTTAAATGCCGCATTAGACATACCAACAAGTGGTGTCATATCTCCTTTAAAATATAAATGGGTAAACCATGGAATATTTATAAAAATATTAGAAATAACTGCCATAATTATCCAAGAGACACATACAAAAATAAAAGATAGAATTGTCTTATAATTGGATTTTGATTTTTGATAAAAAAGTCCAGCAGGAATTACAGCGGCAAGACCTATTAATACATCGGCAAGTTCTCCTACATAGGCAGTACCAGTTCCTGGTGGCAAAATCCATTTTAATAAGCAACGTAAAATCACACATACACAAGCATCCCATGGTCCTAGCATAAATGCACATATTATGATAGGAATCATAGAAAAGTTAACATCTAGAAAGGATGGGAATATGGGAAGTGGGAATTTTACATAACAATATAAAATGGTGGATAAGCTCGCAAATATTGCGATAAAAGAAATTCTTTTAATAACGTTTTTCTTATGCATAAGATTTTTCCTTTCTAAAAAAAATTATCCCCATATTTCTACGGGGATAATAAGGAATAAATTCTAAACTAAATTTATTGATTACTTCTTTCATCCAGACTCTAACTGTCGGTATAGGAATTACACCTATTCATGCCAATGGCTCGCGGACTTTACCGCCGGTATGGAATTATCACCAAACCCCGAAGTATTCTCTTATATAATTTTTCACTACGAAAAACATTAAAACGATTAATCTTTTTTATTTCCACTTTTATTTTTTGGCAAAAATGGAAATATATGGGGACATTTCGTAGTTTTAAACATTTTTTATTATAGCAACACTTTCATCACTTGTCAACTTTTATTAATAAGGATGAAGATGTCATATCCTTAGGAATTTCTACTCCTAATAATTCTAACATTGTAGGTGCAATATCGGATAATATGCCTCCATCACGTAATTCATAATCATGTGAGGTCAATACAATTGGAACTAAATTTGTTGTATGCGCAGTAAAAGGCTTACCTTCTTCATCCGCAAGTTTTTCTGCATTTCCATGATCTGCAGTAATTAATGCAACTCCTCCTACTTTATCTAATGCCGCTACTACTCTTCCAACACACGTATCAACAGCTTCTACTGCCTTAACAGCCGCTGGAATAACTCCTGTATGTCCAACCATATCACAGTTCGCAAAATTTAAAATAATTGTATCATATTTTTCACTTTGAATCGCTTCAACAACTTTATCACAAACTTCATATGCACTCATCTCAGGTTGTAAATCATAAGTTGCAACCTTAGGTGAATTCACCAAAATACGATTCGCACCTGCAATTTCTCGATCGGCACCGCCATCAAAGAAAAAAGTAACATGTGCATATTTTTCCGTTTCAGCAATTCTTAATTGTTTAAGTCCTGCTTTAGATATAATATCTCCATACAAATTATCTAATTTTTGTAGTCCAAATGCAAGGCTACCCTTTACTGTATCTGCATATTTCATCATAGAAACAAAGCATACATCTTTTGGGCCTTTAGAGTAATCTAAGCGATATGCTTTTTCAGGATTATATATGATTCCTTCTGGATTAGAAATTGCAGTAGAGATTTGTATCGCGCGGTCTGGTCTAAAATTAGCAAACACTACCGAATCTCCACTTTCAACCATGCCATTCTTGTTAGAAACAAAAGGTATGACAAATTCATCAGTTACACCTTTTTTATAGGATTCTTCTATTCCTAAAATAGGATCAGAAAAATATTCCCCTTTAGCAATCGTCATAGCATCGTATGCCTTCTGAATACGATCATAATTCTTATCTCTATCCATACCATAATATCTACCACCAACAGTTGCAACAGATACGCATCCTTCATTAATAATCTTTTGTAAGAATTCACAAGCTGATTTCGGTGGAACATCTCTTCCATCCAAAAAGGCATGGTAATATACATCCTTTATTCCTTTTGCATGAGCAAGCTTTGCAATCGCAATAATGTGAGAGGTATGTGAATGGACACCTCCATCAGAACACAATCCAAAAATATGGAATTTCTTTTTATTTTTTAATGCATTATCTATTGCATTTAATATTGCGTCATTCTCATTAAAAGCGCCCGTCTTAATAGAATTATTAATTCTAGATAGAGATTGCCATACAATTCTTCCAGCTCCAATATTCATATGACCAACTTCACTATTTCCCATTTGACCCTCTGGTAACCCAACGGCTTCCCCACTGGCCTGTAAAGTTTTCACATTAAACTCTTTAAAAATTCGATCTAAGTTTGGCTTATTTGCCATACTAATTGCATTTGTTTGGCTAGGTTTTGCTATTCCATAGCCATCCATTATAATTAAACATACTGGTTTTTTATTCATACTAAAAATACACCTCGAACTATATTATATACCAAACTATTCTATTCTTCCATATTTTTTTAAGTAAAAATAATAGTTTACACTGATTGCTCCAATCCATTTTAGTTTCGCACTATCTTCCTCTGCATAGGTATTATATCCCCAATTTCCAGGATATTCCCATAATCCATGAGGAGCAATAGAGGAAATAATGAAATCGAGTTGTTCATCTACCATAGCGCTTAAGGATAAATCTTCTAAATATAAAGCACAATCTAGTGGATGAATTTTAGAATTATCATTAAAATCAAGGCTCACTTGTTTTTTTGCAAGTTCTATTAGTTTATTTTCCATATTCTCTATTTCTTTAGGATATAGGTTTAATTTTTTAACACTACCTATAAATTGATTAAAGGATATAAATTCATATTTTGATAAAGTCTCTTTTTCATAGAAATCTTTCATCATTTTATCTATCATCTTTAAAGCTTTTTTATAATATGCTTTTGTTGATTTACAAAATTCCAATGTATATCCTAAAATCGCAGCCGTTGGAGCATATCCAAATAACTTTCTATTTTCTTCATTATAAGAAAATTCCATACTGTGAGCAAAATCATTATTTGTAGGAACATTCGGATTCCAACAATTATCTTTTATTTCGGCACGATTATATAAATAGTTCATAACCTTATTTATAATATAATCATAAAGTTCATGTGTGCAGGTTTTATCTATCCCTGCCATAGACATAATCCTAAGTGCTTCATATGCCTGATAGACACTCGCATTTGTATTGTAGTTATCGATATGTAATCCTCCAGCAAAGCCTCCATCCTTTGTCATATAAAACATTAAAGCATCAAGTACAAATTCTTTTGGCATTACCTCTTCTAAAGCATTATATATAGCAACATCTATATCTCTAGCTTTATTATATATTTGTCTAGAAATATCTTCTTGCATCTGTTTTGTAAGCATCTTCATTGGAAAACCACCCCTAACAATCCTTATTTTACAATAATAAAAAGAAAAATAAAAGATTTACTATAAAATTACTTAAAATTATTTTATAATAGGATTAAGGTGATATTTATGGCTCTAAGCATGCTTCATTATTATTTTTTGAAAAGGATAGTAGATAATACCCCAACGCCCATAAAGGAAAAACTAGAATATGATAATGACCTTATTTTTAATTTATCTACTTTTAATGATTTGGGTATGTTTTATAAACTTTTTCATCCTGTTAAAAAAGATAAATATAAACTTAATGAAAAACTTTCTTCTGAGCAATTTAAAGACTTCATTTTAGAATGCTTGTTTATTTGCAAAAAAAATAATGATAATCAGCAGCTTCTTTTTATTTATGCAATGATATGTCATAATATACTAAAAGAAAATATAGACACTTTTTTAAGTGCACGATTAACTAAAAAACTTAAATATGATATTGCATGTAATATGATTGATTTTTATTATGCAAAAGCATATGATAAACTTGATTTAACTAAAATACCACTTACTGCTTTTTTTCCTAACGGGTTTACATATTATGAATTTATGGAAGAACTCATTCATAACCCTTTTATAAAAATATTTAGTTTTTTTTGTACAAAGCAATATTTTTCTCATGCAATGAAAAGAAAAAAATTTTATTATTCCTATTGCAATCGTTCTAGAACAAAAATTAAGCTAATTTTTTATAAGTTTTATGACTGGATATTCAATCATAGAGGAAAACCAAAGGCTTCACACTACCTTTATACAAAAAAAGTAAACACTACTTTATTTAATCTAAGAAATAAACCTTATTTAATTGGTGAAGAAACTTATACTTACTCTTTAGAAAATGTGATAGATAATGCATATAATCTAGCAAAGGATAACCTAGAAGTCATAAATCAGTATATCTTTTATGATAATGATAAACCTTTAAAAAAGTTCTATAAAATAGAAAAAACAGAAAACATTTAAAATTTTTCTGTTTTTTTCTTTTATTCCATTTTTATATTTTGAAAGATATAGCAAAATACCTTTTTTGCCATTTTATCTTTAAGTAGCATTGATAAGCCTATAGCCTTTTTAATCATAGGCTTGTTTATATTCTTCATTTTTATAGCATCAATTGTTTCAACAATATAAAAATAAGAATCGTCTAATTCATTAGCTTTCCATTTTTGAATGAGATGCTGATATATTTTATCGTAGGCCTCACTTAAATTTTTCTTATAACAAACATACAAATAAAATATCTTAAAAATATCATTTGTATAAATTGAAAAATCATATTGATTATAAAGCATGGTTGCAAAATCCAGTTTAGAAGCAACTATGGAATATGCCATCAATCCATTTTGAATATTGCAATAGCTTATAGGTGTTAGCATTTCCGATAAAAAGGAAAGATCAATGAATATCTTTTGTGATTCCATCAAATCATCTACCAAAAAATATATTATTGCTTGACGGATTTTTATATTAATTGTTCTTATAAAATTGCTTTGCTTAATTAAGGATTCATATGCATCAGAAGCATAGAGTAAGGCATGAAGATAATCTTCCTTATATAGCATGCAAGTAGAGATTATATCTAATGCATATCCCTCTAAAATCTTATTCTTCACACATAAAGATTTAATTTTATCTACCGATATTGCACAAGTCGCATTCGGTTTTAACGAATCAATCGAATATTTAGTGATTAAATATATGATTTCTAAATCACCAGCAAACATAGATGCAAAAGGTTCTAATAAAGCTATATCCCATTGCTTGATTTTAAAATTGTACAAATGATAATTTAAAGTAACATCAATTAAATTTTTAATAAGCAATATAGGTAACTGTTCTAGAGAAGTAATGCTATTGATTTGTATTTTCTTTAATGTTTCTGCCGTAGCCTTTAAGTTATCAAATTTTAAATAAAGAATATCATAAAACCACTTTGAAAATTCCTTATTTAATTGCTCTATTTTTTCCTCACTAGGTAAAGTCATTCCCATTTTGTTTGAAACAATTTCATAAAATTCTTTTTCATTTTTTTCTGGTTTTTTTAAAAAATTGCGATAAGTTCCTGGATTTAAGCCAATTTCACCTAAAAAATCCTTTTTTAAGATGTTATTTAACTTTAAATAACATTCTATAAACCTAAAATAATTTACATAAGTAAAAAAATTCTTAAAATCAAAAAATAATTTATACATCTTATAGACCTACCTTATTTATCTTCTACTTGTTTAACAGGAACATCCATATAGATTTTTTCTAAAGCAAAATGCTCACGTTCTTCTTTCGTGAATATGGAAACGATTATATCATAGCAATCGATTAAAACCCATGTGGAAGCGGCACCTTCTACACTTCGAAGCTTAAAACCATTTTTCTCAACATCTTCTTTTATGTAAGAAATAACTGCAGTAGCCTGCCTTTGGCTATCTACAGAGCATAAAATCATTTTATCATAAAATGGTGACTTCTCTTTCATATCATAAACCAAAATATTTTTAGCTTTTACTTTTGCCAAATCCTCTAAAAGTGTTTCTTCTAATGTCATAGTATTACCTACCTTCTTTAAATATTCTTTATATACTTCTATCTGTCTAGGATGAGGAATTTCTTTTTTCAATTTAACATGTTCTATTGTTTTTTCTAAAGAATACAATATAGCTTCATTTAATTTACCACTTAAAAGTATTTCCCTGCATGCAACACAAGATTCATATCTCCGATTCTTTTCTGTATAATCACTAATCATTATAATTTCTTCTAATTTGGACATTTTTGGTCTACCAAAAACGTGATGATATATTGCATTAAATATTTCATCATCATTACCTATAAATTTCTTATACGTATATGCAGATCCATAGGCATGATACAAAAATGGATACTTCTTGCATTCTTCTTTTTCTTCATCCGATAAATATTTTTCAATATCCTCTATAGAATCATATTTACAATAATCATGCATATAAGCAGCAATACACGCTTTTGTTACATCTACATTTTCTAATTTTGCGAGATAACGAGCCATTTCTACAACACCTAGAATATGCTCTAAACGTTCTTTATTTTTATCTTTAAAATGCTCTAATACAAAATTCTTAGTTCGTTCCAATGATTCCATTTGTTACATACACCTCAGTTTTGTCTAAATATTTTATCCTACAATTACATGAACCTATAATGGAAAGGAATCCAAATCCTGAAAACCAAATATCTTTCTTTTTCTTTCCATCAAAAGTGATATTTTTAACTGCATACGTTATATTTTCTTTTTCTTCTTCCGTTGGTGGGGTTAAAAGTTTTCCTATTTGCGTTTGATAAAGCTTATCCACATTTTCGGTCTTACAACGATGCACATATAATTTAGAAGAAACATAAACAATAACCGAAATCTTTTCTTTTGTTTCAAAAGATATTGAGGCTAATCCTGCTAAAAAAATAGAATTTCCATTGGTAATCTGGTAAGTCTTAGACATAATTTCACTGTTTGGAATTATAATTTTATAGCTTTGAGGTAATAATTGATTTAAAACATCTGTTTCATTAATTAACCCTGGTGTATCAATAAAGGCCTTATTATCCTCAAAAAAAGGAATAGTTATTTCATTTAAAGTAGTGCCTGGAATCATGGATGTTGAGATTAAATCATCGTTTCTACTTGTATTCCTTTTCAGTAGAGCATTTATCAATGAAGATTTTCCCACATTTGCGCATCCAACAAAATATACATCTCTGCCTTTTCTTGCAAGATCAATTGTATTCATTAATTCATCAATAAAATATCCTTTTTTAGAGGATACAATATGAATTGCATCTACCTTAAAATGCTTTTCTTCACATTGTTTAGAAAGCCATCGAACCACACTTGTCACATTACAGCTTTTAGGAAATAAATCATATTTGTTTGCAACGAGTATAACATTCTTGTTTCTTAATTTATCTATCATCTTAGGAAGAAATGTCGATTTAAATGCAAAAATGTCTACAAGAAAAATCATTAACCCATTTCTTTTTATAACATCATCGATAACCTTTTCATAATCTTCATTTGAGGCAACAAGCTTCGGTAGTTCATTATAATGCTTCATACGGAAACATCGCTTACAGTATAAAGAATCTAATTCTAATTTAGGTATAAATCCTGGTTGATTTTCATTTGTTGTTTGCAATAAGGCGCCACAACCTTTACATTTTTTTATAATCATATGTCCTTACAATACTCCTTTAAAGTATCTTGATATTCTTTAGGGTATTTTTTCTTTATTCTTTTTAAAAAATAATTTTCTAATCTTCGATTACATCTTGTAGGAAAAGTATCTGTTTTTTTATCAATGGCTTCAATAAGAGCCGCTTTAATTTTGAAACGCTTTGCCCCATAAATATCGGTCATCAACTGATCACCTAAAAGAAGCACTTCTTCTTTTCTATAATTTTTTAATGCGACTTTTTTTAAAGCCTTTTTCAATCCTCTTTTTAAGGGCTTAGTCGCAAACTTTACACATGGAAGATTTAGTGCTTTTGAAAAATTCAATACTCTTTCTTTTCTTGAATTAGAAACAATAATGATTTCAAATCCCATTTCCAAAAGTCTATTTTTCCAAGCAAGTAAAGCTTCATTTGGTAAATGTTCTTTATAAGAAATTAAAGTATTATCTAAATCTGTAAGAATAAGTCGAATTCCTTGTGCATACAATGTATCGTATGGAATATCAAATATTGATTTATAATAAAAATTAGGAATTAGCTTTTTTAACATTATAAAATACCTCATTATATATTATACATAAATTCCTACATAAAATAAAGGAGTTTTATTTGTGATTTTTTTCTTACTCCCTATCATGGGGGCTATAAAAAGTGAATCTTACCCAAGAAAGCTTACACAAGAGGAGGAAAAGGAATACTTACTGCGTTATGCAAAGGATAAAGATCAGGCTGCAAGAAACAAGTTAATCGAGCATAATCTAAGACTTGTCGCACACATTGCCAAAAAATATGAAAATACAATGGAAGATAAAGATGATATTTTATCTATAGGCATTTTAGGATTGATGAAAGCGGTAGACTCTTATCAAATATCTGCAAATAATAAGCTTGCTACTTATGCTGCACGGTGTATTGAAAATGAAATACTTATGACCCTAAGAGCAAATAAAAATAAACGAAATTTAATTCATTTACAATCTCCTATTGCAACAGATAAAGATGGCAATGAAATGGAATTATTAGATTTTATTGAAGATAAAGATGTCGACTTATATAAATCCTATGAGAATAGAAAAATACAAGAAAATTTAGATAAAGCCCTAAAGACATTAAGCACACGAGAATTTGATATTATATCACGAAGATATGGGCTAACTCGAGAGGCACAAACACAAAAAGAAATTGCAGCTGAACTAAAAATTTCAAGAAGCTATGTATCCAGAATTGAAAAAAGAGCATTATTGAAGCTTTATTTTTTATTGAAAGACGAAAAATAAACCTGTTCCTTTGAACAGGTTTATCTATTTATTAATTCTTTTCTAACAATTGAAGTTTTAATTCTTTTCCACTTTCTGTAGTAATATAGAATATATCATTTACCTTATGGTTAGCAACGGCCTTACCTAATGGTGAATCATTCGATATTTTTCCTGAGAAAGGATCAGCTTCAATCGTACCTACAATTTCATAGGTTAATACTTTGTTCTTATCTAAATATTTCACGGTAACACGTGTTACATCTAAAATTTTAGCATGTTTTAAAATATTTTCTATTTCTAAGATACGTGCTTCTATATTGGCTTGTTGTTCTCTTGCGGATGAATAATCTGCATTTTCAGATAAGTCACCTTGCTCACGCGCATCTTTAATTGCTTCTCTTATTTGTATACGGTCAACAGTTTTTAATTTTTCTAATTCATCTTTTAATTTTTGTTCACCATTTCTTGTTAGTTCATATACTTCATCTTTATTAATCATAGAATTCCCTCCGAAATATTACTTTTTTTATTATACTTAAAATTCTTTTAAAAATCAATAACTAAAAGGCATCATTATATCTTATTTTTCTTAAATTCTTTTGGATTTGCTTATAATTTGGAAATACTTGTTCTAAAAGAGCATAAAATTGCATACTATGATTTTGATAGTAAAAATGTCCCATTTCATGATATAAAACACTCAAAATATAAATGGGCTCATATTTTGCAAGCTTAGTAGATAAAATAATATGCCTACGCTTAGGAAAACACTCCCCAAAATATGTTTTAACATTCTTGCAATCAAAAGTAATATCATAATCTATATGAAATTTAAATTTTATTTGTAGAATATTTTTTTCTACAAATTTTAATAGTTCTTTAGCATAAAATAAAGTCACCAATTTCTGAATATAGCTGTTTTCTTTTTTTTTCGTAAAAATAAAGATTTTGTCTTCTTCTTTCAAAATATAGTTTCTAGAAGATTCTAAAATCTCTAGAGAATAAGGTTTACCAAAAAAATGCAGTGTATTCATAATTAAAGGAGGTTTAATCCATGATTTATATATAGACTCATAATTTTTTAAAATAAATCCATAAATAAAATCTAAGGATAATTTTTTAGGCGTCGTAATTACTATTTTACCATCTTTAATTCTAAGGTAAATATTGCGATTTCTACGTTTAATTATAACTTCATAAGGAAAATCAATATCCTTAACTCTTATACTTTGAATAAATATCACCTCGAAAGGAAAAATCATGTTAACATCAAATAAAACCATCTCAACTGGATTCTTACAATCCTTAAATAATGCTTATGGCTCTAGATACAATTTTGAAAAAGAATTAATTTATAGAGCCTATCAAAATGGAAATAAAGGGAAATTATATTTTAGAATAAATAATTTCTTAAACTTTAATCTATCTCCTTCTCCAATACAGGAAAATGAATATACTCTTCTTACTTGTAATCTAGATATATGCGATATTTTCAATTTCATTGAAGATATCGATTATACAAAACTATCTTATGCTTATGGAAAGATTAAAGAATTAATTGAGTCTAAGTAAGTCATATGGACTCAATTCAATCTCACATTTAAACTTTATATTTTGTTTTGGGTGCCTAGCAGCATCTAAAATATTTCCATCTAAATCATATATTTCAGAAATTGAAATAATAAAACAATCCTTAGGAGTAAAAACTTCTAATTTTGAATGAGGAAGAAAATGATTACGCTGTTCTACGTAAACCATTTTTTCTTTTTTATCATAGGCTTTAACAATTCCTACAAATTCTTTTGTTGGGACAGTCAAATTCAAATCATATAGCTGCTCCTTTATCGTAGGCGCTCCATATAAAAAGCCTGTAGAAGTTAACCGGTTTTCCGCACGTGCAATCATATCTTCATAGACTTTAAAACTTTTAACATTATGCGTCAGATTATACTCATCAATGAGTTTACGATAGGTATTAACTACCGTTGCTATATAATGCAAAGACTTCATTCTACCTTCTATTTTAAATGAATTTACATTTAAATCCATAAGTTTTGGTATCGCATGTATTGCACATAAATCCTTACTACTCATTGCAAAAAAGTCACCCTCAGGATTCTTTACTTCTTTTTTGTCAATAAGATCATAGCACCATCTACAGCTATGAGCACAACCACCTCGATTTGCATCTCTGTTGGTCATATTGTTTGATAGCATACACCTACCAGATATAGACACACACATACCACCATGAATAAAAACCTCTAAATCTATACTAGAGGATTTTTTTATTTCTTCTATTTCTTCTAAAGTAAGTTCCCTTGCAAGAACGACACGATGTGCCCCCATTTGTTCGTAAAAATGAACAGCTTCTGCATTCGATGTGGAATTTTGTGTTGAAACATGGGCTTCCATTTTTGTATGTTGTAAAACCATTTTCAAAATATATAAACTAGAAGCAATGATACAGTCGACACCACAGGCTTCTAATTCCTTTAAATACGCAACTAAACCTTCTGTATCAATATTGTGCATAACAATATTACAAGTAACATGTATTTTGGCATTATGTGTATGCGCAAAACTACAAGCTTCTTTTATATCTTCTAATGTAAAATTAGAAGCTCTAGAACGTAAGGAAAATTTCTGTCCACCAATAAAAACCGCATCGGCCCCATAAAGAATTGCAACTTTAAGTTTTTCTAAATCGCCTGCAGGCGCAAGTAATTCAAATTTTGCCATTTAAAACAACTCCTTTTGGTAAATGCTATCTTGGTAGGTAAATCCCTCTTTAATGTCTAATTCTAAATGACCTAATCTATTTTTTCCCTCTTCTTTACTTATAACATTATTTTTTACATCATAAAAAATTTTAAGTACTTCTAAAAAACAAGTATCCTCTAGATATAAGCTTTCTAAGTATCCATATTTTAAAACTTCTAACTGTTCTATATAATTGAATAAAGATATGAGGTAAGATCGGTATATTATTGTACCATTTTCATTTTCAATAATTGGCAATAATTCTTCTCTTGTAGACTCTTTTAAAAATAAACCTTTTTTTGAGGTAGATATTTTTGCCTGTGTCTCATATAAAGTAATTAATTTTCTTTTTGAATAAAACATTAATCTATGTCCAAAAATTTGATAAAATAATGAAGCCCTTGTTCTTCTTATACTTTCCATAACATCCTCTAATGGTATCTCTAGACTCATCCCTATACTATCAAATCCTAAACTAGAAAATTCCTTTAAATCGAAAGCATTCGTAATCATTGTTTGTGGATCATAAATTATTCTATTTAAGCAATCCATCTCTTTTGCAAGGGAGTATACACCGATATCTGTTACTAAAAATAAAGCTTCTTTTTTGTATTTAGAAAGAATACTTTTTATAGAATCTATTGTGCTTGGATAAAGCATTTTATCTATTGCAAGAATAGGACTTACATAAGATTCTAAGCATTCTTTTATTGCTATATCCAAATCTAAATCCTCATAATATAAGGATATATCCTTATGATGGAGGATGGCACATTCCATATAGGGTAGCCTTTGTTTTAATTGTTTTAATGTATATATTGAGACTGTTAGTTTCATAAAACCCTCGACAAAGAAATCCATGGATTCCATGGATTTTATTTTAATATCTGAAATTACCTTTTCCTTTACCCTTTCCCTTTTTTACCTTTGTAGGGGCAAAGCCTTGGTAATTTCCATTTTTAACTTGAGATTGCATTTTTTTCATATCCGCTTCATTCATATTCTTCATTTGTTTCATAGAAGCCTTCATTTGGGCAAGTGACTGACGTAATCGGTTCACTTCCTGAATACTTCTTCCAGATCCTTTGGCAATACGCTCTCTACGCTTATAGTCGTTATCAATTAATTCTGGATGCTTGCGTTCACGCTCGGTCATAGAGAAGATAATCGCTTCAATTTTATCAAAGGCATTGTCATCGACCTGGCTCATTACCTGCTTCATTTGCCCCATACCGGGAAGAAAACCTAAAATTTTAGATAAAGAACCCATACGTTTAATCATTTTAAACTGCTTAAGCATATCATTATAATTAAAAGTATTACTCATCATTTTATCTGCCATAGACTTCATTTCGTCTTCATCTATATTCTCTGTTACGGTATCAATTAAAGATAAAACATCACCCATACCTAAGATACGATCCGCTAAACGGTCAGGATAAAAAATCTCCATTGCATCTAGCTTTTCTCCCATAGACATTATCTTAATTGGTATGCCAGTCATTTCCTTTATGGATAGCGCAGCACCGCCACGAGTATCACCATCTAGTTTTGTTAAAATTATACCTGTAATATCTAAATCCTTATGGAATGAAAGAGCAACATTTACGGCATCTTGTCCCGCCATAGCATCTACCGTTAATAAAATTTCATCTGGATTTGCAATGTCTTTAACATTTTGTAGTTCCTTCATAAGCTCTTCATTAATTTGAAGACGACCTGCAGTGTCTATAATGACAAAATTAAAGCCTTCTTCTTTAGCATGCTTTAATCCTTCAGTTACTATTTTTTCTGCAGAAGTTTTCGTTCCCATTTCAAATACAGGTACATCAATTGATTTTCCTAATGTAACAAGTTGATCCACAGCAGCTGGTCGATAGATATCGGCAGCAATAAGCATAGGTTTTTTCTTTAATTTTTTTCTATAGAATAATGCCATTTTTCCAACCGCAGTCGTTTTACCAGCACCTTGAAGTCCCACCGCCATAACGATGGTCATACCAGAGGATTTAAAATTAAGTTCTACGGCTTCATCTCCAAGCGTTCTTTTTAATTCCTCACGCACTATTTTTACAACCTGCTGACCAGGGTTTAAACCTTTTAAGATTTGCTCTCCTAAGGCTTGTTCTTTTATATTTGCTAAAAATTTTTTAACTACTTTATAGTTTACATCTGCTTCTAATAAAGAAAGTCTAACTTCTCTTAGCATTTCATCTATATCATTTTCATTTAATTTACCTTTGCCCGTAAGTCGGCGTAGTCCCATTTGTAAACGAGAACTTAAACTATCAAATGCCATATTCTTACTCCTTTATAATATCTAAAACTTTTTCTAAATCTTCTTTTTCTAAATCTAGAGTATGTAATCTAGAAATTTTATGAAAAAGTTTTAATTTTTTTTCATAGTCTTCCAAAGAAGCATTTACTCTTTTAATTTGATCAAAGACACCATTTCTTGAAATATTATGATTCTCTGCGATTTCTGAAATCGATAAATCTGAAAAATAATATTCCTCAAAATAAACTTTTTGTTTTTCTGTTAATAAAGTATTATACAAATCGTATAAAGCAATTAATTCATCTCTTTTTTGATTTTCCATAATTATTCCTCAAAAAAATCTGCGAATAATCCATATAAATACTGCTCAATATCAAAGATTTCTAAATCTTCCACACCTTCACCAAGACCAATATATTTTATTGGAATTCCCATTTCGTGACGTATCGCAAGAACAATACCACCTTTTGAGGTTCCATCTAGCTTCGTTAAAATAACTCCAGTTACATCGGTTGCTTCTTTAAAGGCTTTTGCTTGAGACATACCATTTTGTCCTGTAGTAGCATCAACAACCAATAGTGTCTCATGTGGAGCATCTGGCATTTCTTTTTGTAATACTCTTCTCATTTTAGATAGTTCATTCATTAAATTTACTTTATTTTGTAAACGACCTGCAGTGTCACATAACAATATATCATATTTTTCACTCATTGCCTTCTTAATGGCATCATACATCACAGCAGATGGGTCAGAACCAGCATCCTTTGTAACTATCTCTACTCCAACACGTTTTGCCCATACAGCAAGCTGCTCAATTGCACCTGCTCTAAAGGTATCACCAGCAGCAAGCAATACTTTTTTACCTTGTTTTTTATATTGGTATGCAATCTTAGCAATTGATGTTGTTTTTCCTACTCCATTTACACCTACAAATAAGATGACCGATAACCCATTCTTATTTAAATTTAAGTTTGCATTTACTATTTCACCATTTAAATAAATTTCAAACATTTTATCCATAATCATTTCTTGTAATAATAATGGATCTGTTATTTTTTTATGATAAACTTCATCCTTTAAATCATCAATAAAATCTACAACAGTGTCAACACCAATGTCTGCCATAATGAACACTTCTTCTAACTCATCAAAAAGGTCATCGTCAATGCGTTCACTTCTAGATAATATTTCTTTAAGTGTGGATAAAGCACCCTCTCTTGTCTTGTGAAGCCCTAGTTTATATTTTTTACTTTTTTCTTTATCTTTTTTTCTAAATAAATCAAAAAAGCCCATCAAAATCACTCCATATCAAAAAAAATTATATCATAAATTTAAAGCATATTCAATTAATAAAAGAAAATAGGTGCTAAACACCTATTTTGCTTCGAGTAACATATTATATTCTTCTAAAGAGATGATATTTTTGCATTTTGGGAAATTACTACATCCATAGAAAGTACTTCCTTTATTTTTACCCTTAGAAGCAACTCTTTTTACCATATGTCCTTTACCACATTTTGGACATTTTACCTCTAATGCATTTTCCACTGGTTCTTCTTTTTTATTTTCACAATGTAAAGAACAATATAGATTTCCATTTTTATCCTTTAGCATCATACTTCCACACGTTTTGCATTTTAAACCAGTAGGCTCATCACTAAATATTGTTTTACAATTTGGATATGAGCTGCAAGCATAAAAGATACTTCCTTTATTTGAACCTTTAGAAGCAATTCTCTTTACAAGATGACCAGTACCACATATTGGACAAACAATTCCAGTATCCTCTGGTTCATTTTGTTTTTCTTCTTTTTTAATAAAAGTACAATTTGGATAATTACTGCAAGCGGTAAATTCACCATATTTTCCTAATCTTATAACTAATGGTTTCCCACACTCAGGACATATTTCCTCGGTTGGAATCGGATAAATCGCTTGCATATTTTGAGTGGCAGTTTCCAATAATGGCATGAATTCATCATAGAATTCTCTTAATTCATCCTGCTTTTCCATTTCTCCATTTGCAATTTTATCTAAATTCGTTTCCATATCCGCTGTATATTCTACATTAATTAATGTATTAAAATATTCATGAAGCTTATCCGTAGTTAAAATTCCCTGCTCTGTTGGAACTAAACTTCTTTTTTCTAATTTTATATATTCTCTATCCTTAAGAGTCTGAATGGTCTGCGCATAAGTAGATGGTCTTCCTATTCCTTTTTCTTCCATATCCTTGATTAAGGATGCTTCGGTATATCTAGCTTTGGCCTGTGTCTCTTTATCTAGGATAACAACATCATTTGCATTATAAGATTTTCCTAATTCAAAATCTGGAAGTAAGGTATTTTCATCTTCTTCCGTTTTGCCATAAACCTTTAAATATCCATCGAAGACTAACTGTTGACCATTTAACGCCCATAAAGAATCGGTATTCGTAAATTCAATTCTTGTAGCATTAAAAATGGCACTAGACATTAAAGAGGCTAATGTCCTTCTATAGATTAATTCATATAAATTATACTCATCTTCTGTCAAATAATCCTTTAAACTCTCTGGTGTTCTATAAATAGAGGTAGGGCGGATACCTTCATGAGCATCTTGCATATTTTTTTGTTCTTTAATCTTAACACTACCCAAATATTTACTTCCATAAGTATTCATAATATATTCATTTGCATCTTGAACAAAACCATCGGCAAGTCTTGTTGAATCGGTACGCATATAGGTTATTAATCCTACCGTTTCACTTCCTATGTTTTTACCTTCATACAATCCTTGGGCAACACGCATAGTTCTTGTAGGATTAAATCCTAAACGATTCGAAGCATCTTGTTGCATCGTTGAGGTAGTATAGGTTGGATAAGAATTTCTTTTTACTTGCTTTGTTGCAATGTTAGATACCGTAAAGGATAATAACCTACTTTTCAAAGATTCTAAAACGCTTCGATCCATAATTCGGTGTTTACTATCAATAATCTCACCCTTAATACTAGCTAGTCGAAGATTAAAGGTATTAAATTCTGCTTCCATTTCATAATAAGGTGTTGGAACAAAGTTAATGATTTCTTTTTCTAAATTTACAATTAACATAAGTGCAACACTTTGCACTCTACCAGCACTCTTAGATCCAATCTTTCTTTGTAGAAGTTTTGAAAGCTTAAATCCTAAAATTCGGTCAATCATTCTTCTTGCCTCTTGAGAATCTACCATCTTTAAATTAATAGGATGAGGATTCTTTAAAGCATCTACAACAGCAGAGCGAGTAATTTCATGAAAGGCCACACGATTCAATTCATCAAAACTCAATCCTAAGCTTTTGGCAAGATGAAAAGCAATAGCTTCTCCTTCACGATCCGGGTCGGTTGCAAGATACACTTTCTTTCCTTTACATTCCTTTATAAGGTCATGAACCAATTCTTCTTTTTCCTTCATTACTTTATATGTAGGTATAAATCCATTTTCAATATCTATACCTAATCCATCTTTTCCAGAAGTTGCCAAATCACATATATGACCTTTTGAGGATAATACTTTAAATCCAGAACCTAAATAAGAACTAATTGTTTTTGATTTACTTGGTGACTCTACAATTATTATCTTTTCCATCGTTTCCTCCAAATTAACCTTATTCTATATTATTTCAACATTTCAATAATGTCAATACATATTTTTTTTAAAATTTTAAATAAAATATATTATATTTTATAAAAAAATTAAAATGAATATGCTATTTAGACTTAGCATATTCATCGTCCATATCTAGTTCTAAGCTTAATTGCTTGGAAAAATATTTTGTAACAGGAGAATAGGTTTTTCGATGGATTTCGCATGGTCCATATTTTTCTAAAGCATCCAAATGTGCCTTTGTTCCATAACCTTTATGCTTTTTAAAACCATAATTCGGATATTTTACATCCATTTTTTCCATATAATAATCTCTTGTAACTTTAGCTAAAATAGATGCGGCAGCAATCGAAGCACACCTTGCATCCCCATGAATAATAGAGGTATGAGGAATTTTTAATTCTCCTAAAGGCATTGCATCAATTAGGACATGATCAGGCTCTGCTTTAAGTCCGCTAATCGCCTCAAGCATACCCTTTTTTGTTGCTTGATAAATATTGAGAGTGTCCACATCCTCAACGGAAACAAATACTATCTTATATGCCACGGCCTCTTTTACAATAATCTTATATAATTCTTCTCTTTTTTTAGCTGTTAGCTTTTTTGAATCATTAATATCCTTTATTCTTAAAAAAGGTGGCAAAATACATGCCGCAACTACAACAGGTCCAGCAAGCGGTCCCCTTCCTGCCTCATCAACGCCACAAATCAAATGATTTCCAGCATCATATAATTCTTCTTCAAAATCATATAAATTCATTGTCGTTTGGTCGTTCATAACTTATCGCCCCAATTCTATTCCCACGTAATTCATTCATAAATAAAATGCTAATTTTTAACGTATCTGGAATTCCACCCTTTAATAGGCATCCCCTTTTTCTAGCCATATTTTCCATAGTTTGATATGGATCTGTAGAAAGTTCATCTAGTTTATACCTTTCTTTTAAAAGATGGGGATAATTTGTAGTTAGATACAAGATAGCTTTTGCTGCTATTGCCTCAATATTTAAGATTTCATCCTTTATAGAGCCACACATTGCTAAATTTAATCCAACCATTTGATCCTCAAATTTAGGCCATAAAATACCTGGAGTATCTAATAGTAAAAGATCATTTGTCACTTTAATCCATGTTTGAGATTTTGTAACACCCGGCTTATCTCCTACGGTTGCAGCTTTTCGTTTCGCAAGCGTATTAATTAATGTTGATTTTCCTACATTCGGAATTCCTAATATCATTGCTTTTATCTGATTCGACATAATTTGCTTCGTTCTTCTTTGCTCCATTACATCCTTTAAAGCCAGATTGGCATATTTTATAACACTAGATATATGATAATTGGTTATAGAATCAATATCTAAAGCAAGTACATTCTTCTTTTTATAATATTCAATCCATTCCTTAGTTATATTTGGATCAGCCATACTCGCTTTACATAGTAAAATAAGGCGTGGTTTTTTCCCGATGATCTCATCAATCATCGGGTTCGTAGAGGAAAAAGGGATTCTTGCATCTTTCAATTCAATAATCAAATCGATCATATTCATTTTTTCCATAATTTCGCGTTTGGCCTTTGCCATATGACCAGGATACCATTGAATGGTCTGCATTAAATCACTTCCTTATTTTAAGATTCAATAAAATCTTATCATATTTTTATTATTCTAATATCATCGTTTTAGGATTGCCAAAAGGATATAATCGAAAAAGAACTTTACCAAAAACATCCTTTTTTTCGATTAATCCAAAATATCTTGAATCATAAGATATTCTTCGATTGTCTCCAATAACTAGAAGCTTATTTTTAGGTACGGTATAACTATCTTTATATTCTACTTCTTGATTAACAGCGATAATCGTCATATACTGCTCATATGTAACATATAAGGAAGGATTCTCATTTATATATAATTTGTTTTCCAAAGAATTATATGTAAGAATATCCCCTTCGGTAGCAAGAACACGTTTGATGTATAAATCTCCGTTTGTATGGGTATACTTTGTAGAATCAAAAACGATGACATCCCCTTTTTTAGGAGTGTAAAATAAATCACTACAAATAACTTTATCCTTATCTTTATAGGTATCATTCATAGAATCTCCACTTACATTACAAGGAGTGAAAACAAAAATAACAATAAAAAATAGAATGGAAAAAGAATAGCAAACAAAAATAGGTAAATCCAATATTTTAATTGTTTTTTTGTAAATTTCTTCTATTTTTTTATTCTCATTAAAGAAATAGGCATAAATACATAAACCTATATTATAAATTAAATTCAAACTTATTAAAAAGAAATAAATAAATATTATAAATGATTTTGTATTTGTAAAAATGAAACTAAAAACCTTTACTTTTTTAAAAAATATTATAGATATAATTAAAAATATAAAAAATACTATACTTAAAATTATACTCTTAACTTTCAATTTATTTAGATTATTATCTTTAGAATTATCCACTTTCATCACTCTTCATCAATACCAAACATATCTCTTAAACGATATGTATCTACTAATATTTCTCTTCCCTTTGTTCCATTTTTAGGAGAAACAATTTCTCTTTCTTCCAAAATTTGAACAATGCGTTGTGCACGGTTAAATCCTAAACCAAATCCTTGCTGGATGGAATTAATAGAGCACACACCCTGCTGTACACAGGCAAGGGCAATTTGATATAATAAATCTTCAGATTCTGAAGGTACATCTTTGGCATTCATTCCACCACCAGCATTGGCCTTATTAATTGCCCTTTTCAAGTCTTCATGAGTAAATAGATATTCTGGTGTATATTTTTCACAAATATAATCACAAACACCTGTAATTTCATCATCAGAAATGTAAGCACCTTGCGCACGTAAAGGAGTACTATTGTTTTTAATTAACATATCTCCTCTTCCTAGTAAGGATTCTGCACCAATTTCATCAAGAATCGTTCTTGAATCCACATCCGATGCAACTCTAAAAGCAATACGACAGGTAATGTTTGCTTTAATTGTACCATTTACGACATCTACGGTTGGTCTTTGAGTAGCTAAAATGATATGCATACCGCAGGCTCTTGCCTTTTGAGCTAAACGTATTATACAATCATTAGCCTCTGCACCACACTGCATAACTAAATCGTTAAACTCATCCACAATTATAACAATAAATGGCATGTTTTCCATATCCGGATGCTCCTGACGCTTTTTGTTATAATCTCCTATATTTCTCACACGATTTCTAGCTAAAACTTCATAACGACGTTCCATTTCTGCAACACTCCACTTTAATGCCTCTGTTGCAATAACGGCATCATCGATTACTGGAGTTGCTAAATGTGGTAAATCATTATAGAAGGACAATTCTACTTTTTTAGGATCGACTAGTATCAATTTTAAACTTTCTGGAGAATTCTTTAATAATAAGGATACTAAAATTGTATTAATGGAAACAGATTTACCTGACTGCGTTGCACCAGCAATTAAAGCATGGGGCATATCGGTTATATTTTGATAAACAGGTGTTCCATCGATATTTTTACCCATAGCCACACTTAAAGGCTTACCATTATTCATATATTCATCGGTAATGATATCCCCAAAGGAAACAACCTCGGCCTCATCATTTGGAACCTCAATACCTATAGTATTTTTACCAGGAATAGGAGCTTGCATACGCAAGGATTTTGCTTGTAAGTCTTTTTGAAGATTATCATAGATTTGATTTACTTTTTTAACATTTACACCAGGAGCCAGTAAAATTTCATAACGTGTAAAGGCAGGTCCTTTTGTGTAGGTTACAACCTCACCATCAATTTGGAAAGATTGTAAAAGCTGATTGATGATTTCCTTTTTCTCTTCTAACCATATAGGATGATCATCAATACTTGAATCACTCTTCTTAAATATTTTTTCATAAGGAATAGCATACTTATCATAAACATTTTTAACAATAGTTTCTATCTTTTCTTCTTTATGCTCCACAGGTTTTTTCATTTCTTGAACTTGTGCATTTTTTTGCATATTACGGATAGCTTCTTCTATCGTTTGATTTTTATTTACTGGAGGATTATCAAAATTAATTTCAGGAGCCTTAAAGGATGGTGTCTCTCCAAAAGAAAGATTCTCCTCTAATTCAATAACTTCCTCTTCTTGAACGACATCCTTAGGCTTGGAAGTTAAAAAAGATGGAATATTGGTTTGTGTAGGGTTTGGCATTCCTTTATCATAAGTGTTATATTCATAGGTTGGTTCTGAATCATCTATTTCTATATTTAATTTAAATTCAGCCTCAGGATTTTTATAATCTACTTCCTCTTTTTGCTCTTCAACAATTACAGGAGTCTCTTCGATTTCATCAAAGGCCTCATCAACAGACGATATAAAGCTAAATTCTTTATGATTTCGTTTTTTCTTTGTAGAATGAGATTCTTCTTTTTCATAATCTGTGCCTACATAAGCATCTTCCATACCACGATTAATAAAAGTAAACTCATAATACTTAGTTCCATGTCTTTTTTCTAACTCTTCATCAGAAATATGTTTATTCTCACGAATAAAATCATAATTATAATCCACATCAATCATACCACTATTATCGACAAAATGATTTTTATCAACGATATGTGTACCATGAATTGGGGAACAAACTTTGCTCTTTTGAAAGCCATCTTTTTTTCGAATAAGTCCAATTGTTCCTGAATCAATTTGAGGAATTCTAAATTTCTCAACATCTTCAAGTATTATATTTTTCTTAGCCATTTATTGCACTCTCCTTATCCTCTTTTATTTCTATTTTTATATTCTCTATTTTCTTCTTAAAAGGAAATATTTGATTATAGTATGATGTATAAGTGTTTATAGGTGTTGTTGAATATGCTCTACTTTTCATTTTATACATTGGCTCTACAACTTCATCTTGTAAAGATTTAATTTCTTCTCCTTTTTTTATTTCATTCGAAGCCGCTATCAAATCCTCATCAATCGATGTTAATATCTCTTCTATATTACTTTGAATATCAACTTCTTTATTAAATACCGTTTTACTATAAATCTTATAGGTTTCTTCCCCAACAATAGCAATAACTACTAAACATAGCTTATTGGTAATAATATTTAAAGTTTTATCAATGACGATTTTTCTAAACCACCATGCTGGATTAACTATATTTATAATTTTTTTTACTGTGTTTACCGTTGAATTTACTTCCTTTGTTATCTTAAAAGCCTTTGAATCTACTACCTTGTTAGTTTTTTGTGTGAAATCTAAAATGGTAGATACTTTAATCTTTTTTAATAATCTTATTCCTTTACGATTTAAAATTTCTTCGATTCGATTTTCAATATATATGGTAAGCATCATCACTTCATCTACCGATAATTCCAGTAATGGATGCTTACTTTTCGGATAGAACCTCGTTGCAATTCCATAAGTTAAACTTGTGCATAGGTTTTTACAATGTGCTACTCTAGATAGTTCCTGTCTAAGCCCTTTATCCTTAAAAGATTTTTGACAAGTAACAATCATATCCTTAACTTCGGTTGTTGTTAAATTATCCTCTTCTGTTTTTATTATAAATTTCTTATTTCTTAAAGAGGCAAGTACAAAAAGAGCATAAATCATACAAATAAGTATGGCTCCAAGAAAGATACCTATAATAAAACTCAAGATTGTAGTAAAATCAATATTAAATATTCCTAATTTAAATAAAAATACATACATCTTTCTCACTCGCCTTTTCTATCTATTATATATTATATAATAATATCTATAAAAATAAAAGATTTGAAAATTGAAAAAAATATTTATATATGAGATAATAGAAAATAGGTGGGCATTATGAAATATTTTTTTGTATCCGATTATAATCAAACTCTAACCAATGATAGGAATATTTTAGAAGATTGTACCATACAAGGAATTTACAAGCTTTTAAAGTTTGGAAGATTATGTGTATTATCTTACTGTAATTATCAAGAACTTAATAATACTTTTTCTAATATTAATTTAGACTTTTTCTCTTTTTCATCAAGCTGTGGAAAAATAAATCAAGAAAAAATTTATTCCGTTTTAGATAAAACAGTCATAAATTCTATTTTAAAAAAATATTCATCTTCTATCTATACCGCATACGCAAATTATTTAGAGGATACCTATATTTTTCATTTCCAAGAAAGATTAGATAATCTATATCCTAAAAATAATCGAAAAATTATCAAAGAATTAGATACCGATATTCATAGTATTACCATTGCTTTAAATAAGAAGGAATGTGAATATTTTTATCAAAATTTAATGGACTATGGATTAACTTATCAACTTCTTGCCGAAGATAAAAATAGAGATATTATTCTAATAACGGCAAAAAAATTCACAAAAAAGGAAATTATCTTATATCTAAAAGAAAGATTTCCTTCCTATACTTTTATTGGCATAGGGGATTCTCTTGAGGATTTTGACTTTATAAAAGAATGTGACATTAAAATTGCAATGAAAAATGCGGATGAACAATTAAAAAAACTCTGCTTGAATGTAACAGAGTTTGATTGCAACCATAATGGCTGCCTATATGAATTATTAAAATTACAAAATTCCTGACATTTTAAGAAGGTATAACGCGTTTGTAGATTCGCACATACCTTCTTTTATTTTATAATCAAATGATATCTTGTCTTCCTTGTATTGTTCATTAAAATGATAATTTTTAATATTCTTAGCATCACACAATTCAAAATCATGGGTACTGATAATAAATAAAATATGGTAAGAGTTAAATTTATCGATAACCTTTTTTGAGCCTTCGATACGCTCATAAGCATTGGTTCCTTTAAATATTTCATCGACTAATATCAAACATTTTCCTTCTTCTATTGCCTCATTCATACGCTTCATTCGAAGGATTTCTGCATAGAAAGTTGAAATGCCCTCACTTAACATATCATTCGCACGTAAAGAAGTAAAAATCGGTAAGGAAGTGGAATAGAATTCTTTTGCACATACGATAGAACCTGCATTAAATAAAAGCTGATTTATGCCTAGTGTTCTCATAAATGTTGTTTTTCCTGACATGTTACTTCCCGTTAAAACTACGCCACCATCCAAAATAAAATCATTAGCGATGCAATTTTTCACCAAAGGATGATATAATTCTTTTCCATAAATGCTTTCTTTACTTTGATTTGGAATTGCTGTTCTCTCATTATCTATGCCTAAAATACTAAAAGATACCATAACCTCAATTTCTGCAATTGAAGTGAAAAGCTCATCTAAAGACGAAATATTTTTTATTAATTGATTATAAATGATAATCATCCAAAAATCGTAAATAATAGTAGAGTTCAAAAGAAAATTTGCTAAAAAATTTTTTCTTGAGGATAAAGATAAATAAATTCCCTTTATTTTTTTTAAATCCTTTATTTTTATATCAATTTTATCTATTAAAGAAGTGTAATATTGATCGTTCAATTTTAAATTTTTTGCACGCATACTCAAAGAATAATAAGCATCACACAAACTATAATACTTAAAAGCATCCAAATCAAATATATCATTTTTAAGACAAACTCTAGACAATATAAAATTTGCTAAAATAAATCCTATTATAAAATAAGGATTTAAATTAAATATAGAAAGTAAAATTAGAAAAATAATAAGAGAAACAAAACTTAATATTGGTAATATAAAAATAGGTTTAAACATAATTTTTTTCGTTAGAACACTATTAAATTCCTCATAATTTATATGCTTTGCTGATTCATCAAATTCTAAAAGACCTGCTTCTATTTCTAGCGTATCCTCTTCTTTTGAAAGATAATCAATACATTTTGTAAATTCTTTAGATTTTTCCAAAGGATTCGTTAATTGCTTTGCTAAAGCATCTCTTCCTAATTTAGTTCTCGAAACATTTAAATATTGAAATAAAGATTTTGAACCAAAGATATCTAAATCAGCTAATTTGTAATCCTTTTTATCTATATAGTCTCTTCCTTCATCAACAAAAGATGAAAAATCTAATTTTCTTCTTTTGTGATGCATTAAATACACTTTTTCTTTTTTCTTATTAAGATTAAGTTCTTTAAAATATCGATTCGTAAATAATACAAAGCCCATCATAGCAAGAAAACTTAAAAGGGTTAAAATTCCATATAATAAATATTCTTGTAAGGATAATAAACAAATAAGCCATATTATTAAATTAACTGCTAAAATTAATCGACAAAAAGATATAATTTTAGTAATTTTTGTTAGACGCTCTATTTCTTTATTCACTTGTTCTTCTTTTTGAAATTCAATCATATAATTTCCTTTCTTAAAAAAAGTAGGGGCATATACCCCTACCAATAATATTATAATTATTTGCTTAGTTTTAGTGGTTCTGTATGCCAAATATCTTCGTTGTATTGACGCATCGTACGATCCGTAGTAAAGAAACCAGATTTTGCAACGTTAACAATCGACATATGCAACCATTTCTTTTGATTTTTGTATAAATCATTAATTTTTTCTTGAGCAAGAATATAACTATCAAAATCCTTCAAAATAAAATAGCTATCATGATATAAAAGATTATCACGTATTACCGCAAATTCATTTTGGTCTACCTTGTTAAAGAAACCATTAGTTAATTGATCGATTACTTGATGAATTCTTGGATCGGTATTATATATATCCATTGGGTTATAACCACCTTGGGCATATAAATCCGTAACTTCTTTGGCATTCATTCCAAAAATAACGATATTATCTTCTCCAACTAAATCTCCTATTTCTACGTTAGCACCATCTAATGTTCCACATGTAATTGCACCATTCATCATAAATTTCATATTACCTGTTCCTGAAGCTTCTTTTGATGCAGTAGAAATTTGTTCAGAAACGTTTGCTGCAGGCATTATCGTTTCAGCATAAGTAACATTATAATTAACAACAAATACTACTTTTAATAATTGATTCGTATCGGTATCATTGTTTACTTTATCTGCAATGGTATTAATTAATTTAATTACTTTTTTAGCAAAGGCATATCCAGGAGCTGATTTTGCACCAAAAATGAAGGAATGTGGATGATAATTCGCTTTAAATTTAGGATCTGCTTTTAAACGATTGTAGATATACATAATATGTAATGCATTCATTAATTGACGTTTATATTCATGCAAACGTTTCACTTGAATATCAAAAATAGATTGTGTATCTAAAGACACGCCTTGAGACTTATATATTTTATTTGCTAAATCCTGTTTTCTAGCGGTCTTCATTTTAGCAAATTCTTCTTGAAGTTTTGGATCATCCGCATAATCCATTAATTTTACTAATTCTTTTTCTGGATCTTTTACCCAGTTTGGACATAAACGATTTAATATTTCTACTAATTCTGGATTAGAATGTAAGCACCATCTTCTATGTGTAATACCATTTGTCTTATTATTAAACTTATTTGGATAATAAGTATTAAATACCTTCATTTCAATATGCTTTAAAATATCGGTATGAAGAGCCGCAACTCCATTCACACTAAAAGAACCATGAATAGCAATATTAGCCATATGAACCTTATTATCTTTAATAATTGCCATTTGATAAGCTTCTAAAGAATTTTCACCATATGTGTTTGCAATCTCAATTAATAATCGACGATTGATTTCTTCGGTAATAGTATAAATTCTTGGAAGTAAACGTTTAAACAAATGAACGGGCCATTTCTCTAATGCTTCTGCTAAAATGGTATGGTTTGTGTATGCACAACAATTTTTAGTAATCTTCCATGCATCTTCCCATTCTAATTGTTCTTCATCGACTAATATTCGCATCAATTCAGGAATAATTAAGGCAGGGTGAGTATCATTTATATGAAATACGATTTTCTTATCTAAATTTTTAACTGTTTTATAAATAGCCTTATGCTTTTTAATCGAACTGATAACACCAGCAGAAACAAAGAAATACTGTTGCTTAAGACGTAACATTTTTCCTTCTTCTGTTTCATCATTTGGATATAGCATAGAAGAAATTTCTCTTAAATTTCTATGATATTCAAAAGCATCCGCTTGTGGGTAAACAGAGGCAGGCTCCGCACTCCACAAACGTAAAGTATTTACAATATGATTATTATCTCCAATAATAGGAATATCATAAGGTACTGCCTTAACATATTCAGCATTCTTATGCTCAACATGAAGCTTTCCATTTTCACTATTCATATCGATATATCCATAAAATGGAATTTCAACAGCATCTTCATCTTTACGAATTTCCCAAACGTTAATATCTTTTAACCAACGATCCGGATGTTCTACTTGGTACCCATTACGAATTCCTTGTTCAAAGAATCCATAGCGATAACGAATACAATTTCCATGTACAGGTAAACCCAAAGAAGCTACAGAGTCCATAAAACATGCGGCTAGTCTTCCTAAACCACCATTGCCTAAACCTGCATCCGTCTCTTGATGTTCGATTTCATTTAAATCGATACCTAATTCATCGAAGGCTTCTTTAACAATAGGATATACTCCTGCATTCATTAAATTATTGGTAATCATTCTTCCCATTAAAAATTCCATAGAGAAATAAAGAACCATTCTTGTTTTTTGTTTTGTTGATTGCTCTACGGTATTATGCCAATCTTTAGCTATATTATAACGAAGCATTTCTCCTAATACTACGTATTGCTGATAAGGTGTAGATTCTTCAAAATTTACTGCATATTTATTTTCCACATTAGAAATAAAAGCTTCTTTAAATGTTTTTACATCTTTAAAATTTGGATAATTCATTATAGTCCTCCCATAAATTGTATAAATTTTCCTTACCTATTTTATCATAAGGATATGAAAATTTTCAACAAATCTTTCAAATTTTATAAATTAAATCGTTTTCTTAGCTGATTTTGTTGTGTTTTTTGATGTTTGTTGTTTCTTAACCGTTTTTTTCACTTCAGATACTACGCCTGCTTTTGGATTTTTTACTGCTTTTAATAATGTAATACCTAGCGGTGGAACGGTAAGATATAGCGAATGGGCTTGATTTTGCCATGGTTCATCCTCTACCTTTAGTGGTAAAGGATTAATTCGATTGCTACCACCATAGATATCTTTATCCGAATTTATAATCTCTTCGTACATATAATCTCCTTTAACACCAATTCTATAATGATCATATGTGTTAGGTGTACAATTCATTAAAACGATTATATGGTTATCTTTTTCATGTGCATATCTTGCAAAAATATAGATGGATTGATCCGCATTATTTGCTTCAATAAATTCAAATCCAAGTGGATCATAATCCTTTTCCCATAAAGCTGGCTCCTTCTTATAAATGGTAGTCAATTCTTTAACAAAACGATTTGCCGCATCATGCATAGGGAATTTTTTTATTCCCCAAGGAAGTTCACTTTCAAAATGCCATTCATCATAGGAAGCAAGTTCATTTCCCATAAATAATAATTTTTTACCTGGATGAGTCATCATATAGCCAATTAAAAGACGATAATTTGCAAATTGTTGCCATTGATCTCCTGGCATTTTATTTAATAAAGATCCTTTCATATGTACCACTTCATCATGAGATAAAGGCAATACAAATTGTTCATTATAATAATACATCATAGAAAAAGTAAGTTGATGATGATGATATTTTCTATATATTGGATCTAATTTAAAATATTTTAATGTATCATTCATCCAACCCATATCCCATTTATAGTTAAATCCTAATCCACCAATGCCAGAAGGCTTTGTAACATTTGGATAACTTGAAGAATCCTCAGCCATTAAAAGAACTCGATCATCTTGCTTAAAAATATTTGTTGATAATTTTTGTAAAAATTCACATGCACCACGATTGACTCCTCTTTCTGTATTTCCTAAATAATAAATTAAATTACTAACTGCATCTACTCTAAAACCATCGATATGGAAATACTTCATATAAAAAATAGCATTTGAATACAAGAAGGAGCGTGTTGTTCCTTTTCCTAAATCGAGATTTGCCGTACCCCATTCTTTATTTTCTCTATCTTCTTCTCTTTCATACTCATAAAGTGGAGAACCATCAAACATATATAAGCCGTGTGCATCCTTACAGATATGACCTGGTACCCAATCCATAATTACACCAATTCCATTTTGATGAAGCTGGTCTACAAACCACATAAAATCTTTAGGTACACCATATCTTGGGGTCACTGCATAATAGGAGGTTCCTTGATATCCCCAAGATGCATCAAGTGGATGTTCATATACAGGCATCACCTCTACATGGGTATATCCATATTCTTTTAAATATTCAATAAGCATAGGAGCCGTTTCATTAAACATATAAAAATCATTTTCTCCTAAGCCTTTTCTTTTCCATGAGCCTAAATGCATTTCATATATTAACATTGGCTTATCGTATGTCTTTGGATGTGTGAACATCCAAAAATCATCATTCCATTTATAGCCATCTATATCATATACTTTAGAATCGGTGCATGGCCTTATTTGGGAATAAAATGCATAAGGATCGGCTTTATAAAGTTTTTGCCCTGAATGTGTTGTAATAAGATATTTATATCTTTGCCATTCATAGTCTCCTTCTAATCTAGCATACCATACTCCTTTAGAATCTATGCAAAATAATTCCTGCTTGTTTTCATTAAAATCATTCCATTCACCTACAAGCTCTACTCGCTTTGCATTTGGAGCATATAAACAAAATTCACAAGCAATGTTTTTACCATTCTCATCCTTTTCTAAATGTGCACCAAATACTTTATAAGCATCTAGGCACTCCCCTTGATCAAAAAAGTATAAAAAATTTCCATCAATTTTCTCTTTTACAGACATAATTTTATTCTCCTTGTATCGATTTATTACTATTTTTATTATATACTAAAATCCATAATTTAACAATAAAAAAGCATTAAGGAAATCTTTAAAATATAAATTATTCTAAAAAATCTCTTTTTAATGCTTTTCTTTATTATTCAAATTTTAATTTATACATTCTTTTTCATAATCTATAATTTGTTTTGCACAACTTTTTGCACCATCCAAAACAAAATATTTGCAAGGGATTTTGTATTTCCTAGCAATTTCCATAATTTGATTATAAAAAGAATGAGAAATGGCACCATTCTTTATCCAAAATACATCATATTTACATATTTTATCAATATAAGTAATAGCATCTTCCAATATGAAATCAACATTCTTGAAATATTTTTTCATGGATTTATGCCAAGTAGGATGTCCTCCAAATACAACAAGTTTCCTTTTTGCTTCATAAGGAGAATTCTTTTTTGTGATATAACGATTTTCCACCTTTTGTTCATCTATAGGAGCATTTTTAAGAATTTCTGTTAATTCCTCTTTTAAACAATTGCCATAAATCGTATATTTCCCATTATCGTTTAAAAGAAACTCGCCCTTAGCATTTATCATCAAATAAGAGTTTTCCATATCTTGCTCGCCCTCAGTAACCAATTCTAGATTTTTTAATCTCTGATGTCTTTCAATAAAATCGATAAACTCTTTATTGGAAATAGAATACTTTTTAGCTTCTTCATTTATTCCTTCTACAATCTCCATCTTCAAAAACTTAAGTCGATCAGGTCTTAACCTTTTAAAGAAATTCACCATATTTTCTTCTATATTAAATTTAGAAATTACGGTATTTATCTTAAGTTCAATTTCCGCCTTATGAATGGCTTCACATAAATCCTCAAGTTTAGTATTTGAAATTGTGGGTCTTTCGGATTTTTTATCTACTCTTCCAATCTCTTTACGTTTCTTTTCCTGTATAGAATCAATGCTTATTCCAATGCAAGAAACCTTTTTTTGCCATGACTTTATTTTCTCTATAGTCAACATACTTCCATTGGTTATAATCGATACTTCTATATTCTTTTTATAGATATAATCAATTACTTCATCTAAATATGGATATAGCAAGGGCTCTCCACCCGCTAAATTTATTCTTCTTTCTTCTATCTCCATTACATTATAAAATCTATCAATACTGTCGATGACCTTATAAATATTTTCATGTTCCATATAAATTTTATCTTTAAACTTACAGAAACAATACACACAACTATAGTTGCATAAATGTGTTAAATGCAAATTAAATACATATTTCATACAATTATTTTCTCCTTGTCTTTTTTATAAATTGAAAATAACTATATGCTTCAAAATTTATGAATTATTTTTTAGTTTTCTTTTGATAATTTACTATAATTTTCTTTTATGATATTACCATATTTTTTTATGACATAGTCAACATCATTATACGCATATTCATTAAAAATAGGAAGATTCTTATTATAAGAGCACTCTTTTCCATAAATTTCGGTTTGACCAGAGGATTTCGTTATGAAATTTCGAGTTTCTTTTCTTTCGGTACCTAATATATAAGAAAGTAAAAACTTATTTAAAGCATTCCACATCATTCCTTGATAGGAGGTTTGGTGTGTGTAAGGAATTGGTAGCCTTTCTTCCCAAAAATATTCCGTAATTTCTTCTTGGCAATCTTTCCAATGGATTTCTTCATTAAAGAGATTTGGATAACTTTCTTTTAAGATTTGTTTTGAAAAATCTAAAGCTCGCAAATATCCAAATTCTTTGCAGATCGCACCAATTAACATCTCTAAAGAATCAGCCAAATATTTATCTTGGGCTTCTTCATTTGCTTTCTGCGACAAATATTGATCGTTTGTAAAAATAAGTTCCTCATAAGTGTATTTTTGGGGAGTAAGAAGAGGCGAAATATATAAATTAGATAAACCAATTTTTTTAGAAATATCTACTTGGATTTTTGCAGATGTATATTCTTGAAAAAGCTGGGTTAGACCTCCCTCATTACTAGGATTGTAAAATAAAAGTTCTGCGACAGCCAAGCCATATATGGCATCACCCAACTGCTCTAAAACTGGAAATTTTTGTGCCTCACAATAAGTAGCCGACTTTCTATCCAATTGTGAAATTACATAAAAATCTTTAAATTTCTCATTTAATTTAAAATTATATTGAGAAAGTAATCTTTTAATATCATCAAAGGTATTATTTCTTATACTATCATCCTTTTGAAAGGAAGTTGATAGATGAAAATGAGTATTTATAAACGTAAATAACTCATCATAATACACTTCAAAAAGGGCTCTTGTTGCCTGTTTAACACTACCAGTTAAAACTTTAAAATAATATCCTTTTAGATAGAGACGATTCAAAACATTTTGTTTAGAGAAAAATTCAGGACATAAGTCCTTTATGTATCTTTTGTCCATCTCAAAATCCTTATAGAATCCAAAAGTAACAAAATCCAATACATCTTTCATTGTAAACTTTTTTCTTATAAATAAAGGATCATTCGTTTCTAATGCATTTTCGATAAACTCCATTACCTTCATATAATCTTCTAGGTATATCATCTGAAACATTTGATTTGTAACTTGTTTACCTATTTTCAATTTTTCTTCTACTTCATCTACTTCGTTAAGGGGATAACAGCAAATGCTATTTTCTATTAAACCTAAATCATATTTCTTAGAAAATCTTTCAAAAGTAAAGTGAAAACTCCTCCATTCCATATTATTACGATATTTTGTATCTTTAAAGAAAGCAAATGGATAGGAATGTTTAATTATTTTCTTTCCCAGACTACTTTTCATAGCATTTTCAAAAATAAAAGTAATAATATTTTTTGCATGCTTGACATCATTATATTTTTTTACTTGATTAATAAACTTTAAAATATTGAAATTTTTATGTTTTTCCCAAAAATCTGCATTATCAAATAAAAAGTATTGCATAAAAGAATTCATTTTTCTATATCTTGCTTCTATAATTTCATCCTCTATATCAAAAATAAATAAAGATTTAGGCTCATAATTTATTGTAAAATCATAAGCATATTTTAGGAAGATATACATCACTAGATCTTGATCTAATCGGATATCTACTCTCATGCGTTTCCCTTCCACTTCATTAAAGCAATTCATATGGACACCGGCTGTAACTTGCTTAAGAACGTTTTTTAATGGACCATATTCTTTTTCTAAGTTTGTCTCTCGAACCTTTTTTAGTTCACTTAGAAAAGGAACTTTTAATAAAGAAATTATTTCTTTATCACACCCATAATCAAACTTATAATACAGCATAGAACAAAATTTATTCAATAAAAGTTGAATATTCTTATTGTTGAATTGCCTTCTTTCATAGCATTCTAATGCCTTTTGATAATCTTCTTCCCCTAATATCTCTTTTGCAAAATCCATTTCTTCAATTTTAAAAAGAAAAAATAATAGTGCTTGTTCCAAAGCTAAAATTCCTTCTTCTTTAGAACATTTCACATAGTGGTACATTGTGCGTGAATAAAAAGTTTCAAGACTTATGTCACTACATTGTCGAATGTTTTTTACGTCATCTTTTGAAAGCAAAAAAAATGACGGCCAAAAAAAGCCATTTGTGGTATCTTCTTGCATAATGGTTCTCTCCTATTCTATTTTTAATAATTCATAAATTTGAACATATAGTTCCTATTCCGTCAATTATTACATAAAATGCTTAAATATTCGGAATTTAAAAAGGAATCATTAAAATAGGATTTGAGAATAAATATTGTCATTTCCAATAGTTCTAGAAAACAAAACCAAAACTTTCGAAGATACTACATTTAGGATCTGATTAGGAATGCTTTCATTAATGAAGTATAAATTTTTAATAATTCCATTTTTTATTATATTGTTTTTTCTATTTTTTGTAAAGAAAAAATTTCTTTTTAAACTAAAAAAGGATAGATGTCTTTCACCTATCCTATAAATTTAAATTTCCAATATCCTCATAGGTATATCCACGAGAAAGTAAGTACTTTTTAATTTTCATATTTTTTATATAGTTATCATCTTTATATTTGTCTTTTATTTTCTCATAAAGCTTTTTTAATCCATTATAGTATGCATCATAATCCAAATGGTTTAAAGCATAATCAATATCTTCTTTATAAAACATTTTTTCATAAAGTTTTTTTTCAATCATTAACTTACCATAGGATTTTCTATAAAAAGTTTCCATTAAAGATTCAATATATTTTTGATCATCAATGATTTTAATTTTCTTTAAGGAATCAATAATATCTATAATATCCTCTTCTAGTAATTGTTTTTCCTTTAAGTAATTATAAATGGCTTTTTGACTTTTCCCATAGGTTAAAGCATAATTTAATGCCTTATAATAAAAGGACATAATATTATTTTTATTTATGGCATTATCTAAATCTTCTTTTGTTATCTCTTTTCCTTTAACTAACCGGTATTTTACGATTACTTCTTCGTCAAATTCATAAGAATTACCATCGATAATAACTAAATATTTTTTATCCTTTATTAAATTTAGTTTTTCAACAATCATATAATTTTTCCTTTAATGTATTCTCCTAAAACCTCTTTACAAGGTGTAAAGAAGGTAAAGGCTTCCGAATCGGCATCTTTAACAATTTCTCTTAATCGATAGGCTTCATTTTTATCTAATGTACAAATAAGCATCGTTTTTTCTCTTCCTGTATATGCACCTTCTACATTACAAAAAGTTACACCACGAGAGAAGGATGCGTATATAATATCCCTTATTTCAATCGGATGCTCCGTAATGATATATGCCGTACGTCTACTTCTTGCATTTAATGCAATTAAATCGACAATATGAGAGCATGCAAGGACAGCTATAGAACCATAAATCACTAATTCTATATTATAAGAAAAACCATCGGTAAACTTACATCCAGAAATAAAGACTACCACCCAATCCGTTAAAAACATTGTTTTAGACATAGGAACTTTCATGTATTTGCTCATAATTTTTTGTATAACATCCATTCCACCTGTGCTACCATTATTTTTAATGGCAATACCTATACCTATACCTGTTAAAATGGAACCACAAATTAAGGCAACAATATAATAACCAGACGTAGTTACATTTCGTAAAAAGAAATCGGACGTACAGGTCTTTTCTAAAAATAGCATAACGGTTGGTGAAAACAAGGAAGCATAGATAGTTTTAATAAAGAAGTCCTTACCTAAAAGAATACCTCCAATGATTAAAGTGATTATATTTGCGATATATAAAAATATGGAAGTGGTAAACCATGGACCAATAGCTTTTAAAGCAGGTTCTAATATAATGGATACACCTAGCATTCCCCCCGTAACTAGTTTTGCAGGATCTAAAAAGAAATAAAAGCCAACATCCAAAAGAATCACTCCTATGGATATCATAATATACTGTAAAAATCTTTTCTTTAAAAAATCTTTTTTATCCTTACTCATTTGTACCACCTGCCATTAATTTCAAATAAGCTAACATAAATCCTTCTATATCTCCGTCCATAACCGCCTGAATATTCCCCATTTCATAGTTTGTTCTATGATCTTTACACAGCGTATATGGACAAAAAACATACGATCTAATTTGACTTCCAAAATTAATTTCCATTTGTTCTCCTTTAATGGATTTTAATTCTTCTTCTTGTTTTTTTAATTCAAGTTCAAAAAGTTTTGATTTTAAAACTGACATTGCAACTTCTCTATTTTTAATTTGGCTTCTTTCATTTTGACAAGTAACAACAATTCCTGTCGGCTTATGCGTAATTCGAACTGCCGAATCGGTAGTGTTAACGGATTGCCCTCCAGCTCCTGAGGAATGAAAAACATCAATTTTAATATCTTCATCCTTTATCTTTATTTCTTCTGTGTTTTCCATTTGTGGAGCAACATCACACGAACAAAAAGAGGTGTGACGCCTAGCATTCGAATCAAAGGGAGAAATACGAACCAATCTATGAACGCCACGTTCAGCTTTAAAAAGCCCATATGCGTAAGGTCCTTTTATGGATAAAGTTACTGATTTTATACCTGCTTCATCTCCAGCTTGATAATCTATTACGGAAAGTTTGAAACCTTTTTTCATACAGAACCTTGTATACATTCGGTAAAGCATATCGGCCCAATCCATAGACTCTGTACCTCCAGCTCCAGGATGAAGTTCTAAAATACAATCCGAATCATCATATTTACCATTCAATAGTGCCTTTTCCTCTAATGAGGAAATCACATCTTTAAATTTTTCTATTTCTTCTTCCAAAAGATTCATGGCATCTTTATCTTCTAAGGCCATTTCAACTAAAGATTCAATATCTAAATAATTCGTATTCGCATTTTGATATCCTTGAATTATTTCTTTTAAAGTATTGGCCTTTGCAATTATTTTTTGCGCATTTGCTTGATCATTCCAAAAATCAACCGATGCAATTTTTTCTTCTAATTCTTTATATATAGGTAATTTATTTTTTATATTAAATGCATCATATAAATCTTTAAGTTTTACTTTGTAATCCTCTAAAAATTTATTTATTTCATATTTCTCCAAGATATCACCATCCAAAATTAAAAGACTCAAGTTTGAGTCTTTATATATCTTATTTATATTATAATTCAATTATTTTATATTTTCAATGCTTTATAAATTTTGAATAAACTTCTCTACACGATTTAATGCCCGTTTCAAATCCTCTAATGAATAGGCGTAAGAAATTCGAATAAATCCTTCTCCGCTTTCTCCAAAAGCATTTCCTGGTACAACGACCACTTTTTGTTCATTTAATAATCTTAGTGCAAATTCCTCCGACGTAAGATGAAAACTTCGAATATCAGGGAATACATAAAAAGCACCCTTAGGCATAAAGCAAGGAAGTCCCATTTCCTTCAATCGATGAAGGACATATCTTCTTCTTTCGTTATAAGCTTCCTTCATATCTTCAATATCCTTATCTCCATTTCTTAGCGCTTCAACTGCAGCATATTGACTGGTGGTTGGAGCGCACATTATGGAAAACTGATGTATCTTAGTCATTTGAGCAATAATCTCTTTAGGTCCACACGCATATCCTAATCGCCATCCTGTCATAGAATAAGATTTAGAAAAACCATTAATAACTATCGTTCGTTCCTTCATATTTGGTAGGGATGCAATGGAAATGTGTTTATCAAAATAAGATAATTCAGAATAAATTTCATCTGAAATAACAAATAAATCATGTTTTAGGATTACCTCAGCAAGTGCTTCTAAATCCTTTTGTTCCATAATAGCTCCTGTTGGATTATTTGGATAATTTAAAAGCAATATTTTACTTTTTGGTGTAATCGCATTTTCTAATTCTTCCTTCGTTAATCGAAATTCATTTTCATTCTTAAGACAAATCGTCTTAACCGTTGCACCTGCTAGTACAGCACATGGCTCGTATGAAACATAACAAGGTGTTGGGATAATCACTTCATCCCCTGGTTCTATCATACTTCTTAAGGCAATATCAATGGCCTCACTTCCACCAACCGTAACTAAAACATTGTTATCCCAATGATAATCCAAATTGTACTTCCTTTTCATTGTCGTACAAATTTCTAACCTTAATTCCTTAAGACCAGCATTTGAAGTATACACGGTATGTCCTTGTTCTAAAGAATATATACCTTCTTCTCTAATATGCCATGGAGTATCAAAATCTGGTTCACCAACACCTAAAGAAATGGCACCTTCTATTTCTTTCGCAATATCAAAAAACTTGCGTATACCTGAAGGCTTTATCTCCTTTACTTTTTTAGATAAAAAATCACGCATTACGCACTCACCATCATTCTTTCATCTTTTTTCTTTTCTACCAAATCCACACCATGATCTTTGTATTTTTTCAAAACAAAATGTGTAGAGGTAGAAAGTACAGATTCTAATGTAGAAAGCTTATCAAAAACAAATCGTGCAACTTCTTTCATAGATTTTCCTTCTATAAGAACCATAAAGTCAAATCCACCACTCATTAAATACACACTCGTAACCTCATTGAACTTAGCAATGCGCTCCGCAAGCATATCAAACCCTATACCTCTTTGTGGAGATACTTTTACCTCTATTAAAGCCGTAACCACTTCCTTAGAAGTATTATCCCAATTAATTAATGTATGATATCCACAAATGATTTTTTCCTGTTCCATTTTCGCAACTTCATTTGCTAGTTCTTCTTCTGTACAATCAAGCATTATGGATAAATCATGCAAATCTATTCTACTATTTAATTCTAAATTTCTTAATATTTTTTCTCTTAAAGCTTCGTTCATATTCGCACCTACTTTTATATAATTTATACTATTTTAACACATTCTACTTTACTTTTCAAAAATAACTTTGAAAAAATAAAGGAAAACAATAAATTTATGATATAATGATTCTATAAAAATATATAGAGGCTGATTTTATGAAAACATATATGGATAAAAAGAATGAACTTTATACTAAAAAAAATCGTTTACTTGGAAATTGTTATACTATAGTGGAAAAGGACATAGAATATCATTTCGAATTTGAAATTATGAAAAATGAAGCGATTATAACGTGTGATAGTCTTACCTTTATTGAAGAGGCTATAATAGAATTTAGAAAAAATAAATTTTATATTACTACTTTCTACACTAAAGATAGAACCTTTTATAAATCTTTTGATCCTGTCTTTACTTTTAAATTGCCTATAAAAGTAATACAACCCTGTCATTTTTTTATTGATAAAAATCATTTAAAGGAACTAGAAAAGCATATTAAAGCAGAAGAGATCTATCTTCCTGTTGCTATCATAGATGATGAATATGTCCTAATTCAAGGAGAAACACTTCTTTATTATCTTTACATAAATGATTACAAGATGGTAAATGTATACATAGACTCCTATCCTCCACATCTTATCGATTTTATATATCTTGCAAAAGAAAATAATATATTTAATATTTCAAATCTTAAACTTCTTTCCCATGAAGAATATGAAACCTACTGGGGTAACTTCTACAATGATTATTTCCATAACATATAAAAAAGTAAGACTTATTCAGGTCTTACTTTTTAATTATATGCATAAAAGAAATATAAAGCATACGATATGGATAATAATTGCTATTATATTATTAATAACAAAATACCAATGCTTTGTCTTATGACGCAATAGATACATCCCCATAATTCCACCAATAGAGCCAAATAGCCATGGAAATAGTAAAAGGGTTGCTTCTTTTATTCGCCATTGATGCTTTCGGGCTTTTTTCTTATCTATTTTATACAAAAAAAACGTAAAAATAGATATAAATATCCATAATAAAACAAAAATTATAATCAAAAGATTTTTATTTTCTTTTAAAATTTGCATTTTTTACTCCTAATCAATAAATTCAAATTCAAAATCAAAAATTCGAACTGTATCTCCATTTTTAACTCCTAATTTTCTTAGTTTTTCATCTAATCCATAGGTGCGAAGCTGACGAGCAAAACGATGTCTTCCTGTATCCGAATCAAAATCCGTCATTTCAAATAATCTTTGAAGTTTTTCTCCAGTTACATTGAATACACCATCACTTTGACGCTCAATTTTAAAGAATTCATCCTCTGGCTTAAAGGTATATTCTATAACATCTTTCTCATCTTCTTCAAATAAACTAAATGCCTCGGTATGTTCTAAAGTCTCTGCAATTTTATATAATAATTCATCCAAATTATTTTTTGTATATGCCGAAATGCAAATAATATCTTTATCTACTTTTTTCTTAAATTTCTTTAAATTTTCTTCTGCTTGTGGTTGATCCATCTTATTGGCGACTAATATCATAGGTCGCTTCGATAAATTCATTTTATATTCTTCTAATTCTTTATTTATAGTAACATAGTCGTCGTATGGATCTCTTCCATCCATTGCAGCCATATCAATGATATGTACAATTACTTTACAACGCTCGATATGGCGTAAAAATTGAAGACCTAATCCTGCTCCTTCATGTGCACCACTAATAATTCCAGGCAAATCGGCCATAACAAAATCACGCCCATCCTCTAATCGAACCATTCCTAGATTAGGAACTAAAGTTGTAAAATGATAAGCGGCAATTTTGGGTTTTGCCGCAGATACCGCAGATATCAAAGTAGACTTTCCCACACTAGGAAAACCTACTAGACCACAATCGGCAAGAACTCTTAATTCACATCGTATATTTTTTTTCTCTCCAGGCTCCCCTTTTTCACAAAAATCAGGGCATTTCATTATTCCCGTTGCAAAAGCCATATTTCCACGGCCTCCACGGCCTCCTCTAGCAACGATAATCTCCTGACCATTTTCCGTTATATCACCTATAACCTTATTTGTATCCTCATCAAAAATAGTCGTTCCAACAGGAACTAACACATACGTATCTTCTGCATTTGCACCTGTTTGCCCCTTATTTCTTCCCTTTTCTCCTGGAATGCCTTTTAAAATTTTATTGTATTTTAAATCGAGTAAGGTAGATAAACCTTCATTTCCTTTAAAAATTATAGAACCGCCTTTACCGCCAGTTCCTCCAAAAGGTCCACCACGCTCTACTTTTAATTCTCTACGATAGGCAACAATTCCATCTCCGCCTTTTCCAGCTTGTATTTCCATTTTCGCTTGATCAACAAACATAATTTCACCTCCAATAAAAAATATAAGCCCAAAAAGTAATCTTTTGGGCACTTAATATTTTAATTATTCAGCAACAGGATATACAGAAATTTGTTTTTTGTCGCGACCTTTGCGTTCAAATTTTACTGTACCAGATACTTTAGCAAATAAAGTATCATCTCCACCACGACCAACATTAGTACCTGGTAAAAGTTTTGTACCTCTTTGACGATATAAAATTGAACCTGCAGTTACGAACTCTCCATCACTTGCTTTTGCACCTAAACGCTTAGCTTCTGAATCACGGCCGTTCTTTGTAGAACCAACACCTTTTTTAGATGCGAATAATTGAATGTTTAACTTTAAAAACATAATAGAATCCTCCTAGTTCTTTAATTTTAAATATTTAGGATATTGCTCTGATATACTATCTAATGTTTCAACTAAATTTTCAAAAATACTTAACGTTGTCTCATTTGAAGTATTAACCTGTAATCTAAAATATCCCTCTTCACAAACTAAGTCTAAAATGTTGTAACGTAAATCTAGTTTGTCGATTAGATTAGCAGTCATTATACAAGCTGTTGAAATAGCAGCGCAAACTATATCTTCTCCTACAGGAGCATAATTGCTATGACCCTTTACCTCAAGAACAGCTTCTTTTATTTTATATACTATAGTATAAGTTGTCATTTTTAATTAAGCATTAATTGCTTCAATTACAAATTTCGTATAAGATTGGCGATGACCTTTCTTTGTTGCAGAATGCTTTTTAGGACGATACTTGAAAATCGTAATTTTCTTTCCTCTTCCTTGTTTTTCACATTTTGCAGTTACCGTAGCACCCTTAACATATGGAGCACCAACCTTAGTCTTATCTCCAGATACTAATAAAACTTTATCAAAAGTATAAGTTTCACCTTCAGCAATTTCAATCTTTTCAACAAAAATTGCTTGTCCAACTTCTACTTTTACTTGTTTTCCACCAGTTTCTACAATTGCATACATGTCGTATTACCTCCTTTTAAAATTTAAGACACACTATTAGGGTAGATTTTACTCATTTATAACCCTTTCTATGTGGTGCATGTTACAACAGTATAATTATAATAAATAATTAAAAAATAGTCAATATTAAAATTAAAATAATTACGATTATATAAACTTTATTGTAAATTCCTATCGATTTATTATTTTGATAGATGATTTAACTTATTTTTTAGCATTATATTCCTAAATTAATGATAAAATATATATTAGGTGATAAAAGATGGAAAATGAATTCTTAAAAATAATTCGTCCTATTGTAAAACATCCAAATTTTAAAAGTATGAAAAAATATATACATCATAAAACTTTTTCTACTTATTATCATTCAATAAAGGTGGCTTATTTAGCATTTAAATTTGCAAAAAGGCATAATTCTAAGGTGAATATGTCTTCTTTAATTAGAGGTGCATTACTACATGACTACTATCTATATGACTGGCATGTGAAAGAAAAATATCATAAATTTCATGGGTATAAGCATCCAAAATTTTCTTACAATAACGCTATAAAGGATTTTAATGAAATTAATAAAATTGAAAAAGATATTATATTGCATCATATGTTTCCACTTACTTTTTCCTTTCCTAGATCAAAAGAGGCATGGATTGTATGCTATTGTGATAAAAAAGCAACGATAAGTGATTATAAAAAGAAAAAACGCAGAAATTCCAAAAAAAACTAAGGAACTTTTGCGTTTCTTTTTTTATTCTTCTTTCAATAAAGTAAAAGCACTATTCTCAACCATCATATCCTGTTTTTCTTCATCGGTTAAAAATATGAAGCCTCTAAACAGAACATCAAAAACATCTCCTTTTAAAGCCATACCTGCTTTTGCTCTATCCGGATCTATTGAACGAAAGCCAACTGGAGCAGCTAAAGGTATTGCATTATACGTTTTTACAATCTCTATCATTTTTAATCTTGCTTCATCTTTTAAATATCCATAATTTGGATATAAAAATGGAACAATAGCAACCGCATATAACTTATCATTTCTTTTCATAACAATATTAGGTAAGAACCTTATATCCGCTTTTGCTTGTTCAATTTTGAAACCATTTTTTATAGCAAAATTTTTTACTACATAATCGACAGCTAATAGCAATAAATCAGTAACCTGCAATTTGTATTCTTCTTTTACCTCTTTTGGACATCCTGCCGCCCAAATACTTTCTTTTTCTTGTTGCTGCATGATTATGCTGTCTCCTCTTCTATATTTTTAGATTTTGCAAAAAATTTTACTACCTTTTTTGGGAAAAAGCTTATTGTTTCCGCTGTAACAAGCGGAATCAATTTCAAAGTTTCCTTATAAGCTTGTCTTCTTATATCTTCTTTTGTTACAATTGCCCCATCAGAAAATAAATATCTTCTTGCCACACAACCAATACGAATCGTAAGTAGGGCATTTGCCGTACCTTGCGTTATGCTTTCTAATACCTTTCCAAGCATTGGAACTTCAGATATTGCGTTCATTGCCGTTTTTGGCATAACATCCTCTAAAGATAGATTTTCTAATCCTTCTGCAATTAATGCCGTTGAAAAAACATTTATCGTCAATTTTGAAAGATTTTTCATAGAAGGCCTAAAGCCACATTTTAGTACTAATTCCTTTATCATTTTAAGGTTAACTGCAAAAACAGTAACCATATCAAATCTAGCACTTTGACAGATAGCCGTGGAAATCATAACCGTTTTAGCGTTATGAATAATCACTCTATTTAATTGCTTTTTTATGGTTTTATCAAAAACAAAACTTAAATTAAATAATAATTCCTCTTTTTCTTTATATTGAGTTAATAATAATACCTGTTCTTGAGGAAGATCATTATTTTTTACGATCGTTTTTGCAACCTTTTTATATATTGCAATTGCTCTAGAGTCTTTTTGATCCATAGTCGTCACTATAGATAATGAAGGAGATTTTACAATTACAATAATGGGATGTATAATTGCTAAATACACAACCAAAACAATAAGTACATAAAACCCTATTTCTAAATAAATGGATATCTGCCGTAACTTTTCTCCTAAATCAATTATGGAGCTTAAAAGGATTAAGGAAAAAATGAGTAAACACCCAATGGCAATTACATAATATAAATATCTTGCTTTATCTTTTTTCTTTTTCACATTTTCACCTACAATCTAAATGTTGAATAAAACTTCTCTAGTTTTAATGGCGAATAACTTAACAATTCATTTTTTATACACTCGATATTTAAATCTTCTTCTAAGTTTAAATATCGAGCACGACGGAATGCTTCCTTAGCAAAGCACATTAACAATTCTTCTTTTGAACCTATTGGCTCATCTAAATACAAATTCAAATGTAAGTAGGCCATATTTCCTATGATACTTCCGATAGCAACTCCATATATTTGATTATCTTCCATAAGCATAATTCCCACCAAATCATATTCATATAAATGTTCCATAAGCTTACGTATAGAGTTTAATTTAGCATAATACATATTGTCCTTTAAATATTCACAAGAGGCTCTCCATTTTTCTATAAATTCCAATATTTGTGGAAAGTCTTCTTTCTTTATCGAACGATAATATGACTTTTTATGCATATGTTCAAATTTCTTTAATGCTACCTTCTTTGCTTTATTCTTATTTAAAAAAGCCATTGATTCACAAGAATAAATATAACTTTGAAAATAATCATTTTCTTTTAACGAAACACCTAATTCTATGATTTTATCTTTGTCTCTTTCATCAATAGGGGCAATATTAAAATCATAGCCTTTTTCTTTACAATCCTCTTCTATTTTTTTGAATGCCAATTTTAAATCTCCACTTCCTAAAGGTGGGTAATAGCATATACCTACATCAGGCATTAGAAAGCGAATAAAACAAAAATCATTATCAAATGCTATTTCTGGTTTATAATAATCGCTCCATATAAAAAGCCATATAGGATTATATCTACATATCCAAAAAGATTCATTCTCTATAATTTTTAATAATTTTTTTGCATCTAAAAATCCGTATTTATGAAAATTTATCATATTTTCACCCTCTAATATAAATATTATAGCAAAATATAGAAAAAAAAGAAATAATATAGAAAAATAAAATCATTATTTAAATATAAAAACTTCCCTCAAAAAAATTTAAGTTGGGGGAAGCTATTTTTTTATAATTTATCGGAATAATACTCCAGTAAATTTCTTTTCTATATAAGCATAAACATCAGAACCTAAATACTTATATACCTCAGCCCAAGATGTATCTAGGGATAAAATATTTGTAGGATCATAAGATTTTATTTCTAAAATATCCCCATATCCCTCTTCATCATGAATAATTTCCTGATATACACTATTTAAGGTTGGACAATATCCTATGAATTCTGCATTCATATATGAATTTTCATGTTCAAGCATAAAATCAATAAATTTATAAGCTAAATCTTGATTTGTACATGTCTTAGGAATAACTAAGGCATCAAAAAATACATTATTATGGGTTACTGGAGAATATATAGAGTAATTTTCCGTATTTGAGGGACCATTCGTTCCTTCTTCAGCTTCTAAATCTGCATAATATGAATCGAAAAAATCACCAGAATATACTAATGCAACATCAACTTTTCCTTGCGATACATCAATTTTTAAATCATCGGTTCCCCATTGATAGAAGTCTGTAGATTTTAATAAATCAATACAGGCATCAATCTCATTATAATCGGTGGTATTTAAGGAATATCCCAAGTACATCTCTGCTGCTGCTAGCGCATCTCTTGATGCACTATACATTCCTACCTTACTTCCATTAGGAAGAAGCGTTTTATCAAATAGAACTTTCCATTCATGCTCAAATACCGCTTCTTCTATTCCTTCTTTTCTTTTGTTATACATGATTCCTAACGAACCCCAAAAATAAGGGATGTAATAACCGCTATATTCTATACAATCGGTGCTTTGCATCAATTCCTTTAATTCTGGAACAAACATATCCTCTTGATAATTTTCTAATTTTTCTTTATCTATTGGATATAAAAGATCATCATCCATCATTTGATGGATCATATAATCCGAAGGAACTACAAGATCATAATCTGCCGTTTTATTTAAAATACTAGAATACATCTGCTCATTTGAATCGGTTGTTACCACCTTTACATCCACATTATATTTTTCTTCAAAATTTAAAACGATATCTTCTGCAATATAATCTCCCCAATTTAGGATTAATAAGTCGCATCCTTTACCACCGCAGGAAGTCAAAGTGAAAAGGATAAGAAAAATGAAAATACTTAAACAAATTTTTTTCATTTTTTACCCTCCTTCTTTTTTCTAAAAGATAATAGCTGATAGGTAATGATGCCTACAAAAGTAATGGTCATTAAAACCGTATTGTATGCGCAAGCTTGGTTCCACTGACCATTTCGCATTGTTTTTAAATTTCCATATAGCCATGTAGAGAAATTATCATTACTTGCACTTACAAAATAAGTTATTATAAAATCATCTATACTCATCGTAAACGCTAAAAGCGCTCCGGAAAATATACCAGACTTAATATTTGGTATAATGACCTTAAACAAAGCTTGTGATGGAGAGCATCCTAAATCAATTGCTGCATCATATAAACTATTATCTTTATTTAATTTTGGTAAAACCGATAATACCACATAAGGAGTAGAAAATAGTATATGAGCGATTAATGTTGTAATAAAGCCATATTTTGCGATGATATTTACTCCTATGATAATCGATAAAAGTTGAAAAACTATAAGCAAAAATGCTGCGGTTACTATATCGGCATTTAATATAGGCACATTATTTAAAATAATGAATCTCTTTTTCGCTCTCTTAGATAAGGAATTAATTCCTATAGCAGAAATTGTTCCAAAAATAGTGGATAATATCGTAGATAAAATCGTAATCTCTAAAGTAAATACTATCGAATCTCTTAAATCTCCATTCTCAAACAATTTCGTATACCATGTAAAAGTTACTCCATTAAAACGATATCCAAAAGGGTCTGTTGAAAAACTCGTCATAGCCATTACTAAAATAGGAAAATAGGTTAACAATAAAACCAGTATTACAAAGATAACAACAAATACTTTGTAACTTATTTTTTTAACCTTTTGCTGTATGGGCTTTTCCACTAAAATTCTATTTTCATTCATCATAATAGTGTTTCACCATCCTCATCAATTTTAGATATAATATATAAACTTCCTAAAACAAAAAGGATAATAATTAGACTCCACATGCTACCTGTATTATAGAAAGTAATGTAATTTTTAAATTGTCGCTCAATTAGTTGTCCTACCATCGTATAATGTGGATCGGATTGCGTTACAATTTTGGGAATTGTAAAGCCCATTGCCGCTGGTAAAAATACCATCATAACCCCTGAATATATTCCTTTTGAAGATATCGGAAGTGTAACTTTAAAAAATGTTTTTATTTTACCAGCACCTAAATCATTGGATGCCTCAAATAAGGATTTGTCCATTTTTTCTAAAACCGTGTATATAGGAAAGATCATAAATGGTAAATATACCAACGTCATAACCGAAATCAGTTTTAATGCTTTAGCATTCGACAAGTCAATCGTAAATCCAAATACATTTGTAAAGAAACTATTTTGGCTTAATAAACTATTAATGGTTTGAATACGTAAAAGCATATTGGTCCACATAGGCATAATGAATATCAATAGGATTAAGTATTTATGCTTGAAATTACTTCTTGATATAAAATATGCAATGGGATATCCTAACAGCAATGCACATATTGTAGCAATAAACGCATAAAGTAAGGATCTACCAAATGCTTTTAAAAACACCATATCAAATAAAGCCGATAAATTTGCTGCAGTAAATTTAAAATCAGAAAAATGAAATGTGTATGCAGAAAATGCTTCAATCGTTGAAAAAGCAAATATCACCATCAAAAATAAAGGAATTCCTGTAAATAGAATCATCCATACCAAATAGGGTATAGAAAGTCTTTTAAATCGATTCATTTACTTTCATAAGATGGATCTCATATGGATCGACATTAAGACCAATCTTATCTCCTACCTTGGCAATTTCATAATCATGAATAACAAATTCCATACCATTCATATCCGCACATATTTCAAAATGAACTCCTTTAAAAACAATATCGGTTACAATGCCAACAAGTTTTGCTTCTTCAATAGGTACACGGTCAAAATCTTCTGGGCGAATGACCACATCGCATATTTCTCCGCATTCAAAGTTTTCATCTACACATTCAAATTCTTGATTCATAAATTCTACAATTTTATTACCTTTATATACACCACGAATTATATTCGATTCACCAATAAAAGTTGCTACAAAGCGATTTTTTGGCTCATTATAGATATCTTCTGGAGTTCCGATTTGCTGGATTACACCCTTATTCATAACCACGATAGTATCACTCATTGTAAGGGCTTCTTCTTGGTCATGCGTTACAAAAATAAAGGTAATTCCTAATTTCCTTTGCATTTCCTTTAATTCATATTGCATTTCTTGACGTAGTTTCAAATCTAAAGCCGATAAAGGTTCATCTAATAATAAAATTTTAGGTTTGTTTACAATAGCCCGGGCAATGGCAACTCTTTGTTGCTGTCCACCAGACATCTCATCTATTTTTCTATTGGAATAACCATCCAATTTAACCAAATGTAGAGCTTCTAATACTGCTTCTTTTATTTGTTTTTTATTCATCATTAAGGATTTAGCACTTTTTACTTCTAAGGCTTTATTCTTTAAGGTATCCTTCTTTTCTTTTTCTAAACGCTCAAGTTCAGTCCATACGGCTATTTTCTTCAGTTTCTTTAATTCATCTTCATAAGGTTTACTTGCCTTTGCCTTTGAAATTCCCTTTTCCATTTCCTCATTTATTTTCAATTCGATTTCTTTAATTCTAAGCTTAGCACTTTTAACCTCATCATCTTTTTCCCATTCAATATCAATTTGTTCATCTAATTTTTCCAAAATAGGCGTATATTTTAGATCAATTTCTTCTAATTTCTTCTCAATAAGATCTTGTTTTTCTTCGGATACTTCCATTTTAATTTTAGATTTTATTTCTTTAAGTTCCGCCTTGATTTCTATTTTATCTTCTTTAGATAAGGTCTTATCTTGCAACTTAAAGGATAATTCCATTCTTCTTGCTTCATATCTTCTTGCCACTTTGGTTTTAATATCCGCCATGGTTCTACTAAAATTACGTAACCCAAAGGCCACGTTATCAAAAACATTCAAATGTGGAAATAAAGCATATCGCTGAAAAACAGTATTAATAGGTCTTTGATGCGCAGGGGTATTGTTAATGACAACCCCCTCTAAAATAACTTCTCCATAATCGGCATCCTCAAAACCACCAATCATTCGTAACGTTGTCGTTTTACCACATCCAGAAGGTCCTACTAAAGTAACAAATTCATTTTCATTCACATATAGATTTAAATTTTCTATAACAATATTTCCATTATATTCCTTATGAATTCCTTTTAATTCAATTAACTTCTTATTTCCCATAGTTTAACTCCTTAAAAATTAGGTGGGCATGAAACCCATACAAGTTTAGCCACACGATTCGATTTATTTTCTATATAATGTTTTGAATTGGTAATTATATAAAAGGATTCTCCTTTTTTACAAATTTTCTTAAATGAACCATATACCACAACAATCTCACCCTCAATGACATATCCAAACTCTTCCCCCTGATGAGGATAATCATTAAAGGTTTCACTATTAGGCTCTATTTCTACTAAAATCGGCTCCATACTATGCTCCTGCGAAGATGGAACGAGCCAAGTCTGTTTATATCCTTCAAACTGCTTTTCGTATTGTTCCTCCGAAGTGAAAATGATTTCTTGATTTTTTTCCTCATAAAAAAAATCGGAGAAATTCGTACCTAGGACTTCTAATATGATTTCTAAAGTCTCTATTGAAGGAGATACTTTATCATGTTCAAGTTGAGATATATACCCCTTTGTTAACTCACATCGATTTGCAAGTTCTTCCTGTGTAAGCATGAGCACTCTTCTTCGTTCTTTGATTTTTAATCCTATATTCATAATATCCCCCTTTAATAAAGTTTTCTATCACTAAACTTCTGGTAAGAAATTCCTAAACATAAAAAATAACAATATAATTATAATATGAAACCATATTAAATGCAACTAAATGTTTATCTTTTCTATAAAATTATATCCTTCCTTTAAAAACAAAAAAGTGCTCTCAAAAGCGCACTTCTCATAGGGATTATTAAAAAGCGAAGAACTTTAAAATTCTCCGCTTTTTATAATTGCACTATATGCAGTTCTATATATTTACTGCAAGTTTCAATGCAATCTGTAATTTCTCAAGATTATGATTTGCGTCAGGTAATTTACTATTATCATAATTGTTTTCACACAACACATCGCCCGTTACAAGAAAGTTATACAATTCAAAATTGTAAAAATCGCAAACAGCTTGAACTCCGGCGACTTCCATATCAACTGCAATACAGCCATCCTTTTTACGTAGCGAAACTTGTCCGATAGTTTCTCTCAATATTGCATCCGTAGTCCAAATTCTTCCTTGTACATTAGGGATATTCCACATATCAAAAAAAGCCTTTATTTTGTCGCTGTTTTTGATTTTAATGTAGTCGCTCGGCGGCGCATAGTGATAAGACATTCCCTCATCGCGATATGCTTCCGTAGGAACCACATATTTATTTGTAGTTTTTTCGCCGTCTAAACTGCCTGCGGAACCAAACATAATAAACTTTGAAGCACCAGTCAGCCAATTGGCTTCAATCGAAAATTCTGCCGCCGCAGTAGAACCAACACACGATAAATAGAATGCTATATCTTTTCCCTGATAAGTTAATTTATATATGGGAGTATTTCCGTTAACGGCTTCAATTTCAGCAATTTTTTCACAACGAAAAGTTGATAAAATATAATTGAAAATATTTTTCGAAAAAGTAATTATACACAAATCAACCAAGTGTTTGCGCTCACCATAAAAATCTTTCAAAGTTAAAATCGGTTGAGTTTTATTATCAAATGAATCTATAATCATTTTTTCTCCTCTAAATTACTATTTATCTTTCCTCTATTATCCAACAAACATTTTAAAATTAAAATAATTAAGCACACCTACCTTGCTTGTAAGGTATAGTGAACTATTTTTATATAGAAGGAACTTTTGTAAATTAAGAGTCCTTTAATTATTTTAATAAGGCTGCTCTATTTTTTGCATTCTCATATCCTTGGGCAGCCGATTTTTCATACCAATAAAGAGCTTTTGATTTATTTATCGCCGTTCCCTTACCAAATTCATACATAATTCCTAAATTATATTGTGAAATCATGTTGCCTTGTTCTGCTGCTTTTTCATACCAATAAAGGGCCTTGCTATAATTTTGTGCAACATATTGGCCTACATCATAAATATATCCCATTTTACCTTGTGCTTTGACATAACCCTGATTGGCAGACTTCTCATACCATAGTACCGCTTTTTGTGTATCTGCAGTTACACCTAAGCCTTTTTCATATAAATTGGCCATATTATATTGTCCTAAATGATCTCCTTGAATAGCAGATTTTTCATATAAGGAAAAAGCTTTTTTATAATCTTTTGTTGTACCCATTCCTATTTCATACATAACACCTAAATTATTTTGGCCTCTTGCATAACCTTGATTGGCTGCTTTTTCATACCAATAGAATGCTTTTGTTCCATTTTGGGCAACGCCTATTCCCTTTTCATAGCGAAAACCTAAAGAGTTTTGTGCTTTCGCATAGCCTTGAAGAGCAGACTTCTCAAATAAAATAATTGCTTTTTTCTCATCCTTTGCTACACCCATACCATTACTATATGCTAGAGCCAAATTGTATTGTGCTAGCCTATCGCCTTGGTTAGCTGATTTCTCATACAAAATAACGGCCTTTTTCTCATCTTTGGCTGTACCTAGTCCATATTCATACATAATAGCTAAATTATTTTGACCTCTTGCGTATCCTTGATTGGCTGCCTTTTCATAGAATTCAAAAGCTTTTTGATAATTTTTCTCTACTCCACGTCCAGTTTCATACATGTAGCCAAGATTATTTTGACCTCTTGCAAAACCCTGATCGGCGGATTTTTCATACCAATAAACCGCCTTTTTTAAATCTTGAGAAATTCCCGTTCCTTGATCGTACATGTTTGCAAGACAACACTGACCTCTTGCGTAATTTTGCAAAGCGGATTTTTCATAGAATTCTATAGCTTTTTTTAAATCCTTTTCTACTCCTTGTCCAACCTCATACATAATACCTAAATTACATTGCGCTACTCTATCATTTTGTTCTGCCGCCTTTGAGTACCAATAAAAAGCATCCTTTAAGCTTTTTGTTATACCAGTTCCGTCCTCATACATTGCTCCTAAGTTGTTTTGGCCTCTTGCAAAACCTTGATTTGCCGATTTTTCATACCAATAAACAGCTTTACTATAATCTTGCGTTACTCCTATTCCTTTTTCATACATAAATCCTAAATCACACTGTGCTCTAGCATAATCCTGATTGGCTGCCTGTTCATACCAGTAAATCGCATTGGCGTAATTCTTTTTTTCTTTTTCAAGAACGGCCAAATTACATTGCGCATAGGCATAATTTTGATTTGCTGCTTTTTCATACCAAACAAATGCTAAATCATAATCCTGATTGACACCTTCTCCAAATTCATACATATATCCTACCCAAGACTGTGCGTTTGCATCTCCTTGGTTAGCCGCAAGCATATAATATTCAAAGGCTTTTTTAAAATCTTTATTATAACCATTTGTTCCATCGTAATAATTACATGCCATTGCTATATTTTCATCTATAGATAAATCGTTTCTATTTTCCATTTTTTGCATCCTCCATATATTTATCATATCATTTTTTTTATAAAAGATAAAGAGAAAAAGGTCTAAAATAGACCTTTTACGCACGTGCATTATTAAATGTTGTATTTATCGTATTTATATATGCTCTTGAAAAAGAATGCAATATACTTCCCTTTACTTCATTTCTTGGGTAATATTTTTCAAAAGCTATTCCAGTTGCATAATCACTTATCTTATAGTAAAGATCCGTATCTTCTGTACTAATTCCTGATTTCCTTTGCTCTTTAAAATTAATTTCATCTTCTGGAGTGAATGCTTCTTCTTTTAAAGAAACTAAATCTTCATAAACATTTACAAATGGAGTATTGTAGCAGACATAATACGCATTCGCATAAGCTGGGTTAACTTCTTCCTCTTCACTAATTTCTAATGATTCTGAACACATAAAATCAATAAATTTATATGCCAAATCTTTATGAGCCGCATCTTTTGTAATAACCAAGTTATCACAAAAAGCAATCGTATCCTGAGGAATAAAAATATCAAATCCTACTTGATACGTTCTCTTATTTTTTTGATATTTTCTATTTTCACCTGTGATAGCTAATATCATATCCTCAAAATCAGCAATACCAATATCTCCATTTATATAAGCATCCATTACAACTTTAGCCACATTTTCACAATAATAATATAAGAAATCACCAGTCCACATAAATCCAGCATCAATATTTTGAACAACTATATTCTTTTTGATATTGTCTGTACCCCAAGCATTATAATTCATTTTTTTGACTGCATCATGAATTTTTTTAAGTCCTGCTTTATCTAATTCTTTTGTATTATCTATCCCCAAATATCTACATGCAGCATAATATGCATGTTGATGGGAATCATACATAGCAACTTTTGTATTTTTAGGAAGACTTTCTCTATCAAAAAGTACAGACCATTCATTTTTATTATTTAATATAGCAGTTTCTAATCCTTCTACTAATGTAGAATACATAATGCCCCATGTTCCCCAAAGATAAGGGACATAATAATCGGTTATTCCCTGATGTTCCGATTCCATTATACCAGCAATGGACTTTACACCATCTAGTAAGCCATCATTCATCAAAGCATTTTTATAAGTAGGAATTTGATCCAAATCCAATTTTAATAGCATATTATTTGAATACATTTTTTCTACCATATAATCACTTGGACATACTACATCATATACCGTAGTTCCACCTCTTACTTTTGAATAAAAGATTTCATTACTGTCACCTAAATCCATAATAACCGTACAATTTTCTTTCTTCTCAAAAGCTTCAATTAGGGTTTCGTCAATGTATTCTCCCCAATTTAAAAATAATAAAACTGCACGATTAGAGCATGAACATAAAGTAAATACAAATGAAAGCATTAAGAATATACTACTTATTCTTTTTTTCATGTCTAACACGCCCCTTTATTAAATTATAAGCAACGATTGTTAAAATCATAATTGCTGTTAATGCGGTTGAAAAAGCATACACACCTGGAAATAAAGATTTTCTACCAATAGAGGAATAAATCCAAATGGATAAGGTATCATACCCATTTCCGTTTGTAAAGTATCCAACAACAAAGTCTTCAAAACTAATCGTAAAGGCTAAAACCATTCCGCTAAATATTCCGCCCTTTATAGCAGGAATAATTACTTTAACCACAGATTTAATTGGTTTAATACCTAAATCTAAAGATGCATCCATTAAGTTTTGATCAATTTCTTTCATTTTAGGTAAGCAGGACAAAATGATATACGGTAATATAAAGAATATATGGGCAATTAAAACCGTCCAAAAACCAAACAAATATTTATAAATTGGTAAAAACAATGAAAAAATCAACTTTAAAGACACACCCGTAACAATATCTGCATTAAGTAATGGTATATTATTTAAAAGTAAAATCTTTGATTTAATCTTTGGTGGTAAATAATATATACCTACAGCTATAAAAGTACCCAACATGGTTGCAATTAACGTTGCTGAAATCGATGTTTTAAAGGTATTTAATATCGCATCATTTAAAGATTTTTTATTAAACATATGTAAATAATTTTTGAAAGTAAATCCTGTAAATTCCATTCCCATATCTGATGAATTAAAGGATTGTATAGCAATAACTATTATAGAAAAATATAACATAAATATTGAAAAAATTAATAAAATTCTACGGACAATTTTCCATAGCATTTTAGTAACCTTATGATCTTTATAACCATATTCTTCTAAACTAGCATATTCATAAACGGAATCTGTCATATTAAAGTTTCTCCTTCCTTATCAAATTTATTAACTAAAAGGATGAAACCTAAAATAATGATTAAAATTACAATTGCCAATACTGAACCAATATTATAGGACATATTGATGAAGTTTTGCTCGATAATATTACCAATCAATAATACATTACCATCACCTAAAATCTTAGGAATAGCAAAGCCTGAAAGACATGGAAGTAAAACCATAATAGATCCAGATAATACTCCTCTTAAGGATAATGGTACAGTTACTTTCCAAAACTGTGTAAATTCGGTAACCCCTAAATCAAGTGCAGCCTCATGCAGAGAAGGATCAATTTTTTCTAAAGAGGTATAAATAGGAAGGACTATGAAAGGTAAATAGGTAAATACCATACCTAAAATAATCGCAAGATCCGTTCCTATAATATTTGGACCCTTAATGCCTAATATATCACTTATAATATTATTTTCCTTAAATACAGATGCTAAAGCATTTATTCTAAGCAAAATATTTGTCCACATCGGCAAAATTAACAATAGTAAAATAAGATATTTATTTTTAATTTTTGATTTATATAAAGAGTATGCAATTAAATATCCAAAAAATATACAAATAATTGTAGTTAAAAAAGAATACTTTATAGAATTAGCAAAGGCTACAAGTGTAGATTTTTGAGTTAAAGTTGTAAAATTTGCAAAAGTAAATTGCATTCCTTCAAAGCGAATACCTTCGGTTTCAACAAACATAAGGCAAAACATAATAAGCATAGGTAAACATGCAAATATATATAGCCAATATAAATAAGGTTTTGCAAGTCGATGTAAATTGTGCGAAGTCTGAGAAGGAGGAATTATAGTTGAACTATTTTTTTGCATGAGCCATCCACCTTCATTAAACATATCTCATATGGATCTACACTTAATCCAACTTGTTCTCCTGTTTTGACATCTTCATATGTGTGAACTACATATTCTACTCCCTTAATGTCTACACATAGTTCATAATGAACGCCTTTAAAAATAGAGGAAGTCACTTCTCCTATTACTTTTGCTTTTTCTAAAGGAACCACATCCCAATCCTCTGGACGAATTACAACATCCACAGGTTCATTATCATCAAATTCATACCCTACCACTTCAAAATCCGTATCTAGGAAATGAACCAAGTTCTTTTTCAAATAAATACCACTAATGATATTGGATTCACCAATAAAGTTAGCAACAAATCGATTTACAGGTTCATTGTAGATATCTTTTGGTGTTCCCAATTGTTGTATAATTCCATCTTTCATTACTACGATTCTATCAGACATTACCATAGCTTCTTCTTGATCGTGTGTAACAAAGATAAAGGTAATTCCTAAATCTCTTTGCATTTCCTTTAATTCATATTGCATATTCTGTCTTAATTTCAAATCAAGTGCAGATAAAGGTTCATCCAATAATAAAATTTTTGGTTTTAAAATGATGGCACGGGCAATGGCAACTCTTTGCATCTGTCCACCAGACATCTTATCTATTCTTCGATCTTCAAAGCCAGATAGATTTACCATTTTTAAAGATTCTAAAACCGATTCTCTCACATGTTCTTTTATTTTTTTCGATAATGCAAAATAAGAAACCTTTTCCGCTTTTTGCTTTTCTATTCCTAAAGCAAGTCTCTCTTGAATGATTTCTTCTTTTAACTTATCCTTTCCTCCATAAAAATTCATCATGAATTTTCTACCTCGGTTGATAATTCCAAAAGCAACATTATCAAAAACATTTAAATGTGGAAATAAAGCGTATCTTTGAAAGACGGTATTAATAGGTCTTGCATAGCTAGGAAGATCATTAATTATCTTTCCATTTACAATAATATCTCCAGAATTTGGATATTCAAATCCACCAATCATTCTTAATGTAGTCGTTTTACCACATCCAGAAGGACCTAAAAGAGTTACAAACTCGTTTTCGTAGATATTTAAGTCGATTCCATCTACGACAGTATTTGCACCATAATATTTCACAATATTGTGCAATTCGATAATTGGTTTAGCCAACGCAGTTTACCGAATTGAAAGATTTTTGAAAATCTTTCGCATTTTTTCCTTTCCAAAAAAATTCTTCTGGGCTTGTAACTTGTTAAATATGTTATTTAACTCCCCATATATCATTTTTATATGACAAAATAAATTATATACTTTATTTTCAAATATGCAATATAAATTTATAATTTTTTATAAATTTTATACAATAAAAAAATCACCTAAAAATAATTTTTAGGTGATAAATTCTTTTAATCTAAAATATGATACAAAAAATGTGGGGTTTGTTCTAGCCAGCTTGGCCAATCATGTGGCTTGTCATATCCCCAGTAATCAAACCATGCAGGAATGCCTAAACGCTTAAATTGGAAGTCTAACGCTCGAGTATCCGCTAAACATTCCTCTTCCCAACTACCTTGTCCTACACATACAATGATACGTGAACGCCTATATAAATCAATATAAGGATGATGATTTGCCATGAAAGCCAAGGAATCAATTGGAGAATTCAAAAAAGTGAATTCATCCGAATAATTTTTTACAAAAAATCCAGAATGATAAATTCCTGATAAGGCTAATACAGCATCAAAAATATCTGGCTTGCGAAGAAAAAAATTCATTGCATGATATGCTCCCATGGAACAACCATAGGTAAGAATTCCAGAGGCAACACCCCCGCCATTCCCATAAGTATTGATTTCATATACTCTATGAACCACTTCTTCAATAATATACCGATAATAAGCTTCTTGATATTGCATACGATCATAGCCATTCTTCCATTCTGCACTCCATGTATCAATGTCTACAGAGTCTACACAAAAAACTTGAATTTTTCCTTGATCAATATACCACTTCATAGATTCGATTAATCCTTGATTTTCATAATCAAAAAATCTACCATTTTGGCAAGGAAATGCGATACATGGCTTACCTGCATGACCATACACTTTAAATTCCATATCTCTATTTAAATTATGACTATACTCCTTATAATACTCTATTTTCATAAAAATCACCTCTACTTATGTTTTTTCTTTTGTCCCTGAATGGTAACCGTCATATCCTCTTCTATACTTGAAGTAATAAATGCATTACTACCAATCGTCGAATTTTTTCCTATAATGGTTTCTCCACCAAAAATAGATGCACCTGAATATATCGTTACATTATCCATTATCGTTGGATGTCTCTTAGAACCAGCAAGTTTTTGTCCTTCTCTTAAGGATAACGCACCTAAGGTTACACCCTGGTATATCTTTACATGTTTTCCTATTACACAGGTTTGACCTATAACGATTCCTGTTCCATGATCTATAAAAAAATGTGAATCAATTTGTGCACCTGGATGAATATCTATTCCTGTTTTACTATGAGCATATTCGGATAATGCTCTAGGTAAAATAGGTATATTTAGTTCATATAAAATATGAGCGATACGGTAAATAAAAATAGCAGTTAAGCCTGGATAACATAAAATGATTTCTGTTTTAGATGAAGCGGCAGGATCTCCTTCATATAGAGCTTCTATATCGGTTTTTAGTATTTTTTCTATACTTGGAAGTTCATTTAAAAACTTCTTTTTAATTTCTTCTACCTTTAAATCTCTATTTTCTATACCCTCTATATTTTTTAATAATCTATCTAAATCTTCTTCCAAAGATAAAATCAGATTATCAAAATAAGTATTTAAATTGCATATTTTTTCTACATATCCAGGAAAAAACAAGGATTTAATATGATCCAAAAAAGAAATTATATCTTCCATTTGAAGGATATCATTTTTTATATTCATATTCTTTTTTTCTAAAAGCCATTTCTCAAATTGTTCACTCATTTAGTCTCTCTCCTAAAAATATATTTATATTATATGATAAAATCTTATTTTTTTAAACAATAAAAGATGATTTTCTTATTAGAATTTAGTATAATAATTGCTAGAGGTAAAAAAATGAGAACAATTGATGTCAAAACTATAACAAAAGAAATAGAAAGACTTTGTATAGAGGCCGCAACCAATATAGAACTGGATGTTTTAACTTCTTTAAAACATGCTTTCCAAAAGGAAGAGGGATTGGCCAAAAGCATTATCGGTCAGATTATTGAAAATGATGATTTAGCGAAAAAAGAAAATATCCCTATGTGTCAAGATACTGGAATTATGGTCATATTTGTTGAAATAGGGAATGAAGTTTATATAAATGGAGATTTAAATAAAGCCATCCAGGAGGGTGTAAGACTTGGGTATACAAATGGTTATTTAAGAAAAAGTGTAGTTTCTTCTCCACTAAATCGAATAAATACAAAAGATAATACTCCTGCAATCCTTCATATTAAAACCACTTTAGGTGATAAATTAAGAATTATCGTTTGTCCGAAAGGTGCAGGAAGTGAAAACATGAGCAAAGTGAAAATGCTTGTTCCAGCAGATGGAAAAGAAGGAATTAAAAAATTCATCCTTGATACGATTATAGAGGCTGGGGGTAGAGCTTGTCCTCCTTTAGTTGTTGGCGTAGGAATAGGTGGTAACTTAGAAAAATGTGCTCTTCTTGCTAAAGAAGCTCTAACAAGACCCCTAGAGGATTGTTCAACAGATGCCGATGCGAAAGCCCTTGAAGATGAATTATTAGCAGAAATTAATCATTTAAATATAGGACCTATGGGATTAGGTGGAAAAACAACTGCATTGGCTGTAAAAGTAAATCTATATCCTTGTCACATTGCATCTTTACCGGTAGCTGTGAATCTCCAATGCCATGCTTCAAGACATAAGGAGGTGATTCTATGAAAATAAAATTTCCGGAAGAAAAAGAAAAACTTGTAGAAATACATGCTGGTGATATCATAGAATTTACAGGAATCATTTATACTTCAAGAGACGCTGCACATTTAAGAATAGAAAAAATATTAGCGAATCAAGAAATTATGCCTGTGGATTTTACGGATTCTTTTCTATATTATGCAGGTCCTACTCCTGCTAAACCTGGGCAAGTCATTGGTTCGATTGGACCAACTACTTCTTCTAGAATGGACAAATTTGCTTATTTAATGCCAAAACTTAATGTTTTAGGAACCATAGGAAAAGGTCCACGAGATAAGGAATGTACTCAATTTTATATAGAACACAAAATTTTATATTTCATTACCACTGGAGGGTGTGGAGCACTACTTTCTAAATCGGTGGTAAGCGCAAAAGAAATCGCTTTTTTTGATTTAGGTCCAGAATCAATAAAAAGACTTGAAGTAAAAGATTTTCCCATGATTTGTGCAATTGATTATCATGGCAATACAATTTTTAAAGGAGAAACAATATGACATTAAAGGAAGAGGCTCTTGCTTTACACAAAAATAAAAAAGGAAAATTGGAAATCAAATCCAAAGTGAAAATTGAAAATCAACATGATTTATCTTTGGCATATACTCCAGGAGTTGCGTATGCTTGTAAGGAAATTGAAAGAGATAAGGATGAAACTTATACGTATACCTCAAAATCAAATATGGTTGCAGTTATTACCGATGGTTCTGCTGTTTTAGGTCTTGGAAACATTGGACCATATGCAGCAATTCCTGTTATGGAGGGTAAATCAATTTTATTAAAGGAATTGGCTGGTGTAGACTCTATTCCTTTATGTTTAAATACACAAGATACTGAAGAAATTATAAGAACCTGTAAAATATTAGAACCAACTTTAGGAGCCATTAATTTAGAAGATATATCTGCCCCTAGATGTGTAACCATAGAACGTAGATTAATTCAAGAATTAAATATTCCTGTATTTCACGATGACCAACATGGTACCTCTATAATAGTTGCTGCCGCATTTATAAATATTGAAAGATTAACCGGTAGAAAATTAAAAGATATGCGCGTGGTTCTATCCGGAACAGGTGCCGCTGGATCTATGGTTGCAAAAATGCTTAAAAAAATTGGCGTGAAAGAAATTAACGCTTATAATATTAATGGTGTGGTACATAAGGATAAATATGATAGTTATGACTTTTTAATAAAAGAGCTATTAGATGAAAAAATATTTGACTCACCTAAAGAACACGATAATACCTTAGCTTCTCTTCTTAAAGATGCCGATGCTTTTGTCGGTGTTTCAGCACCAAATTTAGTTACTAAGGATATGGTAAAATCAATGCACAAGAATCCAATCATTTTTGCTATGGCTAATCCAAATCCTGAAATTACTTATGAAGATGCTAAAGAAGCAGGCGCATATATTGTTGGTTCAGGAAGATCAGACTATCCAAATCAAATTAATAATGTATTAGCCTTCCCTGGAATCTTTAAGGGTGCCTTAGAAGTAAAAGCCTCTAAAATTAATGAAGAAATGAAGCTTGCTGCTTCCTATGCAATAGCTTATATCATCAAAGATAATGAGCTGTCTATCGATTATATTGTTCCTTCTGCTTTTGATAAACGTGTCGTTGAAGAAGTATCTAAAGCGGTAAGCAAAGCAGCAATTGAAACTAAGGTTGCAAAAAGAAACGAATTATAAAAAACGATAAAGACTTTTCAAAAGATTACTTCCCATAGGAAACTAAAATTTTTAGTTAGCTTCCAAACTATGCCAAAAGCTCTCGGATTATTTTCCGAGAGCTTTTGTGTCTAATAAACTAAATTGGAAATTTATTACTTTGACTTCTCCAAAGCAAATGAAAAACTACCTACTTTACATTTACCATCTGATTCAATTATTATGTAAATTGTTTTATCGCCTGTAAAAGTTTCAGTCTTACTATCCACAGAATCATTAGTTCCAATTTCAAATAAATTTAACTTTTCATCATTAAAGTCATAGTAAACTTTTATATTTCCTTCTCCCAACTTCGCCTCATACGATATAAATACTTCGTCAGTGCCGTTATTTTTCAATTTCATTACGTATGTTCCGCTAAAACTATCAAATGAAACCGATGCTTCATTTGAATTGTTTGTCGTCACCATAAACGTTGCACTATAATGACTTGCGTATTTGATTTTGCAAGCAGCTAACGTAAAACACAATACCATCATCGTCATTACAATGATTACGCTCGCAATTTTTTTCATACAATCCCCTCCATAAATTACTATTTATCATAATAGCATTATAACATATAGGAGAGGTAAAATCAAACGTTGTAACGTTATCCTTATCACTATGCTGCAAGTATCCTTGCTCGTCCACAAAATGAATAAATAAAAAGGCACAATACCTAAATATTAGATATTATGCCTTTTTTAATTTCATTTAATTTAAAATTATCTTACAATTTTAACAACCGTACAATTTGTACACATAAGCATTTTTAAAGCGTCTGCATCAATATACTCTGCATAAATTATTAATTTACGATCTAGCGTTCCTCTAGCTCGAATTCGAAGAACATTACCTTTCGTAACAATATGTAAAGATTTTAAAACATCAATAGTAATTTCATCGCCATTCTCAAAATGGTTACATAATGTATCTAAATATACGTTTGCCTCAACCTCTTCCTCTTCTAATTCATTACCTTGAATTACTGGTAAATAATCAATTAAATCATCTGGCATTTCGGCAGGAATACCTCTTACATTCATGGAAGGGTATAAATAATCTGTACTCATACCTAAATTTGCTAATATAGCTTCTCCATTAGGAATTAGTGTAGGCATAAAGTTTGTAGGTTGGTAATTTCTCTTTGGTTTAACACCACGTGTTGCCATCATTATATCTACTAACTCTTTAAAATACTTTAATCCTCTAGGAGAACGTACTTTAATCATAGTAGGTACTTCTTGGTATTGTCTCTTTTCTGAAACATCTTTATAATGATATTTACTTCCCTCTAAGGTTTGTGGATCGATTGCCAAACATACCTTAATAGACTTACCAGCTAATGCAACCTTAGCCACTAAGCCTTTATATCTATAGGTTTCACATCTAGCAGAATATCTTCCCTTTGCACGATACAATAATAAATAATTCTTAATTTCATTATAATATTCTTTTGCCTCATAAGGAGCAAACATCATACGTGTATTAAATCTACGTTTAATTTTCTTAGGAACACCATTTTCATCTAAAAGAGTAACCTCTGGCATTAAAATATCCTTTTCTTTTGCATCAACTTGCTCTTCAGGTTCTTCTTCTGATGCTTCCTCTTCATCTTCTTCATCGTCTATATCATCTTCATCAGAGCCATCTTCATCTTCTTCAGCATCTTCTTCGCTAAGATCTACTTGATTTCCGTCTTCATCAACATAAACAATCTCTTCTTGCACTTCTTCCGTTGGCTCTTCAACCACTTCTTCTTGAACCTCTTCAGGTGCCTCTTCTTCAACAACTTCCTCCGTTGGTTCTTCAACAACCTCTTCTGGTTCTTCGACCACTTCTTCTTGAACCTCTTCAGGTGCCTCTTCTTCAACAATTTCTTCTTGAACCTCTTCAGGTGCCTTTTCTTCAATCACAGCATCGGTTGAATCCTCTACTACTTCCTCTAAAGGCTCTTCACCTTTATAATAAATATATCTTAGAACTTGTAAAATAAAGGATGAAACAACCACAATTGCCATAACTATCGTTGCAATTAGTAGAGAAATATTATTTGTTAAAGCCTTCATATTTCCAGAGAAATCTTTTCCTAAAATTATAAAATATGGAAGTATGAATAAAGCAAGATAACCTAACATATTTGCAACAATATCAATTGCCTTTGTCTCTTTAGACTTTATCTCTCTTAAAATGAAAATGTAAATTATGCCTACGACAGCAATAACGGCAATAATATAATTTGTAATATCGGCAATTTTAAATTGAATGGAAGATAGACCAATAGAAACTAATACCTGATTAAATCCATCTAATCCCATAGCAGGAAGAATTAAAAAGAAAGTTAAAAGGAAGGCTATACCCACAGATATAGTTACATCATATTTTGCATATAAATCACGATAATAACGATTAACTTTAAATTTAGAAGTTTTTTCTTCCGTAGAGATGAAAGATGTAGCCCTTAATAAAATACCTGCTAAAGATGACAAACAAATATAAAATAAACCTTTAAAAGCAGCAAAATCTAATAGACTTAAACAATAAATTACGGCAAGTAAACTTGTTAAAAATACTACGCTTAAGGCAGCATCTAAAAAACTAGCCTTTGTATTCTTCTTGCAAGTACTAATTAGTAAAACCGCCAATAAAATAGCAACGGCTATACCACTACCATAATTTCCAATAAAGGATATCAGCTGACCTAATTTATCATATAAAAGATATCCTAAAGCAGAAAGTAGCATAGCAACTATAGATATGACTGCAATATAACAATGATTACCCAAGGAAGAAAAATAGAGTTTGCTTCCTACTTCTTCATCTATATATCTTCCAAAAATAAAACGTACAACTAATTCGGTCAATAATATATCTGCAACTACTGCATAAAAGATAATTAAACCCAAATTTGCAGAATTAATCGTTAGTACTATGATTGCTCCCACGCCTGCAAGAAAGCCAACACTCCTTAAAAAATCTAGGAAATTAATTTTAGGATTCTTTAAATTGCTTAATCCTAAAATAGATAATCCTAAAAATGTTGCTGCAACCATTGCAGTAAAGAAATTGGTAGATTCTAATGCTATTTTTGAATTTATACTAGCATAAGAAAATGACACAAGTACTAGGGTAAGAAGGAGAATAGGCACAAACCCAAACGCCTTACATAATCCATAAAAATAATTTTTTTTCACTTTATCGCTCTCCTTTTTCGACAATATATATTTATTGTAATATTTCTATAAAAAAATTTCAAGGAAAAAGGGGGATTTTCTATAGAAAAAGTTTCATTTTTTTAATAAAAATAAAGAAAACTCAAATAGGCAACTACTTGAGCTTCATTTTTTATTGATTTTCTAGTTTTTCAAATCTTTCAATAATCTTAGCAACTAGAGGATGTCGAACCACATCGCATTTATCAAAAACTATATATCCTACTTCTTTTAAATTTTTTAAAAGATTTGCACTAACGTTTAGACCAGATTTTTTAGAATTAGGCAAATCCACTTGAGAAATATCACCTGTAACTATCATTTTAGAATGAAAGCCTAAACGTGTTAAAAACATTTTAAGCTGATCAATGGTAGCATTTTGTGCTTCATCCAAAATGATGAAGGCATTTTCTAAAGTCCTTCCTCGCATATAAGCAAGTGGAGCAATTTCAATCACTTGCTTTTCTATAAGGCTACTGACTTGTTCTACTCCAAGCATATCATATAAAGCATCATATAAAGGTCTTAAATATGGATCCACTTTTTCTTTTAAATCTCCAGGTAAAAAGCCTAAAGACTCTCCTGCTTCTACGGCTGGTCTTGTAAGAATAATTTTATCAATATTTCCTTTTTTTAATTCTGTAACTGCATAACATACGGCCAAATAAGTTTTTCCTGTCCCCGCAGAACCTATAGAAAAAATTAAATCTTTTTTCGCAAGGGCCTGTATATATTCTTCTTGCTTTAAAGTTTTAGCATAAATAGGCTTATTATGTAGAGTATGCCCAATAGGTTTTCTATTAAGTAAAAAATTTAAATATTCTTCATCCTTAGATTCTTCTACGACACTACAAATATAGATAACATCTCTAGGAGATATACTAAAAGACATTCTAGACATCTCAAATATTATTTTAAAGATTCTTTCTAATTTTTGAATAATTAATTCATCTTGCGTGTTGCATAAAATATCTTCACCATGAACATCAATAGAGCATTCAAATTTTTCTTCTAATACCTTCAAGTTTGCATTATGTATTCCCGAAATATTTTTTGCATCTACTGCCGATGCGATTGTTAAATTCAACTTCATTTTACTCTCCTTAATAAGCTCTAAATTCACCTATAGATTCTAATTTCTTTAAAATAAACGTAATTAGATATTTATCCTCTGTTTCTTCGATGAGATATTTTTTACAATCCATTATTTTTTCTTTATCATTTATTTTATTTTTTTCAAAATTTTCTTTTATTATGCCTTCAGCCTTTAAAGTAGCTGACGCTTCATCATTTTCTTTTATTATAGCATTTTTTTCTTTTTCTTCAATTTGTTTTACATAAAATATGTCAAAAACATTAAACAGTGTTTGTTCGACTGTATCATAAGAAGAATAGGAATCTTTTTTTTGAAAAGGAAAATCCCAATTCATAAAATGAATTTGTTGATACTTTTGACTTCTTCCCGTCGATACTTCTTCCTCTTCTTTTTTTAATACTTCAATCACCGTCTTCTCATAAGTATATCCCATAACAAGGCCTTTAGCTTCTATCTTATTATTATTTGTACTACCGGATATAAGTACTTCCCCTTCTTTAACATACTTATTTTTACTAATTAATAAATTTCCATTATAAATATAAAATTCATCAATAACTGCATCTTTTTTTGCAATTATGTCCCCTGAAGCATTTTGATCCTTTGCCTTAGGATATTCATCATCATAGGAATATATATCCACAAATATGTTGTTATTCTTAGAATATACCTCTATGTAAGGATATTCTACATATTCTAATCTAAGGGTTTTTGAAAAAGCAGTATAATTAAGATTAGAAAAATTAAAACAAAGGATTTTCTTATAACTCTTTTTTATTCTTGTTTCAATTAACGAATTAATAGGAGTCTTCATATTAAAATTTATTTTGTTTACGCGAAAGGAATTAATATATAAAACGGAAAATAAAAACAAAACACCGATAAGAAGTAAATAATATTTCTTCATAAAGGATTGAAATTTGATTCTTATAGAATCGATTAAATGAAATGGATATCCACTTTCCCTTAGTATATTTAAAGAACCTAGTTCTACTTCAAAAGAAACTTCTTCATCTTTAATTTCTAAGTTTTTTACAGCAATACGATTGTGAATCTTAAAAAAATCATTTTTTTGCATTATAATTTTGTATTTCATGCTTGTTATCTCCTAATTGAATTATCTTAAATGTGCCTGTTAGTACGATTCGTTGAGGATCTAAATAGACCACATTTAATTTACAACCCTGAACAATAACTTCTTCTAGCTGTATTAAATCACTTTTCAAGTCAATAATTTGCTTATAATTGTCGACAGATAATAAATTATTTTCTAAAGAAATATGCATACAATCACCATACTATACAATATGAAAAAAATACCCAATTTTTTGGGTATTAAACTATTTTTTCAAATTTTAAAATTTCTTTTGTTATTGGATGTGGGAAACTTAAGGAATAGGCCTGTAAGTGATAAGAAGCTTCTTTTTCCTTACTACCATATTTTATATCGCCATATAAAGGATGTGAAATAGCTGACATCTGCGCTCTTATCTGATGAAACCTTCCGGTTTTAAGTATAATTTCTACATCTGTAACTTTTGTACCCTTATAATCATAGTTTTTTAAAGATTTATATAATAATATAGCTTCTTGACCTGAAGAGGAAACAATTGCTCTTCTATTTTTTTCATCTTTTACTAAAAAATGTTTCAATTCTACATATTCTTTAGTTTCAATAATACCTTCTACCATAGCAATATATTTTTTTTCAAAGGTATGAATTCTCATTGCCATGCTTAACCTATTTGCAGCCTTAGAGGTTTTGGCAAAAACCATTACGCCACTAGTGTTTGTGTCCAATCGATGTACTAAACCTAAATAAACATTTCCCGGTTTACTATACTTCTTTTTTATATATTCTTTTAAAAGGGTAAGCATATCCTTTTTAGAACTACCATCCCCTTGCGATAAGATACCTTTTGGTTTATAACAAACGATAATATGATTGTCTTCATATAAAATTTCTACCATAATTATTGCACCTTAAATTTTTTTATGCTTTCAATTAAAGAAATAATTGTATTATTTAAAAAAGCACGCCTATTAAATAATAAATATAAATTCTGGGATGCTTTAAAATTTAACAAATCCACTTTTTTAAGCATTCCCTTTTCAATATATTCATTTACACTAGACTCATACATAAAGCCTATCCCGTCATAGGATAGTATAAGTTTTATCATCCAATCCAAATTATTAGACTGCAATACGATATTATTTTTTAATCGAATATTTTTTTGTTGAATCGCATTCTTGCTTAAACGATAAAGACCGCTTCCTTCTTCTCCCATTACAAGAATAGCAGTTCCAAGTTGTTCTCTTGTGATTCTATCCTTGTTCGCATATTTTCCCTCAGGATTACAAACTAAAACTAAATTTTCAGTAGCCAAGGTAAAACTATCAAAATTTGATGAATCAAAACTATTATCTACAATTGCAAAATCAATGGTTCCTTCTAATAATGCTTCTATAATTTTATCATACCCATATACATAGACATTTAAGTTAAGATCATGGTTTTGAATTAGGGAGGCATAATTATATTTTTTCAAACAAGAAGATACCATAGGAGTTAATGCAATTATAGATTTAACATTATCGGTTTGCCTTGATAGTGCATTTTCAAATTGAGAATACTGAAACTTTGCGGTTAGCGCATATTCTCTTAAAAGTACCCCTGCTTGCGTAAGCTCAAAGGTTTTATTATCTTTAAATAACTCTATGTTATTATCTTTTTCTAAAGATTTTATATGATGCGTCACTGCAGGTTGGGTAATATATAATTTATTTGCTGTTCTTGTATAACTTTTTTCTTCTAAAAGAGTTAAAAAAGTAAGTAATCTTGTATCTAACATAAAACACCACTCATTTATAATAATTATCTATATTTTATGTTAAGTATATAAATTTTTTTTATAAATGTCAATAAAAAAAGAGTGCCTAGGCACCCTTATTTATTCAAATACAACATTTAAGATTTCAGAAATATGTCCAACAGGGACAATTTCTAAGACATCTCTTACTTCTTGTGGAATATCTTCAATATCTCTTTCGTTTTCTTGAGGGATAAAGATTTTAGTTAATCCGCTTCGATGTGCAGCGATAGATTTTTCTCTTAATCCGCCAATAGGTAGAACGCTACCACGTAACGTTATTTCTCCAGTCATTCCAATATGACAATCTACTGGTCGATTGGATAATGCAGAAACCAAAGCGGTAGTTAATGTTACACCTGCAGATGGACCATCCTTAGGAACTGCTCCTTCTGGAACATGAATATGTATATCGTTTTTCTCTAGAACTTCTTGAGCAATATGGTAGTCTATAGCATGCGATTTTACAAAAGAGAATGCCGCCTGTGCAGATTCTTTCATTACATCACCTAATTTACCAGTCAAAACTAAAGAGCCTTTTCCTGGGTATGTTGTAACTTCTATATCTAAAGTATCTCCACCAAAACTGGTATACGCAAGACCCGTTACAATACCAATTTGATTTTTACCACGATTTTTATTATTTGTAAATTTTAATTTTCCTAAAAAAGTAGAAAGATTATCTGGAGTTATGTCCACGTGTTCCGCTTTCTCCATTAAAATTTTACGTACCGTTTTACGACAGATACCTGCAATCATACGATTCAATTCACGTACACCAGATTCTCTTGTGTAGTTTTGAATAATGGCATACATGGCTTCGTCGGAAATGGATAATTGTTCTGGATGTAATCCATGCTCTTCTAATTGTCTTGGAAGTAAATGTTTAAATCCTATGTTAAATTTTTCAATTTCTGTATAAGAGGAAAGCTCTATGATTTCCATACGATCACGTAAAGGCGCTGGAACATTTGATAAATCATTGGCTGTAGTTATAAACATGACTTGTGATAAATCATAAGGTTCTTCTAAATAATTATCTGAAAAGAACTTATTTTGTTCAGGGTCTAATACTTCTAGCATTGCAGCAGCGGGATCGCCTCTATAATCCGCCGTCATTTTATCAATTTCATCTAAAAGGAAAACTGGATTAACTGTACCAGCATCTTTCATACCTTTTAATATACGTCCTGGCAAAGCACCAATATAGGTACGACGATGTCCTCGAATTTCAGATTCATCACGAACACCACCTAAAGATTGTTTAACAAATTTTCTTCCCAAAGCCTCACTAATACTTCTTGCTAAAGATGTCTTACCAACTCCTGGAGGACCTGCAAAGCATAAAATGGTAGATGGATTGTGACCCGTCATCATTTTTACCGCCAAGTACTCTATAATACGATCTTTCACTTTTTCTAATCCATAATGATTCATATCTAACTTTTTAGCTACATCAGCTAAATCCGCATTATCTTTACTTGATTTATCCCAAGGTAAAGATATAATCCAGTCAAGATAAGTGCGTATTACTCCAGATTCTGCCATTTGATTGCTAGTATTCGCATATTTTTGCAATTCTGCTTTTGCTTTTTCATATATACCATTAGGCAAATGAGCTTCCTCTAAAGCCTTTCTAAGTTTTTCAACATCCTCTTCTTGTCTAGCTTTATCTCCAAGTTCATTTTGAATAGCACGCATTTTCTCGCGTAAATAATATTCCTTTTGATTTTCATCAATTGCTTTTTTTACATCTTTATTAATTTTATTTTCAATCTCTACGATTTGCTTTTCTCTTTCAATATCCTCTAATATCATTTCTAAACGTCTTGAAACAGATAGTTCCTCTAAATAACGATATTTTGAAAGACTGCTATTTACACGTAATTGATAAGCAATCACGTCAGATATAACATCCGCATTCGCACCAGATTGTAATAATCTTGAAGCTTCTTCTACAGATGTAAGCATTCCGTTTCCACCTTTAGCAATTTCAGAAGCTATATTTTTAACTAGAGCCTTCTCTTCATCATCCCCATTTAGTAAAGAGAAAATCTTTTCATAATTACATACGAAATATGGGTCTATTGAAGTGTATTCTTTTACCTCTACACGATTTGTAACTTTAAATTTAACTTTATAATTATTATTAGGTAATTTTAATTTTAAAGTTATTTTAGCTAAAACGCCAATTGGCTCTATATCTTCAGGAGTAACCTCAACAACGGTTGAATCCTTTTGTATTAATAACAATATGTTTCCACCATACATTTTTTCTGCTGACTCTAAGGCCAGTACAGAATTTGAGCGGCCTACCTCAATCCGAAATTCATTGTTTGGAAGGGGAACTAATCCTCGAACCGCTATGGCAGGTAAAACAATTTTTGTATTATCTTCCATTTAAATCATCCTTTCACTGAAAAAATAAATCAGTAATTATATTATATACTTTTTTGGCACTTTTGCAAGTAGTTTGCCAAAATAATTTAATTTCACATAATTTAAAAAATAAAGCCAGTAAAATACTGGCCTATTGCTTTATACTTCTTTAGCATTAGAAAGTAGCATTTCAATTAATGCTTGATAAGATAAATCACTATAATATCGGTTTAAATTTTGTTGAAGCATTGCATCCTTTGTTTTTCCAGAAGCTTTTGCATCTTCTTCTGCCTTAGCATCTAAAGCTTCTTTTGTAGGAGCCAATTTTTCTACTTCAATAAGTTTCGTCGCTACTACATTAAATAATGCTTGACGTTTTCCTTGTTCAAGAGTATGTTGTTCGAATGCTTCTTTTGTAATATTCATTAAACCTAAGAATGTTTCAAATGGAATATTGTACATTTTGGCTTGTTGTTCATATTGTCCACGTATACCATTTACTCTTTCATCAATTAAAGATTGAGGCATATCAACAATAGCATTATCTAATATTTTATTAATTAATTCATCAACTTGACGATCTTTTTCACTTACGGCTTTATTCGCTTCTAAATCAGCTTTCTTTTTTGCTTTCAATTCTTCAACAGTATTAACACCATCTAGTTTTAAGCCCTTTACATATTCATCTGTTAACTCAGGTAATCTCTCCACTTTTACTTCATGAACCGTTACCTTAAATACTGCAGCTTTACCAGCTAAAGATTTTTCACCATAATTTTCTGGGAAAGTTACATGAATGTCTTTAACCTCTTCTGCCTTCATTCCAATCATTTGATCTTCAAAGCCAGGGATAAATTGTTTTGAACCAATTTGTAATTCATAGTTTTCGGCCTTTCCACCAGGGAATTCAACGCCATCAACTGTGCCTACGAAATCAAATGTCGCATAATCACCTTCCGCAATTACTTGTTCTTCCTTAGAAACCATTTCAGCTTCTTTCTTTAATATCGTTTTTATTTCCGCATTAATTTCTTCTTCGGAAGCGGTTAAAACCTTTGCTTTTACTTCTAACCCTTTATATTGTGGCAAACTTACTTCAGGATATACATCAAAAGATAAAGAAACTTTAAAATCTTTTCCTCTTTCTAATTTTTCATCACTTTCAAAATTAGGTTCGAAAGGTCCACAAATTTCTTTAGCTAAATTTTCATCTTTATATACTTCTTGCGCTTTAGCATTTAAAATCTCATTTAAAGCTTCATCATATAAAGATTCAACACCATAAGTTTTTTCATAAACACTTCTAGGTGCTTTTCCAGCTCTAAATCCCTTTATTGTAACTTTTGCATTACATTTATCAAATGCCTTATCTAATGCTTTTTCAAATTCATCAGCTGTAACATCAAATACAACTTTTACACGACTGTGTTCTAACTTTTCTGTAGTCATTTTATCTTAGCAGATTGAGATATTTCAGGAAAAATCTGCACCTCCTATAAAATTCATCACATTATCTCTTTTCATTCCTTTAAATTTTTGAAAACCATATAGTATTATACCATAAATTACCTATTTGTAAAGAATAAACCATAAACATCATTTAAAAAATAACACCCATATTTCTATGGGTATTATAATTAACTTATAATATTATCCTGATTCGTTTCATCATTTAAAGGTATGCTATTTGGATCAATATCTGTAATATCTATACCTTCATTGTTTCCAGGAGCTTCTATTTCTTCTTTCTTAGAATCTTTTTTCTCTTTATTTTTAGGTTCTGCAATAGCTTTTCTATATCTAAAATATCCCGTTCCTGCTTCACCTGCAATTACTAAGGCACAGATAAAGGCAAGAATTGCAATAGCTAAAGCAATTTCACGCACACCCAACTTCTCACCTAAACCTGCAATAACAACGGCTAAAGTTATAGTAATTATATGAACCCAAAACTTAAATTTATCTGTATTTTCTCTATGTAAAACGGTAACCCAAAAATAAGAAACCGCCCTAGTATAAAGTAAGAAGGCTAAAAAATAAGGATATGCAACTTCATTAAATCTTGCAAAGCCTGTCATATTTCCTTCCTCATTAGGCTCTGCATTTACATAATTAAATGCAGCAAACACTAAATATAACCCAACTAGCAAATGCAATAATATTTCTATCATAGATATAATTTTTGCTTGTTTCGTGTTTAATGTTCTTATCAAAGGAATGATTCTTATCAAAGCAGCTAAAATTGCAGCCAAAGCCGTAATAAGAATTATCGCAAAAACCGCTTGTTGCTTATAAACTAAAATTAAAATACCAAAAGTAACTAAAAGCGCAAATGCAAATATTTTTAAAATAAATTTATACAATTTAAATTTTTCTACAATACCTTTATCTTTTTTTTGAATTTCATTTTTTTGGGGCTCTTCAATATCATTTAAAATATTTTTTTCTTCTATCCTATTCTTTTTATCCTTCTTTTTCTTTTTCATGAGTTTCTCCTTAAAAATAATATATTTATATTATATAATATTTCAATTATTTTCGCAATTCATACCACTCAAATAAACTTTATATTTTTTAAAAAAATATTTCATTTTTTTACAAATTTATGATATAATCTTTAAAAATAGAGGTGATATTATGAATTTTATTTTTATTTCTCCTGCATTCCCAAAAAATTACTATAATTTTTGTGACAGATTAAAAAGAAATAAGGTTAATATTTTAGGTATTGGAGATACTCCATACCAAGAATTAAATCAAAATGTCAGAGATTCCTTAGTAGAATACTATAAAGTAACATCTTTAGAAAATTATAATGAAGTATATAAGGCTGTTGCATTTTTTGCCTTTAAGTATGGAAAAATTGATGGACTAGAATCAAATAACGAATATTGGCTAAGACAAGATGCTCGATTAAGAACGGATTTTAATATACCTGGTGCGAAAGTAGAGGATGTTGTATCCTTTACATCCAAAAGTAATATGAAGGAATATTATAAAGCGGCAGGTGTACCGGTTGCCCGATATAAATTTTGTACCACTTTGCAAGAAGATATAGAATTTATAAATATGGTAGGATATCCTGTTGTTGTTAAACCAAATGTAGGTGTTGGTGCTGCTGCCACCTATAAAATTAAAAATGAAGAGGATTTAAAGAGATTTTATAAAAATGGTTTTCAAGTTCCCTATATTATGGAAGAATTCATAGAGGGTGATATTACTTCTTTTGACGGAATATGTGATTCAAATAGTAACGTAGTTTTTTGTGATAATGAGGTTTTCCCGCCATCTATAATGGATATTGTAAATGAAAACCTTGATTTATCTTATTATGTAAATAAAGAAGTTCCTAAAGATATATTTGAAGTTGGACAAAAAGTATTAAAAGCATTTAATATTAAATCTAGATATTTCCACTTAGAATTCTTTCGGCTTAGTAAAGCTAAAGAGGGACTAGGTAAAGTAGGAGATATTGTTGCCTTAGAAGTAAACATGAGACCACCTGGAGGATTTACTCCAGATATGATTAATTTTGCACAATCTGTGGATACATATCAAATTTATGCCGATATCATCTGTTATGATAAAATTGTAAATACAGAATTAACAAATCCTAAATATTATTGTATGTATGCAGCAAGAAGAGATAGATATTCTTATGTATATACTACTGAAGATATTTATAAAGACTATGCTTCTTCTATTGTAATGCATGAACGAATGAACGATGTGTTTGCTGGTGCAATGGGTAATGAATTTTTTATCGCAAGATTTTTGGATTTTGATGTTATGATGAAATTCAAAGAAATGGTATTAAAAAAGAAAGTTTAAAAATAAAAAGCACATTAATAATTTAATGTGCTTTTTTATTATTAATTTTTATCTACATATATAATCAAACTAAAATATCCCTATTTGTGCACAAATAAATATAATTATAAATAAGGTAAAGGTAGACAAAGCACTTGTCCAAACAACGATTTGCCCAGCCAATTCTTCATCCTGACCCATTTGCGCCGCCATTGGAACACTTGATACCGCAATTGGAGTTGCAAATAAAGCAATTAATATTGCAAATTCTGTTGAACTTCTAAATCCTAGGAAATAGGAAATCATCAAAAAGATAAAAGGTGTAATAATTAATCGAAGCGTAACAGAAAGGGTTAATTGCTTCCATAAAGATTTTATAGATTTAAATTCAAATTTACCACCTAATATAATTAGGGCAAGTGGGGTAGCAAGATTTGCTATATTTGAAATGGTTTTAGGGATAAAAGAGGCTGCACCTTTCATATTATCCTTATTTAAAAAAGCACTCATATTTCCACCCAAGGCATTAATAGCCATACCTAAACCACAAAATACTAGACCGCAAAATACACCGATAATTAAAGGATTTGTTATTATTTTATAAAGTATATCCTTAACAGATACCTTTGTATTTTCATCATGATCATAAATTGTTAATGAAATAACCGCTAACATATTAAATAATGGAACACTTACAGCAGCAACTACTGCTGCTGCAGCCTCAGCAGAATCTCCTCCAAGCATTTTAGCAAGAGGAATTCCTATAATCGCATAATTTGAACGAAAGCAAGCTTGCAAGATAACTCCTTTTTGTTTACGATCAGGAATAAAAAGAACAATAATTAAACCTATTAAAAATAAAATAAATATTGCCAAGGCAGAAAATCCCACAAAGGTCCAATTAATTTCGGATAGATTCGCCATATATAAATTACTAAATAGTAATATAGGAATTAGCACTTTAAAAACGAATTTATTTGCTTTCGTTAAAAAATCATCTGAAAAAAATTTAATTCTTTTCAAAAAATATCCTAAAAAAATGGGAAGTAAAATTGGTAATATTACATTTATCGTAAATAATAAATTTTCCACTGAAACATCACTTCTTCCTTTAGATTACCTTTTATTACTTAAAATTTTATTAAAATTGAAATAATATAATCTTCATTTTCTATTTTATCATATTTTTAAGATATTTATGGAAAAAATGATATAAGAATTATAAAAAGAAAAACCATAAGGTATAATTTCTTATGGTTTAATTTGATTCTCTAAATTCATAAAGGCATTTTTTTGCTATACTATTTAGTATAAAAACATTTTTTTCTTCATCATATTTCATTTTTTCTAACAAAGAAAAAATACCTTCATTATCTTCTTTTTTCTCTAAATCTGTAATCTCTTTTGCTAAATGCAAATCTTCCATAGCTCTAGAAACAACATTATTTAAATTTAGACGGATATCATCTTTTACACCAAGCATTTCTAAAAGAACCGCTTCATACTCTAATTTTTTTTGAGCAACAACATCTAATTCCTTTGCCAAATCAAAATATCCTAAGTCTTCTAATTTTTTACTGCATAATTTTATATAGGCTGCCGAATGACATTTTCTACTTAAAAAAAATCTTAATTTTTCTTTGATATTATCTTTTTTATTTTCTTCTATTTCAATAGATTTTAATAAATAATTTTCATCTGTGTTACCACATATTGGACAAATCAATTTTTTATTTTTATCTTCAAAGTAATTACCACATATCGAACAACTATATTTCATAGATATCACCATTTTTAATATGTGTAATTCCTTAGGTTTTATACTTTTACTTCAAAATAAATTTTTTTAATAGATCGATTGTTTCATGAGAATAAACAATATTATAATGATTTAAATTTTTAATCGTTATAAAATATTTTATTTCATTCGTAGAGATTTGTATTAATTTTAATCCTGATTTTTTAGAAACTAGAAAATCATCTTCACCCCATATAATGCAAATAGGGCAAGGTATTGTGTGCATCGTTTCTTTTACTTCTTTTACAATTTTAGAAAAAACAAAAAAATATTGTATCTTTTTTAATGAAATAAGGTCTTTTGAACCTACGTGACTTTTTTTTATAATCTTAGGCTTATAGTTTTCAAAATTAATATAATAAAAAGCAGGGGCTATAAGCATAAGTTTATCAATTTTTCGATGTTGAGATAAAAAGCAAGCAAGTACTCCTCCTATAGAATACCCTAATACATCGATTTCTTTATATTTTATCTTTAACTTGTCATATTCTTCTATAACATAATCCAAAGTCTTTTTCGAATGGAAATGATCTGTTTTTGTTCCATGTCCAGGCATTATAGGAAGATGAATATAATCATATAAAGGATAAAGCTTATTATGTATGAAATTGAAATCTTTAGGAGAAGATAATAAGCCATGCAAGCATAGTAAAGCCTTCAAAAATACCACCATACTATAATATGCTTAATATCTTATCCATGACCATTCGATTTCATTTTATTCTTTTTTATACAACGTAATTTGATACAAGTTCCATTTTAACAATAAAAAATATGACTCCACTACGAAATGTGGAGTCATTATAATTAATCTTTAATATACTTTTCTAGTAATTTAACAATAGTTTTAACATCAATTGGTTTAGAAACATGGGCATTCATACCCGTTTCTAAGCATTTTTTTGCATCTTCTGTGAAGGCGTCTGCCGTCATAGCAATAATAGGAATATTCGCATCTTCACGCAACATTGCACGTATTGCTCTTGTAGCGTCATAACCTGACATTATTGGCATACGTAAATCCATTAGAATCGCATCATAAAAGCCTAAGGAAGAATCAGTGAATTTATCGACACATACCTTTCCATTTTCTGCAAAATCCAAAATTAAACCTAATGGAGTAAGAAGATCGGCTGCAACTTCACAGTTTAATTCATTATCTTCCGCAAGAAGTATTCTTCTACCAGATAAACTTGAAACTGTAGTATTTTGATTTTGTGTTTCTTCAACAATTTCTTCACCAGCAAATTGCTTTAGTCCATAATATAACGTAGATTTAAATAATGGTTTTGAGATAAATCCATCAATACTAGCTTCACGTGCCTCTTGTTCAATTTCTCCCCAATCATAAGCCGAAACAAGCAAAATAGGAATATCTTTGCCTAATTCGTTTCGAATGCGACGGGCAGTTTCTATACCATCCATACCTGAAAGTTTCCAATCTAGTAAAATGATATCATAGTCCTTATTCTTTTTATGATTTTCAATTATCATTTTTATGGCATTTTCACCTGATAATGCCCAATCCGCATGAATACCAATTTCTTCTAAAGAAGCAACTGTACTCGTACATAACATTTCATCATCATCGACAACTAACATTTTCCATTTTGGAAGGACCATTTCTGCTTCAGGTATGGTAGCTCTTTCTAAATCTAAGACAACATGGAATTCACTACCTTTTCCAAGTTCACTCTCAACTTCAATCGTTCCACCCATAGCATCAATAATGTATTTTGTTATTGCCATTCCAAGTCCTGTTCCTTCGGTCTTTCTTACACGTGCACTATCTTCTCGAGTAAAGGAATCAAATATTTTATCCTTAAATTCAGGTGTCATTCCAATACCACTATCTTTAACAAGAATATGCACCCGAACATAAGAATTTCCTAATGGTGAACTTTCTTGATATAAAGAAAGTTGTATAGAACCACCATCTGGAGTAAACTTTATTGCATTGGATAAGAAATTTAATAAAACTTGATTTAAACGTACACTATCACAATATACATTTTCGGATTCTATATTTCTTATAAATACATCAAAAACTTGCTTTTTAGATTTAACCTGTGGCTGAACAATACTAACTATACTTTCCATTACTTCTCTTAAAGAAATTTGGTCCATATTTAATGTTAATTTTCCACTTTCAATTTTGGACATATCGAGTACATCATTAATTAGACCTAATAAATGCTTACTAGATAAAGTTATTTTTTTCAAACAATTTTGAACTTGTTGCTGATTGGTAATATTTGCTGTTGCAATAGCAGCCATACCAACAATAGCATTCATCGGCGTTCGAATATCATGACTCATATTTGATAAAAATTCACTTTTTGATTTGTTAGCACGAATCGCCTCTACCTGAGCAATTTCCAATTCTCTCATTTGTTTTTTTGATAACACATAATAGGTAATAACAATACTTAAAATTAAAAGGATAATAAATGCACAGCTACTAAATATAGATATGGTCCAAATCATGGTCATATTATCAACAATAGAATCAAAATTATCGAATGGCATAACCGTTATTAAATACCATTCAGAATACGGAAGAGATGTACAGTGTAAATGCCTTTTTTCATTTGCAATTACACAAATCGTTGAATAGCAATCCTTAGGATTATTCATATAATCCTGTAATTCCTCTATATAACGATCTGCCTTTTTACCCTCATAGGTTTCAAACAACTCTTTTACACGTACAAAGTAATTTCCCCCATTCTCTTGAAGGTTACGTATAACATAATCACCATTCTTTAAAATAATATAGGAATCCATCATATTATTTGCATCTAATCCTAAAAGACCATTTACATAGTCGGGACGAATACCTGCAATTAATGCCAATGAAGAGGAGTTATCTTCCATTGATAATTTAACAGGAAAACCAAGCATAATAATTTTGTTAGAATCTTCTTCTATTGTAGAGGCTACCGTAATTTTTTTATCTCCGTTGGTTAAAGAAGATAAAAATGGAGCTGGTACTTCTAGTTTAACATCTGCATTATATTCACTATAAATTGTATCTATTTTACCATTTGGGCTATATAATCCTAAAAAAGAAAATTTTTTATCCTGTGCTTCCTTCACTAAATTTTCTTCCATTTGTTTATAAGATAAATCTTTTGCAACTACTGCAATATCTTCCACTTGCTCTAATTGTAAATTCATAGCTGTTTGAAAATGCTTAGATATCTGCTGACTTACACCTTCCATATATACAGATCCAATATTGTTTACGGCTTGATCATTTGTTTTACTTATAAATATAGATAAAAATACAAAAACTCCAACACACAATAGTAAAATTGCAGAAATGCTAATTATTAAAAACCTATTGATTCTTTTTCTCATTTTCAATGCTCCTTAAAGTTTAATTATCTTTCTGCAAATCTTCTATTGCCTTTTTGGTAATTTGATAATCTTCAAATACTTGGGCATAAAGTTCTTCTACATTTTCAAAAACATGATTTCGCAAAGCCTCTGTTAATAAGCTACTCGATGCTTGCAATTTGTCTAAATTAAGATTTTGGCAGATACCTTTGATGGTGTGAGATGCTCTAAAAGCTTCATCGTAATTTTTAGAATTTAGAGATTCCGTCAAAGTTTGAAAACTACTATCACTCAAAAACTTATATAAATATTTAAAAACTAATCGTTCGCCACCAAATCTTGATGTAACACTTTCATAGTTTCCACCTAAAACTTCATAACATTCTTTTAAATTCATAATTTTGGTATTAAACCCTGCCTCCCATCAAATATTATTTATTAAAAATTTTTATAATCCTACTAATCTAATTTTACTTTTCCTATAGCACCCACATATTTATTTGTTCCATCAAAAGACCAAATTGAACGGGCAATAATTTGATATGATTTTTTCTTACCATTAATTTCCATAGTAAAATCATAGGTAATAACTGGATTTTCTGGAGTAGTATTGCGAATGATTTGAGAAACTTTTTCTAAATTTTTTGTACCAAATTTTGAAACAATTACCTCATTTGTAAATGGATTAAGAATGGTTTCTTCTACCTCTAAATGTTTTGCACCATTTTTAGATAAAACCAATATATTGGACATAGCCGAATATTCAAATAAAATGTCTTGAGATAATGTTGCAAAAAATTGATTCTTTACTCTTTCTATATCCAAACTTTCAAATGTTTTTTCACAAGAAGTTAATTCCTTGTGTTGTGCCAATTCATATACCATATTTTTAACATCTTCTTCAACTTTTAGCATAGAATTAGCATCACTTTTTTTAAGTTCATTTTGAATTTGATCAGCAGATTCTTTTAAACATTCTAAAATTAAAGGATTAAATACTCCACATTCATTATTTAAGATCATCTGCATTGCCTCTTCATGAGTAAATGCTCTTTTGTATACTCTTACACTCGTTAAAGCATCATAAACATCCGCTATGGATACTACTTGAGCTGAAATAGGTATATCTTCTCCTACTAGTCCATCTGGATATCCTCTTCCATCATATCTTTCATGATGCCATCTAGATATCTCATATGCATATTTTACAAGTTTTTCCTCTTGGAATGGAATACCTTGTATCATAGTTGCTCCAGCAGCAGAATGTGTCTTCATAATAGCAAATTCTTCATTTGTAAGTTTACCAGGTTTATTTAAAATTTCATCTGGTATTGTAATCTTACCAATGTCATGTAATGCAGATGCCATACTTATTAAAGAAATATCTTTGTGAGTTAAAGGATATTTATCGGTTTTATGCACAAGACATTGCAACAATATTTTTGTTATCGCATTAATATGGATAACATGTAATCCACTCTCACCATTTCTAAATTCTACTATATGGCTTAAAATCGCAACCATTAAGCTACTACTTTTCTCTTTTTCATAAATTTGATCCGTTACCATATTGACTAATCTTTTTTGCTTTGTATATAGCATAATGGCATTACTTACTCTTTTATGCACAATAATTTCATCAAAAGGTCTACTAATATAATCAGAAACACCCAAATCATATGCTCTATGCATAGCTTCTGGAGTAGTTTCTGCTGATATGATAATAACTGGAATATCTTCAATCCAATGATATTTATTCATTAAGGATAAAACCTCAAAGCCATCCATTTTTGGCATTACAATATCTAATAACATTAAATCAATTTCTACCCCATGCTTTTGGATAGCAGCAATAGCTTCTTGACCATTTTCCACTTCGAGGATTTCATATTCATCCCCAAGCATATCATTTAAAATTTCACGATTCATTGCTGAATCATCAGCGATTAATATTTTTCTTTTTGTACTCATCCTATTTTTCTCCTTGTTGTTATAGCAAGAATTAAATAATTCTCGATAAAAAAATATAGTATTTTCTTTATTATATCATTTTTCTTATCATTTGCAAATCTAATTCTTTTAAAACCTCAATATAATAACCAAAATATATTTATATATTTTTAAATAGGAGGAAAGATATAAAAATATTAAATCAAAAATAAGAAATAGATAGATAAAAAAATGACAAAATTTATAGAACATGATATAATGAAAATTGGTGATAAAATGAATGATACTAATTTAAGCAATATTCCACAACACATTGCCATAATTTTAGATGGGAATGGAAGATGGGCAAAAAAAAGATTACTTCCTAGAACTATGGGGCATCGAAAAGGGGCATTCAATTTAAAAGACATTGCTTCTTCTAGTAATAAATTGGGAATTAAATATCTAACGGTATATTGTTTTTCCACAGAAAATTGGAAAAGACCAACATCGGAAGTGGAATATATCATGACGGCTCCTTTAAAATATTATAAAAAATATAAGGATAAAATTTTTAATTCTTCGATTCGTATAAAGGTTATTGGTAGACGAGATCGCTTTTCAAGTGAATTCCTTAATATGATATTAGAACTCGAGGAAAACACAAAAAATCACACAGGATTGACTTTAACCTTATGCATCGATTATGGTTCTTATGATGAGTTAACTACAGCAGTAAAAGAAATTGCTGTATTAGTTCAAGAGGGAAGTTTAACTCCTGAACAAATAACGGAACAAACCATATCCAACCATTTATTTACCAAAGATTATCCGCCATTGGACCTTATGATTCGAACCTCTGGAGAATATAGAATCAGCAACTATCTTTTATGGCAAATGGCATATGCAGAGTTATATTTTACCGATGTTTTATGGCCAGACTTTAATGAAAAAGAATTAAAAAAAGCAATAATAAATTATCAAAGTAGAAATCGAAGATTCGGTGGATTAAAAGAGAATGAAAGTAAATAAGGTTGTCCCTCAAGGATATTGTAATGGGGTTAAGCGAGCATTAGAAATTGTTTATAAAGAATTAAAGAATCCAAATCGAATAGAACCTATTTATCTTTTAGGTTATATCATCCATAATAAACATGTAGTAAAAGATTTAGAGGATAAAGGTGTAATCGTTATAGAGGATAAAAATAAAACACGACTTGAGTTATTAGATCAAATTTCTTATGGCACGATTGTGTTATCTGCCCATGGCGTTTCTCCAGCCGTTTACGATAAGGCACAAGCAAAAGGATTACATGTTATTGATGCAACCTGTGGCAATGTCTTAATTGTCCATAAAAAAATAAAAAAATATTTGGAAAATGGATATGAGTGCATATATATAGGAACAAAAAAACACCCAGAATGTGAAGGTGTTTTAGGAATCAGCGATAAAATTCATTTTATATCAACATTAGATGATATAAATAAATTAACAATAATAAAGGATAAAGTATATGTTACAAACCAGACTACTCTATCCAAATATGATTTATCCGATATATTTGAATCACTAAAAAGAAAATATCCTAATATTATAATTGATGATAAAATATGTACAGCAACTACAATAAGACAAGAGGCAATGGCCAATCAGGAAAAAGTAGATTTATGTCTCGTTGTTGGGGATTCTTCTTCTTCAAACACAAAAAAACTTGTTAAAGTAAGTAAAGAAATCGCCCATATAGATACGATTCTTTGTGAAGATTTAAAAAGCTTAGATAAAACAATTCTTCAAAATAGAAACTCTATATCTATATCCTCTGGTGCTTCTACTCCTGAATATATTGTAGATGAAATCATAGAATATTTAAAAGGACTTTAAAAAGTCCTTTTTCTTTTACTATTATTTAGAAATTACTTCTTCTATTTTGCTTAGAAGTTCATCATCGGATAGTCCATACGCTTTATAAACATCTAATATTTTTCCATGAGGAATAATCGTATCACAAGAAAAACTATGACTATAAATTTTTGAAGTATATTTTTTCTTTTCCTTATACTCTAAAACTTTATGAAACAATGTCCCACTAGCCACAACCTGTTCTACGATAAGAATTGGTAAATTATTTTCAAAAACAGAATCTAACATTTCTTCATCCATAGGCTTAATGCCTCTAGCATTATAAACATTAACTACATTTTTATCTTGTACAAGTTTATGTATACGTTCTATATCTGGACCATATCCTATTACATTTATCTTTGTACCACTATGTAATTTTTCCCAAGATAAATTACAAACATAAGAGAAATCTAATGCCGTTGAAACATCGACCTGCCCCCTTGGATAACGAATAACGATAGGAGATAGTTCATATGAAAAGGCATAGTTAAATAATCCTATTGCTTCTTTTGCATCTTTAGGCATACATACTTTAATATTTGGCATACCCATGAGCATAGATAAATCGTAAATACCTTGATGCGTAGAACCATCCTCTCCTACGATTCCTGCACGATCTAAACCTATAATAACTTTAAGATTTTGTCTTGAAATGTCATTTAATATTTCATCATATGCTCTTTGTGAAAAAGTAGAGTACATAAGTAAAACAACTTCTTTATTCGATAATGCAATTCCTGCAGACATTACGGCCGCATGTTCTTCTGCAATACCAACATCATAAAAATCGTTTGGATATAACTTAGCAAATTCTTCTAATTTTGCACCAGCTTTCATAGCAGGTGTTACTACAAAAAACTGATTATTCTTTCTATGCTCTACTAAAAAATTTGCTATAAGCTGTGAATAAGATATTTTATGATCCTCTATTACTTCTAAAGGTTTTCCTGTTTCTATATTAAAAGGAGGAACACCATGAAAATCACCTGTTTTATCCTCTTCGGATAAAGGGTATCCTTTTCCTTTCTTCGTTAAAAGATGTAAAACAATGGGATTTTTTCTTTCTTTTATACGTTTCATCATTTTTATACAATAGGATAAATCATTTCCATCGTATGGTCCATAGTAGTCAAATCCCATATCCTCAAATATATTATCATGTTGAATAAAGCCTTTAATTCCTCTTTTTACCTGATGCGCCCAATTGGTTAAAAATGCTGGTAAAATTTTATTTAAAAATGCTTTAAATCCTCGATAAATACCTGAGCCTCTTAATTTAGAAAAAGCTTTAGATAAAGCACCAACCGATTTTGAAATTCCCATTTTATTATCATTTAAAATAATAATTGGTGTTTTTCCCTTTATTTGTCCCAAAAAATTCAATCCCTCTAAGGCTACACCATTCATAATCGAACTATCCCCGATTACGGATATCACTCTTTGATCCTCTTCCATTGATAATAGCATTCCAGACATAGCTGAAATGGAGGTAGATGAATGTCCAGATTCCCAAACATCATATTTTGATTCTTTGCGATTGATATAACCAGATAAGCCATTATATTGTCTAAGTGTATTAAATTCCTTTGCACGTCCAGTTAATATTTTATGAACATAAGATTGATGTCCTACATCAAAAATAAATTTATCTTTTTCCGGTTCAAATACATAGTACATTGCGATGGTTAATTCCACAATTCCTAAATTACTACTTAAATGTCCCCCCGTCTTTGCTATACTATCAATTAAAAATTTACGAATTTGATTTGCTAATTCTTTTAATTCTTTTATTGATAATTTTTTTATAAAAGACGGATCTTTAATTTCCATAAGATCTATCATTTTCATCACCACATTATAACTATAACCTTATAAAATATTATACTATAAAGTATAAAATTATACTAGAGGATTAATAAACATTATCACATAAAATATAAAATAAAAACCATGATATTCTATTCATCATGGTTTTTAAATAGTGTTGTTATTCTACACGAATAGTTTTGGCATAACTCATAAATGTATCTTTATAGGATTCAAATTTACTAGTAAAGCATGCAAAATTAATTGTGTAATAATAATTTTCAGATTTTAAACAAACGAGTAAATAACTAAAATCTTGCGTATCGACGGTAGCCGTATAAGACGTATGAGCAAACGTAATCTCTTCATCTTCATATAATTCAATGGTACCTGTTTGACCTGCATTTTTTAAAACCCGTTTTGCATACTCTTCTACTTTTAATTCACCAAAATATAATGTGATTTGAGTTTTTGTTTCTCTATTTCCAGCAACCATTATATTGTTAGAGATGAGATATAATTGTGCATTAATATTTTCAGATTCTACAAATCTATCCGTTAGAGTTATCGTAATACCTGCTTTGGTGAATTCTTTTTCTTTAGAAGAGAATAAACGACAGCTAACAAGAGAAAGTAAAGCAAATAAAATACCACAAAGACCGAATATTTTTTTCATAAATATTCCTATCTACTCCATCCATGATGGATCATTAGGATTCTTTTGAAATTTTAAAACTTTATTTAAATCCTCTTTAGATATATAATTTTCATCTTTAGCAACTTGGGCTAATACCTCAAAATTAGATAAAGAATGATTGATTACATTTGCTTGTGCTAAACGATCAATACCTTTTTGTAAGCCATAGGTAAATATAGAAGCAATACCTAATACATTAGCGCCAGCCTCTCTTAATACCTCTACGACCTCAATAGAAGATCCAGCCGTAGAAATTAAATCCTCTATAACCACTACATTTTTACCAACAGGAACTACACCTTCAATTTGATTTCCTCTGCCATGGTCCTTTGCTCCACCACGAACATACCCCATAGGAAGATCCAAAATTTCAGAAACATACGCTGCATGCGCAATACCTGCCGTTGATGTTCCCATAATTACTTCCACACTTGGATAATACGTTTTTATGATTTCTGCAAGACCATTTTCTACTACCCGACGTGTTTGAGGATAGGATAAAGTTAAACGATTATCGCAATAAATAGGGGATTTAATTCCAGATGCCCATGTGAATGGTTCATTTGGTTTTAAAAAAACAGCCTTAATTTTTAATAAATTCTTTGCAACTTCAACTTTTAAATTTTCTTTCATATTAACAAAACTCCTTTACACAACGCTTATATGCTGCAACGGGATCCAATGCTTCCGTAATAGATCTTCCTACAACAATATAGGTAGCTCCAAGTTCTTTCGCATATGCAGGGGTTGCCACCCTTTTTTGATCATTTGCAGAATCATCTGCAAATCGAATTCCTGGTGTTACAGATAGTAAACCTAATTCTTTAATAATTGGTGCTTCTAATGCGGAACATACAACTCCATCTAGACCTGCAGCCTTTGCATTTAAAGCATAGGTTTTTACAACTTCATTTAATGGTTTATTAATTAATAATTCTTTTTCTAAAATCTCTTGAGATATAGAGGTTAGCTGCGTAACTGCGATTAATTTTGTGTTTTTTCCTTCTTCTACACTATCTAAACCTCTTCTTGCGGCTTCCATCATTTTAATGCCTCCAGCCGCATGTACATTCGTAATTTCTACGCCAAGGGAAGCAAGGTTACGCATTGCTTTTTCTACGGTATTTGGAATGTCATGTAGTTTTAAATCTAAAAAGATTTTACATCCCATTGCCTTTAGTTTTCTAACTAACTCAGGTCCTTCCTTATAAAATATTTCCATACCAATTTTTAAAAATGGATTTAATCCATCAAATGGCTTTAAAAATTCAAATAATTGTTCTTGATTTTTAAAATCACATGCAATAATAACGTCTCTCATTTTCTACTTTGCCTTTCCTATAATATCTTCTAAATTTTCTATATGATACTCTCTCATAACATTTGGTAAATCCTCTATTATTTTTTTACATGCATAAGGATCTACTAAATTTTGAGCACCAACCATTACTAAAGATGCACCAGCATACATCATTTCTAATACTTCATAGGCATTGGTAATTCCACCCATTCCTATTACTGGAATATCAACCGCATGACTTACTTCATATACCATACGAAGTGCAACAGGATAAATGCCTGGTCCACTATATCCACCTTTTTTTATAGAAATAATCGGATTTCCTGTTTTTAAATCAATTCGCATTCCCACCATAGTATTAATTAAGCTTATCGCATCTGCCCCAGCCGATTCAACGGCATGTGCCATTCTTACTATATCCGTTACATTAGGGGATAATTTAACTATTAATGGTTTCTTACATACTCTTCTTACTTTGTTGACCAAAGTAAAGGCAGTATCTGGATCTACACCAAAGGCCATTCCCCCACCCGATACATTCGGGCATGAAATATTTAATTCTATGGCAAACACTTTGTCTATTGTATTAAATTTTTTTACCGTCTCCACATATTCCATAATGCTATGACCACCAACGTTTGCAATAATTTGCTCTTTATATACATTATCTAGTTTTACTAGTTCTTCTGTAATAACTTTATCAACTCCTGGATTTTGAAGTCCTATCGCATTAATTAGTCCACTTGGACATTCCGCAATCCTTGGTAAAGGATTCCCATAGCGTGGGGAAAGGGTTGTTCCTTTAATTGAAATACTTCCTAATATATTTATATCATACAAATCATGAAATTCATAGCCAAAGCCAAAAGTTCCAGAGGCAGGAATAATTGGGTTTTTAAATTCTTTTCCTAAAAATTTTATTTTAGTATTCATTAAAACTCCACCTCACTTGCCTCAAATACTGGACCTTCTTTACATACACGCTTTGGACCATTTTTTGTTTTAATGGAGCAACCCATACAAGCACCAAAGCCACAGCCCATTCTTGCTTCTAAAGATACACATCCATTAGAATTAAATTTAGCCAAAGCCTCTAACATACGGAAAGGTCCACAAGAATAATAATAGTCAAATTCTATTGGATTTGATGCTAAATAAGACACCGCATTCCCTTTATATCCTAAAGAACCATCATCTGTACAAATATACGTATCACATAATTCATTTAAAACCTCAGATAAAACAATATCCTCTTTTGTTTGGGCACCATAAATTAAGGTTGGCTTTACCCCTAAAGTGTTATACCACTTTGCCAAAGCTATCATAGGTGCTATTCCAATGCCACCTGCAATAAGTAAAGGCTTTTTTATATCTTTTTTTAGTGGGAATCCATTTCCTAATCCTGTTAAAACCTCTAACTTTTCTCCTTTTAAAAGATTAGACATTTTTTTTGTTCCATGACCTAAAATTTTATATAGTATATCCACATGGCTTTCAGAAAAATCACAAACGGATATCGGTCTTCTAAGAAAGAAACCTGGTACAGTAATATTTATAAACTCTCCCGGATTTTGTATGGCTTTACAATCTCCTTCTAGTCTCATCAAATATACATCCTTGCCTACCTTCTGATTTTGAGTAATTTCAAGTATTACATTTTCCATATTTTTACTCCTTATCTATAACCGATACAACCATAGTGATTTCTTCTAGTACATCTAATAAAACTTTTACGGTATCTAAGCAGGTAAAGACCGCAACATTGTTATCAATAGCTGCTCGACGAATAACCCTTCCATCATTATTACTGTCTACACCTTCACTTGATGTGTTAAGGACATAGGTTACATATCCCTTTTTAATCGAATCAAGAATTTCTTCACTTCCTTGAGAAAGCTTCTTTTTTATTCTTGTTTTAATTCCATGCTTCTTTAAAAACTTAGCCGTACCTGAAGTGGCTTCTATATTAAATCCCAAATTATAAAAGCGTCGAATCAAAGGTAAAGCAATTTCTTTATCCTGATCTCCAATAGTCGCTAAGATTGTACCATAATTAGCCACTCTTACTCCAGAAGCCTTTAAAGATTTATATAATGCTCTATTTAAAGAATAATCATATCCTATCGCTTCTCCAGTAGATTTCATTTCTGGAGATAATACAACATCTAAACCTGTAATCTTTGTAAAAGAGAAGGTTGGAGATTTTACATACCATCTCTTGCGCTCAGGGGCAATTCCTACATAACCTAAGTCCTTTAGTTTAGCACCTAACATTACCTTTGTTGCAATGTTTGCAATTGCAATTCCAGTAGATTTAGCTAAAAATGGAACGGTTCTACTTGATCTAGGATTTACCTCTATTATAGATACGGAATTATTTTTATCTACAATAAATTGGATATTGTATAAACCAATCATTTGTAATTTTACACCAATTTTCTTTGTATAATCGATAATCGTATTTTTTACTTCATCACTTAAAGAATATGGTGGATAAACACTCATACTATCTCCACTATGAACACCTGTGCGCTCAATATGTTCCATAATTCCAGGTATAAAAACGTCTTGTCCATCGCATATAGCATCAACTTCACATTCTTGTCCAGATACATATTTATCTACTAAAATAGGATGTTCATTATCAAATGCCACGGCCTCACTTACCTTTTGGCATAATATTTTTTCATCATACACAATGTGCATCATTCTACCACCTAATACGAAAGATGGACGAACAAGAACAGGATAGCCTATTTCATTTGCAGCAGCGATAGCCTCTTCTACAGAGTAAACTCCAAAGCCCTTAGGCATAGGAATATGGATCTCCCTCATCGCATTTTCAAATAATTTTCTATCTTCTGCTAAATCTATGCTTTTTGCAGATGAACCAAAAATTCTTATTCCTGCCTTATCTAGCTTATCGGCTAGATTAATTGCCGTTTGACCGCCTAAAGCAACAACAACTCCTTCAGGCTTTTCAAAATCAATAATGTTCATAACATCTTCAAAGGTTAAAGGTTCAAAATAAAGTTTATCGGATACTGTATAGTCGGTTGAAACCGTTTCAGGATTATTATTTATAATAATTGCTTCATATCCCGCTTCCTGTATACCCCAAATGGCATGTACGGTAGTATAATCAAACTCTACACCCTGTCCTATACGAATCGGACCTGAACCTAAAACTACGATTTTCTTTTTATCGGATCTTATGGACTCATTTTCATGTTCATAAGTAGAATAAAAATAAGGGATGTAAGACGAAAATTCAGAAGCACAGGTATCTATCATTTTATAAACAGGATAGATATTATGTTCTTTCCTAAATTCATATATCTTTACATAGGTCGTATTCCAAATTTTTGCCAAGTAACTATCGGCAAAACCATAACGCTTTGCCATTTTTAAAATTTCTAAATCAAAAGGATGCTTCTTAATTTCTTCTTCTAAATGGATGATATGATCATATTTTTCTAAAAAGAAACGATCAATTTTAGTTAAAAAATACAATTCATCAATCGTAATACCTTTACGAAGGGCCTCCCCTATAGCGTAAATTCTTTCATCCGTATGATCACTAATAAATTTCATTAATTCTTCAGGAGTCAAATTTTTTAAGGATTCCAGTTCTATATGATCCACTTTATTTTCTAATGACCGAATCGCTTTTAGCAAAGATTCTTCTATATTTCTACCAATGCTCATTACTTCTCCTGTAGCCTTCATTTGGGTAGATAAACTACGATTTGCGGTCGCAAATTTATCAAAAGGAAAACGTGGAATCTTTGTTACCACATAGTCTAAGGTTGGTTCAAATGACGCTAAGGTATTTGCAATCTTTATTTCATCTAAGCCTAATCCACAAGCAATTTTCGCAGAAACTCTAGCAATAGGATAACCAGATGCCTTTGATGCTAAAGCCGATGAACGAGAAACACGTGGATTAACCTCGATAACATAATATTGGAAGGAATATGGATCTAAAGAAAATTGGACATTACATCCTCCTTCAATATTTAGGGCTCTAATAATTTTTAAAGCCGAATTACGAAGCATTTGATATTCTTTATTTGTTAGGGTTTGACTTGGAGCAACAACAATGGAATCTCCTGTATGTATACCAACTGGATCTACGTTTTCCATATTACATACCACGATTGCGGTATCATTTTTATCTCTTAATACCTCATATTCAATTTCCTTAAATCCTTTTATCGATTTTTCAACTAAAACTTGAGATACAGGGGATAATTTTAATGCATTCTTTGCAAGAGGTATTAGCTCCTCCTCATTATCCGCAAAGCCTCCTCCAGTACCACCTAGCGTAAAGGCTGGCCTTAAAATAATGGGATATCCGATTTTATTTGCGGCTGCAATAACTTCATTTAAATTGGTTGCCGTAATAGATTCTAAAATTGGTTCATTAATTTCCAAACACAATTCTTTAAATAATTCTCGATCCTCTGCCTTTTCAATTGCACTAGCACTTGTTCCTAATAATTCAACCTGACATTCATCTAAAATTCCTTTTCTAGATAACTGCATACCCAAGTTTAATCCCGTTTGTCCACCAATAGAACAGATTAGTCCATCTGGACGTTCAAAACGAATGATTTTAGCAACATGCTCCAAATCTAATGGTTCCATATACACTTTATCTGCTATCTTTGTATCAGTCATAATCGTGGCAGGATTTGAATTTACAAGGATTACTTCATATCCTTCTTCCTTTAATGCAAGACATGCTTGTGTTCCAGCATAATCAAATTCTGCTCCTTGACCAATAACAATTGGACCAGAACCAATAACCATAATTTTTTTAATATCTGTTCTTTTTGGCATTGTTTTTTCCTCCAAACTTTTTCATCGCATCCATAAAACGATTAAAAATATATTCACTATCCTCAGGACCTGCTGCAGATTCAGGATGATATTGAACAGATATAACACTATTTTTACTATCCATCATACCTTCAGCCTCATTATCCAATAAGTTAATATGGGTAAGCTTTAAATCGGTTTTTTCTAAAGATTTAATATCAATCGCAAAAGAATGATTCTGACTTGTAATTTCCACTTTACCAGTTTCTAAATTTTTTACAGGATGATTTCCTCCACGATGACCAAATTTCATTTTATAGGTTTTAGCCCCATAGGCAAGACCTATCATTTGATGCCCAAGGCATATACCCAAGATCGGAAGAATTCCCTTCATTTGTCGAACAAGCTCAATGACCTCAACTACATTTTCCGGATCCCCTGGACCATTGGATAAGAATAAACCATCTGGTTTATATTTCATAATAATTTCTTTTGGAGTATTATATGGCACAACCACTACATTACAGCCTGCCTTATTTAATTTACGAATAATATTTAATTTAACACCACAATCTACAGCAACAACCGTATATAATGGATTTGGTGTTCTAGAATGCCAAATTTTTTTAGAAGATACCATAGATACTTGATTTTTAGGATATTCATAATCTTTTAACGCCTTCAAGCATTCTTCTAGCGGTTTATCAACATCACAAATCATTGCTTTCATAGAACCATAATCACGAATAATTCTTACAATTTCACGAGTATCCACCTCGGATATTCCTACCACATGATTTTCTTCCATTACTTCTCCTAATGTGCGAGTAAAACGGAAATTGGAGGGAATATCATTATACTCTCTTACAATAAATCCAGACATATAGATATTTTTAGACTCATAATCCTCATCGGTTAAACCATAATTTCCTATTAAAGGATAGGTCATACATACCATTTGAGAACAATAGGACGGATCCGATAAAATTTCTTGGTATCCAACCACGGAAGTATTAAATACGATTTCCGCTATTTTTTCCTCCATACTTCCAAAACCAACACCTTCAAAAACGTGTCCATCTTCTAATACTAATTTTCTTTTCATGAATACTCCCTACTTTCTATAAACTATCTTTCCATCAACAAAAGTACATTTCGTAAATCCATAAAATGTGCTTCCAATAAAAGGAGAATTTTTACCTAAAGATAGAATTTCTTCTTCCGTATATGTATGTTCGTGTTCTATATCAAGAACGGCAATATCTGCAGGATAACCAACTTCTAGTTTTCTTTTAGGTAAATGAAATACTTGAATAGGATTATAAACCAAAATATCTAAAAATTTATCTAAAGAGATTAAATTTTTCTTTACAAAAAAAGTATAGATTATAGGTATCATCGTTTCTAATCCAATTATGCCATTTAAGCATTTACTATATTCTCGTTCCTTTTCTTCCTTTGCATGTGGTGCATGATCACTTGCAACCATAATGGCAGTTCCATCTAACAAAGCTTCTACAGTTGCTTTCCGGTCTTCCTCACTGCGAAGTGGTGGATTCATTTTCCAATTCCCATCGATGATTCTATCTTCATTTAAAACTAAATGATGGGGAGCAACTTCACATGTGATATTTGTATAGCCTTCCTTATGCGCTTTTCTTATGGCATCAAAGGACTCCTTTGTCGACATATGACAAAAATGATATCTACAACCAATTTCTTTTGCTAATTCGATTTCTCTTCTTACTGCTATATATTCTCCTTCTGGAGCCGTCTTATAAATATTATCTTCAGCATGAGAAGCAATCACAATATCATATTTTTTAGCTAAATGCATAGCCTCTTTTAAAATTTCTAAGTTATTTACTCCTCTACCATCATCAGTAATAGCCAAAACTTTTGAATGAAAGTTTTCTATTTCTGCTCTTACCTTATCTTCTTCATTTACGGTAACTGCACCATACGGATAAACATGTACGATCGCTGATTCTTTAATTCGATCTAACTGTAGTTCTAATGCCTCTAAATGATCGGGTACCGGTTTTAAATTTGGCATAGACATCACTGTGGTTATGCCACCTTTTGCTGCAGAAAGAGTTCCAGTATAAATCGTCTCTTTATATTCAAAACCTGGTTCTCTTAAATGCACATGTACATCAACTGCACCTGGCATAACTAAGCATCCTTTAGCATCTACATAGTCACAATCCATAATTATATTTTTTTCTATTTTTTTTATGAAACCATCTTGAATTAAAATATCTTTTTCTATTAATTTGTTATTTTCAATTATTTTTCCATTTTTAATTACAATCATAAATTACCATCCAATGCATCCGAAATTACAGCCATACGTACATATACCCCATTTGTCATTTGTTTATATATTCTGCTTTTCTCACATTCAGCAACTTCATCGGCAATTTCAATTCCACGATTAATTGGAGCAGGGTGCATAATTATCGCTTTATCCTTCATACTTTTCATTCTTTCTACTGTCATACCATATTTCTTATGATATTCTTCTACACTTATTTTCATTTTTTCTTGGTGACGTTCAAATTGTACACGTAATAGCATTACAATATCCATAGTCTTGCATGCCTCATCTAAATTCATCCATTTTGCACAATGATCATTAAATTCTTCAGGACCTGAAATATAAACCTCCATCCCTAAACGTTTCATAACTTCAATATTTGTATGAGCAACACGAGAATGAGAAATATCTCCAACAATGCAACACTTTAATCCTTCAAAATGTCCATACTCCTCATATATGGTCATTAAATCAAGTAAAGATTGCGTTGGATGATTTGCATTTCCATCTCCACCATTAAAAATAGGAATTTGAATATTATCTAACTCTTTAAAATATTCATCTTTACTATGACGAATAACCACTCCATCTACTCCTAAAGCTTCAAAGGTACGAACGGTATCATACAACGTTTCTCCTTTCGCTATAGAAGAAAGCTGCGTATCAAAATCAACGACTTTCACACCTAAATTCATTAAAGCACATTGAAATGAATATTGTGTTCTAGTAGAATTTTCAAAGAAAAGGGTTGCAATTTTCTTATCTGGATAAGAAATTCGAAACCCTTTTTTCAACTTTAATGCATAACGAATCAATTCTAAAATTTTTTCTGTTGATAGTTCTCTTAGTGTTAATAAGCCTCTCATACTTTCACCTCAAAAAAAATAGTTCTCTAATCCATAAAGACTAGAAAACTAATATCAACATACAAAATTCTTATATTAATCTGGTATTCTTGTTAGCCTCTCTGGACTATCTTAAAGTTTTATCGTATTAATCATATCACAATACTTGTCAATATTCAACTATAAATTTCCAAAACTTTATAATTTATCCTTAATATTTTTGCAAGCAATATCTCCAAATAAATCCATCATAATTCTTTTATGATTGTTTGAATTTAAACTCTTTAATTTTTTTAAAACCTCATTAATAAATATTTTAAAATTTACATAATACCTTTCATCTTCAGACCATTTTTTTGTTAATACTTCTTTTTGGTTAGTATAAGAATCAACAATAAAGATTTCAAACTTTTCATTTTGTTCTAAAAAAAGATTTAATTTAATTATTACATTTACAAAGCAATCATAAAGAGATTCCTTATCTTCGAAAAATTTTCTTGTAAAAATGTATATTATTATACTTTGAGGAATTATATTTTCATCACAATTATTAAAATAAATATCTCGACATCTTTTTAATAATTGTGTTACCATAGTAAGTTTTGTTCCTTTAACCCTAAAATTTGGAAAAATATTTTCTATGTCTGTAACTTGAGAGCATTTTAAATTCTTTCCTTTTAAATGCTTACTTTTTTTTATATTATTTTCATATTTTTTATTTATAAATAATTGTTTATTTTCTGGATTAGTAAACCAGTCCACTAAAAGCTTAGGTAATCTTATTTCCCATGTCCCATTTGTTTTATTTGGAACCTTCAAAGTATAGGAATCTATATATATCCCTGGCATAATATCAAAATGATATTTTTCAAAATATATCCTAATTGTATTATTTTTCTTTTCTACTTTTTTACTATGATTCTTAAATATATTATAGAAACTATCAAAAAAATCTTTAGGTTGATATTGCTCCTTTGTAGAATATTCTACTACAAAATCCACATCAAACTGCTTTCCATTTAATGGCTCTATAAAAGTATTTTGTGCTCCAGAACCTTGTATATATATATTTACCTCCCTCCTTTTAATGGATTCATCTTTTTCTATTAAATCTTTGATATGACTATAATCATCAATTATTTCTTGTTTATATTTTTTATTTAATTGAATATCTCTGCATATAACTTTGAAATCACTTATTATATTATTATTAATATAAATTTCATTTCTTTTCATTTTATTTTTTATTGTATTCATATTGATCTAAAATAAATGGTGTTTGACTTCCAAATCTTTCACGTAAATCTTCATTATTTACACCTAATGTCTTAATCTCTTCTTTTTCTGCTAAATAAAATTTCCCCTTATGTTCTTTTATACATTTTTCTAATTGTTTCTTTTGAGAATCATTCAAATCAACTGAAAAGATATCAAATACCAAAAGTTCTTCCTTTTTAAAATGAACACTATATTCTATGCCTTTATATTTCCTTTTAATAAAAATGAAATCCAAGTCAAGAAATTCCTTTATAGGGATACAATCTTTAAGTTCCTCATAAAATTCACGATTTACTCCTCTTTCTCTCTTTGCGCCTTCACTATCAAACCATTTTAAGAATTTAATAAGATTTTTACATTTAATACTTCCACGAATATCTTGGGCATCGCCTGGTGTTATATCTCTTGAAAAACCCAAATCATTCATTGTGTCTGAATCGTATTGATGATATACTCCTCCAATTGGTTGAAATTTATTAAATTTCTCTTTTTTGACAAGTAAATATTTGTCGTTAATTAATATTTTAATTAAATATGCAAAAGATATTCGAATTTCTTTATTTCTATAACTCAAATCATACTTATGTCGAAAATTATATTTTTTATTAGTTATCATAAGACATATATTATCAATAATTCCTAAAAAAAATGCTGTTACAACTGAACTTATAATAGAAATAATAATATTATCAAATGATCCAAAATCTTTACCCTTTAATATCAAAAATAAAAATATAATGCAAAAACAAAGCAATAATCCATTTATTAAGATTTTGTATAAAATATTCTTCATTATAATCACCAACTTTCACTTTATATAATAACAAAAATTATTATGAAATTTAACAAAATTCTTCAAAAATCGTGCGACAAAAAACGACAAAATCCTAATATGAACTATTAGGATTAGGAGTAAACTTTTTTATATTAATTTTTTATATTAATTTTTTATATTAATCTTTTATATTAATCTTTTATAATATCTAAAACTACTTCTCTTGCTAGTAGAAGGCCTGCAACAGAAGGAACAAAAGATACAGAAGAAATATGATTTTCCGATTTCATCGGTTCTTCCTTTGAATATAAAACTTTAACATTTTTGATATTTCTTTTTCTTAATTCTAAGCGAATGATTTTTGCTAAAGGACAAACACTAGTTTTTGAAATATCCGTAATTTCAAAAAATTTTGGATTAAGCTTATTTCCAGTTCCCATAGACGAAATAATAGGCGTATTGATAACTTTGGATACAGAAATAATTAAAAGTTTAGCCGTTACATTGTCTACACAATCCACAACATAATCAAAGGATTCAAAATTAAAATTTTCAATCGTATCTTTGTCAATAAAGGTTGCAAAGGTATGGATAATACAATTCGGATTTATATCTAAAATCCTTTCTTTCATAACATCTATTTTCTTTTTACCTATGGTAGAATGTAGAGCAATAATTTGACGATTGATATTAGATTCGGCTACTGTATCATAATCCACAATGCTAAATTCTTCTACTCCCATTCTAGCTAAAGCCTCAACTACATATCCTCCGACACCACCAATACCAAAAACACAGATATGACTATTTTTCAATTTTTCTAATTCTTCTTCTTTAAATAAAGGAACACATCTTTCTAGCATTTTTCATCCTCAAATAGTGCTGTTGACATATATTTTTCACAACCATCCGGAAAAACGACAACGATTTTTTTATCTGGTTTTTTCTCTTTCATCTTTAAAGCCGCTTGATAGGCCGCACCCGAAGAGATTCCAGCAAAAATACCATATTTTTTCATTATCTGTTTTGCTCCCATTATTGCTTCTTCGTTGGTTATGGTTATAATTTCATCAATTAAATCTATATCTAAGATATCTGGTTTAAATCCTGCACCAATTCCCTGAATAAGATGAGGTCCTTTTTCGTTTTTTGTAAGAAAAGGACTACTAGCAGGTTCTACCCCTACGGTATAAACCTCTTTTTTCATCTTTAAAAATTTGGAGACTCCCGTTATGGTGCCACCTGTTCCAATTCCACAAACAATCACATCGACATCCTTTAAATCTGCATAAATTTCAGGACCCGTAGTCTTAAAATGCGCAGATACATTCGCCTTATTTTCAAATTGAGAAGGAATAAAAGAATTCTTGATTTCCAAATGCATATCTTTAGCCATATCAATACTACCCTGCATTCCAAACTCTTTGGGAGTCAATACTACGGTTGCCCCTAAGGCTTCCATGAGTTTTATTCTCTCCTTACTCATATTGCTAGGCATACAGATGATTGCCCTATAACCTCTTTGAACCGCAATGGCGCATAATCCAATCCCTGTATTACCGCTAGTTGGTTCTATAATGGTTCCACCCTTTTTTAGTAGTCCATCCTTTTCAGCTTGCAAAATCATCTCATAAGCCACTCTATCCTTTATAGAACCTGTAGGATTTTTCCCTTCTATTTTCGCATATAAGTTTTCTTCCAATTTTACCAATGGCGTATTTCCAATTGTTTCATATAGTTTTTCTACTAACACTATTCATCACTCCTATTGTAGTAAATTTTCTAATTCGGTTAATAATTCATCTAACCGATGCACAACTGCCATAAATGTTTCCTTTCGTGTCAAATCTACACCCGCTTTTTTCACAAGCTCTACTGGAAAATCCGAACCACCAGCCTGTAAAAGTCCAAGATAAGATTTTAATGCACCTGGTTCTTCTTTTTTTACCTTTTCATAAAAAGCTAAGCTTGCAGCAAAGCTTGTTGCATATTGATATACGTAAAAAGGAGTTCCGAAAAAATGAGGAATATAGGCCCACACATAAGCCTTATATGGCTCTTGAATTAAATCCATTTGATAATACTTTTGATATAGGTCAATCATTATATTACATAATGCCTCACTTGTAACAGGCACTTGATTTTCTACAAGCTGATGGGCTTGATATTCATAATCTGCAAACATAGTTTGACGATAAAATGTAGCAATTAATCCATCAATTGCCTGTTGCAATAAAACGATTTTTTCGTTTATATCCTTCGTATATGAAAGCAAATAATCTAAAAAAAGTTGTTCATTAAATGTCGAAGCAATCTCAGCAACAAAGATCTCATAATCCGCCGTTTGATAGGGTTGAGATTCATTTGCATATAATGTGTGAATCGAATGTCCTGCCTCATGCGCTATGGTAAAGGCATCATCTAATCGATTGGTATGATTCAATAAAATAAATGGCCCATTTTCATAGGTAGATGTCGAATATGCTCCTGTTCTTTTTCCATCACAGGTATCTACCGATACTCTGCCATCTTCTAATACTTTATATGCCTTTTGATAATAATCTTCTCCTAAAGACTTACATGCTTCTAATACCATTTTTCTTGATGCTTCATAGGAGTATTCTTTTTGACTTTCTTTAAAAGATAAAAATCGATCATAAGTATGTAATTCATTTAATTTAAAGTATTTTTTTCTTAAAGTATTATATCGTATTAATGGTGCCGTATTTTCCTTTGCTGTTGAAATTAAAGTTAAAAAAACATCTTTTTGAATTTGATTTCTATATAATTTACTTTCTAAAATACTCTGATAGCCTCTATTTTTACATTCAGCAAGTTCCGATTGCATAATTCCATTATAAATGCTTGCTAACGTGGACTTATGTGCCTCATAAAAGGAAAAGACAGCCTCAAATACTTTTTTTCGATCCTCTTGATTCTTTAATATACCTAAATAATATCTAAAATTTGCAGTATGAACTTCAATTTCTTCTTTCGTAGATAAAATAACCTTTTTAGGTTTCGTATCCACAACCGTTAAATTATTATAAAGATTTCTATAAATTCCTAAAGCCTCATTATAATTTGCCATTAGGCCTTCTTGAATTTCATCCTTAATATATGCATTCATTATAAAAAGCTTTTTTATACCAAAAACACTTCCCCTTAACTCCTCATCCTTACAAAAATCAAGAAGTTTCTTTTCTCCAACCTTTAAAAGTTCGGGTTGAATCCAGGAGGTTTTCGTAACTAGCTCATTATATTTAGAATATACGCGACTATAATCCTCACTATTTTTTAAATCCTTTTGATTTAAATCATGCTTCATAGAGGCATAGACATATAACTTACTAATCCTTTTAGAGGATTCAATATCTAGTAAAACATATTTTTTAAAACCCTCAAATGTATGAAGGGTTCCTTTTAATTCCTCTAACATAGACATATCTTCATCTAAATGTTTTAAATCAATATTAAATTCTTCTTCTGTTTTATAAATTTGTGATAAATTCCATTCTTTCATAGTTTACTCCTTTTACTATATAAATTAATTATATCAAAAATATATGCATTTTTGAAAATCAATCTTCGATAAATTCAAAAATTGTTAATTGATTCTTCTTGTATGGAAATTCATTTAAATAAGAAAATATTTTATCTACATTATATTCGATATGATTTCTTTCGCACGTTTCAATGAAGGTTGCCCATAAATCTTTATGATGTAAACTTCCAATTTCATATCGATTTTGAAAATATTTCATATATTTTTCCTTTACTCCAGGAAAGCTTTCATCTAGTTTTTGATAAAAATATTCTCTATTTCCTTCTCTTAGCGTTAATCCCATACCAAAACAAATTATTCCTTTTACTTTAGCTTCCACACAATATTTTAAAATATTTTCTATATTTTCTTTTGTATCATTTATAAATGGCAAAATTGGAGATAACCATACCACGGTTGGAATACCTCTTTTCTTACATTCCATTAATACCTCAAATCTCCTTTTTGTGGTTGCTACATTCGGTTCTATAATTTTACAAAGATCTTCATCATAGGTTGTTAAAGTAATCTGAACAACGGCCTTAGTTTTTTTATGAATCTGTTCAATTAAATCTATATCTCTTAATATAAGATCGGATTTGGTAATAATGGTAACTCCAAATCCATATTTATATACAAGTTCTAACATCTTTTTCGTATATTGCAAATCCTTTTCTATATTCATATATGGATCAGACATTGACCCTGTTCCTATCATGCATGGAATTTTCTTTTTTAATTCATATTCTAATAATTGTATCGCATTTTTTTTAACTTCTATATCGGTAAAGTCATGATGCATTTGATAGCACTTGCTTCTTGAATCACAATAAATACATCCATGAAGACATCCACGATATAAATTCATTCCATTTTTAGAAGACAAAATATTTTTGGCTAAAACATAATGCATAATGCTCACATCCTTATAGAATTTATTATATCATTTAAAGTTTCTTATATCTATATTTATAAAAATAATGTATAATAAAAATTGAGGTAGAAAAAATGAAAATTGTTGGTGTCATTGTTGAATATAATCCATTGCATAATGGGCACTTATATCATATTCAAAAAATTAAAGAACTTGCTAAACCAGACTTACTCATTGGCGTATTATCTTCTAGTGTTACAATGCGAGGAGATATCTCTTTATTTAATAAGTTTCATAAAACGGAGCAAGCACTAGAACTAGGACTAGATTTGGTAATTGAGTTACCTATGGCTTTAGCGATGCATAAAGCAGATATTTTTGCTTTACATGCGATTTCCTTATTACATATGGCGAAAGTGGATGAAATTTGGATAGGTAGTGAAGAGAATTCCTTAACGTGTTATGAAAAATGCTATCAAGCCTTAAAAGATAAACAGGATTTAATAAATGAAAAACTTAAAACGGGTTTATCCTATAAAAAAATAACAAATGATATCTATCCCTTACAAAGCAATGACATTTTAGGATATTCCTATTATAAAGCAATAAAAGAAAATAATTTTCCGATTGTTTTAAAAACAATTAAACGAATGGAATCGAATTATTTAGATAAAGAGCCAACGCATACTACCTTTACTTCTGCATTATCTATAAGAAAAAATCTTTCTTTAATGGAGCAATATACACCTGCGTTTGTTTCAATAAATAAAAAGGACATTTTCGATGAGGAAAAAATATTTTTGTATTTAAAATATAAAATTCTATCCTCTTCTAAAGAGCAACTTAAGGATTTATTTTTCGTGGATGAAGGATTAGAAAATAAGCTTAAAGACATAAAAGATTTTAATACTTTCGATTTATTTATTGAATATTTAACCTCTAAGCGCTATACATCAACAAGAATAAAAAGAATGCTTATGTATATATTGTTTAATATGACCAAGCAAGAAATGAATCAAATTCTAAGCACACCTCTAAATTATATCCGTGTTTTAGGATATAGTACTCAAGGCAAACAATACTTATCTACTCTTAAAAATTTGGTAACCATTTATACCAATATTAAAGAAGATATAAATCCAACATTAAATACCGAAATAAGGGTATCAAAAATATTAGATACCATATATAACTGCAATCTTTTTAATCAAGAACAAAAAGCACCAATTTACAAAGAATAAATTGATGCTTTATTCATTTAAAGAAAAGGATGTTTTGACCGTATGATAAAAGGATTTCCTAAATTTTTTTAAAGTTTTTTTGAAAAATATCTTATCTTCTTTTCGAATTTTTTTATATCGTTTTCTTGTTTGTAAAAGAAAACGTAGAGGATGGTATCTGAAATCATTTATTGATACCTTAGGATTCACTTCTACAATATGAAATAAAATATCTATAAATCTTTTACGTTCCTCCTCATTGGTATCAAGGAAAAAATGCCTTACGGTTTGTTCAAACCATCTTGAAGATAAAGAATTCCTTTTTACTCTTTTTAACTTTCCCGACTTTTCTACTATCCAGTTATAAGGCTCATGCTGTAAAATGCTAAACCCTTTTGCATGAATAAAAATAAGATTTGTTTCATGATACAAAAGTACTCCAATAACCGCTTCCTTTGTTGTCATTGTAATAACTTTATCCTTTAAATCTAAATATTCTTTATTAGAAAAAATATCATCCACATAGCCAGGTCCATCAAAATTATATATTTTAATGATATAAGGGTTAAGTTCTATACAGCTATGCATAGAAGAGTATAAGGCTAGATTACCACCTTTCGAATGACCACCTACATACATAGGCTTATGATATTTTTGAAAAATTTCATCTAAATAAAAAACAGAATATTTTTGAGAAGGCACTTCTTTTAAATAAGCCATATTAAAGTCTTCTTTCCAACCAATTAAACTTAAATCTGTACCTCGAAAACAAATATATAAAAAATCATCTATATGGTAAGTAACCGCATAGAATTGAACGCATTTTTCATAATTAAGATAGCTTCTCAAATGAGAGATAAAGATAGATTTAAATCTATCTGATTTTTTTAAAAGCTGCATTAATTTTATATTTTTTTTAGGAGAAAAGGTCTCTTTTATTAATATTTCATAATTCTTTTCATTTAAGATCTCTACCAAATTCATTTCATCATCTTGAGAAAGATAATTTTCTAAATTTAAATAGGAGATTTGACATAAGATTAAGCTATCTACTTCATTAAAAGGATTTTCTTTAAAAGAAAGATTTCCATACTGTTTTAAATAATAAAATAAATTTCTCATTACATCACCACCTAAATTATATGCTTAAAAAAGTGCAAATACCTATAAAACTTCAAATTTTATAGGTATTTTTCAATTAATGTATTCTTTTTATTTCTCTTTTGTTAGGGCATAAAATATAAAATACAGGTATAGTTAAAAATATAATCCATCCTGGATGCCACCAATTAAATACAAAACCAATGATTAAATATATGGCTAAGCATAAGAAAGGATATATGCTTTTAATTCCTCTTGCTCCTAAAAATACAGGCATTAAAGGTATCATAAAAAATACTACCCATGAAGGATGCCAGTTATCCCAAATGAATCCGCAACATAAATATATGATAACACAAATGAGTGGAGTTGCGGCAATAATTCTATTTTTCATTTTTAAAAATCCCCTTAACATAATTTTTCATACTTTTTACTGCTGAATTCTTATTGATAATAATCTCACCTGTCACAGAAGTTGAAGAAACACTTCCTATTTTTCCCTCAATAATTTCTACATCTCCGGATACTGTATCAATTTTTGCCGTTTCCGCAACCGCAAAATCGATTTTTACATCTCCAGATACCGTATCAATATATGCCTCTTTGGAAAGTAATGTATCGCCTTTTGCATCGGCAGAAACTAAATGACACATAAAGGTTTCTGCTTCAATCGTATCAAATTTCATATCTCCATTAACCATACTTACCTTTAAGGTGCCAGCATTTATATCAAGCATATTTATATCACCAGAGGTCGTGGAAACACTTATAGAATCAACTAGCCTATCTTTTGGTAATTCAACACGAACGATTCCACCTTTTAAACGATTTAAACTAAAAAACTTTCTTTTCAAAAAATGAACCTTAAGAATTTTATTTGTTTTTTTGATTTCATAGGAATTCAAATCCGTATTCTCAAGTTCTACATGAACCTCATCATCCTTGGATTCAACAAAATAAACATCATCCGAAATCGTTTGAATATCGATCTCATAACTACTTTCCTTTTTCTTAGACTTATTATCCTTTTCCTCTTCAAAGGACGAATCTTCCTGTTGATACTTTGCGATAATTTCTTCTGGTGTACCAAGCATTTTTTCTATTTCTTCCTCTGTTAAACCTGATTCTAAACCAAAATCATATCGTTTTCTATATTTTTCTAATATTTCCTTTTTGTTTTCAATATCATGAATATTAATTTGATTTTCTAATTCCATTAAAAATGCTTCTTTCATTTTATAATCCTCCTAATATATGTTCTGCTTCTTCAAAAGATATTTCTCCATTTTTTAGTTTCTTACGAATAGAATCTCTAGATGGCTTTATATCTTCTTGTTCATTTATTGTAGAAAATCCTAATGCTTTACATAACTCATCTAAATTCTTTTTTACCGTAGGGTAAGAAATATTTAATTGCTTTTCTATTAATTTAATATTCCCTTCATTTTTTATAAATACTAATGCAAAATGAAGTTGTTCCTGTGTGAGATAATCAAAAGGAGTTAAATTAAACTCTCCTGATATTTCTGTATTACAAGAATCACACCTTAATGTTTTCACCGATAGTCTTGTACTACATATTGGACAATATCCAATTACATTCTTTTTCAATATTATCACCTCTATTTATTTTTATTATAACACTAAAATTAATAAAATCAATAATAAATGTAAAAAAAATTAATTTTTTTCATGTATTATATTAATTTTTTAAAAAACCATTTATTAATATCTGTTATAAACAAAAATGTGCTCATTTAAAATGAACACACTTTTAATTTATTTTTTTGTAAAAATATTAGAAACATTATTTATTTTCTTTTTTGGTTAACAAAATACTCATCCATTTTTATATTTTCTCCATACTTTATATTTGTAAATTTTCGAATAAACTTATGACGTTCCATTGGTTTTAAATCTTCATACACTGAAGATACAAACTCTCTTTCTAAATCTTTCAATCTATATTCTGATGAATAATCATGTTTATCACATATTTCATAGAACCAAACCAAAAAATCAAGTACAAGGGCTCTATACCCTCTATAAGCATAAGGCTTGTGGCTTCCATAATTATCTTTCATATCTTGATTATAATAATAAAACCTTCCAATTTCTATTAAACCAGATAATAAAGATAAATCCTCGGGATTAATCTTTCTATCCTTCATTTGAAATTCCAATCTCTTTAAGCATAAGATAACATTTGAAAACCATTCTAATATTTCTTTCCAAATACCTGTACTTAGTTCAAATCTTTTTGTACTTTTAATTATAGAAAGAATAGTTAAAATCAAGGCAATTGCAGATATTAATGTTGCCATAGTTGTAGCGATTACTGTTATCAAAGAAATGACTTCATTCATATTCATCACACTCTTTTTACTTTTAGCTCCACTTAGTAGCTACACCATCTACATAATGCCAATAGTTACCTGTGTTTGTTGGTTTTGTTTCAGAATAAAAATAGTTTGTTGCAAGAAAAAAATATCGTTCTCCATCACCGGTTTGGGTCTCATATTCTATTTTTTCCCAATCCATTTGTGTTCCATAATAATAAATTTCTTTCAAATTTTTACACTCGTCAAAAGCAGATCGTACATATATTTTTGTTACGCTATTTGGAATAATAACTCTTGTTAGACTACTACAACCAGAAAAAATACGTTGATTTATAACGCTTATATTATTTGGTAATTCTATATCTTTTAGATTACTGCATCTAGCAAAAGCATTAGAATGAATAAATTTTGTATTTTTATTTATTTTGCACTCTGTAATATTAACATCTTTTGTTTTTATTAATATAATATAAGGATTGCTTTTATTTCCTAAATAATATCCATTGTCATATACATTATATTGCAAATTATTGCAACCGTCAAAAATATATGATCCTATACTTCTTACATTATTTGGTAATTCTATTTTTTCTAAACTACTGCATCCATAGAAGGCGCTATCTCCTATATTAGTTACACTTTTGGAGATGGTTATTTTTTTTAAACTATTACAACCACCAAAGGCACCTTTCCCTATTTTAGTTACACTTTTAGGAAGGGTGATGCTTTCTAAACTATCGCAATCTACAAAAATATATGATCCTATACTTCTTACATTATTTGGTAATTTTATTTTTTCTAAACTACTGCATCCATAGAAGGCGCTATCTCCTATATTAGTTACA
>CAYYMS010000002.1:5017-5846 GCA_964473015.1 uncultured Anaeroplasmataceae bacterium | reverse complement strand
CTTTTGGAGATGGTGATGCTTTCTAAACTACTGCATCCATAAAAGGCGCTATCTCCTATATTAGTTACACTTTTGGGAATAGTTATTTTTTTTAGACTCCTACAATATGCAAAGGCGGATTTTCCTATACTTGTTACACTTTTGGATATAGTGATGCTTTCTAAATTATCGCATCCTTCAAAAATATAAGATCCTATACTTCTTACATTATTTGGTAATTCTATACTTTCTAAACTTCTACAGCTAGAAAAAGCGGATTTTCCTATACTTGTTACACTTTTAGGGATAATGATACTTTTTAGACTCCCGCATCCGTTAAAGGCACTAGAAGCAATAACTCTTGTATTTTTATTTATTTTGCACCCTATAATATTAGCACTTTCTGCTTTTATTAATATAAAATATGGATTGTTTTCATTTCCTAAATAAAATCCATTATCATATTCGTTATATTGTAAACTATTGCATTCATGGAAGGCATCAGGTGCAACGACTTTTGTATTTTCATTTATTTTGCACTCTGTAATATTAGCATTTTTTGCTTTTATCAAGCACAAATATAAATTGTCTTTGTTTCCTAAATAGTATCCATTATCATATTCATTAAACTGCAAACTATCACAACTTGAAAAAGCGGATTCTCCTATACTTGTTACACTTTTAGGGATAATGATACTTTCTAAACTACTGCAAGCATAGAAAGCCGAATCTCCTATTTTAGTTACGCTATTTGCTAGTTCTATACTTTCTAAACTTCTACAGCTAGAAAAAGCAGATTCTCCTATACTTGTTACACTTTTAGGGATAATGATACTTTCTAAACTACTGC
>CAYYMS010000002.1:0-4917 GCA_964473015.1 uncultured Anaeroplasmataceae bacterium | reverse complement strand
AAAGCCGAATCTCCTATTTTAGTTACGCTATTTGCTAGTTCTATACTTTCTAAACGCCAACAATTTGCAAAGGCAGATTCTCCTATGCTTGTTACACCTTTTGGGATATTTACCTCTTTCAAACTTAAGCAATACTCAAAAGCGCATTTTTCTATACTTTTTATATTGTTTGGGATGGTGATACTTTCTAAACTGCTACAATTTGCAAAGGCATTTTCTTTTATTTCTTTTAGATTCGTAGAAAATTTAACCGATTTTATTAGATGTCTTAACTCATCTGGAATTTCAAAATCTGAGCTTTTTATTTCTAATTCCCCTGTTTCAAAATTTAGGGAATATGGCTCTACATCATTTTTACCACAACCACTTAAAACTAAAAGCAAAAATGCTAAAACTAAACTCGAAAAACATAATATCCTTTTTTTCATTTTCTTCATCTCTTTCTAATATATTTCAACTATAATTAATTAAAACATATTCGATTTCATTTATTACATTATGATTTACTTTTTTCGCGTTTTTTTTGCATAATATTTGATTTTAGAAAAAGGCGTGTAATAAAAAATAAAAAAATAGTATTTTGCTACTATTTTTTTAAATTATATCCCATTAAATAATAAGATAATGCACATATGGTTTTCGCATCTTTTATTTCTCCAGATAATATCATATCTTTCACTTTAGGTAAAGGCATATATTCTACTTCAATCAATTCATCATCATCAAAAGAGGTTTGACTTTTGATTAAATCCTTTGCTAAATATAAATAGATAATTTCAGAAGTATATCCACAGGTTGGATATATTTTTCCCAAATAATCTAACTGCTCTACTTTATTTCCTGTTTCTTCTTCAAATTCTCTTTTTGCCGCATCATAAGGATCTTCATTTAATTCTAATTTGCCAGCAGGAATCTCATATAAAATTTCATTATATGCGTAACGAAATTGACGAATAAGAAGAACTTCTTCTTTTTCCGTAATACATAAAATGGCAGCACCACCATTATGCCTTATAACCTCTCTATAAGATTCTATACCATTGGGACACAATACTTTATCCTTTTCTAAACAAACGACCTTACCCTTATAAATGGTTTCTCCACTGATTTTCTTTTCTTCCATTTTCATTTTATTTTCCCTCACATAAAATTGATAGACCTGTTGCTATATCTTCTTTAAAACCTAAAGATTTATAAAATCCTTCTTTTCCCTTTAACGACATGATGTAAATTTTAGCATAAGCTTTATCAATTTTCGATTTTATATAATCTATAAAGCACTGCATCATTTTCTTTCCAATCCCTTTTCCTTGCATAAGAGGTGAAATCATAACATCACATAATAAATATAAATAAGATAAGTCCGTAATGCACCTTGCTATGCCTACGACTTTATTTTGGTGGATTATAGCGATTTTATACGTACTATTTTTTATAATATTTTCATATTGGCTATCTTCTAATGGCACCCAGCCCACAAGGTTTCTAAGTGAAATATAATCTTCTTTTGTAAAATCATAAGCATAGAAAAAGAATGTATTTCTTTTTAATGAATAATACTTATTATCCTTATCGAATCGAAATCCAAAAAAATAGAATAATTCTTCAAAAAAGAATGTATTTTTTCGAATATTAATTTCGAAATTTTCATTCTTCTTAAAAATATAGGGTAAAATGGTATTTAATATTTCAAATATCATTTCTTTTTTCATATCGATTTCCCAATGAAAAATTAATTCAAGATTATCCTTATTTAAAAAGATCAATTTTATTCTTCCTATATTATTTTTTGTCAAACCATCTTCTATATATAATATATCCTTATCATCCTTAATTATAAAGTCACCTATGCATATACTCATATATAACACCTATCTTTTATTCATATGTTAATTCTGAAACTTGAGGTTCTGGGTCTGTAAGATGCATTCCCTTATAGCCTTTCTTCTTTAATTGTATCATAAAAATAAGAAGAAAAACAAAAGAAAGTAATAATATCACAGTATTGCTTATTCCCATCGATAGTCCTGCACAAAAGGTAGGACTTAAATTCGGATTTAAAGAGTGAAGTGCAATTAAAATAATGATTCTACTTCCAATTCGACTTAAATTCAAAACTGTAGATAATCCCGTTTTACCAAAACCATATAATAATCCAAGTACGGCCGCGTTAATTCCTAACGCTATAATACTTAGAGAATCCCAAACAAAAATTTCTTTTACCATCTGTTTATATAAATTTGATTTTTCATCCGCACTTGTAAATAAATCTACCAATTGATTAATTAAAATGAATCGCATAAGAATATAACCAATAAATGAAATAATCGAGGATACCAAAAGGGTTTTAAAAAAGGCTCGTACCGCTCGTTTTATATTTTTATTTCCTAAATTTTGACTAACGATAGAAGATTCTCCTTCTTCAAAAGAATTTGTTGGGCTAGTGATTAATCCACACATATTATTAGACACACCTAAAGTTCCTACAATTAAACCATCGGTTGCCGTATTCCAATAGCCACCACATATGCCATTCACAACTACTTTTCCTAAAGACATAACAAATTTTCCTAAAAATATTGGTAAGGATAGTTTCAAAATTGGCAAAACATATTCTTTTTTTGGAAGCAAAAATTTCAAGGATAAACGAATCACATTATTTTTGCTAAACAAATAAAATAAACCAATTATTGTTAAAGTAACCTGCCCTATAATAGTAGCAAGTTCTACAAATATAATATCCTTTAAATTAAACCAAAAAACAAACATACAGGTAAAAGCTAACTTGATTCCAAGAACTAATAGATTTAATTTCAAAATTATCTTTGAATTTCCTTTGGCCTTTTCTAGTCCTATAAAAACATTATTTAGTGAGACAAAGGCTAGTTCTAATAATTGTAAGCGAAAATATCCTACTCCAATTGCGATAGAGCCTTCTGCAATTTGACATAACCGCATTAAGGGCTCTGCAAGTGGAATTAATAAAATCATTAAAATTCCACTTATTAAAATCGAAAGAAAAAATAAATTCGAACTTGAATGCCTTGCTTCTTTTACCTTTCCAGCACCATAAAATCTAGATACCAAAACACCGCCTCCTGCAGCAAGACCTGCACCAAAAGCAGAAATCGCACTTTTGATTTGACTAATCGAGGAAACTGCATTTTGTGCGGTAGTAGATATTTTTGCACAAATCACTTGATCTAGTAAAGTATAGCAACTATTAAAAAATTGATATAAGGCTAATGGTAAACATATAACTAAAATAGTTTTCATCAAATTACCACTTAAAATCATTTCTCTTCTTTTTTTATCCATTTTCGCCATTTCATCACCATCTTTATACTAAATTATACGCTTATTTTACCTATATTTAAGGAAAAATTAACACAAATAATTTTACAAATCATATATTTTATTCTAATTGTTAAAAAAGAAAACGCTTTACAATGTCAAAAAAATAAGAAAGTGCTAAAATATAAAATGCTTATAATATTAATAGGGAAGTGTTTATTTATGTTTTTGGCGGAGAAGGTAGGAATTGAAGCTTTTGGAATACTTCTTCCACTTGCAATGATTCTTGTTTTATCTAAGCTTTTAAGTATAGGAGCAAGAAAACTTGGGTTACCACAAGTGATTGGATTATTGTTTACTGGAGTTATTTTAGGTCTAATAACTTTAATTCCACATCAAAATATATTTACAGATTCTTCTATGGAAGGAATTGCCTTCATCGCAGAAATCGGTGTAATTCTTATTATGTTTTCTGCAGGATTAGAAACGGATTTAAAGCAAATAAAGGCAACAGGCATTGCTGCATCCGTTATAACAATTCTAGGAGTCGTTGTTCCTATGGGTTTAGGATTCTTAGTATCTCTTGTTCTACCATCCATTAAAGATATAAATGGTGGTGTAGATATGACTAAAACGATATTTCGAAATTGTTTTTATGGTGTTATATTAACTGCTACTTCCGTTTCTGTAACCATCGCAACTTTAAAGGAATTAGGAAAATTGAACTCAAAAATTGGCACTGCTATTGTTTCAGCAGCCATTTTAGATGATATAATTGGTGTTATTATTCTTTCCATCATTATTTCTTTAGATAAGGCCATGATTGATGGTGGAGGTAATGTTGCACTTGATATTTCTTTCGTTATTGGTAAAACAATACTATTCTTTATTTGTGCTATTGGTTTTGGTATACTTCTTAGAATGCTTTTTAAGAAACTTGCCAACAAGTATGATCATCACAGAAGAATTCCTATATTTGCTATGGCGGTGGCATTCTTTTATGCTTACGCTGCGGAAGAATGGTTTGGCATTGCGGATATTACTGGTGCATTTTTTGCAGGACTCGTATTATCTGGAAGCAAAGAAACCAACTACATTGAACGTAGAGCAGATATTACATCCTATTTAATCTTTACTCCTGTATTTTTTGCTAAGGTAGGCCTAACCTCCATGAATAGTTTTTCTTCTATAAACCTATCCTTCCTTTTATTTGGAATTCTATTCATATTGGCCGGTGTTATAGGAAAATTATGTGGTTGTGGACTAGGCGCAAAGCTTTGCAAGTATAGTTTTAAGGATTCTTTTCGGTGTGGTATTGGTATGATGTGTCGTGCAGAAGTTTGTTTGATTTGTGCACAAAAGGGAATAGATGCAGGTATAATTGATGCATCCATACAACCTTTTATATTAGTACTTATTCTTCTAACTTCCTTTGTAACACCTATATTATTAAAACAAAGCTACAAAAAAGATATACCTACAGAGATAACTCAAGCTATATAAAAAAGGTTATTAAAAAGAAAATAAAGGGTCTATGAGACCTTTTATTTTTATATATATCTATATGTAAATAAATTATAGCATCATTCAATAATTTATGTTATAATATAGACATTAAGAAAG
>CAYYMS010000001.1:0-262983 GCA_964473015.1 uncultured Anaeroplasmataceae bacterium | reverse complement strand
AGATATGACTACAGCAGGAGAAAAGGAAATAACGGTTACCTATAATGGAAAAGAAACAAAATATTTTATAACTGTTAGTGCAAGTAAATATACAATTACTTTTAATGTAGGAGCACATGGAGAAGCACCAGAGGATATAGAAGAAGTTTCAACTATTCCAGCAGAGTTACCAGAACCAGCAAATGAAGACAAAAATTGGACTTTTGGTGGTTGGTATCTAGAAGATACATTTGATACAAAAGTAAATGGTGGCGAGGTTCTTACAAAGGAAACGGTACTTTATGCAAAATGGCTTACCCCTTATGAGGCGTTCCTTGCTAAGGGCGATGTAGTTTATCAAAATTCATTTGATGAGGCAGCTGAAGTTGAATGCGTTGGTGAAAATGAAACTCCAACTGGTAATATTTATGGTTCTATAAGTGATAATGCTGTCGACTTTAGTGCTACAAATAAAGTCATTATTGAAGATGGAAAATTAAAAGTTTTAGACACAAGCGCTTTAACTACAAATGGATTTATAATGTTCGATAAAATTACGGCTAAGAAAGTTGAAATTTATGTAGAGATGACAGTTACAGCAAACAATGGTTCTTGGTCTATATTGAATTTACTTGATGAATCTGGTTCTGAAATCGCATCTGTAAGAACAATAAGTAGTGGAAATTTAGGATTTAGAGCAAATGGTACAGCATCAACAGAGTCAATTTCAATAAATGCAAATGACACAATAGTAGTTGAAATAACTTTAGATTTAGTAGATGGAAAAGTTTCCTTTACATACAATGGAAAATCTATTGGTGAAGGAAATATTACAGCCACATCTTTAACAGGTATAAAATTAGTTACTGCAGCTACTGCATCAAGAGATGTTTATATTGATAATTTAGGTGTTCGTGCGGAAAATGGTGAATTAAGCAAAGTTCAAGAAATATTAAATGCAAAAATTGATGCGTTCTATACAGGATTAGATCCTGAAAATAAATATGTAACAAACGGTACAATTTTACTTGAAAAGTATAATACAGGAAAAGAAAGCATATCTAATGCTTTAACTGTAGAGGAATGTCTTCAAGCCTATGAAGATTTACTTGTTGAGTTAAAATCTGTAGAAAGCGACGCTACAATTGCATTAAATGAAGCAAAAGCAGCTGCAATAACCGAGTTAGAAGGATATAATGCAGATAAGACATATACCATTAATGCTGAGGATAAGGCAAAGGCAGTTGAAGATGGAATTACCGCTATTAATAAGGCAACAGACACGGATAAAGTAAGCGCAGCATTAACTGCAGCAAAAGCAGCCATTGATGATGTTGCTGATGATGAAACAGCGATTTCTAATGCAAAAACAGCTGCTGTACAAGAATTAAATAATTACAAATCTGCTACAGATTATACGATAAATGCAACAACCTTTGGAGAAGCATTGGAAGATGGTGAATCTGCTATAAATAATGCTACAACTATGGAAGATATTGCATCTGCATTACAAGCGGCAAAAGATGCACTAGATGCTATTGATAGTGATGCAGTTTTATTAGCAGCAGCAAAAGAATCCGCAGCAACAACTATTACAAATTACATGCAATCTGACATAGATGAAATTGATTCTACTGAATTTGAAGAAATACTTTCAGAAATTGAAAGTATAAAAGCTACGGCAAAAGAAGAGATTGAAAAAGCTACTACAATTGATGGTGTAAATGCTATTGTTTTAGAAGCACAAGAGCAAGTAGAAACACAAGTTGAGTTAACCAAAGTGGATATACCTACTGCACAACAAAATGCTAAAAATGAATTAAATGAAGATGTAGCTGAAATTAAAGAAAATTATGATGAAACAGATGATAAAGATCTTTTAGATGCAATTGATGAAGAAGTTACAAAGGGCATCATTGCGATTGATGAAGCTACAACGATTCCAGAAATATCTAAGGCTCTAAAAGATGCGCAAAAAGCAATTAATGCTTTGGTTGCACAAGATACACTTGAAAAAGCAAAAACTGCAGCTAAAGATATGATTACAGAAACTTATGATAGTTTAATTGAAGAAGTAACAAACGAAGCAGCACTTACTGCCTTAAATAATACAAAGAAAGCTGCATTAGAAGCTATCGATAGTGAAGATGCTACACCTGCATTAGTAGAAAGTACAAAGACAACGACATTAGATGCTTTTGATGATATAGTAGCTAAAGCATTAGGAAGTGTAACTTTAGTTGTTAATTCTGAAACTTGTGTTATCTCTTGGGAAAGTGTTGAAAATGCAACCGAATATGAAGTTTATGTTAATGATGTAAAAAAATCTACACAAGCGGAAATGAAATTTACATTATCTGCAGAAGAATCAGGAGATTATGATATAACGGTTAGAGCAATTGCCACGGATTATTATACAAGTAATAAATCAAATGCAATAACGATTACGGCAACGATAGCTAATCAAAAGAGTGCAAGTATAGAATTTGCAAATAAGGGAGTTACCAAATCTGATGCTAATACAACATTAACTTCTAATTTTAAAACAGCAGAAGAGATTACCATAAATGAAGTGAAATTTAGTATTGCTCAATCTAGTAGTAATATGGTAGTAGATAATAATGGACTAAAATTCCAAAATAGTGATACATCTTTATCTTTTACAACTACAGGTAGCGCGACCATTGTAATTGCTTTATATGTTTCAGATGCATCAAGATCTATGAAAATTGTGGGACCAAACGAGTTATCTATTACGGGTCTTACTAAAAATATGGATGTTGTAGATAATGAAAACTATACAATAAGTCTAAATGGAAATATTATAACAGTAACAATAGAAAATGCGGCAGCAGGAACCTATTCAATTGCTAGTGCAGGAAAATATACCGTATATGCACAAAGTGTTTCGATTACACCTCAACAGTCTTATGTAGTAAAGGAAACGGAGTAAGATTTTAAAAGGAATGACAATCTTTAATCGTCATTCCTTTAAATCATAAATAAAAAGAAGGTAGAAATTATGAAAATAAAAAAATTATTTGGTTTAGGGTTGGCAATGTTAGGAGTAGTATCTTTGGCATCTTGTATTGGCTCTCATCCTAAGGATCAAGATCCAACAGATAACCCTAATCATCAAGAAACCCCAGAAAATCCTGGAACAACGAATCCAGAGAATCCAGGATCAACAACCCCTGAAAACCCTGGAACAACGAATCCAGAGAATCCAGGATCAACAACCCCTGAAAACCCAGGATCAACAACTCCTGAAAACCCAGGACCAACGAATCCAGAGAATCCAGAAATAAAACCAGATAAGCCAAGTGAAGGATTAGATGATAATTTAAAAGAAGATGAAATAATAAAATCTGGAGAAGTAGTATTAACAAATTACTCAGGATTAAGTGAAGCAGGTTATGTAGAGTTTGCTAAAGTTTCTGGTGCAACATCATATAATGTTTATCTAAAGGGTGAAACTGATTCAGATTATAAGCTTTTAGATGAGAAGATGGTTTATGTAAGAGAATTATCTTCTACTAAAATGAGAGCGGATATTTTAGGTTTAAAGGCTGGATCTTATAATGTTAAAATCAATTTTGTTGTAAATAGTACAGAGGCAGCTGAGGCTAAGGCATCTATTTGTAATTTAAATGTTATAGCGTATGATCGTTCTGGATATGCACATTTTAATTATTCCGATGGTGTAGGTGCATATAAAGATGATGGAACCTTAAAGGATAATGCTATTGTTTTATATGTTACCGATGAAACGAAAAATACAGTGACTTTAGAATATAAAGGAAAAACAATCACAGGTATTGGAAATATTTTGAACTCTTCTGGTCAAAAATGTGGCGATGCTGGTCATGAAAATGACTGCAAAAGAGTTTCAAAAGGTAAAACATATTATGGTAAGGGTAATGAAAATGATGGAATATTAAAAACACTTGCTGATGATAATATACCTTTAGTTGTACGCTTTATTGGTTGTGTTTCTGATTCAGGTTTATATGAGAGAAAGACATTTGATGCATCTAAGGCAAGTTTAATTGAAGGACTTACGGCATATAGTACAAAATCACAAAATCTTAATGATTATGGTGCAATTCCAGGTGATAACGGACATATGGCTCGTATGAAATCTGCGAAAGATGTTACACTTGAAGGTGTTGGAGAAGATGCGGTTATTGATGGTTGGGGATTCCACTTTATTTGTGAAACCGCTAATCCAAATTTAGGAAAAAGCTTTGAGACCCGTAATTTAGCTTTTATTAATACACCTGAGGATGCTTTAGGAATGGAAGGTGTTCAAGCCAATGGTGCGATTACGGCAGGGGTTGAACGCTGTTGGATTCATAATAATGAATTTTATGGACCAGACATTTCAAGTCCAGCAGAAAGCGATAAGAGCGAAGGTGATGGTTCTTGCGATTTCAAGAGAGGTCAATATTTTACTTGTAGCTATAATTATTTTGAAGGATGTCATAAGACAAATTTAGTTGGTTCAGCCGATGATTCCTTACAATACAATTTAACCTATCATCATAATTATTGGAAATTATGTAAAGCAAGAGGACCATTAGCTAGAAATTCAAATATTCATATGTATAATAATGTCTTTGATGGTCAAACCGATTATGCTATGAATACTCGTGCTAATGCGTTTATTTATTCTGAATATAATTTATTTTATATGTGTAAGAGTCCTCAAAGAGTAGATAGCGGTGCAATTAAGAGTTATAACGATTCTTTCTCTTCTTGCATAAATTTAATGGATGGAACGATTGTTAATGATAGAACAACACCAGTTGCTAATAACTGTAAATATGGTTCTATTGATTATAGTAAGTTTGAATTGAATGAAAAACAATCCTATATTCCTACTGGAGATTATATTTTACAAACAAGCGTTACCGATGCTAGAAAAGTTATAGAAGCAAAGTCTGGAGTAAGTAAAGGATATAATGTATCTCCAAAGGATGTTACTTTAGAACAATTATCTTATCTTCCAGCGAATGCAAAACCTGTTGTTGTAAGTACTTATCCTACAACATTAAACCCAGGAAAGGTATCGAAAACGGTATATGCGTTTAAATTAGAAAAATCCGCAACCGTTACGATTACATATGCAGATGAAAACAAAGCACCTGGTATATTAGTAAATTTAGCAGGAGAAGCATTTGTCTCTGGTAATGGAACGGCCATTTTAGAAGCAGGAACCTATATAATTCAGGCTATGAATATTCAGCCTGGAGATAGTAAGGCAGTTACGGTAGGAACATTTAAAGATATGACCATTGATTCTATTAAAATAGAAGAGTACAAATCTGATGAATTTGATAAACAATTAATTGATAATTATAATGAAAGAGCGAATAGTATCCCTGCAGAAATTTCATTTAATGATGCATGTTATCAAGCCATAGTTGCTGCTAAAAACGCATATGCAGCTTTAAGTTCCGAATTAAAAGAAAAAGTAAGTGTTCCATATACGAAAGTTACTCAGGCATGGGCTGAATATATTGCATTAGGAAAAACGAATGTAGAAAACCTTATTTCAAATATAGGTACAGTTACTAAGGACAGTGGTAGTGCCATCTCTATTGCAAGAGCTGCATATACACGTTTAGTTAAATTAGATAGTTCTGTTCAAATCAGCAATTATCAAGTATTATTAGATGCAGAATTAGCATTTAAAGATTTTGCAATACAATCTTGTATAGATAAGATTAATGCAATAGGTACCGTAACTTTAGCATCTAAGGATGCAATTGAATTAGCAAGGGCAGAATATGATGCTTTAGATGATGAAGAACAAAAAACAGAGATTACAAATTATGATGTATTAGTTGCCGCAGAAAAGGCTTATAATAGTCTAAAGGCAGTTGATGATGTTGATTCATTAATTGATGATGCAGATACGGCAAGCATTAGTTCAATGAAAGCCGTTATGGATGCTTATAATGCATTAACAAGTGCACAACAAGCACAAATTACAAATAAAGAAAAGCTTTCTTTAATAAAAGTAAACTATACAATCGATTTAATTGAAGCTATAGGTACCGTAACCTCTTCCTCTGGAAATGCAATTAAAGAAGCTGAAGATTTATATGCTAGTTTGGATGCAGAACAACAAGCAAGTGTTACCAATTATGCAACATTACAAAGCGCAAGAACGGCATATGATAAGATTTTAGCTGAAACTATTAAATGCACATTTAATGGTTCTCCATCCAATGCAATGTTTACGGTTTCTGGAAAGTATGGAGAAACTTCCGCAACTATTAATGGAACAAGTTATACAAAAGGTTTAAAAATGGAGTCTAGTACAACAGTAACATTTACAACCACTACGGTTCGAACCTTAACCTTACATGTAACGGGAGGAAAGAAAATAAAAGTAGACGGAACCTCTTATGATGTTCCTTCAACTGGTGTTTTAGTCATTTCAAATCTTGTGGCTGGAGAACATACAATTTCTAAAGATACAACAAGTACTTTATTATATGAAATAATTCTTGGATAATAGGAAAAGAATAGTTAATCATTTTTCGAAATGATTTCTATTCTTTTTTCTTTTGTTTTGAACGTTTAATATTTCTTTTTATTGGATGAAAACGCTTTAAAATTTAATGTGGTTATGATATAATTAATTACATAATTTAAAAAAGGTGACAAAAAATGAAAAGAAAAATATTAGCAACGATACTTACATTAGGGTTAGGATTATCATTGGCATCCTGTGTTGGATCAAACCCTGAAGACCAAAAGCCAACCGATAATCCTAATCATCAGGAGACCCCGGAAAATCCAGAAATATTAACACCTGAAAACCCAGGAACGACAACTCCAGAAAATCCTGGAACAGTAATACCTGAAAAAACACTGGAAAGTATTCATGTAAGTGGCGGAAAAGAAGAATTTAAAGTTGGAGATACATTTGATAAAGGAAATTTAAAGGTTACCGCAAAATATAGTGATAACACAGAAGAGGATGTAACCTCTAAAGCAACGATATCTACACCTGATATGTCTAAAATAGGAACACCAGAGGTTATAATATCCTATAATGGTAAGGAGGCATCCTATAGAATTAAGATAACGGCAAAAGATACTCCTATTACACCTCCGAATACAGAAGGAGACGTAGGAACACAAGGCGAAGTTAATATCATTGAATCTGCTGGCTATATGGAAGGAGCATATGTAGAGTGGGAGCCTGTACAAGATGCTACATTCTATCATGTGTATTATAAAAAACAAGGCGAATCGGATATAACATATAAAAAAATAGACGATATGCTTGTTCGTAAATATGCAAATTATTATCGTGCTGATGTTTTAGGTCTTGCGGCTGGAAGCTATGAACTTAAAGTAGTACCTGTGGTTAATGAAGAAGAGAAGTCTTTTTATTCTACTGTAAAAATGAATGTTATTGCTCATGATAGAAGTGGTTTTGCTTTTTCAAGTGAATCAAAACACCAAACAGGTTCTGGTGCCTATAATGAAGATGGAACCTTAAGAAAAGAAGCTCAAGTCGTTTATATAACATCTTCAAATGCCAAGACAGTTGAAGCTACTATTGGTGGCAATAAAGTAAATGGATTTCAATCTATTTTAGCTGCAAAACAAAAAAAGGGAAATACCGATGTTTTAAATATTCGTATTGTTGGTGAAATAAAAAGAACGGATTTAGATGATTATTTAAGTAAAGAAGAAGGAATTCAAATAAAAGGTGCTGAAGCATATCAAAATATGAATTTAACTATTGAAGGAGTAGGTGAAGATGCTACAATTAATGGCTTTGGTTTCTTAATTCGTTCTTGTGGCAATGTAGAAATGAGAAATCTTGGTATTATTAATTTTATGGATGATGGTGTTTCTGTTGATACGGATAATTGCAATTTGTGGTTACATAATCTTGATTTTTTTTATGGTAATCCAGGAGGAGATTCCGATCAAGCAAAAGGGGATGGATCTTTGGATATTAAAAAATCCCAATATATTACGGTATCTTATAATCATTTCTGGGATTCTGGTAAATCATGTTTAGTCGATGCATCTGCAGGAACAAGTACTAAAGATGCGGATTATTTAACCTATCATCATAATTGGTTTGATCATTCAGATTCTCGTCATCCACGTGTAAGACACGCGAATGTGCATATTTATAATAATTATTTTGATGGAAATTCAAAATATGGTATTGGTGCATCCGTGGGTGGTTCTATTTTTGCAGAAGCCAATTATTTTAGAAATGTGAAATATCCTATGCTAACCTCTATGCAAGGAAATGATGTTGGTTCAGGAGATGGTAAAAATAAAGGAACTTTCTCTGGTGAAAATGGTGGATTTATTAAAGCGTTTGGTAACTTTATCGATGGTGGTAAATTTACCCCATATAATAATAAGAGTAATCCAGTTGAATTTGATGCTTATGTTGCACAAGCAAAGGATGAGATTGTCCCAGAATCTATTACATCTAAACAGGGAAATCAAAAGTATAGTAATTTCGATACAGCATCTACTATGTATACCTATCATGTAGATAATGCTTCTGATGTTCCAACCATTGTAAAAGCTTATGCAGGAAGATTAAATGGTGGAGATTTAAAGTATACCTTTGATAATTCCGTTCAGGATTCAAATTATGGAATTATTCCAGAACTAAAGAGTTTAGTTACAAGTTATAAAACAACGTTAATTAAGGTTTTAGGAGATACGACCGCTTCTTCAAGTGATGAGGAAGAAATAGACGATGATAATAAAGAACCATCCAATCCTACGATTACAGATAGTGTGGTTCATAATTTTACCGAAGATGGTACAACAAGTACTGTTTTTACTATAAATGGGAATTTATCTACAGGAAAGGGAAGTCAAACCTATAATGGTTTAACTTTGACGCAATGCTTAAAACTTGAATCTGCTACGACCATATCCTTTAGCATAGAAGAGGAAATGACCTTAGTAATTGTTCTTGGAAATAGTGGTACTTATGCTGGTCAGACCATAAAAGTAGATGATACAAAGTATACATCCGATGCAAATGGTGTAGTTACAATTACTCTTACGGCTGGTAGCCATACCCTATCTAAGGCAGATACAAGTAATATTTTCTTATTAATGCTAAGTAAATAGAAATATAAAGGAGATTAAAAACATATTTCATGTTGAAATCTCCTTTTTTTGTTTGTAAAACTTTAAATAATTATTAGAAATATCTTTCTTCCTATATGAAAAAAAGTAAAACTTTGTTCTTTTTATATGAAATATAAGTTTTATAAATATTGATTATTCTTTTTAAAAGTTTTATAATATTAAGTGACAAAATATTAAACTCATTAGGAGGGAAAAAATGAGCAAAGAAAATAAAAGAATGGCAATAGATGGAAACTATGCTGCAGCATATTCCTCTTATGCCTTTACTGAAGTAGCTGGTATTTATCCGATTACTCCATCATCACCAATGGCAGAGTATACAGATGAATGGGCTGCTCAAGGTAAGAAAAACCTTTTTGGAATGCCTGTAAGAATTGTTGAAATGCAATCTGAAGGAGGAGCTGCTGGTACTGTTCACGGTTCACTTCAAGCAGGTGCATTAACTACAACCTATACAGCATCACAGGGATTATTATTAAAGATTCCTAATATGTATAAAATTGCTGGTGAGTGTTTACCTGGTGTTATCCATGTATCTGCTCGTACATTAGCAGCACAATCCTTATCTATTTTTGGTGATCATCAGGATGTTATGGCATGTCGCCAAACAGGTTTTGCAATGTTATGTTCAGGATCTGTTCAAGAAGTTATGGATTTGGCTGGTGTTGCACATCTAACTGCAATTAAAACAAATATTCCATTCCTTCATTTCTTTGATGGATTTAGAACTTCTCATGAAGTAAATACAATTCATCCAGTAGATTATGAAGTGTTTGATAAATTACTTGATCGTGATGCTATTGCTAAATTTAGAAGTGAGGCATTAAACCCTGCACATCCAAAAACTCGTGGTACTGCACAAAACGATGACGTATACTTCCAAACAAGAGAATTACAAGCAAAGAAGTATGCAAACGTTGTTGATGTAGCAGAAGAATACATGGCAGAAATTGGTAAGGTAACAGGTCGTACCTATAAAGCATTTGATTATTATGGAGATCCAAAAGCAGATAGAGTTATCGTTGCTATGGGTTCTGTTACACAATGTGCGGAAGAAGTAATTGATTATTTAACAGCTAAAGGTGAAAAGGTTGGTATTGTTAAAGTACATGTATATCGTCCATTTGATACAAAGAGATTTTTAGCTGCTATGCCTAAAACAGTAAAGAAAATTGCTGTATTAGATAGAACAATTGAACAAGGTGCATTATATGAACCATTATGCTTAGATGTACAATCTGTTTATTATGGTGCAAAAGATGCTCCTGTAATTGTAGGTGGTCGTTATGGTTTATCTTCAAAAGATACAACACCTGCAATGGTTAAGGCTGTTTTTGATAATCTTACAAAGGCAAACCCTATGGATCATTTCGTAGTTGGTATTGAAGATGATATTGATCATACATCTTTACCAGTTGGACCATCTATTGACGTTGCAGATCCAACAACTACTGAATTATTATTCTTTGGTTTAGGTTCTGATGGTACCGTTGGTGCATGTAAGAATATTTCTAAGATTGTTGGTGACTACACAGAATTCTATTCTCAAAGCTATGCTGCTTATGACTCTAAAAAATCTGGTGGTTCTACCCGTCTACATTTACGTTTCTCAAAGAAACCAATTCGTTCTACTTATTTAGTTAATCAACCACACTTTGTATCTTGTTCATTAGACGCATATCTTGATAAATTTGATATGATTGATGGATTACGTGATGGTGGTACTTTCTTATTAAATACGGTAGTAGATAAGGATCACATTGCAGATCGATTACCTAATAAATATAAGAGATTATTAGCAGAAAAACATGCAAAATTCTATATAATTGCTGCAAATGCTGCTGCTAGAGAATGTGGTTTCCGTCCAGGTTTAGGTGTTAACACTATTATGCAATCTGCTTTCTTCAAATTAAATGAACAAATCATGGATTATGAAGAAGCAAAACAACATATGAAAGAATTCGCTACAAAGACTTATTTAAAGAAGGGTCAAGATGTAGTAGATCAAAATCATAAAGCTATTGATATGGGTGGTTCTAGATTAGTAGAGGTTACTGTAGATCCAGCATGGGCTAAATTAAAAGATGAAGCTAAATCTGTTGATATGAGCCGTCCTCAATTTGTAAGAGAAATTGCCGATGTTATTAATGCAATTAAGGGTGATTCTTTACCACTTTCTGTATTTGACAAGTATGGGGATGATTGCCATATGCCTCAAGGTACAGCTGCTTATGAAAAACGTGGTGTAGCAACTGATGTACCTCTATGGACACCTTCAAATTGTATTCAATGTAATCAATGTGCCTTCGTATGTCCTCATGCATGTATCCGTCCATTCTTATGTACAGAAGAGGAAGTAAATAATGCTCCTGAAGGTGCACAATTCTTAGATGCAACTGGATTTAAGGGATATAAATACCATTTATCTATTTCAACTCTAGATTGTACAGGATGTGGTGTTTGTTTAACCGTTTGTCCTGGTAAGCCTACAAAGAATGAAGATGGTACGATTTCAAAATCACCTGCATTAACTAGTCATACAATGGCAGCATCTCGTGATGCAAAAGAAGAAGTTATCGCACAATACTTCTTAGATCATGTAACTTATAAGAGTGAAGTAACAGGAAATGCAAATGCAAAGAATGTACAATTTGCTCAACCATTATTTGAATTCTCTGGTGCTTGTGGTGGTTGTGGAGAAACTCCATATGTTAAAGCCGTATCTCAATTATTCGGTGATCGTATGCTAGTTGCAAATGCAACCGGTTGTACATCTATCTACTCTGGATCATATCCATCAAGTCCTTATACAACAAATGCAGAAGGACGCGGACCAGCATGGGCTAACTCATTATTCGAGGATAATGCAGAATTTGGATTTGGTATGCGTATGGCAGTTGAAACATTAAGAGATAGACTTCAAACGGTTATGGCTTTAAATAAGGATCAAATGCCACAAGATGCACAAGAATTATGTACGAAGTGGATTGAAAATAGAACAAGTGGTTCTATTACAAAAGAATTAGCACCTCAAATTGTAAAGGCTATGGAAGCAATTAATGCACCATATGCAAAAGAAATTCTTTCATTAAAAGATTATTTAGTTAAGGTATCTCAATGGATTATTGGTGGAGATGGTTGGGCTTATGATATTGGTTATGGTGGTTTAGACCATGTTATAGCTAACAATCAAGATGTTAATATTTTAGTAGTAGATACTGAGGTTTACTCTAATACAGGTGGTCAAGCATCTAAATCTTCAAGAACAGGAGCAATTGCTAAGTTTGCTGCTGCAGGTAAACCAACATTTAAAAAGGATTTAGCATCTATCGCAATGTCTTATGGACATGTATATGTTGCTACGGTATCTCATGGATATAACCAAAACCAAGTTATTAAGGCATTAAAAGAAGCAGAAGCATATAATGGTCCATCTATTGTAATTTGTTATGCTCCATGTATTGCTCATAATATTAAGAAAGGTTTATTTATGTCTCAAATGGAAGCTAAAAAGGCTACAGAATGTGGATACTGGCCAACATTTAGATATAATCCAGATCTTGCAAATGAAGGAAAGAATCCATTTACAATGGACTCTAAGGAACCAGATTGGTCTAAGTATAATGACTTCTTAATGAATGAAGGTCGTTATGCTCAATTAGTTAAGGTTAATCCTGAACAAGCTCAAGAATTACTTGAGTGGAATTTAAAGGATGCTAAAAAGCGTTATGCTAACTATGTTGCACTTGCAAATAAGGAATATCCTAATAAATAAAATCATTTAAAAAATAAAGAATAAAATATGCTATGTATCTTTTGGTATATAGCATTTTTATTTATTTTATGGTATGATATATTGGGTGTTATTTATGGAATTACAAGAATTTAAAAAAGGAATTGAAATGAAATATTATTTTTCCTACATAAGATTATTATGGATTCTTTATGGAAGTTTTATTTTTATCAGTATGATATTTATCTTTTTCAATATTTATCTTTTTTTATGCTTATTTTTTTGTTTAAATATCTTCTTTTTACCAATTACGATTCTATATACCTATCGATACTGTTCCTACATAAAAAAATATAATTCTTTTATCTTTTATGAAGCAGACTTTGTGGAATCAATTCCATCTTTATTAAATAGAAAATATTATTATATTTGTTACATACCTTCCTTAGATGAGAAATTTAAAGTAAAAATAAAATTTGATACTCCTTTAAAAGTAATTAAACATGGCATAATTGGGTATAATCAAGAAAGAAAAGAAGAAATTGTATATTCAATTTCCGACGAATATTAGGAGTTACAATTATGAATTACACACATAAATTTTCAATGAAATTATTATCGGAGATGCTTCCCTTTGAGGAAAACAATAATTTAGTTTTAGATAAAAATAAGATTTACGTATTACGCTTTGATGGTTTACATATGACGAAAAATTTTTTGGGTAAACCAAGTTTGAAAAATGCATTTTTATATACAATGAGAGAAGGGATTCGTATTTTTATGGAACAAAATTTAGAGTTTAAATTTGTTTATTCCTTTAGTGACGAAATCTCATTAATAATAGAAAAAGAATTTTTAGAAAAATTTGATTATCGTTTTGAAAAAATTTTATCCATTTTAACATCTAAAATTTCGATTGCCTTTTATATGGCAGCAAATAAAACACATTTAAATTTAAATGATAAAATACGTTGTTTTGATGGAAGAATTCTTTCCTTTAATAAAGAAAAAGAAGTGGAAAAATACTTTAAGTCTCGTCAAGCTATTCATATAGCCTGCCATTTTTTAAGATTAAAGAATGAATATTTAAAAGAAGAGCGTATTTATAATACAAATACAATAATTAAGACCTTAAAAGAAAAAGGTATTGATTATTATGAAATAAGTAAATCTATGCGCTATGGGCTTATCTGGATCAACAATGGTTTTTTTGCCCCATATGAATTTTTAACAAATGAAGAACAGTTATCAATGCATATTCAAGAAAGATTTAATTTTGATACAATACAATATTTTAAAAGAAAAAAGCAAAAGGCGGTAAAATAAGATGTTTAAAATCGGATGTCATTTATCTATAAGTAATGGTTTTTTAAAGGCTGGAAAAGAAATTATTTCTATAGGAGGAAATACCTATCAGTATTTTTCTCGAAATCCACAAGGTGGAAAAGCAAAGGCCTGGAATCAAAAGGATTTTATCGATTATTTAGAATTTGCAAAAGAAAATCAAATTGAAAATTTATTATGTCATGCTCCATATACCCTAAACGCATGTTCTAGTAACCCAGATACAAGAGATTTTGCTAGAAGATGCTTTAAAGAAGATATTCTTATGCTAGAACATTTTCCTAATGCATTATACAATTTTCATCCCGGAAGTCATACAGGTCAGGGAGTAGAAGTAGGAATAAATCAAATTGCCGAAATTTTAAATGAGGTTTTATATCCTGAAATGAAAACCACGGTTTTACTAGAATGTATGGCTGGAAAAGGAAGCGAAATAGGAAGAAGCTTCGAAGAAATTGCAGAGATAATTTCTAAAGTGAATTTAAAGGATAAAATCGGGGTATGCTTAGATACATGTCATGTATACTCAGCCGGATATGATATTGTAAATCATTTAGATGATGTAATAGAAGAATTTGATGCAATCATCGGCTTAGAAAAGCTTAAGGCAATTCATTTAAATGACTCTAAAATGCCTTTTGCTTCTAATAAGGATCGTCATGAAAAAATAGGTTTAGGAACTTTAGGATTGGATGCGATTATTAAAATAATAAATCATCCAAAGCTAAAGGATTTACCATTTTATCTTGAGACACCAAATGAATTAGATGGTTACAAACAAGAAATTGAACTATTAAAATCAAGAAGAATGTAAGAAAGAAGAAAGAAAATGAAAAAAACATTTAATAAATACTTAATTATTGGGATTATCCTTTTTATTCTATTTTTCTTATTATGCATTTTTATTTTAACCACAGATAAAAGTTCGGTAAATGGAGTAGAGGTTGGATTAAGCTCCATTAATAAAAAATTTTTAGTTAGCGCATATGATGAATCATGGGATATTGTCTCCGATGTATCTTTATATGTAAGCCTTATGTCAATCATAGGGTTAGCTTTCTATGGAATTATACAATGGATTTCAAATAAAAGCCCTTTTAAAGTAGAAAAAGATATTCTTATATGTGGAATTTTTATAGTTCTATGTTTTATTTTTTGGATATTTTTTGATAAGATGAGTATTAATACTCGACCTATAACTGTAGAGGGAAAAATAGAAGCCTCTTTTCCATCTACTCATGTTTTTATAACTACGTTTAGTTTATTTTCTTTATGTTCTATCATTGCTTCTAGAAATAAAAAGAAAAGTTTAAATATTCCTTGTTTTATAGTATCTAGTATTTATTGCTTCTTGGCTTTCTTAGGAAGAGTCTTATCAGGAATGCATTGGATGACCGATGCAATAGGCGGTCTTCTATTAGGATTCGCTTTATATTTTATACAAGTAGGGATTTTTCATCTTTTAAAAAATAAACAAATAAAAGAATAAATTATAGGGAAGGATATTTTATATATCCTTTTTTTGTGCGAATTTTTCCTTTAAAAATGAAAGAATAAGAACTATAATAGATTTGAAAGAGTGTGAAAATTATGTTTAAATTTATCAAAAGTATGGCATGGTTTATCAAAAAAAATTGGTATAGATATATATTCGTGCTATTTTTTGGACTTTTATTGACGTTTATAAATTTAATACCCGCTATGTTGACAGGAAAACTAGCTGATAGTATAGAGAAAAATAGTTTATCTATGGACTTTTTAATCTATTCTTTTTTTATACCTTTTCTTATTACTATATTTGCTTTATATATTGTGGCTACAACAAAACGATTTTGTCAAAATAGATTAACTACAACACTTTATTATGCGTTACAAGTACGTTATATGGAAAATATATTAGTACAGGATGCTACCTTTTTTGAAAGATTTCAATCTGGAGATTTACTTACAAGGGCATTAGGAGATGTAAATACCGTTAAATTTAGTGGCGGAAACCGGTTATTAAATATTTTTATAGAATTTATGACGGTTGTAGTAACCTTTATAGCTATGTGTTTTATTGATCCTATTTTAGCGATTTGTTGTTTTGTACCTCTTTCCTTTATTTTCTTTGCAAATTTCTTTTTAAAGGCAAAGGTTAAAAGAAATTGGAAGCTTGTTCGAGAGAAAAATAGTGAAATGGGAAATGTTATATTGGAAAGTATAACCAATGTTCGAACAATTAGAGCTTTTTCAAAAGAAGAAGAAAATTATGAAAAAAACTTAACGTATTCACAGGCATCTTATGATGTTGAAAAAGCAAATTTAAAGTTTAATGTGGTTTTTCAGCCTATGTTTCAATCTATAGTGGCGATTTCTATGATAATATGCTATGGATTAGGTGCTTATTTTTATTTTATTGAAAGAATTAGCATTGCAAATTTAATGCAATTTGTCATGTATTTGAATTTATTCCAAGCACCTCTTACGAACATTGGTAATATGATAAATAATTTTTATCAATCTTTAATTTCGGCGGATCGTTTAAATGAAGTATATAATTCGAAAAGTATTGTGAAAGATGATGAGGATGCCATTTCCTTAGAACAGGTTAAGTCGATAGAGTTTAAAGATTTTACTTTTCGATATATAGGAGATAATCAAGATGTTTTAAGTCATATAAATCTGTCTATAAAAAAGGGGCAAACCATTGGAATTGTAGGCCAAACAGGAAGTGGCAAATCCACTCTAGTTAAACAGTTGGTAAGACAATTTCCTATTTCGAATGGTACACTATTTATTAATCATAAGCCTATAGAAAGCTTTATGCAGGAAAGTGTAAGAAGTAAGGTGGGATATGTTCCTCAAGAGCATATATTATTTTCAAGAAGTGTGGAACAAAATGTAGCTATAGGAGATAAATGTAAGACGGAAGAGGAAATAGAACAGGCAATTGCTCTTGCCGATTTTGCTAAAGATATTCATAATCTTCCTAAGGGACTAGAGACCATAGTAGGCGAATATGGAGTTACTTTATCTGGAGGACAAAAACAAAGACTTTCCATTGCACGTGCTTTCTTAAAAGATGCGGATGTGCTTGTATTAGATGATAGTTTATCCGCAGTTGATGGTAAGACCGAAGCCAATATTATTCAAACTTTAAAAGAATATCGTTCGAATAAAACAAATATTATTGTCGCTCATCGTATGTCTGCAGTAATGCATGCGGATGAAATTATTGTTTTAAATCAAGGAAGAATCGTAGAGCGTGGTACTCATGATGAGCTTATGCGGCTTAAAGGATGGTATTATGAACAATTTGTTTCTCAGCAAATGACGAAGAACAAGGAGGAACAAAAAAATGGCTAAGCAAGAACTTTTATCAAAATCAACTTTATTTAAAAGAACGATACCATATATTAAAAAAGAAAAGAAATTATTTATTTTTACTTTATTTTTAAGTATTTGTATTGCAGTATTATCTGCGATTACTCCTTTCATAACAAAGGTCATATTAGATGATTTTTTACCTAAAGAAGAATATAGGAAAATCGTTTATGCTTTATTGATTTACGCAGGAATTATATTTCTAACTGTAATCAGTCGATATTTATTTCAATATGTAAATACTTTAACAGGAATGCATATAGAAAAAAGGATTAGAGAAGAAGCCATAAGAAAAATTGATTATCTGCCGGTCGATTATTATTCTTTAGAGCCTGATGGAAAAATAGTAGCCAAGATTACCTCCGATAGTAGTGGAGTAAGAACCTTTTATGTAACCATGTTTTCTATATTTAATGCTTTATTAAATATTATTATAATTTATACTGGTGTTATCATCTTAGAGCCAATGTTAGGACTTCTTATTTTAATATTAGTACCTATACTGGTATTATGGATTACGGTATATCGTAGGAAAGTGCATAAGTATTATGTAGATTTAAGAGAAACAGGATCTAGAATTACAGGAAAATTAAACGAGCTTATCACAGGCGCCTTAATTATACAGGATTTTAATCAGGAAGAGGCCATGTTAGAAGATTATAAGGATTTAGTTCGAAGGTATGTACATAATGATCGAAAAGCGAATACAATAAATATTTATTTTGGATGGGAACTTTTATCTTTAATCAAACGTCTTGCAGAAGTAGGATTATTATTCTTTTTAGGTTTTTCTAGCCTAGAGGTTAGTGGGATTGTAATAAGTATAGGATTAATTTCAGCCTTTAGTGAAAATTTGGATAAAATGATTACGCCGATTAATGCAATATTTAATAACTTGAATGAATTGGAAGACTCTTTAGTAGGTGCGACAAGAGTATATATGTTTATAGATGAAGAAAATGACTCAAGAATTTTAGATGGAAAAGAAGCACCAAGTGATATAAAAGGAATTGTAGATTTTAAACATATTACTTTTGCATATGTTGAAAATAAAAATGTTTTAAAGGATGTATCTTTACATGTGGATGCAGGAAAAACTATCGGTATTGTAGGGCATACAGGAAGTGGAAAATCTTCTATGATGAATTTATTACTAGGGTATAATGATTATCAAGAAGGCTTATTATGTATAGATGGTGTGGATTTAAAAGAGTACAATAAGGCTTCGATGAGAAAGCATATGGGTATTGTACTTCAGACTCCTGCTTTATTTGCTGGTACAATTAAATCAAATATTACAATGGAAAGACCATATTCAGATGAAGAGGTTATTGAAGTTTTAAAAGCTATAGGAGCGGAATATATGCTAAATAAAACGGAGTATGGAATACATATGCCGATAAGCTTTAGAGGGGAAAATCTTTCTTTAGGAGAAAAGCAATTAATTTCCTTTGCAAGAATTCTTTTAAGAAATCCCAAAATCCTAGTTTTAGATGAGGCAACCGCAAACATAGATTCTGATACGGAAAACAAGATTAAACATGCTATGGAAGTGGTAGCTAAAGGACGAACGACCTTTATAATTGCACATAGGTTATCTACAATTAAGAATGCGGATGAAATCATTGTATTAGATCAAGGTAAAATTGTTGGTAAGGGAAATCATACCACTCTTTATGAGACTTGTTTACCCTACAAAGATATGTATGATAGTCAATTTGATGAATTTAAACGTAAATCCAGAGGATAAAATCCTTTGGATTTATTATTATATATGCTATAATTATAATGGTGGTAAATATGAAAACTAAAATATTGGTTTGTAGTAATTCAGGAATAAATTATGTTCCTCATAATTTGAATATAGCAGCAATTCCTGTGATACTTCGTTTTTCAGAAGAAGAACAATATGAAGATTATATAGATGTAAATGTAGAAGCTTTTTACAATCGTATGAGAATGGATACGCATGCAAAGGTTTCTTTATCTTTTCAAACGCATGCAAAAATAAATGAATATATTTTGCAGGCAGCGGATGAAGGATACGGACAAGTTTTATTTATTTTAGCTTCGAAAGAATTTAGTGATTTGTTTATTCCTGTTTCAATCGCAATTTCTGAAAACAAAGAAATTCCTGCTACAATTTTTAATTCAAATAGTTGCTGTTATCCTTTAGCTTATATGGCAATTGAAGCGGATCGAATGCTTTCAAAAGGTGCTCGTATGGAAGAGGTAATCAATCGATTAGAGCATATACAAAAAAATCATCATATTTATTTTTTTAATCCGCACTCATTAAAAGAGGATGCTTCTAGTTTTAAAAAACTTTACAAAAAGGGTTTGGTATACAGTATAGAAAATGGTAAGCTTTTCCCTGTTTTAGATCAAAAAGGAGTAACTAGTTTTGATCATCTTATCAATTTACTAAATTATGAAATTATAGATAATGACATAATATTATTCATTCATTATACCAATAAAATGACAAAATATATTCGACTTTTAGAGGAAGCATTAATTAAGATATTATCTACTTATAAAAAAATTAGAGTATGTCCTCTTCCTATAGGTGTAGGAATTCAAACAGGAATTAATGCTATTGGAGTAGGATATATTGTTAAATCGTGAGAATCGTATTATTTCTTGAAAATTGTTAAAAATATGGTATAATCTATATAATATATTCTATTTTATAGAATTTTGTTTTATAGAAAGGGAGAGTGTAGTCTATGATAATAAGAGCAAAAAAAGATACAACAGATAAAGAGTTTGAACATTTAAAGAAATTAATTTCAGATATGGGATTTCAAGTTAAAGAAATTTTGGGAGAAACATTTAAGGTGATTGCAGTGATAGGAGATACTTCAAAATTAGATGAAAGAACGTTATATGCTATCCCAGGCGTAGGAGAGATTACTCGAATACAATCTCCATACAAAAAAGCATCTAAGGTTTTTCATCCAGAACCTACGATTATAGATGTGAATGGAGTAAAAATTGGTGGAGGAACATTTACGGTTATGGCTGGTCCTTGTTCCGTTGAAAATCATGATCAAATTGTTGAGGTTGCTAAAGCGGTTAAAGCTAGTGGCGCAAATATCTTAAGAGGTGGCGCATTTAAACCTAGAACATCTCCCTATGCTTTTCAAGGGCTAGAATTAGAGGGATTAGAACTTTTAAAAGAAGCACGTTCTGAAACAGGTTTACCTATTATAACAGAAATTATGTCCGAGGATATGATTGAAAAATTTGTGGAAGACGTAGATATAATTCAAGTAGGCGCACGTAATATGCAAAATTTCCATTTATTAAAAGCTCTTGGAAAAATAGACAAGCCTATTCTTTTAAAACGTGGCTTATCTGCAACAATTGAAGAATGGCTAATGGCTGCAGAATATATTATGGCAAATGGAAATGAAAAAGTTATTCTTTGTGAAAGAGGAATTCGTACCTTTGAAAAATATACGAGAAATACTTTAGACTTATCTGCCGTATTGGCCGTAAAGGAACTATCGCATTTACCAGTTGTTATTGACCCTTCTCATTCTGCTGGAAAATGGAGTATGGTAGAAGGCTTATCACAAGCAGCTTTAGCGGTTGGTGCGGATGGAATTATCGTCGAAGTACATAACAATCCAGAATGCGCATTATGTGATGGTGCGCAAAGCTTAAAGCCAAAACGCTTTGATGCAATGATGAAGAAATTAAGAATGATTGCTCCAATTGTTGATAAGAAGATGGACTAGTATGAAAATAGGTATTGTAGGTCTTGGTTTAATCGGTGGGGCATACGCCTATCATCTATCCAACAAGAAATATGAAGTATATGGCTGTGATATAGATGTAAAGGCGATAAAATATGCGAAAGAACATCGTTTTATTATTGATGGAGACGTTAATCCTTCTAAAATTTTAAAGGATATGGATATGATTATTCTTTCCATATATCCTCAAGCCATCCTTAAGTTTTTAAAAGAAAATCAAGCCATCTTTAAGGAAAATCAAATTATAACGGATGTATGTGGGGTAAAATCATCTTTTGTGTTGGAAGCCACCCATTTAGCTAAGCCCGCAAGGTATTGTTCTCATCATCCAATGGCGGGTAGAGAAAAAATAGGTATAGAATATGCAAAGGAATGTATTTTTAAGGATGCAAATTTCTTGATTACCCCTTTAAAAGATACCCCTAAAGATGTAATTGAAAGTATAGAAAAAATAGGAAGAGATTTAGGCTTTAAAAATATAAATACTATGTCTATAGAAAAACATGATGAGATGATAGGCTTTACAAGTCAGCTCACGCATGCGATTGCCGTATCTTTAGTTAATAGTGATCATGATGAGGATACAAAAAATTATATAGGAGATTCTTACCGAGATTTAACTAGAATAGCGATGATTAATGAGACTTTATGGAGTGAACTTTTTTTAGAAAATAAAGAATATTTATTAAAACATATTATCTCATTTGAAAAGGAACTCGATAAATTAAAAGATGCCCTTAATACAAAGAATAAAGAAGCATTAAAAAAGTTATTTCAATCATCAACTAAAATTAGAAAAGAGATGGAAAAGTGAGAAATTTAGAGATTCAATTAACGAATATGTCTTATAATATAATAATTGAAGATGGCTTGCTTTCCCATCTTTGTTTTTATATTCAAAAGGTATACAAAAATAAAAAAATATTTATTGTTACCGATGATACAGTTAAGGCATTATATTTGGATAAAGTGATGAATTCTTTAGAACAAAACTATGAGGTAGATTATGTCGTAATTCCTCATGGGGAAGAGTCTAAAAATATAACAGTTTATGCCCGTGTATGTGAACAACTCATCGACAAAGGAATAAAAAGAAATCATTTATTACTTGCTTTAGGTGGAGGCGTTATTGGAGATTTATGTGGTTTTGTTGCTGCAACCTTATATCGAGGTATTCCCTATGTTGGTATTCCTACAACGCTTCTTAGTCAAATGGATTCCTCCATTGGTGGAAAAACGGGTATAGATTTTGCAGGTAAAAAGAATATTCTCGGAGTTTTTAAGCAACCTAGTATGGTGTTAATTGATCCTAAAACATTAGATACACTAGACGAACGTGAGTTTAATAATGGTATGGGTGAACTCATAAAACATGGGGCAATAGGAAATAAAAAACTAATTGAAATGTTAAAGAGTATGCCTAAAATAAATGAAGATATTATATTTGAAAGTTTATCCGTTAAGAAGAAAGTTGTCGAAATTGATGAATTTGATTTAAAAGAAAGGATGACTTTAAATTTTGGACATACCTTTGGTCATGCCATTGAATTAAAATATGGATATAAGCATGGTGAAGCTGTAGCAATAGGAATGCTTATGGCAATACAAATGGGTATCGATTTAAATCTTACCGATGCTTCCTGCTATAAAGAAGTAGAAGAAATTTTAAAGATTTATCATTTACCTAATACAGTTTATAATTATAAAGATTATTTAAAAGATGTTTTCTTTGATAAAAAAAATATTGCAGGAACCATAAACTTTATATTTATTAAAAAACTAGGGGAAACCATTATATACCCAATTACAGAACAAGAAATAAAGGAGAGATTTTTATGAACGTAATTATCAAACCCCATAAATTGAGTGGAAATGTTATCATCCCTCCTTCTAAAAGTTTATCGCATCGAGCAATCATTGCGGCAGGATTATCTTGTGGCAAAAGCATCATATCTAATGTATTATACTCTAAAGATATTTTAGCAACGATAGATGCGATGCGTGCTTGTGGCGCAGAAATCATCGAACACGAGGATTATTTAGAAATAACTGGTAGTAAAGTTATTCGTAAACATAACATCATTGATGCGAATGAATCTGGCTCTACCATACGTTTTATGATTCCTATCGCTTTAGTATGTAATGAACCAATTACTTTTACGGGTAAAAATAATTTGGTTAAAAGACCATTAGACACTTATTTTGAAATTTTTGAACAACAAAAGATTACATATAAAAGAAAGGAAGATTATCTTCCTTTAGAAGTTGAAGGTGGGCTACATTCTGGTGATTTTTATATACGAGGTGATATTTCTTCACAGTTTATTACAGGCTTACTCTATGCTCTACCTTTATTAGATGGAGATAGTACTCTTCATATCACTACCACATTAGAATCGAAGGGATATGTGGATTTAACTTTAGACATATTAAAAAAATTTAATATAAAAATAGAGCATCAGGAATATAAGACTTTTACTATCAAAGGAAATCAAGAATATAAAGCATGTGATTATACCATTGAGGGAGACTTTTCTCAATCTGCATTTTTCTTAGTTGCAGATACTTTAGGTGCAGATATTACTCTTCATGCCATGAATCCTAACTCTCATCAAGGTGATAAAAAAATAATACAGGATATTTTGGATTTAGGCGGTAAAATAACTTTTACAAAAGATAAACTTAAGGCATTTCCTGCGAAAACCAAGGGATGTGTTATTGATTTTTCACAATCTCCCGATTTAGGTCCTGCTCTAAGTGTATTATGTGCATTATCCTCAGGAACCACAGAATTTATACATGCTTCAAGACTTAGAATAAAGGAATGTGATCGTATCAGTTGTATGAAAGAAGAACTAGAAAAATTAGGAGCTAAAATAGTCGAAAATCCAGATGGCATGATTATCGTAGGCGTAGAAAAATTAAAGGGTGGTATTGTTGATTCTCATAACGATCATCGAGTTGCGATGGCTTTGGCAATGGCATCTTTAAAAGCAAAATCTTCGATAAAAATATTAAATGCAGAATGCGTAGCAAAATCTTATCCTAATTTCTGGAAAATATTTGAATCTATTGGAGGAAGTATTGCCTATGAAGAATAAACTTGAAATCGCAAGAGAACAAATTAATGCGATTGATAAAGAAATGATTGATCTATTTTTAAAGCGTATGGAAGCTGTTCAAATGGTTATAGAATATAAAAAGGAAAATAATCTTCCTATTTTAGATGAAAATAGAGAAAGTTTATTAAAAGAAAAAAATCTTTCTATCCTAAATTCTAAAGAGTTAGAACCCTTTTATTTAACTTTTTTGGAAGGTATGCTAAAAGCTTCTAAAGATTATCAAAAGGATTTGTTAAACAAATGAAACGCTATGCATTATTAGGAGAACATTTATCTCATAGCTATTCTTTTTTAATTCATAAAGAGATTTTCAAGGATATGCATATAGATGCAACCTATGAATTAAAAGAAGTAAAAAAAGAAGAATTAAAATCATGCATAGATGAGTTGCGAAAAGGGACCTATCATGGATTTAATGTGACCATTCCCTATAAAAAAGAAGTTATGCAGTACTTAGATGAAATATCAGAAGAAGCTTTAGAAATAGGAAGTGTAAATACGATTGCTTATATAAATCATAAAGTTATTGGATTTAATACGGATTATTATGGATTTTATAATACATTACTTTATCATAATGTTTTAGTAAAAAATAAAGAATGCTTCATTTTAGGAACAGGTGGTGCATCCTTAGCTATTGCCAAAGCTTTAAAGGATTTGGGAGGAAAGGTTTCCTTTGTTTCAAGAAATCCTAATAACAGCAATACGATTACCTATAAGGAATTAAAGGAGAAGAAAATAGATATTCTTGTAAATACTACCCCTGTTGGAATGTATCCTAACGTATTTGATTCTCCTATAGAAAAGGAAGTTGCGATAAGTGCTAAAAATGTTATTGATATCATTTTTAACCCAAGAAAAACCAAATTATTAAAAGATGCAAATTCGAACATAAACGGTCTTTATATGCTTGTAGGCCAGGCCATTAAAGCAGAAGAAATATGGCAAAAGGATACATATAAATATAAAATAGAAGAGTTATTGAAAAGAATTGAGATGATGATATGAACCATTTTGGAAGATTATTTCAAATAAATATTTATGGCGAAAGTCATGGTGAATCGGTAGGAGTTCTAATTGATGGAGTAAAACCAGGAATTGAACTTAAAAAAGAAGATTTTACTACCGATTTACAAAGAAGAAAAGCTGGATCAAAAGGAACGACTCCAAGAATAGAACCAGATGAAATTATAATTGAATCAGGGGTATTTAATGGATATACTACGGGTGCACCTATATTATTAAGATTCTTAAATACAAATACGAAAAGTAAGGACTATTCAAACCTAGTAGATCATCCTCGTCCTTCTCATGCGGATTTTACAGCAAAAGAAAAATATGAAGGTTTTAATGATTTTAGAGGTGGAGGTCATTTTTCAGCAAGACTTACCTTAGGAATTGTTAGCGCGGGAGTCGTTGCTAAGAAGATGTTAAAGGGAATAAGCTTTGAAACGAAGCTTACAAATTTAGGTGGTTGCACCGACACAACACAATTTACCAAAATTTTAGATAAGATTGTGGAAGAAAAAAATAGCATAGGTGGGATTGTATCTTTAAAAGCGAAAGGGGTTCCTGTCGGATTTGGAGAACCTTATTTTGATTCTTTAGAATCTACTATTGCTCATTTATTATTTTCTATTGGCGGTGTGAAAGGTGTTGAATTTGGTGTTGGATTTCATGGCGTATCTATGCTAGGAAGTGAATTTAATGATGCTTTATTAGATGCCTCTGGTAAGACAAAAACAAACCATAATGGCGGTATTAATGGCGGAATTTCTAATGGAAATGACATTGAACTTAACGTATTTGTTAAACCTACACCATCCATTTCATTAGCACAAGAAACCTTTAATTTTAAAACGAATCAGATAGAAGAATTAGTAATAGAAGGAAGACATGATGCGGCTATCATTTTAAGAGCAATGGTTGTTTTAGAAGCTTGTCTTGCGATTGCCTTATGTGATGCCAAATTAATTTCCGATGCATTCAAGAAATAGAATCTTATTAAAAGATAAATGTATATTAAATATTATACAAAAATCTTGGAATTATATGTTTTTTATGTTATAATTTTTACATAAAAGGGGGACTTATAAACATGTTTTGTAGAAAATGTGGACATGAAGTAAATGAGGGAGATAAGATTTGCTACAATTGTGGTGCGGACTTAGATCCAAGAGAACCACAATTTAATAGAAGCAATAATAATGTAGTTGAAGATCAAGGAAGCATTGGTTGGGCTATTTTAGGATTTTTCTTCCCACTTATAGGATTAATTTTATTCTGTGTTTGGAATAAGGATAAACCTAAATCTGCTAAACAAGCAGGAATTGGTGCATTAATAGGCTTCATTTGTGGTATTGTATTTGGTATTGCTTATGGAATTTGCATTGTAGCTATTGTAGGATCTTATCCAGAGTTACAAGCAATAAATTGCTTCATAGGACTATAAGAGGAAGAATTTCCTCTTTCTTTTTTATATGATGATATTAAGCTTATTTATCCCCTTTTTAGGCCTTATACTTGCAATAAAGAATAGAAACAATTTTACTCGTTTGCTATGCTATTTAATCCTGTTTTTTTTGAATTTACTTTTTGTTTATCTTATAATAAGGCTTATCGATGGATTAGGAGTCTTTACATGGTTAAAAGAAAACTCTCCATTCAAAGTATTCGGTCAAAAGCCTTTATGTAATCAAAGAAGCGATAGGGCACTTCATATCGGAGATTTTGTTTTTCCTTTATGCTACCGTTGTATGGGGATATGGATATCTCTATTTGGATATTTTTTATTATCTCTTATCTTTCGGCCAAAACAAAAAAAGATAATGATTGCTTTATCTATCTTTTTTATATTCCCTTGTTTCATCGATGGATTGGCTCAAACCCTTTCAAGTTATGAATCTAAAAACATCATTCGTTTTATTACTGGATTTCTTGCAGGGAGCGGTACGGCAATGCTTTTATATTATTTTTTAAATAAAACCTTTCATTTAGAAAAGGAAAAAGGAAGATAGAATTTTTCTATCTTCCTTTTTCGTTTTAGTATGTATAAAAAATATCTTCATTGTATATGAAATTGATAAAATCTAATATATGCTTTTCCCAAGTGGCTTCACTATGATCTCCATAGGCATCTATTACAAATCGTGTTCTAACTTTTTTCTCCTTTAAAAACTGATATATTTTTTTTGATGATTCTAAATAAATATTTGAATCGTATAGGTCATCGGAAGTTTCATGCTTTCCAACATATAAAAATACATTTTTATTTAATAAAGAAGATTCACTTAAAAAATTCATAAATTTATTTTCAAACAAAAAAGAAGCAGTAGAAAAAGCACCGATGGTAGAAAAGGAATTTTTATAATTGAGTCCTAAATATATTGCGGTTACTGCAGCTAAGGATGAACCATAAATATAGCGATGCGCTTCATTTCCATAGGTTGGATATTTTTTTTCAATAAATGGAATAATGGTATGGATAAAATCCTCACAAAAATTATTGCAATTTTCCACATCATGCTTCAACCAGCAATCATCTGCTGGATTATCGATGGTAAAAGGAGTATATTCGTTAATTCTTCCTAAATCACTGCCACTATTATGAATCGCTATACCAATGATTCTTTTGTCCATTTCTTTGGCGGCAAAACCTAAGGCTCTTGTTGCTCGTATGGATTTACCAAAGGCAGCATGAGAATCTTTAAAAGCATTTTGTCCATCTAAAAAGTATAAGGTATCAAAAACAATATTTGCACGATATCGAGGAACAGATACCTCTAGTTTTACTTCTCTTTTTGATTTGGGAAGATAGAGTTTGTAGTATTCAATCATAGTATCATCTCCACATTTATTATAGCATAATCTAGAATATTTTGAATTATAAATTGAAAATATATCTTTTATTGTATAAAATTAAGGTGGTGATATTTATGATAGATGCAATATTATATAATTCAAATACTGGTTTTACCAAACAATATGCATATCGTTTTGCCGTACAAACAAAACTACCTATATACTCTTTAAAAGAAATAAAAAAGATTGCGAAAGGCTCTCATATTATCTTTTTTTCATGGGTGTTAGGATCAAATATAACAAAACTATCTGCCTTAAAGGATTATAAAATAGAAATGATATGTGCGGTAGGTATGAGGATGTATTCGGAAGATTTAATAGAAGAATTGAAACAAAAAAATAATCTAGAACATCTATTTTATTTGCAAGGAGGATTACGCCTTTATAAATTAAATATGTTGCATAGATTTATGATTAAAATGGTACGTAATTCCTTAAAAAGAAAGAAAAGGAACTCGCAAATTTCTTTAGAAGAAGAAAGGTTACTTGTTATTCTAACGAGTGGAAGTGAAACAATCGATTTAAACGCATTAGATTCATTAATAGAAATTATAACTCATTTAGAAAATTCTTATATTAATTAAAAAGATATTTTTTTAAAAGTTTTCACATACCATTAATTAGGTGAAAAAATTGAAAAAAATATCTTTAATACTATCTTTACTAATCTGTATCTTATCGCTTCTTCTTACTGCTAAGGCAGAAACCATTTCTAAATATAAAATCATAATAGATCCCGGTCATGGAGGAAGAGATGGTGGAGCTACTGCGAATCAAATTGAAGAAGCGGCTTTAAATTTAGAGATATCCTTGAAATTAAAAAACATATTTGAACTAAATGGTTTTGAGGTGGATATGACAAGACAGGATAATAAAGATTTATGTGATGATTCTGCATTTGTCAAAAGAGAAGATATGAATAAAAGAGTAAAAATGATTAATTCTGGAAATTATTTGTTTTGTATATCTATACACCAAAATACCTTTCCTAATGTGATTTATAGAGGTGCTCAAACTTTTTATAACGACATCCATCCATTAAACAAGGAACTCGCTTTAAACATTCAAAATAGTTTAAAATACTTTTTAAACAACTCCACAAGAGAAATTGTAAGAAGAACGAATGTGTATTTACTAAATAAAGTTACAATTCCTATTGTTATTGTTGAGTGTGGTTTTATTACAAATCCTGAAGAAGTTAAGCTTTTAAAAGATAATGACTATCAAAAACAAATAGCTTATAGCATTTATTATGGAAGCATTAAGACGATATCATTAAACTAAAAAGTTTTAGTAAAAATACGATGGTTATGATATACTTTATATGAAGTATTTGGAGGTAAGAAATGGCAAAATTAACATCTATGATTAATATTGGAAAAGAAATGGAAGAAAAGTTAAAAAGCGTTGGAATTCATACGAAAGAAGAATTAATAGATATTGGTTCGAAACAAGCTTTTTTAAAATTAAAAAAAGCCTTTCCTCAGGTTTGTTTAGTGCATTTATATACACTTGATGGTGCAATATCAAATATTGCATTTCATCAACTTCCAGAGGAAAGGAAAAAAGAATTAAAAGAATTTAAGAATTCATTAAATAATTAATGTTAATTTATAAAATATATGTGCATCATTAAAATAGAGGCAAAAAATGTCCATAAAAAGTAAGGTATGAAAAGAAGACCTTGCTTTTTATTTTGTTTTAAAGCTTCTAATAAAATGAAGATTCCTGTAATAAAAGATAAAAAAGTAACGACAAAAGATAAGAATAATGCTTTTTCTATAAAGAAAACTTTGTTGAAGAAAAAGCTTATACCATAATTTACGAACATATAAATCATTTGACTTTTTGTAATTGTTTTATTTACTAATTTTATAGAAAGATATAAAGAAAATATTACATATAAAATTGGCCAAGCAATACCAAATAACAACGGACTTGGGGCATAAAAGGGTTTTTGAATTGACTTATAGTATTCTGTATTTACAGGAAAAAGAAGTGCGGGTAAAAAATATAACCCTAAAAATAAAAGAAATAATAAAATAATTTTAATCCATTTTTTCATATATATCACCTTATAGTATAGTATATGTATAATTTTTTGTATTATTTATTTATTGACAAAAATAAAAATCAATTATATTATTGTATTAGAACAATCATACAAAAGAGGTGAAGATATGATAAAATTTAGTAATGATATTCCAATATATTTGCAAATAATGGATTTGATTATGAAGGATATCATTAGTGGAAAATACTTGCCAGGAAAACAAATTCCATCCGTTCGAGATCTTGCAATTCTTTATTCTGCAAATCCGAACACCTGTCAAAAAGCCGTTAGTGAATTAGCCGAATTAGGATTGCTGGTTTCCTGTTCGACAAATGGAAAGTTTGTTACAGAAAATGTAAGTTTATTAGAAAATTATAAGAAGGATTTAGTAAATGATTTAATAGAAAAATTTTATAATGAAATTGAGGCATTTGGCTTAACAAAAAAAGAAATTTTAAAGATTATGGAAAGTAGGGGAGAAAATGGCGATAATTGAATTAAATAACCTAACAAAATGTTATGGAAATGAAGTTGCATTAGATAATATCAATTTATCTTTAGAAGAAGGAAAAATTATTGGTCTTTTAGGTCCAAATGGAAGTGGAAAGACAACCATTATTAAATTGTTAAACGGATTATTGCCTGTAACAACAGGAAGTATTCTTGTGGACGGAAAGCCAATCGGAATTGAGACAAAGAAAATTATTTCATATCTACCAGAAAGAACGTATTTGGATCCGAATCTATCGGTTAGGGAATGCATTCAATATTTTATGGATTTTTATGAAGATTTTGATCGAGCAAAAGCTTATGAATTAATAAAAAAATTAGATATAAATCCGAATAAAAAATTAAAAACTTTATCTAAAGGTACAAAAGAAAAGGTTCAATTAATTCTTGTAATGTCTAGGAGTGCTAAAATTTATATACTTGATGAGCCTATTGCTGGAGTCGATCCTGCAGGAAGAGATTATATTTTAGATACGATTATGAATAATTTTTCTTCAGGGGCAACTCTTATTATATGTACGCATTTGATAAGCGATATTGAACGAATTTTAGATGATGTAGTATTCTTATCAAGGGGAAGAGTAATACAGCATGATTCTGCAGACAACATTCGTAATAAAACGAATGGTTCTATAGATCAAGCATTTAGGGAGGCATTTCGATGTTTTTAAAATTATATAAATATGATTTTTTATCTGTAATAAAGAAAATATGCTTTTATTATATAGCTTTAGTATGTATAACCATATTTGCAAAATTAATTGTTGTAATAACTTCACAAACCAATTATAGAGTTATTGGATATTTTCCTACAATGATGCTTTATACGGCTATGTATTTAGGACCTACCATATCGATTGTTTTATGTATGATAAGATATTATAAAAATATGTTGTCAGACCAAGGATATTTAACCCATACTTTACCAGTAAAAAGAAGTAGTATTTTATTATCTAAGTTGCTTGTTACCTTAACTATTGAATTTATTACAGTTCTCGTTATAGGTATTTGTGTGTTTATCTTTTCTTTTGAGGCATTTCCTAGTATTATAAATTTTTTCTTAAAACTTTTTGCTAATATGAATCCTACTTATGCAAATATAATTGGGATAATTATTTTAGTTCTTGTATGCTTTATACTATCATCTGTATTTCAGGTTACTGAGGTATCTATGTGCTTAACCTTAGGAGCTTGCCATAATAAAAATAAATTGTTATTTGCTTTTATTTATTATATGGTGATAAATTTTGTTTTACAAATTCTTATTTGTTTTGGCGTATTCTTTTTAATTTTAGTTATTCAGCTTATTGGAACGAATCTACGTATGGAACATGCCTATATACTATTGGGGTTAATTATTTTATTAATAAGTGGTGGAATAATAGCTAGTTATTTTGTTAATCTTTACTTTTTAAATAGAAAACTAAACCTAGAATAAAGGAGGATATAGAATTTGGAATTTCGAACGATTAATAACAAAAGGGTATCCTTGCTTGGAATGGGGTGTATGCGGTTCCCTAAGATAGAAGGATTAGAGGAAGTTGATATAAATAAAACCGAGGAAATCATTGATTTTGCTTATCAAAATGGTGTGAATTATTATGATACCGCTTATCCATACCATAATGGAAAAAGTGAGATAATAATAGGAGAGGTATTAAAAAAATATCCTAGAGAAAGCTTTTATCTTGCAGATAAATTACCTATTTGGAATTGTAGTACTATAGAAGATGTAAAAAGGATATTTGAAGAGCAATTAATAAAATGTCAGGTAGAATATTTTGATTTTTATTTATGTCATGCCATGAATTTAGAACGACTTAATATTTATAAAAAGTTAGAGGTCTTTCCTTTCCTAATCGAAATGAAAAAACAAGGGAAAATAAAAAATTTAGGATTTTCCTTTCATGATGCCGCACAAAATATCCTTCCTATAATCCAAGAGTTGAATTGGGATTTTGCACAAATCCAAATGAATTATTTAGATTATGATATGCAAGATGCAAAACAGCAATATGAATTATTAACCGAGCATAATATATCCGTTATCGTAATGGAGCCTGTAAGAGGGGGAATGCTTGCTAATATATGTAGGCCTGCCGAAGATATTTTAAAGGAAGCAAGACCGCATATGTCGAATGCTTCATGGGCTTTACGCTATGTGGCTAGTTTTTCTAATGTTAAAGTTATTTTATCTGGAATGTCTACCTTAGAGCAAGTAAAGGATAATATAGATACATTGTCCAAATATGAACCAATGAATGCTTTCGATTTTGAAACGATTGAAAGAATAAAAAAAATTATATTAGGAAATGATTTTATTCCATGTACAGGATGTCGATATTGTATGCCTTGTCCTTTTCATGTAGATATACCAAAAATATTTAAAGTATATAATCTTTATGGAATACACAAGGATAAAGAAAAATTTAAAAAGGATATAGAACCTATAGAGGATATTTGCTTACCTAAAAGTTGTAAAAAATGTAAGAAATGCTTAAAAGAATGTCCACAGCATATTGATATACCATTAAAGTTAGAAAAAATAAATCAGATATTATAAAAGAAGAAGAGGTCCTAAGCCTCTTCTTATATTTTTATAAAAAGAAAAGGCCATTTAATAAAATGACCTTTTTTATTATTATGATCTGTTGTAGAATTCGACAATTAGTTGTTCTTTAATTTCTGGTAAGAATTCATCTCTTTCAGGAAGTCTTACAAAAGTACCAACCATTGTTGTTTCATCATAACTAACATATTCAGGACGTACAATTTTAGCTTCTAATGCTTGTTTAACAACAACTAATCCTTTAGAAGTTTCTTTCATAGCAATTGTTTGACCTGGTTTTACACGATAAGAAGGAATATCTACCTTTTTACCATTAACAACTACATGTCCATGATTTACTAATTGACGAGCTTGTGCTCTAGTAGTAGCAAATCCTAAACGATATACTAGATTGTCCAAACGGCATTCTAATAATTTTAAGAAATTAACACCTGTTTTTCCTTCTAGTTTTGATGCTTCGTTAAATGTTTTAACGAATTGCTTTTCAGATACACCATAAGTGAATCTTACTTTTTGTTTTTCTTGTAACTGCACAGCATATTCTTTTAATTTAGAACGCTTTGCGCCATGTTGACCTGGAGCGTATTTTCTCTTGATTAATTCTTTACCAGTTTCACTGATAGAATAACCTAAACGACGAGATACTTTCCAGCTTGATCCTGTGAATCTTGACATTTTGTTTTCTCCTTATAATTTTATTATTTTTGGGAGTAAATGGTCTGGTTCATAACCAATTAGAATATCTTAAATTAAATGTTCACCATCAAGCAGCGAAGGTTACTATTTAAACAATATTAGTTTTAAGATATATGCTAAAGGAATTGAACTGCTGCTTTTTACCCACGCTATGATATTATAACAAATTGAAATAGTAAAGTCAATTATTTTTTATTCGTTTAATACAATTATAAAAAATTTAATTTTAAAGTTAGTTTTAACAAACTTTTTTAAATATTACTATTGACAACGCATTAATATTTGATTATAATAAATTGGGTTAGTTAAAACTAACTTATTTTTAAGCAATATAGTTAGTATAAACTAACCAAAGGAGGAAAATTATGCCTTTAGTAATTGCACCTATAAATCAGGAACTTAAGATTGTTAAAATATTAGCAGAAGATAAGGTGAAGAAGCATTTGGAATCTTTAGGAATTACCATTCAATCAAGTATTATGGTTTTAAACCAAACGGCTGGTAGTGTGATTTGTAAGGTAAAAGAAGGAAGATTAGCATTAGATAAAAATATTGCGATTAAAATTGTTGTTGCTTAAGAAAGGAAGGGTAGTATGTTAAAAAAATTAAGCGAATTTGAAAAAGGTGAAGAAGGTACAATTAAGAATGTATTAGGTGAAGGAAGAATAAGACGTAGAATGCTTGATATGGGGGTTACGCCAGGTGCTATCGTATTTTTAAGAAAAAAAGCACCTTTAGGAGATCCTATTGAGGTAACCATACGTGGATATGAGCTTACATTACGTAAAAACGAGAGTGAATTAGTTATTATGGAGGTGAAGGAATAATGAAACATTTTGCATTAGCAGGTAATCCCAATTGTGGTAAAACGACACTTTTTAATAGTTTAACTGGTTCAACGGCTCATGTTGGAAATTGGCCAGGGGTAACCGTAGATAAAAAAGAAGGTGTATATAAAAAGTGTAAGGAGCCTATTTCCATCGTTGATTTACCAGGAATATATTCCTTATCTCCTTATACACCAGAAGAGGTTATATCTAGGAATTATATATTAGAAGAAAAACCAGATTGTATAATTAATATTTTAGATGCAACCAATTTAGAAAGAAATTTATATTTGACAACCCAACTACTAGAGATAGATGTTCCTGTAGTTATTGCACTTAATATGATGGATGTAATTAAGAAAAACGGAGATAAAATAGAGCCTAAGATTTTAGAAAGGAAGTTAGGTGTTCCTGTTATTTGTATATCTGCAACAAAATCAGAAAATATAGATGTCCTAATGGATACGGCATATAATGAATCTGTAAAACAAAGAAAAGGCGCTACGATTTTAGAATCTGGACCATTAGCACATTTAATACAAGATTCAAAAGCTGCATTTACAGGTTTAAATGTTGAAAATTCTCTATTTCATGCCATTAAATTGATTGAAAATGATGAACTAGAAATTAAACAACATGAAGATTTAGTAAGAATCGTTGAGGAATTTAGAAAAAATTTCTCGGATGAAGTTTTTGGTAGTGATTTAGAAGCTATTATAGCGGATAGTAGATATCAGTATATTTCTAAAAATTTGGCGACAGCGAAAACAAAAAATATAAATGAGGATAAACAAAACCTTACCAAATCAGATAAAATCGATCGAGTGTTAACGAATCGGTGGTTAGGTATTCCTATCTTTTTAGTCATTTTATTTGCTATATTCCATTTTACCTTCTCCGAAAACTTATTTTATTTCGGTGGATTATTTGAACGCAATGGAGTTGAGGCATGCTTTAAAGATAGTATATTTGAAGGGTTATTCTGGACCGATGCTGGTATAAACTCTCCAGGTGTTATACTTCAAAGCTTTTTAGTGAGTATCACGGACTGGTTTACATCTGTAGTAGAAGGATGGCTTGAAGGTGCGCCAGGTTGGGTTTCTGGCTTTATTTGTGATGGAATTTTAGGAGGAGTATTTTCTGTATTATCCTTTATACCTCAAATTCTTTTATTGTTCCTATTTTTCTCTATATTAGAAGATACAGGCTATATGGCTCGAGTTGCTTTTATTTTAGATAGAATTTTTAGAAAATTTGGTTTATCTGGTAGAGCTTTTATGCCTATGATTATGGGATTTGGATGTTCGGTACCAGCAATGATTAATACTCGAACTTTAGCCGATCAAAAGGAAAGAACAGCTACCATCCGTGTTATACCATTTTTCTCTTGTGGAGCTAAGCTTCCTATTCTAACCGCAATTGCTGGAGGCATTTGTCAGGTATTTAATTTCCCTAATGTGGATATTATTACCTATTCTATGTACTTAATTGGTATAGTAACAGCAATCGTTACGGTAATCCTTATGCGTAATACTACAATGCGTGGTGCGGTGCCTCCATTTATTATGGAGTTACCAGCGTATCATTTTCCACAGTTCAAAGCCTTAATGCTTCATTTATGGGATAAGCTTAAGCATTATGTTAAAAAAGCATTTACTATTATTTTAGTTTCAACTATTCTTATTTGGTTCCTTTCTCACTTTGCATGGAATTGGAGTTTCTTAGATGATGAGGCTATGGATCAATCTATTTTAGCAGGAATAGGACAATTCTTCACTCCTTTATTTACTCCTTTAGGATTTGGTTCACAATTGTCTTATAAGTTTAGTTGGATTTTCGTAGTAGCGGCCGTAACAGGATTAATTGCAAAAGAAAATGTTATTGCAACGTTTGGTGCATTAGCCGCTTGTATTGTTGGCACTATGATAGATATTGAAGAAGAAGGCGGAGATGTATTAGCTGCAGTTGCTATGATAGAAGGAACAGGAATCACTTGGCAAGCCTTAATTTCCTTTATTGTATTTAATATGACCACGATTCCTTGTTTTGCTGCGGTTGCTACAGCAAAAGCGGAACTTCCTAATAAAAGATTGAGAGGAACCATAATCTTTTGGCTTGTTACATCCTATGTGGTTTCTATGATGGTATATCTAATACTATCCTGGTGGTGGACGTCATTCATATTTGTTATATTCATAGTGGCCTTAGGTTTTGGTATCCATTATTATAATCGTTATAAAGATAACAAAGAGGTTGCAAGAATCTAATGCAGCCAATAGAAATTATTGTTATTTTATCTGCAATTGCGATTGTAGTTGCAGTGATAGGAACCTATATTTACAAAAAAATAACACATAAGCCCACAGGAGAATGCAGTTGCTGTAGTAGCAGAATGAAGAAAAATTTTCAAAAAATTTCTAAAGAAATCAAATGTGAATGTGAAAAGAAATGATCTACGGTAAAGTGTTTATTGATTATTTACGATTAATCTATCAATACAATCAAAATAAAATTAAAATTAGAAATATTGAAATTTCGAAAAGCTTAGAGGTTTCTAAGCCTACCGTTACAAATAAAGTAAAAGAAATGATTCAAAAAGGTTATGTTAAAAATAGGAATGGTGAACTATTTTTGACCGAAGATGGGTTACGTTTATGTAATCAAATCAATGATGTAATTATACAATTTGAAGTAAAACTTAGACCTTTATTTCCAAGTGTAAATATTACTTCTTGGGCATTAGCTATCCTTGGAAATCAGGATTTTGAACAAATCTTTGCTGTATTTTTTCCTAATATTTAGATATAAATCCCTTATGTTTTTCTAGGCAAATGTAAGGGATTTATTCCTTTTAAGCACTATTTCTTTTTAGATAAATATATGCTATAATTAATCGAATAAAAATTAGGAGTGATGAACTTATGCTATATAATCAAATACTTGTTCGTTTTGGAGATTTAACTTTAAAAGGTAAAAATCAAAAAGTATTTTTAAATGCCTTATATAAACTTATGGCTCTGAAAATGGAAGGATTAAAAGTTAAAATAGATTATCAACATGACCGTATTTTTATTCATTTAGAAAATGAAAATGTGGATAATGTCATTGAACGTTTAAATTTAGTTTCAGGAATTTCATCCTATTCATTCGTCGTGCAATGTAGTGATGATTTAGAAAAAATAAAGCAAACAGCATTAGAACTTATGCAAGAAGTAGTGACAAAGCCTACTACCTTTAAAGCCAATACGAAGCGTGCAAACAAGAATTATCCTCTACAATCTATGGAAATAACAAGACAGGTTTCTGGATATGTTTTGTCAAAGCATCCTTATTTAAAGGTGGATGTTCACAAACCAGAGGTTTCCTTAAATATTGAATTAAGGCGTGATGCTTGTTATTTATATAATACAGAATATAAAGCCTTAGGAGGATATCCAGTTGGTGTTGCAGGAAAAGGTCTTTTAATGCTTTCAGGAGGAATAGATTCTCCTGTGGCAGGTTTTTTGGCAATGAAGCAAGGGGTAGAAATTGAATGTATTCATTTTGAATCGACACCACTTACTTCCATTGAGTCTGCTCAAAAAGTAGTGGATTTAGTTAAAAAAATGGCGAAATACGCCCCACATAATAAAATAAATTTACATATGGTACCTTTTAAAGAGATTCATATGCAATTACTTGATCATATCCCTGAAAGCTATAATATAACAATTATGCGTAGAATGATGTATCGTATTGCAACAAGCCTTGCAATAAAAAAAGGATGCTTGTGTTTAATTAATGGTGAATCGGTAGGACAGGTTGCATCTCAAACTTTAGGAAGCATGCAAACGATAAATGCGGTTACCAATTATCCTATTTTGCGTCCTTTATGTACGTATGATAAACAAGATATTATAAAAATTTCTAAACAAATTGATTGTTATGATTTATCGATTAAACCTTTTGAGGATTGTTGTACTGTCTATGTGCCAAAAGCTCCTGCAACATCCCCAAAAATAGATAAAGCGATTTCTTTTGAGAAAAGTTTTGATTACGAAACTATGATAGAAGAGGCTGTTGCAAACACGAACAGTATTACGATAGATAAAGATAGTGATTTGGACTTAACTATGTTAGGATTAGAAGTACGAGAGGTTTTAAAAAATTTGTAAAGAATTTGTATAATTTCACCTGTAATGGATATCATAAATATTGCAAGGAGGTGAAATTATGGCAAATAAGAAAAACTCCCAAGCATCTGCAGCAAAGTCTAGTTCTAATCAAGAAAATGGTTCAATCGGTGGAAATATGACAAAATCTGCTGTAGCTCGTGCAAAGAAGAACACAGATACGAAAGCATTAAAGCAAGAAGTTGCACAAGAGTTAGGAATTACTCCAGGTAAAAATGCAACTGCTCAAGAAAATGGTCGTATCGGTGGTGCAATGACAAAAAAGCTTTATAATAAAGGTAAGAAATCAAACTAATTTAAAAATGCTCTACATGAAAAATGTAGAGCTTTTTTTATGTTTAATTATGTGATTTTATAAATACTATTTACTAAAAAAAGATTACATAATATAATGAAATTATAAATGTTTTAGGGGTGGTATACTATGGCTTTTGTGGAATTTAAAAACGTATGTAAGTATTATAATATGGGAGAAAACATCATCAAAGCAAATGATGAGGTTAGTTTTAAAATAGAAGAAGGAGAATTTTGTGTTATTGTTGGGCCAAGCGGTGCAGGAAAAACGACAATTCTTAATCTTTTAGGTGGAATGGAAGTATTGGATAAAGGTGAAATTTTGGTAGATAATACATCTTTATCTAAATTAAATGAAAAAGGTCTTACCAATTATAGAAGGCATGATGTCGGTTTTGTTTTTCAGTTTTATAATCTTATGCCATCCATTACCGCTTTAGAAAATATTGAAATTTCCTCTGAAATATGCAAAAATCCTTTAGATTCCTTAGAAGTATTAAAAGCCGTAGGTCTTGAAGAAAGAAAAAATAACTTTCCATCTCAGTTATCTGGTGGTGAACAGCAAAGGGTTTCTATAGCACGTGCAATAGCGAAAAATCCTAAAATACTTTTATGTGATGAACCTACAGGTGCTCTCGATTATAATACGGGTAAACAAATATTAAGATTATTATATGATACCTCTAAAAACAACAAAAAAACCGTTATTGTTATCACCCATAATGCGGCTATAACCAAAATGGCAGATCATGTTATTTTTGTTAAAAATGGAACGATACAAAACGAAGAATTTAATGAAAATCCAATCCCAATTGAACAAATAGAGTGGTGATTTTATGAAGTACTATTTAAAATATATCTTTCAGGGGTTTAAAAGCAATATCAGTAGATTTATTGCGGTTATTGCTATTGTAGCTTTAGGGGTTGGAATGCTCGTTGGTTTATTATCGGCACCCGATGATTTACATCAAGCTATTGATAAAAATTATGATCAAAAGCAGGTAATGGACTTAAATATAAAAAGTACAATTGGATTTTTTGAGGAAACGATTGAAGTTATAAAGAAATATGATGCTTTCGTTGAAGGAATTTTTATAGAAGAAGATTCTGTTAAAATAAAAAATGTGAATCGTACAAGCCGTATGATTTCTTATGATGTAAAGAATTCTAAAATCAATCAATTAAGTCTTAAAAAAGGAACATATCCAGAAAATAAAAACGAGTGCTTAGCCTTATATGATAATAAGATTTATGAAAAACTAGATATAGGAGATACTTTTATCTATAAGAATGAAGAATACAAGGTAGTTGGTATTGTTGAGTCCCCTGTGTATTATTATAATGAAAAGGAATATAATCTTACCGCTACATCAAAATTAGATTTTATCTTTTATGTGGATTACAATTTACAAAAGCATTCGGCAATAACCGATTTATGGGTCTACTACCCAAAATTAAAATCTTATAATTCTTTTGATAAGGAGTATTATCTAGAATTAAATAAATCCATTGAAACTTTAGAAAATATTAAGCTAAATGAATTGGAAAAACAAAAGAATGTAATGTATGAAATAATTTATAATGAGGTAAAAGAGAAGATTAGGGTAGAACTTATTAATCATCACATTCCTGATGAAAGGATAGAGGATTTAATAACGCAAGAATTAAATAAAGAAGAGACAAAACAACGTATTGAAGACCAGTTAAATGCTATTTTAGAGGAGAATGGTTATGATTGGATCTTTTTAGATAAAGAAGATACTATGTCTCATATTACTTTTAAACAAAATGTAGATAAAATTAATAAAATAGCAATTGTTTTCCCTGTGTTTTTCTATTTTATAGCGGCCTTAGTTTCTTTAACAACAATTACAAGATTAGTGGAAGAAGAAAGAACAAGCATAGGATTATTAAAATCTTTAGGATTTTCGAAAGGAAAGATAAGCTTTAAATATATTTTATATGGTATTATCTGTTCAATTATAGGTGCAATTTCGGGTGCTACTTTAGGAATCTTTGTTTTACCTTATGTTATTCATATTGCATTTCAAACGCTTTATCTAATGCCAAATTGCGTTTTCACATTTAATATTTTCGTTAATTTAATTTCAAGTTTATTTATGATTTTAACGATTGTTTCCGTAGCATTATATGTATCCTTAAAATGCTTGAAGGAGCGCCCATGCACGCTTTTACTTCCAAAGGCTCCGAAACCTGGGAAAAGGATATTACTTGAAAGAATACCTTTTCTATGGAAGAAAATAAAATTCAAATATAAAAATGCATTAAGAAACATCTTCCGATATAAAAAGAATCTTATTATGATGATGATTGGTGTAGGAGGATGTGTATCGTTATTGCTATGTGCTTTTGGGATAGAAAACGCGATTTCTAGTGTTGGAAAAAAACAATATGAAGAAATTTTTAAATATGATTTAAAAGTGAATATCCAATCCGGTACACAGATAGAAAGTAACGAGATAGAAGGAATAAAAGAATCAATAAATATTTATTTAGAGGATACGAATCTTATAGATAATAAAGAATATGATATAACAAAAATTGTAACATCGAATGATTTAAACGAATATATTCATTTCATCAGTTTAAAAGATAAAAATTTAGTGTTACAGCCCAATGATGTTTTTATTACAGAACAATTAGCAAAAAAACTAAATTTAAAAAAGAAGGATATCCTACGATTTAAAAATGATGATAAAGAATATAAGGTTACAGGAATTTGTAAAAATTATATAGGAAATTATGTCTATATATATGATGAGTCAAATACGTTATGTAATTCTTGTTTTATAAAAATAGAAGAAGACAAGGAAGAAGCTATTGTTGATAGTCTTTCTATACTATCGAATGTTAAAAGCATAGAGGTTAAAAGCCAAACCGCCTCAAGTTATAACAATATGTCGGATAGTATAATTTTAATTGTTATTGTTATTATTCTATGTTCGGGTGCTTTAGCTATTATTGTTATTTATAATTTAACAAATATAAATATAAATGAAAGAATTAAAGAAATTGCTACATTAAAGGTATTAGGTTATCAAAGAAAAGAAGTATGCGGATACATTTATAGAGAAATCATTTTAATGACTATCTTAGGTATTCTTTTAGGATTTATTACTGGTCCACTTTTATTTAATTTTATTATATATAATCTGCAAAGCCCAGGATTAATGTTTTCTAGTTTTATTCCACCTTTATTCTTTTTATATTCTTTTTTAATTACAATCGTTTTTGCGATTATCGTCGATGTATTATTTATTTCTAAAATTAAAAATATAAAAATGGTTGAATCCTTAAAATGTGTAGATTAAATAGATAAGAAATGAGGAAATTAAATCCTCATTTCTTTATTTTTATACTTAAAAATGTCGAATTTCGTCGATATTTTTTATTTGTATTAATAAATTCCTATATGTTAAAATTTAAATAGAAGAATAGCGATTTTAAATGAAATTAAAGAGGTTTGATAATATGAAAAAAATAGTATTAATATTCATATTCGTTTGTGTTTTAACATTGGGAACGAGTTGCTTTAAAACTGAAATATATTCCTTTCAAGAGGGAATATATGAATTTGATAAAGAAGCATATAGAAAAGCTATAGACCTAGAAGAAATGGAAGAGTTTATAGAAGACTATGAAGTAGAAACATTTTCTATGGTTTTTAAGAAAATAACAGAAGAAGAATTTTTAAAACAAGAAAAAATATATGATGTTTTAGAAGATAGAAAGAATAATGAGTATTATTCTATAAAGTTTATTATCGCATTTAAGGATTTAAATGAAGATATAGTAACATCTTTTAAAATGGATTCATATTCTGAACCCAATACACCATTTACTATTGAATTATTCTTGAATTGTGCTCAATTTGAAGAAAAAAGTTTCATAATGGGATTATATTTTACAGGGGATTATTATAGTGATGATCCTAAAATTGAAAAAATTAAAGTGACAAGTTTGAAACAAAGAAATGAATTAAGACATCCTTTTTCTGTGACATTAAAATATATTGAAGATGAAACTATAGAGTAAAATAAGGAGAGTAAATAAAAAGATTATATGAAAAAAGTAGTATTTATATTTATATTTGTTTGTTTTTTAACATTGGGAACGAGTTGCTTTAAAACTGAAATATATTCCTTTCAAGAGGGAATATATGAATTTGATAAAGAAGCATATAGAAAAGCTATAGACCTAGAAGAAATGGAAGAGTTTATAGAAGACTATGAAGTAGAAACATTTTCTATGGTTTTTAAGAAAATAACAGAAGAAGAATTTTTAAAACAAGAAAAAATATATGATGTTTTAGAAGATAGAAAGAATAATGAGTATTATTCTGTAAAATTCATTATTGCATTTAAAGATTTAGATGAAGAAATAGATACCTCTTTTACATTTGCTGCAAGATATGAACCAAATGCACCTTACATTATTAAATTAAATCTTAAATGCAGCTTATTTGAACTTGAAAACATTAAAATGCACTTATTTTTAAATGGTAATTATTATAGTGATGATCCAAAAGTGACGAAGATTTTGGTAGCTAGTAAAGAACAAAGAAATGAATTAAGACATACTTTTTCTGTAACATTAAATTATATAGAAAAAGAAACTATAGAGTAAAATAAGGAGAGTAAAAAGAATATGAAAAAAATAATATTTATATTCCTGTTTGTTTGCTTTTTGGCATTGGGAACGAGTTGCTTTAAAACAGAAATATATTCCTTTCAAGAGGGAATATATGAATTTGATAAAGAAGCATATAGAAAAGCTATAGACCTAGAAGAAATGGAAGAGTTTATAGAAGACTATGAAGTAGAAACATTTTCTATGGTTTTTAAGAAAATAACAGAAGAAGAATTTTTAAAACAAGAAAAAATATATAATGTATTAGAAACTAAAAAGAATAAAGAGTATTATTTTGTAAAATTTATAATCAAATTTAAGGATTTAGATGAAGAAATAGATACATCTTTTCAACTTGGGTTCCGGTATGAAGCTGGAAGAGCTTTTTCAGTAAAATTAAATATGAAATGTAATCAATTTGAACTTGAAAATTTTAAAATGCAATTATTTTTATATAGTGATTATAAAAGTGAAGATCCAAAAATTCCAATAATTAGTGTATCGAGTAAAGAACAAAGAAATGAATTAAGACATACTTTTTCTGTAACGTTAAAATATGTAGGAAAAGAAATTAAAGAGTAAAATAAGGAGAGTAAATAGAATATGAAAAAAGTTTATAATATATTGTTTATAGTGTGTTTAGTTACTTTAGTTTTTAATATGACTTGTGTTAGCAACAAAGAATTTAAAGGAAGATATGAGGTTAATGCACCTCAAATGACAGAGGAAGAATTAAAAGAATATTATATAAAGAATGATATTAGACCTGCAAGTGTTCCAAAAGATATAGCAACATTGCTTACAAAAGAAACGGTGTCTAATCATTTAAGTGATAGATTCCCTGAATATCCACAATGGATGAAATCCACTGGGGTTTCTGTATCCAATACATATGGAAAAGATCCGATTATAACAAATGAAGATGATAATATAACACAAATTGCAAAACATAACGCAGGAATTTCTTATGAATATATAGGTTGTGGACCACTGGCTATGGTTACACAATTTGATTTTTTAGCACGTGCAGCAGGATATCATTCTATTATGGAAGATGCAGATAGTAAGGAAGAACAATTAAATTTACAAACCCAAATATTTAAGGAAACTAGCACTATTCCAACATTTAATGGTACTTTTACATTTCCCAGTGATTTAATACTATCATGTAAAAGGTTACTAGAAGATAAATATCTTGGATATTGGACAACAAAAGAAACTATAGATAATGATGGTAATGTTAATACATCTACTTATTATGAGCGAGATTCCCAAATATATGTGTATGGAGATACCATGCCAAGTTTTGCTAAATTATCAACAAAAATAAATAATCTTATGGATTCTATAAATAGAGGGATGCCTGTGATTTGGTGGACAGCAGGAGGTGCGGGTGAATTCTCAAATCATTATATGAATATCTATGCTTATGAATATTGGGTTGCAGTAGATGATAATGGTCATATGAAAACACATCTTATGTTCAAATTAAGATGTAATTGGGATGAGGAAGAAGATATTTATATGGATAGTGATGTCTTAGATGCTATTAATTGTGGTTTTATATATTTTGAGGAAACAAGAGATAAATCTTTAGTAAAACCAAAAGATTTTGATTTTCCTTGTCAATATGAAAATATAGAAAACTTTAGATATACCTATGCATCAGAGGGGAAAAACTATGACATATTAACCAAATGGTTAAGAACAGGATATGTAAATCATTATAATAGTACAAACACTATGGTAGATAAGCAGTTGTTAGTATTATCTGCAAAAAGAGAAAATGCAGGAGTTGCATATTTAGAGTTAAAGTTACCAGTGTTAGTTCAAGAGATTTATTTTCGTGCAAGATGGTGGAGTAATTCAGAAGGAATAAATCGTTCTAGTGGTAGTGCGGTGGTACAATATAAGAACGGACAGGATGAATGGGTTACAGCTTTTGATTTTTTAGAGGATATTCCATATCCAGGATTATCCTATCTAGATGAATATCCTACTGATATTTCTATCAAATTTCCAATTTCATCGAATAGCTTTAGAATCTATATACAAACCGATGATGCTACAGGAAATAGAAATAAAGGAAGAATGGTTATAGGAGATATGAATATTTTTTATGATCATCATTCTACGCATTCCTATAATCATAAATATGAACAACATAATTCATCTTACCACAAATCCTATTGTACTTGTGGAGATTTTATATATGAACCACATTCATCTTCAGATATAGGAACATTAAGTACAATAAATTATCATACGTGTCCTTTATGTGGATATGTATTTGGAGCTAGTGCTTTGTTATAAAAATATAAGAAATGAGGATTAAATTTCCTCATTTCTTTATTTTATTTACAAAGTGTGATACAATTTTTATGGTGATAAAATGATAGCTTCTTTAGATAATCCTAAAATTAAATATCTTTCTAAACTAAATTTAGCAAAATACAGAAAGCAAGAAAAAAAGTTTCTTGTTGAAGGAAAGCATTTGGTAGATGAAGCACGCAAGTTAGGTCTTTTAGTAGAAGCCTTTAGTATATATGAAATAGAAGGGTATACTACCGTATCTGTTTCGGTTATGCAAAAATTATGTAATACAAATACCGTAGTATCCGAAATAGGCTTATGTCATATGCAAACAAAGGAAAAGCTTACCAATCATATTTTAGTTCTAGATGCGATACAAGATCCTGGGAATATGGGCGCATTAATGCGTAGTGCAAATGCTTTTGGCTTTCAAACCATTCTTTTAGGAGAAGGGTGTGTCGATATCTATAATGACAAGGTGATTCGTTCTTCTCAAGGGGCTATTTTTAAATTGAATTTTATTTATGCAAAGCTAGATCAATTTCTTTTACAAATACCGGAGTATAACATTTATGGAACGGATGTAGAAAATGGCATTTTATTAGATGATGTAAAAAAAGAAGAAAAGGTAGCCATCGTTTTAGGAAATGAAGGAAATGGAATATCAAAAGAAGTAAAGCAAATCATAAAGAAAAACATTTATATACCTATGCAGAATACAGAATCCTTAAATGTAAGTGTTGCAGGTGGTATTATTATGTATAAACTAAGGGGATAGGTTATGAAATATGAACAAGAATATATTCAAATATTAAAAGAAGAATTAAAACCTGCAATGGGTTGTACAGAACCTATCGCCATTGCGTATGCTGCCTCTATAGCAAGAAAGCATTTAAATGATACTCCAGATAAAATAGAAGTTTTTGTATCAGGAAATATTATTAAAAATGTTAAGTCAGTAATTGTGCCAAACACAAAAGGCTTAAGAGGGATAGAAGCCGCTTGTGCAATAGGAATGGTTGGAGGAAATAGCGAAAAAGAATTAGAATGTATTTCAAGTGTAACCGATGAAGATATAAAAAAATGTAAAGAGATTTTAGAAAAAAAAGTGATACAGGTAGGTTTATCACAAAGTGAGTTTATTTTTGATATCCATATTTTTATGTATCATAAAGAAAATTGCTGTGAAGTTCGAATAGTAGATTATCATACGAATGTGGTTTTAATAAAAAGGAATGAAAATATAGTTTTAAGCAAAACGATTTCTGGAAGAAAAATGGGTGATTTAACGGACCGCAATCTTTTAGATGTAGAGCATATATATGATTTTATAGAACATGTTTCTTTAGGTAAAATAAAAGATGTTTTAGAACTTCAAATCAAATATAATATGGCAATATCTTTAGAAGGATTAAAAAATTCTTATGGAGCGAATGTAGGAAAGACCATTCTTTTAAGTGAATCAAATACGATTCAAAATAAAGCGAAAGCGTACGCAGCAGCGGGAAGCGATGCAAGAATGAATGGATGCAATATGCCGGTAGTTATTAATAGTGGAAGTGGAAATCAAGGAATGACCTGTTCCATTCCCGTTATCGTTTATGCAGAAGAATTAAATTGCTCTTATGAAAAAAAGCTAAGAGCTCTTGCGTTATCAAATCTTTTAACCATTCATATTAAAACCGATATTGGAAGACTTTCTGCATATTGTGGAGCAATTGCGGCAGGATGTGCAAGTGGGGCTGCCATTGCATATCTATATGGTGGAACTTTAAAAGCCATTAATCATACCCTAGTAAATGCTCTTGCGATAGCTTCTGGAGTCATATGTGATGGTGCAAAGGCATCTTGTGCTGCTAAAATTGCTTTAGCAGTAGATGCAGGAATTTTGGGCTATAATATGTATATCCATGGAAATCAGTTTAAATCTGGGGATGGAATCGTTCAAAAAGGTGTAGAGAATACTATACATAACGTTGGACAGCTTGCCTCTTCAGGTATGATAGAAACCGATAAAGAAATTATTAAAATTATGATGAAATGAGATACATATGAGTAAAGAAATATTGTTAAATAATATCCCAAACATTCATACGACTTTTTTAGGAGAACAAAGAATAAAAGTCAATTTGTCTTTAAAAGAAGATAGTATCCTTTTTTGTAAAAATGTTATATTAAATCCTCTAAGCACGATAACTCGTAAAGGGAAAAACTGGTATGTAGAAGATGAAAACTGTATAATAACCATTAATGCCTATAATTATTGCATTATAACTGCACATAAAAAAAAGAAGTGAATTTCTTCACTCCTTAAGCATTATCTTCTTCGTCATCCTCTTCAACAGTGAAAAGAGGTTCACATTCGATTTCATCAATTTTAAACATTTTATCTGTATATAAAATACCATCTAGATGATCGTATTCATGCTGAAAAACTATAGAAGGATAACCGAAAAGCGTCATAGTGACGTTTTTTATTTTATTTGTGTTAAAATCAAAAATAGCTGATTTTATGGTTATTTTTAGATGCCTTGGTGTAACAAGATCGGTTGTATCACGATCTACGGATAAACAACCTTCTCCACCAGGTAAATAAATCATTTCTTTACTTTTTGAAGTTATAATGGGATTTATAAATAAATAGGCATATTTTGTTTGTTTTTCATCTAAAAAATCCGTACAATTTATTGCAAACATTCTTTTATTTTCTCCAACTTGTGGAGCTGCAATTCCCACTCCGGGTCTAATATTATACTTTTTTACCAACTCATCTATTTCTGATACAATCACATATTCATATAAACCCTTGGCTAGGTTAAAATCGTTACTAGAAAGCGGTAGATTTACCCTTGTGGAAATTTTTTTTAAAATTTCGTTTCCTTCTTTTATAATATCTTTCGTTAAATACATTTTAATCACCAAAAGGTATTATATCATAATTTTTTTAAAATTACCATCTAGCTGCTCCGATAATTACAAGAAGAATAAATAATACAAGGATTAGTGCATAACCATTACCCTGGCGTTTATTATTACAACCACAAGAGTTATTATACATTGGCATACAACCATATCCATAGCCGTATCCTGGTGTTTGATAATACATACATGGTCACCTCCTATATTACATTATGAAATAAAGAAAAATAGGAGCATTATTTTAGCCTAATCTTTTGGATTATCTTGTGTTAACCCTAAAAAGCCTTCGACTCTATGTAATCGATTATTTAAATTCCTTAATTTTCGATTAATATCCTCTAATTCATAGTAAATACGATTTAATTGCATATTTTCATAATAATCATAATTTTGATTATTATTTTTATTAAATCTATTGAACATAGTATCACCATTTTATCATATGAAGAAATAGCAAGGAATATGTATAATTTTCTTGATTTTAAGAAACGATACTAATGGGGTGGTAGGATGAAGAATAAGATATTGTTACAAGCTTTAATATTAGGTGCAGGTCAGGTAGGAGGAAAGATTCTAGCCTTGATTTTTTTATTTCGTTTTGCGCAAGATGTAAAGCCAATTGGCTTACATCTTTATACTTATGCCTATATTCCCTTTTCTTTATTTTTAGATTGCTCTTCTTGGGGAATTATTCCAGGTGTTAGTAAATGTATTGCAAAACTATTAGCGGACAAAGAAAATAAGAAAGTATATTATGCATTAAAAAGTGGAACTATTTTTTGTATTTTAATCGGAATCATTTTTTTTATTTTATTAAATATTTTTAATGAAAAAATTCTGGCGGTATCTTTATATAAAGGATATACAGAAGAAGAGTATAGTATTATTTTAAAGCATTTAAAAATTGCATCCTTTAGTTTATTTATATTTCCATTATTAAGCTTTTATAAAGGATATTTACAAGGCTATTTAAAAATGCTTCCCTCCGCAATTGCTATATTAACGGAGAATTTAACCAGATTAATCCTTTATATCTACATCTCTAAAACAATAAATGTTGATTTAATTCAAAAGGTATTCTTGTGCAATTTTATCGCATATGGAGTATCCCTATTTAGTATATTTTTATTTGTTCTAAAAGACTATTTTAAGAAAAAAGAATCCTTTGGTTTTATTCCAGTCTTATTAAAAATTTCTTTACCTTTTGGAATGGTTACGATGTTTTTTACCTTTTATCAGTTAATCGATTCAATAACCTTATCCTCTTTGGGTGTTGAAGGACATATATATACAGCTTATATGTTTGAGACCATAAGATTAATTTTTATCCCCATTGTTTTTGCCCAAAGCGTAGGTGGAGTATTAAATCCTAAAATAAATATATTATGCAATAATGATAAACAAAAAGAAGCTAAAAAGCTATCGATAAGATTAACAAATTTTATGATTTATCTTTTAGTTCCTATTGTTGTAATAACAAAAGTATATGCAAAAGAGCTTTATACCTTTTTTTATCAGACTGAAAATTTATTTTACATTTTAAGTGATGTAGCCTTATTTATCTTTTTTATTGGATTCTATAAAGTAATTATAGGAATATCTCAAGGAATGAAAAAATTTAATTATATTGTAATATCTACCTTTATAAGTGCAATAGCAAAAGTAGTGTTGAATATTATATTAGTTCCATATTATAGTTATATGGGAGCTGTAATTGCAACCATTATAGCTATATCGATATGTCTTATGGTATCCTATTATGTTTTATATCAAGCAAAGTTAAATTTATTTTTTTCCAATTTAAAATCTTTATTTTTTTCTTTATTATCCCTTTTCATATCTATGGTTATTGCAACTATTTTTAGAATAACCTTTTTTATGAACTATACCTTTATCTTAGAAATATTAATGTTTTGTGGTGTGATATTTATCTTTTACTTACTTGTTTTATCATTTTGTAATTTATTTAAAGTGTCAAAAGCAAAAGCAGCATCATAATCTAAAATAGGAGTTTGATGTTTTATGAGTGCAAAATTAGAAGAATTCAAACAGTTTATAAAAAAACATCCTTTATTAAAACAAGAGGTTTTATCCAAAAAGAAAACTTGGCAAGAACTTTATGAAGAATATGTTCTATTAGGAGAAGAGGAGTTTTCTAGTTATAAGCAAGAACAAAGCAGCGATGAAACAAAGGATACGAAAACCGAAGAGACAAAAACGGAAAAAAAGAAAGACTCCGCTACAGAAGACCTAATTAAAAATGTTTTAGGCTATGTGAAAAAAATTGATCCGGATCAAGTAACAAAAACGGTTACGAGTATCCAAAAGGTTTTAGAATTGTTTTCCTCCTTTGGGGCAGGAGCCTCCTCTACAGCCTTAGCTAAAAAAAGCACAGGAGATCCATTATTTGATAAAAGATTCGATGAGTGGTATTAATGGAATATATGAATTATTTATATGAGCACCTAGATCTATTAATGTATTTAAGATACCATCCTAGATGGTATAAGATATTGCATTATGATCCTAGTTATTTTAAATACTTTTTAATTGAAGCCAAAAATAGCTTGAAAATAACAGGATATGATAAATTAGAGAATTTTAAAAATAAGTTTAATATGATTTATAGTTTAGCAAGTCTTATGAAATAAATTGAAAATTAATTAAAATTATATTAAAATAGATGTAACAAATAAAGGAGTTACATATGCAAGAGTTTGCGGAAGAGTATATAAAAGAGTTATCACAAAATTGTGATTTTAAAAGACTATTAGAATTGAAAAAACAAATTGATCAAAAATATAGTTCTTTGATCGTTAATTTTAAAAATAAAGAAGCAGAATATTTCGATGCGCAAAATCATCCAGAATATCAAATGGATTTAAAAAAAATACAAAAGGAATTTGTATCTGCTAAAACAAAATTATATTCGAAAGAAGAAGTTAAAGAATATTTTACTTTGGAAAGAAAAATACAAAAAAATATCGATGAAGATTTTAACAGGATAAAAGAAAGTATATCGAAAAAATTTATTTTAAAAAAAATAATAAAAGAATAAAAATAGGACTGTCAAGAAAAAATGCTTGACAGTCTTTCATTATATGATATAATGGTAATGTATGATTTAGAAAAAGGAGTGTAAAATTATGGTAAAATTAAGATTACAAAGATTTGGTGCTCATAAAGCTCCAAAATATCGTATTGTAGCAGCTGACTCTAGATCTCCACGTGATGGAAAGTTCTTAGAAATTGTAGGTACTTATAACCCATTAACAGATCCAGCTACAGTAACTATTGATGTAGAAAAGGCTCAAGCTTGGTTAGCAAAGGGTGCTCAACCTACAGTAACTGTTAAAAATATCTTAGTAGCTAATAAAGTTATTACAAAGTAATAGAGGTGCTACGATGATAAAGTTTGAAGAGTTAATTGCAAGTTTAATTCTTCCTTTAGTAGCCTATCCTCAGGATGTAGAAATAACCTGTTTAAATGAAACTGAAGCAAATCTTGAGTATCAGGTAAAGGTTAATCCTAATGACTTAGGGCGTGTAATAGGAAAAAATGGATGTATTGCTAAAGCAATTCGTACCGTATTATACGCTGGTGCTTCTAAAGAAGGAAAAAAAATACACCTAGATATAGATGGTAAGTAAGAAGAGTTGAAAAACTCTTTTTTCTTTTGGCACAAATAATGTCTATATTTGTTATATATTTATAATAAATTCTTAGTTTTATTGAAAACTTATAGTATAATTAAATCAGGAGTTGATTGATATGGAAATCTTAGAGGGTTTTGTGATATGTGATGCACATAAAAAAGAAGAAATTATAAGAACATCAAATTCTTTTAAAAACTATAAATTTTTAACTTTATCTAATTTAATCGATAAAATTTATGGATATTGTGATAAAAGAAGTGTTTTCTCTCTAATGGATAAATATGAATTATCTTATGAACTTTCTAAAGATTATTTAGCATATATTCCCTATATCGAAGAAAAAACATATAACGATTTTAAATTAGATAGTTTTGTATCTATAAAAAGATATTTAATTCAAAACGGTTTATTTCATAAAGATGAATTATTTCTCCATCATTTAAAGCAATTTCCTGTAAGTTTTATTGATATTTATGAAACTCCTCAAATACAACACTTAAAAAAAGTCATAAGTAACTATACGAAAGTATATACGATAAACACAAAGGATATCCTTTATCAGCCTAGCGTGTATTGTTTTGAAAGTAGTTATGAGGAAATTCGCTATGTTTGTAATCAAATCACGGAATTGCTATCTAGTGGTATTTCTTTAAATCAAATTTATATAGCGAATATCGATAAAGAGTATGCATTTTTATTGGAACGTATGGCCAAGCACTATTCTTTTGCCATCGATTTGCCACAAATAAAAAATATAGTTTTATTGCCAATCGTTCAAAAATTTTTAGATCTTAGTGATAAATATGATAGCTATAGAGATATATTTGATGAATTAGATGCTACATCCGAGTATTATACTATATTATTTAACTTAATTGTTGATTATGAATTAGAAGATGAAAAACCAAAGAAATATAAGAAATTTTTTTATGAAGAATTCAAAAGAATCGGTTTTAAGAAAGAAAAATATGAATCTATGATTTCTACCGCGATGAAGGATAGTTATACGGATAACGATTATGTGTTTTTTGTAGGATTAAATTTAGGTTCAGCTCCAAAGATTTATAAGGATGATACCTTTTTAAATGATGAAGAATTAGAAAGGCTAGAACTTGCCACATCTACAATAAAAAACAATGTAGCCAAAAACAAATTGAAAGAAATTCTTTTAAAAACCAAACATATGTATATTAGTTACCCTAAATATAAAGAAAGTGAAGAATGTTTACCTTCTAATATTATAGAAGAATTCAATCTTAAAGTAGAAGAAAAAAAGGATTCTTTTGGTTATTCTAAAATAGAGGATGATTTAAAATTTGGTATTTCTTATACCCAATATGTAAAATATAAAGTTGTAAAAGATGATCTTTTAAATTATGATTTAAGTCATTTAAAATTTCAAGAATTTGATAATAAATTTAAACCTATAAATCCCGATATATTGAAGGAAAGATTTAATAATCATCCTTTAAAGATGGCATATTCCAATATAAAAACGTATTTTGCTTGTCCTTTTTCTTATTATGCCGATCGCATATTAGGATTAAACGAGTTTAAACCGAATATGGCAGCAAGGCTTGGTACGTTTTCTCATGCGGTATTAGAAGATAGTTATCAATGTGATTTTGACTTTAAAAAATCTATAATAAAAAATACAAATGAAATTGCGCAAGATTCAAAAGATAAATTCTATTTTTCTGTTATGGAGGAAGTATTAAAATGTTTGATTGAGTATAATAAAGACCATGAGAATGCTTCTATGCTTACTACCATAGAAAGGGAAACCCATATTGAGTATGTAGAGGATGATTTTATATTTGAAGGATATATTGATAAATTATTATATACGGAAATTCAAGACGAAATATATGCAGCCATTATTGATTATAAAACAGGGAAGGACATTATCTCATTAGATAATGTGGAGGATGGATTTCATTTACAGCTTCCTTCCTATATGTTTCTATTATCAAAATATGAAAAGTTTAAAAATAAGAAAGTGCATATATTAGGAATTTATTTACAAAAAGTAAACATTATCGCTTTAGATAATACAGAAGATATTTTATCGCAAAGAATTAAGCATTTTAAATTACAAGGGTATAGTATCAAGGATCAAAAACTTCTACATATGCTTGATCCAAATTTTGAAAAAAGTACCTATATTATGGGCCTATCGACCTTAAAAAGTGGAGAATTTTCAAGATATGCAAAATTGATAACCGAAGAAGAACAAAAGGAACTAATTGTCTTAGTGGATAAGTTAATTCATCAGGCAAATCAAGATATTCGTTTGGGAAAATTTGCGATAGAACCCAAAAGGATTCAGCAAAAAAATGAATCTTGTCTTTTCTGTAAATATAAGGATATATGTTATATGAAATATGAGGATATAAAAGAGTTAGAGTATAAGCATTATCCGAAAGATAAGGGCGGTGAAGAATAATGGCTTGGACGAAGGAACAAGAAGCGGCTATAAAAAATAGAGGCTCAAATATAATCGTATCTGCTGGAGCAGGAAGCGGAAAAACGGCCGTACTTTCGGAGCGTATTTTACAATATTGTCTAAATGGAAATGATATAAGAAAGGTCCTTGTTTTAACCTTTACAAATGCTGCTGCAAGAGAAATGAAGGAGCGTATACGTAAGAAATTATTACAAAATAAGCTTTTTCAACAGGCGGATTATATTGATGCTTCCTATATAACTACGTTTGATGCATATTCTTTAGCATTAGTAAAAAAGTATTATTATAAGTTGGGCTTATCTAAGGATATATCGATTATGGATGCCTCCTTAATCGCATTAAAAAGAAAAAATATTATAGAAGAACTTTTTCAAGAATTCTATAGAAATGAAGATATAAGATTTTTTTCTTATTTAAAGAAATATTCCAAGCAGGATGATAAGGATATCATTAAAACGGTGGAAACTTTATGTTCTAAAATGGATTTAATCGTTCATTTGGATGAATTCATAAAAAACTATGAGGCGGTATATTTTTCTGAAGGGAAAATCCATCGGATTATAGAAGAATTTGAAATAAATGCAAAAGAAAGGGTATTTGAATTTGTCGTTGAATTAAAAGAATTGCAAAATGCTTGTAGTCAAGATATGCAAAGTAAGAATTTATATGATGCGATAACGTATACGATTCATGAATTAGAATCTTTAAATTCTTATAATTCCTATTATTTATTTTTTAATTCCTATACCTTACCTCGTGTATCTTCTAAAGCAAGTGAATATGTGAAAGAATTAAAAACTTCTTGTGGTAAGACATTAAAAAATCTTTTGGATTCCATATTTTCAAAATATAAAAATACGGAACAAATGAAGGAAGAATTAAAAGCCATTCAGCCAGATATTTTGTTTATCTTGGATGTATGTAAAGAAGTTTTTAAAAGATTATTTGCGTATAAAAAAGAAGTGATGCTATTTGATTATACGGATATTGCAAAATTTGCAATTGATTTAGTCACAAATTATGAAGATGTAAAAAATGAATTAAAATATTATTATAATGAAATTTTAGTGGATGAATATCAGGATACCTCCGATATTCAAGAAGCTTTTTTAAATGAAATAGAAAACAACAATTTGTATATGGTTGGTGATATTAAGCAAAGTATATATCGTTTCCGAAATGCGAATCCATATATATTTAAATTCAAATATGATAACTATTCGAAAGGAATAGGTGGGCAAAAGATTGATTTATCTTATAATTTTAGATCTCGCAGTGAGGTATTGGATAATATTAACGCGTTGTTTAGTCAATTAATGACCGAGTTTTGTGGCGATGCAAATTATAGGCTAGAGCATCAAATGAAATTTGGATTAAAAATTTATAATACCTTAACCCAGGATTTTGATTATAATTTAGATATATTAAAGTATGTGGATGATGATTATAAAGATTATACACAAGAAGAAATAGAGGCTTTTATTGCAGCTAAAAAAATAAAGGACATTTTAAATAAGAAGCCTAAAGTTTTAAAAGGTGGAGTTTATAAAGAAGTAAATTATAATGATTTTGCCATATTAGTAGATAAAGCAAAAAGCTTTACAACCTTTAAAAAAGTTTTTGAATATTTTAATATTCCTTTGTCTATTGAAGCGGATATGGATTTAAAAGATTCGATACTACCTAAATTGTTTGCAAATATTGTATTACTTATATATAAAACAAAAAAGAATGAATTTGATATTCCTTATAAGCATGCGCTTACCGCTTTAGCAAGAAGCTTTTTATATGAGTATACGGATGAGCAGATTTATCGGATGATTGTTTTAAAAGAAGAATTTCCTATAATGGAGGATATAAAAGAATTAGCATCTGACCAAGAAAACTCGATAGAAAGTCTTTTTTATACCATTTGTTTTAAAACAAAAATATATGAAAAACTGAACCTTATCGGGGATGTTGATAATTCGATTGTCGTATTAGAATATATTTATAAAATGTTTGTCATGTTTCAGCAAACCTCTATGGAGCTACAAGAGGCGTCTATGTACTTATCTACTATTTTTGAAAGTGATATTAAATTATCCTATAAATTACAATCAAATATGCAAGATAGCGTTAAAATCATGACAATTCATAAGTCCAAAGGATTAGAATTTCCTTATTGTATTTTTCCTTTATTATCTTCTAGTTTTAATAAAGAAGAGGCAAGGGCCTCTACGGGATTTCATATGAATTATGGTATATATCTTCCTTTTGCCGATGAAGGAAAATCCAATACGATAATAAAAACCTTAATTGAGGATAAAATAATTAAAGCCGATATATCCGAAAGGGTAAGATTATTATATGTTGCCCTTACTCGAGCAAGAGAAAAAATAATATTGATTATGAAGGATAAGGAATTTTCCGATTCGAAAAGATTTTCAAGCTTTCAGCAAATGATTAATTATTTTAATGTTTATGAGAATAAAGTGGAAGATATTTCTTTAAAAGATTATTCTTTGTCAATGGAGTATAAGAAAAAAAGAATTTCTTTAATGGATAAAAAAGGAAAAAAACAATTAAATTATCCTATCATTAGATTTCCAAATAAGATTTCAAATGTTCGTATTTCAAAGGAATTGCAAAAGCTTCCTACCAAGCAGCAAAAGGAAAGCCTTAAACTTGGTTTGGAATTTCATAATGCATTAGAAGTTTTAGATTTTAAAAATCCAAATGTAGATGCACTGCCGGTCTCACATTTTATAAAAACGACCATTAAAGTTTTATTAAAGCATGAACTTTTTCAAAATGCGATGCAAGCAAAGAGTTATCATGAGCATGAATTTTACTTTGAAGAAGGACTAGACAAATATCATGGAATTATCGACCTATTCTTTGTCTATGAAGATCATATTGATATTATAGACTATAAATTATCTAATCTAGATAGCATGGAATATATACGGCAGTTAAGCATATACAAAAAATATATTGCAAGTAAATGGGAAAAACCTATTTTTGTTTATTTGCTTTCCATTTTAAAAACAGAAATTAAAAAATTAGATATCTAGATAGGTAAAAATTGTCTTTTTTTATAATTTATAATATAATTATAAAATAAGATTTGATTTTTAGGAGTGTGCTTATGAAATACTATAAATGCGGACATATTATGACAACACACGGATTAAAGGGAGACGTAAAGGTAAAAAATCTTTCGGATTTTAACCGTTTTTATAAAGGAAGTAGACTTTATATTTTACATAATGAAAATTATGAAGAAGTTAAAGTATCTAAAGCAACGGTTTTTGGTGCATATTTATTAGTTGCCTTTGAAGGATTAGAGGATATCAATAAGGTGTTAAAGTATCATAGTAAGGATATATATGTTAGTGAGCTTGATCGTAAAGAAGAATTAAATGAAGATGAATATTATTATAATGATTTGATTGGTAAACCAGTTATAAACCAAAAGGGTGAGGATAGAGGAATCGTTGTAGAAGTAAGAGAACTTCCTCAGGCAGAATATTTAGTCGTTTTATATAAGGATAAAAACGTACTTATTCCTTTTATTAAAAAGTTTATAAGTAAGGTGGAAGACAAAATTTATATAGAAGAAATAGAGGGATTGTTTTGAAAATTAAAATATTAACACTATTTCCTAATCTTTTTCACGGATTTATGCAAGAATCTATTATGAAACGTGCGATAGAAAAAGGCGTTTGTTCGATTGAGATTATTGATATGAGAAGTTATTCTTTGGATAAGCATAAGCATGTCGATGATACCCCTTGTGGTGGTGGTGCTGGAATGGTTTTAGCCGTGGATGTGGTTCATAGGGCCATTAAAGATAATTGTTCTAAGGATTCGCATATTGTCCTAATGACTCCACAAGGAAGATGTTATAAGCAAGAGGTGGCTTTCGAATTATCGAAAAAGAAAGAGCTTATTCTTATTTGCGGACATTATGAAGGATTTGATGAAAGAATAAGAAGCTATGTAGACGATGAAATTTCTATTGGGGATTATGTTTTAACCGGAGGAGAGCTTCCTGCAATGGTAATATCCGATAGTGTCATACGGTTATTAGATCATGCGATAAAAAAAGAATCTTATGAAGAGGATTCTTTTTCGATGGGATTATTGGAATATCCACAATATACAAGGCCTATCGAATATGATGGAAAGGTTGTTCCAGATATTTTACTTAGTGGAAATCATAAGGAAATTAAAAGATTTCGAACAAAAGAAAGTCTAAAAAAAACATATCTTCGTAGACCGGATTTATTAGAAAATTATTCTTTAAACGAAGAGGAAAAAAAAATACTTTCTGAAATAATGGAGGAGTTAAAATGAAAGAGGCTGGAATATTACTTCATATTTCATCCCTTCCAAGCCCTTATGGTATTGGAAGTCTAGGAAAAACCGCATATGAATTTGTTGATTTTTTGAAGGAAAGTGGTCAAAAGATTTGGCAAATTTTACCTATAGGTCCTACCTCTTATGGAGATTCGCCATATTCGAGTTTATCTAGCTTTGCGTTTAATCCTTATTTTATCGATTTGGATTTGTTAGTAGAAGATGGTTTATTATCTAAAGAGGATTTGCCTATAGAAGAAAAAACTCGAAAAGTTAATTATGAAAAACTTTATAACACAAGATATTCTATTTTGCATAAAGCCTTTTTAAACAAAGATAAATATCAAGATGAATTTATGAAATTTATAGATAAAGAAGATGCTTGGCTAGAGGAATATGCCATTTATATGGTTTTAAAGAAAGAACATGAGAATAAGCCATGGAATCTTTGGTATGATGATTTTAAATATAAGAATCCATCATCCATCGAATGGGTAAAAAAAGAATATTCTTCCCAAATACTCGAATATAAGTTTCATCAGTTTTTATTTGTGAAGCAATGGAATAAATTAAAAAAATATGCGAATAAAAATGGAATAGAGATTATGGGAGATATGCCAATATACTGTGCGTATGATTCAGCTGATGTATGGTCAAATCCCTCAAATTTTCAATTAGATAGTAGTTTAAATCCGACCTTTGTTGCTGGATGTCCACCCGATGCATTCTCTGAAGATGGTCAGTTATGGGGAAATCCATTATATAATTACGAAAAAATGGAAGCCGATGGGTATGCTTGGTGGGTAAAGCGTGTACATCATGCGCTTAATATGTTTGATATTTTACGTATCGATCATTTTAGAGGCTTTGCTGGATATTATGCGATTCCGTTTATGGATAAAACGGCCAAAAATGGTCATTGGGAAAAAGGACCAGGATATAAGCTTTTTAAGGCGATTCATAAGGAAATAAAACATGCGAAGATTGTGGCAGAAAATTTAGGATTTTTAACAAAAGATGTCTTTGAATTATTAGATGAATGTGGGTATCCAGGTATGCATATTTTTCAGTTTGAACTAGGAGATGGAAAAACGATTCCTTTAAAAAAAGGCTTTGCTGAAAATACGATATTTTATTCTGGTACACATGATAATCAAACGATTCAATCCTTTTATAATGAACTTAACGAAAAAAATAAAGCACTTATTGATTCCATCTGTAAAATCAAATTTACCGATAGAGCGAATCTAAAAATCATTGAATATTGTATGAAGCAAAATAGTCGATATACCATTATTCCTTTACAAGACTATTTAGGACTTACCGATAGTGAGGGAAGAATGAATTATCCATCCACCTTAGGAGGAAATTGGTGCTTCCGATCTTTGATGCAGGATTATAGTCAAGGACTAAAAGAGTATATTCTTAAAATAACAACCAAATATAATCGTATAAATTAAATAATAAAAAACATAATAATACTGGTGGTAATATGAAGGTTATAAACAAAATCTATCATTTTATAGTCGATGTGAAAATACCTACACTTGCTGGTTCATTATGTTTTTTTATTTTGTTAAATGGAGGATCTTATCTTTTTTTATTTGTTAGTCTTTCCTCCTATTTTTTTATTGATTTCATACCTGTTCTAAAGCAAAATCTAGCCGAAGGACTTTTTAAAGATATTATCTTATATTTGTTTGAACATAATTCGAATTTATCCATTTCAATTTTTCTTTTCGGAAGCAGTATATATTCTTCCTCTAGTCTTTACTATCATTTTATGCATATATGTGAGTTATTAACCAAGCGATCGGTAGATGGAAGAATAAGTAAAAGAGTACAGTCTTTACTTTTAGTTCCATCGGTTTTAATTTTATCATTTTTAATGATAATCCTTTTATCTTTTCTTCATCTTTATATTGGCTATTTTAGTTACCTTTTTTTACTTCTGTTTTTATTTTTGTGTATTTTATTTTTAAATAAATTAATTTTAAAAGATTATACATTTAAAAGAATAAGAAAAGGCGTTATATTTAGTTTTTTATACATTATTTTGTTTAGTATTTTTTTTCTTATTTACTTAAAACTTTTTTCAAATTTTAAAATTGTATATGGAATTTTATCCTTTTTTATAATCTTCATGTTTTATATTTATTGTATAACGATTGGAATACTGATTGGAATCTATATGAATTGTAAAAATTTAGAAGTATCTAAGTTTCTTTTCCAACCATAATAAATATGGAGGTTTTATAATGAGAAAATATGGAATATTTTTTATTTTTCTCCTACTTTTATTTGTAGGAATTCCAACCTATGCAAAAGGATTTGGAGTAGGTCCACATAAAAAAGGAGAAAGACCGAATGTAGAAGATAAAGTAATTACAAATAATCAAGGATATTGTATTGGTAAAGATACAAAAGATATTTATCTAACGTTTGATTGTGGTTATGAAAATGGTTATACCGAACAAATTTTAGATACCTTAAAAGAAACACATACCCAAGCAATATTTTTTATTACTGGACATTATCTAAAAAGTAGCAAATCCATCGTTCAAAGAATGATAGATGAAGGGCATATTATAGGTAATCATACCTATTCCCATAAAGATTTTACAAAATCCTCTAGTACAGAAATTTTAAATGATGTAAAAAAATTAGAGGATGCTTTTTATGAAGAATTTAAAACACCCATGTCTAAATATGTTCGTCCACCACGTGGAGAATATAACGAAATGAGTCAAAAAACATTAAAGGATAATGGATATACTTCTGTGTTTTGGTCTTTAGCTTATGTTGATTGGAATAAGGATGCTTATCATGGAAATCATTATAGCTATAATAAAGTTATGGAAAATATCCATAATGGAGCCATCATTCTTATGCATACTGTAGGAAAAGATAATATGGTCGATTTAAAAGATATTATTTTATCCTTAAAAGAACAAGGATATATATTTTCAACTGTCGATAATTTATGATATAATATTACCTAAAGATAGGTGATAGTATGGCATATAATTATATTGTTGTATCGGATGATCGACAAGCCGCTCAAAATAAAATAGAAGAAATAAAAAGGAGTCTAAACTTTTCTTTTGATGAAATTATGTATGACTTAGAAGAAGATGGTGTCTATTCTCTTATCGATGAACTCACGACAATATCTTTATTTAGTACACCTAAGTTCATTATCGTTAAATCGGCAGAAGCATTAGCTTTAGCATCCGATAAGGCAATCAATGAATTATGTAAAGCTATGAATGATATAAATAGTGAAAATGTTTTGCTTCTATTATTTTATCAAGGATTTACTTCCTCAGAGAAATTAGATAAAATAAAAAAATATGCATCTTTTTTAAATATAAAATTTAAAAACATACCTATCGATCAATACATAACTTCTATTTTACAAGAGGATGGATTTCATATTGATGCCCAAGCATTATCCTTATGGGTAAGCTATCAAGAGGATTTAGCTTCGGTTCGATGTTCTTTAGAACAATTGAAATGTTATAAAAAAGAGGATAAGGTGATTACGGATCAAGATATCAAACTTATGATTCAACCACCTTTAGAAGATAATGTGTATCAATTGGTAGAAGCCGTATTAGAAAATGATAAAAAAAGAATGTTTTCTTGCTTTAAAGATTTAAAGCTTCGCTCGATTCAAGCATCCTATCTTGTTTCTTTAATTCTTAATAAATTTCAAGAATTATATAATGTTTCAATACTTATTAAAAGTAATACATCACAGGCAGACATTGCAAGCCTATTTAATGTTTCCTCTGGAAGAGCATATTATATGATAAAAAATGCCAAGAATACAAATATAAATAAAATAAAAAGAAATCTAAGCCTTTTAAATGAATTAGATTATAAAATAAAAAGTGGTAAGATTGATCAAAATTTAGGTTTAGAATTATACTTTTTAGAATAAAACAAAAAACACCATTTCTGGTGTTTTTGTTATTTAAAAAGAATTTATTACTTTAATGTATTCACTGCAGCAGTTAACTCAGACTTATGTCTAGCAGCATAATTCTTATGAACAATTCCTTTAGATTGAGCCTTGTCCAATTTCTTATAAGCTAAACTTAAAGCGCTTTGTGCTTTTTCTAAATCCTTATTTTCTACAGCAGTTAGTACAGCCTTTATTGCAGTCTTCATAGATGATTTAAATGCCATATTAGCTTTTCTTGCTTTTTCGTTTGTCTTAATACGCTTCATTTGTTGTTTAATATTTGCCATAGTCTCACCTCCACTATCACATGCAATCACTATTATAACATTATAAAAAACCTAAAGCAAGAAAAAAAATTAAAAATATTCACTGTTTTTGTATGAAATCATAAAAAAAGAAAAAAAATACAACTAGGTGATAAAATGTATAAAGGCAGAACAGATATGGCAGTAGAGGATATGGAAGTAGGGTTTGTTTATGATGTGGACCGCAAAATAAATGGAATGGTTTTTAAAAAATGTAATGTGGATAAAAAATTATCGCATAAAATAGGTAAAGAAGAAGGAATTTATTATAATATAGACAATATAGATTATTATAATAAAGATAAAGAAATTGTGAAATTAATCTCTGGTGTAATACAGGATGTAATTCAAAACTATGGAAATATTAAAGATATTTTAGTTGTAGGACTTGGAAATCCCACGATAACACCAGATTCCTTAGGACCACTGGTTATTCATAGTATTGAAGTAAATCGACATTTAGAGGAAGAAGAGACTTTTTCTGTTTCTGCAATTACTCCAGGAGTTATGGGACAAACGGGTATGGAAAGCAGTGAAATTATAAAAGCAATATGTGATGATTTTAAACCAGATTTAGTTATCGTAATCGATGCATTAGCATGTAGTGATCCAAATCGTATGTGCCATTCTATACAGCTTTCAACTGCAGGAATTAATCCTGGTGCTGGAATAGGAAATAATCGTAAAAAACTAGCGAAAAGCACATTAGGAACAAATGTTTTAGCTATCGGAATTCCAACGGTTTGTGATATAAATATTTTCTCTAATGAAGTGGAAAATGACTATTTTGTTACTCCAAATAATATAGATGAGGCAATGGATATATTAGCATCCATTGTTGCACGAGGAATTAATCGAGCATTAATTGGATAAAACTGAGGAACTATCTTCAGTTTTTTATTACCTTACAATTCGAATTCATTATAAAGAAACGATAATTTTATAGAAATTATTCTATATAATTTAGAGGTATTGTGCCTAAATACCTCTTTTTTTTTATTTTATTAAATAAAAATTATGATATAATGAAAATATATGGGGTGATACAATGATTAACAAGTTAATAAGTATCACAAATCAATTACTTGATTTAGGAAAAAGAAATCGTCTTTTAAATTTTAAAGATACGGGATTAAAGACATTGAAGCTTTTAAATAAAAACACAGAGGAAATTTTTAGAGGAATTAAAAATGCTAAAGAGTTCCCTGTTTTTAATGCTGATAAAGCTTTAATGGAATTTCATAAAGTAAACCATATAGAAGAAACTCCAATAAATTATTCGGAGGAACTCGTTTATGAAGTGTGTGCCCCATTATTAAATAAAGAAATTTTATGTTATAAAAAAGGATATTCTTTAGATAAGACCTTAAAATCCTTATGTAAAGATTTTAAATTTTCTTTACAAGAAAAAGGAATAAATTCTTTATATTTATCTTTTGGATTTATAAAATATAAAGAAGAAGATATTGAATTTTTAGCTCCTCTACTTTTAATTCCTATTGAATTAGATAATGAAGGAGAAGGTTATACCATTCGCCAATATGAGGATGAGGTATTACTAAATCCAACATTAAAATTTTACTTTAATGCTACCTATCAAATTGATTTGGTTGATTATAAAGAGGATGCTTTATCTACCTATTATTCTAAAATTAGAGAAGTATTACCTTTAGATATTACTTTAGAGGATACGATTTCTATTGGTATTTATTCCTTTTACAAAATGAATATGTATAATGATTTAATGCAAAATAAGCAAATCGTTATTAAAAACAAAAATATAAGAGCGTTATTAGGAGAGGCAAAGCCTATTAAAGAAAAAATAATTAATCAAGCAACCTATCCAGTTGTGAATTGTGATTCCTCTCAACTTGAAGCTATTCAGTTTGCTGTAAATGGGAAATCCTTTTGTCTGCAGGGACCTCCAGGAAGTGGGAAAAGCCAAACGATTACAAATATTATATCTAGTCTTTTAGGAAGTGGAAAAAAGGTTTTATTTGTTTCGGAAAAAATTGCGGCATTAAACGTGGTTTATGAAAATTTAAGAAGAGCCAATTTAAGTGATTTTGCGATTGAACTCCATTCGAATAAAGCCAATAAAAAGGAATTTATAGATAATTTATATCAAGCTGCCATTCAACCACGATATGATGTAGACTTTAAAACAAGGTTTTTAGAAGCAAAATATGAAAGTTTAAAACTAAATTTGGATGAATATGAAAAGGAAATTCATGCGATTATTCCTGAATTAAAGATTAGTTTATTGGATTTATATTCGATGTATATGAATGTATCGGCCAATCCTATAGAATTTGAAGTTCATGTGAAGGATTATAATTTTTATGATTTGGAAAAAATTATAAAATTATTAAAAAAATATGTTAAGCTTTCTGAAACAATCGGATATGACTATAAGGAAAGTAGTTTATATGGATTAAATCAAGTTTCTCAGAGCTATGCTTTATATCATTTTGAAACTGATTTAGAGAAAAGTTTAAAGCATTTAGAAGAAATGATAGAAGTAAAAGATATTCTAAATGAAAATATAAATTTAAGAATTTCTACTATTGAAGAATGTTATGATGCCCTACCCGTTCTTCAATGTATATTGGAATTAAAAACCTTTGCTCCTTGTTATTTTGATAAAAAAATAAGATCAAAGCTTATAAATACGATACATGCCTATTTAGAGGCAAGTAAAAGTATTCATACGCCTTTATTTCAAAAATATCAACAGACCATAATTCAAGAGGATTTACCAAATTTAATTAAAGTTTTAAATGAAAATAATAAAGGCATTTTTAAAAATAAATTATTTAAGGATGCCTTTACCAAAGTGCTTTCTTATAGAGTAGAAAAAGAGAAGGTTGAAAATATTATAGAAGAACTACAACAGTTGGCTTTGGTTAAAAAGAATATTTTCATTGCGACAACCCTTAGTGGTACTATATCTAAACTTTTAGGAAATATAAAGGATTTAAATTTGAAATTAATTTTTTTGGATTTAAAGAAACTAAACCAATGTCAAGATATAGAAATTACGAGTTTAGGATATGAAAAAATTAAAAGTGAATTTCATACTAAAACTATTTCTAAAGATATAAAAGAAGAGGCAAACCATTTATCTAGTTTATCGAATTTATTTAATGATGGATTTGTAAATATATATAAGCTTCCAATAGAGGAAGTTTACAAAACATGTAAACATATCTATGAGGAAAGACAGAAACTAGCTACTTTTACCGAATTAAATGATTGTATAGAGGAACTTAAAAAATATGGTGTAATAGACTATTTGGATTTTTATTTATCCTCTAAGAAAGATTTAGATACCCTTGCGATTGATTATAAAAAACTATTCTTAAAACAAAAAATTAAGAATAGAATGAAAGACTCTTCGGTATTAAATGAATTTAATAGTGAAAAAGAAGAAGATATTATACAGAGATTTAGAGAATTAGACGAGAAAAGATTAAATATAAATCGAGATTATATCATATCTTTAAATTCTCAAAAACGTCCAAAAGATGAAATTATTGAAGGAACGGAGTTTAAAATCCTTGCACGTGAACATGAAAAGTTAAGAAGACAACTACCGATTCGTGTTTTATTAGAAGAAATATTTGAATTGGCGTTAGACATCAAACCTGTATTTTTAATGTCACCTTTATCGGTTTCCACCTATTTAGCAAGTAAGCTAAATATGTTTGATTGTGTTATTTTTGATGAAGCATCCCAAATCTTTGCATCCGATGCTTTAGGAGCAATTTATCGTGCGAAACAGTGTATTGTCATAGGAGACAATAAGCAAATGCCACCGACCAATTTCTTTCACGCAGGTGTTGATGATACAAATGAAGTGGAATATGATTTAGAGTCCATTCTAGATAAGGCTTCTTATACCTTTGATACGACAAGCCTAAAATGGCATTATAGAAGTCGTAGTGAAGAATTAATCACGTTTTCTAATTTATCTTTCTATAATAGTAATTTAATTACGATTCCACAGTCTAAGGTGCATACGAATGGATTTGGTATTGATTTTTATTATGTGGAAAACGGAAGGTATGATACGAATACGCGTACAAATGTGATTGAGGCGAATAAAGTATGTGATATGGTTTTTGAACATATGGAAACGTCGAAACAATCTTTAGGTGTTGTGGCATTTAGTAACGTTCAAGCTGAACTTATTGCAAGCTTAGTTGAAAAAAGACTAAAGAAAAATCCTGAATATCAAAAATATTTTGATACTTTTATCGATGAACCATTTTTTGTTAAAAATCTCGAAAGCGTTCAAGGAGATGAGCGAGACCGAATTATTTTTAGTATTTGTTATGGGTATAATGAGGAAAACAAATTTTACCAAAGATTTGGACCTTTAAATAATATAGGTGGAGAAAGAAGATTAAATGTTGCTATTACAAGAGCAAAATATAATATAAGTGTTGTATCTTCTATTAAGTATACCGATATTAAAAGTACTACCGAATCCCAAGGTGTTTTGTTATTACGCTCGTATTTAGAATTTGCAGAAAATGTTATAATGAATAAAAATTATAACGAAACGGATAATGGTATTATTCAAAGTGTTAAATCTTATTTAGAGGAATTAGGCTATAGCTGTTATACGCATTATGGAAGTTCACAATTTAAAGTGGATCTTGCTGTAAAAAAGGAAGATACCTTTATTATGGCTATTATGTTGGATGGAAATAATAAATATATATCGAATATAACGGACAAATACCGATTAGAAAAGCTTTTATTAGAGCGATTAGGCTGGAAGTATTATAAATTATTTACTACCGCATGGGTAAATCATTTAGAGGAAGAAAAACGGAGATTATATAATGCTTTAATGGAAGAAAATATTGTTATAGATCCTTCTATAAAAAAAGAACAGTCCTTTCTTAAAGTTGATAATAGTATAGACTCCTTAGATGTCTATTTTGAACCCTATGAAGAGTTAAATATTGAAAAGGCTAAAGATTATTTGAAATATAAAGATTTTAATTATATTTTACATGAAATCATTCGTATAGAACAACCCATTCACGAAGATTATCTTTTAAAAAAATTATCTTTAATATATGACAAAACAAAGACCCTTACCGCTTTAAGGGATAAAATAGAAAATGAATTATCGATAGAAGTAATAAAAAAAGATAAGTTTTATTTCTATTCTACTTTAAATCAAATAAAGCTTAGAATATCGTCGGATAGAGAAATTTCATTTGTTCCTAAAGAAGAGTTACTTCATGGATTATATACAATCGTATCAAAAAATAATGGTATTAAACAGGATGGATGTTATAAAACCATTGCGCAACTATTAGGATATGAAAAGGTTACTCCCAATGTTAGAAAGGCATTAGATGATGGTTTAAGTCAATTAATATTTGAAAATAGCATAAAAAAAGTTAAAGATAACTTATATAAAATAAAAAAGTAGGCAATATGATGCCTACTTTTGTTTTTATTCCTTTTTTAAAATATATCTTTTAAAAATTTTTTAAAGCACGTGGGAATGCCTAAATTATTTTCTATATCTTGCTTTGTGTAGGCTGGATAATCCAATACATCCTCTACTAAGATTTTATATCCCTTCATTAACCATAACTGATGAGAAAATATATGATTTCTTTCTTTTAATTCTATTTCATTTTTTTCTTTGAAACCTAAAGAAGAAACGTATTCTAATGCTTCAATATTTGTTAAAAATCTAGGGACTAACATTGGAGAAGGTAAATCCTTTAAAACACCATCTTTTTTAGGTAGTAATATATATTTATATCCGTCGGTTATAAAAATACAGGTATATTCCAAAATTGTTTTTTCCTTTTTTAAATGCTTTTTTGGATACTCGAATTGTCTATTTTTTTTAAATGCTTTACAGTTGAAATTTAGGGGACATTTCGAACAAAGCGTAATTTTAGGCATACAAATGGTAGCCCCAAGTTCCATAAGACTTTCATTGAAGGCCCCCGCATCTTCTGGAAGTATCTTTTCTAATTCTTTTTTAAAATAAGCTTTTGATGATTCTTTTAATATATCCATATCTTTGCAAAGATATCTTGTTAAAACTCTTAAAACATTGCCGTCGACAGCGGCATATTTTAACTGGTAGGTTCTAGATAAAATTGCTCCACAAGTGTAAGCACCTATTCCAGGAAGAAAAAGAGCTTGATCATAATCTTTAGGAAAAATTCCATTATAGGTTTCTATAATTATTTTTGCACATTTCTTTAAATTTCTGGCTCTAGAATAATATCCTAAGCCTTCCCATAGTTTTAATAGTTTTTCATCAGAACAATTTGCTAAAGCAGTAAAATCGGGTAGTTCTTGCATAAAGCGCTTAAAATAGGAACGTACAGCTTCAACTCTTGTTTGCTGAAGCATAATTTCACTGACGAGTACTGTATAGGCATCATTTTTTTTGCGCCATTCTAAATCTCTTTTATTTTCTTTAAACCAATCTAATAAAGGATATACAATTTCTTTCATAGTTAATCTCTATTCTGTAGTTTTTATTTCATACATAAGTATTATACTCTTTTTTTGTCGAATATAAACAATTCCTGTACTAGTTTTATATTTTTTTATGATAAAATATATTTGGTGATTTTTATGAAGTATTTTATTTTTTCGGATGTACATGGATATTATACCGAATTAAGACAATCATTAAAAGAAAAAGGCTTTGATGAAAATAATTCAGAGCATATCATTATATCCTGTGGTGATAATTTTGCTAGAGGAAAAGAAAATTATGAAATGATTTTGTTTCTTAATAAATTAAGATTAATGAATCGGGCAATTCTAATCAAAGGAAATCTTGAATTTGATTTAGAAAGAATAATGAATAGAGGTTATATTATTTCCTCAGACAGAGCACCTGCATTAGGTATGGTGGAAAATCTAAGAAATCGACTAAATTTAAAAAATTCACAGGAAGTGATTTTTTGGATGTTAGGTGATTTACAAGAAATTTTTCAAAATATGAAATGGTATTATGAATTAGGAGATTTTATTTTTGTTCATTCGGGAATTCCTAAGGAATATAGGACCGCACCAGATTCGAAGTGGAAAGAAGCCTCTATAATCGATTTTACGAAAGAATATGAAAATCAAGAAATTATCAAGAATAAAAGAATTGTAAATGGTCATCGCTTTTCTTGGATTTATCACCAAAAGTTTTCCAGTATGCCTATTCTATTCGATGCTTATAGAAAAATACCAAAGCATTTTTTTCATCCTTTTTATGGGAAAGGCTTAATTGCCATCGATGGTTGTACTTTTTATACAAAGCATGTCAATATATTGGTTATAGAGGAAACGGAAAATGTCTATAAGCTAAATGAATTTTTATCGGATTAGCAAAAAGTAATTTTTTTCAACAATTCTTCGTGGTATAGTGATAATGGTGAAGATAATGAACAAGAAAAAAGTAAGCTATTTAGTCGTAGTTGTATTTATTATTGTTGTGTTTATCAGTATATCCATGTCAGGTCCTAAGGAGAATAAGACCATAGAGGTAGGAACCGACTATGATTCCTCTTATTATGTCGATGCCTCAAATAATTTATTTGTTAAATTTGCAAATGTATGTGATGATTGTTGTTATTATGTTGTAGATATGTTATTCGGAGGAGTGGAGACGATTTTTTCTTCATTTATCGGAAATTAAGTTTGTGATTATGTTTTTTTATGTTATAATATGCTAGAGGTGTTTGAGATGACTTTACCTAATAAATTAACTTTAGGAAGAATTATAATTGTTCCTATTATGATTGTTATCGCTTGTATTCCTTATTTATATGGAAATAATATATTTTTAGGAGTAAGTTATGCAAATTTTATTAATGTAATTTTATTTGCTATTGCGTCTTTGACTGATTTTTTAGATGGCTATATAGCAAGAAAATATAATTTAGTTACTACCTTTGGTAAATTTGCAGATCCTTTAGCAGATAAAATGTTAGTATTAACATCATTTTTAATTTTAATGGTTCAATTTAATCAAGTGAAAATAGGAAATATTTATTTAGATTTAGTTCCTATGTGGGGCGTTGCAATTATATTACTTAGAGAATTAACGGTTTCCGGTGTACGTTTAGTTGCAGCAGAAAAAGGGGAAGTAATTGCCGCTGGCTGGGCTGGAAAAGTAAAAACATTTGAAACTATGATTGCTATATTATTTTTATTTTTAGGTGGCATCCATATGGTTGTCCAGGTTATAGGACTTGTATTAATGTATATAGCAGTTATACTTACTTTATATTCAGGAATTGAATATATTTGGAATAGTAGAAAGATAATTTTTGAATCGATTTAAAAAAGATTTCAAAAAATTGAAGGATTTATACTATTTATTATATATGGAGGTGTATTAAATATGGCTGATAATAGAGAACAGGCCTTAGAAGCGGCATTAAAGCAAATTGAAAAGGAATTTGGGAAAGGAGCGGTTATGCGCCTTGGAGAAGAAATTGATCGGAAAATAGAAGTTGTTTCTTCTGGATCCATTTCCTTAGATAAGGCTTTAGGTGTTGGCGGATTTCCTAAAGGAAGAATCATTGAAATTTATGGACCTGAATCTTCAGGTAAAACAACTTTTGCATTACATGCAATTGCAAATGCACAAAAAGAAGGAGGCTATGCTGCATTTATTGATGCAGAGCATGCACTAGATCCTGTGTATGCAAAAGCACTAGGTGTTGACATAGAAAATCTTATTCTATCTCAACCAGACAGTGGAGAACAAGCTTTAGAAATTGCAGAAGCTTTAATCAAATCTGGAAGTGTTGAAATTATTGTTATTGATTCGGTTGCTGCCTTAGTACCAGAATCTGAACTAAATGGGGATATGGGAGATAGCCATGTTGGTGCTCATGCTCGATTAATGAGTCAAGCAATGCGTAAACTAGCAGGTATCATCAATCGGACACAATGTGTTGCCATATTCATCAATCAAATTAGAGAAAAAGTTGGTGTAATGTTTGGTAATCCAGAAACAACGACAGGTGGACGTGCCTTAAAATTCTTTTCGTCTGTACGTTTAGAAATCCGTAGAGGAGAAGCGATTAAGGATGGTACAACGATTTTAGGTAATCGAACTACGGTTAAGGTTGTTAAAAATAAAGTTGCCCCACCATTTAAAACGGCAGAAGTAGATATTATTTATGGACAAGGTATTTCTCGAACAGGTGAAATTATAGATTTAGCAGTGAATGCGAATATAATTAATAAAGCAGGTGCATGGTTCTCTTATAATGGAAATAAAATTGGACAGGGAAGAGAAAATGCCAAAGAATTTATAAAGAATAATCCAGATATAGCAAAAGAAATTGAAGAAAAAGTAAGAGCTTTATAAACTTGAGTTAAAAATAAAATTGACAAGCGCTTTTTTATAAGGTATAATGAAAAAGCGCTTGGTAAGTGGAGTAGTACTCAAGAGGCTCAAGAGGCTTCCCTGCTAAGGAAGTAGACCGGGTAACTGGTGCATGGGTTCGAATCCCATCTGCTCCGCCATTTTAAAAATGATACAAGTAATCACAACGGATTACTTGTTTTTTTTATGCCTAATATCCAATTGGATTTACCAAAAAAAAATTAAATAGAAAGCCAGATTTGACTTGCTTTACGGTGGTGTAATTTGCAAAAATAAGATAAACATGTTATAATTATGTAAAACTTTCGATAAATAATACGACAAATAATATTTTATTAAACAATATATTCAATAAATATTATTTTACTAAAGGAGATAAATTCTATGGAAAACAATGAGAAAAAAGCGTCAAAAAAGGATAAAAATAAAATAACCGCAATTATTGCGGCGTCTGTATTACTTCTCATTATAATTTTATTTATAGTGCTGGCATGTTGCGGAGTATTTAGTAAAAAGAAACCTGTTAATTACTGTACCCTGCAATTTGATTTAAGTCTTCCAAATGGAGAAGAAACAACAACGGAAGTTCCAAACGCAATGGTTATAACCGAACCGTTGAAAAAAGGGGAAACGGAATATGTTTTTTCAGATCTTCCAAGTGTAGAAAATACTGCAAACTACAACTTTATAGGTTGGAAAGCTCAAGCAAGTTCAGTCATTTATGCAAGTGGAGAAGCCTTCACTACTACGAGTACCTCTAGTACGCTTTATGGAGTTTGGGAAGGAAAAGCTAGAACAATCCTAATTAAAGGAATCGTTACAGCTATAGATAAAACAACAACAGAACTAGAAGATTCAATAAAAACAATAGAAACAAACTATGGAAAAACAATCACTCTTAGTCAGATTTATCCAGATACAATATCAAATGATGATTATATATTTGATGGATATTATATTAACAAGGAACTAACAGGTGATAAAATATTAGGGTCTTATCAAGTTGCTTTTACAGAAGAACAGACTATTCTTTACGCTAATTATAAAGAAATAAGAAAGACAATTGTAATAAATTTCAATTTAAATGGCGCAGTAGGCACGATTTCAAATATAGAAGTAACACCAGATAAAAATAACTCTTACACCTTTACAGAAAAAGAAAAATCAGAAATTATTCATGCGTTAAAAAAAGATGGCTATGATTTAGTTGGTTTTAGCCGAACTCCAGATGGAGAAGGAAGCTGGACAATATCTTTGCCAGAAGATGACGAGGAAAATATCACGATTTATGCTATATGGGAAGCACAGGCTCGGACGATTATAATCAACGGAATTGTTACAGCTATAGATGGAACAACAACAGAACTAGAAACTCCAATAAAAACCATTGAAACAAATTTTGATAAGACTATAAATTTAAGTCCATTATACACAGCTAGTATAACTGAAGAGGATTATGTGTTTGATGGATATTATACTAGTAAAGAATTGACAGGCGATAAAATAACAGGTTCTTATCAAGTTATTTTTGAGGAAGAACAGCTTATCCTTTATGTTAACTACAAAAAAATAAGAAAAATTGCCCTAGAATTTGATTCAAATGGTGGAGTAGGCACGATTCCAAATAAAACGATTATACTTAGTAGCAATACCACCTACACCTTTACTGAAGAAGAACAGGAAGAAATGAGAAGTGAATTCACTCGACAAGGGTATGATTTAATGGGATTAAGTCGAGCTTCTGATGGAGAAGGAAGTTGGACTATATCTTTTGAAGATACAGATGAGGCTATTACCCTTTATGCAATATGGGAAGAAAAAGTTAGAACTATTATTCTAGAATTTGATCCAAATGGTGGAGTAGGCACGATTCCAAATAAAACGATTATACCTGGTAGCAATACCACCTACACCTTTACTGAAGAAGAACAGGAAGAAATGAGAAGTAACTTCACTCGACAAGGGTATGACTTAATAGGATTAAGTCGAGCTTCAGACGGAGAAGGAAGCTGGACTGTGTCTTTTGAAGATACAGATGAAACTATTACGCTTTATGTAATATGGAATCAAATCTTTATCCATAGTGAAGGTACACTCACAGGTTTAACTGAGTATGGTCAAACATTTTCTAGCCTTACCATTCCAAGTACTCTTGATGATGAGGAAATCACAAGTATAGGAGATTCTGCCTTTAAGTATTGCGCTAATTTAAGTGAGATTACAATCCCAAATAGTGTAATAAGTATAGAAGATTATGCCTTTATGTATTGCACTAATTTAAGTGAGATTATCATTCCAAATGCTGTAATAAGTATAGGTGATGCTGCCTTTATGTATTGCTATAATTTAAGTGAGGTTATACTTGCAGATGGTTTAGAGAATATGGGGGATGATGTATTTGCCATGTGTGAAAGTTTAACAAGTATAACTATCCCAAATAGTGTAACAAGTATGGGAGCAGCTGTCTTTAAGGGTTGTACTAATTTAAGCGAGATTATACTTCCAGATAGTCTAGCAAGTATAAACGACAATACTTTTTTCCAGTGTGGAAGTTTAGAAAGTATAGTTTTACCAAATGATATAACAAGTATAGGAGAAGCAGCCTTTCAGTATTGCAGTAATTTAAGTGAGATTATCATTCCAGATAGTGTAGTAAGTATAGTCGAATATGCTTTTGAACATTGTGGAAGTTTAACAAGTATAGCTATACCAAATAGTGTAACATATATAGGAGCTTCTGCCTTTAGGTATTGCACTAATTTAAGCTGGATTATACTTCCAAATAGTGTAGAGCTTTTATTGGCTTATGCATTTGCAAATTGCACCAATCTAGCTACTATCTATTATGAAGGTACAAGCGATGACTGGGATTTGATGAGCATTGGTAGTTCTAATACTGATTTAATTACTGCAGATAGATATTATTATTCAGTAGACTTGCCACCAATAAATGAAGATGTTACAGACTTTGATGGAAACTATTGGCATTATGTTAATAATGCACCTTCGATTTGGGATTTCCATGAGGAGTTAGATAAGGTGTTTACTTATGATGGGTCTTACAATTACACTAGCATAACAGGATTAACTGATTATGGTAAAACTTTTACTACCCTTGCAATACCAGGTCAAATAAAGGATAGGAGAATCAGATTCATAGATGATCATGCATTTCAAAATAACTCAAATCTAGAGAGTGTAACCATTTCTGGAGGAATAGAAAATGTAGACAATTATGCATTTTATAATTGTGAAAATATCACAAGCTTCAATATATTAAATGGTGTTAGTCATTTTGGAGAAGGTGCATTTAATAGTTGCAGTAGCATCACAAGCTTCACGATTCCCGATAGTGTATACCGTATAGAAGGATTGGTTTTTGCTGGTTGTACAAACTTAGAAAGTATTCACATTGGTAAAAATTTAGTAGTTATGGGAGAAGCTGTGTTTTTGTATTGTAGTAGTTTAGCATCCATGACCGCGGATGAAAATAATTACATGTTTAAGACCAAAATACTGGGTGTTGAATGTAATGGAATTATAGATAATGCTACTTGGACACTATTATATGGTTGCAAAAATACTGTAATCCCAGATAGACCAGATAGTATAGTCGGTATAAGAAATGATGCATTTTCTAATTGTATTGATTTAACAAGTTTCACGATACCATCTTCTGTAAAAACCATTGGTAGTGGAGCCTTTTCAAGCTGTACAAGCTTAGAAAGTATAAACCTTCCTAATAGCCTACAAAGTATAGGGGAATTTGCATTTGCATATTGTACAAGTTTAACAAGTGTAACTATACCAAGTAGTATAACAAGCATAGAAGGTAATACCTTTGACAATTGTATAAATTTAGTAAGTGTTACCATTCCTAGTAGTGTCACAAGTATAGGCGATTATGCTTTTTCTCATTGTGAAAGTTTAGAGAGTATTGATTTAAATAATGTGACAAGTATTGGAGAGGGTGCATTTGTCTTTTGCACAAATTTACAAAGTGTAATCATACCTGAAGGTGTGTCAAGTATTGAATATAATATGTTTCATGAGTGTGAAGGATTAGAACGTATTTATTATAAAGGCACTAGTTATGTTGAGTGGATGGATGATTTTCAGCATTTTGGTATAACAATCTATTATTATTCTGAAGATTATCCTACTGACCCAGGCAATTATTGGTATGATATAGGTGATGGTACTCCTCAAATTTGGGAATTATGATTGATAAACAATTGTGAGTTTAGCCTATTTTATCATCTATCTTCTTATACTTAAAAAAGAGGCGAGGAAAAGTGAAGAATTTAGAATATTGCATAAATTATTTAAAAAACAAAAATCAAATTCATTCGTTTTTAGATAGTAAAGATTTTAATTCCTTACGAGCTTTGATGAATATCACAATGCCCTTAGATTTAAGCGAAGAGTATTATATTCAGCAGGATTTTGTTTTGAAAGATGAGTTATCAAAGAAAACTATAGTGGATATATATACCTTAGAATACAAAAATAAAATAACTATTTATAAGGGAGATATTACCCTTATAAAAGCAGACGCTATTGTAAATGCCTGTAATGAAAAACTTCTAGGTTGCTTTCAACCTCTTCATTCTTGTATAGATAATGCGATTCATTCCTTTGCTGGATTACAGGTAAGAAGAGATTTAATCAAAATTATGAATGAGCAAGGGCATGATGAGCCTAATGGAAAATGTAAGGTTACAAAGGGATATAATTTACCAGCAAAGTATATCTTTCACACCGTAGGACCAAAGGTCTTTGGTTATCTAAAAAAATCATCGGAAATTGATTTAAAGAATTGTTATGAATCTTGTTTATATATGGCAGAAGCAATGAAGTTAAGAAGCATTGTTTTTCCTTGCATCTCAACGGGAATCTATGGGTATCCCAATAGACAAGCTGCTTATCTAGCTTATCAAACCGTAATAAAATATCTAGAAGAACATCCTACTACTAGTTTACAACGTATTATTTTTAATGTGTTTAAGGAGGAAGATTATCTTGCATACCAAAGAAGTATTGAGGAAGCGCATTGATGATGCAGAGGTTGTCGTTATAGGGGCAGGGGCAGGACTATCGGCTGCAGCAGGATTTGAATATGGTGGAAAAACCTTTATGGATAATTTTAAATACTATTATGATACCTGGGGATATACTGATATGTATAGTACAGGATTTCATCCGTTTAAAACCCTAGAAGAAAAGTGGGCATATTGGTCTAAAATGATTTATCTCAATCGATACAGATATTCTGCAATGCCTCTTTATAAAAGATTATTTGACTTAGTTAAAGATAAGAACTATTTTGTAATCACAACCAATGTAGATCATCAGTTTCAATTGGCAGGTTTTGCTAAAGAAAGACTTTTTTATATGCAGGGGGATTATGGTTTATTTCAATGCAGTAAACCCTGTCATTCTAAAACCTATGATAATAAGGAATATATTTTAAAAATGATAGAAAATATAAAAGATTATAAAATACCATCCGAACTTGTTCCAAAATGTCCAGTTTGTGGAAGACCTATGGAAACAAATTTACGATGTGATGATCAATTTGTTGAGGATGAAGGTTGGCATAAGGCGCAAAAAAGATATACCGATTTTATCAATAAACACAAGAATAAGAAGCTCCTTTATTTAGAATTGGGAGTAGGCTATTCCACACCGGTATGGATAAAATATCCTTTTATAAAGTTGACATATAATAATCCAAAAGCTACCTATGTGTGCATAGATAAAGGCTTTATCCAAATACCAGAGGATATTAAGGAACAAACCCTTATTATCAATAAAGATATTAATGAAGTCATTTAGAAAATAAAAAAAGAATATATAAGATTAAAAAAATGTTTCCTTTTTTTCCATTTTTTGGTTATAATATTGTTTGTAATATGGAAAGGAGAATTATATGAATAATTTATTAAAAAAATGTATTGCAGAAGCAATTGGTACTGCTGTTTTAGTATTCATAGCTTGTGGTGTTGCTGTAGTATGTAATAATACATCATGGTGGGTAGCAACATCTTTAGCCTTTGGATTAGCGCTTATCGCTATGGCATACTCTATTGGAAATATTTCTGGATGCCATATCAATCCAGCGGTTTCTTTAGCTAAAGCAATACAAAAGGAAATTTCTTGGAAGGAATTTGCTTTCTATGTTTTAAGTCAATGCATAGGAGCTATTTTAGGTGCAGCACTTTTAGGGCTATGCTTAAGAGGGAACTTTAAAGCATTAGGTGGTAATGAAATTCAAGCTAGATTAGCCGATGGTATAACTTTAGATGGTGAGTTAAAATTAGATGCATGGTCTTACATTGGTGCTATACTTGTAGAGATTGTATTAACTTTTGTTTTTGTTATGGCTGTATTAGGTGCAACAGACAAAAGACATCACAGTGGTAAATATGCTGGAATTGTGATTGGATTAACTTTAACCGTTGTTCACTTACTTGGCTTAGCCTTTACAGGAACTTCTGTAAATCCAGCAAGATCCTTAGGACCTGCTATTTTACAAGCAATTGCTGGAAAAACAACTTCAATAAGTCAAATTTGGATTTGGATATGTGCACCTTTAGCTGGTGCAGCATTAGCCGCTTTATGTTATGGCTTTCTTACAAAAGATAATAAAGAAGCAAATAAAGAATCTGAATAAAATAAGAAAATGAGCATTTTAACGAATGCTCATTTTTTTTATAATTAAAAACATATAAAAGCTTGTTTAAAATAAACGGAGTAAAGGAAAAGATATACTTGTTAATTTATAAGAAAGGTGCTATAATACTTTTGAAAAAATAAGACAGTTCGTAACCATCCTGTCTATAAACAAAACTAGGGAATTTAAGTTGTGTTTAAAGAGGGATATTTTTATCCCTTTTTTTGGTTACGTGGAAAGGAAATAGTATGAAAGCGTTAGTTTTATTTAGTGGCGGAGTAGATTCGACCACATGCTTATCCATGGCAGTAAAAAAATATGGATGCGATAACGTGATTGCACTATCAATTTCTTACGGACAAAAACATGTAAGAGAAATTGAAGCAGCAAAGCGGATATCTATATATTACAGAGTCAAACTTATAAGTTTAGATTTAGGAGAAATCTTCAAAAACTCACATTGTAGCTTATTAGAGGGTAGAAGTGATATTCCTCATGAAGAATATTATAAGCAATTAGAAAAAACAAATGGAAATCCTGTATCTACTTATGTGCCATTTCGAAATGGTTTATTCTTATCTGCGGCAGCTTCGGTTGCTTTAGCAAATGATTGTGAAGAAATATATTATGGTGCTCACGCCGATGATGCAGCAGGGAATGCTTATCCAGATACATCTATACCCTTTAATCATGCGATAAATGAAGCCATTTATTTGGGGAGTGGGAATAAAGTAAAAGTTATAGCCCCATTTATTCGTTTAGAAAAAAAAGATATTGTAAAATGTGGTTTAGAGTTAAAGGTTCCTTATCAATATACATGGTCTTGTTATGAGGGAAAGGAAAAAGCCTGTGGGGTTTGTGCAACTTGTCGAGATAGAAAAAAGGCCTTCTTAGAGAATAACATAATAGATCCTATTGCTTATGAGGTAGAATAATATGAATGCTGTTCTTTTATTTGGATCTATGCTATTTTTCTTAGGATGTGTTATTCTTATATTTAAATTTTTTGGAAAAGTAGGAATTTATGTTTATATTTGTTTTGCTACCATTTTAGCAAATATTATGGCATCTTTATCCATAGAAGTCATTACCTTAGCGACGACTGCAGGATCGGTGCTTTATGCATCTACATTTTTATCTACGGATATTTTATCGGAGCGTTATGGGAAAACATCCGCAAGAAAAGCAGTTATTTTGGGTGTGGTAGTCAATATCCTATGGTTAATAGGAACTCAAATTACCTTATGGTTTACCCCATCAGCAAATGATTATATATATGATGCTTTAAAGGGTGTATTTGGTGTGGTTCCTAGAATCACTCTTGCATCCTTAGTTGGTTATGTTTGTTCGCAAAGCTTAGATGTAGCATTATATCATTTTTGGTGGAAGAAAACTGGAAACACTTCCAAAGGATTGTGGCTTAGAAATAATGGTTCAACTCTATTAAGCCAGTTGGTGGATACCTTGCTTTTTGTTACGATTGCTTTTATAGGTACCGTTCCAACGATTATCTTTTTTCAAATTTTAGGTACGACCTATTTATTCAAAGCAATATTTGCATTATGTGATACACCTTTTGCCTATTTAGCAAGAAAAATCAAAGGGATAGATGAGGAGGAAATAAAAAAATGTCCGATCGAACAAAGGAAGGATTAAAAACTTTAGGTGCTAAAACAAAGTATTCTATGGATTATGATCCCAAAGTATTAGAAAGATTTCAAAATAAGCATATAGAAAATGATTACTTTGTAAAATTTAATTGTCCAGAATTTACGAGTTTATGTCCAATTACTGGACAGCCTGATTTTGCAACGATTTATATATCCTATATTCCAGATAAATGGATGGTGGAATCAAAATCTTTAAAATTATATTTATTTTCATTTCGAAATCATGGGGATTTCCATGAAGATTGTGTAAATATAATTATGAAAGATCTAATTGAGTTGATGCAACCAAGATATATAGAAGTATGGGGAAAATTTACACCTAGGGGTGGAATTTCTATCGATCCATACTGCAATTATGGAATGCCAGATACGAAATTTGTACAAATGGCGGAAAATCGTCTTTTATGGCACGATATGAATCCAGAAAAAATAGATAATCGATAAATTTATAAAGGAGTTGAGACAATGGATGTTACGTTCATAAAAAAAGTATTAGATGATTTTCACTCCAAAATTACGGTACGTGAAGATGGAGATAGGATATTTATAATTCCGCCGATTTTTCATCTTTATAATGATGAAAGTATTGCTTTTAAAATAAAAGAAGTAGATGAAGGATTATTATTTTCCGATTGCGGAACAACCTGTGATTATCTTGAATTAAATTATATCAGCCTTACGAAATATCAATCCCGTTTAAATGCAATTATGGAACGTTTTGGATTGACCTACGAAGATAAAGAGTTCTTTATGTTCTCTCAAGCAACGAGTGAAAATCAGATACGAAGAGAATTAACTATATTTTTTGAAGCTATATCTATTATTGCAAATATAGATATATAAAAAACTACATTATGATGTATTTTGTTTATAATAAAATATGTAAGAGGTTACAAATGAATAAAAAAGAATTTTTAGATAAATGGGTTCGTTCTTTTGCTCCCAATATAACAGAAAGTCAGTACAAAAAGCGAATCGAAAATCAATATATTTGGCATGCATTCAGTTGGGATATTATCCCGAAGGGAACTTATCTTGAAGGTAATGAGGCAAGAACTGCTTATAACAATGTGGATAAAAATGGGGCTATATGCCTTCAATTATGGTTTGATGAATCCACGACGCTATTGACAGAGGACTTCGATAGTGCAGACAAAATAGAAACTCCTGATGGGGATTATGTGGAATTTTATGTTGTCGGAAAAGATTTTACATGGACGTATATTGTAACACACGAAACCGATATGGGACTTGGTCCTTATTTCATGAGTTTAAAGTAAAAAAATAAATTTCAGTTTATTGTCCTAAATTCGAAAAACAAAAAGTATAGCCCACTATCTTCGTAAGCGAAGTATAGTGGGCTATTTTTTTGTCTACGAGAAAATTCTCTATGAAAGACACTCTTTGAATTTAATTTTTTTATTTAAAAAGAATTTATGGACGTTGTCCCATTCCACCTTCAAGAGTAAGAGTCTCACCAGACATATATTTAAAGTCAGGAGAAGCAAGTTGTACGCATACTCTACCTATTTCTAATTCTGAATTACCATAATGTCCCATAGGTGGCATATGTACATTTGCTTTAAATGCTTCTGGATTATATTCTTTCCATTGTTCAAGTTGAGAAGTCCAAGCAAGCGGACATATAACATTTACGTTAATTCCATCCTTCCCCCATTCGGTTGCAGCAACACGTGTAAGACCACGAATTCCTTCTTTTGCAGCTGCATAGGCGCATTGTCCATAATTACCAAAAAGACCAGCTCCAGATGCGAAATTAATTACAGATCCTTTGGTTTGACATAAATAAGGGTAACATGCCTTCATATAATAGAAAGCGGAATATAGTCCTGAGTAAAGGGCTAAATTGAATTGATCGGTTGTATGATCGGCTAATGTTACTCCAGAAGCAGAGGCTTGTGCATTGTTGATTAAAACATCAATACGTCCAAAGGTTTCAATTGTTTTATCTATTACCTTTTTCACAGTTGCCTCATTATCTGCGCCTGCGTTTATATCTGCTACAACAACGAGAACCTTGATACCATAAAGTTTTTCTAACTCTTCCTTGGCTTCAATAAGCTTTTGTTCATTACGTCCAGTTATTACTAAATTTGCACCTTCTTTTGCATATGCTATGGCAATACCATAGCCAATTGAACCTGCACTGCCATCTTTTAAAGGTTTTGCACGTCCTCCACCTGTAATGATAGCTGTTTTACCTTGTAAAAATCCCATATTAATTTCTCCTTTTTTAATATTTAATACTAAATAATATTCTACCTCAAACAAAGAAAAGTGTCAATAAAATCCCCATTTATAAAAGGCAGCTTTTACTTTATTATTCTATATAAATTATTGACTTAATTCTAAAACAATATTATAATAAAGTCTATAAAATTCATAGAGTTAAAGGAGCAAACTTATGTATAAAATAGTTAAAAAAAGAGAATTGAATCCTACTGTTACAATGATGGATATTTATGCGCCTTTGGTTGCTAAAAAAGCAGAGGCAGGACAGTTTATTATATTAAGAGTTGATAGTGATGGAGAAAGAATTCCTTTGACCGTTGCTGGCTATGATAGAGAAGCTGGAACAGTTAAAATCATATATCAAATTGTTGGTGGTACGACTATGCGACTTAATGCGAAAAAAGAAGGAGAAAGCATTGAAGATTTTGTAGGTCCTCTTGGATGTCCTACAAAAACAGAAGGTGTAAAAAAGGTTTGTATTGTCGGTGGTGGTGTAGGTTGTGCAATTGCACTTCCTGTAGCACAAAAGTTTCATGAATTAGGCTGTGAGGTTCATTCCATTATAGGTTTTAGAAATAAGGATATGCTTATTTTAGAAGATGAGTTTAAGGCTTGCTCCGATAAACTTACTGTTATGACCGATGATGGAAGTTATGGTAGACAAGGTGTTGTCACTTTACCTCTTAAAGAGGCTATAGAAAATGGGGAAACCTTTGATGAGGTTATAACGATAGGTCCACTTATTATGATGAAGTTTGTTGTTGCGACGACAAAGCCATATAATATTCCAACTACCGTTTCAATGAATCCTATTATGATTGATGGAACAGGTATGTGTGGTGGGTGTCGTCTTACCGTAGGCGGAAAAACGAAATTCGCTTGTGTCGATGGACCAGACTTTAATGGATTTGAAGTGGATTTTGATGAAGCAATGGCAAGAGCTAGTATGTATCAAGAATTTGAACAAAGAGAAAGAGAACATTGTTGTAATTTATATAAAAAGGAGGCGAAATAATGGCTATTCAACCAAAAAAACATGAAATGCCAGTGCAAGATGCACATATTAGAGGAAAGAACTTTAAAGAAGTTGCTCTTGGCTATAGTGAAGAAATTGCAGTAAAAGAAGCACAAAGATGTTTAAATTGTAAGAATCGTCCTTGTGTAGAGGGATGTCCGGTTAATATTTCAATTCCTGAATTCATAACGAAAATTAAAGAACAAGACTTTGAAGGCGCCTATGGAATAATATCTCAAAGTTCCTCTTTGCCAGCCGTTTGTGGTAGAGTTTGTCCACAAGAGAGTCAATGTGAAAGCAAATGTACTTTAGGTATTAAATTCGAGCCAGTAGGAATAGGAAGACTAGAACGCTTTGTTGCGGATTATCATAATGAGAATTTTAAAGGTGATTTGGAAGTTCCTGCATTTAATGGGCATAAAGTTGCTGTTGTAGGTTCTGGACCTTCTGGTCTTACCTGTGCAGGAGATTTAGCAAAAAAAGGATATAAGGTTACTATATTTGAAGCCTTGCATTTAGCGGGTGGTGTATTAGTATATGGTATACCTGAATTTCGATTACCAAAAACTATAGTAAAAAAAGAAGTAGAAACTTTGAAAAAATATGGTGTCGATGTTGAAACGAATGTGGTTATTGGTAAGACACTTACGATAGATGAATTATTTGAAAGTGGTTATGAAGCAGTATTTATTGGTTCAGGAGCGGGACTTCCACGTTTTATGGGAATTCCAGGTGAAAGCTATAAAGGCGTTTATTCAGCAAATGAATTTTTAACTCGTGCAAATTTAATGAAGGCCTATTCTAGTGATACACAAACTCCAATTATGAAAGCAAAAAATGTTGCCGTTGTTGGTGGTGGAAATGTGGCTATGGATGCCGCACGTACGGCCTTACGTTTAGGAGCAGAAAATGTTTATATTGTTTACCGTCGTTCTATGCAAGAACTTCCTGCGCGTAAAGAGGAAGTGGAGCATGCAGAGGAAGAGGGAATTCAATTTGAGCTTTTACGAAATCCGGTTGAGATTCTTGCTTACAATAATCCAGAAGATAAACGTGATCCTAAAAATGGCTTTGTTACAGGCATGGTTGTAAGAAAATGTGAACTTGGAGAGCCAGATGAAAAGGGTAGACGTAGACCAGTAGAAATACCGGGGAGTGAATATGTTTTACCTGTAGACTGTGTAATTATGTCTATAGGTACAAGCCCTAATCCATTGATTAAAAGTACTACAAAAGGTCTTGATGTAAATAAACATGGTGGAATTATCGTAGAAGAAGCTACAGGAAAAACTTCGAAAGATGGTGTTTACGCTGGTGGAGATGCTGTTACTGGTGCTGCAACAGTTATTCTTGCAATGGGAGCTGGTAAAACGGCAGCTAAGGCTATAGATGAGTATTTATCTAAAAAATAAGAAATAAAAATAAGGATATGCTGCTTTCTTTAGAGATTAAGCATATCCTTATACTTATATAGGAGAAATAAGTATGACAAATAAAGAAAAAATGCTAAGTGGTAAACTTTATACTGCTTTTGATGAGGAATTAAAACAAATGGCGACTTGTCGTGCAAAATTTATGGATAAATTTAATTCGACAAAATATTTTGATTTTAAAACAAGAGAAATTTTAATAAGAAATATATTTGAAAGTGTCGGCAAAAATCCGACTATAAATAAACCATTTTATTGTGATTATGGTTGTAATATTTCTATTGGAGATAATTTCTATGCTAATTTTGATTGTATATTTTTAGATGTGAATAAAATTACAATAGGAAATAATGTATTTCTTGCACCTAGAGTTTCTTTATATACTGCGGGACATCCAATAGATAAGGATGTGAGAAATGAGAATTTAGAATACGGATATCCAATCACAATTGGGGATAATGTTTGGATTGGCGGGAATACCGTTGTAAATCCAGGAGTTACAATCGGATCCAATGTTGTAATTGGATCAGGATCTATTGTTACTAAAGACATTCCATCTAATGTTGTTGCTTGTGGGAATCCATGTAGAGTCATAAGGAATATTACAGAAGAAGATAAAATATATTGGGAACAACAGCGTAAGATTTATTTAAATGAAGAAAATAATAGGGATTTTTAAAAATTTCCCTATTATTTTAAAAATGTTGCAATTTTTTATTGACAATGTTTTTTTTATTTGCTATAATCCAACATGCTGAGTCGTTGACTCATTTATATACATGGCCCGTTGGTGAAACGGTTAACACACATGCCTTTCACGCATGCATTTATGGGTTCGAACCCCGTACGGGTCACCATGTTAAAAATATACAGGTAATCTATAGCATTATCTGTTTTTTTATTTTTACCATTAACTAGTTTTTAGAACTTACATTCTCATTACAAAAGAAGTATTTGAAATAGATTATTTATATCCAAAAATTAAAAAAGGAAGAAAAGGATTAACTATGGAAACTTGTAAAAAATGCGCAACCAAATTCAATTCAAAGTTTTGTCCACAATGTGGCACACCATCTGCTTTGGCAGAACTTGCCGAACGCGCTCGTGCAGCGAATAATGAAAATTGCTCTGCCGAGGCAGAGATGCTATATAGAGAGATACTAGAAAGCAATCCAGAATACGCAGAAGCACACTGGGGACTTTTTATTATTGATTATGGGGTAAAAGATGATATTACGATTGATGGTCCTTTTACGATAAACGCAACCGCTGAAAACTTTATTTGCAATGATAAAGAAGTGGATGATGAGCTTTATAATGGCATTAAATCAAACAAAAATTATCTTAACGCCGTTAAATACGCGAGTGGTGATTTTAAAGAGCGTATTGATGTATTTACAAATGCTTTGGAAGATCGTTATAAAAAATATTTGAATAGTCATGGCAGGCAAAAAAAGAAGCAGCAAATGCCTAAGACAAATCCAGCAATAAGTCCATCAACAAAAGAAATAACGGTGAAAACAAAATCGTTTTCTTTTTCAAGATGTATAAGTTCCTTACTATTTTGCTTACCTCTTATCATAGAATTACTATTTGTTTTTCTAATTCCAAAAATCCCATATTTTTCTGAAAAGCCAATATGGATGCGATTTAGTTGGAATATGCTTGAAAATCCTATTAAGGTAATGTTTTTATGCCTAATGGTTTTAGGATTTGGATTACAAATTCTTGGCTTTTTCAAAAAATTAAACAGAATGCTTGCTGCATGTACCCAGTTGGTTTGCTTTTTATTATTTTGTTTAAGCGCATATGCAACATATAATGGGGCTACCTCCTTTGCGGTAATGTGTGGTATGGCGGTCTTTGTTCCTTTAGCGCTCATCATTGCCACTATAAAATATTTATATGGGTATGATTATAATTTTGCCCATTTTATAGCACTTGCCGTTGTAGTTGCGGAATATATCTTAATGTTCTTGTGCTTATCCTTGATGTACCACAAGCATCCTCTTCTTTGGGTATTTATTGTAATGACAGTTATTACTGGATTAATTATGTTTGCAATTTTTATTTTAAAACCAAATTTTCCTTGGGTTGCGATGGGAATAAATCTTGGAGCATCTATCTTGGTAAGCATTATTTATGCGATAGTTATTAATTTTAAAAGTATAATGAATGTTATATTGGCAGCATGTGGGGGTGTAGCAGGTGTAATTATTGTTGTATTAATACTAATTTACTTTATCCATTGGTATATACATAGAGATGATATATATTAAAATAAAATAATTAAAAACAGGTAATATGCTTTATTACCTGTTTTTTTAACTTTCATATATCGAGTTAATCATCATTTCCACTACTCCATTCGATTTTGAAATAAGGTGGTTTTTTATCTCTTTTCTTTTTTCTACGATGAGGACTTATTTTTAATTTACTATATTTAACGATATTTTCAACTTCCTCTGGTTTAAGATAGTGAACTTCAAGTTTTCCATCCCAACGATCCATTTCAAAATCCATTAATTTGCTTAATTTAGAAATTCTACTTTTAAATTCAAAAACACCATTTAGCTCTTGCCAAGCATACATACTCCAGTGGGCATTCCAAAAATGCTTTTTCCCATCATATCTTTTTCCCCACCAAAAAGAATTATGAAGCATAACGTATATTCCTTGTTCGGTAATAACAACATGCTTAGAATATTTCCAAAACCAAAGATTTTCAATTATGCCTATAATCCAATAGGTTATGGCAATTGTCATAAAAACTAAACTAAAATTATAAAAATAAGAGCGATCAAAATTTTGGTTTTTTTTAAATAAATAAGTAATAAAAAACAAAAAAAGGCTTACGAAAGACAAAAGAAGAAATTTGAAAAAGTGTACACCAAAGAATGCATTTATAAAATAACCTTTTTTATTTTTAATATAATGATGTAATATGGAATCATCATCTTTTTCTACATAATCCTTTAATTTTTTCATCCAAGGTTTATCATCATAAGGCATAATATTTAACCCCTTTCAAATCTATTATACAATATTTTTTAGGTATTAAAGAAGATTTTACTTAGTATTTCTTGTTTTTTTTTCATTTATATTATATTATAATATAAAGGCTTAAAAACAGGGAGGCCATAACGATGGATTATAATGCAGAGAAAAATATAGTTACAATATTTGGTAAAAATGAAAAATTAGATACTTTAACGAATAGACTTGCCTCTTTAAGTGGTGAGCAAGTTTATGGCTTTTTTATAAATAGGGGAATTGCTATACCAAGAAAAATGAATTGTATGGCACTAACTTCTGTAATAAATGAGAAATTAAAAGGCTTATATGCATCCGATCTTTCTAAAGATTATTTTCAAAGATTAAAGCATTATAAAGAATTTTCTGAGGTACAATTATATAATCTATTTACGACGATTTGTAATACAAAGGATGAATTTAAGCAATATCGTGTGAATTTGTTTAAATTAATTATTATAAATTATGTTGGTTTAAACCTAATGGATGGGGAACTAAAATATTTAAAGGATTTAAAGAAGTTACCTGTAGAGCCATTTGATCAGTATTTTCAGTATGTATCAAGTATGTGTCAAGAGCAAGAAAATACTTTTGATGGACAGGATATGGATTTGTTAAGAGAACTATTAGTAAGCTCTGCCTCTCAACAAGAAATAATCGATTTAGGTAGAAAATATGGTATAGAGATTTCGGCAAGTTTGAAAAAAACAGAATTTATTGAATACATTAAATATTATTTAAATCATACTGGAGAATTAAATAAAGCATTAGAATATGAAATAAATTCTTCCACGGTTGCAGGATTAAATTCTATATGTAAAAAATATAGAATTCCTATGTCTTCCTCTATGAATAAGAACGAATTGGTTACTTATTTATTTTATGTTTTGGGACAATGTGAAATTGTGAACACTAGTGTTCGAAGAATTGAAAGTATGAAGATGTATGAGCCATTAGATTTTAAAGTAGATTTATCTGCATTTAGAGGCTTCTATGCTGACGATGAAAAAAGAGTAATTATTTATAAGGGAATGGAAGAAGATAATCCGCTTTTTTATGCTCAAATGCCAACAAGGAAGAAGGCCTCTGAACCAAAAGAAGAAACATTTGTTGTAAATGATTTAAGTTTAAATAAAGCAAATACGAATAAAAAACCTGAAATAAAAGAACAAGGGATGGAATCCATTTCTACAGAAGAAGCAAAAGAAGAGCCTTTAGAGGAAGAAGTAGAGGATTCAACCGATGCTATAGCTGAAGAGGCACCTGAAGAGGTTCAAGAAGAAGTTATTGAAGAACAAGTGGAAGAACCTTTAGAGGAAGAAGTTGAAGAACCAGAAGAGGTTGTTGAAGAAATCATAGAGGAAACCCATGAAGAAAATGCTGAAGAGCAGGAAGAAGAAATTATTTATGTGGATGAAGATGGAAATCCTGTGGAATATAATGAGGATATTCATACTGAAGTGATAGAAGAAGATCAACCACAGGATCAGGAAATAAAAGAAGAAGACGTTCCAACAGAAACAAAGGAAGAAACGGAAGAACCTAAGGAAAAAGATGATGAGAGTAAAGAGGATGCTTTAGAAAACAAGGAAGTTCTTTCTATGGATGATGTTAGAGAAAATGAAAATTATGGAAATGATAAGCTGATGAAGGCTTCCAAAGGACCAGGAAAGACAATAGCGTTAACTGTTTTAGGAGTTGCTGGTGCTGCTATTATAGCGTTTATTTTATGGGCTTTATTGAGGTAGTAGGTGAGTAAAATGGGTAAAGAAAAAAAATATACCCCAATGATGGAGCAATATTTAGATATAAAAAAGGACTATAAAGATGCTATAGTCTTTTTTAGGCTTGGCGATTTTTATGAAATGTTTTTTGAGGATGCTTATAAGGCATCAAAAGAACTAGAGCTTGCTTTAACTGGCAAGGATGCTGGTGCCCCTGAAAGAGTACCTATGTGTGGAGTTCCCTTTCATGCGGCAGATAGTTATATAGAAAAGTTGGTTTCAAGAGGTTATAAGGTTGCCATTGTAGAACAAATTGAAGATCCGAAAGTAGCTGTGGGAATTGTGAAAAGAGGAGTAATACGAATCGTTACTCCTGGAACAATCGATTCCGGGTTAAAGGAGAAAGAAAATAATTATATTGCTTCTATTGCTTATATAAAAAGAGAATATATTTTATGTTATAGCGATATAACAACAGGAGAGGGATATATTAGTTCTTTTAAAAACTTTGATTTACTTGCAAATGAAATTTTGTCCTTACATATTAAAGAAATTATTATTGATAGTGAATTTAATAATAAGAATTTAGAAGATTTTACTAAGAATAATGAAATAATTATTTCTTATGAGAATAAAAAGGATATTCCCAATGCTTTATTATCCATTGCATCAGAAATCGATCCTATGTATCATTCGGTTATCGGACAATTAATTCAATATGTCATCACAACCCAAAAAAAGGAACCTTCATATTTTAAGCATTTTAAATCTTATATTGCATCAAGTTATCTACATTTAGATGCCTTTACAAAAAAGAATTTAGAATTATGTGAAACCTTAAGATTAAATAATAAAAGTGGTTCTTTGTTATGGCATTTAGATCATTGTTCTACCGCAATGGGATCAAGATTGTTGCATAAATGGATTGATAAACCATTGTTAGACATTATGGAAATCAATGAAAGATTAGATTTTGTTGAGCAATTAAATAAAAATTATATTATAAAAGAAGAGATAAAAAATCATTTTAAAAATGTTTATGATTTGGAAAGAATTATAGGTAGAATTTCGTCTGGAAATGCGAATGCAAAAGATTTAGTTTGGCTTAGAAGATCATTAAAAAATATTCCGGCTGTCATTGAATTGGTGCAAAGTTTAAACATAGAATCTGCTCAAACATTAGCAAGCAAAATGAATCCGCATGAGGAACTTTATGCTTTACTTGAAAAAGCACTAGTAGAGAATCCACCCCTTTCTGTAAAAGAAGGAGGTATGATTTTAGAAGGATTTAATAAGGACTTAGATGAAATTCGTTCGATTTCTACTAATAGTAAAAGTTGGATATTAAATTATGAGGCGGAACAAAGAAGCAAAACAGGAATAAAAACTTTGAAGGTTGGCTTTAATCGTATTACTGGATATTTTATAGAAGTATCTAAAGGTGCTATTAAAGATTTGCCAGAAGATTGTGGATATGAACGAAGAGCTACTTTGGCAAATAGTGAACGTTTTATCACAGAGGAATTAAAGCATTATGAACAAATTGTTTTAAATGCAAAAGATCAAATCGAATCCATTGAGTATGATTTATTTTATGAATTAAGGAATTATTGTGCTAGCTATATTTCATCATTACAAGATCTTGCGGATTATATTTCTACCTTAGATTGTTTTATATCCTTATCGGATGTTGCAGTTAAATATAATTATGTAAAGCCTACTTTTAATCAGCAACGTGAAGTAACGATTATCGATGGTAGGCACCCTGTTTTAGAAACCTTATTAGATGCAAACTATATAGTAAACGATGTCGTGATAAATAAATATAATATGATGTTAATCACTGGACCAAATATGAGTGGAAAATCTACCTATATGCGAATGCTTGCTTGTATCATAGTTATGGCACAAATCGGAAGTTTTGTTCCAGCAAAATCAGCGAATTTAATGATTTTTGATCAAATATTCACCCGTATTGGAGCATCCGATGATTTGGTATCTGGACAATCTACTTTTATGGTGGAAATGGTAGAGGCAAATTATGCAATTTCGAATGCAACAAAAAATAGTTTAGTATTGTTTGATGAGATTGGTAGGGGTACGGCAACTTTTGATGGTATGGCGCTTGCGCAATCCATTTTAGAATATTTACATGAAAAGGTAGGCTGTGTTACTTTATTTTCTACCCATTATCACGAATTGACCTCTCTAGATCAAAAACTAAAACGTCTTAAAAATGTTCATGTGGAAGCAAAAGAAAAAGATGGAAAGGTTGTCTTTTTACATAAAGTAATTGATGGTCCAACCGATAAAAGCTATGGTATTAATGTTGCCTCTTTAGCGGGACTTCCTAAATCCTTAATTGAAAGAAGTAAGCAGGTTTTACAAACCTTAGAAGAGGATAATAATTCTCATAGAGGAATTACTTTAGATTTATTCAATTTTGATGCCTTTGATGCAAAAGAAGAAGTTGTTAAAGAAACAACCGCAATGAAAATTAAAAATCGAATGGATGAAATAGATATTAATAGACTATCTCCTATTGAAGCACTTAACTTATTATATGAATTGAAGGAGATGAAATAACTATGGGTATTATTTCGAAAATGTCGGCTCATTTAGCGAATATGATAGCCGCTGGTGAGGTTGTGGAGCGTCCTAGCAGTGTTGTAAAGGAATTGGTAGAAAATGCAATTGATGCGAATGCCTCTACAATAAAGATTTTTATTGAAAATGGTGGTCTTGAATTAATTAAAGTAATTGATGATGGATGTGGTATGGATAAAGAAGATGTATGTATGGCATTTTTACCACATGCAACTTCAAAAATAAAAACAGAATATGACTTATTTCGTATTAAAACATTAGGGTTTCGAGGCGAGGCCATTGCCTCTATTGCCGCCGTTTCTTTGATGCAAATTGTCTCCTCTTTAGATGGCAATGAAGGTTATCAATGTACCTATAAGCAAGGGGTAAAGCAAGAAGAAGGAATCATGCATTCAAATAAGGGAACAACGGTAACGGTAAGTCATTTGTTTTTTAATACTCCTGCAAGATTAAAATATATGAAGTCTTCGAAAAGTGAACTTGCCTCTATTCTATTTTATTTAGATCGTATTGCGATGGCGCATCCCCATTTAAGATTTAGCGTTTATTCTGAGGATAAAATGATATTTCAGACCACAGGATCTAAAAATTATAAAACGCTAATTGGTGAAATTTACGGTTTAGAAGCTGCAAAAAATATTCTTTTACATGAATATGTATCCGATGGCTATAAAGCTCGTTTGGTTTTGGTAAAGCCAAGTATATATCGTGCAAACAAACTAGAAATAACTATGATTTGTAATGGAAGATATGTAAAAAATTATAATATCACAAATGCGGTAATTGAAGGATTTCAAACTTATCTTCCTACGGGCAAATATCCGATAGGAATTCTTTATTTTGATATTGATCCTTTATTAGTGGATGTAAATGTTCATCCAAGTAAAACCGAAATCAAAATATCCGATGAGTTTAATCTATGTAATTTACTTATAAATGAAATAAAAATTTGTCTAGAAAAACAAACCCATATTCCTGTAAGGGAAATTGAAAAGCCAAAACAGGATAGTTATCAGAAAACAACTATTTTTGATACGGAAAATAATTTTAAAAAAAATATAGTATTTGAAGAAACAAAGCCTATATATTCTTCGTTTAATGCGAAAAAGGAAAATACAGAAATAATAAAAGAAATTGAAAAGAATATAAATGATACTTTTGAAAGTTTTAATGAGAATGTTCTAGAAACAAAACCAAAAAATAAACTTCCTTATATGGAGTATGTGGGAAGTATTTTTGGAACATATATTATTTTTCAAAATGAAGAGGGAATGTATTTGATGGATCAGCATGCGGCTGCAGAGCGTATAAACTACGAAAAATACTATGCTATTCTTTCCTCCAATCATCATCCAACTATTTCTTTATTGATTCCCTCTTTGCTTTCCTTTACCAAGCAAGAAGCAATATTTGTAGATGAAAATTTAAGTAAATTTAAGGAGATTGGTTTTTCTTTAGATCAAGTTGGAAATTTAGATTATGCTGTAAGAGAAATACCTTTATGGGCTAAATTGGATGATGTAGACGATATCATCTATTCTATTATTTCTCTTATGATTCAAAATAGAAAAGTTGATATTATGTCTTTTAGAGATTCTATTGCAAAGCAAATTAGTTGTAAAGCATCTATAAAGGCAAACCATCGTATTGGTTTAGAGGAGGTACAATCCTTACTTAAGCAATTAGAAGAATGCAAAAATCCTTATACCTGTCCTCATGGTAGGCCTACCTTAATTAAGCTTACCGTTAGTGATATTGAAAAGATGTTTGAAAGGATTCAAAAATAATGAATAAGGTCATTGTTGTGGTGGGACCTACGGCGGTAGGTAAGACAAAAATCTCTATAGAACTTGCAAAAAAATATCATTGTGATGTTATTAGTGGAGATAGCATTGCCGTGTATAAGCGTTTAGATATTGGAAGTGCGAAGCCCACAATAGAAGAGCAGCAAAACATTCCGCATCATCTTATTGATATATTGGAACCAACGATGCAGTATAATGTTGCGGATTTTCAGAAGCAAGCAAGAAGCATCATTGATAAAAAAGCCTTATCCTTAATTTGTGGTGGTACAGGTTTGTACATTCAAAGTGTTTTATTTAATTATGAATTTAAAGCGGAAAAAAGAGATTTTGCCTTTGCTTCTAAATATGATCATTATACCAATGAAGAGCTTTTTCATTTATTAATAAGCAAGGACAAAAGTATTGATACACTAAAACTTCATCCGAACAATAGAAAAAGAGTGCTAAGAGCCCTAGAAGTTTATGAACAAATGGATACCTCCATTCATTCTTTTAATAAGAAAAAAGAACCCGTTTATGAATATTTTATCGTATATCTTTCTATGCCAAGAGAAAAATTATATCAAAGAATTAATGAAAGAGTAGATATAATGATGAGGGAGGGTTTAGAAGAGGAAGTTAAATCTTTATATGAGGAAGGAATATGCCCTCATGCGATTGGATATCAAGAATTTATACCTTATTTTAAAAAAGAAAAAACAAAGCAAGAAGTAATTGATGAAATAAAAAAGAATACAAGGCATTTAGCTAAAAGACAAGAAACATGGTTTCGAAATCAAATGGATAGCCATTTTTATATGGTAGAAAACCATGTGGATGATACAATCAAAGCTATAATAAAGGATATAGATAGGTGGTTGAAAATATGAGACTATATTTAATTGGTATGCCGGGATGTGGAAAATCCACATTGGGAAAATCTTTGGCAAAAAAATTAAACTATACGTTTATTGATATGGATGAATATATTGAACGTAAAGCTTGTATGTTTATTGATGAAATATTTGAAGCATATGGAGAAGACTATTTTAGAGCGTTAGAGCAAAATGTTTTAAAAGAATTTTTAGTTAAGGATAATGTGATTATAGCAACCGGTGGAGGGATTATTAAAAATAAAAAGAATAAATCTTTACTTGATGGTAAATGTATATATTTAGAGGCGGATTTAAAGGACATTAAAGAAAGACTGGAATCCTCTGGAATTATTCGCCCACTTTTAAAAACAAAAAGTGTAGAAGAACTTTATGAAGAAAGAAAAGATTTGTATGATTTTTTTGCAGATATAAAAGTGAACAATAAAAAGATAGATGATGCCATAGAGAATATAATACAGGAGTTAAACTTATGAATGTTTTAATAATAAATGGACCAAATTTGAATATGTTAGGAAAACGGCCAAAAGAGCATTATGGTGCTTTAACCTTAGAAGAAATTAATGCCTTATGTAAAAAGGAGGCTGAAAATAAACTTCAGTTGGAGTTTTATCAAAGCAACTCTGAAGGAGATATTGTAACGAAAATACAGGAGTCCTTAGATAAGGATGCGATAATTATCAATCCTGCGGCATATACCCATACGTCAGTTGCAATTCATGATGCCTTAGAAATATTTACAGGGATAAAAATAGAGGTTCATTTATCTCATGTCGATGAAAGAGAAACCTTTAGAAAAGTAAATTTTGTTCGAGATGTTTGTCAAATATGTTTTAGTGGAGCCCATGAGGGAAGCTATCTAGAGGCAATAAAATATTTGAAAAATATGAAATAATATGTTAAAATAAAAATGTTATACAAAAAATAATGGAGGATTTTATGGTTTCAAGTAATGATTTTAAAAATGGAATGACCATCTTATATGAAGGAAAAATTTATAAAATATTAGAATTTATGCATGTAAAGCCTGGAAAAGGTGGTGCTTTTGTTAGAACAAAACTTCGTGATTTAAGAAGTGGTGCTGTTATTGATTATACATTTAATGCAGCAGAAAAAGTTGAAAAAGCCATGATTGAAAAAATTGAAATGCAATATTTGTATGATACAGGAGATGCACTTGTTTTTATGGATAATACCACCTATGAACAAATTGAGATTCCACATAGTCTTGTAGAATATGAAATGAAATTCTTAAAAGAAAACGAGAATGTGAATATTGAAAAATATGGCGAAGAAATATTAGGTATTATTTTACCAGATAAGGTAACGTTAAGAGTTACGCAATGTGAACCTGCAGTTAAAGGGGATACAAAAACAAATGCATTAAAGGATGCAATTGTAGAAACTGGTTTACTTGTAAAAGTGCCAATGTTTATTGAACAAGATGAAGAAATCATCGTGAATACAGAAACAGGCAAATATTCAAGTAGAGCTTAATTTATAGGAGAGTAGAACATTGGAAACACAATCGATTATCTTAGCATCTGAAGCATCAGATGTACCCGTCTTTAATGTAGTATTATTTTGTATAATGCTTGTCTTAATTGTTTTATCTGCGTTTTTTTCTATGAGTGAAACCGCATATTCTTCCTGTAGTCAGGTTAAGATACGAATGGCTGTAGAAGATCGAAAAAGCGGAGCGAAGAAGGCTTTAGCTTTAACGGAACGTTTTGATAAAACATTAACAACTTTATTGATTGGGAATAATTTAGTTAACGTAGGATTATCTACTATTGCAGTTACTTTTTTTACACAACTAGCCGTTAATAAAGAGTGGGTAGAATTAATTTCAACTTTAGTTGTTACCGTAGCGCTATTGATTTTTGGAGAAATTATACCAAAAATGGTTGCTAAATTACATCCAGAAGGAATAGCGTTAAAGGTTGCGATTATCGTATTTATTTTATCTTATGTATTTTATCCTTTTGTAATTTTATTTGTAGGATTACAGAAGCTTATTTCTAAAAATAAGGAAGAGAAAAAGGCGATTGATGAAGAAGAACTTGGCGTTTTATTGGATACTATGGAAGAAGAAGGCACTATTGAAGATGATGAAGCAAATATGATTCGTAGTGTATTTGATTTAAACGATCGAACGGTAGAGGATATAATGATTCCTCGTATTAATATGGAAGCATTAGATTATAGTTCCTCTTTAGAAGAAGTTAAAGAATTTATGTTAGATAATGCTTATTCTAGAATACCCGTTTATAAGAAAGATAAAGATCATGTTGTTGGTGTACTTTATGAAAGAGATTTTTTCCCAGCCTTAGTGAAAAATCCAAAAATGTCTTGGAAAAGATTAATTCGTCCAGTTAAATATGTATCATCTGCAATGAAAGTAGATGCTTTAATAAAAGAATTACAAATTTCTAAAACCCATTTAGCTGTTGTAAGTGGTGAATATGGGGATGTCTTAGGACTTGTAACAATGGAAGATGCATTAGAAGAGTTAGTAGGTGAAATCTATGACGAACATGATATTCCAGGGGATAATGATCTTTCTTTTGAAGCACAAGAAGATGGAAGCTATATTATTGATGCAGAATTATATGTAGAAGATTTGTTTGAAAGATTACATTTAGGAGATGTGCCTGCAGATGTTCCTAGTAAAATATCTGGTTGGTTATTTGCAAAATGTGAAAGTTTACCAACGGTAGGATTTTCTATAAACTATTTAGCAATGTATACTATGATGGATGAACAAACCGAAACATATAACGATTATGCTAAAATGATTACTATTTCAATTTTTGATGTTGAAAACAGACGTATTCATCTTGCAAAGGTTGAAGTAAGAGATGCAACAGCGGAAGAAATTGAAGCTCATGAACAAACCGAAGAAGAATAGTCGGATAAATCCGACTATTTTTTAATATAATAGGAGAAAAGATGAAATATTTTGATTATAATGAAATTTTAACAGACGACATTAAAAATAGAATAAAGAAAGAATATGAAAGCAAAGTTAATGAAAAAAGAAAGTATTTTATTTTAAGCTTTATTATTGGAATTGTTTTATTCGTTATAGGTATAAATATATTATTTTTAAATTTAATTTTTATAGTTAAGCTTTCTTTAAGTATTTTATTTTTTATTCTTGGTGGATGTTTAATTATTCTTTTCTCCTTTTTTCCGTTGGTTTATCCAAAAAAGATAAAAAAAGCTTATTTTTATAATCGACTAAAAAAATTAGGGTATGTAGATTTAATAGAATAGAACCAATAGATAGGTAAACACTAATACTGGTGAGGATATGGAAAAAAGCATTTGGACAAAAGATCTTGAAGACCAAGACTATAGGTCATTAGATGAGGACATAGAAACCGATGTACTGGTTATTGGTGGTGGTATTTGTGGAATCTTGTGTGCTTATTATATGTCTAAAGTGGGAAAACAGGTCGTAGTTGTAGATAGCCAAAAAATAGGTAGTAGAAAAACTTTAAAAACGACGGCAGCAATTACCGCTTTACAGGATACAATGTATTGTGATTTAATAAATTCTATTGGAATCGAAAATACGAAATTATATTTAAATGCAAACTTAGAAGCAATAGAAGAATATAGAAAGCTTTCGAAAGAGTTTGATTTTGATTTCGAAAATGTTTCTTCTTATAAATATGATGTAACAGATGGAAGCAAACTAGTTGCAGAGGTAGAGGCTTTAAAGAAATTAGGGTTTCAGGCAAATTTTACAAATATATCTTTACCTATAGCCTATAAAAAAGCAATAGAATTTAAAAATCAGGCACAGATGAATCCTTTGAAACTTATTTACCATTTAAAAAATCATTTTAAAATATATGAACATACCACCATTCTTAAAATCAAGCATCAAACAGCTTACACAAAAAATCATCAAATAAAAGCAAATTATATTATCGTATGTACTGGCTATCCTTTTTTACGTTTTAAGGGTGGTTATTTTATAAAAGAAACACAAGAAAAATCTTATGTGATAGCTACGAAGAATGAATTTGATTTTTGTGGGAATGCTATTGGAACAAACAAAAATGATTTTTATTTTAGAAATTATAAGGATTATATTCTAATTGGTGGATTGCAACACAAGCCAGGAAAAAAAATAAATGGAATAAAAACGATTCAAAGTTTTATATCGAATGATAATGAAGTAGAATATGTATGGGAAAACCAAGATTGTATTACATTAGATGCCTTACCTTATATCGGCAAATATGATGATAAGGATAATATCTATTTGGCTACTGGGTTTAATTTGTGGGGAATGACAGGCTCAATGATAAGTGCAAAACTAATAGCCGATTTAATCGAAGGAAGATTTAATTCATACGAAAAACTTTTTTCGCCGAATCGAAGATTAAAATTAAAGCCACTACTTTCTAATGGAGTTTCTGCATGTAAGGAAATGGTTTCATTTAAAACCCCTCGCTGTACCCATATGGGTTGTGCATTACATTGGAATTCTATAAATCAAACCTATGAGTGTACCTGTCATGGATCAAAATATGATAAAGATGGTCATATTATAGATGGACCAGCTATAAAAGATTTAAGATTGTAATTACTTTCTATTTAAATAATAAAAACGAGTTAAAAGTCATTCTACACGAACTTACCATTTGTAGAATGACTCAAAAAAAACTAAATCGTTGACTTTTGTAAAAACAAAACAACATAGGCGTGGTAAGGATACGGAAAAGAAAAGGAAACCTTAAATGAGATTCCCAAAGGTGATGCATGGCACCTAACGTATCCAAAACCACGCCTTTTTTATTAAAAATAAAAAGTTCCAAAAAAAAGAAAGAAATCGGACTATTTAATATATGAAAGATTAAAAAATACGAAAAAGGGGAAAAATAAAATGTGTAAAGTATTTGAAGAAATAAGAGAAAAAGGAAAGCTAGAAGGAAGACAAGAGGAAAGAGCAAAGATTCTGCAAGAAATAGAATTAAAAGAAAAAGAGTTGATTCGTAATATGTATATATCTGGATTAACCATAGAAATGATTGCAAGAATAGCAAATAGAAGTATTGATAAGATAAAAAAGATTTTAAATTTAGTTTAGTGTTTAAGAATAAATTCGAGTTTGAACGTAATTCTTTTCTATTTTATACATATAATTAATTGGTGATTTTATGTATGCATACACAGGAGGTAAGACCGGTGGGCATATAATGCCCTTAATTAGTCTTATAAAAGAAAATAAGCAAGATGCTATATATATTGGACAAAAAGGAAATATTGAAGAAAATATATGTAAGAAAAATGGTATTCGTTTTATAGGATATGAAAAATATAATTCTAAATTGAAAAGTACGCTTTTGGGATATTTCGATTTAAAAAAGAAATTAAAAAAATATGATATAGAGGCATTAATTGCTAGTGGAGGATATGTTAGTTTAAGTGCTTGTCTTTATGCAATAAGATATAGAATTCCCATTTTTTTGTTAGAAGAAAATATAGTAGAAGGAAGTATGAATAAGTGGTTATATCCTTTTTGTAAAATGAAATTTTTGGCATATAAGACAAGACCTTTAAAGAAAAAAGAAATGGTAAGTGGGTTACCATTAAGACCAAAAGAATATAGTGAAAAAATGACAAGATTTGATGTGTTAATTATTGGAGGTTCCTTAGGTTCAAAAGTTTTATGTGATGCGGCTTACAAAATTAGTAAGGAATATAAGACGTGCTTAATTGCTGGTAGATATAGTAAAGATTATTTAGAAAATAAGAATTTAAAGATAATTGATTTTACAGAAGATATTTATACCTTAATGCAAGAATCTAAAGTTATAATCGCTAGAGCAGGAGCCTCAACAACCGCTGAAATTTTTTATATTAATAAGCCTTTTATTTGTATTCCCAGTATGAAGACAAAAAAGAATCATCAATTTTACAATGCAAAATTTTTTAGTGATTCTAACGGATGTATTCTATGCTTAGAAAAAAATATAGAAAAAGATTTACTTTCTCACATTCATACGATTTTTTCAAATGAACAATTCAAAATGAATATGTTATCCTCACAAAAAAAATTAGTTGTAAAAGATTCTAAAAGAATCATTTTAAATAAAATTATGGAGACGATAAAATGAATTTTGCCGCTTACGTTATTGAGCATGGACTTGGGTCTGTAGAATCAAAATATACATTTAAAGAACTTACTACGATTGGATGTGGTGGTAAAATAGAGTGTGTTTTTTTTCCTAAGGATATTGAGTCATTACGAAGAGCATATAAGTTTATAAAGGAAAACAATTTAAAATACTTTATTTTAGGCAATGGAAGTAATATTTTAGCATCTGATCTCTATTTTTCAGGTATTGTAATATGCGTAAAAAAAATGAAATATTCTTATGATTATAAAGAGGATAAAATAAGAGTTAGTGCTTTTTATCCCACTATAAATTTAGCTTATGATTTGGCAAGTAAAGAACTAGGAGATTTATCTTTTCTTGGGGGAATTCCTGGTCTTTTAGGAGGCGCGATATATAATAATAGTGGTGCATATAATGATAATATCGCAAACCATTTAGTAGAAGTAAAATATATTGATACCGCTGGTAATATTCAAGTTTTAGAAAAGAATATGTGTGACTTTGGATATAGAAGTAGCGTTTTTCATTATATTGAGGGTATTATAATAGAGGCTACCTTATTGGTAGAAAAAAAAGAGACAAAGCATCTTTTAGATGCTAGAAAAAAGCAACGTCAATTGACACAACCATTAGAAGCGAAAAGTATGGGTTCTGTATTTAAGAATAATCCTTTAATTCCAAGCTGGAAAATAATTGATGCATTACATTTAAGAGGATTTCGTATAGGAGATGCGGCTATTAGTGCTAAGCACACTAATTTTATCATCAATATGGGAAATGCAAAATCCAGTGAAATATTAAGCTTGATTGAATTGATTGAAACGAGAAGTCGCTTAGAGTTTGGAATACAATTAGTGAGTGAAATCACTATTATATAGAAAAAATTGTCAAAAATGCTTCATTTCTTGTAAAACATTGATAGAAAATTCCTTTTTAATCGTATTAAGGATATTGAAAAATAAAGTTTTTTAATGTAAAATAAAATAGTCCGTAAGAATTCGATTATATTAAGGGGTGGTATTGATGATTTTTGATGAACTTGATGCATTAGAGTCTGCAAGAACAAAGATAAAGGTAATAGGTGTTGGTGGTGCAGGTAAAAACGCAATTGATCATATGATTGAAAATGAAGTCCATGGTGTGGAATTTATTGCTGTAAATACTGATGCCCAAGATTTAAAAATGTCAAAAGCCAAGAAAAGATTATTAATCGGAAAAACGAAAACACATGGTCAGGGTGCAGGTGCAAATCCGGAAGTTGGTAAAGCGGCTGCATTAGAAGGTGAAGATGATATCCATGAAATGATTGGAGATGCCGAAATGGTATTTATCACTTGTGGAATGGGTGGAGGTACTGGAACAGGTGCTGCTCCAATTGTTGCAAGAATTGCAAGAGAGCATGGTTGCTTAACGGTTGGTATATGTACAAAGCCATTCCAATTTGAAGGACCTCAAAGAATGAATAATGCGGTTGCAGGTTTAGAGGAATTAAGACAATATGTAGATACGTTAATCGTTATTCCTAATCAAAGATTATTACAAATTGTTGATGTCCATACATCCGTACTTGATGCGTTTAGAGAAGCAGATAATGTATTACGAAAAGGTGTTCAGGGAATTGCTGAAATCATAGCAATTCCAGGATTGATAAATGTAGACTTTGCCGATGTAAAAGCTGTTATGGCGAATAAAGGTACAGCGTTAATGGGTATCGGTGCAGCAAGTGGTGAAAATAGAGCGATAGAAGCTGCACGTCATGCCATTCATTCCTCCTTATTAGAGGTAACCATTGATGGTGCAACCGATGCAATTGTTAATATTACAGCTTCACAGGAATTATCCTTAAAGGAAGTAGATGTTGCAATAGCTGAAATTAGAAATAATTGTGGAAAAGATTTAAATATCATATATGGTACAGCAATTAATAATGATTTGGGAGACGAAATTGTTATTACAGTTGTTGCTACTGGATATGAGCTTAAGGCACAAAGCAGTGGTTATGAGGAATTAGCAGAAACAATTTATAGAAATATGTCTGATGAAAATATTGTTTATGATGGTTTAATTCGTTCAGATGAAGAAGACGAAGAAGAGGAATACGATGAAATAGAATCTTCGAATCGTGTAAGTGAAATCTTTGACATAAAGGGAAATAAAAAAGAAGAAAGAAGAAAGCTTAAATTAGAAGCGAAACAACGCAAAATAGAAGAAAAAGAGCGTGTTAGACAAGAACAAGAAAATGCGAAAATTAATATAGGAACTAATACAAATAAAAATCTTCCTGATTGGTTGAAAATGAAAAAATAAATTTTAAAAGTAAAGCAGAACTTAAAAAAGTTCTGTTTTTTCTTATACAAATTTATTTAAGTATTTAAATACAAAATTCTATTTTTTTTGCAATATTCACAGTGTTATAATAGGTAAAAATAAAAAAGAAGATAACTTTGTCTTCTTTAAGTTTCATTTTAATTATATACCATAAATAAGGTAAGATTTAGGAGAAGTTTTATGGAATTATTAGTGATTATATTATCTATCTTGGCAATTGTTTTAATTGCTTATATAGTATTTATAATATTATATAGTAATGAGAATACAACGCCTATAAAAAAAGAACAAGAAAATTTACTATTAAAGAATACAGAGGAAAAACTAGATCAACAAGAGCTAGTGCAGCCAATTACAGAACTTCAAACTCTTGATTTTGAAGAAAAGGTAACCGAAGAGGTCGAAGATCAAGAAGAACAAGAAGTTAAAAGGATTGAAGAAGACGGGAAAACAAAATATATCGTTATAAAATATAATAAGAGTTTTGTAGCAAAACTCATTCAATCGGAAATGGATATAAAGAAGTATTACTCAGAACTTAAAAATCATTTGCTCTCCTTTGATAAAATAAAAAATAGAATGAGTTGGAAATGGGAAACCTACCGATTAGGTAAAAAAACATTAGTAAAAATTCGCTTGCGTGGGAAAACTTTATCTTTAAATTTAGCACTTAATCCTAAAGATTATGAGAATACAAAGTATCATGTAGAAAATATGAAAGAGATTTTCGCATATTCCGATATACCTTGCTTATATCGAATCAAAAGTGAAAGAAGAGTGCGATATGCTAAGGATTTAATCGATAAGGTAATGAAACAAAATGAGGTATTCTTAAAAGATACGTATGAGAAAAAGAATTATGCTTTAGAATATCCTTATGAAACAACGGAGGCTTTAATCGAACGAAAACTTATAAAAGAATTAACGAATGAGGCTGCACAAAGCGGTACAAAATTTCGACCTGTTGAAATAAGAAGAAGTGTAACAGCACAAGAGGTAGATGCTTTAATGCAGGATGAAGTTGCAGAAGCCTTTGTTGAAAAAACAAGTGGAAAAATAGATAAAACGAATATCGAAATTATAAATATAGATACCTTATCCAAATATTTCCAAGATGGAGAAATAGTAACTCTTGAAGAATTAAAAAAACGTGTGGAAGGCTTTAAGAAAAAGACAACGTATGTAAAAGTATTAGCACGTGGCAAACTTGATAAAAAATTAACCGTTGAAGCCGATAGTTTTTCTATACAGGCAATTAAAATGATTGCTTTAACGGGTGGTAAAATTTTAAAAAAATAAAAATATTGAGAAAAAAAACCAGTACAAACTGGTCTTTTCTTTTATTAATTTGTGCTGACATTTAAGTCATTTTCAATACGCTTTAAAAGATTGGCATGATTTCTTTTTTCTTTAATAATACTTTTTTGATGCCTTATTTCATTATCCAGTCTACTTTGCTCAAGAGATTGCTGAATAGAAGTAATATTTCTTTGGATATTCTTTCGTTCTAAATTAAATTTTAATCTTACATTTTTAATTTCTTGCGACAATCCAGCATTTAAATCCCTTGTTTCTTTATGTAGGAGTTGTGATTGAAATTTCGTTGCTGCAGGAAGGTGATTAATTAATTCCTCTTTTGCTTTAATAAAATTATCTAGGTTATTGGCAAGATCACTTTTCTCAGAAAGTATATGGTTGGTTAGATTCAATTTATCCATTTGAAATTGATTTTCATAATTTTGCATTTCAATGTCATAGGTATATTTGATACCTTCTAGGTTATCACACATTGCGTAATATTCAACATAAAATCTTGATAAGCTTTCTCTTTTTTCTTTTAATATATCATGTATAGCATCTTCATATTGCTTATCATTATTTTGCAAGATAGAAGCAAATCTTTTTTCTTCATTTTTATATTTTGTATCTATTGCCTTTAATTCTTGGATATGAATACTAACCTTTTTATCATATTCTTTTCGGTTATCTTCAATTAAATGTGTGGTTTTACTATAAATATAGTCAATATCACTTTTAAATTTGATAAGTAGTAACCGTTTGTCTTTTTGAATGGATTTATAAGTATCTGAATAGAATATATGGGTTATTTTGAATAAATCTTTGATAATAGTAGAATTAAACCGATGTATTTTATTGTTATATCCATTTATAGAGTTTTGTATATTAAAGAAGCGAATAGGAAGTATTCGGGTATCACTATTTAAATCTTTAAATTTATAGCTCGCTATTTCAATATATCTTGAAAGGTTTCTTCTTAAATCATAAAATGAAATGGCACTATTATATTGCATTTGTTTAATTTTATCTTCTCGAATAATAAATTCTCTTTCTAAAACTTTAAGTTCATTGTCAAGAGAAGAATCATCTTTTTCTAAAATGGCTTTTAACTTTGTTATATCTGATATTTTCTTTTTTAGATCAGTGATTTTTTGCTTGTTGGCAGATATTTCTTTATTATAAATTTCTTTTTGAGTAGAAGAATGAGTAGAATATTTGCGTTGGCGTATTAAATTATTTTGATTTTGTAAATTGTATACTCTACTTTTAAATGTTTCCATTGTATTATTATAATTCTCAAGAGTATCCAATATAGATTTCTTTTTAGTTAATAGACGGTTTCGATCAATATCATAGTTCGTTGTAATCTCTTTATAATATGTTTTAAATTTGAAGCCCTCTTCAAACTCAATACGCTTATAAATGATTTCACATTCTTCATCTTTCAAATTATTTAATAAATTGGAATAATAATCACATAAGATTTTGAAAAAGTCAAATACAAATACTTTAATAATATCCAAATATTCAGGACGAATAGATATAGATTTAAAGAAAGTTTTTAATATTTTAGAAGAAAATATTTCCATTTCTCTTACTAAAGATATAAAAGTAGATAAAATTTGATGAATAATTTTCATTTCTAATTTAAATCTTTCATATAAAACCGTATGACTTATAGAATCTAATTCATACAATGTGTTTCTATTTTGAATACTTTTATCTTCCGATTCATAAATTTGATCTTCTTTAATTTTAAAAGCAGCATTAACCGTATCTCTTTGAAGTGTAGCTTTTACACGTTCAATTTTGATATTTGTAAGTACTTCAAATTCTTGATTTTCTATTTCTAGTTTTTTCCTACTATATTCTAAATTTGTTTGTGAATTTAAAATATTGTTTTCATATTGACGATGATTAAATTGATCTAACACTTTGCATTTTTCTATTTCTAAAAGAGTGAGTACGGATAAATGATTGACATTTTTTTTATATTTGCCATTTTCATAATCTGTAACGATTTTTTTAAGTTCTAGAGCTCCTTCAATTTCAAATTTGAATTTATTAATATTTGTTTGAATCTTCTCAATTTTCTTTTGAAAGTTTGCCTCAGAAATATCTAAATCCTTTTCAAAACCTTTATTTCTTATACGGCTTTGGCATTTCACAAGATTTGCTTTTTGGTTATATTTTAAGTTGGCTAGTTGAATTAGAAGATTCATATCATTTTCGTAAATACTATTTAACTCTTGATAGTATTTATTATCGGTTTGTTCTTTTTCATTAATATTTTTTATAGAAAAATTCTTATCTAATTCTAATAAGGTTTTATTATGTCTTATATTTTCCATTTCTTTTTGATATAAAAGTTCATAATTTAAAAGTTGCTTATCCTGAATTTTTTGATAATGATTTTTCGTTTTATAGTATTGTTTATTTTTATCTTTAATTAATCGCTTCGTATATTTATCATAATCATGATTTATTTTCATGCCTTTATCAATAATTTCTGCTAATTCTGCATTTTGTTTTTTATACATATCTAAAAGCATATATTGATATTTTCTATTTTCATCTTCAATGGTTTTATTATATTTGGTTTTATAATTGGAAGAATATTCGTCAAGCTCCGTAATGCTATAAACAAAATCCTTTAATATCTTTTGGCCATCAATTTGATATTCTTGACGTTTATTTTCTTTCTCCATAGAAGAAGTGCTTTGTGATTTACTATATTTGGTTCTAGCTGTAACAATAGATTTATTTTTTTCATCAACTAATACTTTAATTTCATTATTTAAGTTTACACTTTCTTGACGTAGTCTTTCTTTCATTTGAATACGTACATTGTTAAGTTTGTCGGATACCTCTTTTAATTCCTCATTGCATTTTAAAATCCGTTCATTCAATCGCTCAATTAATTGATCCGTATTCGCATCAAATCCTTTAAAAGAATTCTTATGAATGGCATTTAATTCTTTTAATTCTCCGTCTAATTTGATATTATGTATTTTAATGCTTTGATTGTAAGTTTCTTTTGCAGCAGAAATTTGATATTCATATCGTTTGATATTTTCTTGGTACTCATCATCAAACACTTCCGATTGTTGATTAGAGGTAATGAAAAAATATCCAATATCATTTGTGTATTCCTCTAGCTTCTTTTCGCTTGTCTCTTTAAGTTTATTTATTTCCTCATTTAATAGATTTACCTTTTTTGTATATTTTGAATTGATAACCTCTAAAGAGGTGTTCAAATGATTCGTTATATTCTCTTTATCTAATTTGTATCTTTGATAAATCTTTTGGAAAGATTTTTCAAATACGGTTAAATGCCGATTGAGTCTAGCTGCATGTTGCATAGATATAGTGTTTAAAGCATTAACATGCTTTTTTAAAACTTTCAACAATGGGTTCGTAATGGGATCTTTTTCATCCAATTTCTCGTAACGATTGATGAAGACAAGAAGATCAGCATTCAATTTTTTAATCGATGAAAAATAATTACTCATAAAAACACCTCCTCATTGAAAGTTTACCATTACTATTATATAATTATTTTACATAATAGTAAAGAAATTTGGTGTGGATAAAATGCTTTGTTTTTGTGAAAACCGAATGAATAAAATATTAATTCAGAAGGAATTTTATTATAAATGTGAAAATTGTGGGTATTTAAAAAAGATAAATAAACCTTCGCCAGATAAAGAATTCGAAAGATATGAGAATCATATCGTTGATGAAGCTTATAAAAAATATATGTTTAATATTATGAATAAAGTTATACCTTATATGCAAAAGGGATTAACTTTAGATTTTGGATGTGGCAAAATACATTATTTATGCGACTTATTAAATGAAAATAGACGACCTTGTAAGTATTATGATAAGTTTTATTATCCTATTTTTCCAAAGGATGTATATGATAATATTATTTTGATCGAGGTGTTTGAGCATATAGAAAATAGCTTGCAAGTATTATTTGATTTAAAGGCACATCTTTCCAAAAACGGCAAAATACTAATTATGACGCAAATTATTCCAAAGGATATAGAGCATTGGTGGTATTTAAGGGATATAACACATATAAGCTTTGTAACACCAAAAACAATGAAAATTTTGGCTCAAAAAATAAATATGCAAGTGGAATATATACAAGATAGTTCTTTATTTATACTTTTTAACATAAAATAAAGTGGTGATAATTTGATTGAACATATTGTTAAAAATAATGAAAGTCTATATGATATATTAGATGAATATCATATAAATATAGAACAGTTAAAGGAATATAATAGTCATATTACGGATTTTAATCATTTGGTTAGTGGGACAAAATTAATGGTACCTCTTATTAGTGAAGAAATTGAGCAAATTTTAGAAAAAACCGAAGGATTTGTAATGGATTATTATCCAAAAATAACGGATGAAATTATTCCTTCTTTATTAGAAGAGAAGAAGATTATGGTTAAAGAGGTTCCAAAAGATACTAAGGAAATAAAAGAAGAAGATAAAAAAAATGAGCCGAAGTATAGAACCCCTTATCCAGGAATAATTCCACCGAAATCCCCATATAAAGGAAGATGAGAATTTTCCTTTTTTTTTGTTGTTTTTTATGGTATTATATATCATAGGTGATGTATGGATGTATGGTTATATAAAAGGAATTGTAACTAAGGTTACACCGAAAAATATTATATGTGAAACGAATAATATAGGATATTTGTTAATTGTAAGCAATCCTTATAATTTTAAATTGAATACAGAATATAAAATTTATACCCATTTATATGCGCGACAAGATATTTTAGATTTATATGGGTTTTTAACCGAAGAGGAAAAGGATTTATTTTTAAAATTGATTTCCGTCAGTGGAATAGGGCCAAAGAGTGCTTTAAGTATTTTAGCGAGTGGAAGTGTAAAAGAAATTGTTCATGCAATAGAAAATAGGAATGATGCCTATTTACGTAAATTTCCTGGTATAGGCACAAAGGCAAGTCAGCAGATTATTTTAGATTTAAGAGGTAAATTATCTTATGCGGATGTGGTGATTGCCCCGAATTCAAAATTAGAGGATGTTGAGGGAGCCCTAATTGCATTAGGATATAATAAAAAAGAGATTTCTAAGGTTTTAGCAAAACTTGACGTTACACTAGATGAGGCAACGTTAGTAAAACTAGCCTTACAACAAATGATTAAGTAGAAGGTGATGATATGGATGAACGTATTGTAGATCCAAATGAGCAAAAAATAGATAGTGAGGATAGTTTAAGCCTTCGTCCCTCCATATTAAAAGAATATATTGGTCAGCAAACGGCTAAAGAGATGCTTGAGGTTTATATTCAAGCAGCAAAAAAAAGAAATGAAGCCTTAGACCATGTCTTATTATATGGTCCTCCAGGATTGGGTAAAACGACGTTAGCCGCAATAATATCGAATGAACTGAATGTGAACTTTAAAGTCATTTCTGGACCTGCGATAGAGCGTAGTGGAGATTTAGCGGCTGTTTTATCTACTTTAAATGAGGGGGATGTTTTGTTTATCGATGAAATCCATCGGCTTCCAAGATATGTAGAGGAAGTTTTATATAGTGCTATGGAGGATTATGTTTTAGACATTATGGTGGGTAAGGATTCTCAGGCAAGAAGCATTCGGGTAGAACTTCCACCTTTTACTTTAATAGGCGCTACAACAAGATTTGGAGATTTAGCGGCACCATTACGCGATCGCTTTGGTGTGGTTTTACGATTAGAATATTATACAACAGAGGAATTACAGCTGATTATAAATCGAACGGCGCAGGTATATGAAACAAAAATTGATTCATTGGCTTCATTAGAGCTTGCAAGACGTTCTAGGGGAACACCACGTATTGCCAATCGTTTGTTTAGAAGAGTACGTGATTTTGCCGATGTAAGAAATAATGGAGTTATATCTTTAGAGATTTGTCAAGAAGCTTTAAAAAAATTAGGTATAGATAAGGATGGTCTAGATTATACGGATTATCGTTATTTAAGGGCAATTATAGAAACATTCAAAGGTGGTCCAGTAGGCGTAGAGTCTTTAGCTGCTACGATTTCCGAAGAGGTAACAACGATAGAGGATGTTTATGAGCCATATCTTCTTCAAGAAGGCTATATTAAACGTTCCAACAGAGGAAGAATTGCAACCGAAAAAGCGTATAAGCAATTAGGTATTAAATATTTTAAGGGGATATTCTCATGATTTTAACTAAGGATTATGATTATGAATTACCACAAGAATTGATTGCACAGACTCCACTTCCGAATCGTAGTGAGTCAAAGCTTATGGTTTTGAATCGAAGGAATAAAACAATCGAACATAAGCACTTTTCGGATATCATCGATTCTTTGGATGAGAAGGATGTTTTAGTTTTAAATGATACTAAGGTTATACCAGCAAGGCTTTATGGACATAAAGAGGATACAAACGCATTAATTGAAATTCTTTTATTAAAGGATGAAGGAAATAATATTTGGCAAACCCTTGCTAAGCCGCAAAGAAGAGTGAAAATTGGTACTATTATTTCTTTTGGTGATGGAAGATTAAAAGCAAAATGTATTTCGAAAGAAGATATGGGAATTTGCAAATTTGAACTTATTTATGAGGGCATTTTAGTAGAAATCCTAGATTCTTTAGGAGAAATGCCTCTTCCCCCTTATATCCATGAGAAATTAAAAGATAAAGATCGATATCAAACGGTATATGCGAAAAATCCAGGAAGTGCGGCAGCCCCAACAGCGGGACTGCATTTTACGGAAGAATTGTTATCAAAACTTAAAAACAAAGGGGTAGAAATCGTTTATGTTACTCTTCATGTAGGTCTTGGTACATTTCGGCCAGTAGAGGAAGAGGACTTAACAAATCATATAATGCATTCCGAGTACTATGAAATATCGGAGGCTGCAGCAAGTAAACTGAATGCGGCTTTAAAAAATAAAAAAAGAATTATTGCTTGCGGAACCACATCGACAAGAACATTGGAATCAGCTTATAATAATGGGTTTAAGGCATGTTGTGCAAATACCTCAATTTTTATTTATCCAGGATATGAGTTTAAAGTAGTATCTGCCCAAATTACAAATTTTCATTTGCCAAAGTCAACTCTTATTATGCTAGTGAGTGCTTTTGCAGGTCGCGAATTTATTTTAGAAGCTTATCAAAAAGCGGTAGAAGAAAAATATAGGTTTTTTTCTTTTGGTGATGCAATGTTTATTGAATAAAAGGAGTTAAGAATATGAACTATCAAGAGTTTTTAAATGATAAAAATCCAGTATGTAAAATTAAAGTGCTAGATTTAGGAGAGATGGAAGTTGAATTATTTCCTGAAGTTGCTCCAATTACAGTAGAGAACTTTTTAGAATTAGTAAATCAAAAATTTTACGATGGGATCATTTTCCATAGAGTAATTTCTGGTTTTATGATTCAAGGTGGCGATCCAACAGGAACAGGAATGAGTGGAAGCAAAAACAAAATAAAAGGCGAGTTTAAAATGAATGGAGTAAATAACCCTTTAGAACACACAAGAGGTGTCATTTCTATGGCTAGAACCATGATTCCAGATTCCGCAAGCTCACAATTTTTTATTATGCATAAGGATGCACCATCTTTAGATGGAAGTTATGCGGCTTTTGGAGTTGTAACAAAAGGAATAGAGGTTGTAGATAAAATTGCTTTAGTGCCTACAAATCGAATGGATAAGCCTTTAGAGGATGTTAAGATTTTAACGATAGAGAGAGTAAGGTAAAATGGCTGCGGTTTGGTATGAATTGAAGCATGTGTGTAAGCAAACAGGTGCACGATATGGAATTTTACATACACCACATGGTGATTTTGAAACACCGATTTTTATGCCTGTAGGAACAAAGGCAACGGTAAAAACTTTAATACCAAAGGAAATCGAAGAAGTATCCGATGGATTGATTTTAGGGAACACCTATCATTTATGGTTACAGCCAGGAGATAAAATTGTAAAAGAATTTGGTGGCATTAGAGGCTTTATGAAATGGGATCATGCTCTTTTAACCGATAGTGGTGGATTTCAAGTTTTTTCTTTATCTAAAATAAGAAAAATAACAGAAGAGGGTGTTGAATTTCGCCATCATAAATCTGGAGAAAAATTATTTTTATCCCCAGAACAATCCATTGAAATACAAAACAATTTGGGTGCTGATATTATAATGTCTTTTGATGAGTGTCCACCATTTGATGCAACCGATGATTATATGAAGAAAAGCGTTGATCGTACCATTCGTTGGGCAAAGCGTGGATATGATGCACATAAGAACAAAGAGACACAGGCTTTGTTTGGAATTGTTCAGGGTGGTGGAAACAAAGACATCCGTAAGTATTGTTTAGAGGAGTTACAAAAAATTGATTTTGATGGGTACTCTATTGGCGGTTTATCGGTAGGAGAATCGAAAAAAGAAATGTATGAAATGTTAGAATATTTGAAAACGATAATGCCTAAAGATAAACCAAGATATTTAATGGGAGTAGGATCTCCAGATGATTTAATTGTAGGTTCTATAAACGGAATCGATATGTTCGACTGTGTACTTCCAAGTCGAAATGCCCGCCATGGAACGGCTTTTACGTCTTTGGGAAAAATACAGGTGAAAAATAATGCTTTAAAGGAAGATAAAAATCCTTTAGATTCAAATTGCGAATGTTATGTCTGCAAAACCTATTCAAGAGGTTATTTAAATCATTTAGTAAAAGCCGATGAAATATTAGGAATGCGACTTTTAACATATCATAATTTATATTTTTTAAAGAATTTAATGAAAAATATAAGAGGTGCAATCAAAGAGGATCGGTTACTTGATTTTAAGGAAGAATTTTTTAAAAAATTTGGATATACAAAATAGAGGCAAAAAATGGAAAAAGAATATTGGAAAGCAGGAAATATGCTATACCCTGTCCCAGCGGTTATGGTATCTTGTGGCAAAATGGAAAACCCAAATATTATAACGATTGCGTGGACAGGTACATGCTGTACAAATCCGCCTATGGTATATATATCCATGCGTAAAGAGCGTTATTCCTATCAAGTAATTAAAGAGACAAAAGAATTTGTAATCAATTTAACCTCAAAGGATTTAGCTTTTGCATTAGACTATTGCGGAGTGGTATCAGGATCTAAAACGAATAAATTTAAAGATATGCATCTTACACCATTAAAATCTAAATATATTTCTGCTCCTAGCATTTTAGAGTGTCCTGTAAATATCGAATGTAGGGTAAAAGAAATTCTTCCTTTAGGATCTCATGACATGTTTTTGGCGGAAGTATTAGGCGTTAGTGTGGATAAAAAGTATTTAGATGAAAAAAATAAATTTAATTTGCAGAAGGCAAATCTTGTTACTTATTCCCATGGAGAATACTATGCTTTAGGTGATTTATTGGGAACCTTTGGGTATTCGGTGCGAAAAAAGAAATAAAAAAAGGAGGTCTATTCCTCCAAAAGATATAAAAGGAGAACAGCACAAGGTTCTCCTTTTCTTATGCAGTTGTTGTAGATTGAGCACAAACCTCAACACTGATTGGGCTAAAGCATTGCATAGATCCAACGCTATCTAAATCTAAAATAATGGTATAATCTGTACCAGTAAGTGTAGTTTCATCTCCTACAGTTGTAGTTTCTAATAATCGCAAAGTAGCAAAGCGTCCACAACGAAGAGATTCAATTCTGAAATATACGGTTTCTGTAGGTGGAAGACCGATATTACCGATGACTGGGTTTCCACATTTGGTATAGAATCTTACAGGAATTGTATTATTAGCTGAAGTGAATAGGGAAGCTTCACAAGCGATGCAACGTCCTGTAGTATCAGATACGACTTCCTTTTGTAGTTTATCAATTTTTGCAACAGATTCTTTAATAAAATTGCAATTACAACTATCTTGAGTTAAAGTATCGCAGTTCATTATTTCACCTCCCATCTTAAAGTATGCAAATGTTTTCAAAAAAGAGTAGACAAATGTCGAGGATAATGAAAGTTATTCTTGATAAAATATAAAAAAATTCTTATAATATAAGTATATGAAATGAGGTGCTTTTGATGGAATATGTGTTTTACCTATTCTATATTTTAGAAGTAAATTTGCCTTTGATTATTTCTTTAAGTGTATTAGTTTTTCTTTTAATCCTTTGTTGTGCAATTTGTATAGGGGTTAAATTATCTAAAAAAGGCTTAAAAATTGATGAGCCATTTATATTGGAACTTATGAATGCTTATGGTGGAAAAGAAAACATTCGTGAGGTTTTCGTGGATAATGGTAGACTTAAAATAACCGTAGAGGATTTAGATAAGACGGATTTAGAAAAATTAAAAAGTATTTCTACCTCAGGTGTTTTTGTTACAGGTAATACAATCAAAACGTTATTTAAATTAGATTCTGAAACAATTAAAAGTGCAATAGAAAAAAAATTATAAAAAGGATGGAAGGATTATGCAAAAGAAATCATTTAGAATTACAAGTGAAGCAGGAATCCATGCAAGACCAGCAACGATACTAGTAAATGTTGCTATGGAGTATGATTCCGAAATTACTTTAACTGCTTTAAGACAAACCGTAGATTTTAAATCAATTATGGGTGTTATGTCTTTAGGCATTTATAGTGGAATAACCATAGAAATTTGTTGTGAGGGTTCGGATGAAAAAGAGGCCATACAGGCATTAACAGATAAAATGAACGAGTTAAATTTAGGTAAAGAAGTATAGAAAGATTTAAGATAAATTATTCTAAAAAATAATTTATCTTAATTTTTATTGAGGGTGTAAAATGAAGGATTTAGAAAAAATTATTCTTAAATATAAAGAGGAAGCCATCCGTTTATTACAAAAACTAATATCTTATAAAAGTGTGTTAGATAATTATGATCCAAATAGTGATGCACCATTTGGAGAAGAGAATAAAAAAGTTTTAGAATATTTATTAACGAAAGCACAAAAAGATGGTTTTATTACGAAAAACATAGATAATTATGCAGGGCATATTGAGTTTGGAACAGGACAAGAAATTCTTGGTATTTTAGCCCATTTGGATGTTGTACCTGTAGAAGAAAAGGATTGGCAGAGTGATCCTTTTACGCTTACTTTGAGAAATGGTAAAATGTATGCTAGAGGTGCTATCGATGATAAAGGACCTCTTGTAGCTGCTTATATTGCATTAAAAATATTAAGAGATTCTGGATTTAAACCAAATAAAAAAATCCGCATTATTGTTGGATGTGATGAAGAATCGGGAAGTCGTTGCTTAGAGCATTATTTAGAACATGAGCAACGGCCTAGCCTGGCTTTTTCACCCGATGCCGATTTTCCTTTAATCTATGGTGAAAAAGGTATGCTATCTTATGATATTTATGGAAACGTAAAGGAGGATATCATATCCTATTTTTCTTGCGGAAATCGATATAACGTAGTTCCTGCTTGCGCGAAAATGAAACTTAAAGTTGATTTGAAAAAAGAATTTAATATCTTTTTAAAAGAACATAAATACCAAGGTGAAATTAAAGAGGATACCTATATTGCCTATGGAGTTGCCTCTCATGCCATGTGTCCAGAAAAAGGTGTGAATGCAGGAAGTATTTTATTTGAATTTTTAAAGAAATATAGTAACTCTAAAGTGGCTTGCTTTATGGCAGAATATTTTACGTTAGATACTTATGGAAAAAAGTTAGGCTATGCCTGTTATGATGAAGATATGAAACATCTTACAAGTAATTTAGCCATCATTGAAATAAAACAAGGTAAGCTGAGGGTTGGGGTAAACTGTAGAGTGCCTATAGATTGTCAGTTTGAAGTGATAGAAGAATGTGTTTCCAATGCGGTAAATAAATATGGCTATACGTATAAGATCATTAGTAAAAGTAATCGTCATTATGTAGATCCAAAAAGTTCGTTAGTTAAAAATCTAATGGAAGCTTATCAGGAAGTGACGAAAGATTACGAAAGCAAGCCTTTTACGATTGGTGGCGGAACCTATGCTAGAGAAATTGGCAATGCCGTTGCTTTTGGACCACTTTTTGTAGGAAGAGAGGATGTTTGTCATATCGCAAATGAATATATGATAGAAGAAGATTTTTATAAATCCATTGCCATATATTTAATGGCTATATACAAATTGAGTAAATCATGAGATTAAGAAAAGTAAAAAATGCAATGGATAAATTAGTAAGCAATGAAAAATATTTTATTTCAAATCCTTTAGAGCATAAAGGAAAATGGCAAGATGTTTTTTCCAATACCCATCCACTTCACATCGAAATAGGTTGTGGGAAAGGACAGTTCATTATCGAACTTGCTAAAAGAAATAAAGATATCAATTTTATTGCTATAGAAAAATACGATTCTGTGCTTTTACGAGTGCTAGAAAAAGTTATGGAGGAACACATCCCTAATTTAAAATTGGTGCTTTTGGATGCCTCTACCATTATAAATGTCTTTCTAGAAAATGAAATATCAAGAATTTATTTAAATTTTTCAGATCCATGGCCTAAGAACGCTCATGCCAAAAGAAGATTAACCTCATCTAATTTTTTAAAGCAATATGAAACGATTTTAAAGGTAGATGGTGAGATTCATCAAAAGACAGATAATCGATTATTATTTGAATATTCGTTAGAAGAATTTAATTCAAATGGGTGGAAATTAAAAAATATATCTTTGGATTTACATAAGGATTTAGAAAAATATTCGGAAAATATTTCTACAGAATTTGAAGACAAATGGTCAAAGTTAGGACCTATTTATCGTTTAGAGGCTTATAAAAAGTAGGTGATATTTATGTCCATCTTTGCTTTAATCGGTGGAAAATCAAATCCCTTTATCGGACATAATAAATTGGAAAAACATTTAGTTTCATTGGCAGCAAAAGAAAATCCTAAAATTTTATTTTGTCCTTACGCAAGTACAAATATAGAAAAAAGTATTAAAAATTTTCATTTACTTATGCAAGGGGTTCCGGCTATCATTATGGATTTAACTTTTGAAAACATAAATCAATTTGAAGCACTTATTGATGCCTGTGATATATTTTATATTGCCGGAGGGCATTGTGATGATTTGGTTCAATTATTTAAAGAAAACAAATTAGATAAAATATTAGGAAAATACATCAATCAAAATAAAATATTTGCTGGCTCATCAGCAGGTGCTATGCTTTATACGATGGCGGCAATGGGAGATAAATATGTTTTCTATGATAATTATCATTACTACAACTACAAAATGGTAGAGTGTTTAGGATATTTAAATGTTACGATATGTCCACACTATCAAGTAGAAGATTTAACGATGTATAATGATGAAGTGAAAAATTACCCTATGGATGGATTTGGTATTGAAGAAGATACGATGGTCGTTCTAAAGGAAAATCATTTTTATGTTGTTAAAGAATTTCAAAATAAAAGTGTTTATTACTTTGAAAAAAATAAGGGATATAAGATGATCCCTTTATATGAAGGAGTCCTTTATGAAAAAGATTGCGGTTTTAGGTCCTGAAAAAACGTATTGTGATATTGCTTGTAAAAAGTATTTGAAACAAACAAAGGATGCTTATGAAATAGAATATTATCCTAGTATTTTAAAGACAGCAAGAGCAGTAGATGAAAATACTTTAGCAATACTTCCTTTTGAAAATACGTTGGACGGATTCGTATTAGAGAGTATGGATGAAATTATAGAGAAGAAATATCATATAATTTCTCAGATTAAATTAGATATTGATTTTGCGTTTGTGTCCAATGCAAAAGATATAAAAGATGTTAAGAAATGCTTTGTTCAGTTTAAAGCCTATGGGCAATGCTTAGAATTTATTTCTAAAAACAATTTTACGATTCTGACGACCCAAAGCAATATAGAAAGTTTGAATCAATTGCTTGCAGCTGATGACACCTATGGAGCTATTGTTCCCCTTCATATATTAGAGGATATTCATTTTAATATAGAGATAAAGCATATTGCCGATAGCCGTATGAATGAAACGCGTTTTTTTGTCGTACAAAAAGATGAAAAAGAAAATGAATATAAAGAGAATTTAGAGGCATCCTTTGTCATAACCTCTATTGTGGATCGACCAGGTATTTTATTTGATATATTAAAAAATTTCCATGATTTAAACATTAATTTGAAATCTTTAATGTCAAGACCTATGAAAACAGAAATGGGAAAATATAGATTTTATATTGAATGTAGTTTATTAAAGAAAGATATCAAAATGTTAGATAAATTAGAAAATAAATTTAAAGAACAAAAGGATTTTAAGGTTCATATATTAGGAATATATAATAAGTTGTAGGTGATTATATGCGTGCTGTAGATATTATTTTAAAAAAAAGAAATGGTCAAAAATTGACAAAAGAAGAAATAGATTTTTTAATTGAGGGCTATACCAAAGGCTCCATAGAGGATTATCAGATGTCTGCCTTTACTATGGCGGTTTATTTTCAAGGAATGGATTATGAAGAAGCGACCTATTTAACACTTGCTATGCTACATAGTGGGGATGTATTGGATTTATCTAAAATTAATGGCATAAAAGTAGATAAGCACTCTACGGGTGGTGTAGGGGATAAAACATCCTTAGTTGTTGCTCCACTTGTTGCCTCTTTAGGAATTAAATTTGCTAAAATGAGTGGAAGAGGTCTAGGGCATACTGGTGGCACTTTGGATAAATTAGAGTCTATTCCGGGGTATAATATTTCGTTATCAGAGGATAAGTTCATTAAGCAGGTAAATGATATCGGAATTGCCTTAATAGGGCAAACGGCTGATCTTGCTCCTGCAGATAAGAAACTATATGCGCTTAGAGATGTAACGGCAACTGTAGAATCTATCCCCTTAATCGCTTCATCCATTATGAGTAAAAAACTGGCTAGTGGTGCGGATGTTATTTGTTTAGATGTAAAAGTGGGAAGTGGAGCTTTTATGAAAACGGAAGAAGAGGCAACGAAACTTGCAAAACTAATGGTAGAAATAGGAAAGAACTGTGGTAAGAAGATGACGGCAGTACTTACGAATATGGATGAACCATTAGGTTTTGCCATAGGGAATGCTTTAGAGGTAATAGAAGCAATAGATACATTAAATGGTTCTGGACCTAAGGATTTTAAAGAATTATGTTTAACGATTGCTTCTCATTTGGTTTTGGATGCAAAAAAGGCGACCACCTTAGAAGAAGCAAGAAGTTTATGTGAAGAAAATATTAAAAATAAAAAAGCATTAGCTACTTTGGCAAGTTTAGTCCATGCGCAAGGTGGAGATGAAACCTATATATATCATCCAGAAAAGTTTACTAAGACAAAATATTGTTTTGAAGTAAAAGCAAGTAATAGTGGATATATCCATCATATGGATGCATTAGCTTTTGGAAATGCGGCTATGCTATTAGGTGCAGGAAGAGCCAAGCTTACGGATTTTATTGTTCATAGCGTTGGAATTGTTCTAGAAAAAAAAGTTGGCGATTTTGTAGAAACTGGTGATACCTTGGCAAAAATATATGCAAATAAAGAGGATATCCAAACGGAATATAATATGATATTAGATGCGTATAAGATGGATTCTGTAAGAAAAGATGTTAATTTAATCTTAAAAGTTGTAAAATAATTGAAATTAAACTTGTATTGTTATAAAAATTTTTGTATAATAACATAGTAGATTTTGTTGTTAGGAGGTTTATCATGGCACAATTTATTATAGATATATTTGTTTTTTTAGTAGCAATTTTATTAATTATAATCGTTATGCTTCAGAGTTCAAAGGATGATATCAATGATGCCTTCAATGGTAGCAAGTCTGAATTGTTTAAAAATCAAAAAACACGTGGTATTGAATTGTTCATGCAAAGAGGAACGGCCATTTTAGCCATTGTGTTTATTGCATTAGTAATTACATCTGTAGCATTACATACAAGATAAAGAATTAATGAGATTTCTAAAAATCTCATTTTTTTTTAATATTTAGGCATACTATAGGTGGTGAGGGAAAAATGGATAAAGAGGAAACCATATTAGAATATATAAGTCATGGTCTTAATCGTTATAAGACGCTTTTAAGAAATTCTTTATTTTCTAAAAAAGAATTACAAGCGATATTAGAAAAATTAATCTTGGAAGAAAAAATTATTTATGACGTACATGAAGACGAATACTATATATTAAAAAAAGCTATATTAAATGTAAAAGAAGCGGGATATGCCTTTGCGGTAATAGAGGGGGAAGAGGACTGCTATATATCAAAAGAGGATCTAGGCTTTGCTTTCGATGGCGATATAGCATCCATTTATCCATATGAACGTGGCTCTAAGCTTATGAATGCGAAAGTGTATAAGATTTTAGAACGTTCTCATACCTATGTTGTAGGCACCTTACATGTAAGAAAAACCAAAAAAGGGGAAAGATATTATATAACCTCTACCATGAAAACTTTTCCTGTAAAGGTAAACGTTCGATATGAGCATTTAGCGAATGCAAAAGTAGGTAGCGTTGTATATGCAACGGTTACATATATAGGTAATGCAATTGTAGGTAAAATAACGGAAGTGTTAGGGTATCCAGATGATCCAGGGATTGAGATTTCGCAAATTGCTTTAGAATTTGGATTTAAAACACCTTTTCCAAATGAAGTAATAAAACAGATTGAAGATATACCAGAAAGTGTTTTAGAAACGCAAAAAAAAGGCAGAAGAGATTTTACGAATCAAACGATTATTACAATTGATGGGGACGATTCAAAGGATTTTGATGATGCGGTATATGCAAAACGATTAGAAAATGGGAATTATCAATTGGAAGTTTATATTGCGGATGTTGCGGAATATGTGTTAGATCAAACCCCTCTAGATAAAGAGGCTTTCGAGCGTGGAACATCGGTTTATCTTGCGGATAGAGTTATTCCAATGCTTCCAAGAAAATTATCCAATGGAATTTGTTCTTTAAATGAAGGCGTCGAACGTCTAGTTTTAGCATGCGTAATGGAGCTTGATGTAAAGGGGAATTTAGTAAATTATGAAATTTGTGAGGGTGTAATACGCTCTTGCCATCGTATGACCTATAATAAGGTAAATAAAATTTTAAATTCCGATGCATCCCTTTGTAAAGAATATGAAGACATTGTTCCTATGCTAAATTTAATGAAAGAAATATCTAGCCTTATTCGTCAAAGAAGATACAAAAAAGGTGGCATTGAATTTGAAGTGGATGAATATAAATTTACCTTACATGCTGATGGTTCTCCAAGGGATATCACTCTACGAACAAGAGATGTTGGTGAAAAGCTCATAGAGGATTTTATGCTACAAGCAAATGAAACAATTGCGTATCATATGAATATTATGGGATTACCTTGTGTTTATCGAGTTCATGAAAAGCCAGATCAAGAGAAGCTCCATAATGTGTTTGGATTGATTATGAATATGGGAGTATCTTTAAAGAATACGCAAAATGATATTCACCCTAAACAAATTCAAGATGCCTTAAATAAAATTAATGATTTAGAATTTGCCCCTATTCTAAATCAAATGTTGTTAAGAAGCATGATGAAGGCAAAATATCATGAAAAATGCTTAGGACATTATGGCCTTGCGATGAATTATTATTGTCATTTTACATCTCCGATAAGAAGATATCCGGATTTAATGGTTCATCGAATTTTAAAAAAGCTATTATTACATTCCAAGCAATATGAAGAAAATTTACTTTATTTTGAAACGATTTTACCTGAAGTTTGCTTGAAAACATCGGCAAGTGAAAGAAAAGCCATTGAATGTGAAAGAGAAGTCAATGATATGCTTTATGCATGGTACATGTCTCGACATATTAATAAAGAATTTTGTGGTATTATTACATCGCTTACCTCCTTTGGAATGTTTGTGACTTTAGATAATGGTGTAGAAGGATTGGTCTCCTTTAGGGATATGGATGGTTATTTTGAGTATGATGAGGCTTCTTTTAGTGTTTATAGTGCGGATCGAAAATATAAATTGGGAGATAAGGTAGATATTATTGTAATTTCTTCAAACAAAGAAGAAAGAAAAATAGATTTTATGTTAAAAGAAGATTATATGAATTATTATGGTGATGAAAATGAAAATGATTTGTTCTAACAAAAAAGCTTCTTATGAATATTTTATATTAGATACCTATGAGGCGGGTATTAAACTTACAGGTACAGAGATTAAATCAATACGTGAAGGAAAATGCAATTTAAATGATGCATATGTTATTTTAAAGAATAATCGACCTTATTTATTAAATATGCATATTGCAAAATACGATAATGGAAATATATTTAATCATGAGGAAACAAGAACTAGAGAGCTTTTACTTCATAAGCATGAAGCTGTTAAGCTCGCTACAAAGGTGAAATTAGAAGGCCTTGCCATAGTTGCAACAAAAGCCTATTTTGTAGGCTCTTTAGTCAAAATCGAAATCGCCTTATGTAAAGGTAAGAAATTAGAAGATAAAAGAGAAGCTTTAAAAGAAAAAGATGCGCAAAGAAATATTTCGAAAGAAATGAAATATGCTTAAAAGAATGTAGAAAAAAGATAGAAAATGTGCTAGAATAATATAGCACAACTATGGGCTTGTTTTGGATTCGCTATGATTCATAAAGCTTTGTAAGCACGTAGCAGTAGACTGCTTTAAAAACGTCGAGGTTTAAATAACCGCAAACAATACACATTTATATGCACGCGCTAATAACAATATGAGCGCTTGCTTCGCTTGCTAATAACAATATAAGCGGCTCGCCCAAGAGATTTCCTATGTTTCTTGGCTCGAGTTTTATTCAAGTAGGATATATTACCCTTGTGCTACTCTAACAAGAAGTAATGAATTCAATAGAGCGTAGTCAGTTTTTGGTTTGTTTATTCGCTTAGGGCTGATGAAGTTTTAGGATAAACTAAACGTGTAGAAAGCAAAGTAGCATGGGTTGTATACCGGGGTTCGAGTCCCCGCAGGTCCACCATATAAAAAAAGTAAAAAGTCTTCATTATGTAATGCAGACTTTTTGGAAGTTTTGATTTTTAATGAAAACAAGGCAGAAATGGGCAATTTTTACAAGATATCAAAATCAAACTATAAAAAAGAGCAGCCGATAGTGTTGGCTGTTTTTTTATTGCAGTTTTGGTCTTATACACAAAATAATAATTTCGCAAATGTACTTCAAGTCATCTTTGCAGTCATTGTTTATCCAGTGATTTACAATGGCGGTGATTCCAGTTAGAAAGAATTTTGATATGTATTGCATGAATGCTTGGTCTTTTATTCCTTTTTTATAAAATATAGGTTTCAAAACATATTTAAAAAGACCATCAAATGCATCTTCAACTTCAAAATTGGAAAGGTTGTTCATATAGACTTTGAAAAGTTTTCTATTTTCTTTTATAAAAGTCAAATAAGGAATAAGAAATTTTGGAGAGATAAGTTCCAATTCTTCAGTGGGGATATAATTAGGATCTTGATAAACAATACCCAGTTCGGCAAAATACTCATTGAGCCTTAACATAGTGTTCTGTTGAGTTTCTTTTAATAGGTCATAGGTATTTTGATAATGGGCATAAAAAGTCGATCTATTGACACCAGCTTCTTCACAAATCTCAGACACATTAATTTCGCTAAAACTTTTTTTCTCAATAAGTTTAATTAAAGCCATATTCATTTTGTTGGCTGTATTTTTGAATTTCGATTTCGCTTTGTCCATAATTCCTCCAAAAATTTTTATAATCCAACATAAATCAGATTTTTTGTTGGCTCTTTTTCTTTATCATTATACTAAAATAAAAGTGTAGAAGCAAATAAATGTTTTTTTAAAAAAGAAAAAGGAGAAAAAATCGTGAATGCAATAGAAATAAGAAATCTATCAAAAAGTTTTCGTGGACTGTATGCTGTTGATAATCTGAGTATGACTGTTCCGGTTGGAGCAATATACGGTTTTATTGGTGAAAACGGAAGTGGAAAATCTACAACTGAAAAATTGATTTGTGGACACCTTGTTCCAGATAAAGGAGAAATTAAGTTATTCGGCAAAGACTATAATGATGCAGGTGTAAGAGTGCGAGTTGGCGCACTCATTGAAAATGCAGGTTGTTTTCCAAGTTCAAGCATTTGGGCCAATTTAAAAATGCAAGCTCTTAATTTGGGCATTAAAAACATAGACGAAGAAATTATGAGAGTTTTGAAGATTGTCCGTATGGAAGATAACGCAAAATTACAATTTAAAAAATGTTCTCTTGGTATGAAGCAACGAATTGGTATTGCTATGGCACTTCTTGGCGAGCCTGCACTTTTAATTCTTGATGAGCCAATAAATGGACTTGATACTGATGGAATGAAAATAATGAGAGAAATCCTTGTTGATATAACAAAAAACTATAATTGCACTGTGCTTATATCTTCACACATTTTGGGAGAACTTGAAAAAATTGCAACTCATTATGGAATTATAAGGCAAGGTAAAATGATACAAGAACTTTCAGCCAAAGAAATGGAAAGCAGATCAAGAGTTTTTGTTTCAATTAAAACAAACAATAATGCAAAAGCTAAAAATCTTTTAAAAGAAAAATTTAAAGATGTTAGAGATGAAGATAGTTATATCAGGGTTTATGACGAAGAAAACACTGAAAAAATCGTTGAAATTTTACTTAAAAACAAAATCGATGTAAGCGAAGTAAACAAAAATAAAGTCGGACTTGAAGAATATTACATTGAACTTATGAGCAAAAAGGAGAAAGAATAATATGGAAAAGACAGATGTATTGAAATTTGAAAATCCAAGTTTTTTCAAAAGATTAAAAGGAATGCTTGGTGTTGACTTTTATCGTTTATTTCACACTCCATTATTTTATATCTTTCTTGGAATTGCTGCAATTATACCAGCACTTGTATCTATGGGAAATACAGGCGAAACTGCCGGATTGTTTACGAATGCTTGGCAAATAGTTGCGGCTGATAGTCCTCTTTATGTTGTTCAAAATATAGGTCAATACGCAAATATGAATATGGTGTTTATATTTGGTGGAATTATGGTGTCAATATTTATCGGACACGACTATAAAAGTGGATATGTAAAACAACTTTTTACTACTCACGCAAAAAAGCAAGATTATATGATGTCAAAAACAATGATTGGTGCTTTTTCAATGATGTGTATGTGTGGAACTTATTTAATTGGTGGAGTTGCATCTGCACTCTTTACAGGACTTCCTTTTACAATAAATGCAGGCTCACTTATTTGTGCTTTGCTTGGTAAAGTTATAATGAGCTTAGGTTGGGCAAGTCTTTACACATTTATAAATGTTATTTTTAGAAGAAAGTTTGGTATTTCAATAGCACTTTGCTTTGTTCTTGGAACAGGAATCCCTGTAATTGGAGCAGCTGCACTTGTAGGAAATAGCCCTGTGCTTAATATGTTCTTATATGGCTCTTCTGTCAATGCCTGCCTTTCTGCAAACTTCGTAAGCGTTATTATTTGTCTTGTAGTTAGTGTGGCTTGGGCTGTAATTTACAATTTACTTGGCTCTTGGGTTTTATCTAAACGAGATTGTTATTAAGGAGAAAGAATATGAATGCAATAGAAATAAGAAATTTAACAAAGAATTTCGGTCAAAAGCAAGCACTTGCTGGACTGAATATGACCGTTCCTCAAGGTGCAATTTATGGCTTTATTGGTGAAAACGGAAGTGGAAAATCTACAACCGAGAAACTTATATGTGGTTTGATTGTCCCAAGTGGTGGCGAAATAAAATTGTTTGGCAAAGATTACAAAGATCCAGATACAAGGTCGCAAATAGGTGTTTTAATAGAAGCTCCGGGATGCTTTCCTAATTTAAGTGTTTGGAACAACCTAAAACTTCAAGCAGCAAATCTGGGTATTAAAAATGAAGATGAAGAAATACGAAAAGTTTTAAAAATTGTTCATATGGAAGGCTCGGCTTCAAACAAATTTAAAAACTGTTCGCTTGGTATGAAACAAAGAATAGGAATCGCATTTGCTCTGCTCGGAAATCCAAAACTTCTTGTTCTTGATGAGCCAATAAATGGGCTTGATGCTGATGGTATGAGAATTATGAGAGAAGTCCTAACAGATATAACAAAAAACTATAATTGCACAGTTTTGATTTCATCTCATATCTTAGGCGAACTTGAAAAGATTGCTACCCACTATGGTATTGTTCGTGGTGGAAAAATGATTAAAGAAATGACTGCTGAAGAACTTGAGAATAATTGTCCTACTTATGTAGCTTTAAAAACAAGTGATATGGCTAAAACAAAATCGGTTTTAGAAAAGAAATTTGCTCGTGTAAATGAAGAAAATGAGTATATTCGTGTATTTGATAATGTTAAAGCAGTAGATGTAGTCAATTTCTTATATACTCAAAATATAGTTGCTAGTGAAGTTAAAACAGACAAAATTAGTCTTGAAGAATATTATATAAATCTTATGGATAAAGGAGCGAAATAAAATGAAAAAGAGTTATGATTTTAAAGGTTTTTCACAAAGACTTAGCAGTATGCTCAAAGTTGATTTTCGTAGGATGTTTCAAAGCCCACTTGTTTATATAATGTTAGGAATAAGTTTCATTATGCCCGTGCTAATTTTAATTATGACTACATTTATGGGTGGAATGACAACAACCGATCCGACAACCGGAGCTACTCAAACTATGGAAGGATTTACAAATGTTTGGCAAGCTATTGGCTCTTTAAGTAGTGCTGAAATGAGTATGGATTTAACAAGTATGTGTAATATCAATTTAGTTTTCTTTATGATAGCAATATTTGTGTGCATATTTGTTAGCGAAGATTTTAGAAGTGGCTATTCAAAAAATCTATTCACTGTTCGTTCAAAGAAAATTGACTATATTATGTCAAAAACTATCGTATGCTTTATTGCAAGTGTTGGTATGATTTTACTTTTCTTTATCGGTGCTATGATTGGTGGTGCTATTGCAGGACTTCCTTTCACAACAGAAGGGTTTGGTGCTGGTGGAATTATTTGCTGCTTGCTTTCAAAGATATTCTTTGCTCTTGTATTTGTTTCGATTGCTCTTACTCTAGGAACAGTTGGAAAACAAAAATTGTGGATTTCAATATTAGGAGTTCTCGCTTGTGGAATGCTACTATTCACAATGATACCTATGATAACCCCACTTAATTCAAGTATTGTAAATGTTATTATGTGCCTTGCTGGTGGAGCGATATTTGCTACAGGTCTTGGTGCAATTAGTAACTTGATACTAAATAAAACTAGTCTAGTATAAAAAAATTTACAAATCAACAGATGTTGCAATTTGTGTTGGCTAAAATACAAAAATAATAAAGTATAATAATAGTGTGAAAAGGAGAAAAGAAAAAATGAAAGATTGCAATGAAGATGCGATTTCTTTGAATGATTTTAACGAGTTTCTAAATGCGAAAACATTTGATGAACAACTTAAAATCTTAGCAATCCATTCACAAAAAAATCAAGATTATTTAAAAAGGAGAAAACAAAAAATGGAAAATAAAGAAAAAAAGGAAAACTTTTTTAAGAAGGCTTTTAATGATATGGTAGAAAGTGCAAAGGCACAACACGAGGTTGACAAAGCAAATCTTGCAGCAACTCACGCAGAATCAAAAGCAAACTTTGAAGAGAATAAAGGTAAAAATACTTTAAAGAGAGCTAAAGCTGATGCAAAGGAACATTGGAATGATGCTCATATGTCGCCTACTGAAAGACAATTAAAAACAAGAGAAAAACAAGAAAAACAAATTCTTGAAGCAAATGCTAGAAAGGTAGCAGCTGAAGAAAGAATAGCAAAAGCAAAACAAGAAAGAAAATGATTAAGGAGAATAATTATGACCGAACTTGAGAAAGCTCTTGCTGGAGAGGCTTTTAGTAGAAGAGATCCAGAAGTGGCTGCTTTTCAAATGAAAGTTAAAGAGATGCTTTACGAATTTAATAGTCTAAAGCCATCTGATCCACAAAGAACTGAAATTATAAAAAACCTTGTTACAGGCTACAATCAATATGTATTTATTGAGGATGGATTTCATTGTGTATTTGGAAAAAATATTCGCTTTCATGGAACAGCAATGATAAATTATAATTGCACATTCTTAGACTCAAATTTTATTGATATAGGTCATTGTGTTCTTATAGGTCCAAATTGTAATATCATTTGCACGAACCACTCAATCGATGTAACTGAACGAATGAAGGGTGTTTTTAACGACAAACCTATCATTATTGGAGATAATGTATGGCTTGGTGCGAATGTAACAATTTTGCCGGGAGTTACTATTGGAGCAAACTCTGTTATAGGTGCTGGTTCTGTTGTAACAAAGGATATTCCTACAAATGTTATTGCTGTTGGAAATCCTTGTAAAGTGCTTCGTGAAATATCTGTAAAAGACCAATTGAAAAGAGAATAATATCACCATATTTGATTTATTTTGGTGCTTATGGCGCTTATAATGTTGAAAAAAGATGGAGAGTTAAAATGAAAAGAAAAATAAAAATTAAACAATATAATAAAATGATAGAACGAGAGATAACCTATATTCCATTTAGGTATATTCTATCTTTATTGCTCATTTTTTTTGAATTTTTAGCTGTTATTGCAGTTGTCTCGGCAATAACCATATTCTTCCCATATTTCTATATAGCTATTGCGTTGACACAATTTGGATGTGCAATAGGTATTATCAATTCTAAAGATAATCCTGATTATAAAGTTCCTTGGTTGTTTATTGTTATGCTTGTGCCGATTTTAGGATTTATGACTTACTTTATGTTCTATGGTCGTGATATACCTAAAAAACAGATGAAGAAAATAAAAACTATAAACCAAGCTATGAATAAAGATGATAAAGATGTACTTGAAGTTTGTAAAAATCAAAATGCACTTGCTTACTCACAGTCAAGAAGTCTTAAAGACCTTTCAAATTCTCACATTTATCAAAACACTGACATCAAATATTTTTCAAGTGGTGAAGAAATGTTTGAGTCTTTACTTGAAGATTTGAAATGTGCAAAAGAATTTATTTTTATGGACTATTTTATAATTGAAGAAGGCTTATTTTGGAATTCGATTTTGGAAATCCTAAAACAAAAAGTAGGCGAAGGCGTAGAAGTTAAAGTTGTTTATGATGATATCGGTTGTATGACAAAACTGCCTGGAAGTTATTACAAAGCATTAAGAAAATTTGGTATTGAGGCTACTGCTTTTAATAAATTAAAAGGACAAGCTAACAACGAGTTTAATAATCGAAGCCACCGAAAAATCACATCTATTGATGGAAAAGTAGCATATACCGGTGGAATAAATATTGCAGATGAGTATATAAATCATATTAAGGTATTTGGACATTGGAAAGATGTTGCCATTCGTCTTGAGGGCGAAGCTGTTGATGAAATGACAAGACTTTTTCTCATTGATTATACAATGAGCGCTAAAAATGCAAATATTGATTTTGATAAATACTATCGTGGCTATAAGATAGAAAATACCGGTTTTTGTATCCCTTTTGGAGATGGTCCAAAACCTGTGTTTAACAGAAGAGTCGCAAAGACTGCGATTATGAATATGTTAGGAACAGCAGAAAAATATGTTTATATTACAACTCCATATTTAATCATTGATAACGAACTTACTTCTGCAATAGAAAACGCTGTTTTACGTGGGATAGATGTCAAAATAATTACACCACATATTCCAGATAAAAGATTTGTGTTTATGATGACAAGAAATTCATACCAAAAACTTATGAATGCTGGCGTTAAAATCTACGAATATGAGCCCGGATTTATCCACGCAAAGACATATATTAGCGACGACAAATTTGCAATAGTTGGAACAGTTAATCTTGACTATCGCAGTCTTGTTCACCACTTTGAAAATGGTGTTTGGATTTATAATCACATCGTTTTGTCTGATATTAAAACTGACATTGACAAAACACTATCAAAATCAATAGAAATAGAAGATTCAATGATAAAAGAAAATATTTTAAAGAAGTTTTTTAAATCTATAATCAACATCTTCTCATCACTATTATAAACTATTTTATTCAATGAGGATTAAAATGAAAGATTTTATAAATAAGGCTACAAGTTTAAATATGTTGTTCTATGCTACAATAGCTTTTATAATGTCTGCACTTGCAACTGGTCTTAGTATTGATTATTTTTTTAATGATTCTGAAAAACGATATGTTGTTGCTGGCATTATTGGAGTATTTTTAGCACTGTTGATCGTTTACTTGCTAACAAGTTACATTTATAAAATAGTAAGCAGTTTGAAAAATACATCAAAAGAAAAAGGCAATCTTTTTAAACTGTATTTTAAAGAAGAATTATTTAAGACTTCTGTGAACAAATCATTATCTTGTTTTTATATTTTAGCCAATGCCTTTATGACATTTGTTGCCTCATTTACAAATTATGAATGGTATTTTCTGTCTGCATCAGCAATCTTTTTCGTGATATTTATTATGCAGTTATACTTAATGACAAATCTTAGTGATAGTAAAGTAAAACAAAATAAAGTAATTTCAGGACTAATTATCTTTATGGCGATAGCTTGTTCGGGAATTGTCATTCTGCTTTCATTAAATGAAACTGCATATTCTCCCAAAGGCTTAATGATTTATTGGGATGCTCTTTACGTTTTTGTGTCATTTATCTCTGCTATTATTGGAGTTGTAAAAGCAATAAAAAGTAAAAATTATGTTATTGGAAGATTTTTAGCTGTTAAACTTGCGAATGCAATTTTTGGTATGTTTACACTTACAATTACTATGCTTATGACCTTTGCAGAAGAATATAATCAATTTAGGCTAATGAGTATTATTGTAGGCTCGGTTGCAGTAGTTTTTATTATTGTAGTTGCAATAACACAACTTGTTTTATCCCACATAAAAGAAGATGGTGATTAGGGTATCTTTTTAGTTTAGAAGTACACCTACTACTTTGAATGAAACGAAAAAAATCAAAATCGCAAAATCAAAGAAAGAAATTAAAAGTAGATATTTAGAAGTGCAAGCCCATGAAGAAATAAAAGTTCGCTTAAATAATCCCTACCTTAATAGAAAGAGGTAGGGTTTTATAATGCTTAAAAAATGAGAATAAGTTATAATAGTATTTGAAAATGCCCATCTATGAAGCAAAAAGAATTAGGATGTAAAAGAAAGTTATTCAAATTAAAAATTGAATATATGATATAATTATCTTATAGATAAATTGTAATTTGTAAAGGATTAGGAAAATGACGGTTAAAAAAATTAAAATCGTTGATAATGATGAAATTAGAAGTAAAATAGATAAAATATATGAAGAACAAAATCAAGTTTTATTAGCAAAATGGGCATTAGAAATAGCGAAACATATGATCAAAATAACAAATTTGGATGCAAGTAATTATCCAGAAATACATGACGGTTTTATAATGAATGAATTATGGCAAAAGAATCAAGCAAGAAGGTTTGATGTAAGGCAAATTGGGTTTCAAATCCATAAAATTGCAAGAGAACAGAAGGATGAAGTAATAAAGAATGTATTTAGAGTCATTGGTCAAGCTGTTGGAAGTGGTCATATGAAAGAGCATTCTTTGGTTGCAAGTGATTATGCAATAAAAGTCATTAATTTAATGTTTTCAAATAATATGGATAAAGTAAATGAAGAAAGAAATTGGCAGTTAAATACGTTAATTCAATTATCAAATAAAAAGGAATAGAGATTACGATAGTAGGAGGACATACAATGAAGGATATATTGCAATTTGCAAATCGAGAAGAATTTAGAAGATGGTTATTTGATAATTGTTTATCAAAGGATGGCGTTTGGCTTTTATTTGGAAAATCTGGTGGTCCAAAAACAATAAAAGCAGATGAAGCACTTGAAGAGGCACTATGCTTTGGATGGATTGATGGACAAATGCAAAGTCTTGATGATAAAACGTATAAAAAATATTTTTCTATGCGTAGAGATAAAAGTAAATGGTCTGAAAAAAATAAAGCATTGGTTAAAAGTCTTGAAGAACGAGGACTTATGACAGAATATGGTAGAAAGAAAGTAGAAGAAGCAAAATCGAATGGACAGTGGAATGCTCAAAAATCTTTGGAGATTACCGATGAACATATTTTTGAGTTATCTAATATTCTTAAAAAATATGAACTTGCTTATACAAATTTTCAGTCAATGTCTCCATCCGTAAAGAAAACCTATGCGAAAGCTTATTTTGATGCAAAAACGGATGAAGGACGAAAAAAGAGAATCGTATGGATGGTAGATCGGCTTAATAAAAATTTGAAACCAATGTAGTAGATAATAAATTATAATTTATAAATACAAAAGAAAGTAACTTTGAGTTGTTTGTATAAAATTATAGATATTATACTATATATAACAACCAAAATTGAAAAAGCTTTGATTTCTATTTTTATTTAGGATTCAACTATAATTATAAAAAACATTGGAGGTTCTTATGAAGAAATTAGCACATATTTTCATAATAGTATTGTTGGTTTTAGTGGCTTTTGTTTTTTCAAGCTGTGGTATGTCTAAGGCAAAAAAAGCGGAAAAGAAATTGATAGAGGCTGAAAGATTTATTTCTGCTGAAAGTAAATCAAATGAAACGGCTCTTTTGATAAAGGAAGATAAAGCCTATTCCCTTTATGCTTTGAATTCTGATACTAAAACAATGGAAACTTATGAGGGAACATGGTCGTATGTTATGACCTATAAATTTAGATATAAGAGTCCGATTAGTTCTTTAGGCCTTATCTATACCTGGGAAACCGTTACTTGGAATATATTTAAATTAGATGATTATTTCGATAGGGGTAAGCAAGGATATTTCATCCATAAAGATTTAGATCTAGGCCTTATATACTGCACCGACGAGGATATGACCGAAAGCCATTTTGAACAATATAAAGATGAGAATGGATATATACCTCTTCGAGGTCAGAGTATGAGCGTAGATAGTAAGTATAAGGATTCACTTGAAAAGGAAGAGTAGTATATCGTTTAGAGTTTGTGATTTTTAGTGATATTAAAAGCATCGGTTTGATTCATTGTATCAAACCTTTTTTATATTTTTAAAACTTTATATAGATTTTTGATTATGTTATAATAATTATAGAATTTATTAAAAAAGTGGATGAATAAAAAAAGAGGTTGTTGGAATATGTTAAAAGTAGTTGTTATTGGATGCCCTGGATCAGGGAAAAGCACTTTTGCACAAAAACTAAAAAATATTACGAATCTTCCCGTATATCCTTTAGATATGTTATGGCATAAACCAGATAAAACAAATATAACAAAAGAAGAATTTGATAAGAAATTAGATGAAATATTAGAAACGAAAAAGTGGATTATAGATGGGAATTATCAGCGCACTTTAGAAAAACGTTTAAAAGAATGTGATACGATTTTCTTATTGGACTTTCCATTAGAAGAGTGCCTTTTAGGGGCAGAATCTCGTATAGGAAAAAAGAGAGAGGATTTGCCATGGATAGAAGAAGAATTTGATGAAAAATTCAAACAATTTATTATAGATTTTCCTCAAAATAACTTACCCAAAATATATGAATTATTAGAAAAGTATAGAAATAAAGATATTATTATTTTTAAATCAAGAAAAGAAGTGAATGATTATTTAAAAATATTAGAAGATAAATAAGCAAGTACCAACAATTAGCCTTTCATTTCGAATAAAAAAGGAGGTTATAATATGCTAGATATACCTACATTTTTTAAAAAGTATAAAGTGAAATATGAAACGCTTTTATCCTATGGCTTTATTTTAAAAGATAGTGTATATGTCTATCGTAAAAAGATAGTAGAGGATACTTTTGAAATTTCATTATTTATTTCACAAGATAAAGGAATATCCTATGAGGTATGGGATTTAGATTTTAATGAAAAATGTTTTTCAATAAACACTTCTAAAATAATAGAGTCTGCTTGTATATCTGTTTTAGAAGATATAAAAAAGAATTGTTTCAGCAAAGAGGATTATTATGGATTACAAGCCAATCGTTTAAATGATTACATTAAAAACCAATATAAGATTTTTCCAGAATTTTTATGGGAAAAATATCCGGATTATGGCGTATATAGAAACACTAGCAATCAAAAATGGTTTGCGATGATATTAAATATCGATTATTCTGTTTTAGATAAAAATAAGCATGGTTTTATTGAAGTGATGAATTTGAAAGCAAAAAATCCAGAAAGTATAATAAATAATAAGAACATATACCCTGCATATCATATGAATAAAAAGAATTGGATAAGCGTAGTTTTAGATGAGTCTTTAGATGATAAATTCATTATAACCTTGTTAGATAACTCTTTTGAATGCATCGAAAAATAATATTAGCATCACTTAAGATGCTTCATTGATTTGATTATAATTTTATAAAATGATATAATAAAATTTAAAGATAGTATTATAAAATGTTAAAGAAAGGTAGAAATCCTATGAAGTTCAGGAGAAATATAAAGGAACAAAAGTTTTTTTTAATTTTAGCAATCGTATTTTATTTGGTTTTAATTGTATCCATTATCCTTCATTTTGCAACTTTGGCGAATATGCTAGGAATGATTGCGCTTTGTGCAGTAACTACCAGTATTTTTTTGATAATCGTTTATATGGAATCGAAGAGTTATATTCTTTTTGAAGACAATGGCATAACAATTATTAATGAAAACTTTCTAAAAAAAAGAAAAATCTTTTTGGAATTAGAAAGTATTCAAGAAATAAAAATTCCTTCAAAAAAAGCTCTTCAAAAAAAGCTTTTGAGAAATTACATACTAATATTATGTAGGGATAAAAAAAGAATTATTTCTTATTCTGAAGAAATAAAAAATTACTTATTAGAGCATTTTGATAATATTAGTTATTATGATAAATATTTAGATGTTATGAAATAAGGGTTGTAATAATAGCTGTTGCTAAAGGCAATCGCTTTATTTTAAAATCAACACTTTTTTTAATTCTTGTCGTTCAATTTTATATTATTTAAGGATAAAATGAAATTGTAAACAAGGAGGAAAAGAAAATGAAAGAATTAGATAAGGTTTATGCAGAAAATATTGCAAAGGAGTATGCACCAAAACAAGCAACCAAGGTAATGCAGTTAAAAAAATTAGACGACAAGGCTAGAAAGCCAGCCTTTATTTTTGCGATTACATTTGGTATAATATCCGCTTTAATATTAGGTACAGGTATGTGCTTTGCGATGGGAACATTAGGTGAAGGAGCTGCAGGTATGGCCATTGGAATTGTTGTAGGTATTATAGGTATTATATGCTGTATAATCAATTATCCAATTTATAAGAAAATCTTAGAAAAGGGTAAGAAAAAATACGCTTTTGAAATTATAGAGTTGGCTAAAGAAATAACTGAAGAAAATTAAGAATGAAATGTCAAAGGAATGGTATATCATATGAACAAGAATGAAAGTAAATATTTTAAAACCGCTTTAAGAATGAATAATGCCTTGCTTCAGCTTTTAGATAAAAAAGATTTTGCTTTTATTACGGTTAAGGAGATATGCCAAATAGCAGAAGTTAATCGTTCTACCTTTTACTTACATTATGAAACTACATATGATCTTCTTATGGAATGTGTTGAAAATATTAGTAAAGATTTCTTCTCAAGATTTAATGTAACAAAGGAAGATATTGAAAAAAGCATTCATTCTTCTGATACAAAGGAATTATTCTTGATGACCCCCAATTATCTATTACCCTATTTAGATTTTATTAAGGATTATAAAAAGGTATTTAAAGTGATTTATAATCATTCGGATACATTTGGCTCTACAATTTATAAAGGATTTTATAATAATATATTTTCGCCTATATTAGAACGATTTGCTGTACCACAAAAGGAACATAAATATATTATGGAGTTCTATATTAAAGGTGTAATGGGTATTATTATGGAATGGGTGAATAATGACTGCAATATAGATAAAGAAGAGGTTATTTCTATCATAAATAGGTGTATAAAGATTTAATAGTTATTTTAAAGAGATATTTATTGTTTTTTGAAAATAAATGTCTCTTTTTTAATAAAAATTTTTTAAATATGTATGTTATAATATATAATGAAAAGAAGCATTGAAGAATAAATGGAGGAAGAAAAATGAAAAAGAATTTAGGGGTAAAAACTTATCTTTATCCAATGCCAGTTTTAATCATTGGAACTTATGATGCATTAGGGAATCCAAATGCTATGAATGCCGCATGGGGTGGAATTTGTGATTATGATAAAATATGCATTGCTTTAAGCAAGCATAAAACTACAGAAAATTTGCTACATACAAAGGCATTTACAGTGGCTATTGCCGATTTAAAACATGTAACTGAATGCGATTATGTAGGAATTGTATCTGGAGATAAGATTCCTGATAAAGTTACAAAGGCTGGATTTACAGTATCTAAAAGTGAATTTGTAAATGCTCCTATTATAAATGAATTACCTTTAACATTGGAATGTGAGGTTATATCCTTTGATAATGAGATTTTATTTGGAAAAATAGTGAATGTATGTGCAGATGAAAACATACTAGGAGAAGATGGACTACCAGATATATCTAAATTTACGCCGATTACCTATGACCCAGTACATCATAAATATATAAGACTTGGGGATGTGGTTGGAAACGCGTTTGAAATTGGAAATAATATTAAATAAAAAGGAGTTTAACTATGGTAAAGCAAACAGCTGGAAGAAAAGAATTAGGGGATTTTGCATCTAAGTTTGCAGAATTAAATGATGATGTTTTATTTGGAGAAGTTTGGTCAAGAGAGGATAAATTATCTTTAAGAGATCGTTCTTTAATTACCATATGTATATTTATGGGTAAAGGACTAATTGATGCTTCTTTAAAGCATCATATTATCAATGCGAAAAATAATGGTATTACAAAAGAAGAAATGGCTGAAATTATTACCCATGCGGCATTTTACGCTGGCTGGCCAAATGCTTGGGCGGTATTTCGAATTGCAAAAGAAGTTTATGCAGAAGATTCAAATCATATGACTCATGGTGGAATGTTTGGAATGGGAGAGCCCAATGTAAATTTTGCTAAATATTTTATTGGTAATTCTTATTTAAAACCGCTAAATAATCCTAAGGAATGTGCTGTATTTTTGGCAAATGTTACTTTTGAACCGAGATGCAGAAATAACTGGCATATCCATCATGCCAGTAAAGGAGGAGGTCAAATTCTTATTTGTGTAGAAGGAGAAGGATGGTATCAAGAAGAAGGCAAAGAACCAATTAAAATGGTGCCTGGAAGTGTTGTGACTATTCCTGCTAACGTTAAGCATTGGCATGGTGCAGCAAAGGATTCATGGTTTAGTCATATTGCGGTTGAGGTGCCTGGAGAAAATACGAAGACCGAGTGGTGTAATCCAGTGCTAGATGAAGATTATGAAAAAATAGGAGAAAAAAGATTATAATTTTAGATAGTGGAGTAAGTGCGCTAGGACTTGCTGTTTTTTGGAATTGTGTTAAAATTTAGTTATAAACAATAAAATATGGAGGCTAATATGAAGTCAAAGGTTTATTTTACAAAAAGAACAGATAAAGATGCTTTACTTATGCTTTATAAAAAGCTAGGAAAAACATTAGAGGGTAATGTTGCTATTAAACTACATTCCGGAGAAAAGGGAAATCAAAACTTTGTTCGTCCAGAGTTTGTCAAACCCATTATTGATTATGTGAAGGGTACAGTAGTAGAATGTAATACCGCCTATGATGGTGCAAGAAATACAACAAAAAAGCATGTAGAATTAATGGAATTGCATGGTTGGACGAAATATTTTCAAGTAGATATATTAGATGCGTTAGGAGATTTTGAAATTAAAATTCCTAATGGGAAAACAATAAAAAAGAACTATTTAGGGTTAGATACAAAAAATTATGATTCTATGCTAGTATTGTCCCATTTTAAAGGACATCCAATGGGAGGATTTGGTGGAGCAATTAAACAATTATCTATTGGATGTGCATCCACTGCAGGTAAAGTATATATTCATACCGCTGGTGCATCTACGGATCAATATCATTTTTGGGATAATGTTGCTGAGCAAGATAAATTTTTAGAAGCAATGGCGGATGCAGCAAAATCCGTTGTGGATTACTTTAAAGGAAACATTGTTTATATCAATATGCTTGTTAATTTATCGGTAGATTGTGATTGCTGTGCTGTTGCAGAAGATCCATGTATGCAGGATATAGGTATGATGATTTCTTTAGATCCTATCGCTATTGATCAAGCATGTATTGATATGATTTATCATTCAAAGGATAGGGGAAGAGATCATTTTGTTGAAAGAGTAGAACGACAGAATGGCTTACATACGCTAGAAGCAGCCGATGAACTTGGATTTGGTTCAAGAGAATATGAACTCATCGTTTTAGAAGAAGAATAATTGTGGAAAAAGAGAAAATATTTTCTCTTTTTGTTTTTAATCTCACTGAAAATATGTTAGAATATTACTAAGTATATTAAATAGGAAAAGAGGGATATGCATGGATTTTTTTAGAGTAAGAACAAATTATAGTTTTTTAGGAAATTATATTGGACTATTATCTGAAAAGGAACAGCAAATTAAAAATTTGTTTTTGGATTATCAAATTCAAACCAAGGTGGAAAAAGTAAGTAATTTAGAAGTGAAAACTTTCCTTTTTACAAATAAAAATATAAGTATTCAATTTTTATTAAATCGCATTGATTTTGATTATAAATTTGAGACATCAACTCAAATGCCTCAGGCGGCCTTTAATGCGGCATGTACCTTTTGGGCAAAATTAAAAGGACTACAAGTATCGGCCAAAAGAATAGCCGTTTTTACTACGGGCTATATAGATAATTCCAAGGGAGATGCGTCTAGATACCTTGAAAAGCAGTTAGGAAAGATAACGAATTTTGGTATTTGTAATGAACTTAAAGTAAGAATTAATAATATAAAATCATATTTTGAACCTTTAAATTCTGTTTTAGAGATAACACAAGGAGAGGCTAAAAACTCGAATACAAATGAAGTAAAACCTATTCTTTTGTGTAGTATAGATGTTAATACTTTAGCTGGAAATGAAAAGGAAAGATTTAAAGTTGAAACTGCGGATAAATATTTTGCTGACTTGTTATTAGAGGAACAGGATAAGGTAAATATTTTGAGGAATATATAGACAAAAGAATTATGAATTATATTAAGTTAAGTAAAGACTTTTCTTATGCATTAAGGCATGCACCATGGGAGTTTAAATTGAAAATGGATGAAGAAGGTTTTGTAAGTATTCCTCAATTATTAGCCGTTTTAAATGAAACAAAAAAATATGATAAAATTTTAGATTTGAATGACGTTTATAAAGTTTTAGAAGTCATGGAAAAGGAAAGATTTGAAATAATAGGCGATAGAATTAGAGCTTTATACGGCCATAGCATCCCTACGAAAATCAAAAAGATAGTAAAGGAACCACCAAGAATTTTATATCATGGAACGAGTCATAGAGCATTAGATTCCATAGTAAAGGAAGGGCTTAAACCCATGGATAGGCAATATGTTCATTTATCTTTTGATAAAAGTACTGCAATAAGCGTTGGGAAAAGAAGAGATGAAAATCCGGTTTTGCTTGCAATTGATGCTTATAGAGCTTATGAGGAAGGTATTTCTTTTTACGAAGGAAATGATAGTGTATGGCTTTGTGATGAAATACCACCGAAATATATTAAAATTATAAATTAAAGAGATTGTAGATAAATAATTAAAATTTTATTGTAAGGATTGTAATTTTATGATAAAATAACGTGGTAAGGTTTAATTTTTTTTATAGGAGATGAATAAATTTGGCACGTGTTGTAAGAAAAGTTTCAAACAAAGCCGTATCTGGTCAAAAAAGACAAAAAGGGATATTCAAAAACAAGCTATTTTGGATAATAGCTTTTGTTGTTGTGATTATAGGTGTAGTTATTGGAATCGTTATAGGAGTGAATTTAAATAGAAAAAATACTTCGGATAAAGTAGGAAATCAGACGGATTACTTTGAACTATGTGAAGAGGTTGATTTTACAAGAGCAAGTTATAGTGGAGTAAAGAATTATGTAAATGTAAATTATAAAAACCCACAAAATAATGAAAATTTATTTGTTACAAATGTTTTTGTATTTGCTTATAATTTATCCTCCTTTTATCCTGATTCTGCAGATAAAGACAATTATAATAAAAATCATGAAGAATTGCTTTCTAAATTAAAAGATTTACAAAAGGAAGTAGCACTTGCAAAGACAAGAGGAATAGATATAGAATTATACATTGTGGATACTTCTAATGGTTCTAATATTAGCATAATGGCGGATAGTACCTTTGGTGGAAGCGATGATAATTCAGCTAGCTTTATGTTTTCTTTCATTCAAAATGGTGAATTGGTGGATGATACAATTAAAACAAGTCCAGATAGAGATGTAAAGCTATCCTCATTGGATATTACTTATATTAAGCAAACTGCAATACCACAGGCTATTGAGCATGTGAAAAGAGATTTAGTTGCAGTTGAGTAAACATTAAGGCCTTCTAAGAAGGTCTTATATTTTTAAGGAGGGAAAGAAATGGAATATTTAAATGACAATGTAATTGAAATGATTTGTAAGGATTTGAGTATAAAAAAAGAACAGGTTTTAGCCGTATTAGATATGTTAAAAGATGATAAAACGGTTGCCTTTATTGCAAGATATCGTAAAGAAGTGACAGGTGGCTTAGATGAGGAAAAAATTAGAGCAATTGAAGAACAATATACCTATGGGGTAAATTTAGAAAAAAGAAAAGCAGATGTTCTTCGATTAATCGAAGAAAAGGGTATGTTAAATGAGGAATTAAAACTTCAAATTGAACAAGCTCAAAAGTTGATTGATGTAGAAGATTTATATCGTCCTTATAAAGAAAAGAAAAAAACGAAAGCCACAGAAGCTATTGCGTTGGGATTAGAGCCACTTGCCGATATTATGATGAAATTATGGCAAAAAGGGGATAAAATAGAAATTGCTTCACAATATTTAACGGATAAAGTTAAAACGGTTGAAGAGGCAATTATGCATGCAAAATATATTGTTGCAGAAAGAATTAGTGATAATGCCGAATATAGAAAATATATTCGTGATGCTTCTTTAAAATATGGTACTATCTTCTGTAAAAAGAAGAGTAATGAATTAGATGAAGAAGAAAAATATAAGAATTACTATGATTCTTCTGAAAATGTAGGAAGAATTAAACCACATAGAGTCCTAGCAATCAACAGAGCAGAGGATGAAAATGTTATTTCGGTTACTTTAGAGTTACAGCCAAAAAGAGATATTGATTATTTGAATTATAAGGTTGTTCGGAATAGAGAATCTATATTTAAAGAAGAACTTTTTGAGGCTGTGGAAGATGCTTATAAGCGATTAATTGCACCATCTATTTCAAGAGAAATTCGTTCGATATTAACTGAAAATGCACAGGAACAAGCGATTCATATTTTCTCGCTTAATTTAAAAAATCTTTTATTACAAGCTCCTATAAAAGGAAAGACCGTATTGGGGGTTGATCCCGCATTTCGAACGGGATGTAAGCTTGCGGTAATCTCTCCTTCTAGTAATGTGCTTGAAATTGGTGTAATCTATCCAAATGAGAAAGCTAAAGGAGCAAGTATTAATCCGCAATTATTAGAAAAATCTAAAAAAACAATTATAGATTTATTAAAAAAGTATAATGTAGAAATTATAGCAATTGGAAATGGAACCGCTAGTAGAGAAACTGAGAGCTTTATAGCCGAAGTTATTAAGGAAAATCATTTAGCCTGCAAATATGTTATTGTGAGTGAAGCAGGTGCCTCTGTATATTCGGCATCTGAACTTGCCATAGAAGAGTTCCCTGCTTTATCTGTAGAGCAAAGATCAGCAATATCGATTGCAAGGCGTATCCAAGATCCTTTAGCTGAACTAGTTAAAATTGATCCTAAATCTATTGGAGTGGGACAATATCAGCATGATGTCGCTCAAAACAAGTTAAATAAATCCTTAGATGATGTGGTAGTAGATGCAGTTAATAAAGTTGGTGTAAATTTAAATACAGCATCCGCATCACTACTTTCTTATGTGTCTGGTCTTTCTAAGGCGATATCTAAAAATATTATTACTTATCGTGAAGAAAATGGTAGATTTTATTCTCGTGAAGAACTAAAAAAGGTAAGTAAATTAGGACCTAAAACATATGAGCAGTGTGTAGGATTTTTAAGAATATTAGATGGAAAAAACAGTTTGGATATGACATCAATTCATCCAGAAAGTTATGAAAAAGCGATGAATATTTTACAGATCATGCATATGGATTTATCCAAGCTTGGAAGCGATGAAATTAAGGAAGCTATTTCTAATTTAGACTTAAATGAGATATCCAAAAGCATTGATATTGATATGTATACGCTAAAGGATATTTTAGATGCCTTTGTAGCACCTCTAAGAGATATTCGTGAAGATTATCAGGGTCTAAAATTAAGGGACGATATCATGCATTTTGAAGACATTAAAATAGGGGATGAATTAGACGGCACCGTACGAAATGTTGTGGATTTTGGCGTGTTTGTAGATTGTGGTGTGAAGTATGATGGATTGGTTCATGTATCTAAAATGTCAACGCAAAAAGTAAATCATCCTTCTGACATACTAAGTGTAGGAGATAGCGTGCATGTATATGTTATTGATATAGATTATACAAAACATAAAATGGCATTATCTTTGATTAAAAATTAAAACTAAAAAGATTAAGAATAGCATAGTATCTATCGAAAAAGATACTATGCTTTTTATTTTTTTAAAAAATTTGTAAAAAAATTTCCTTCACTACCCTTTGATTTGAAAATTTGCCATCAACATTTTTGTCTGCCGTACAAAGACAAAAGTTTTATAAAGAAGAATGGCGAAAAATTTTTTGTTTTTCAAAAAGAAGATAAAAATGGTTGTAACTAAGCTATTTTTTTAAACAATATTGTCGTGTTCAATATCGTTTTTGCTTTATATCGCAAAATAAATTAGATTTTTTATTAAAATTGTCCTTAAACAACGTACAAATTTTTGCAATAAAAAAGAAAAGAAAAAAGAGATGAAAAAAAGGAATATATATATAAATATATATTAATCTTGAAAAAAAAGTCGAAATGTGGTAAAATGCACATAGAGAAATATTTTTATATTTGTAAATAAAATCCAATACACTTAAACAAAATCTTGTTGCATACTTTTTCTTCGATTAAAGGTTTTGAAAAAAGGATTCAAGATTTTGATATTAAAAATAAAATTTACTTTATCTAGTGTGGGAAATAAATAAAATGCAGGAGGTAATGGATTATGAAAAAGAAATTCATTATAAATGTTTTTGTGAAAGGAATAATAAGTTGCTTTGGCGCAATGCTATTGGTTATCTTTGGCATTAAAGGTTTAATGTCGCAAACAGAAGAAACTGTAGAAGAAACATCAAGCAAATCAAACTTGATTGCTGGTATAGATAACGAAAATGAAAATAGGCTAAAGCTTGCAAGTGCGCCTACGGTTCAATATAGTGAATTAAACGCTGGCGGAAATCGAACAATTCGAACAGATGCAAATGGATTAATTACCGAAGTTTATTTTGACCACTATTATACAAGCAGTGATTACCATTGTGGTGATAGACATTATAATTTCGAAATTAAAAATACGGCTTATAAAGGATTTGCTTCAAATTGTAATTTACATGTACGTTGTTGGTATGGCCATACCCATGAAATCATTATCGATAATTTGAAACTTTCATCAAATGTAACAACATTCCTGGATAATTCTTTTTCTGATACTGGATTTGCGAATACAAAATTTGATTTAAGTCTTTGTAAAAACTTGGTTTCTGTAGGTGCAAATGTGTTTGCTGGAAATCGTGAAATAATGAGAATATATGAAAGACAAGAGTCATTACATACGATTGGAAGTAATGCGTTCTATAATGCATTTAAAGTTACATATGAAGAACAAAACGATCGAATTGATCTTCCTGCAATAAAAACTATAGGTGCTAGTGCATTTTCGGATTGTATTGGTCTTAAATCTGTTGTTTTAGGAGATGCATTAACTACCATAGGAAGTAAAGCTTTTTATAACTGTACACATTTAGAGGATATTCTTTTACCAGAATCTATTAAAACATTAGGCACTTATGCGTTTATGAATTGTTATAATTTGTTATCAGCAAGTGTAGAGTGTAATATTTTATCTGAAGGTATTTTTGAAAATTGTACATCCCTTACTATGCTAATGCTTTCGAAAGACATTACGATAGTTCCTAATAGAGCTTTTTATGGATGCTCAGTTTTATCAAGTGCTCCTTTATCTGAGGATGTAACAGAAATAGGAGAGTATGCTTTTTATTCGAATAACTTTAATGCTTTCACATTGCCTGAGAAATGTGTTACGGTAAAAAAATATGCTTTCGCAAATTGTGGTGGTATTCGTTCTTTAAATTTACGAAACGTTGTAACCTTAGGCGATGGTGTATTTTCTGGTTGTGAAAAGCTAGAGAATGTAATAGTTCCAAGTTCTGTTGAATCTGTTGGCGTGCGTTTGTTTGAAGATTGTTCAAAATTAAGCAGTGCAACTTTTGAAGTTGATGTTTTTAATGACTATATGTTTAGTGGTTGTACAATATTAGAAGAAGTAAATTTCTTTAATGGTAGCGCGATTACTGCAATACCTGCTTATATGTTCAATGAGTGTAATGCCCTTGAAACTCTTGAAATAATTGATACAGAAACCACAAGCTTAAGAAGCATTGGCAAATATGCATTTTATAATACAGCTTTTACAAGAATTACTTTAACAAACAATCAAAATACGATTGGAGAATATGCATTTGCAAAAATGCAAAAATTACAAGAAGTGGTTGTCAATGTAGCAAGAATCAGTTCCCATATGTTCTATGATTGCCCTGAATTACAAAGTGTAGTTATTGGATCCAATGTAAATAATACACCTGCAATGGTAGATGCTGGTGTAGATTATTGGGCAGTTGGACCATATGCTTTTGCTGAATGTGTAAGTTTAACAGATGTTGAATTAAATAACAACGTTATGGGAGATTATATGTTCTATAAGTGTACAAGTCTTCCAACGATAATATTACCTTCAACAATCACTTATGTAAGAACCCATGTTCTTGCAGAATGCTATGAATTATATCATGTGGATTTACAAACGATCCATTTAGGTGAATACATGTTTGAAAATGATACTAAACTTGTATCATTAATCCTTCCAGAGGCTTTGATAGAAATTCCTGCTTATACTTTCTATCATAGTTTCTTAGAATCTATTGTTGTTCCTGCAGGCGTTCAGCGTGTAGGGGTATCTGCGTTTGAGGGTTCTACAGGATTGGCTTCTATAGAATTAAAAAATACAGTTATTGGCGAAAAAATGTTTAAGGATTGTATCGCTTTACCTGATATAATCATTCCGGCATGTACCGAAATCGGAGCATCTGCATTTGAAGGATGTACAGGCCTTATGACAGTGGATTTAAGTGCTGCAACAATGCTAGGCGAAAAGATGTTTAAAGGCTGTATCAATTTGGCATATAGCCAGTCCTATGTTTTAACCATACCAAGCAGTGTGGTTGAAATTGGAGCATCTGCATTTGAAGATTGTAGTAGACTATATGCGGTAAGCATTAATTCGACCATGATAAGTCAAGGTATGTTTAAGGGATGTGCTAGTTTAAACAACGTTACAGTCAATGAAAATGTAACAGAAATTGGTTCATATGCCTTTGCAAATTGTTATTCTATGGAAAGTGCAGTAATAAAGAACAGATTTACAAGCGATTATATGTTTAGTGGCTGTAGCAATTTAATGACGGTTGAATTTAGCAGTATATTTGAAGAAATTGGCGCTTATTCCTTCCAAAATTGTAGAGGCTTGACAACAATTAACATTAATTCTCTAGTATTTAGAATCATAGGCGCATATGCCTTCCAAAATTGTTCAAGTATTACAAATGTGACCGTTCCTAATTGTACAAATGAAATACATGAAGGTGCTTTTAATGGCTGTACACAATTAAATACTTTAACCATTCCTTTCATTGGTAAAAAACTTTATTCAGGTGATGCTGCTTCAAAAGAAAGTTTATTTGGATATATTTTTGGTACGGTAGAAAATGAATTATCAACAAAGGTGGTATCTAACTATTCATCAACTGCAAGCTATACCTCCTACATTCCAAATTCGTTAATTAATGTTTTTGTACAAAAAGAAACTGTAGTTCAATATGGTGCATTCCAAAATATTCCAACCATTCAAAATGTTATTTTATCTAACGATTGTATCACGATAGAAAGTTATGCTTTTTATAATTGTGATGGTTTAATTAACCTTAGTATACCTGCATCTGTTACAACTTTTGGCGATTATATTGCTGCTAATTGTGACAATATAACAGAAGTTACGGTAGCAAGTGCTACCATGGGTAAATATATGTTCCAAAATGCGATTCGTTTAAGAACTGCGAATGTCTTATATTTGACCTATGTTCCATCTTATGCCTTTGATGGATGCGTAACTTTAGAAGTTGTAAACTTGCTTCAAACTTGTGGAGCAATTCATGAGTATGCTTTTAGAAATTGTAAATTATTGCATGCAATTATTCTTCCAAATTCTATTGCAACAATAGGACAATATGCTTTCCAACATTGTGAAAAATTGAATTTTGTAATTTTACCAACAAGTTTAACCAGTCTAGGACAATATGCTTTTGATTACTGCATATCTATGGAACGTATTGTTCTTCCTCAAGGTTTGACAACTGTGGGTACAAATGCTTTTAGTAATTGTACAGCCTTAAAATCAGCAAAATTTAATGGAAGTATTGCTGGGGCATATATGTTCTATCATTGTACTTCATTAATAACTCTAGATTTAAATGACATAGCTATATTGCCGGCTTCTATATTTGAAGGATGTAGTGCGCTTGTAAGAGTAACTTTACCTGAAAATTTAACTACTCTTGGAGCTAAGGCCTTTTATCAATGTAGTTCCTTAGAAGAATTGGTAATTCCTAGCTTAGTCACAAGTGTTGGAAGTGAAACTTTTAGATATTGTACTTCTTTAAAGCATGCATATCTAAAGAACTCTACGATGGCATCTCATATGTTTGCGGATTGTACTAGTTTAGTTCATATTGATATGAAAACTGTAACAAGCATTCCAAACTATTGTTTCTATAATTGTACTTCCCTTGAGTCTCCAACGATTCCTTCTACGGTTACAAGTATTGGTACTCGTAGTTTTGAAAAATGTACCTTTACAGAAATCGTAATTCCAAATAGTGTAACTTCTATGGGTGATGCTGTATTCTTTGATGTAAACTTGGAAAAACTATCCATACCTTTTGTTGGAAAGCAACAAACACCTTATTTCCCTACTCCTACGACATGTGTTAATTTAACAACTATGGAGTATCATCTTGGATATATTTTTGGAACGGTTCAAACGGCTGCAGCTTCTGCAACATATACAGATGGAAGTAAGTCTTATTATGCACAAATGAATATTACTGGTACCACTAATAGTGGAAGTCATAGAAAGTATTCTTTATTTGTGTGCTTACCTTTATCTTTAAAAGAAGTCATAGTTACTAATGATGAAACCTTGCAAAATTATGCATTTTATGGAGTAAAGGCTGTTGAAAAGATTACCATATCCAATGCCACAAAAACCATTAATGATTATACATTCTATGGAACAAATGCTTTAAAAGAATTAACCGTACCATTTATTGGAAATACAGATGGAAACGCTGTAATGGCAAGATGGTTTATGTCTGTATACTTTAATGTATGTTCATCAACGAGTTGTAATTCTAGTAATACACATTATGATTCTGGTACTTATGCGGTTACCCAAAATAATGGATCAGCGGATGTAACTGGTCGTATTCCTAATACCTTAAGAACAATTAACGTAAATGGTGCAACCTTAATAAGAGGTGCATTAAGCAATTTGACTAGTGTTACAAACATTAATTTATCTACAAAAATGAAAACCATAGGTTATCAAGCGATTTACAATACAGGAATAACTAGCTTTACTATTCCAAGCAGCGTATCATCTATTGCAAGCTATGCTGTTGCATCCAATAGCAAACTAAAAACAGTAATAGCAGAAGGACCACTTATCGGTGAATACATGTTTGCAAATTGTGAGGCTTTAGATTGTGTTTCTTTTGCAGGAACGAATTTAGTGATTTCTAGTTTTGCATTTAATAATTGTTCTTCCTTGAAAGAAGTATATTTAGATGAGAATGTTTCAAGCGTTAAGGATAGTGCTTTTGCAGGATGTAAAGGTATTACTCAATTTACCACATCCATTACTGGTAGTGCCACCTCAGGTGCAGCTTCTCATTTCCTTTCTATGTTTGGCTCTACAAGTGTAGAAGGAATGGTGTTAGAAACAGGTAAATATTCAGCAACAGGAACAATTTCTAGATATATTCCTTCGAATATGAATGTTAAGTTTATAGGAACAAAAATATCGGATTATGCAATGGCGAATTTAAAGCACATCGCATCTTTAGAAATTGAAGAAGGTATTAATTCTATTGGTAGTCACGCTTTTGCTAATATGAACGTGAGTGAAGTTAGAATTCCATCAACGGCTACAAATATTTTAGATTATGTATTTGAAGGATCTACTTTAGAAACCGTTGTATTTGGGGAAGGTCTAACCATTATACCAGTAGGTATGTTTAAAGATTGTGAATTATTAGAAAATGTTATTTTTGAAACAAATACAATCATAAAAGAATATGTATATGTTTCAAATAATGTTTACCAAGAATATAAAAACGGAATAGAACAAGATAAATTTGTAAGCGGTGGCTTAGATAAGACTTGTGGTACAGATGATGATATTAGTAATGTAATTATTACCAATGGTAATTTCTATATTAATAATGGAGATGGTACATACTATAGCTATGGAAAAGATAGATATTTAGGAACTGCTGATGATATTATGTTTGTTCCAGGCAATGATAATATTATTGGAACAAACGATGATTTTGAAGTTGCATTCCTACAAGGAGATTATTATAAATCCTTTGGTGATAATACGTACCAACCTTTAGCAATAGTGGATATAGATGGTGTATATAGCTATACCACATCAGGCGATAGAGTATGCTATCAAAATCAAACCTTTGTTGGTATTGTAGAAGTTAATGGATATGTTTATTTACAAATGAATAGTACAATGTATCAAGAGGTAGGTCCTGATGGTCTTTTAGGAACAGCCGATGATACCTATCTTCATGTTGGTACAGATGGAATTTTAGGTACAATAGATGATATTTCTACCTTAGTTAACATAAATAGTTCTTATTACAAGACATATTATGATAATGTTTATCAAAAACTTATTGTGACAGAGGCTTCCAATGAAGTGGTAGATAGCAAAGGAAATGTTGTTGTTCCAGCGGTATTATATAGTGTTGAACTTAGTAAAAAATTCTCAGCAGGTATTGATTTAATTCCTGGAACAAAAGACGATATAATACCAGGAACCTATGAATTAGAAAAACTATATCAATCTGGATATGATGAAGGTAGATTAGAAGAGCTTCTAAATGTCATTTATGATCCAATATATTTAGGTGAGGATGGAACACATTATATCATTAATAAAGATGGTACGTATTATGGTTCTGGAAAGGATAAGATGCTTGGAACATTAGATGATGTTTTAGCTCTTGCACCAAATGTTAATGATACAACAATACCTGAAGAAATATTTGTTGATGATTGCAATAAAAATACTTATATAGTTAAGACCGTTAAAAATAATGAAAATGTAATGTCAGATACCTATATAACAATTCAAAAAGAAGCATTTATGAATTGTTCAAATTTAACAGAACTTACTTTAAGTTCAGCTTTAGTATCTATAGAGGAATATGCCTTTGCCTATGCGGGATTGATAGAGGTTACTATACCTTCTACTGTAAAAGAGTATGGAGAATATACATTTGCATATGCTCCGAACTTAACAACCGCTTATGTTAACTCTATTCATACAGGAGATTACATGTTTGCAGAGGATAAGAAATTAAATGAAGCATACATTACGATTGACACCTATAAGATATCAACTGGTTGCTTTATGAACTGTATTGCATTACAAAGGGTTAATTTTACAGCTCACTATATACAAGAGGTTAGAATATCTATGCCATTTGGTGAATTTGATGCGGATGACGATGAGGACCCTCACGTCGATAGAATTACATATCGAGTAAGAAATTCTTTAGAAATAGCCATAACAATAGATAAAGGTCTTGATGGTGTAGAAAATACAATTGATGACGTATATAGCCTTGATGGTAAAAAATATATTGTTGGATTAGACAATGTTGCTGGAACTTATGATGATATAGAGGTTGTAATTTTTGATAATTCTTACTATAAGGTTTTAGGATATAATTTATATCAAGAATTAACAATTACAAATACGATTACAGAAGGAAACATTGTTTGTGCAGGTGAAGATACACTATTAGAGGAAGCCGATGACAACTTTGTAGTTATAAATTATAGTCTTGAAAATACTTTGTATATTGCAGTAGGCAATATTTATCATCATGCAGGAAGTGATGGTTTATTTGGAACGTCTGATGATGATTTATATATTCATTCTACTATTGGTACATTGGATATTTTTGAGGATAATGGAAAATATTACAGTGCAATAAAAGCGAATATTTACTATGAAGTTAATGTAGATACTTTAGCTACAAAATTATGTTACAAAAATAGCGAGGATGAATATTTATACAATGTAATTTGTGCAAATGATTTATACTATATAAATAATGAAGATGGTACTTACACCAAAGAAGCAGCTGACGGCAGTTTAACTGCAATGGGTACTTTAGTGTTACTTGTTCAAAATGCAGAAAAGATTGTAACAACAGACGATAATATTAATTATTATGAATATTTAGAAGCAAATGTTTATAATTTATGGACGATTTCTGAAAATGGAAATTCTTATCAATATTCTTCTAAATATGTTTATAAATTAAATGATACCTATAATGAAGGTGTTACAAAGTTAACTATCGATTATGAGGACATTTACGTTCGTATTACAGAAAATGATGGTATCTATCTCGTTGCTGGTAAAGATGGATTGTTAGGTACAGAAGATGATGTGTATTTATTAAATGATGAAAATTATACGCAAGGTAATTTACAGTTCTTTAAACATCCAAATGGTAATTTCTATTATGATAATGGAGATAATACCTATTTAATGCTTGTTTTACAACAACATGGTTACAAAATAGAAACAATATGTTTAGGTGCAAATAGAGTAATCGATACCGATAGTACGACGAAAGATGACATATATGGTATTATTTTAGGTCAAAACCAAAGACATTATATTGATCGTGGTGATGGTACGTATTATGGTCAAGGATTTAATAACTTATTAACGGGAACAGCTAGTGATTATTTATATGCAACGAAAAGTGATAAATTAATTGGTAACCCAGATGATTATCGTTTATATGAATATGAAGGATTGTATTATGTGGATCATGGAGATAACACATATAACGCAATCTCTTTTGAGCAAGCAGAAAACTATTGGACACCTACAGTAGATTCTGTTCGTTTTGCAGGAAATAGTGATGGTGGTATTGATGCAAGTTGCTTTGTAGGAAATACTTATAAAACAATTATAAGCATTCATCCAAATGTTGGATATTATATTGATTATAACAATGGTTTGTTCTCCTTGGCTGGTGAAGATGAAAAGTTTAATACCCAAGATGATGTATATTATTTATATGGAGAAAATCAGCTTCCTGATTTGACAGATATTGTTGTTCAATTTATCAATGGTTCTTATTTTGAATCTTTAGGTCATAATGTATACAACAAATGGCAAATTCAGAAGAATGGCACAACCTATAATTATACAAAGAGTTATGTATGTGCTGGTTTGGATAGAAATCCAGGTACAATTGATGATAAATTAACGGTAGAATTCCAAGAAAGTAGAGGTAGGTATTATTTAAAGGATAATGATGCTTATTATGGTTATGGATTAGATGATTTATTGGGAACGGCAGATGATTCTTTCTTTATTCCTGGTGAGGATAACATTTTAGGGACAGAAGATGATATCGAGGTTGTCCGTATTTCTAATGAGCTATATCATATTAATGAGGATAATACTTATACAAAATATATATATCAAACTGCAACGGATACTTATATAAAAGAATTTATTTGTCTAGGATTAGATGGCCGTTTAAGTGCAGCCGATGATATTCCTGCAGTAGAAGTAAATGGCATCCGTTATCTAGATAATGGAGATGGCACATATTTTTCATATGGTGCAGATGGACTATTAGGAACGGCAGATGATACTTTAAATCATAAAGGTGTAGATAATACCATTGGAACGAGCGATGATATTACTCCAATTACAAAAGGTTCTGATAGAAACTTCTATAAGATTCTAGATCAAAATGTATATCAATTGATTTTGAATTCTAAATTGGATGTTATTGTATCTGCTGGTGAAAACCAAGCGATTGGTGATACAGACGATATATCAAAACAAACAGATGAAAATATTATTGATATAATATATTTCGATTCAAATTACTATATTCAATATAAATACAATAATTATTTTGAAGTAGGCGAAGATGGCCTTCTTGGAACAAGTGATGATATATTATTTAAGGCAACCGACCTATCCGATAGTTCTACTAGAGTTGAGGTATTTGCAGGTAAAGATGGAATTTATTATACCTATGATGATTTCATTGTATTAAATAATGGAACTGCCAAATTTGCAAATAAATCAAAATTAATTGGTGATTCTGATGATTTAACTGCAGCTTTAGGTCAAGATATATTACCTTATTATTATGATACAAATAGAAACTATTATATTTTATATACTTTTGATGAGACCGATGGCTATACGAAATCTTCGCAAGCTTATTTTGCAGGCGCAGATGGTCAAATTGGAAATGCAGATGATAAAGAATTAATTGCTGTATGGATAAAGAATGAATACGTATATTATATTCAAATTGATGAAAATAAGTATCAAACGTATGGACTAGATGGAAAATTGGGAACAAGTGACGATATTATTGTTTATAGAGGTTATGATGATACGTTAGGAACAAATGACGATTATTATACCGCTAGCGGAAAGACTTATTTTGCAGGAGTAGACTCTTTAATCGCAACATCCGATGATGTGGAAGCAGTTTTAGGTAAAGATTTACAAGCGTATAAGGCATTAACGACAAATAATGTTGTGGATAATACCTATTATTTATATGATTTAGTTACGGGCTTGCCAATAACAGATGATATGATTTCTGCTGGAACCAATCGTTTTATTGGTGATGAAGATGATATCCATGGAGTATTTATCTGTGAAAATAACAATGAAAAGTATTATCTATCCGATACGATTTATTACACATCTCCAACCCATATGATAGGATATGCTGATATTATGGTATATGTTGGACATGATGCTATTTTAGGAACCGCGGACGATTACTATAATGTAACGAGTTATTATGCAAATAATAAGGGTAGAAAAGCGGTATTTGCAGGACCAGATAATTTAATTGCAACATCTGACGATTTGTATGGTGTTTTAGGTATAGATTTATTTGCTTATAAAGATTTAGGCGATAACTGTTATCAATTATATGATATTCTTACATTGGAACTAACCGATAAGATTTATTGTGGTATGAGCAATATGCGTCCTGAAGCATTAGAGGATTACATCGTTGTTACTGCAAGAAACAATCAGCATTATCTAGCTTTTGATAATCCAGATCAAACGGAAAATGATAAGATTTTATACAAAACCTTAGGTAAAGATGGATATTTAGGAACTGCCGATGATCCAGATGTATATCCTGGTGATCGAGATGGTAAGTTAGGAACAGAAGATGATTATTATATCATTTTTGTTGGTGGTAAAGAATGTAGAGCATATCCAGGTGAGGATTGTGTCTTTATTACTGCTGATGATTACTATATTAAACCTACCGAATCTATTCGAGTTGTAGAAAATGCAATTCCTGCGGAAATTACAGAAATTGGTGCTTATGCCTTCTATAATAATGAAAGTTTAGAGCACTTCGATTTGTATTCTCCTGATGAAATTGCTACGAACCAAACCCTAGAAACCATTGGCGATTATGCGTTTGCAGGATGTAGAGAAATTACGGAAATTACGATTCCATATACGGTACAAAATTATGGTGAATATATTTTTGAAGATTGTGTTAAATTATCTAAAGTAACCTTTAATGAAACAAATTCTTTCCACGTGAAAGAAATTGCTAAGGGTATGTTTAAGGGATGTATTGTATTAAAAGATATTCAATTCCATGATGGATATGATGCACTTCCAATCAACACCTTTGCACCTACGATTACGGTTATTCATGAAGAAGCATTTATGAATACTCGTGGTGAAGTAGAAACTGTCGAAACTCGTTTACATGATTTTGTATTCCCAGAAGGATTATTAGCTATAGAAGCTAGAGCCTTTGAAAATAGTGATTTAGATTTCATAGTATTCCCAGAAAGCATTACGGAATTTGGTGAAGATATATTTAAAGATTCTCTTCTTGAAGGAGCAATATTTAATGGAACTATGTCCTATGTTCCAGAGGGTATCTTTGATGGATGTAGTGAATTTACAGAAGCATTCTTCCATGAGGGAACGACAAAACTTCCAGCGAATCATATGCCTACAACTATGTTAGATATTAAAGATCGTGCATTTAGAGGTACAAAGTTTACTGAAGTTGTATTTAATGAGGAAATAGAACATATTGGAGATGCTGCATTTGAAAATAGTGGATTAACTTATGTTCTATTGCCTGAAAAGATTAGTGGAATAGAGGATAGTCTTGGAATTAATTTATTTGCAGGATCTAAAGACTTAGAAACGGCACATATCGGTTATGGTATTAAAAAGGTACCAGATGGTATGTTTAAGAATTGTACAAGTTTAACCGATGTTTACTTTAAGGATTATAAAGGAAATCAGTCTGTATTCCATCCAGAAGATGGAGGATATGTTACCCCAGACGTTCCATATCCAAATACAGGAACGATTGATTATTTAGATTCTAATATTTTAGCAACAACAATTACATCTGTTGGTGCTCATGCATTTGAAGGATGTTCAAATATGTCCCATACGCAATTTACAAATAGTCTTATTGAATTAGGAGATTTTGCGTATGCATATTCCGGATTAGAAGAAATTGCGATTACGAAAAATGTTACTATAATGGGTACAAATGTTTTTGCTGGTTGTGAAAAATTAGTTAATATTTATTTCTTAAATGAGACTTTAGGAGATAAAATGTTTATTGATTGTACTGGCTTAATTGCAGTTACACTTCCAAGCGGTATAACATCTATTGGAGAACATGCCTTCCAAAATTGTGAAAATCTAGAGTCTATTTATATTCCTAAGACGGTAATTACCATTTCGGAAGGTGCATTGGCTAATTGTACAAAGATTACGGATTTAGTTTTACCATTTATAGGTGAGAGCCGTGGAAGTACAGGTAAGAAAGGGTTATTTGGTTGGATTTTTGGATATGAAGAAGATTTAGAATATGAAACTAAGCAATATTATGCTGGAAATCCATTAGATAAAACAAATGAAGATTATGCGGTATTTAATATTCCTACAACACTAGAAACGATTACAATAACAGATGAAACAATAGTAAGCTATGGTGCATTTATGAACTGTGTATTACTTGAAATTGTATTACCAGATGTAAATGACGCCGATGCTGATTTAAATAATGTAAGTCAGTTAACCGCAATCGGAGATTATGCATTCTATAATTGTGAGGGCTTAACAACGGCACATATTCCTTCTCAAATCAAGAATATAGGAAATTATGCCTTTGCATACTGTACGAATGTAACGGTAATCGCAATACCTAATTTGGTAGAATCCTTAGGAAATTATGCATTCTATCATTGCGAATCTATTCCTACGATAACGGTTCCAGCAAGTGTAAATGCAAACGAAATTGGAAGCCATGTCTTTGCCCATTGTTATGATTTAGAGGAGTTAATTCTTTTAAATGATGCCTTAGGTGTAAAGATGTTCTCTAATTGTATATCTTTACTTGATGTCGTTGTTCCAAATGGAGTAGAAAGTATTGCAAGTGGTACATTTGAAGTTTGTACAAAATTACGTTATGTTGCTATTCCAAATAGTGTAACTTCTATAGGAGAAGCTGCGTTTGATCGTTGTCCATCCTTAGAAAAATTAGTAATTCCATTTATTGGTTCAAAGCAAGGAAATACGGGTACAAAGGATGCGGTTTTTGGCTGGATTTTTGGTACGACAAAATTTAATTATGTGGATGGAACAGAAGCGGTTGCTACTACGCAAACTTATGCTACAAATGGTTCTATTTCTGTATATATTCCAAAAACATTGAAAGAAGTATACATTACCAATGAAACTGTAATTGGTTATGGAGCATTCCAAAACTGTTTAACACTTTCTAAAATCGTTATTGCTCAGGATTATGTACCTACGAAAGTTTATGCAACGGAAGGTACAGAGCAAGAGAATACATTAGTTTCTAACGGAATGTATCTATACCATCAAGACACAACAAATTTAGGTGGTGCTCCTGAGAGTGAATATGAAAGCCTACAAACTATGATTGATTTCTATAGTTTATTTGTAGATAACAATATTACCGTTATGCATGGATATGCCTTTGCAAATAATGATAGCATTGAATTTGGATATTTGAACTTTACAAATATTGCAAGTGCTACCTATGCTTTCTTTGATTGCAATGCTTTAGTATTCTGCTATTTCCCTAATGCAACAGGAATAATGCCTACGCATATGTTTAGATTCTGTACAAAATTAGAACGTGCAATTGTCCCTGATACAATTACACAAATGGGTCGATTTGCTTATAGTTTCTGTCCAAAAATTGAGTATTTACAAATTCCATATGTCGGAATGAATGGTTCTACATCCTCTCCAACAGGTTACTTTAATGGTAATGAATATAATTATGGTAATTATTATGCTCAATCCTTTGCCTTCTTATTCTATATCGCAGAAACCTATTCAGGAAATGATCCTGCATATCAAGGTATTAGTTCAAGTAATTTAACTTATTTTGAGCGTACAAAATATATTGATTCTTATAGTGGATGGAATCCAGGAAGTGGATATTTAACAAGTTCGACATGGTCTGCATGGTTCTATACACCAAAGAGCTATACATTAGTTGTTACCAAGGATACTCATATTCATTATGGTAGCATGAATGAAACCTATGGTTTAAAGAAATTATATCTTTCTGATCAACTTGTATTCATAGGAACAGAAGCATTTATTTTTGATACAAACTTAATTACGATTGGTGTTTGGGATACAACAAATCATAAGATTATTAAACAAGGCCATAAAGCTGCAGGTAATAACCAAGCACGCTTTGGTGATAAACTTGTTACCATAAGCGAAAATGCTTTACAAAACTGTTCTGGACTACAAGATATTGTTGTTCCAAATAGTGTAACAACCATTGGAGAAAATGCATTCTTAAGTACATCTCTTACCAAATTGTCAACACCATTTATTGGTAAGACAAGAACTTCTACGGGACAAGAAGGTATCTTAGGATGGTTCTTCTTAAATGATAACAACTATAATGAAAGTGAACATAATATTTGGAATGCTGTTTCCATTAATTTGTACTACACAGCAAACGATTATGATACAAGTTATATTCCTAAAAACTTATCTACAGTTATTGTAACCGATCAAGAAACGATTCAAAATGGTGCATTCTATGGCTGTACTATGATTACTAAGATCGTGTTACCATTTGGTCAAAATGCGGGTGAAACAAATTTAGTAGGATTGCCAGGAGACTATAGTGATATTGTTTGGGGAACACATACATTAAAAAATATAAATTGGAGAGCATTCTTTAACTGTACTGCATTAAAGGAAATCTTTATTCCTGCAAGTGTTACATCAATTGCAACCCAAACTTTCCAAGGCTGTACTTCATTAACAAAGGCTATTTTAAATAATACAGTTACGGGAACTTATATGTTCTATGGCTGTACAAAGTTAAAAGATGTTGCTATGGACTTTGTAACGCGTATTGCGGATTATTGTTTCTATAATTGTGATAGTTTAGAAAGTATAGATTTAACGATAGCCGATCAATTGAATATCTTTGAATATACCATACTTTCTATAGGAAATTATGCTTTCTATGATTGTGCTAAATTTAAATATCCAATCCAAAAAGTAGAATATTGCGTATTAGAATCCATTGGCGATTTTGCCTTCTATAATTGTGATAAATTAGCTGGTACACATACTGTTACAACGATAGATGAAGAAGGAAATTCTACAACTTCAGTTGTAGCAAATAGTGCATCCATTTATCTTCCAGAAACGATAACTACTTTAGGAACAAATATATTTGATGGTTGCAACAATGTTAAATATGCTTATATATATTGTGCTATTTTAGGTAATTATATATTTAAGAATTGTACCGAATTAAGCTTCGTACAAATGGATAGTATTACTAAGGTAAATGAAGGTGCCTTCTATAATTGTGATAGTTTACAAAATATTGAGTTGACTCTTGAGGCAAATGAAAATTTATTCATTACTTCTATTGATTCTATTGGAGCTTACGCCTTCTATGATTGTGCTATATTTGACTATCCAATCCATAGTCATGAAGAAGCAAAAGAATCTAAGATAACATCCATTGGAGCTTATGCTTTCTATAACTGTGATAAATTATCAGCAGATGATACTTTAATTGAGTTAGTATTACCAGAGGTTTTAGAAACTTTAGGTGGATATGCCTTTGCAACATCAAATAATATTAAGGAAGTTTATATTTATGATAATGTTACATCCATTGGAAGTTATGCTTTTAGTGAAAGCACAGAAATAAAGAAAATTACGATTCTTTGTCAAACAACAGGAGAATATATGTTCAATGGTTGTACAGGTTTGGTAAATAATACCGTTATTGATGGAGAATTTGAAGATTATGTTATAACTCCTAATATAACGACTATTGCAACAGGTATGTTTAATGGTTGTACAAAATTACAAAACTATCGTATACCTGAAGGTGTGGTAACGATAGGAGATTATGCCTTCCAAAATTGTAATGCATTAGCAAATCAATATTATGATGAAACTTTAGAAACGCATCAAACCACAAGGGTTGGAGCATATGCATTTAGAAATTGTTTCAATATTAAATACATTATTATTGCCGATACAACGCAAACGATGGGTGCAGGTATCTTTACAGGTTGTCGAAGCCTAGAAGAGTTAACGATTCCTTTTGTAGGATCTACGCGTGGAAATACCAATGCAAATGAATCCACATTTAATTATATGTTTATTAATCAAAATGCAGGTACAACCAATATGTATCTTGCCGATAACTATAGCTATAATAATGCTTATTTGCCAATGAGTTTATATAAGGTAAATATTACAGATGAAACCGTTATAGGTAATCGTGCGTTTGATCATGCATATAATATTCATGAAATTATGCTTCCTGGAACACAAGAAGGAGCAACAAAAAAACCATTAACGAAAATTGATTATGGGGCATTTGTATGTTGCTATAATTTAAGTAATCTTATTTTACCAGATAGCTTATTAACGATTGGTGAAGATGCTTTCCATAAGTGCTATTCCTTTACTGATATCGTTGTTCCAAATAGTGTTACAAGTATAGGGGCACGTGCTTTTGGATATTGTAATAATTTAGAATCCTTATCGTTACCATTTGTAGGTATTAGTAGAAATGCTACAGGTGCGCAAGCATTGTTTGGAATCCTATTCTATGAATCTTTTGGCCATGATACTACCTTCACAGAATATGTATCTAATACGTCTGGTGGTTTTACAACAAATAGAGTACCTAATGGTACGTGTATAGGATTAACCCAGTTCTATACAATTGCTTATGAGGATACAACAACAAATTTATTCTCTTATGAAGTTCATAAATATGCGATACCAGAAACAGTTTATGAACAAACTGTTACGACTAAGGTTACAACATCAAATAATGCATCTGTACGTTATATTCCTTCAAGTTTAATTAAGATTGCTATAACGGATGCAACTACGATAAATGTTGGAGCATTCTCAAATATTACAAATAAATATACGATTGATTTAAGTAAAAATGAAAGATTAGAATCTATTCAAAGTGCTGCATTCTATAATTCGAATGCACAAGGATTAGCTCTTCCTGAATGTGTAACTACCTTAGGCTCTTTTATAACTAAGAATTCAGGTATAAAGACAATGGAATTACCTACAAGTTTAAGAACGGTAGCTCCACATGCATTTGAAGATTCCAATAAATTAGAAACATTGACTCTTAATGGAGTAAAAAATTATGATCCTGATGAATGTACCGTTATGGGTGATTATATGTTCAAGGATTGTGATTTATTAGAAAATGTTATTCAAAATGGTGATATTAAGGCTATTTCAAGATATGCCTTCTATGATTGCTTTAACTTAAAATATTTCAATGCAACAGAAGAAGATATAGAAACAGCGAACTTTAGTATTCGTATTTCAAATACCACAGAAGAAATTGGAGAATATGCATTTAGCTTTACACCAAGTAAGGTAACAGAAGAAAAGTTTAGTGAAGTAAAACTAATTGTGGTTCCTGAAAGTATTACCGAAATTGGAACGGATGCATTTGCTTATCAGTCTTCTGTAGTTGATATTCACCTTGATAGTAGTATTGTAGGTATGTTTATGTTTAAGAGGTGTACTTCTTTACCTAAGATTTTCTTTAACGAAAATTTAGAAGTTATCTCTATTGGTGCTTTCTATGAATGTACTTCCTTAGGTCGTAATCCTGAGGCAGGAGAAATCGTTGATTTTACGAAGTGCGATAACATTAAATTAATCGATGATTATGCCTTCTATGGTTGTACATCTCTTATAGAAGCTTTATTGAACAATAACATTGAAGAAGTAGGAGAGGGTGTATTTGAAAAATGTATTAATTTAGAGACTTTAGTTATGTCTTCTAATATATTAGTTATTGAAGCTTACTCTTTCTATGGATGTTTTAAATTGAAAACAGTAATTTTACCAAAGAAATTACGTACAATCGGTGATTATGCCTTTGCAGAATGTATTCGATTACAAAGCATTACATTACCTGAACTCATTGGAAAATCTTATATAGAAGATGATGAAGAAAAAATGGGTCATTTAGGAGAATATATCTTCAGCAATTGTATTGCTATGAAAAAAGCAGTAATTAATTGTGATATTTTAGGAGATTATATTTTCAACTATTGTACCGCTTTAGAGTCTGTAGAATTTAAGAATGAAGATTTAACAAAGATTAATAAAGGTGCATTCAACCATTGTGAATCTTTAGTTAATTTGAATAACACAGATGAAAATACATCCTCATTCATTTACATTCCTTCTTATATTGCAGAAATAGGTGATTATGCATTTAATTATTGTACAAGTATTACTTATATTGAAATTCCAAATACTGTACAAGTGATTGGAGAATATGCTTTTGCTTACAATAAGGAATTATTAAATGCAACAATATATTGTGATAACTTGGGTAAATATATGTTTGCTTATGATACCAAATTAAATGGTATTCGATTAGGTAATAATGTAACTGTTATTCCAGAAGGTGCATTCTATCATTGTGAATCTTTGATTAGTATGACAAATGTATCCAATGAGGGTGCAGGTCAGGATGCAGATACGATTTATATTCCATCCAATGTTACCTCTATTGGTGATAGAGCATTTATGTATTGTAAAGCAATTTATCATTTGATATTACCTAATACACTTGGTGTAGATGGAATGGTTGGTGAATATACATTCGCTAATAATGAAAATCTAGATCATGTAGAAATTCATGGAGCATATTTAGGACCTTATATGTTCTCCGATAGCTATAAGCTTACAAGAGTAACTATTGATGGTGTTGCATCTAATGGAGATGTTATTACAACGATACCAGAAGGTGCATTCTATCGTTGCTTCAGTCTTATGAGCATGAATGAAGATAATGTTATCAAATTAAATGATACATTAGAAAATATAGAGTCTTATGCCTTTGCTCAATCAAGTGCATTTACAACTCTTGTTTTACCAATTACAGTTACCCATATTTCTGAATGTGCATTCTCTGGATGTAAGAGTATGGAAAGTGCTGAAATTCCATTTATAGGTGAATCACGTGGAAGTGTAGATAAAGAAGGTTTATTTGCTTGGATTTTCGGAGAAATAGAATACTATAATCTAGCATCTATTGTGATGACAGATCCAGCAGATGTTGAGACTACAACGATACCAGAGTATAATGGATATTCTGCGACGGATATGGATAAATATATTTATGAGACTGCGAGAGAAATGGTATATGCTTATTTACCAGATATGAGTGCATCCTTAATATATGAAACTATTGATAAAACCGCTCAAACGGTTACAATTACGACATATAGTCCAACCGCTTTAAGAGATTATTATACGATTGTTGCAACAATTGAGTTAAGTGAAGAAGATGGTATTTATACGGCTACAATTACGGTAGAAAGTAAGCATTATACCATTGCGATTGGTGATTTGGATTACACCATTACAGATTTCTATCCAGATGATGTGTCTAAGAAAGCTGTATTTACGTATACAGTTGATACTGCTTTTGAAAAATTAGAACATAAATATAATCAAAATAAATCTATAATATATAATGTTCCAAAATCCATTCGTACGATTAAGATTTTTGATGAAACAATTGTAAGCTATGGTGCATTTATGAATATGCATATGCTAACATCTGTATATTTAAATCATTCGGATAGTGTTGATAATACAGGTGTAACACTTATTGATGATTATGCTTTCTATAAAGCAGGAGATTTAACTACTTTATCAAGTTATAATACCTTAACACCAAATACTGCAATTATTCCTGTAAATGTTACTAGAATTGGCGATTACGCTTTCTATAATGTTGGAAAAATCAGTGCACTTGAACTACCAGAAGGATTAATTCAAATTGGTAATTATGCTTTCTATGGCTTCGCATCTTTATTAGATTTAACTATTTATGATCAAGTAGTAGAGATTGGCGATTATGCCTTTGCATATAATACTTCCTTAATAAGTGTAACAAGTCAAAGCTTGATTATTGCTAATTTCATGTTCTCACATGATTATGTTTTAGAAAGCTATAATGAGCAACATAAGGATGCTGTTATTGTAATTGGACCTCAATATTTAAAAGAAAATATTGGTGATAATGCCTTTGAATATTGTTATGGTGTTAAACCAGCTGTAACAAGAGCAAATCTTGAAAATGTAACAGGTGTAATTGAAGTAGACATTCAAAATGCTTATGTTGGTAATTATATGTTCTTCCAATGCCGTCGTCTTACAAACCTAGAATTAAAGAGCAATGTGGATGAGGTTGGAGTTGGTGCATTTAAAAAGGCAACAAATCTAGAGACAATTACTTTGGAAGAAAACATGACCACATTAAATGAATTCTGCTTCCAAGAAACGGCTATAACAACTTTAGATTTACCTGATTCCTTAGTGTTTATGGGAGAAGGAATTGTAAAAGGATGTAAAAATCTTATATTTATGGAATTACCATTTGTTGGTTCAAAAGAAGGTAATACAGGTAAGATTGATTCCGTATTTGGTTGGATTTTCGGTAGAATGTTTGAAACTGATGATGATGAAACGGTTGAAATATTAACCTCATCTTTCGAAAATGAGGAAGGAGAAGAAATTCTATACTTTACTCCAACAACGCAAAATTATTCTGCCGTTGATAATGCGGTATTCTATATTCCTTATAATTTAAAAGAAATTAATTTAACAAAAGAAACGGTTATTGCTAGAGGTGCATTCTATAACTGTGTGGATATTGAACACATCCATTTATCTCAAGAGCATACGGACAAAGTATTATTATATGCATTCTATAATTGTCAAAGCTTACGAGAAATGGTTATACCAAATCAGGTAACCTCTTTACTTGCAGAAACATTTAATTTCTGTTCAAACCTTGAATATCTTCAAATACCATTTGTAGGTGTATCTGCAAATGCAAATGGTATAGATTCCGTATTTGGTGTTATTTTTGGTAAAGATGAATACCCTGATGGTGCAAGCTATGAGGCTGTTCAAAAATATGCACAAGGAACGAAGAATGCTGATGGTACAACTTCTTATGAATATGGTGAGATTAGTTACTATATTCCAAAGACTTTAAAAACGGTTATTATTCCAGATACCGATATGGATGAACTTCCATATGGATCATTTAGTGATTGTAGAAACATTGAGCGTATTGAGATTACAGGAAATATGCGCTATGTTCGAGGTTATGCATTCTATAATTGTAGAAGTCTTGTTGATTTTAAGGCCGTAGAGGTAACCGATGATTTCTATGATGGTAAAGAAATAGGTTTACCTGATACAATTACTGAATTAGGTGAACATGCGTTTGCTAGATGTGTAAGTCTACCATATATGATTTTACCAGATAGTTTACAAAAGATAGGAGAACATTGTTTTGAAAATTGTCTTGAAATTCCAGAATTAATTATGCCAGTTGGTGTAACAGAAATCGGTATAAATATTTTACGTGGTTGTGGTAACCTACAAATTCTTACCGTGACATTTATTGGTGATAATTATAAAGAACCTACTATTGAAGTTTTAGGATATTTCTTTGGCACGGAAATTTCAAATGTGTTTATGACAGAAGAAGAAGCTAATGAATATGTTGAACAACACTTCTATGTAGCAACACAAAATGAAGTAGATTACTTAATTCCTAATTCCTTAAGAGAATTAAATGTAATTCGTGCTTATCGTATTCAAGATCAGGCAGTGCAAAATGTTAGTAGCCTTGAAAAAGTAGATTTATCTGAATCCGTAGACATCACGTTTATTGGTGAAAATGCCTTTATGAATGATACGAATTTACAAAAGGTATATTTACCAGGAGATACGACTTTGTATGAGGATTCTACTTCCATTTTAGTATCTATCGGTGAAAATGCGTTTAGAAATACATTTAATTTAGACCATATTATATTCTCAGAAGGATTAGAAACGATTGGGGCTTATGCCTTTGCAGGTAAGAAAGAAAGACGTTCTATTTTACCTAAGATTTCTATTCCTGAGTCTGTAGTTAACATTGGCGACTATGCGTTTGCTTATAATGGTTTAATGGATATTGAAATTTTAAATGCAATCATTGGCGATCATATGTTCTATGAAAATGATATGCTTGTTACTCTAACAGTTCCAAATCAAGTTACCATCATTGGCGACTATGCGTTTGCAGAATGTGATAAATTAGAAGATTTAACTTTAGAAGAAGGATTAAATATTCTAGGAAATTATATGTTCTACAATGATGATGCATTAGTTCATGTTACGGTTCCACAATCTGTAGGTGAAGGTGCTGGTGGCTGTGGTAATTATGTATTTGCAGAATGTTCTGGCATTGAAACAGCGATTATTAATAATTCAAAAGTTGGCAATTATATGTTCTACTTTGAGAATTTATATGATGCAACAGGAACAGATTATGATTCTCAATTAAGAAGTGTAACATGGAATCCAGAAATTATTGATCAATTAGGTAGCTTTGCTTTCCATAATTGTGCAAATCTTGAGAATCTTGTAATACCTAAGAAGATTAATGAAATTCAAGAAAAGACCTTCTATAATTGTAAAACATTTACGCACATTAATATTCCATCTAATATATTAACGGTAGGAAGTTCTGCATTTGAGGGATGTTCAAGTGTTACGGATCAAGGAGATACAGGATTAACATTTGAAAATGGTATTATCCATATAGGAAATTATGCATTTAAGGATATTCCACTTATTCATTCTCTTATTATTCCAAATACCGTAGAAGAAATTTTAGAGGGTGCATTTAATGGTGAAAGCTATTTAGAAGAATTAGTCATTCCATTTGCTGGACAAAAACGTTCAGAGACATTGACCGAATCTTCTGAGCACTTATTTGGTTATATCTTTGGATCAATTCCATATGAAAATAGTTATGCCGTAAAACAAAAATATAGTAAAGAATCTGAAGGTACTGTAACCCATTATATTCCATTAGGATTAAAGAAGGTTACGGTTACTCAAGATAAGAACATTTGCTATGGTGCATTTAATGGATGTGCTTCTTTAGAAGAAATTATTTTACCTGATGACACATTAGATGTTGTTGATGATTTCTCTTTTGCTGGATGCTCTGGCTTAAAAGAAATAATTATTCCATATACAGTAACATCTTTAGGTGATGATTCCTTTAAGGAATGCTTTGAGTTAGAATCTATCATCTTTGAAAAATCACCATATACAAACGATACAACAATTACAAACATAGGAAAAAATGTATTTAGATATTGCTATGCATTAACTTCTATCGTTATTCCAGACACCGTAGAAACTATAGGTTATGGAGTATTTGGTGGATGTAAGAATTTAGAAGAATTAACTATTCCATTTGTTGGTGCTAATGCATTATTTACAAATACGAAAGAATTAGATGGTAGTTCTTTATTTGGTTGGATGTTTGGTTCTGAGACCTTATACTATTATGCAAAAAATGTAGAAACAGGATTATGGGCTATTGCAAATGAAGGTACTTTCGATGAAGTTAACTTTATGTCTTGTCCACAAAGTGCATATGAGGATCAACCTACGGTAGGCTATTATCTTCCTGTAACTCTTCGTACAGTAAATGTAACAAGAGAAACGATTATTGGTTATGGTGCATTTATGCATTGTCCAATGATTGAAACCATCAATTTGAATGTAAATCAAGATGTATTGACGGTAATTGATGATTATGCCTTCTATGGTAATGGTGGTTATACATTTAAGGGTACTTTTAATGGTGTTATTTTAGAGGAAACTATTAAGGAGTTACCTGGATTAACCTATCTAAATAAATCCGATACACATAATGTAAATATATTATCTACAATTGTAGAAATAGGCGCACATGCCTTTGATGATTGTGATGAATTTGTAAGTTTATATATTCCATCTAGTGTAGTAACGATTCGTACACATGCGTTTGCAAATTGTGATAAGTTAACTAAGTTTACTTTAGATAACGCACTTATTGGTGAATACCAATTTACAAATTGTGATGGATTAGAACAAATTCTAGTTCCGCAAAATATTGAAGAAATTCGTACACATGCCTTCTATGATTGCGATGCTTTAGTCGATATAACGTTAGAGTGTAACATGATAGGATCTTATATGTTTGCCGAATGTAGTAGCCTACAAACAATAAATATTCCTTCACAAATTGGTACGACTCTATTAAGAAGTGATGACATCGCATTAGATAATATGATAGGTGTCTATGCCTTTGCATATTGTGAAAGTCTAACGGATATAACGATTTCTAATCGTGCAATAGGCGATTATATGTTCTATGGTTGTACAAGTTTAGAAAATATGGACACAACGAAAAATAGCACAAACAATTTATTAGAAATTGGTTATGCTGCTTTTGGTGGATGTAGTAGTTTAGATACAATTACCATTCCATTTGTTGGTGCCTATACATACAACAATATAGATGCGAAAGAAACGTTATTTGGTTATATCTTTGGCGAACAAGAGGATAGTACATCTACTTTAGTTGTTCAAAGATTTAAGGATAAAGTAGCAGTAGAAACTTTAGCTTTAGAAGATGAAACAATTGAACCTATAGCACCAGAAGAAACATATGAATTTGGCTTCTATATCCCAAGTTCTTTAAGAACGGTTAACATTGTTTTAGAAAAAGAGGTTGGATATGGTGCCATGATGAATGTTGTTATGGTTAAGAATATTAACTCTATGTCTTTAGTAACAGTTCATGATTATGGTTTCTATGGATGTTTAACTTTAGAAAACTTTAATAATACGGATGTAGATCCTAAATTTGATATGGCGAATTCATTAAGAAGCATAGGTAATTATTCTTTTGCAAGATGTATTCAAATAAAGAATTTAATTATTCCTAGTGCTTTAAATGAAATTGGATCTTACGCTTTTGCGTATAATAATCAATTAAGCGAAATTACGTTCCATAATGAAATCATAAGTGATCATATGTTCTACTTTGATTATTCATTAGTTAATGTTGTTGTTCCAAACAATGTAAGTAGTATTGGCTATGCAGCCTTTGGTAGATGTATAGGATTAATTGAATTAACGGTTCCATATGTAGGACATACAGCCTATACAAAAGATAGTGAGAAGTCTTTATCTGGTTATATCTTTGGTGAAAATAAAGAGTTTGGTGAAGAGTTTGAAACGGCTGTATTAGACTTTATGACCAACCATCAAGAAGAACTAGAGGAAAATGGAATCGATGATATTTCAACTTATAAAATAACAAAGATCAATCAAAAGCATGCATCTGCAGATAAGGAATATTATTTCCCTGATAGTCTTCGTATTGTCAATATTACTGATGATAGTATCATTGGTACGGCTGCATTTATGAATGTATCTATGATTACCGATGTTAATTTCTCTACAATAGAAACGATAATGGCTCAAGCGTTCTATAATTGTGATGCTTTAGTAAATATAAATTATAGTTCAGATTTAGAATTAAGCTATGACCCTACGATTTCTATTGATTCTGCAATAAATTTAGGAAATAGCGTGGTTCATATTGGCGATGAAGCGTTCTATAATTGTGATGCAATTAAGACAATTATTTTACCTGAATCTATTTCTAGTAAAAAATCTGAAATTGGAATACATATATTTGCACAAAATTCTGTATTAGAAAATATTGATTTTAGAAACGATATTATTGGTGAATATATGTTTGCTGAAGATAATAGTCTTACCTATATTGAAATCCCAGCATCTATAGTAGAGATAAGAGATTATGCATTTACTAAGTGTGACGGATTGGTAAATGAAGATGCTAGACAAATTATTTTCAATAATAAAGTTGTTGGTAACTATATGTTCTATGATTCACAAAATATCGTGGCAATGGATTTATCTCATAATAAGGCATTAGCAGAAAATGGTATGGAATATATTGGCTATGCTGCATTAGGAAGATGTATGAGTCTTACGACTTTAACCATTCCATTTGTAGGTAATCATAAATATACAACCGATTCTAAAGAGTCCTTATTTGGTTATATTTTTGGTGAGGAGCTTGAAGCTTTAGCCGAAATAGAAGCTAAATATCAGGCTAGAATTGGTGAGTTATATGATGAGTATTATAATACAGAATATGATAGATTCCGTGAAGAATATAAAGCCAAAAATGGAACTTATCCAACCCCAAGAGTCGTTCAAGCTCATATGGTAGAGGTAGATGATGAGTTACAAGCAAATGCTGAGGCACAAGCTTTACTTGAAAAAGAAAAAATGCCTGAGACATTATATGCAGCTCATCAGTCCTTTGATGGAGAAACGTATTATGATTTCTATATTCCAACAAGCTTAGTAACGGTTTATGTAACAAATGATACGGTTATTGGTTATGGTGCATTTATGGATAGTAGAATGCTAGAAGAAATTACATTACCAACTATGCTAAAAACCATAAAGGCTTATGCATTTGATGGATGTATAAAATTACAGCATATGGATATTCCAGCACTTGTATCTAGTATTGGAGAATATGCGTTTAATGATAACCATGAGCTTGCAAGTGTTGTGTTTGAGGCGGAAGCAACCAACCAACATTTATTAAAAGTTATCAATAATGGAACCTTTAGAAATTGTTACATATTAAATGGTATTATCTTACCGAATACTGTAACAAGAATAGGTGTAGTTGCATTTGAAAACTGTAATTCATTATCTGAAATTGTTTATCCGGCAAGTGTTCTTACGATTGATGAATATGCATTCTATCATTGTATTGCATTAACGAATGTTGAAGTACCTAACACGGTACAAACCATTGGTCGTGGTGCATTTGGTAAATGTATTGGATTAACTCATATTTCTTTACCATTTGTTGGTAAACATGCATATGATGGTGATTCTGAAGAATCATTATATGGTTATATCTTTGATGATGGTGCGAATAATTTAGACATCTATTCCTATGATAATCCAGAAGATAAGACCGATAAGTATTATGGTTTATCTAGAGTTGTAAGTTCAGGATATGTGTTCTATATTCCTACGGGACTTGTTCAAGTGACTTTAACCTTAGATTCAACGATTGGTACTTATGCCTTCCAAAATGTAGATATGTTATTAACGTTAAATACTAAAGATGGTGGCATTATTGAAACCATTATGGATAATGCTTTTGAAGGATGTTCAACTTTAAGATACATGAACTCCTATATGGATGATAAAGACTTTGAATTTATTTTACCTATTACATTAAAGAATATTGGTAACTCTGCATTTAAAGATTGTACAAACATCCAAACTTTATTAGTAACGGAACATGTTGGTTCTGGTTCTGGTGATGTACCTATGGGTGAATATGTGTTTGCAAATAACACACGCTTATATAATGTTGTTTTTGAAAACAAGATTATTGGTGCTCATATGTTCTCTCATTGTACAGGATTACAAGAATTAAATATCTCTTCTAGTATTTTAACGATTGGAGATTATGCCTTTGAATATTGTACAGGTTTAGGTACAAAAGATATTTGTAGAGAAGAAGATTGTGTAGAAAATGGAGTTTGCTCTCATTATAAGATTTTAGAAAGTGATTTTGAGGAAGTTATTAAATCTAGACATGAAGGCGATGAAATTATTAATATTTCTTATTGGGTATTAAAAGATTCAAGTGCATATGAAAAAGTAGGAGTAACTTTCGAAAACTCATATATTAGTCGTTATATGTTCTTAGGATGTACAGGTTTAGAGGTTGTACGTATTCCTTCCAATATTACGGTTATTGATTATGCTGCATTTGATGGATGTGTTAATTTAACTGCAATGGAAATCCCATTTGTTGGATATTCAAAATATCCTCAAACCGTTGATGGAAAACCAGTACCATCTGGTGCTATTGAAAGTGAAAAATACTTATTTGGTTGGATTTTTGGTAAAGATCCACATATAGGGGAAGAAGCAACGCCACAATGCTATAATAGTTATAAACCTGAAGCCGATGATGAGCATGATGGTCCTACAGGTAAAGATGAATGGTGGCATACCTTCTATATCCCATCCAAATTACATTCAGTTTATCTTTCAAATGATTATTCAAATAAGAATGATCCAGAGCATTTTGGTGAGGAAACGATAGGACATGGTGCATTTATGTACTGTCAAAATGTAGTTTATGTTAACCTGCCAAATACATTAAAATATATTGGTCGTTGGGCATTCTATCGTTCTGGTGTTGCAGACATTGTAATTCCAGATGGAGTTATAGAAATTGAAGAGGGTGCATTCTCTGAATCTGATATTTCTGAAATCATTATTGAAAATGGTACGGTAGGTGTTAAACAATTCTATGGTTGTGACTTCCTAAAGAAGGTAACCGTATTATCTGAGGTTGTTGAAATTGGATATGCTGCATTTGGAGCTTGTACTTCATTGGAGGAAATTATCTTACCTTATGTTGGTCATAACTATAATGATATGGATTTGACTGGAGAAGAAAAATTATTCGGTTATATTTTCGGCTCTATCAGTAATGGAGGCTCTTATGCTGCAGTACAATATTATTCTCCAACGGCATATAGAACTTACTATATTCCTAGTTCATTAAGAAAAGTTGTAATTACAAATGATTGGCAATTTAGTTATGGCGCATTTATGGGCTGTGAAAAAATTACATGTATTGTAATACCAGAAAAGAGAATTCTAGATGGCGTAGAAACACCATTTACTACCATTGGCGATTATGCCTTTGCGAACTGTACAAATCTATTTGGTGCGCATTATGATAGTGAAGGTAATTTAGTAGAGCATAAGTTAAGAGATGAGATTACTGGTCAAAAGTATGACAACCCTGCTTTAAGTTCTGCAGATAAATATATGCGTCTTCCAGATAGTGTAAATTCGTTAGGTGCTTATGCGTTTACCAACTGTGTAAATTTAACAAAAATTAAATATGTAGGAAATAATTTATCCGAAATAAAATCTCATACATTCTATGGATGCTCAAGATTAAGAAATTTCTGGAATAATATTTCTGATGAGAATATTACTTTTGATAGCAATATCCAAACGCTTGGAGAATATGCTTTTGCGGATTGTACATCTATACGTAGTGTTATAATTCCAAATACAATCGAAAATGTGGATACACATGCTTTCGCAAATTGTTCTTTATTATCTTCTATCGAATTAGAAAACACTATGATAGGAAATCATATGTTTGATAACTGTGATATCTTAACTGAAGTTACAATTCCAAATCAAATTGAGCAAGTAGGTAAATATGCTTTTGCAAATTGTGATAGATTATTTAATATTTCTATTGAGAATAAGATAATCGGCGATTATATGTTCTATAATTGTCCAAGTATTACTGAGTTTGACCAAACAGATTATGTATATGGAAGACTTGAAAGCATTGGTTATGGTGCCTTTGGTGCTACAAATGTAAGTTATATGGAACTTCCATTTATAGGTAAACATTTATATAGTGGAGATTCTATTGAGTCTTTATTTGGATATATTTTTGGTCATACGGCAATAGCAAGCTCTATTAAGGCTGCACAAACGTATAGCAAAGATGATACAACATTTGATGCTCCTGTTCACCTTGATCGAGTTTGTAAAACAGAAACACTAGCATCACCATATACGTTCTATATACCTTCAAAGTTAAAGAAAATCGTTTTAATTGGTGATACGACAATTGGCTATGGTGCCTTTATGAATACCTCTTTAGAGGAAGTATATTTTGATAGCGTAACGGAAATAGGTGATTATGCTTTCTATAATTGTGATTCTTTAAAATATGTAACAAGTAGACCAGTGACATCTACAAGCAAACCTACATATTATATAGATTTTGGTAGCAATGTAGTTTCCATAGGATCTTATGCCTTTGCCGATTGTGATTTAATTCAAAAGGTAACAGTTAACGCAAATATTTTAGAATTAGGTAGTTATACCTTTGCTAATAATAAGAGGTTAACTATAGTAGATATTAAGAACGCATTAATTGGAGCACATATGTTTGATGGTTCAATTGCTTTGAAAAATGTGGTTATTCCTGCTAGCGTAACCGAAATAAGAACACATGCCTTTGCCAATTCAGCATTAGAAAATATGACATTTAGCAATGCCCTAATTGGTGAATATATGTTCTATAACAATAATGATTTAACAGAGGTTATTGTTCCAAATAATATTATAGAAATTGGCTATGCTGCCTTTGGAGGTTGTGGAAATATTACAACAATGACATTGCCATTTGTAGGAAAGCATATGTATAGTCAAACAGAACCATTTGAAGCGTTATTTGGTTATATCTTCGGTCATAAGGTTGAAGAGGATATGACGATGATTACGCAAGAATTTATTGGTGCTAGTACACAAACGGTACCAGTAGATGAAAACGAAACAAAAGAGCTTCCAGCTCCTTATGAGTTCTATATTCCAAGTGGCTTAAAGACGGTTGTAATTAAATTAGATAGTGTCATTGGTGAATCTGCATTTATGAATAGTAAGATGATAGACTCTATTACATTATCCAATAACACAACAACGATTATGCCTTATGCGTTTGCTGGATGCTTAGAGCTTGATTGTATGGATATTCCAGCATCTGTTACAAGAATTGGTGCTTATGCATTTAAGGATTGTAGAACAATGCAAGAAGTGACTTACCACAACAATACAATAGAGACTCTAGAAGAGGGTACATTCTATAATTGTTATAATTTAAATGAAGCTATTATCCTACCTAGTGTTAAATACATTGAGGATTATGCTTTCTACAATTGTATTTCAGAAGAATTAACATCTATTATTGTACATAATGATGTAGAAACGATAGGTTATGCTGCTTTTGGAGGTTGTGTATCTCTTACTTCAATAACTGTACCATTTGTTGGTAAGCAGTCTGCGGTAAGTAGTGATCCAAAAGAAGAATTATTTGGATATATCTTTGGAGAAAAGAAAACAGCTCTTTACACAGATAATATTTATGAGGAATATTGTCCTACAAATCAAAGAGGATATATATTCTATATTCCAACGCATTTAGTGGATGTTGTCATAACAAATACCGATAATATAGGATCTTATGCGTTTGAAAATTGTGATAAGATTGAATCCATCACTCTTCCAAATAATTTAAAAACCATTCATGATCATGCCTTCTTAAATGTTGATGCATTAACAAGTATAGTTATTCCTAAGTCTGTTACTACGATGGAAGAATATGCGTTTGCTGAATGTTCAAGTTTAACTACGGTTACATTTGAAGATGGTATGACTGGTCTTAAGACCATCCAAGAAGGTACATTCTATAATTGTCATACATTAGATAATGTCTATGCTGATGGTAGAACAACGAATGCATTCCCTGATTGTGTAACAACAATTGAAGATTTAGCATTATTTAATGCATTAGAGCTTACAACCTTTACAATCGCAAATACAGTAGAAAATATTGGTTATGGTATTTTTGGTGGTTGTGTAAGCTTAGAGGAATTGACAATACCATTTATTGGTAAAGTGCGTTATGCAGAAGATTCGTTAGATAATACAACCTTTGGTTATATATTTGGTAACAATGATGTTTATAACGCAACGGGTGTTTATAACATTACACAAAATGGTGTTAACTATAAGATTCCAAAATCATTAAAGCGTGTTAATGTTACGGATGATATCGCAATTAAGGCATATGGTTTTGAAAATGTTAATAGATTAGAAACATTAATATTACCAGATGGATATATGAATGATGGATTAAATCCATTCAATTATATTGGTGTACATGCTTTTGATTCTATGACATCATTAGTCACTATTGGTGTGAAAGAAATTATGGAAACGCCAATAAACAATCGTGTAAATGTTCTTCCACAAACCATTGTAGAAATAGGTGAATATGCATTCAATAATGTAACAAGTTTAACCAATATTAGTTTACCTAAAGATATTGTGGATATGGGACAATATGCATTTAAAGATGCTCATGTATTAAAAACCGTTATATTTAATGGTGCTAAGTTAGATACATTATCCGAAGGACTATTCTATAATTGTTATGCTCTAACAAATATTCATCCAAACGATGTTATAATTAACACACTTCCAGTTTCTATTTTAGAAGTACAAGATAAAGTATTCTTTAATAATACAAGCTTAACCAATATCACAATCCCTAATAATGTTGTTCATATGGGTAATGCTGTATTTGGTGGTTGTGATAAACTTCAAAGCTTAGGATTACCATTTGTCGGCGCATATCGTTATGCAACAACTCCTACAGATGAAACAACCTTTGGTTATATCTTTGGAACGACAAATATGGAATTTAAAAATAAAAACAATTCTATGGAAATTGTTCAAAATAAGATTTCTTATTATATTCCTAATAGTTTAACTGAGGTTGAAATTACGGATGATACCGCAATTAAGGCTTATGCATTTGAAAATTGCAATAAGATCCATACCATTACGTTACCTCAAGGATATAATGATGAATCCTTTACGACCATTTATGAATATGCATTCCATAATGCAAGTAAGCTTTCTGAAATTATATTCCCACAATCTACACAAAGGATTGGATCTCATGCATTTGACAATTGTGATGCATTAACCGAAGTGACTTTGACGGAAAATATAAATAGAATCGATGCTTATGCATTTAACTCTTGTGATAAATTAAATAAGGTAGTCTTTGAAGGTGATAAACTTCATACGTTAAGTGAAGGAATATTCTATAATTGTATTAAACTTACGACTATGTCATATGGCGATAATACAGATGATAATATCGTGTATGTGCCTAGTTCAATAACTGAAATCGACGACTATGCATTCTTTAATACAATAGGTATGACAAACCTTGTTATTCCAAATGAAGTAGAAATCATAGGAGAAGCCATTTTAGGTGGCACCTCTAGCTTAACGAAATTAACAATTCCATTTATCGGTAAGACAAGAAAAGAAGCATGTGATTATGAAGATTCTTCAACGATATATGATAGTGGAGATATGATGCTATCTTATTTATTCGGTTATAAAGATACGGTTATAAGTAAGTACAATAATGTTAAAGCTCTTGTTAAGACGGAACAATTCTATAATCAAGAAGATAGTGTAATAACCTATATTCCAAAAACTTTAACAAATGTTTCTTTAACAGATGTAGAGGTTATTCATTATGGTACATTCTATAATTGCAATACAATTGTAAATGTAACACTACCTAACAATTTAGAAATCATTGAGGATTATGCGTTCTATAATGCAACTAAATTGACAAAAATAAATGGTGAATTTGATAGTTTAGCTACCATTGGCGCATCTGCGTTTGAAAATTGTAGTAAACTAATTCAGTTTAATTCATCAGATGATGAAATCGTAATTCCAGAAAAAGTTACTGCTTTAAATGATAAAGCCTTCTATAATTGTGATTCTCTTGTCAAAATTGTTGTTCCTGCATCTGTAACGGAATATGTAGGAGATAGAGTGTTTGCTGACTGTGATTCCTTATCCGAAATCATAATAGAAAATGATTGGATTGGTAGTCATATGTTTGATAACGCTGGTGCATTAGAGGAATTAACTATTCCAGCATGCGTAACCAAGATTGATGATTATGCCTTTGCAAATAATAAGAAATTAAGTGAACTTCACATTGAAAATAAGATTCTTGGTGATTATATGTTCTATAATTGTCCTAAACTTACCAATGTGGTTGTTCCAGACTATGTATTAGAAATTGGTAAAGGTGCCTTTGGTGCTTGCAGTAACTTAGTAGAATTAACGATACCATTTGTTGGTAAGCATCCATATATTTCCGATAGTGAAGAATCCTTATTTGGATATATTTTCGGTAATGATATAACCGTTACTGTGGGTACAACAGGAGTTTCCCAATATTATAGTGAAACAGGAAATGTTAAGTATTATATACCTAACAGTTTAGTTAAGGTTACCGTAACAAATGATACGGCAATCGGTTATGGTGCATTCAGTTATTGTAAGAATTTACAAACCATTTTATTGCCAGAGGCTAGAATAGTTGATGGTGAAAAGATTGGTGATTTCACATACATTGGTGCTCATGCATTTGATACAGCAAGTAAGCTTACATCTATTATCATTCCTGAAACAACACAGACGGTAGAAGAATATGCCTTCAAGAATGCAGAACAACTTGAAAAGGTAATATTTGCAGGCGATATTATAACGACTTTATCTGAAGGCTTATTCTATAACTGCTATGCTTTAACTACGTTAGGCTTTGGTGGTATAGAAGAAGAAAATAGAGTTAGAATAGGTAGCAAGATTACTACAATAGAGGATAAAGTATTCTTTAATAATGTTGCGTTAAGAGAAATTATTGTTCCAGAAAATGTGGAATATATGGGAGCAGCTATATTTGGTGGTTGTACATCTCTAGCAAGAATGGAAGTTCCATTTATTGGTTCTGCAAGACAAGAAGCATGTACAGGAAATCAAATCAATGATTCTAATGAAACGTTATTTGGATATTTCTTTGGAAATGATCCTACCCTATATAAGAATCTTGGTGCTTTAAATAGAACCGTACAATATTATTCTAAACAAAATAGTGCAGTATATTATATTCCTATTAGTTTAAAGAATGTTACAGTGACCGATATTGATGTATTACATTTTGGTACATTCTATGATTGTGACCATATCATCAATATTACATTACCTAAAAAGTTAGTGATTATAGAGGATTATGCCTTCTATAGATCAAATATGATAACGAATGTAGCATTTGCAGGTGAAGGTGATATCGCATTAGAAAGTATTGGAGCTTATGCCTTTGCAGAATGTGTTCATTTAACCTATTTCAATCAAACAGGAGATGCAGATGTAACCATTCCAGAAAAGGTTACTACCTTAAAGGAATATGCGTTCTTTGGATGTGATGTGATTGCTTCTGTCTTAATCCCTGCAAGTGTAACTACAGTAGAAAGTCATATTTTTGCAAATGATTATACATTGAAGACAATTGAAATCCAAAATCAAATTGTTGGAGAATACATGTTCTATCAATGTCCTTCCTTAGATGATGTAATTGTTCCTGATTTTGTACATACCATTGGCTATGCAGCCTTTGGTGCATGTACGGGATTAACCAATATTACATTACCATTTATAGGAAAACATGCTTATGTAGAAGATAGCGAAGAGTCTATGCTAGGTTACATCTTTGGTAAAGATATAGTAGATTTAGATAAAAACTACATTGCAAGTGGTCGTTATAGTGATGAAAATGAAATGGAGAATTACTATATTCCTTCAAGTTTAGAAAGTGTTACAATAACAAATGATACTACCGTTGGTTATGGTGCATTTATGAACTTCAAATCACTACAGTATATTCAGTTACCAGAAGAAAACTTAGATGGTAAAGCATTTGAAAAGATTAGTGATTATGCTTTCTATAGTAATACAAATTTATTGGAGTTTACTATTCCTGAAGCAACATCTTATTTAGGTAAATATGCATATTATGAAAATAGTAGTTTATCTAAGGTTGTATATTTAGGAAATAGTATAACAGAAATTTTAGAAAAAACATTCTATGCATGTTCAAGTCTTGTTGATATGAATAAATCACAAGAATACGATTTAAATATTTTTGAAAATGTTACAAGTATAGAAGAAAGTGCATTTGAAAATGCCATTGCAAGTGGTTCAATTTATCTTCCTTCAACCATTACGAAGGTAGCAGATAAGGCATTTAAGAACTCTGGCTTAGATATGGCTGCAATTTCTGATAGTGTAGAAACGATTGGAAAAGAAGGATTTATGAATTCTTCAAATTTAACAACCGTAGAATTATTAGGAACGCCGCAGATTGAAGTATTTGCAGATAGCGTATTTAGAAATACAAACCTTACAGGATTCATTATTCCTGAAAGTGTTCATACGTTAGAAAATAATGCATTTACAAATACAGGATTAGTATCTATTGTTATTCCTAATACGGTAACGGCAATTGGCGTAGAGGTATTTAAGGATAATCATGTGCTAGAAACTGCAAAAATAGAATCTAATCTTTTAGGTGATTATATCTTTGAAAATTGTAATATGTTAAGTGATGTTTCTCATACATCATTAGCAATAGAAAAGATTAATGTTGGAGCATTTAAGGAAGCTAATCGTTTACAATCCTATATTATTCCTGAGACAATCATAACCATTGAGGATTACGCATTTGATGGAACGGATTTATTATCTATTACTTATCCATCAAAGGTAGAGCATATCGGAAAATATGCCTATAGAAATAATTCGAATTTAATTAGTTTAGTAATACCTGAAAACGTATTATTTATTGGCTATGCGGCTTATAGTGGATGTTCATCCATTGAAGATATGACAACACCATTTATAGGTTCTTATTATGAAGCAACAGGCTCTGAATCTCTATTTGGATTTATTTTCGGTAGAGAGTATTATGAAGGTGGCTATTTGATTCATCAATTTATGAAGGAATATGACTACACGACAGAACAAACCGTTAAGATTGCATTTAATAATGAATTTGGTGCCATTGCTTATGATATGGATGGTTATGGTGAATATATCGATGAGCTAGGACAAATTATTGCATCTAATGATATAAATTCAAGAGTTTATGGTGAAGCATTCTGGGTACCAGAGGGATTGACATCTTTAGTCTTAACGACTATGGAAAAGATAACCAATGGTCAGCTTTCTGGTGAAGAAGTATTAATTAATGTTGAACTTCCATATGATTTAGTTGAAATTGAAACGGCTGCGTTTAGTGGATTACATAGCCTTGCCTATATTAATGTTCCAAAGGCTACAACAAAATTACATGAAGCCGTATTTGAAGATATTCAGGATGAATTCTTTATTACAGCTTATTACGATGTAGAAGCAACGCCTATGAGTAAGCCGGTATATCCTTCTGGTCGTCCTTCTGATTGGCATACATCCAAAGAAATGCCTGAGCAAGAAAGATGGCATACATGCTATGTAGTTTATAATGATGACGATGGTGGTATCTTCGTTTATGAATATGATTACAATAATAAAGTATTCTATATTATAGGATATACATCTGAATTACCAGGATATATAACCTTACATAGAAATGCGGATGATTTATTTACACTTCTTATTCCTGAAACTAAGGCAGGTCGTCCTGTAATTGGAATCAAGGACAATGCATTTATTGATTATGAGGGTGTAGATCAAGAAAGAATTGATGCTATTGATATAGCTAGAAATATTAGTTATATAGGTAAAGATATTATTAATGGTGATAGTAATTTTGTTGCTTATGTAAGAAATCTTGAAAATAGTGTTGATTATAGCAATAACGAAGAAGAATGGATGCATAATGGTATCGTTTATTATGGTATTAATCATTCATGGGTAAAGGCTGGTACCAATACTTACCAAGTATTATTAAGTTCAACCGATATGAGTTTAGTATTTGCAGATAATGAAGGTGTAACTTATGATATTAATGATCAAGAGTTAGAATTATATTATGATGCAGCTACAAATACATATTATGCAGAATATCAAGGACATGAACTAATGCCTAGACCAATTATCCGTTCTACCGCAAAACAAATTGGTACAGGTATCCTTCCAGTTTATACGGATGAGTCAGGTAATTCTTTAGGCTCTTACCAAGTTGGATATTATAATAACTTAAATGTAAGTTATGATGCTTCTGGTAATGTAATTGCCAATGCTTGGGTTTATGTAGTTACAAATAATACAAGAGTATTCTCTGATTTCTCTACAGGATTTGTTGATAATTCCCAAGTAGAAACTGATATTGTAAATACACATCTAACGGGATTAAAAGAAAAACAAGATGCTAATAGAGTTGTATTTAAGATTACGAAAGCAACGTTCAAGATTACATATACCGATAGTCAAGAGTTCAAAGAAGATACTTATTGGACAAAAGATACATGGAGTAGTTCTTATATTACAGGTCTTAAATATTCCGATGAAATTGTAACTGGTACTTTATCAACGATTCATTTAGACCCACTTCAAGAAGCATTTGATACAGACGGAAGTAGAGTAAAAGTGGATGAAGAAGGAAATATTATTCCTTATATAAGTAGTGCAAATGAATTCCATTGGACTACACCTTGGAAAGTTACTAGAAATGGTGTTAATATTACAAGTAACTATGATATAGAGTTAGATATTGAAGTAACGATAACACCTCAACGTGTATTAGTATATTGGTCTCAATTATCTACAGAGTATTCTCTTGGAAATGTAAGACTTCCATATGCGAAGGTTTATATTGAAGAAGGATACGATGAGCTTGTAAAACTTCCTCTTATCGTATCAATTTATGTGGAGGAAGAGTTAATACATGAATATATTTGTAAGGATCCAGATAATTATGGTGTTTTACCATCCATTGGGGATTACAAGATTATAGCAACAACAGAGAATAGGAACTATACTTTAGCAGAAAATGAAAGTAGCTTAAAGATTCAAAAGGTTACCGTAGATACGCCAGTTATCTTTGGTACATTGGTATTTAACGGAACTTATCAAGTAGTGGATGTTACACAAAGTGAGTTATATAATTACTATTCTGATGCAACATGTGAAGATAGTCAAATATATGCTTCTTATGATGAAATCGTAGCTATGGCTGCTGGAGGATATAAGATTTATGCTAAATTAAAAGATCCTAAGAATTATCAGTGGAGAAATCCTCGTGATCCATTGTTTAGAAGTGATGTTTATGAATTGGTATTTACCGTTTTAAAACAGGATGTAAGTCTTTCTGTAAATGGTATTGTTAAGAATTATAATGCTGGAAATGAAATACCTATTGCTATTACTTCGGATATGTATGATAGTAATGTTTATAATCTAAATGCGAATTTATCCTTAGCTTCTGGTAAGCTTGCAGGTTCTTATGGTTATAAGGATTTACTTCTTACAGGTACGTTAAATCAAGAGGAAATCTTTAGAAATGAAGATTTATCTTACGCAACTGCAAACTACAATATTATTATTGATGGTGAGGTAGTTGTAAAATATCCAGACATGGTATATACCATTACGGATAAGGCGGGTATTTTCAATTTTGATTCAAAAGTTTTATCTGGTGTATATGATACAATTAATCATAATGTTGTAATTACTCCTGCCCGTGCAGATGTAGTTGTATATTATAAATTAAATGTAGAAGATGAGTATACACAACTTGAAAAGAATGAATCAAATGAATATATGATTCCTGAGAACTTTAAGAATGCCAAGACAACACGTGTTTGGTATAAGATTGAGTGCAGTAATCAAGGCGAAATGAAATTTGCTACCGTTGAAGATTATATGGATGTGTCCATTCAAAAGGCAGATTCTCATATTGAAATTATGAATGCTTCAAGTTTAAGCAAAGTTTATGATGGTATGCCTGTTCAAGTAGAATACATTAAGAGTGGTAGCACAACCGAAGAAACCGTTACCTTCTATTATCGTTCTAATGAATCTAATATTACTCCTTATTCAAAAGCAATTGATGCAAATGAATGGCAGGTTGTAATAGAGGTATTAGGCGATGAAAATCACGTTGGAACACGTGTTACAGCTGATTTTGAAATTGAAAAACGCGATTTAAATATTAATCTAGAGTTAGAGGATACATTTAAAGGTAATTATTCTTTATATTCTTATACATTTAATCTAGAGGATGTAAACCAATCTTTAAATATAACCTATATGTTAAATCAAAATATGCAGTTTGCTGGAAAACATACTTATGTTTCTGACAATTCTGATATTCAAATTTATAGTTATATATTTAAGGACTTAGAAACTGGACTTGGCGTGTTAGCATCAAACTACAATATAACCATTGATAAGTTAGAAGTTCAAATTGCAAAGGCTAAAACGATTGTCGAGGTTTATGTGATAGATAAAGAATATGATGGAAATGCTTATAATGATCCTGAAATTAAGAGTAATTCCTTTGCAACACCAACCTATACCTACTATGATGAGGATGGTCAAGAAATTTCTAATCCAGTTCATGCAGGTAAGTATACCTTGGTTATTACTCTTCCAGAAGATCAAAATACTGCAGAATTTAGAGATGAATATGAATTTAATATAACGGCATTACCTATTTCTATTATGGCAAATAGCAATTCCTTTGCATTTAATGGTAATGTGATTATGCCAACATTTACCTCAGTAGATCCACAATATAATAATTTTAGATATACCGTTACTTTAGTTGATGGTTATGATGGAATTTCCGCAGGAGAGCAAAAGGTAAATGTTCAAATTAGTGGTAGGGTCTCTTCTAATGGTTTAGAGGAAGTACAAGCTTCTGATTTCGCATTAAGCACATATAGTTATTCTTATGTAATTACACCTAAGAAAATAACTCTATTCGTATCTGATAAAAAGGTTGTAGACGGTAATGTATGGACCATAGATGTAAGCACAATGAATATAAGCTTATGTGGTTCAGATACAGCTGTTGGTACAATTTCTACGCTATCTACCTTAGTAGGTAATTATATGGATGCTTCTGATTTTGAGTTGAATTATGATATTATAAATGAAAATGGTTCTTCCGTAATGAGCAACTATGATATTACTTATGTTTATAGTGTAAGAATTACCAATTCATATATTGAACATACGATTGATGCTGAAGAGTATCGATTCGAAGATGATGTATATTATGTAGATTATGATTATGATGGTAAGTATCATCAAGTTGAAGTTCTTCCTGATGGAAATGTAAAGGATGCTAGAGTTGTTTACATTGTAAATGGTTTAGTTGGAACTAGTCCATATAAAGTAGCAAATGTAACTACTTTAGATATTCAATATACCATCACAGCTCCAAACTATGAAACAACGACAGGTAGAATTGTATTATCTATTAACAAAGTGGATTTAGTATTAAAGTATAAAGATCCAAGTAAAGAATATGATAAATATTCTGTAAGATTAGAATATGAAGTTACACCACTTAATATTGTACCTACCATTACATACTATAATGAAAATGGGGATAATACGAATATTACTTCCTTAATTGGTAAGTACACCGTAGTTGTATCCATTCCTTCAACAAATAACTATAATGGATTTGAGGAAGTCATTCCATTTGAAGTAACACCAGGTGAAATGAGTTTAGTTGTTAGTGCAACTTATAAAACACATATCTATACAGGTCAATGTGTTTCAGATCCAAACGTTGTGACAAATGTTTCAAATACACCATCCTTTACTTATTTCACAAAGGATGATTACGAAGAACATAAGGATATGGAAAACTTATTGGATTATGCATTATATGAGAATCCAAAGGAAGTTGGAAAATATGTTGTTGTTATAACCGTTGAAGGAAATGCGATGTATAAATCAAAAACGATTGCCTATGAATTTGAAATTGTTCAAGAGAATAAGGAAGTTCATTGGGAAAATCTACAAGCGATTTATAATGGTACTCTTCAATTACCAACTGCATACATAATGATCGATGGTAATCGTATAGAATTAGATGTTACAGCAGATACAGAAACGGATATCCCAGGCGGAATTTTAGCAGGTGAATATCTTGTTACAGCATCTTATGAAAATAAAGGTTATAATTTACTTCATACAGAAGAAACATTAATTATTGAAAAGCGTGATGTAACGGTTTCTTATACAAATGCTTATGTGGACTATTTGGAAAGCATGATATTTGAATTCGATGAGACAAATAGTGATTTACCATTTGGTACATTAAGCTTAAGCATTACACCAAAAACATCTTCAAGCTCTTATTTAGGAAGATATTCTGGTACAAATGCATTTGAAATCTTAAGCTTCACAATTGAAACAGAAGATGGATATGATGCAATAGAATCCATTAATCTTGCTCTAAATGTTCATATTACCGTTCGCTTATCTAAGATTGATTATTCATTTGAAGATGGAGAAATTGTAAATGGACAGTATGTAATAAATAAAGCTTATACAGGAGAAACAATCGCTCCAAATGCAATTATAAATACATCCGATTGTAATATTGAATATTTTGTAGATGGTAATTGGACAACAGATGCCCCTGGCTACCTAGAACCTGGAAAATATTTCTTCACCTATAGAATTACCGATGGTGATGGAGATGAGGAAGCTGGTTATGAAACTGTAGAAGGAGGAGCTATCCTAAATATTGGTAAAGCCTCTTATAAAGTAGTATTTGGAGAAGAAAACAATTTGGATAAGGTATACGATGGAACATCAATTTATCCAAATGTAGAGGTTTATGGTTTAGATTTAACTACACCTCTTACTTCTAACGATTACTATATTACCTACAAGTATTATAGTGCGGATGATTTAGATAATAGATTATTTGAAAATCCTGTTAATGCTGGTAAATATGTGCTTATCCTTACGATTTATGGAAACTCACATTTTAATACAAGTAATCTAACAATAGAATTTGAAATCTTTAAAGCAGAATCCACCGCAGAAATTCTTGGAAATACCGAAGTTAAGGTATATGATGGAACGGCGATTGATCCTCAATTCAAATATATTGCCGATAGCAGAGAAGATGTTACATTAAAGTATTATGATGCGATGTACCAAGAACTTGGATTTGCTCCTATCAATGCAGGAACGTATTACTTAAAATTCTTTATTAATAGTGGCTCTAATTATCAAGAATATGAATCTAATTATATTGAAGTAACGATTTTAAGAAAGAAATTATATTTAGGTAATATATTCACAACGGAATTCCCTTATTATAAGATGACTTATAATGGAGAAAGAATGGAATTGAATACAACATCAACTCCATTATCTATTCTAAAATTCATTGATGGACATTATGAAATTGATTTAGATTCTACATTAAGAGTAGAAGGCATCGTTTATACAATTTCTGAGAAACAAGGCACCTATAGTCTAAATTCAGAATTTGAATTTATCAATTATATCATTTATGATAATGAAATCGATGTTACAAATGATTACCAAATTGAATTTAAGTTATATGCAAAAATACTTCCAAGTAATACAGAAGTAAATGTTACAACATATGATGGAGTTTATGATGGTAATGCACATTCTATTTCAATTGCAGTTTCTGAAGATTTAGACGAATCTGAATATAGAATTTTCTATAGTGAAGATAACATCGCCTTTAGTAATATTAATTTTAGCTATGTAAATAGTGGTGAATATATCGTTTACTATCGTATTATCTTTACTAACTTTGCAACGATTGACGGATTTGAAACGATTCGTATTGCAAAACAAGATCCTGTAATATCTTTACCAGAAGGTACAAATACAGAATTTACATATACAAGTAGACCATTTAAGAATATTCCTGTAGTTACAAATACAAATGGACAAATCGTATATAGATATTATGAAATCTTAAGCGATGGCTCAATGCAATTAATGCTTGATACTCCAATTCAAGTTGGTAACTATAAAGTGGTAATATCTTCACTTGAAACAGAAAACTTTAATGCGACTACAGAAGATATGGCTTATGAGTTTGAATTTAGCATTGTACCAAAGCTTCTTCATATAGTTTGGAATAATACAAATGTTTATTATACAGGTAAAACCGTTCGTCCAACCGCTGCATTAGCAGAAACAGTTAACGAAGTAGTAAGATTAACGGTTACTTGCGTAGAAGAAGCAATTAATGTAAATTCTATTGATAGTCCATACCATGCATATGTAGAATGTTCAAATCCTAACTATAGACTTGCGAATACAACGACAACATTTAATATCATTAAGCACGTTGTTGTGGCTCCTACGGATTTCTCTAGGTACTTTACAGCACATGATTTGGATGTAAGAACAAATGATTATTATGATGTAAGTATTCTAAATGAAGATGGATCTATACTTGAATCTAATACCGTATTTAATGCAGGAATTTATAATGTTATTCTAAAATTAAAGGATAAGAATAATTATGTATGGAATACTACAGGTTCATCTGAGGATATTGCATCTACATTTACGGTTAAATCACAACCAATTCATAATGCGGAAATGACAAGTATTCCTGATCAATACTATACGACAAGAGCCATTACTCCAAAACCTGTGGTTTGGTTAAATGGTATTGAGTTACAAGAAGGTGTTGATTACGAGTTGAATTATGTAAACAACATTGCTATTGGTAAGAATACAGCTAAGGTCATTATCATTGGTATAAATAACTTTGATGGTGAAATTGAAATTAGTTTCAGTATTATTAAGACGGTTCTAGATTTAATTGAAGATTCTGGTTATATCTTTGCTTATGCAAAATCTGCTAGAGATATTATCATTGAAAATCATGATTATTATTCAACTTCAAGAAGAATTATTTTAGGAAATGTAAGTACAAATACTACAATAGAAGATTTCTTATTAAACTTCAGAGAAGATCAAAGAGATTATATTACGTTATATAATGCAAGTGGTACGAAAGTGTCAACTTCTAAATATAAGAATACATTTATTGGTACTGGTTATAGAATCGTATTAAGAAATACGAGTGGCCAAATTGCCGATACAATTTATGTATCTGTTGTTGGTGATACAAATGGTGATGGTATTGTTACCAGTGTGGATATTAACAATTTAAGTAGATACTTAAGAAATGCTTATAATTTAAATAACGAGTATTATTTCGCAGTTGATTTAAATAGTGATGGTAGTGTAACGGGTGCAGATTTAACCATTCTTTCTACTATGCTATAGAAATAAAACTTAACTATAGAGGATTTTCTTCTACATTTGGTTTTAATAAACCCTTTCAAATGAATGAAAGGGTTTATTTTTTTAGGAAAAAATTAGAAAAAAAGCAAAAAAAATAGCGTTTTTTGCTAAAAAATTCCATTTAATTTATAAAATATTGTTTACAAATGTCAAAAGGTTTACAAACTTGATTTTTAATGATATAATATTCTTGCTATAGAATCCATAGATTAAAGATAAGGAATTATTTATATATAAATAATATGTATAGAAATGTGGTGATTATCAATGAAAGAGAAAGGAAAAAACATTATAAAACGTAAGCCATTCTTGTTTGGTGGAATTGCAGTTTTTGTAGGCGTAATTGTTACAGTAGTTCTTGCCCTTGTTTTAGGTGGTAAGTCGAACAACGAAGAGCAAAGAAAAACCTTAGTTGCTTATGATGATGCGTATTATGATAGTTTATTAGCTGAAGAAAATCGAATTGATGATCGATATCTTGTGTTTGATTTTGACGAAAGTAATGAATGCTTTATATTTAAAGGGTTTAACGAGTCAGTAATCGATGCTGAAACTTCTTCTAATAAAACCGCAACAATAAATTATTTTAAAACACATTATTTGTATGTTCCAAGTACAATTTCAAAAACAGAAAACTCTATTACAAAAACGTATAATGTTACAAGTGTAGTAATGAATTACTATAATGGTTATGATTTGCTTACAGGTAATGTTTCGAATACGCAGATAATGATCTCTTATATAAAGGCTATTGTTTTAGAAAAGAATATTACCTCTATCGCGAGACGTTCTTTTTATGGTTTTGGTGATTTAGAGTATTTACAGACCCCTTTTATTGGTACGAATAGAACTTCATCCGCAAATGGCCTTTTAAATAAAGGAGAATCTATGCCTTTAGTTAAGATGTTTAGTAATTCTAAAGATGTAGAAAAGCGTTATGCAGGAAGAATTGATGATGATAACTATCCAGAATGTGTATCATCCTATTGGTATGAAACGGAGGCACCTTTTGTTGTACTTCCAAATCAAGTTCCTTCAGGACCACAGGTAGATAAAGCTACCTATTGGATGCCACATAACTTACAAAAGATTGTAATTACGGATGATTCTAAATTGGGAAATCATGCATTATTTAATATAAAATCTTTGACTTCGTTAGAAGTACGTGAACCACAAAATGCATCTTTAAGTTTTGGATATTATACTTTTGCAGAATGTATTAATTTACAAACAGCGATTATTCCTGAAAGTAATACAATTTTAAATGGTAGTGAAGGATTGTTTGCTAAAACAGCAATAGAAGAAATGAGACTTCCAGGACATATTACTGCTATTCCAGATAGTACTTTTGAGGAATGTACACATTTAAAGGAAGTATGGGTTTCTAATACGGTTACGGAAATTGGTAAGGATGCTTTCCATAGATGTGAGGCTTTAGAGAAAATACAATTATTTGATAATGTATGGAGCAGACCAGTTAATACGGATTATGATATTTCTTTACCACAGCAATTAAATTCTATTGGTGCATCCGCATTTTATGGTTGTATAAACATAAAAGATGTGGAGGTTCCTAAAACTACAAGAAGTATTGGAATGTCTGCCTTTGCAAACTGTAATAAAATCGCAAAAATGGTGTTACCATTTGTCGGTGCCCATAGAGAGGGTCATTTAGGAGATTGTAATTCTAGTGCAACCGGTTATGACTGCCATGGTCTATTTGGATATATCTTTGGTTTTGGTGGAGCGCCAAATAATAATTTTTATGCGGCAAGTCAAACATTTAATCCAAATGTGGATGGAGCAAATCAAACCTTTGCTATTCCAGCTTCTTTAAAGGAAATTATAATAACGGATGAAACTGCTATTTCTTATGGCGCATTCCAAAATCTTCAAGGAGTTACAAATTTAACGATTAATAATGAAGTAACATCTTTTAGAGAAGGTGTTGGAAACGGAATGGTTTCTCTTACCGATTTAACATTAAGTGTTTTACCAGGTCAACTAGGTACTTTCTTCGGAAAGGCTAGTTATACTGGAAGTTATGCTCAGGGAACCTATAGAATTCCTGGTAATTTGAAAAATGTTGTAGTAAATAATCAACCTATTCTTTCAACGGGTATTTTTAATAACTGTACATCCTTAGAATCGGTTACAATTGGTAAAGCAACTACACGTATTGAAGGAGCTATTTTCTTCAATAATGAAAACTTGAAAAAGCTTGTTGTGCCATTTGTTGGTATTAATCGAGGTGAATGGGGCTCTGAATATGGTAGCGAAGGATATTGGAGTTGGGCTCCAAACAAATATCGTAGAAATTCATTAGCTTGGCTTTTCTCTAATACCTATCATACAAATACTTATCCAATTGACTACTTAAGTCATGGAGAAAACTATATAAAATATATTCCAAATACTTTAAGAGAAGTAGAAATAACGGATGAAACGGGTTATGGAACGTATTCTTTGAGACATTTCTCATCCCTAACTAAGATTACTTTAAGAATAAATGAAAATACTTTATTAAGTAATAAGGAGTTCATTTCTGAATATGCATTGACTGGATGTTCAAATCTTGAAGAGTTAGATATACCATTTATTGGTGCAAATCAAAATAAAAATGGTGAGTCTGGTAGAAGTCATGTTTTAGGTTGGATTTTTGGTTCATCTTATTTTAAAGATGCATATGAAGTAAATCAGTATGGTACATACTATATTCCTCCTAAATTAACCTCTGTAACCATTGGAAATAATTCAAGTAAAATATTTAATTATGCTTTTAATGGATGTACTTCTATTAAAACGATTTCTACGAATGCAAATATTACACAATTAGGTTCATATGCCTTTGCAGATTGTAAAAATTTATCATCATTAAATATCCGTAGAGAAGAAGAAACGAATAAATTAGGATCTTATACACATGTTGCGGATCATGCATTCTATAATTGTAAAAAACTTTATAAATTAGAAGATTTTATTCCTGAAACGGTTAAAACAATTGGTGATTATGCGTTTGCTGGTACATCTGTTGGATATAATGTTAATCCTGATTTTAAGAAGTATTCTTCTTATGGTGCTTATTGTTTTGCAAATTGTTTATACTTAGATGATATTACGATTCCTTTAACTACTTATGATAGCCAAGTAATTACTTTAGGTGAAGGTATGTTCTCTGGCTGCCAAATTTTAAAGAAAGTAGTATTAGAAAATAAGAATATAAAGAAAAATATGTTTAAGGACTGTATAAACCTTGTAGGTGTAGATTTATTGGGTATTACCTCAATTCCAGAAGGTTTATTCAATGGTTGTACAAGTTTAGAATTCTATGATGCAAATGATTATAGAGGCATTGTAGATCATACCTATACACCATGGGAGCATGGAGTGCGCCTTGATGAGGATGTAAATCAAATTGGGGCATATGCATTTAAAAATTGTTCATCTATGGATAAATTTACTATTTATCCTTCTTTGAGAACGATTAAAACTGGTGCGTTCCAAGGATGTACAGGAATGGAAAACATGACCATGCCAACTGATTTGATTACGATTGAACCATATGGTTGGATTGGTTGTGATCCTAATTTCTATTTCTGGGTTTATGAACCACAAGAGTATTGGTCTACTGGCTGGGTGGATAATTGGAATTGTGATTACCCAGTATATGTACTTAATCCAAATTATGAGGAAGTATTCACTTATCATTATAATATTGATGAAAAGAAATATTATATAACTGGTGTTGTAGAAGGAAATACATTATCTGGAATTGTAACAATTCCTTCTTATCATAATGGTATAAAAGTTATTGGTATAGATAATACCTATTCATTGGCTGATGAAGAGGGTGCTACTCGTATCAAAGATCATGAGGATATTACGAAAATAATTTTACCTTCTACAGTAACTAAGATTATTGGACAATTAACGCATTCTGGACGTGTAGATATTTATACAGAATTAACAAGAGGTGAGGTTGACAAGCAATTGGCTAGTAGCTATATTGCTCATCCAACCGCATATACCTATTATGCAACACTTCATAATAGCAATAGTTCTACTGCAGCTGATGACTATAAGAATGGTCCAAATGGCTCTAATTATGATTCAGATGGACATGAAACAGACCTTAATATTAAAGGCTGGGTTCGTGGAACTATGAATAATGATGAGGTAACTTTAGTTTCTAAAGAGGTTGCTGGATGGTATGGTGGAACAGGATATCTATACTATAAGGATGATTGGCAGTTTGGTACAGGTGTTAATGCAAGAATTCCATATTTGAAGACATCTTCTATACAAATGATTTTATCCGAGGAAGGCTCTTTGGTATATTCTGGTGATGAAATCACACCTTATATTGATCATTTCATTCTTCCGGGAGAAGTAAGAGCTACTGTAGATGAATACTATGGAGAAGCTTTTTATGAGCCAACTCCAGTAAGTTTTTCTACGGAAATCTTTAATATTTCTTATCAAAATAATGTTGCCGTTGGACGTGCAACCGTTCGTTCTACAATTAATACCGCAAATTTAAGAGGATACAATGAATCATTAGATCCAAATTTCCCACTATTATTTGTAGGTGAAAATAATACAAACTTTACGATTACACCTTGTCCTATTGCTATTTATTATAATAGTACAAATTTCCCAGAGGGGGAATCTTTAGAATACGATAGTTATACAACAACACAGGTTAAAGTGTATGATGGTTCTCCATGGACAAATAATGAGTGGAGTGATTTAACAGTTGTAGGCTTAGATTCCTTTAATGGAGTTGAATTTAGCGGTACACTAGTTACTACAAATAGTACAGCAGGTGTCTATGTTGCGAATGCCTTATTGAAAGCAGATCATGATATTGCTGGTGAAATTAAAGCAGACAAAAACTATTACCGTGGTGGATTTAAATGGGAAGTTCCATATAAATTTACTAGAAATGGTGTTGATTTAACAAAGAATTTCAAAGTGGATTTACATATTGTAGTAAAAATCGAGCGTAAAGATGTTGAAATTCAATTGAGTGGTGGAACTGGCTTTAATAGTCAAAATATATATCAGTATAGATATATAGGTGATTTCATTTCCCCTAAAGCAGTTGCCGTAGACCATGCAACAGGAAAAGTAATTTCGGATTGTGTAGTTGTAAGCAAATACTTCCAAGAGGAAGATAAAATTATGTATCCGAATGACCCTACAGCACAAATATACTCCTATTTACAAAATGCAACGAATTATCGTTTAGTTGATGAAAATGGAGAAGGAAATGACGCTTTAGAATGGTATGTTGCCCATAAGACAGATTATAATGTAACAAGACCTTCGACAAGTGAAATTAATAATAATCTTACAGTAACTTTAGGTACAAGTAATAGCATAGTAGGTGTAGCAAATAATATTACTGTTATTAAAGGCTTAATAGTTATTCGTCCTCAGATTCGTTATACTATTCCAGTAAATGCAGATTATTGGTCTAATACAGTTTGGAGTGGAGATATTATCTCAGGAATTGGTGAAAAGTCTGTATTTAGTGCAAAAATGATTACTGCAGGTATATTGCCGAATACAAAAGGTGATGAAGCAACGATATATAATTGGCAAGGAGATAATGGCTATAAGCTAAAATGGGTGCCAAATGATTTAAGCTTATATGATCCAGATATTCAATTGGACTTTGATGATATAAGTAGAGATTATCACATTTATAATAGTTATTACCATGTGGATGGTAGAAACTTAAATGAAATAGATTTATATGATGTTCAGGTTTCAGAAGATAGTTATGTTCGTATTTTATATAATGATTTTGACATTAATTATTTTGTTGCGGAAGAAGATAATGTAGCTACAACAAAAGTAAAAGTTCCTGATAAAAACATAGAAGATAACTATGATACAGAAAACAAACGTCATCGTTTAAAAATTACATATCAAATTGATGGAAAATACTATGTTTTAGATGCAGATGCTATTCAAAGTCAAATTGATCTATTAGCAGGATATGTTGAAAACGGATATTCTAAAATTTATTATCATTTGGATGGTGAAGGTACGACGACTCATGAATCTACAGCGATTAGCTTTAGAAATAGAGGAGTTTATCGTGTTGCCTTACAAATTATGGGACGCCATTTTAATACATATTATGCAAATATTGAATTGAATGCTATAAAAAGTGATGTTATTTTTGGTGAATTTGATAAGGAATATGATCGTGAAGAGGTTGATTTTTACTCTAAAATTTTGAAAAAAGGTTTAGATTATAGTAGGGATCAAAATGAGCCTCAAAATATTCAAAAATTTTCATACAGTTTCTATAGAAATAATAGTTTATTAAATTATAATCCAGTAAATGTTGGAACATACGAGGTCCGTGTTAAGGCAAATGAAACGGAATTCTTTAATGCTGTAGATAAGAGAATAGAATTTGATATTACACCTCGTAAATTATACTTTGATATAAATACAAGTAAGGTATATGATGGAGAAAGACTATCCTATACGCCAACAGAGGCCATATTAAAACAAGTTTTACCTGGAGAAACCCTTCCTCGTTTATTAGATGGAGATATTTTTGCAGGAACTTTATATACAAATTCTGCTAAACCAGATGAATATAATTATAAAAATAATAATGTATCGTGGTTACCTGCATGGAGTGTATCTCAGGCAAATGGTACAGATGTAACGTACAATTATGAAGCTGTTTTATCTGGTTCTATGATGATTAATCCAAAAACTTTCCAATATACAGCTGATGGAGAAAATGTAGCCTATGATGGTAATCCACATTTTATTCATGTGAATGTTACTTATCCTGAAAATCCTGCGGATTATAGAATTTACTATAGTAAACAACCAATTAATAAAAATACGGATTTATCTAGTTTAAAGACCTATGATTCTGTAGAATTTGATCCAGGTGAATTTAGACATTATTTTGCAATTGTTGCAGATAATTTTGAAACGGTATATAGTTATCGTGATGTAATTATAAGAAAACTAATTATTACTTACGATGATCCAGCAAAGGATTCTGTAAGTGGTGCAAGTGATGGAGATGCCTATTTAACTTTGGAATATGATGGTTCAAGTCAGGCGTATCGAATCACAAATGTTACACCATGGAATCATACAACTTATTATAGAGAAGAAATTAATGGTGTTTGGGGTCCTTGGACCGAAGCATATCCAACCTATTCAAAAGTTGGTGTTTATCATGTTGAATATCGAATTGAAGCTCCTTTCTATGAAACGGTAAATTCTGGAACAATCACGATTAGTGTTGTTGAACCAGGGGATCCCGTACCAGAAAGTTGTATAAGTGTTCAACCATGGGAAGGATTATATGATACGGAAGCTCATACCGTAGATGCATCCTTTGTATCTACTCCTTCTGGTTCAACTTGGAAACGTATTTATTATTCGGTTGATGGAGATAATTGGACAGTAGACCCAATTGAATTTATCGATGCAGGAAGATATCGTGTATTTGTTAAATTTACGGCGCAAGGATATGCATCCGTTGTTAAGGAAAGCTATGTATGGGTGCAAAAGTTAGCTCTTAATATTGATTTTGAAAATTATGTTGGAGATTATGATGGAGAAATCCACAATGTAAAACTTAAGTTAAATGCTGCTGGTATTGCAGCTGGAGATACCTTAGTTTTCGATTCAAATGCAAATCAGTATATTTATAATGGGGTTACTTTGAATTATTATTTTACAACGGTTTTTGCCGTTGCCGATTCCGATAGTACGGGTTGGACTCCTATGTTAGATAAAGATCCAAATGGAAAAACTATTGTAAACGGATTTAAAGATTATAGACTAAATGGATATAATGTTTATGTAAAATTGACAGCAGATAATTATGAGGATTTAATTCTAAAAGATGCAAGCAATATGCCTACAACTAGAAAAGTTATCATCAATTATATTGCTAATCCTAGTTATGATGTTAATTTTAATACATTTGAATATCAAAAGGCAGCAATAAATCCTACGGTATCTTCAAAAAATCAATCTGCGTCTATCTATACAATTCATGATGGTAATGTTACTTTCTATTATTATGCTGCGTATAAGGATGCAGATGGAACACCACATAGAGATATGGATAATTTGGAAAGAATTACGGTAGCACAAGAATTAGGTGTATACTATGTTGTTGCGGAATTCTCATCATCCGTAAACTGTGCGGCTATAACCGTAGAATTGTTTATGGAAATTGTTCCAAAAGTTCTTGATGTAGAATATGATAAAGAAGTTTATTATACAGGACAAGAATATCACCCTGAATTTAAAGTAGATTCAGGTACGGATGATCAGTTAAGAATTTCTTGGGAACAAATGGATGGAGATACTGCCATTGAATGTGGTACGTATAGATTTAGATTAACAATTTATCCAGTAAATAGAAATTATACTCTTAAAGAAGAAATTGCAGAAATAACGATAAAGAAACGCGAAATTACATTTACTTTAAATGATGTTATGGAAGCAAAGAAGAATGAAGCTGACCAATATGTTCGTTGGACAGAACAAGATTCTGCTAGCTATCTTGTTAATGAAGATGACCATTGGAAGTTACTTGATTTGGGTCTTCTAAATAATCATAGATTCTATATTAAAATGCAAACCAACCGTGGTAATGTAGGTACATATTTCTATCAATACCATGAAGGAGATCCAACGGTTACACGTATAAATCGTGTAGAAGTATTAGACTGGGATATTTATCTAACAAACAATAATGAATTAGTATTGGATGAAGATGGCAACCCAATCAGTTGTAAAAATATATATGTCGTTAATTTTGATATAACCGTTGAAATTCAATATCCTAAAATTGATTTAACTGGTATTGTTGAAAATCGAACGGTTACTTATAATGGAGCGGAATGGTCTATTAATCTTAATCTTCCAACTTCCTTAAGTACGGCGCATGTTTTCTATAAGACGGAAACAGGTACTTGGTTTACAACTCCACCTACTTATACGCTAGCTGGAGAATACGAAATAGAATTCTATATTTCATGTTCAGGATATAGTGATACGGAAGGTAGCGCAAAATTAATTATTGAAAAAGCGGATTTAGAAATAGAGATTGAATCCTTAGATCCAAATGGTACAGGTGCAGATGTCTATGATGGTAAAGTACATACAAACAATTATAAGGTTAACAATGTTATAGGTGGAGATAATCCAAGACCAACAGGTAATGTACCTCCAGCAGAAGGACAAGATGGCCATAGAGTATATTATTCTGCAGAACAATATACTCTAGAAGATGTTCAAACATTCTATAAAGCTTTTAATCCAAATAGTGCTATGTATCGAAGGGCTTTAACAGAACTAGAAGATGCGGGCGACTATTATTGTGTTGTTTATTATGCAGAGAATGTGGATAAGTGGAATGAGTCTTATACCATTCAATATGTTAAGTATAAACAAAAGGATTTACATGTATCTATTCCAAGCTTCTATGCAAGCAAGGAATATGATGGTTCACCAATTCGAATTCCACTTACAAATGCAGTATTTGATACAAATGACTTAATCTATGGTCATATAATTGATCAATCTGCACAAATGATGCTTACCTATTATGCTCAAACAAATTCAGCAAATGCGGGTACCTATGCAGGACCTACTGGATTTGAATTTGGTTCCGTTTATATTTATGCAGCTACAAACCCTTCTAAAAATTTGATGAAGAACTATCATCCAGTTTTTGGCGATGACGTTGAAGCAATAATTTTAAAAACGAATATAAAACCAGAAGATTTTGTGATTCTTGAACCAGATCCTTATACAAGAGAGTATGATGGTACAGTTGTAGAACCGTTATATAGAGTACCTCTAAATTATGATAAGAAAACACCAGGTACGATATCATATTATTATTATACAGTTGATGCAGATGGTAATACGGTTTCTTTACCAAATCCACGTGAATTACAATATAATGTCGGTAAGTATTATGTTGGTGTCATGTTAAATGGTGATCAAAATTACTATGCTTGGACAGGTAGTGAACAATGGGGAAATGTAATTGTTACTCCTAAAACTATTGCAGTCGAATGGGATATTCCTCAAGATTTAACCTTTGATGGAACTGCCCAAAATGTAGGTGCAAGCATAACCGATGTTTATAATCAAAAAATTGATTTGAATGTAGAATATCGTCGAGGTTTTGATCAATATAATTCTTTGGTATTTGCAGGTTCTTATGAAGCAACCGCTACATTTAATCCAGCGATGGACAATTATGACGATTATGTACTTAACTATATCTTAGATAATCAATTCTCTTCTGTATATATGAAGAAAATGAATTTAATGATTCAGTTAGGCGATGGCATGGTTAATGGAGTAAATACGAATAAGATTACTTCTAATAATGGTTCATCCACTTGGATGGCTCCGCTATATGCTACAGACACTAGCGGTGCAGCAGAAATATTAGATTTCCCTAGTAATTTAACCTTAAAGGGTCCTAATGGCTATGGCTCCGCTTATATAGGAACATTAGAAAGTACGCCTGGTCTTCATACGGGTAAAGATGCATTTGATTTAGGATATTTTAGTGTATTCTTAGGTGAAGATGAGGTTACAGATTCTATAGATTTTGATGTATTAGGTAGTGTTACTATCTACTCAAATGAAATCATCTACGAATTATCTGATAAAGAATTTTTATATGAAGAAGGTAAAACATATAGTAATGTTGAATCTTTAAATTGTTTGACCATTCATAATCCAAGTCCAAGAACTTGTACATTTACAGATTTCTCTTTAAGAATTACGAAAGAACTTCCTAGTGGTGATGTTCAAACAACGGTAATACCAACTACAACAAGCTTCCCATCCTTTGGCGAAGTGGGTATATATGAACTAACATTTAGAATTTCATCATCAGCTACTTATGGTGATAATAATGATAAGTATGCAGATAAGATTGTAACAGTTACTATAAAAATAATGCCTAAGAAGTCATTTATTGCGTTTACTTCTAATTTAAATAAAGTATATGATGGAGCTTCTGTAACTCCAACATCCTTAACTTTTACAAATGATTCAGGATTTAATGGTACTAAAAATGATTTAAGATATGCGGCTTCTGAATTGAAAATGGATCCAGTAACTGGTGAAATTGTAGAAATTCCTTTTGATGAAAATGTGTATCCATCTGAGGTTGGTAAGTATAGAATATATATAACATCAGCAGCAGATGATTTAAATGAACCTCATAATTATGATCGTTTGCAATCAAATATTTATTTTGAGATTTCCCCAAGAAAACTTACTTTAACTATAAATTGGGATGTTATATGTAATAATGATGGTCAAATTTTAGGACAAATTTATCATAGTGGTAATAAATATGTGACACCATCTCCTACAGGTGGAATTGGACTTGTTAATGGTACAATATCTGATGTATTGGTATATGAGGTTACAAGTAGTTTTGCTATGATAAGAAATTTATATACGGCAAAAGCAATATTTAATTATACGAATTATGTGAATACAGGCTCTTCCTTCGCATATTTAGGAAACGACTTTAATGCTAAAGTTGGATCAACAAATTATGGTTTTAATTTAGCATGGAATGTGTATAAGCACGATTCAACAAATGCAGTTTCAGATCCAAGTAATCCTGATTATTATCAGTACACTACGGATGGCGAAAGAATGAATGCTACAAAGAATTATTATATTGACTTTGATTTTAGAATGCATGTACATTACCCATTAATAGATGCAACAGTAACTGGTGGAAAATATGATTATGAACCATTATCTTCTACGTTTACTGGACGTGTTGGTACATTAGATATATCTAGAGTAACTGACCCACTTATTCGTGCAAATTTACTTACTTATTATGGTAGAACGCAAGAAGAAGCAAATCAAGGAAAATATACGGATATAAATGATCCTGCGCTTAGATTCTCTGCGCCAGGAACCTATGTGGTTTACTATAAAATATTTACGGATTTTGAAAATGATGAGACTATTCCTTTAACAGAACCTTTACTTGGTAATTATACAATTGAGATTAATTATGCTAAGCGTGAAAAATATGTAATTACAGGACTAAATAAGACATATGATGGCCTTCCAGCGGGATCTCTAGATCCTACGGGTACGGGTAATCCAATTATGTCTACATATTTACCGAATATTTTATTAAATTCTGAAAGTACATATGCGGATTATGTCGATTGGCCAAATGTTAAGATTCAATATCAAAAAGTGGGTTCATCTACTATGATTGCTCCAGAAAATGGATGTATTGATGCAGGTGAGTATTTCTATCGATTAGTAATTCCAAAATCTGTGTATTATGATCAAACCATTGTAGAAGGCACTTTTAAAATTGCACAAGCTATAATAAAGGTTTCAAGTAAAAGTACAGTATATTCAGAAGTGTTTAATGGTAGAGTAAAAACGTTCGCATTAAATTCAACCGATAATGGTGTGATTTCCACAGCACAATTCTTTGATATTGTGGATCCAACAGGATTAAGTCTATTTGATCCTAGTTGTCCTATTATTCTAGATGGTACTTTAGTAACTAGAAGTTCTGTGGTTAAAGACGGCGGATATACTGGTTTAGATAATTCTTTACAATTCTTGTATTCATCTTATGTTGTATATGATAGATTACATGGTAATGCAGATGTATCAAGGAATTATGCGGTAGATTTATCCGAGGCTAAGATTATAATAACACCTGCAACCTTATTGTTTGAAGATATTACAAAGACTCCAGTTCCATATGATGGTTTAGGTCATACAATTTCTATTCGTATGATTGCTCCTGCAAATTCACAAAATACGGTAATTACCTATTATGATGAAGAAAAAGCGCTTTGGACTAGAACGCCAATCTACAAAACAACGACAGGTGATTATACAATAAAGATTAAAATTACTTCTCCAAATTATCAAACGGAACAAGAAGTAATTGAAATTCCATTAGTGATTCAAAGGGCTGCAACTGAGATAAAAATTGTGGATAATTTGAATCAATCCTATAATGGTTATGAGGTAAGTTTACCAGGAAGTTTTGCTACAAATAATATAGAAGCGGATCGATCTACCTATGATTTTGTTTATGAAAAATGGGTAAATGGTGACTGGGAAGAAGTATGGAATAGCATTGATCCAGTTGGACGACGTCCTGTCCATGCAGGTAAATATAGAATAACTGTAATTGTTCCACGGACTGCCAACTTCGATTATAAAGAAATACAAGAAGAATTTACGATTAGCCCATTGGTAACAAAATTAACTTGGGTTGGTGGAAACTTTACCTATAATGGTCAACCTCAAATGCCACAAGCCTATTTACAACAATTGAATAATACAAATAAAATTCCTATTGATTTAAGCTATACTGTTGTGAGAGCAACTTCTTCCGATTTTAATTCAATTTCTGTAGGAGCATATTCGGTTTATGCAGAAATAGATTCTTCAAGGTATGAAGTTGGTGATTATGTAATTGATGAAAATTCACAATACTTTAATTACAATATTTGTGCTAAGAAGGTAAAGATTCGGATAAATCAGTTTACGGGCTATAATGCTTCACGACCTGAGTTCCAATATTTAGCTAGTGGGGCAACTGCTGTTCCAGGTACTTATTACTATAGTGCAGATATTATACCTACACATATAATGGAGGGTACTTTAAAAGCAAAGAGTAGTCAAAAGGGTATCTATAATAAGATAGAACATTTTGATTGGTTAAATTCAGCTAATGCACCTATCATTCGAGATCAAAATGGTGTTAATGTTACATCAAATTATGAAATTTCTTATGATTTAATGTTAAATATTAATGAGAGTGATATTCAATATAGTGCACCTGAGGTTACTGGAATTTATGATAGTACAAAGGAATATGGTATAGAAGTCATAATTAATGGAGTTTCTACGGATCCTTCAGACCCAACTTCTAATCCATTAGATCCAGAAATTTTAAATCGATTACAGATTACCTATTCAACTACAGGACAACCAGGTACCTTTACATCAAGAAATCCTAAATTTAGAGATGTTGGATATTATCCAGTTTATTATCACATCACAGATCCAGTATACGTTCAATCTGGTGGATCAGAAGGATACCAAGGAACCTATGGTGGATCTCCTGGAGAAAGTTTTGTTAGAATAACTCCAGCACCCGTTAATGTTCGATTGAAAGATCCTGATTATATTTTGGATAAGGATTATGATGCTTTACCACTTCAAAAGCCAGAAATTATCTTTGATGGTGGAACAGGTGATTTAGATGTTAAGTATTATAAAGAAATCGATGGTATTTGGCATGAACAAGTTGGCGATATTATAAATGCCGGTAATTATCGGCTTGTGGCACAAGTGGATAATACAAATGGTAATTATATTCCAGGTGATCCATTAACGATTGAATTTGTTGTAAGAAAGAGGGTTATCATACCTTATATTAATGAACAAAAGACACAAAAAGAATATAATGGACTTCAATGGAGTTATAATTTAACAGAAAATGATTTTACGATTTCAAACCATAATTTAGTTGCAAATCATGCTTTCCATGGCACACTTTTAACTAAATTTGCCGATCGTGGTACATATACAAATTTTGCAACCGATTTTGAATGGCAAAATTCTTATAGAATTCTTGACGAAAGTGGTACCGATGTTTCAAGTAACTATGATTTACAATTTAATATAGAAGTTGATATTATTCGTGCTAGAATGCAGGTTAGTGGTATTTCGGTTCGTACACCTATGGATGGAAACAGTCATTGTGTTGATGTTCATATTGATGGTCGTGTAGAAAGTTATCTAAACCCAGAAACGAACACATACGAGGATAGACTTGTTGTTCCTTATGAAATGCCACAAAATCCTATAATATGGTTTTCTCTTGATCAGATAAATTATTATAGGAAGGATGATCCGGATTGTCCAGTTCATGCTTCATCTAATCCGATTAATTTAACAGTATATTATAAAGTTACTGCTCCAAATTATGAAGATAATACAGGAAGCTTGTTATTCCATATTTGGGATTCCAACGGTTCTGGTGGTGGAGGAGGAATCGGTGGAGAAGATTTACCAAAGGGTGATTTGATTCCAGTAGATCCAAATCTACGTTATGATACACATTATATTTATACAGGTGAACCTTTTGCTGATCCAACATATGATACAACTTCAACAGGACCACAAACGGTTGTATATTACAGAGCCGACGATACGGAAAAGACAAATCCATTACCAGGTGCTCCAAAAGATGCTGGTGAATATGTATTTGTCCTTACGGTTGGCCCAGATGACGATCATGAAGAAATTGAAGTAACACAAAAATTTAAAGTTTATCCACGTGAGGTAGAACTTACATGGGAAAATTTAGAATTTATTTATGATGGAAACCCACACCTTCCTTCTGCAAGCTACACTACTTATCCAGAACCACAAGTTGTAGTAAGTAGTACAGATGCCAATAGCTTAATTACATTAAGAGATGAGAAAACAAGTGTTGGTGTTCATACCGTAATCGCTACTACAAGCGATACAAACTATGTATTCACAAACGGTTCTACAACCTTTGAAATAAAGCCATTGCAAATTCCAAAATTGAGATTGGCAAATGATGGTCAAGTAATCAAATATAGAGAACCTATTAAAATTGTCGATAATGAAGGCAATGAATACAAAATGGATAACGATGGAAATGTTACTAAGATTATTGCTCCAGATGGAACAGAAACAGAGAATCCAGAGTTACCATACAAAATTATATATGATGCCCTAGGAGATGTTGGTAATGGGCATGAAATTAAGATTCAATTAAAAGATAAAGTAAATAACGTATGGGTACCAGATGAAGATGAAGAAATAAATTCAGAAGATTTGGTATACCGATTTGATATTGAACGTTTATCTTTCCCTAATGAGTATTTCCATTATGTAGCACAATTCCAAGACAATAAGAGAACTTATTTATATAATGGTTCTCCAGTTGAGCCTCCAGTAATTGTAAAGCTTTTTGAAAATGAAAGAAGTGAGCCTATTGCTACTTTAATAGAAGGTAGAGATTTCACAGTAGAATATGCAGATAATGGTCAAATAACTGAGAATGCTAAAGCAATAGTAACTGGTATTGGTGACTATGACTTTACTGAGGAATTAACCTTCATAATAACAGAAGACTTACCTGAGATTTTATCAATTATATCAGGTTCTAAAATCCAATTCATTACAGCGGAATATACTGATGCTGTTGTCACTATCGTTGAAGATGAGACTATCGTCCATACGAAGCCTAAGGATGAAGAAGAAATTCCAAATATGTATTTAGGTGGTTTACATCAAGATACACTTATTGGAACCGTATTAAATATGTTTGAAAATGATAGGGATTTAATTGAAGTATTTGATAAGGATGGAGTATTAATTCCAGAAGAAGAATATGATATTCGATATTTTGGAACAGCATTTACCATTAAGCTATATAAAGAAAAGAAAGAAGATAATGAAAGCCGTGAGGTTGTAGATTATATTTCATCTATTTTATATGGTGATTTAAATGGTGATGGTATGATCAATGGAGTAGATACTACAGCCGTAAAAGCATTATTGTCTGGTGAGGCAGAATATGATCCTGACAGACCAGAAGTATATTTTGCTACAATTGTTAATAGAGAAGAAATGAATGATGTATCCGGTGTTACAATAACTTATATTGTAGGTTTACTATCCGAAGAGGCTGAAACGGATGATAGTTTGGACTTTAACCGCGATTATATGGTTCAAGGAAATAATAATGAATCGGAAGAGTGAGAGGTAGAGAATAATGAAAAGAATTAATTCATATTTCAAAAAATTAATACTCACTATAGTACTTACCCTTTCGGTGGTATTGCCATTTACGTTTGGCAATACCATCCAAGCGGGTAATGGAACTATAATGACTATTAGTTACAATTTATATACAAAGGAAGACTATGAAATTATTCAATCTTGTATGAGTTGGCAAGATGCAATAATGACATATGGTTCTTATGCATGGACTGCTCCAAAGACTGGAACTAGCGGTGTATATACTCTAAACTCCACTGCGGATTTAGAATATGCAAATGCTTGTTGGGATGGAAGTATAGCAGATGAAGAGGGTAGTGATGACTCTGTTATATATGTAGATGATGCATGTACAATAACGGCAAAAGATTATTTTGGCGGATATCCATTTGATCTTATTAGTGCTAATAAGATTGAATATGAATGGATAAGAAGTGGTAGTGCTAGAATAATATCTGGTGTTAATTCAGATATTGGTCAAAATCCAGCAAAAGCATCTAGAATAAAAAACTCTTTTTCTTACCCTTCTGATGGATCAGATTTAGAGATCGTTATAGAGGCTGTTGCAACAACAAATGATGGCACAGGTATTTGGGATGCTGCTGTCAATATTGATGCAAGTGCTTTTTCTGACGGCAATACAGGTACACCATATTATTCTACGGATGCTCTAAATGCAGGTGCATCTGGTGTTGCTCCAAATGCTTCGAATAAAGGTAGAGTTGGTTTTACTGGAATGTCTGGAAAAGACGCTGCTTTACCTACACCACTTGTAATTGGAGCCATTGGATTTACCGTGGCAAGTGGAAAAACTGAGATAAAAGGTGGAATAGTGGCATTAGGCAATGCCAATTCCGGTCAAACGGTTTTTGCCGCATCTGATGAAAGTACTGGTAAAGGATACGTTGCAGCGAATGCAAGTAAATTTAATGATAATGGATTTAATATTTCCATTAAATCTGATAAAAATGATAATACAAAAATGAAAACGGTTGTTGCAGGAACAAATGACATTACCTCTGCAACCTCTACTACAAATGTAGGTGGACAAAATCGTACAACCTATACTGCAACTGGAATCACAGATACCAATTTAAATCTTAAACTTACTCCTGAAGAAGGAACCGTTAGCAAGATAAGTTATAGTACAGGTACTAGTGCATCTGCAGCAGATGCATATAATAAATTAAATAGTGGTACAAATATACCATCTGGTAGCCAAACGACAGGGTATTCAATTCCTATGTCTGGTGTTAACCCAGGTAGTACAGTATATGTAGCATATGAGGTTACTGCAACGGATGGTGTATCAAAGGCAGTCTATATTGTTGCTTTAACAAGTGCTACGAAAAAGATAGCTGCGCTAACGGGCTTAGTTCTTAGTTCAGATGCAGATAGCACTATGCCTTTAAAATGGGGAAATTCTAATTCTGGACCTTGGACTACGACATCGAAGTTTAACACGAACACAACAACTTATTATGTTGCTGTTGCGAAATCTGCAACGAAAATAACTGTAACACCATCTTTTGATACAACTGCGTTTCAAACATGTGAAATAAGATCTGGTAGTCAGGTACATAATAGTGCTAATAGTGGAAGTTCATATGATATAAATCTATCAAGTTCAAGTGGTACTCAGATTACGGTTAAAATGACCGCTCAGGATACAACTATAACAAAGACATACACGATTAATGTATCTTTTTTAGATGATGATACAAATATGGCTAGTAAACCAATAATAACGATTGGTGGACAATCCTATACTTTAAATGAGAAAAATGCAAATAATGAGTATGTAGTAAATAATGTTCCTTATCAAACCAATGGAACAGGTATAACGATTAGACCAAACTTAAAAACAGGTCAAACTTGTACCATAGAAGGAACAAGTGTAACAAGTGGAACATCGGTAAATAAGACTTTAACCATAAACGGAACACAAGCGGATACGAATCGATATGCGATTGTTGTTACAGCACTTGCGGGAAATCAGGAAACGTATTATGTTGTTATTAATACCGATGCTGCAGATAGTACAAAATCAGTAACATCTATCACAGTTAACTACGGTGGTCAAGATTATGTGGCAACATTAAATTCTACTACAGGTGAGTATGAAGTAAATAATGTTCCATATAAAACAAGCAATTTTACAGTAAAAGTAGTAGTTCCAAAGCCTAATTTACAAACCATTTCTATTAATGGTGCAAATACTGGAAATAACACAGCATCCAGTTCGATTAGTTTTACTCCTAATGGATATGCTGCGGTTTCTCAAACGGTAAATGTAAGAATAACAGCACAAGATGGTACATCTGAAGTTCATGTATTAAAGGTAAATCGTCTTAAAGCAAATGAAGATACTAAACTGCAAAATCTTTCCATTGTAGATAATCAAGGAATTGAAATAGGTACATGGAATTATAGTAATCAATCCTATACCGTACCAGGTTCATTGGCACACTCTGTTACAAGTATAGTTGTTACTGCTACACTACCAAATGGTAGTTTATCCAAAGTAACGATTAATAATGGTAATGTAAATCCATTTACTCACACATATACGCAAGCTTCAGATGAAACAAAAGCAATAGCAGTTAAGGTTACTGCAGAAAATCCTACAGTAACCAACACTATTAATATTAATGTTACTCGAGCTGGAGCAGATGATAATTTAGGATTTACAATTACAGGTACAGATCAAGATGGTACTCCTATCACATTTGATCCAGTAAATACAAGTTTATCTACGGTAACAAAAAATACTACAGATCTTGCCTTTGAAGTTACAGATGTTATTTTACAATTAATTCCTACTTCTTCTAAGACAACTATTAAAATTAATGGTGAGGCTTACACGGCAGGCTCAGATTATCAGGCTACTTTTGATGTTACAGCCAAAGGTACACCTCAAACTAAAAGAATTGCTATTACCATTCAAACGGAAGCAAATCCAAACGGTGTAACAAAGTATATTCAATTAACTAGAGCAGAAGCAGATAGAGACAAGAATGTAACCATTAATGCAACTGGTGAAAATGATACAACACCAGCTACTCCTGCGAAAAATGGAAAAACCTATACCTATACATTTAACCGTACAATATCAGGAGAAAACTATTATTTATCTGCTGTATTACCAACGGCCTCAAAAGCAAAAGTTTATACTTCAACAGATAACAATACTTGGAGTTCATTTAATCCAAGTGAAAGTCATTCAATTGGAGAGATAGGTGCAGATGGTCTACCAGTTGAATATAAGGTATATGTAAAAGTAGTTTCTCAATATGGAGATGAAGATGTATATACAATTATTTCAAAATTTACAGATGCAAGAGAAACGAATGCAAATATTATAAATATTGCAGTTGATGTTGCTCCTACATTTGCTTTTAGTCAAACAAAATATAATTATACTGGTGCAGATCAAATTGTAGTACCATATGCCACTGCAACTGCAAAAATTACAGTAACTCTTGATAGTGCTAGAGCAGGAATGCAATCTATTTCTGGTTTGGCATTTGTGCAAGATTCGGTTAATAAAAATGTGTATACTGCAACTGCAACTTTAACTGCAAACAGCATAAATACATTTACCATTCAAGCACATGCAGAAAATCCGAGTGTATTAGGTAATCCTTATACAATCGATATTAAAAGAGAAGCTGCTCGAACAGATGATTTTATCGTAGGATTAACGATAAATGCTATAGATTGTTTTACAGCGAATACACAATATTTTGCAACAGAATTTACGGAATACTCTAATAATGGATTTGCCTTTGTTTTCCCACGTACGCAAGGTCAAGCAACAATTAGTGTAAGAGTTTCTGATGGTGCTACTTATGTAATCAGCTCCGCTGCAGGCGTAGGTGGTGTAACAAGTTCTACATCTGGAAACTTTAGAGTATCCTTATCTGCTGGTAATAAAATTACTATCACAGTAAATGTTTCTTCTGAGGCAGCAGGTAGCACAGGTAGTCCAAATTATTATACATTTGATATCTACGCTGCGGATAGAAATTATAATATGTCTAATATTTCTTTATTAACAGAAGAAAATGGTGTGGATGTAGATGATGTTGATGGAAATACATTTAATTTTAATCCTGCAACCTTATCTTATACAGGAGTTAATAAATTTGTTGTTCCTTATTCTGTAGATAAGATTTATATCGATGCAACAAAAGCTATAAATTCTAATTTTGCATCAATTACTGGAAATGGTTTAGTAACCTTAACAGCGGGACAATCAAAGAGATTTAATGTAGTTATTTCTTCTGAATATAATGGTTTAAATTCCTCTGTAGGTGAAACTAAAACATACATTATTGAGATTGAAAGAAAAGCTGCAGATTCAACTAGAACGTTAGATGAATTAAAGGTAATTATTGGCGGTGAAGATAAAGTTACAAATTTCTCCTCCTCCTCAACAGGTCCATATCTTGTTGAAAATATACCTGATAATATAAATACGGCTACTATTACATTTAAGAAAACATCTTCTTTGTCTGTTGCAACTCTAGGAGATTATACCGTTTCTAAGGGAAGTGTAGATGGTACTTATACGCATACATTTGTATGGGCAGATAATACAGAAACGATTAATATTACGGTAACGGCTGAAGATGGATCATCATCAACTTATAAATTACGTCTTTCAAAGAAAGCTATTGTAAGAGATAGTGATGCTAGTATTAGTAATATAACAGCAACATATTCAGGAACGAATTATTATCCAAGTCCATTTAACGCAACAAATCATGCTCCAACAATTAATTTACCGGCAACTGTTGGCTCTTTAGATTTCGTTGTAACACCAAGTTCTGCACAAACCTCAACGGTTATAGTTAATGGTGTTGATTCTAATAGTCAATTCAATGTAACGGTTGCAGAAGGAGAAACAAAAAATGTAACGATTAATTGTCGTGCAGAAGACGGAACGATGGGAACACCATATACGGTTACAATTACACGTGCTCAAAGAGATGGAAATGCCAATTTAGCATCTTTATCCGTTAATGGTACACCTATTGCTAATTTTGCTTCTACAAATACAGGTCCATATACAGTAAAAGTAGGATCTGCAACGGATGCAGTGATAACAGCAACATTAGAAAAAAATACATCAAGTATTACTTCAAATGATGCTGCAACTCCTCAGGTTTTAAATGTAGGAGATAATCGCTATCAAATTACGGCTCAAGCAGAAAATGGAACAACCAAGACATATACCGTTATTGTAGTCAAAGATGCAGATACTTCATTATCAAGCTTAGAAGCTATTATTGATGGAAGTAATAAGTTAGAAAATTTTACTGCTACAACAACTTCATATACTATAACAGTTCCATTTAAGAATCATGACTATGTTACATTTAATTGGGTTGCTGTTGGAGGTAATTTAGTTACGGTAGCTGTTAAAGATGCTAATGGTAACACAATGACTTCTACAGCAAAAGGTTATGCAATTCCAGCAGGAGCTACAACCGAATATATAATAACAATAACTGCGGCTAGTGGTGCAGCAACCGATTATCATGTATTTATTGAAAGAGGAGCTGGTCAATCTGGTAATGTAATCCTAACCTATGAAAAGGAAGATGGAAATCAGTTAGATGGTTTATCAACTTCTATATTTGAATATGAGTATGTTATCCCATGGTCTAGTGGAATATATACATTTGCTCCAAATATTACGGTATCTGATGGTGCGACACCAAAATGGCCATCTAATAGAACAATGAATCATGGTAAAAATGAATATAAGATTATTGTTGAAAGTGAAACTGGTGATGAGCAAGAATATAAATTCATTGTATATAATGTGGATACAGATGTTACCATTCAAGACATTAATGTTTTAGATAAACAAAATGGTACAGATGTATTAGATGTTGTAACAAACGATTTTGTAGATTACAATGAAACAAATCAAAACTATTCTTTAGAGGTTTATTGGACAACAAAGAATGTTTATTTAGATATTTTAGCAAATAGTAATACTTCTAAAATATTTGTAAATGGACAGTTATTGACTAACCCTTCTTATCAACTTTCTGTTGGTGTAAATACCTTCACCATTTATGCTTTAAGTGAATATGGTCAGTTAAATTCTAATGATACAGGTAGTCTTGCAAAATCAAAGGTCTATACTGTAACAATTACAAGAAGAACTGCAAATAATGATGCAACCTTAAAAGAGTTATCTATTGAATATATAGATGATAATGGTGTTACTCAAGTAAAGAAGGCTACAGCCCAAGAACTAGCAAGCCAAGAATTTATTATAGAAAACATTGGTGATAATGTTACATCTATTACAATTAAAGCAATCCCTACTGTTGGTTCAACAAATGTAACAGGTGCAGGACAAAAAACATTAAAGATTTATAATGTTGCTGATGGAACAGGATACACCTTCCCATTTACAATTGATACAGAATCTGAAGGTGATCCAGGACAAACCGCAAAACTACAATATGAAGTTACTATTTCTCGTGGACCAGTAAACTTAGATGATAATAATACGATTAACTATATTAAAGTTAATACGGATTTAAAGGTATATTTGAGTAAAGCAGGAGATGCTTGTGATGAAGCATTTAGTCCAACAAAAGAAACTTATACCTATGTGATTCCTTATGGTGCAAGTAGTGTAACAATTATTGCAAATAAGCTTGCTGTATCTCCAGCAACCATTTGGATTTTTGAGAAAGATACTACACCTGTAAAGCGTGAGGATGGTCTATATCAATTTAATATAACTTCTAATTTACACAATCAAACAAAAGTATATGAAGTATATGTTAAGAGTCAAACGCAAATCGATAGTAAACACTATTTTATAGAATTACAATTTGAAGCGCCATCAACTGATGCAACATTAAAGACATTAACCGTAGATGGTCAGCCAGTACCAGGATTTAATCCTCAGGATACAAATGGTGTATATACCGTTCCAATGCGTCCTAATGGAACAACATCTGTTCAGATTGCTGCATCATCTAACGATCCAAAGGCAAAAATTTCTGGAATAGGTGTTAAGGCACTAAGCGTTGGTCGAAATACTTATGTTGTTACTGTAACTGCTGAAAATGGTGATGTTTCTACATATACAATTAATATTTCTAGAGATTATCCAGATCCTTATTTATCCGATTTAAGTATTGTTGGTGAACGTTTACTTGATGCAAATGATACAAATACAGAATATGATAAGGATGTTAAGGAATATCATGCAATTGTAACCTTTGCTACAATTAAGGCTACAATTAATACTATGGTAGATAATATTAATAATATTGTTTTAATGAGTAATGCAGACGTTAGTACATTTACTGATTTAACAAAATCATTTGTCGTTGAATTAAATGAAGGATATAATTACTTTACAATTGAAGTACATTCTGTAGAGGGTAAGGTTTCAGAATATCTATTAGTTATTCAAAGACGTGGACCTGCTTCTGCAAATACAAATATTTCTGAAATTACGATTCAGGGAATGGATTCTTATGGAACAATTAAACCTAGTATAGTAGAAGAAGGAAAACCTGTAGAGGAATTCAATAAAGAATATAAGAATACGGATACAAACTATGGAGTATATGTTGTTGAAAATAAGATTAGAGATTTAGATATTAAAGTTACTCCTGAAAAGATTAAAGACCCATCTGGATTAGGTGCAACTTATAGAATTTTCAATGACAAAAATCTAAAAGTTGGTGAGAATAAAGTCGTTATTTTAATCACTGCTGAGGATGGTGAAACAACTCGTGCTGTTGTTGTTACTGTCATTCGTGAAGAAATGGAATTTACAGTAAATCAAAACGCAACGGATTTTGAATGTACAAAGGATGAAGATTATAAGTATACGATTAATTTAAAAAATAAGCGTGCTGCGGATATCAAAGATTATTCTAAGTATATTGAATTTGCTGAAGAAGATAATTTAGAGGTTAAAGTATTATCTGATACTTCTAAAAAGGACTGCTCAGAGGTTGTCGTATCTGTAAGCGATGGTTCTGAAGAACGTATTGTAACATTCCAATTAAAAACAACGGCATCAAACTTTGATTTTAGTTTGTATTTATGGATTATATTAGGTATAGCTTTATTGCTATTAATCATCATATTAATTTGTGTAAATAGAGATAAATATGGTTCAATATTAAAAAAGAGAAAAAGAGTAAAAGAGTAAAATAAGGGGTTGAGTAAAATGAAATTTTTAGAGTTTGATCCTTTATCTTTACTAAGCAATTATGGTATATCCTTGGAGCAAGCTATTGTAATTGGATTAGCTATTATTCTATTAATTGCTCTTATAGGATTTACCGTAAACTATAGAACTCAAATGAAGGTTTCTCTAAACATGGATACGGAATGTAATATTTATAATAGAAGAGGATTAGAAATCTTTATAAAGAAACATAGGAAAAAGATTTCTAATCCAACCCTATTGTTGGTGGAAATTAAGAACCTAGAATATTTATATAAGAATTATCCTAACAAAATAAAACTTATGTTTGAGATTTCGAACTTATTTTTAAAGGGTGAAAGTAAAAGAGAAACTTTGGCTCGTATAGAATTTAATAAATTTATAATTCTTTATGAGAAAAGAACCAAAGAAGAAATAAAGGAAAAAACGAAGCAGTTAGAAGATGCTTTAAATAATCTTGATTTTGAAAACTATGGCTACTATAATTTCCGTCTTATATATAGTATGTATGAAGGACCTGAATTTAAAAATATTAGTCTTGATTTAACTAAAGTATTATTTATTAAGCAATTTTCTAATATTTATGAAGATAACATATATTATTATTGTGATGAAGTTGGAAATAAAATTGAATTATTTTATCAAATGAATGCACAAAAACTTTCCGCTTATGAACAAAAGCAATTTGTACCTTATGTACAACCTAAAGTTGATTTAAGAACGGGTAAGGTTGTTGGTGGAGAAATTTTAGTACGTTGGGTAGATGCGAACCAAAATACGATTTATTCTCCAGCAGATTTCATTACTTTATTTGAAAGCAATGGTTTTGTTAAAGAAGTCGACTTTTTAATGCTAGAAGCTGCCTGTGAGTTGGCTCAACGATTAGTTCAAAGGGGAAAAGTGGATATTAATATTTCAATTAACTTTTCACAGTTAGCGTTGATTTCTAGAGATTTTATTTCTAGATTGTCTGAAATAGCAGCAAAATATCCTACAGTTGTTAAAAATATAGAAATTGAAATTTATGAAGCTATCATAATGAAGGACTATAGTTATATATCCAATATCATTGCACAAATACATCAACGTGGTTTTCAAGTATCTATGGATGGTTTTGGAAGAGATATGTCTTCTTTAGGCTCTTTGACTCATATGCCATTGGATGCTATAAAAATGGACAATGTCTTTTTTAGAGAAAGGCTATCGACAGAAAAAACACAATGTGTTGCACAAAACATTATGAGAATGCTTTATAAATTAGACTATCCAATCGTATGTGTTGGTGTAGAAGATAAGGCAACGGTAGACATATTAGCCACATACTGTCGTGATTTTGTAATTCAAGGATACTATATTTCAAAACCACTTCCTGCTCCAGAATTTGAATCTTTTGTAGATCGAATATTCAATTTCGACTGTCCTCCATTTGTAGAAGAGGGTATAGTTATTTCTAAAGGAAATATAAAGGTTACTACAGAAAGTAATAATGCAAGTGGAAATAACGGTGCAGATGGAAATAATGGTGCAGGTGGAAACGGAGGAAATACCTCTATTAATATTTCTGGAATTTCTTCTCAAAATAATGAAATTGAAGCAATGAGAAGACAAATGGAAGAAATGCAAAAATACTTCCAAAAAGAATTAGAAGATCAGCGCAAAGCCAGTCATGAGCGTGAGATGAAGCAAATGCAAGAGCATATGGAATTGCTTCAAAAAATGCAAAATGGTAATGGCAATAAGCAGCCAGAAAGAGATTCACGTGATACAGAGATTGAAATGTTAAAGCGTGAAATCGAAATGATGAATAGAAATCAGCAAAATCCGCAGGTTCATGGAGCGCATGATACAGAGATTGAAATGCTAAGACGTGAAATTGAAATGTTGCATAGATATAATCAAAACCCACAGCAAACTCGTGATGCGCGTGATACAGAAATTGAAATGCTAAAGCGTGAAATTGAAATGATGCGTTATAATGAAAGAGATAGAAGTAGGGATAGATATTATATTAGGGAAGAAGGTCCATCCAATTATAAAATTGATGAACTTCAAAAGCAAATAGAAGAATTAAAGAATATGCAAAGACCTCAAATTGATGTCGAAGATTTGATTGCTCGAATAGCAAAAACACAAAATACAGCTGCTCAATCTGAAATAGATAAGGCGAAAAATGAGGCAAGAAGTTTACGTGAGACTTTAGAAAGAGAACGTAAGGAAAAAGAAGAATTAGAGGCATTATTATCTGATCTACAAAATAAAGATGAACCTGAGATTGACGAGGAAGAAATTCAAAAAGAAATCGAAGAGGCAGATCGGAATTTTGTATTAAATATTGATGACTTATCTGATGATGATAAGGACGATGACGAAGATGATGATGAGGATGATGACGAAGATGATGATGAGGATTCTACAGAGGTATTAGAAAAACCTAAGTACTCCTTAGAAGAGTTGGAGGCAATCATTGATGAATTTAAGCGTAAATATGAACAAGATTGGAATACTAAGGCAAAAGAAGAATTAAGAGATGGTTATTATGAAGTTATTAATGGATTAAAATACTATCGTGGTAAAATAAAGCTTACTTTTGCTAAGAGAATGTTAAATGCAAGTAATGAAGTTAAGAAATTATATAATATTGCTAAAAATGAATTAATGCAATATTCAGGAGTAGTGAATAAGACTTTAACCAATTATGATGTTTTCTATGTTGGTAAAAAGCAAATTGCAAAACTTTCTTTAACCAAGCGTAGAGTTCGTGTTTATTTAGCATTAGATTCTTCACAATATTCTATGAGACAATTCCCTCATAAGGATGTCTCTGATAAAAAAGCACACGTTAGAACACCATTCTTTATGATGATTAAATCTAGACTTTCTGTTCGACGTATGCAATCTTTAATTGGTGATATTATGTTAGATTGTAAGAGTAAGTTAAATGATTCTTACAAGCCAGTAGACTATGTTGCTAAATTAAAGTTGATTAAAGAAAAAAAATAAAAAAATTTTAGACGAAAAGAAGGTATGTTCTATTGTGCATACCTCTTTTTCTTTTTTGACTTTTCATAGAATAAGTGGTATAATTTTTTTATAAAATTAGACAGGATTTTACAATATAAATAAGAAAAGAGGAAGTATTTTATGCGTAAAAAAATCATTTTTCTAATTTTTATATTATCAAGTTGTTGTTTTCTATTTGGATGCTTCTTTTCAAGCGATGTTTTGTACTTATACTTGGAAAATACGGAAAATATTACAGTTATACAAGGAGAAGAGTATGAACCAAAGGGTGTAAAGGTTTATGCTATAAATTCTAATGAAGAAAAGGAAGATGTAACAGAACAAGCAAAATTTGCTAGTATTGACACTAGTACCTTAGGAGATAAAATTGTTCGTGTAACATACAAAAAAGAAAAAGCCGCCTATAAGGTTACTGTTATTGAGCCTAAGCTAATCCTAGATGTGAATCATACGAAAATGGTGTATTTTATAGGAGAAAAGTTTTCTAAGGAAGATGTTCTTCTTTATGATAAAGATGGAAAGAAAGAAATAAAAGCGTATGATATTTCTATAAAAGATAGTCAGGGAAATTCATTTGATGAAGATAATCCTTTTATATCTATAGGAGCTTATAAAGTACGATTGTCTAATGGAAAACTATATGCAGAGTATTCAATTATGGTTTCTAGAAGTACAGAAGAAGGAAGAGTAGATGAATTGGAAAATATATCCTCTTTTGCAAATCTACGTCCAATTTATGAGAATTCTTTAGGTAAAATTTCTATGAGTGGTTCAAAAACTATTTTAGAAAACGAAGGTGTTGCTGAAACATTTAAAAATCATGTATATTCTGCAAGAATTTTAATGAAAAAAGAAGATAGTAAAATTCTTCTAGATATTAAGGAAAAGTGTGGTGCTTTATTCTTGTTTGCAGGAGAAGATGCTAGCATATCCTTAAATAAAAAGTGTGATATATATGGTAATATTCAATCGGATTTATCTTATACTTATGTTGAGTTAAATCTAGGATCCTATGAGATGGATTGTTCAAATGATGTTTATTTATATGCAGTATCCTTAGTATCTATTGAGCATACGATATCCTCCAATATGTATGTAGAATTATCTATCGATACAAAAAATGTTCAAACTTCATATTCAATTGGAGAAAGAGTTGATTTATCTGGTATTTTGATTTATGCGGTAAAAGAAGATGGTACTAAGGTTCCACTAACCGTATCTCAATGCTATGTATCCATAATTAAAAATAATCAAGAGGTTAACTCCTTACTATCTGAATCTGGTACATATAAAGTAATGATAAGCTATTTAGAGGAAAATATTTTTGCAACCTATTCAATTCAGGTTTTAGAAAGTAGCAATATCTCGTTTCAAACGATTGAGCTAGACACGTTAAATACAAAAACTATTTTTGTTGGTGAGAATTTTAATGCTAGCGGATTAAAAGTATATGGAACTAATGGAAACGAAAAGAAGGAGATACCTTCTTCCAATTATAGTATCCAGCTTAAGAATGCAAGTAAAAATGTCGTTTCTAATTTCACCACAAATGGGAGTTATACGGTAGTGGTTCGATATACGGGGCCTTCTTCCTCTCCAAATAATGTGGCAGAATATGTGGTGGAGTATTATCGGAATAATGCAGAGAAGGTATATACACATATTACAGTGGATACAGGAAATGCATTATGTGAATATAACATAAATGATTCATTTACAACTAGTGGTATAATCGTTTCTGCTCATTATGCAAATGGAGCAAGTGAGGAATTAGTAAGAGAGGATTACAATATTGAATTAACTTTAAATAATGCGGTTGTTACATCACTAGCAGAATCAGGCACTTATGTGGCGAATGTCACTTATACGGGATTAAGTACGATAGGAAATGCTAGAAGCAATTATGAAGTGCAGGTTTCTGCTGTATTTGTCACCGTTTCTTTCGCCTATTCTGGCCCTTCTGTAGGATATGTCCAGTGGGAGGAACAAATATCTTTAAATGCAGATCCCAAGGATTATATTCGTGTTCCAGATAGTTCCTATGCTTTTATGGGCTTTTCGGTGGATTTAACTAGGCTAGACGTCAATGAAAGCTACTTTGTAAAGGTATATGTAGATAAACCAGCTTCGAATAAAAAAAGAATTACATACCTAAATTATAATGCCGTTTATCAAGAAACCGCGCCTATATATAGGGATATAGATTTAAATGCTTCGGTTCCAACAGAAATAACTCCAGCGGTTTCAGCACCTGAAGGATATGAATTCTATACCTATGATATTCCTAGTGGAGCTATAGTTACGGAAAATGTTTATTATTTTCCATTATATAAATATCAGAATGAAGAAGAGGCAGTCTCTATTATAAGAATTCATTCAACCCCTTCTACAAGTAGGATTTCGTCTTTGCTTAATGCTTTCCAAGTAACACTTCAATCTATTCATTTCATTGAAAAAAGAGATATGGATTATGAGATAATGAGTTGTAAGAAACAATTTTTATATCCTGTTGATACTTCTAGATTTTCTTTTTCCACCAGAAGAAATATTATGGAAAACGTATAGTATAGAGTGATAAAATTTATACTATATATGGATTAGTATATTTCAATTAAAGGAGTGATGCTTTATGAAAAAAACTCTTTTATGTATTTTGCTTTTTTTTGCTTTATTTACTCTGTCGGCTTGTCATCAAAAAAAAGATATACCAAAGGAAAATAATCTTCCTAAAGAGTATACGATTACCTATGTTAATTTTGATGGAAATAATAATGATAAAATTGTAAATGTAGAAGAAAATACAACTTTAGAAATGCCAGATATTCCTAAAAATTTAGAGCGTAAATATGGAGGAGCTTATAGAGATTCTACCTTTCAACTCTTATTTGAGGATTGGAATACGTTGGTTAAATCAAATATAAAAGTATATTTTAAATGGACGGATTTAACATTTGAAGAATCTATGGAAGTTTTCATCAATTCTATGATTTTTGAAACAGAAGAAACAAAGCGAATTTGGAACAAAGAAGATAGTCGTCCTTGGAATTACACCGATGGTTTAATGTTAGATACCGTATTAAATTTATATAACAAATATAAAAATACAGAAGTTGAGAAGGCCATAGTATATAAAAGCTTTTTCCTTTCTTACGTTGATTCTCATATAGATTCAAATGGGAAAATTCTTTATGAAAACTATAATATAGAAAATATATATGCTTCTAATGCTTTTATAGAGGCTTATAAATTAACAAGCGAGGATAAGTATTTAGTTGCTGCCGAAGAGTCATGGCAATTTTTATTAAAGCAACCTAAGATTGAATTAAAATATATGACTGGATATCCGTTAGAGGAAAAGAATATCTATATTTATACTACCGCATCAAACACAAGGATGAATTTAGAAGATATATTTATGTATATAAAATTCTATATACAATATGCTTTAATGAAAAATAGAACCGATTTATTAGATAATGTAATTGAGCAGTATAATGCCGTATATGAGTATATGGTAAATAAAGAAACACGACTTTTATATCCTTGTTATGATAGTACAAAAACAGCATATTGGGCCAATCAAGATACAGGATTAAGTAAGAGTTATTTATTACGCTCTATGGGATTTTATATAATGTCTTTATGCGATGCCATCGAGTATTATTCTGGAGTTAATCGAAGTCATTTAGTGAATCGATTAAAATATGTAATTGATGAACTTATGAAGTATCAAGATGAAGAAATGAAATTATTTTATTATATAATCGATGAAAAGAACAATCAATTTCGAGTACCATCAAAGTATTTCGAAGGATTATCAAATGAAAAATATTTGGTTAATGGTAATTATGTAGATGCCGAAATAGGAAATTATTTTGAAGCAAGTGGAAATTCGATGATTGCATATGCTATTTTAAAGGCTTGTCAAAAAAATTATTTAAATGAATCCTATATTTCATGTGGCAAAGAAATTTTTGAAGGTGTTAAAAATCAATTTTATAGGAACTGCAATTTGAATCAAATCGTTTTAACTCCAAGGTTAGAATCGGATAGTACATCGATTTATGATGGAAGTGTGGAATATTATTTATCTATTCCTACAACAAGTAATGATGCGAAAGGTGTAGCACCATTTATTAATGCTTATTTAATATATTCATCTTTAAAATAAACACAAGATAAAATAAAAAAATACTATGATTTTAGATAGAATCTAAATTCATAGTATTTTATTTTTATTTCTGATTTGGACGTTTCCAATCCATATCTTTTGCAATCCAATCGATGTAGTCTGAAGTACTATCATAATCGATAACAAGGTTTGCATAATAATCTCTTTCTACTCCAATTAACTTTGAAAGTTTTTCATCGGTTGAAGTAATATTTATTTCATCTAATAAAACCATAGTTTGGAAATTAGAAGAAGTATATTTTTCAATCGGTGTAGAGAATAAAGAAGATAACAAGGAAACAATGTTAGAATCTAAGGAAGAAGAACTACCATTTCTACTTTGAACATAGTATATATATAACTGATTGATATTCGCTTCATCGCCTTCAGCATCATTATTATAAGAACTTAGTTCTGCATAAACATTTTTATCTTCATCATCTGGATCTTCATATAATAAAACTTGTATTTTCTCTTGGTAACCATTAGAGTCATTATCTTTTGTAAACTTCAATGAATCTGGTCCATCAAATGAATTTAAAACGATTAAATGGTATCCATAAACTGTTTTACATAAAGTTTCATAGGTAATCTTAGAATAATCATTTTCATTTTCTAATTTTCCATCGGCAACGGTAAAGAAATTACCATTATCATCAAGTTTTACTTCATCCTTGGAAGCTTTTTGATACATATCCTTAATATAATCAGCAAAAGGAACAACGAAATTGGATACAGAATCTTGAGTAATATCTGAACTTGAGGCAAGCTGTTCTGCTCTTAAAATAAAGTTAAAATCCTTTTTGTAGTTATCCCAATTATCTTTAGGAGTAGAAGTACTTGAAAGTAAATCTGCGCCTTTATTGTATTGGTTAACAATATAAGCTAATGTATCATATAATTTATTTTCTTTATAACTAATATAGGTTGCTTCTTTATAGATAGCTTGTGCAAGATTTGTAACAGCTTGTTCAAAACGATCTTTAATTTCAGGATGTTCTGCAACAAAGCGGTTTGGATCATCCGGTGTGCCATCCGCATTGTAATCGATATTGATTAGGATATGATCAACATTCATTTCAAATAAAGTACTATACGCGTTATTACCGATAGATAAAATACGATTTAAAACTTTTTTAGCATCATCACTGATTTGATGATCCTCTGTAGTCCATTCATTAAATAATACCTTAGCCTTATAAGAAGATAAACAGCTTGCAGCATTATAATAATACTTTAATACATCATCCTTTGTTGGGTAACCATAGGCATTTAATAGATAAGTTTCTAATCCTATTTCTTTTGGATACGTTGTATTTTTATTTTTTTCAAAATTACTTACGGCAGTATCAATTTCATTTTTGTTATTTTTCAAAGTTTCTTCTTTAATAAATTCATCTTTATAGTTTAAAACGTATTCCTGCTGGAAGTATTCGGTTATAACAGTAGATGCTAATCTTGAAGAAGCTATTGCATAGAAATCGTAAACAGAATATTCAACATCATTTAATTTAAATATTAAATCTTTACCGACATTTTCATTATTTTTATTAATTAAATCATAATAATTTGTATAGGAATTTCTAAATCGATATTCAAACAATGGATCATAGATTTCTAAAGAATTATTTTTAATAAATTGATTAAATGCAGTAGAAGTATAAGAAGAAGCATTTGCACGAATTAGATTTGTTTTAATTTTTTCTGTAACCTCTGTTTTTTGTGTTTCGGATAAATCAGCATATTCTTTTTCCTCATAATCATAAGTAGAAGAAATACGATAAGCTAAAACATATTTACCATTAATATTTCTAGGCTCAGTTAAGAATTCTCCATCTTCTAAGGTATCCGTTATTAGAGTACTTATAGAAGAAGAAATTTCACTTAATTCGTTTTTATCTTCTGAAACGGTATATACAAATTCATCGCTATTAATATCTTTTGTTCCAAGACCAGAGTAGTAATCGTTATATAATGTTAAATATGATTCTTCTACATTTGCTGCTGTGATTTTTCCACTTAAATGTTTCATGCTTTCCATCGCATCACGTCTAGAATTATATGTAATAATGATAGCTTTGAAATCACCGAAAGTTTTATAAGAATTATTATATGTAGGAATTATAGAATTTTCCTCATTAAATAAATAATTGCTATTTCTTTCATCTTTATCATCGTCATTTTTAATATATTCTAAATCTGCTATTTTATATAATTCCTTTTGCGCATATAAGTTTTCAGCTCTTGCAATAAGAAGATTATCAATAATATTTTGTGGAATTTTTATTAAATCAATTTCAGCAGTTCCATCTCCATCTGAATCTGTATAACTAATGTTATTTTTATTTATGGTATATCCTTTTCTTAACATTGAATCAACGTATTGGTCAATATTTTTTTGGATTTCTTTATCGGTTTTACCATTAATAGTGTAAATATTACTAGAAGAGAAAATAGAAGAAAGAATAGAATTTGATAGATATTCCAAATTTATTTTCTTTAAATCATCATAATCTCTCGCTGTGATAGGAGTTTCTTTAAAAGATAAATTCTTTAATGTAGTTTCTGATAAATCACTAAAGGAAGAAGATTTAATCAATTCTTTTAAAGCATTTAATTCTTTTGAATAAACAACCTTTTTTAATTCTTCAAAGAAAATATCATATCCCTTGGCTCTTAATCTAGAATAAAAAGTGCCTTGAGTTAATTCAATATTTTTATCATTACTTTTTGCTACTATAGTAGATAAATCCATTTCCCCATATGGAACGGTTGTATTTCTTGTTGATTTTTTACCGCCACATGATGCAATCGTTAGAAGTAATATAACTAAAACAAGGAAAGTAAATAGTCTTTTAAATTTTTTCATATTACTTAGCCTCCTTTAAATAAGCACTTAGGTTTGTCCACCAATCTGGGAAGCTAATAGATGTTCCAGTTATGTCATCATATAAGGTAATATAATCATCCGCAATTTTTTGATTTATAACTGTTATTTTATCTAATACTTCGGCATAACCCTCAGTTTTCCATTCAATTTTTGCGTTGTTTGTAATATATTCTAGGACAATTTGTCTTTGAGTTTCATTTCCTGTAAATCTTGTAATTACTGGACTTAAGAAAGTACTACAAGAAGAAGAAAGCTTATTAGGAGTTAAATTATTTGTATTTGAAGTAACATATTCTAACAAATATAATTTGATTTGATTCGAAGTTAATTTATCGTCTTCATTATAAATGTTTGGAATTTCAATATAATGTTCATTATATTTTATTTTTAAGTTGTTTAATAAATTATCATCATAATCGGTTGCTTTCCATTCTGCAGAAGGTTTTGCTTTACCTTCTGTAACTAAAAGTAGGTTATAACCATCATTCGTTTGAATAATTGTATCATTATCTGTTGAAACACAAGTTTCATCTAATGGTTCAATGTATATTGTAGGAGTAGTACCATTTTTGAAATATTGATAATCTCCATTAGGATCGGAATATTTATATAATCTTTCCTTTAATTTAAAATCTACATCGGTAGAAGAATTCGTAACACTAAAGGATTCCGTTTTTACATTAAGACCAACCTTTTTGTATTTTGCCCATTGATTTTCAGGAACGATTGGATTGTTTTCAAATGCGACTCTTGCGGAACCATTATATTCACTAACTAAGGAATCTAATTTAGAAGAATGGTCTTCTGTAGATGCATTTATTTCTGTATAGAATTCATAAACAAGCTTTTTAGAAATTTCTTCCAATGTCATATCACTACCATCAAAATTTACAATTCGATCAGGCCAATTTTCTGATACTTCATCTGGTTCGTTATTATCGTCCCCATCAAAATAAACTACTAACCTAGTTCCGTTTAATGAAAAATAATTATCATATGCTTTATCGGAATAATTTTTTATGAAAGAAGTAAGCTTATCACTAGAATAATCAACTAGTAATTTAGAAGAAGCAAATTGCACTCTATAATAATTATCAATGATATCATCAATATTTGCAGAGTGGAAATAAAGCATTAGGAAATTGTATTTACCCATAGAAGAAGGATAACCACTCGTTGCATAGCCTTCGTTTGCAAAATTATAAAGGATAACCTCAATATAACTATTATATAGTTTACGATCTTGATTTGTTTCTTTATAAGCATCTGTATCTTTGATGATTTTTTTAGAAAGAATATCTATAGCTGTCGTTTGTCCATCTTCTCTTTCTAATTCATCAAAAACACCATATTTTTGGTTCGTACCAGGAATTAATATAGACTTATTGTCATTTTCATCAGCTACGATGTTTAAATTCCATTTTGTTTTTTTGTATTCAATCGTTGCTAAAACATTTTTATTCTTATTTCCAGATAAAGTTTTAGAATAATCAGAATTTGATCTAGCATAAGAAATCTCAGTTGCTTCATTATATATTTTAATTTTTACATCTTTTTTGGCTTCAGTTACATAACTATTTATTTTTGATTCGGTAAGACCTTCTGTAATTAATAAATTTTGAAGTTTTTCTTTAATTTCTTTATTATCCTCTTTTGTGATAATTTCCATTATCTCATCATTAGTTAAATCTTTCTTATATAAGTCGTTTTCTTTTTCTGCTTCACCAAATTTATAAGCGATATAATAACTACTATTATAACTTTGAGTAGAAGTAGAATAAGTTACATCCTCAAGATCCAATGTTTCATATACATAGGTTACGAAAGAAGAACTTATATCATTAAGAGCTTCTCTTGAGTAAGTTAAGATTTCTTTATTATCTTCAAGTGCAGCTAATGCATTTTTATTCACCATATCTGCAGATTCATTTAAAATCTTATTCGTTATCTCTGTTCTTAATTTATCTAATTGTGTAACTTCAGGTAAATTTAAACCGGATTTTAATTGTGTTCTATAACCACTATATAAATAATTATATAATTGGATATATATTTCTAACATATAAGAAGAATCAACAACCTCTTTTAATTCACTATTAGACAAATCATCATAATATTTACAATAATCAGAATAAGTACGTTCCTCATTTGTTTCTGGATTAATTCCACTTACATAATAGAATTGTTTATTGTAAATCTTTAGTCCGAAAGCACGAAGAGTATCCTTAAACTCATTATCGGAATTAAAACGTATTAAAACTAAATTTAAATCATGTTGGTTTGCATATTCGCCTTTAAACTTTGAAACATAATCGGTATTGCTATAGTAACCTAGTTTGTCATCGTCTAAGTCCGTATCTTTTTCATTTGCTTCCTTAACTTCTTCAATTAATTTTTCTTCAGCTAAAAGTTCTTTAGCATAAGAAGGATAATATAGAGAAGTTAAATTTGTTGCGATAGTTAAATAATTATCATTGTCTTTTGATGCATTATTGACTAAATCTTCTAAACTACTAGAACCAATTTTGTCAATTTTATAATTGGCATAAATCTCATCAATATATTTTGCACTTAAAACTTTTTCCTGACTTTCTAAAAGTTCATCTACTTGATCCCAGTAATCCTTACTTGAAAAACTAAAATTATATATATCTTGAACGACATAATCCGTTAATCTTTCAGAATATTTTTGTTTTAATGCATCAAAACTTTCTTTACTGCCATAAGTTTCTTTATCTTTTTCAGTTAAATCCTCATATTTGTTATTCATTACTTGAGTGATTTTTTGAATTTGGTCATTTAATATGACGTTTTCAATTTGGGCATCTAATTTAGAAGAAGCACTCCATTTTAATTCATCCCATAATTCACCTTTAGTAACTTCATATGTTCCGCTTTTTGCGTATAGTTCTTTTTGATCTAGCTTGCCATAACTGTTTCCGGCACCAGAACAAGAAGATAATGATATCATAAACACGCAAGACATTGTGGCAGTTAACAATCTGCGTGGTATCTTTTTTGATTTTTTACTCATTAAATATGAACTCCTTTTCTTAAAATTTAAACTATAGCACATAATATCATAACATTAAAGAAAATAAAATGCAATAAAAAACAGAATTTTGAGTCGACTTTTCTTTAATTAGGCTTAAATCCTAAATGTAATTTATTAAATTACATACTATATAACTGAGGGAAGGAAGGAGGTGCTAGTCTATGGCACAAAATAATTGTGGCTGTGGTGGCAATGAATATGGCTATGCGTTAATCCTTGTTTTATTTATCTTGTTAGTTATTATTGGTACTGCTTGGCTAGTTTAATTATGTTTTTCAGCCTCTACTTGAGGCTTTTTATTTTTTATGGTATAATTTCTACGTTTAGGAAGTTTGGTGAAAATTGTGAAAATTTCAGTTTTTTCAAGTGGTTCTGCTGGAAATTGTACCTTAGTACAAACAAAAGATTATAACATATTAATCGATGTAGGAATTAGTAAAAAAAGTATAGATGAGAATCTTTTAGAGCACAATATAACTTTAAATGATATTCAGTTGATCTTCATCACGCATGAACATATCGATCATATTAAATCCTTTAATGCTATTCTTAAATATGAAAATATCAAAATATATCTACCTTATGGGACTTATCAATATATATTAAATGGAAATGCCAAACGGAATCCTAAATTATGTGATTTAATGAAAAAAAGGGTAAATGATACTTCTATTATAATATTAAATAGGTTAGAACATTCTATGTATTATAAAAACATTTCTTTGTATAATTTATCCATCTCTATTTTACCAACCTTTCATGATGCATCCGAATCGGTTGGCTATATGCTAGAAGAAGATAGTAAGAAGTTAGTATATATTACCGATACAGGATATGTACATCAAGCCTTATATGATCAAATTACGAATGCAGAGGCATATATATTAGAAAGTAATCATGATCCGGCTATATTAATGCATTCCAATAGACCATATCCTTTAAAAATGAGAATTTTATCGAATCATGGTCACTTATCAAATGAAGATTCTATGGTTACATTAGCGCATGTAATTGGAAATAAAACCAGATTAGTTATGCATGCACATATTTCACAGGAATGTAATTTAACGCAGATTGTGGAATGGACAAGAAAAAAAGTATTAGAGGATTATGCAATTGATTGCACCAATGTAGAATTTGTTATCACATCGCCTATGCCTTCAAAGGAGTATGAAATATGAAGATAACTATTTTAAGTGTTGGTACGATAAAAGAGAATTATTTAAAGGATGCAATTAAGGAATATGTCAAAAGAATTACTAAGTATTCCAAAATAGAGTTTCTAGCTGTAAATGACGAGGCGATTATGGATCATCCATCGGAAAAAGAAATAGAAGTAATAAAGTTAAAAGAAGGAGAAAAATTATTAAAGATAATGCCTAATAATTCCTATAAAATCGCTTTAAATTTGAAGGGAGTTATGCTTTCTTCTTTAGAACTTGCAGATAAGATGCTAGATATATATTCTTATCACAATGCCCATATTTGTTTTGTAATTGGTGGTTCACTAGGACTAGGCGAAAATGTTTTAAAAAAAATGGACTATCATTTATGTTTTTCCAAAATGACATTTCCTCATCAATTGATGCAAGTAATTTTATTAGAACAAATATATCGTGCTTTTAAAATAAATAATCATGAAGTATATCATAAATAATGTTAGAGGAAAAAAGGAAGATCTTTTTTCCTTTTTTTGGTTAAAATAGTCATAGTGTAAAATCGTATTTACATTGACTATTGAAAGATAAAGTGATACAATTATTCTAAAGAATAACGCACAATTCACAATCGTGCGAATGGAGGTTAAATATTGTGGAAAATATTCAAGCATTACCACAAATTAATGTGGTAAATAAAAAAGAACCTAGAAAAGTTAAGGTTATGCAATTTGGAGAGGGAAATTTCCTTCGAGCATTTGTTGATTGGATTATCAATTCAATGAATAAAACAAATGCGTATGATGGTGGAGTGGTTGTCGTTCAACCTATGCCATTTGGACGTTGTAAAGAGTTGAATGAAGCCGATGGTCTTTATACCCTTTATTTACAAGGATTGCAAGATGGAAAAGCGGTAAGAGAGCATGAGGTAATTAAATGTCTTCAAGATTTTATTAATCCTTTTGAACAATATGATAAGTATTTAGATTATGCTTTAAGTGATGATTTGGAAATTATTATTTCTAATACCACAGAAGCAGGTATTGCATTTGATCCAAATGATACCGATTTTACGAAATGTCCTAACAGTTATCCTGGAAAGCTATTGGCTTTATTAAAAAAGAGATATGAAGCTGGTAAAAAAGGATTATATATCATTCCTTGTGAATTAATTGATCATAATGGTGCAACGCTAAAAGAAGTATTAGTTAAATTAGCAAAGCATAATCATATGGATGAAAAATTTATAAAATGGATAGAAAAGGATAATAAGTATTATAATACACTTGTAGACCGAATTGTTCCAGGATATCCGAGAAATGATGCAAACCAATTCCAAATGGATTTGGGATACCAAGATCAAAATATGGTTGTAGGAGAAATCTTCCATTTATGGTGTATTGATGCTCAATCTGTTGAGGATTCAAAAGAAGCTTTAGCAAATTTAAATGAATTAAAAACGAAATTACCATGTGATAAAGCTGGATTAAATGTTTTATTTGTAGATTCTATTGTTCCTTATAAGCAAAGAAAAGTTAAGATTTTAAATGGTTCACATACCACATTGGTTCCTGTATCCTATTTAGCAGGAATTGATACCGTAAGAGAGACGATTGAAGATGAGCAATTAGGTAAGTTTGTTAAAGAATTTATTTTTAACGAGGTTATACCAACTATTGATATTCCACATGATCAAATGGTTGCATATTCAAATTCAGTTCTTGAGCGCTACATGAACCCTTATGTACGTCATGAATTGATGTCTATTGCGTTAAACTCTGTAACCAAATATAAAGAAAGAGTTTTACCTACGGTTTTACAAAATTTAGAAAAGGGTGTAATGCCTAAACATGCTTTATTTAGTTTGGCTGCATTAATGAGTTTTTATAAAGGAGTGCGCCCTGTTTGTAATAATGCTGAAATAAAATTAGCCGATGATCCTAAGTTCATTGAAATGTTCAAAAATTTATGGGCTTCTTACGACGGAACAAAGGCAGGCGCACATAAATTAGTGTCTACTGTTTTAGGATTAAAAGAACACTGGGGTGTAGATTTAAATACGATTTCAGGTGTTACCGATTATGTTACAGAATGCTTATATGCTCAATGTAATATGTCTATGAGAGATGCCATTAAAACGATTGTGAAATAAAAAATTTAAAGTACAGGTGATTATATGAACGATTATATTATCATTAACGATAATGACAATGTAGCAGTAGTTTTACGTCCTTTTTCTAAAGGAGAAAAAGTAGAAGGTACTACATTAATAGAAGATATCCCACAAGCACATAAGGTTGCTTTAAGAGATATAAAGAAAGATGAAAACATTATAAAATATGGTTGTCCAATTGGCCATGCCACTCAAGATATTAAGGCTGGAAGCCATGTACATGTTCAAAATACGAAGACAAATTTAAATGATGTTTTTGATTATGAATATCATCCAAATTATAGCGATGTTAAAACCATTAAAAAGGATAAAACGGTTGAGGTTTATGCTCGTAAAAATGGAGAATTTGGTATTCGTAATGAATTATGGATTGTTCAACTTGTAGGATGTGTATCTGGTCAAGCACAAAGCATGGTAAAAAGATTTAAAAATGAATATGACACATCTAAAATTGATGGGGTATATACGTTTAATCATCCATTTGGTTGTTCACAAATGGGTGGAGATCATATTATGACGAGAACCTATTTGCAAAATATGGTTAAACATCCAAATGCGGGCGGAGTTTTAGTGCTAGGATTAGGTTGTGAAAATAATCAGTTAAAGGCCTTTAAAGAGACTTTGGGAGTATACGATGAATCTAGAACTAAATTCTTAGTTTGTCAAGAAGTAGAAGATGAAGTTGCAGAAGGCGTTAAATTATTAAAAGAATTATATGATGTAATGAAAGAGGATAAAAGAACTACACAACCTATTTCTGTATTGCGTGTAGGATTAAAGTGTGGTGGTTCTGATGGTATGTCTGGAATTACAGCAAATCCTTTATTAGGTAAATTCTCTGATTATATGGCATTAAATGGAGGTACAACCGTATTAGGAGAGGTTCCTGAAATGTTTGGTGCTGAGCATTTATTAATGGCTCGTGCAAAGGATGAAGAAACGTTCCATAAGGTTGTTGATTTAGTAAATAACTTTAAAATCTATTTTAAAAATCATGATCAAGTTATTTATGAAAACCCATCTCCAGGTAATAAAAATGGTGGTATTACTACCTTAGAGGATAAATCCTTAGGATGTACACAAAAGTCTGGATCTACTATGGTTATGGATGTTTTGAAAATGGGTGAAAGAATTAAAACGCAAGGATTAAATTTAACCTCTACTCCAGGAAATGATTTAGTTGCAACAACGACTCTTGGTTGTGCTGGATGCCAAATGGTTTTGTTTACTACAGGTAGAGGTACACCATTTGGAGGCTTTATTCCTACTGTAAAAGTAGCTACGAATACCGCTATGGCAACAAAAAAATCAAATTGGATTGATTTTAATGCTGGTGCTTTGGTAGGAGAAAAATCAATGGATGAATTATTATCTGATTTTATCGATTTGATTTGTGATATTGCATCAGGTAAAAAACAAACGAAAAACGAAATCAATGAATTTAGAGAAATTTCTATATTTAAAGACGGCGTTGTTTTATAATAAATAAAAGGAAGGTATAAATTATGAAAGATTTTATGGACAAGGATTTCTTGTTAACAACGGAAACTGCGAAGAAGTTATATCATAATCATGCAGAGCATATGCCAATCATTGACTATCATTGTCATTTGCAACCAAAAGAGATTTATGAAGATAAAAAATTTAGAAATCTTGCTGAAGTTTGGTTAGGTGCTGGTGATCGCTATGGTGACCATTATAAATGGAGAAGTTTACGTGCTAGAGGTTATGAAGAAGATTCTATTTCTGGACCAGATGATGATTATAAAAAATATATGCAATTTGTAGAGTCTATGCCATATTTTGTTGGTAATCCTCTATATCATTGGTCTCATTTAGAAATGAGAAGATATTTTGGAATTGATGATATTATTAATGCCAAAAATGCAAAAAAGATTTGGGATGCAGCAAACAAAAAACTTGAAACGTTAACGGCAAGAGAAATGATGTATAAGTTTAAAGTTGATACGGTATGTACAACCGATGATCCAGTAGATTCTTTAGAATGGCATAAAAAGATGAACGAAGACAAAACATTAAAGGTACATGTTCGTCCTGCATTCCGTCCAGATAAAGCCATTAATGTAGAATTAGATTGGTTTGAATCATGGGTAAATCAGTTGGCAAAGGTTGTTGGATTTGAAATTAAGTCTCTACATGATTTAGAAAAAGCTTTAGAAAATAGAATTGAATTCTTCCATAGTATGGGTTCTCGTTTATCCGATCATGCTCTTGACGTTCTTCACTATGCTCCTGCTACTTATGAGCAAGCAAATGAAGTATTCTTAAAGGGTATGAATCATGAGGCAGTATCTGATTTAGAGCAAGATTATTATAAGGGATATGTATTAGTATTTTTAGGTAAACTTTATCATAAATATGGTTGGGTACAACAATATCATATTGGTGCATTACGTAATAATTCTAAATCTATGTTAAAAAAGATTGGTCCAGATACTGGTTTTGATGCTATTGAAGATCAAAACTATATGGCAAAATTATCTCAATTACTTGGAGCTTTAGATGAAACCGATGAATTACCTAAAACGATTCTTTATTGCTTAAATCCTAGAGATAATTATGCTTTAACTGTATTATCTGGTTGCTTCCAAAAAGAAGGAGTTAAGGGAAGAGTACAAGTTGGTACGGCTTGGTGGTTCTTAGATCAACAAGATGGAATGCGCCAAAATCTTGAAACTCTAATGCAAGTAGGATTAGTAGCACAATCTGTTGGTATGCTTACCGATTCTCGTAGTTTCTTAGCATATCCTCGCCATGAGTATTATCGTCGTTTGCTTTGCCAAATGCTAGGTAATTTGGTTGAATCTGGACAATATCCAGCAAGTGAATTAGATACTTTAGGTAAGATTGTTGAAGATGTATGCTATAATAATGCAAAGGAATTTTTTGGATTTTAATATTTAAAACTTTAAATATTTGGAAATTAAAGAAGAACATATAGGATTTTGTTTGATGGAAAAATCAATACAAAAACTATATGTTTTTTTCTTATTATAAAGTATTACTTTATCTTGCTTTTCAAGTTATATAAATATATAATTTTATTTAGAAATGAAGGTGCACATATGAATAAAATTAAAATTTTAAATATCATTAATGGAATTATATTGGGAATTATAGGAATTGTAGATTTTATTTTAGGAATTTTTTTTCATTTTGATTTAAGGTTTTATTATAGTACCGTTCTTTTTTTAGCAGCAACTGGTTTGATAAATTTAATATTTATTGCCTTAAAAGAAGCCTTTGTTTTATCTTATGATTCTAAACGATTTCTTCCGGTTTTATTTGGATGCCATGTTTTTTTTGGTGTCATGATGTATTATATTGTAAAGTATATAAATAAATATGAGGATTATATTTATTTATATTGGGTAGGTCTTTTATTGGAAATTATTTTACCAGGTGTACTTGTTTATGTTTTAGAAAAAATTTTCAAAAAGAAAAAGAACAAGGGCAAAGAACCGAAATTTATCGTTAATCGGAAATAAAATATATATTTTTAAAGAATTAAAAAATATTTTATAACTTTAAAATGGAAATATATGGAAAAGACTTATGCTTTTTATATAAATATGGAGGAACATTAAAATGGTAGAAAATAAAGATTTTCATATTATGGATGGAAAGTTAATTAAATATAAGGGCAATGGCTTTAGGGTTGTTATTCCAGAGGGTGTAGTTAGTATAGGAGAAGATGCTTTTTATAATTGTGATAATATGATGAATGTTACGATTCCAAATACGGTAGAAGAAATATTAGATTCTGCTTTTTCAATGTGCGTTAATTTGACCGATATTTGTTTGCCAAAGGGGGTAAACAAAATAGGAAAAGCCGCATTTTCAGGATGTAGCAGCTTAGCGAGTATTGAGATACCAGATAGTGTAATAAGTATAGGAGAGTATGCTTTTTCTAAATGCTCAGCACTACAATCGGTTTCATTGCCAACAAGCATTACGAGTGTAGGGAAGTCTGCTTTTTTAATGTGTACAAAATTATCGGAAGTTACTTTATCTAAACGTTTAAAAACAATAGAATCCTCCTTATTTGAAGGATGTAGGAGTTTAATACATATTGTTATACCTGACAGTGTAAAACTTATTGAGGCTTCTGCATTTGAAGAATGTTCCGCTTTAGAAGAAGTAATTTTATCTGAACAATTAAAAGGTATTGAGGCTTCCACGTTTAAAGGGTGCGCTAGTCTTAAAAAAATAAAAATTCCTAATATACCTATGTTAGAAAATAGTTTATTTGAAGGGTGTAAAAGTTTAGAAAGTATATCCATTGCTGAAAGTGTCGGAAGTATTGGTAAATCGGTCTTTGCAGGTTGTGAAAATTTAAAAATGATTTATCATCATAAGAGTCTAAAACCTCTTCTTAAAAAATCATTTTCTTTGGGTCAAAGATTGAAAATAAAATTTAAAGTTTTAGAATGAAAATAATCTTTAATTTTGTGATTTTTTTAGAAATAATCTACAAAAATTACATATTTTATGCTAAAATAGTATAAGTGTTTATTTAACCTTTAGGAGGTAAAGAAGTATGAGTGAGTATAATCATATATTAGTTGAACAAAAATGGCAAAAATTTTGGGATGAGCATGAAACTTTTAAAACAGATGTTTGGGATTTTTCAAAGCCTAAATTTTATGCTTTAGATATGTTTCCTTATCCTTCAGGACATGGTCTTCATGTAGGACATCCAGAAGGATATACGGCTACCGATATTGTATCACGTATGAAAAGAATGCAAGGATATAATGTTTTGCATCCGATGGGGTGGGATGCGTTTGGTCTTCCCGCAGAGCAATATGCAATTCAAACGGGTAATCATCCTGATGGATTTACGCAAAATAATATTAAAACTTTTAAAAAGCAATTAAAAATGTTAGGACTTTCTTTTGATTGGAGTAAAGAAATTTCTACCTGTGATCCAAAGTATTACAAATGGACGCAATGGATTTTTAAAAAGTTATATGAAAAGGGATATGCGAAGCAAGTTGATATGCCTGTAAATTGGTGTGAAGAATTAGGTACGGTATTAGCCAACGATGAAATCATTGATGGAAAGTCTGAACGTGGAGGATATCCTGTCGTTCGAAAAAATATGAAGCAATGGGTTATGGACATTCCTGCTTATGCAGAAAAATTAATTGATGGTTTAAGTGAAGTTGATTGGCCTGAATCTACAAAGGAAATGCAAAAGAATTGGATTGGTAAATCCGTTGGTGCTCACATTCATTTTAAAGTAAAGGATAGTAAGGAAGAATTTACGGTTTTTACTACAAGATGTGATACCTTATTTGGTGCAACCTATTGTGTACTCGCACCAGAACATAAAATTGTAGATTCTATTACAACAAAAGAACAAAAACAAAAGGTAGAAGAATATAAAAAACTATGCGCTTCTAAATCGGATTTAGAACGTACCGAATTGAATAAAGAAAAAACAGGAGTTGCCACAGGAGCTTATGCGATAAATCCTGTAAATGGTCGTGAAATTCCTATTTGGATTTCAGACTATGTATTAGCAAGCTATGGAACAGGTGCAATTATGGCTGTTCCTGCACATGATACAAGAGACTATGCCTTTGCTAAAAAATTTGGTCTTGATATTATTCCTGTTTTAGAGGGTGGAGATGTTTCAAAAGAAGCTTACACTGAAGATGGTCTTCATATTAACTCTTCCTTTTTAAATGGTATGAATAAAGAAGAAGCGATTCAAACGATGATTGAATGGTTGACAAAAAATAATTGTGGTGAAAAAAAGATAAGTTATCGTCTTCGTGAATGGGTATTTGCGCGTCAAAGATATTGGGGAGAACCAATTCCTGTAGTGCATTTTGCGGACCATGATGAGGTTTTGGATGATAAAGAATTACCACTTGTTTTACCTGAATTAGATGATTATAAACCAAAGGTTGGAGGAACGAGTCCTCTTGCAAATGCAACCGATTGGGTGAAATATAAGAATGCATCTAAGGAAATAGGAAATAGAGAAACAAATACAATGCCAGGATCTGCAGGATCCAGTTGGTATTTTATGCGTTATATTGATCCAAATAATGAAAATGCTTTTGCCGATTATGCGTTATTAAAGCATTGGTTACCAGTAGATTTATATATTGGAGGACCTGAGCATGCGGTAGGACATCTTCTATACTCTAGATTCTGGACGAATTTCTTATATGATGAAGGATTATCTCCTGTAAAGGAACCATTTAAAAAATTATTTCATCAGGGTATGATTTTAGGTGAAAATAATGAAAAAATGAGTAAATCTCGTGGAAATGTTATTAATCCAGATGATGTTGTTAAAGAATATGGCGCAGATGCCCTTCGTTTGTATGAAATGTTTATGGGACCGCTTGAATCCTCAAAGCCTTGGTCAACTACAGGCTTAGAAGGTGCTAAAAAGTTTATTGATCGTGTTTTTCGTTTAGTAACTGCGGATGAATATACAAAAAAGTTTACCAAGGAGTATGATAAAACTTTAGAAAAAGTATATCATCAAACGGTTTCTAAAGTAACAAAGCATTATGAGTCTTTAGGTTTTAATACAGCTATTTCTCAATTAATGATATTTGTAAATGAAGCATATAAGGCTCCTAAGATTTATATAGGATTTATTGAGGGATTAGTACAATTGTTATCTCCTATCACTCCTCATGTTTGCGAAGAATTATGGGAGATATTAGGACATAAAGAATCGATTGCTTATTCAAAATGGCCTGAGTATGATGAGGAACTTACAAAGGAAACCATGGTTACTTATGCGATAAGTGTTAATGGAAAATTACGAGATAAATTAGATATCGCTATGGATACACCGAAAGAAGAGGTAGAGGCTTTGGCTCTTGCATCTTCAAAAGTAAAGAATTATACAGATGGACATACAATAATAAAAGTTATTGTGGTTCCAAATAAGATTGTAAATATTGTAATAAAATAAGATTAAAATTATCTTTATGAGGTAAGGCTATGTCGAAAAGGGTCGGTATGCGTACAATAAAAACAGCAATTAGTATTTTTATTTGCTTAATGATTTTTCTATTGCTGAAGACAATTGAATATATTCCAGGTGTAGAACAAGATTTTGCATTTAAATGGTATAATCCCTTCTTTGCAGGAATTGCAACGGCATATTCGGTTTATCCAAATAAAAAGAAGAGCTTTGAACAAGCAAAGATAAGATGTGTTGCATCCTTGATTGGAGGTATTATAGGCATCCTACTTGTATGTATATATGAACTCATTTGTGGAAATGGTTCATGGCCTACACTGGTTGGTACTAAGCTAGTAGATTTTATTTTACCATATACTTTAGTGGCTATGGTTTCTATTTTGGTCGTTGTAGTGGGGGTAGGGTTAAATCAAAGACCTGCAATATTTGTTGCAATTTTAACCTTCTTGTCTGTAACCGTAAATCCGAATGCTACTATTTCCAGTACATGGGGAGAATGGGTTTTTGGAATTAATCGGATTTTATCTACGATAGTAGGTGTTCTTATTGCCTTAAGTATAAATTGTTTTCGATTACCTCGTTTCAATAAAAATAGAGATTTATTGTTTTGTGTTGGAATAGAGGGTATTTTGGCGCACGATAAAGATAAAATAAAAGGATTTATGAATTATAAACTAAATAATTTAGTTTCTTTAGGTGTAAATTGTACCTTATTTACGACACGAACTCCGACCACTTTTATGTATTTATTAGAAGATGTTCAGATCAATAATCCAATTATTTGTTGTAGTGGTGCTGCATTGTATGATGCAAAAACATTAAAATATTTATATAAAGAAGAAATACCTTATGATACAGAAAAAGAACTAGATAAATATTTAGAAGAAATGGACGTTACACCATTTAAAAATTATATAGTCGATGATGTATTACATATTTATTGTAAAAAGATAGATAATATAGGAGAGAGGCTATATATGGAGTCTAAAAAAAATGCCCCATACTGTAGTTATCAATCCGAAAAGGAAATAACCGATAAAAATATATTATATTATTTGTTGGTAGAAAAAAAAGAGAAGGTAAATCAAATCGTAAAGGATTTGGAATCTGGAGATTTTAAGGATAAAGTAATTGTTCAAATCTATGATTGTTTTGATAATCATAACGATGTAGAAGATTACAAATATATAAAAATTTATAGTAAAAAAGTAGAAGAATTAAATGTTTTAAAAAAATATTGTGCAGATAAGAATTTTAGAATTGTAGGATTAACATCAAATATGCTATCGAATCATCTTTTAAAAAATAGTAGGTATGCGGTAACCTATTATAATAATACTTCCGCAAAGGATGATGCGGATATCGTTTTAAATTCGAATTCTTATGATGAAATGTTTAAATTGATATCTAAAATGTATTATAGTAAAAAATATCGAAATCAAGAAAGTCAGGTCGATTTAAATGAGTGATGTATTAAGAATAAAGGGATTATACGCGAATGTAGAAGAAAAAGAAATATTAAAAGGTGTAGATTTAGAAATTAAAACAGGTGAGGTTCATGCAATTATGGGACCGAATGGTACAGGAAAATCTACCTTATCTTCTGTTATAATGGGACATCCAAAGTATCAGGTAACAAATGGAGAAATAGAATTAAATGGAAAATCTATTTTAAGTATGCCAGTGGATGAACGTGCAAGAAATGGAATATTTTTAGCGTATCAATATCCAGCAGAAGTACCAGGGGTTACGAATAGTGATTTTATTCGTAGTGCGATGAAAGCAACTTCTGGTAAAGATGTACCTTTGTTTAGCTTTATTAAAAATTTTGATAAAGCCTGTGGTGAATTGAAAATGAAAGAAGATTTGGCACATCGCTATTTAAATGAAGGCTTTTCTGGTGGAGAAAAGAAAAGAAATGAAATTCTACAAATGAAGATGTTAAAGCCTAAATTTGCTATTTTGGATGAAATCGATTCTGGATTGGATGTCGATGCTTTACGTATTGTAGGAGAAAATGTGTCAAGTATGATTGATGATCATTTTGGCTGTTTACTTATCACACATTATCAAAGGCTTCTTGACTATATAAAGCCTGATTTTGTACATATAATGATTAATGGAAGAATTGTTAAAACGGGTGGTAAAGAATTGATTGCTAAAATTGATCAAGAGGGTTATGATTGGGTAAAAGAAGAGTTAGGAATTGATATTGATCCAGTTGAGGATACGAAGACCCATGCGATTCTAGGTTCTTGCGCTCATGCAGGTAAGAAATAATGGAAAAGAAAAAAATAATACCTATTACGGCTTTGGGTCAGGCTGTAGATGGTAAGATTTATATAAACGAGGATAGAAATGAAATATTATCTATAACCGATGATATTAAAATTTTTGTATCAAAAAATAGACATGTAACTTTTTTGGATAAAACAAAAAATAAAAATATTACACTTATAGCAGAACCACATTCTCATATTAAGTATATGATTTTAGACAGTTGTAATAGTGAAAGAGATTTTCATATTCAAGGAAGTTTAGACATAGTAGAGGTTGCGTTAGAAGAAACGATAGAAAATACAAAAATTTCATTGGAAAATGAGAGCGCAGAATGCTTTGTGAAATGTCTATGTATTTCTTCAAATACAAAAAATCATTTTACACAAAATATTTGTCATAATGCGAAAAATACCATATCAAATATTTCGAATGTGGCGGTATCAATGAATCAATCGAATGTTATATTTGATACAACAGGAAAGATAGAAAAAGGAAAGTCTTTATCCAAATGCCAACAATTATCGCGTGGTATTGTTATGGATGATTCTTCCGTTATTACCGCAAAACCAATTTTATTAATCGATGAATATGATTGTTTTGCCAACCATGGAGCATCCATAGGTAAAATGAGTGATGAAGATTTATTCTACTTGATGAGTAGAGGGTTATCGAAAAAAGATGCTTTTTTATTAATTTTACAAGGCATCATTGCTCCTTTTATTTCTTCTATAGAAATAGAGGAGTTAAAAGATAAAATTGAAGTAAAAGTTTCAAATTTGATAGAGAAGTGATGAAAGTGAATTTAGATAAAATACGTAAGGATTTTCCAGTATTAAGAGAAAATCCTAAGTTGGCATATTTAGATAATGCGGCTATGGCCTTAAAACCAGATTGTGTAATTCAGGCAGTAAACGATTATTATGCGAAATTAGGAGTAAATGTTCATAGAGGTGTATATAAATTATCTTACGAAGCAACCGATTTATATGAAGAAGCAAGAAATAAAGTTGCTGATTTTATTCATGCGGATTTTGAGGAAGTTGTTTTTACAAGAGGAACGTCGGCATCTTTAAATTTAGTAGCACTAAGCTATGGAATGGAATTTTTGCGTGAAGGGGACGAAATTATAACTAGTGAACTTGAACATCATTCCTCTCATATGCCATGGCACAATGTAGCAAACAAGACAAAGGCCACCTTAAAGTATTTACCTCTAAATAAAGAGGGAAGAATCACAGTAGAAGCTTTTAAATCCGTTTTGACAAAAAAGACAAAGGTTGTTGCTCTTACCTATGTCTCTAATGTAATGGGATATATAACTCCTATAAAAGAAATCATTGATTTAGCCCATAAGGTAGGTGCAATCGTCATTGTTGATGCAGCACAAGCGGTTCCACATATGAAAGTAGACGTGAAAGAATTAGATTGTGATTTTTTAGCTTTTTCAGGACATAAACTTTGTGGTCCAACGGGAATAGGTGTTCTATATGGAAAACGTCAATTATTAGAACAAATGAATCCTATTGAATTTGGTGGAGATATGGCAGATACGGTTTTAAAGGATAAAATGACCTTTAAATCATCTCCTTATAAATTTGAGACGGGAACGCCAATTATTGCAGGTGCAATTGGCTTAGGCGTTGCTTGTGAATATGTTTCTCAAATTGGATTAGATAATATAGCAAAGTATGAGTATATGCTTAAAACAGAAGCATTAAAAAAACTAAAAGATGTTCCAGGTTTACATATATATAATGAATCCTGTGAAACGGGCATTATATCTTTTAATATCGATGGGATTCATCCACACGATGCCGCATCTGTATTTGACAAAAATGATGTTTGTATTCGTGCAGGACATCATTGTGCACAATTGATTACAAATTGGTTAGATACGATAGGAACGATTCGTGCATCCTTCTATTTTTATAATACGTTAGAAGATGTTGAAAAATTTGTTAGCAGTGTTAAAGAGGCTTGTGATTTCTTTAATATGTTTTAGGAGATGAGATTATGGACTTAACAACGTTATATCGAACGGTAATCATGGATAATTATAAAAATCCAAAAAATAAGGGATTAGTTAAAGCAAAGGCTTATCATTTTGTGCATTTAAACAATCCTTCTTGTGGGGATGATATGAATGTAGAAATTCTTGTCCATGATGGTAAAGTAGTAGATGTTCATCATGATGGAAAGGGATGTTCCATATGTTGTTCATCTGCATCCGTAATGAGTGAAACCTTAAAGGGAAAATCCATAGAGGAGGCAAAGGCCATTATTTCAGATTTTTATGAGTTAGTAAAAGGGGAAGAACCAAAAGATGAGGAGGCTTTAGGAGAAGCCATTGCTTATGTAGGTGTAAGAGACTTTCCAGCAAGAATCAAATGCGCCACCCTATCTTGGAAGGCTGTTGAACAGGCTATTTTGGAGGTAGAACATGAAGGGAAATAATAAGAAAGAGATTGATCAGATTGTAGGAGATTATAAATATGGATTTACTACAGATGCGAAAACCATTCTCTCTTCTGGTAAAGGATTAAACAGAGGTGTGGTTGAGTTTATCTCTAAAGCAAAAAATGAACCAGATTGGATGTTACAATTTCGATTAAATGCCTATGATGCATTTTTGAAACTTGAAAACCCTTCATGGGGACCCGATTTATCTTCTATTGATTTTAATGAGTATACCTATTATATTAAATCCTCTCTTAAAACAGAAAACAATTGGGAAGAAGTTCCTCTTGAAATTAAGGAGACCTTTGATAAATTAGGCATTCCTGAAGCAGAGGCAAAGTATTTAGCAGGTAGTTCTACTCAATTTGAATCCGAAGTTGTATATCATAATAATTTAAAAGAATTAGATGATTTGGGTGTTATCTTTTGTGATACGGATACCGCTGTAAAATTATATCCAGATTTAGTCAAAGAATATTTTGGGAAAATAGTACCTTATACAGATAATAAATATGCCGCTCTTAATAGTGCTGTATGGAGTGGTGGATCTTTTATTTATGTTCCTAAAGGGATCAAGCTTACAAAACCTGTTCAGTCTTACTTTAGAATTAATTCAGAAAGAATGGGACAATTTGAGAGAACGTTAATCATTGTAGAAGATGATGCCGATATTCATTATGTTGAAGGCTGTACTGCTCCACAATACTCCAAAGACTCTTTGCATGCCGCTGTAGTAGAAATTTATGTTAAAAAGCATGCACATTGCAGATATTCTACCGTCCAAAACTGGTCCAATAATATTGTCAATTTGGTTACAAAAAGAACCTTAGTTGATGATTTTGGACATATGGAATGGATTGATGGAAATGTTGGTGCAGGATTAAATATGAAGTATCCAGCCTGTATTTTAAAGGGAAAAAAGGCAAAAGGAACAACGGTTTCGATTGCGTTTGCATCTACTGGTCAACTTCAAGACACTGGAGCGAAAATGATCCATATTGGTGAAGATTCCACCTCAACCATTATTTCAAAAAGTATTTGTCGTGGAGGCGGTAAGGTCAACTATCGTGGATTAGTTTCTTGCGCCCCTAATGCCAAAGGAGCAAGAAGCCATGTCGAATGTGATACACTTATTTTAGATGATGCATCTACCTCAGATACCATTCCAACAAATACTGGAAAAAATAGTGATATGTATATAGAACATGAAGCTACCGTTTCTAAGGTGAATGAAGAACAATTATTCTATCTAATGAGTAGAGGTCTTACCGAAGCAGAAGCAACTGAAATGATTGTTATGGGCTTTATTGAGCCATTTTCAAAAGAATTACCTATGGAATATGCAGTAGAATTAAATCGTTTAATCAAATTAGAAATGGTAGATTCTATAGGATAAAAAATATATAAATAAACCTTTTTAGATAAATTTTTTTCTAAAAAGGTTTTTCTTTTTGAAATTTTTAAAAAAATAGAATATTCAATTATACAGGCCATATTGCATATATTAATCTAGGTGATAGTATTAAGACAAATGTGGATGGAATAGAACTTTCATACTCGAAAACAGGAGAAGGGTATCCAATTGTATTATTACATGGATGGGGTGCGAATAAGAATACCTTTTTAAAGCTATCTAAAAACTTAGAAGATCGGTTTACGATTTATTCTATTGATTTGCCAGGCTTTGGAGAAAGTGAAATAGGTTTACCATTAAATTTATATGAAGTTACCGATATTATATATCATTTTTGTCAAAAATTAAAAATAGAAAAACCGATTCTTCTAGGTCATTCTTATGGGGGGAGAATTGCTATTATATATGCTTCAAAATATCCGGTATATAAATTGATACTGGTTTCCTCTGCAGGAATTCGGCAACCTTTATCTATAAAGAAAAAATTGAAAGTTCGTATATTTAAGATTTTTAAAAAACTAAATATTAAAGTTAAAATGGGCTCAAAAGATTATATTGATAGTGATAATGTAAAAAGAAAAATGCTAGTCGATGCGGTAAATAGCGATATAAAAGAAGAAATGAAAAAAATTGATGTTGAGACCTTATTAATCTATGGGCAAAAGGATGAGACAACTCCTGTCTCTTTAGGAAAAAATATAGAAAAAAATATTAAGGGTAGTGCACTCGTGACTTTAGAAAATTGTGGACATTTTCCCTATTTAGAACAACCCACTATTTTTCAATTGATTCTAGATAGCTTTTTAGTAGATGATCGTATATGATATATTTTTTATACCTCTATGCTTTATGTAAACTATATATAATTTTAAATATTTATCAACAATCCCATTATGCATTAAAAGAATATAGTAATTATTTTATTAAGAATATTATTTTTTATGATTTATCCGTTATACTATGTGGTATTTTGGGGATGTATACCCAACATTTTGAAATCTTATTATGCAGTGGATTTTTTGTCCTTATATATTCTATATTTTATTTTAGTATAAAGGTAAAATTGACTTTTAGCCATCGAATAATAAGATTATATATCTTAAGCACAATTTATATTTTATTGATAGGTCTGATTCCTTATATAGGTGGATATATTCTTATCTTAATAGAATTCAGCCTTCTTCCTTTATTCTTTATAGAAAAAAACATTTCTAAAAAATTAAATAATAAATATATCCTATCTGCTAAAAATAAATTAAAAGTTTTTACTGGAAAAAAAATAATGATTACAGGTTCGTATGGAAAAACTTCCACGAAATTATTATTTAATCAGCTATTAAATGCTTATGAATCTAGTGTTACTACTCCCAAAAGTTATAATACACCTTTAGGAATTTCTAAATTTATAAATGACACATGTATTGAAGTATATTCCAATATAATTTTAGAATATGGCGCATCCAAAAGAAAAGATATAGAAGAATTATGTAACATAGCTCAGCCAGATATAGGAGTTGTAACAGAAGTAGGATATATGCATATGAATGGATTTAAAACTATTGAAAATGTTTTAAAAGAAAAAATGAAATTATTAATTAATTGCAAAATAGCGATCATAAATTATGAAAATCCTTATATAAGAAATTATAAATTAAATAATCCCGTTCTTTTGACGTATGGTTTTGATTTTGGAGATTTTAGGGCGAAAAATATCCAGCATGGCTCCTTTGATTTTTATTATAGGGATGAATTTATATTGCATTTCGATACAAACCTTGTGGGAAAGCATCAGATTTTAAATTTGTTAGCTCCTTTAAGTTATTTATATTATATGAAATATGATTTAACAAAAATATGTAAAGTAGTTTCTATGTTAAAATTAGAAAATAGTAGATTACAATTAAAAAAATATGATAAAGCCATTCTTTTAGATGACTCCTTTAATTCCAATTTAAAAGGTTTTATTGCTGCTTTAAAGGAATTAAATGAATATCCATTTAAGAAGATTCTCATAACACCAGGAATTGTGGAATTAGGAAAATATGAAAAAGAAATCTATGAAGAGCTAGCACCTCATATTGTAAAAAATACGGATATTGTTATTCTTGTTGGATATGAAGAGGGAAGATTGCTCTACAATATTCTTTCTACATATTCTATAGAATTATATATAGTAAATAGTTTTAAAGAAGGATATAAACTATATAATAAAATAATTCAAAAAATGGATTATAGTGCTGTGTTAATTGAAAATGATTTACCTGATATATACAAAAGGGGATTGAGATTTTGAATTTAGGTATTTTATTTGGAGGAAACTCTTTAGAGCATGAAATTTCTATTGTTTCAGCTTATGGATTAAAGAAAAAATTAGAAAAAAACTATAAAATAACTATGATTTATATAAATCATAAAAATGAAGTGTATAACGCGAATAAGTTAACCTTAGATGATTTTAAATATAATAAATTTAAGAAACTAAGGAAAACACAATTTTTAAATCATGGTATAAAGAAAGCAAAATTAGATTGTTGTATTCTTTGCTTACATGGAGAAAATAGTGAAGACGGACTTGGTGCTGCGTTATGTAGATTTTATCATATACCTTTTGTAGGTAGCGATATATTAGCCAGTAGTATAGGCATGGATAAATATGTAAGCTATTTATATTTATCAAAAAATGGAGTACCTATGTTAGATTCTAGTCTTTATTCTTATGAAGACTATCTTCAAAATAAAAAAATAGATACTTTTCCATGCATCATAAAACCATTATATGGAGGATCTTCCATTGGAATTTATGTTTGTAATAATGAAGAAGAATTTAATGAGAATATTGTTAAGGCTTTTGCCTTTGGCAATAAATTTATCATTCAGCCATATTTTAGCGATTTAGTAGAATACAATTTAGCCGTATATGATGAAGGCTTTTCCAAGTTGGAAAAAATTGAAAAAAAGGATGTTATATTTTCCTTTGATGATAAATATAATGAGTCTTTTAAATTGATGCATCAGTCGTTAAAGGATAACAGTAGATATGAGGAGTTTAGTGAAATTGCAAAAAGAGTTTATGATCTTTTAAAATGTAAAGGAATCATCCGCATTGATTTTTTCATGATAAAGGATTTAATCTATGTCAATGAGGTAAATATATTACCTGGAGCCCTTGCTATGTATTTATTTGATGATTTTAATAAAGTTATCATGCATTGTATTAAAAAGGCAATTACAGAAAAAGAAATCGTTTATAAAAGAGGAACCTTTTTAGCGAAAAGTAATATAAATAAATGATTTATATAGACGAAAGGATTAAATTTGTGGTACAATAATTTATAAAAGAAGGTGTAATTTATGAAATATACAAATGTTAATAAATTGCAAAGATTTATAATTTATTTAATTGATATCACAATTATAACCTGTCTTAGCAAATTATGTGTTCAGGGATTTAGTTATATCATCCATTTCAACTATGCAGATATAGATGTTATAAGTTCTGGCTTGAATCAAGAATTAAATAAAATATTAAATGCTATCGTGTCTCATACGGCTTTTGATATGACTGCTTTTTGGGATTATATTAGGAAATATTTTAGTATGGCAGCGATTCAATTTGGTATTCAAAGTTTATTTACCTTATTATTTGTGACGCTATATTTGGTCGTTTTACCTATGTTTTGGAAGCCTCAAACGATTGGAAGGCTTGCCATGAAAGCTAAGGTAGTAAATAAAGATGGAACAGAGGTTACTAAAGGAAGAATCGTTTTAAGAGAATTAGTGGGAACCTTCTTGTTTTATTTATTTTTTGATGAAATTGCTCTACTAAATAGTATAGGAGGAATGCTGATTTTAGCAAGTTTGATTCTTATATTAGTTAATGGAAGATCTTTAGTGGATTATGTAAGCAAAACGAATCTAGTATCCCTATTAAATATAGAAGAGAAAAAAGAAGAAAAAGAAACTACAAGATCGAATACTTTTGATCAAGAAGATTATGTAGATGCCAAGTTTAAAGTGTTAGATGAAGATGATAAAAAAAATTCATCGGATGATGAGTATACCATCTTTTAGGTGAAGATATGAAACGATTTGCAGTAATTAAAAACACATTTGATATTTCTCCTGTTCTTGATATTCTAAAGTCTTTGGTTGGAAATCGATTAGATGTAAAAACAGAAGAGAATTTTTATATATTAAATTACGAGTATGAAAATCAAGAAGATATTCAAAATATTTTTATTTCCTATGGAAATGAGAATATGGTAAATATTTTAGGCTATACATCTAATGCCGATGTTGTAAAGCTAAATAGAGAATTAGAAATTGCCTTAGTTTTATTAAATGATTTGCCATTTGGTATGTATACATTAAAATCGGCCTTATTACAATCAAAAAAAATAGAGAATAAAAAGCAAATCTTAGAGTATATAGTATCTTCTAGTGGTGTGGATGAACATTTTATTAAAGAATTTATTACCAATGATTTAAATATAAGTAAGGCAAGTAAAGCCATGTATATTCATAGGAATACTTTAAATTATAAATTAGATAAGCTTAAAGAGCATTCTGGATTTGATTTAAGAGTATTTGTGGATGCATATATTTTATATAGTCTTATATTATAATATCCTTAGGGCATGAAACTTAAGGATATTTTTTGTGCATTTTGCACATAGAAAGAAAGCGTTTTATTTTATATAATAAAATTACATAATACTAGGAGGAATATAAAATGGCAGTATTAGACTTAAATAATATCAATAAAATTTATCCAAATGGTGTACAAGCCGTTTTCGATTTTAATTTACATATTGATGACAAAGAATTTATTATTTTCGTAGGTCCATCTGGATGTGGTAAATCTACTACCCTTCGTATGATTGCAGGATTAGAAGATATTTCATCTGGAGATTTCTTTATTGATGGCGAAAGAATGAACAATATAAGCCCTAAAGATCGTGGTATCGCAATGGTTTTCCAATCTTATGCTCTATACCCACATATGACTGTATTTAACAATATGGCTTTCGGTTTACAATTAAGACGTGTTCCAAGAGATGAAATTAATCAACGTGTAGCAGAAGCTGCAAAGATTTTAGGACTTGAAGCTTTATTGAATCGTTTTCCACGTCAATTATCTGGTGGTCAATGTCAACGTGTTGCATTAGGACGTGCTATCGTTCAAAATGCAAAAGTATTCTTATTAGACGAACCACTTTCTAATCTAGATGCTAAGTTACGTGTAACCATGCGTGGAGAGTTAACAAAACTTCATAAGAGATTAGGTTGTACAACCATATATGTAACACATGACCAAATCGAAGCTATGACAATGGCCGATCGAATTGTAGTTATGCGTGATGGTCGTATTCAGCAATGTGGTAATCCTAAAGAAATCTATGATTCTCCTGCAAATGTCTTTGTTGGTGGATTCATTGGTACACCTCCAATGAACTTTATTCATGGAACATTAAAAGATAATGGACAATTTGTTTCTTCTAAAGGCAATTATACCATCCGTATTCCTGAAGGAAAGCTTACAGCTGCAAGAGAAAAAGGATATGAAAATAGAGAGGTTATTTTTGGTATTCGTCCAGAGGATATTACCGATAAAGAAGCGGTTATTACTGCATATCCAGAAGCTTCTGTAAATGTTACTGTTGAAATTTCTGAATTATTAGGTGCAGAAACGAATATTTATACCTCAATTGATGGTGATGCAATTATTGCTGCAGTAGCTGCAAGAGATGATTTAGCACCTGGTCAACCTTTAAAATTAGGATTTGATATGAATCATTGTCATTTATTTGATCCTGAAACAGAATTAATTATTAAATAATTTAAGTTGATTTGCGATTCCCCTTCTTCAAAGAAGGGGATAATTTTTTTATTTTAATAAAATATAATATATATTTAATATATTATTCTTTCATTTTTTAAAATTAAGTGTATAATATTAAGTATTTAAGGAGGAATTAATTATGTTAAAATTAAAGGACATAAAAAAGACCTACGTTGTTGCCGATACTAAGATTGAGGCACTAAAGGGTGTAAATCTATGTTTTAGAAAAAATGAATTTGTTTCCATTCTAGGTCCTTCTGGTTGTGGAAAAACAACATTACTAAATATAATAGGTGGATTAGATAAATATACAAAAGGCGATTTGTGCATTAACGGAAGAAGCACAAAAGAATATAAAGATAGAGATTGGGATGTTTACCGTAACCATCGTATTGGATTTATCTTTCAAAGCTACAATTTAATTCCTCATCAAACGGTATTAGGAAATGTTGAACTTGCACTTACTATATCAGGTATATCGAAACAGGAAAGAATTGAAAAAGCAAAAAAGGCGTTAGACCGAGTAGGACTTTCTGGGCAGTATTATAAAAAACCGAATCAGTTATCTGGTGGACAGTGTCAACGTGTTGCGATAGCACGATCCTTAGTTAATGAACCTGAAATTCTTTTGGCTGATGAACCAACAGGTGCTTTAGATACGGTGACAAGTATACAAATTATGGATTTAATTCAAGAGATAGCTAAAGAAAGACTTGTAATCATGGTTACTCATAATCCAGAATTAGCCTATAAATATTCTACAAGAATTGTGAAGTTATTAGATGGTGAAGTTATAGAGGATTCTAATCCTTTTGAAGAAATAGATGAAGCAAAAGAAATTCAAGAGTTAAAACAAAAAGAAGAGAAGATTGAAGAAGAAACTTTAATAAAAGAAGATACATTCGTAGAAGAAAAAAGAACAAAAGAAAAAAAGAAGAAACCTGAAAAGGCAAAAATGTCTTTTTGGACAGCTTTTAAATTATCTGCAAGAAATTTATGGAGCAAGCGTGGAAGAACTTTTATGACTTGTCTTGCAGGTTCCATAGGAATCATAGGTGTTTCTGCAGTGCTTGCTGTATCTTCTGGAGTTAAAGGATATATTAAAAATATGCAAGATGATATGTTATCTGGAAATCCGATAACGATTAAAGAAAAATCATTCGACGCTTCGGCTATGATGTCTATGATGACCATGTCACAAAAAGTTGAACTTGTCAAAAAAGCCCAAACGGTAAATGTAAGCTTTTTGATGAATGAGTTATTGTCTCAGTATGAAGCAATGAATAAAATTACTATTTCAAATACAATTACTCCTGAATATATAAAATATGTTGAGAATATGTCAAACGAATATGCCGCATGCATTTCATTAGATTATGGTCTTGATATGACCAATTCGATATATACAGACTTCTATTCTAGTCCTATAGAGGGACAAACGGAAGCAGCAAAAAATATGAGTTTGTCTGCGATAAGATCTAATTATGTTTCTGTATTATCGAAAATCGATGGATTAGAAGATTATAGTTCTTATATTACGGGATTAGTCGATTGCTTTCAACAGGCACCAAATAATAAAGATTACATAGAATCACAGTATAATATTTTAAGTGGTAAAGTAGCAAGTGGTAAGAATGAAATTATGGTTGTATTAGACAAAGATTCCAGTCTTACGGATTTATTACTTGCTGAGCTTGGATATTATCATCAACAAGAATTCATTGAAATTGCTAAAGAAGCAAAGGATAATCCAAAGTCCACTCATTCCAATTATAAAATAGAATTTTCTTACGATGAAATTTTAGGGAAAAAATTCACATGGTATTCAAATAATTCTTTGTATTCTGTAAATAATCCTACCTTATCTAGAAAGCCTATCGCATCTTATATTTATAATTATGATTCCAGTTTTATAAATGATAAATCTGACGCAGTAGAACTAGAGATTGTGGGAATATTGGAGCCTAAAAAAGATATTAACTATGGATGTCTTACCACAGGTTTTTACTTTACAGAAGATTTAACAAAATATGCGATAGAGAAAAATAAAGAATCTCAAATCGTTAAAGATTTAGTAAACAAGGGAACCTCTACCATTCAAAGTGGATATGTTGAAACAAAATATACAGATCCAAATAATCCTGATTTAGAAATGCTGATTAAGGGTGACATGGGGATTGTATATGATTATACCTATGTTTTTGATGGTGCTGAATACTCTGCCACTGGATATGTAGGAAATATAAATATGATTACTTCAATGATGGGTATGGTCGGCTCCATGGCGGGTAAGGATTTTGGTATTCCAGTTACTTATGATTTAACCCTTCGCGAATTAGGCGGAATAGATATTGCAAATTCAATTTCTATTTATCCTGTTAATTTTCAGTTGAAAGATAAAGTTACAAATTATCTAGATGCTTGGAATCAAGAAGGAGACATTGTTGTAGATGGTGTTACAATATCAAAAAGAGAAAAGATAACTTATACCGACAATGTGGGTTTGATTATAAATATGTTAAATACGTTTATAGATATTGTAACATATGCTTTAGTAGCATTTACCGCTTTATCTTTAGTTGTATCTTGTGTAATGATAGCCATAATCACTTATGTATCTGTAATGGAGCGTATTAAAGAAATAGGTGTAATTCGTTCTTTGGGTGGAAGAAAAAGGGATGTTTCACACTTGTTTAATGCAGAAACATTTATTATTGGTGGAGCATCTGGAATTATAGGTATTCTTGTAACTTATATTATCCAGCTTATCATTAATTTAATTGTTGGAAGTCTTTCTGGAATTTATAGTATTGCGGCTTTGCCTTTATCATCTGCAATTCTTATGATTATAGTTAGTATTATACTAACCTGTATTTCAGGTCTTATCCCTGCAAGATCTGCAGCTAAAAAAGATCCAGTTGTTGCTTTAAGAACGGAATAAAATAAAAAGATTCTTATTCGGAATATTCCTATAAGAGTCTTTTTATTTAAAAATGTACTTGTAAGAAATGCGAGTTGGCTATATAATGTATGCAGTATAAAGTGAGGTGATTTTATGCTAAGAGAGGATATCAAAGAATTTTTAAACATCATTCCTAAAAATGTTTCTGTTGTAGCAGCAACAAAATATGTGGATGCCAAGGATATGGTAGATTTATATCAAAAGGGTATTTTTAATTTTGGTGAAAACCGGGTGGATTCCTTTTTGAAAAAATATGATGAGTTAAAGGATTATCCAATCACTTGGCATTTTATAGGTCACCTTCAAAGAAACAAAGTAAGAGATATCATAAATAAAATCGATTATTTGCATTCTTTAGATTCTTTAGAACTTGCTAAAAAAATAAATGATTTAAGAAGTGAACCTTTAAAAGTGTTCATAGAAGTATCGATTAATTTAGAAGAAAATAAAAATGGTGTAAATTATAAAGAAATTAATTCCTTTATGGAACAGGTTTTATTGTTTAAAAATATCCAAATTGTTGGGTTTATGATGATGGCAAAAAAGGATTCTTCCCATGAAGAACTTATAAAACAATTTAAGGCATTAGCCTATTTAAAGGATAGGGTTAGTAAATCTTTTGGCTTAAATATTCCCTATTTGTCTATGGGAATGAGTGATGACTATAAGGAAGCCATCGCATCTGGTGCTACACATATACGATTAGGTAGAATTTTATGGAAGAATTAGAAATATTTAAAAAAAGAGTATCTACATATATAGAAAAGGCCTATACAGGTAATGTAAGCTTGCTTATGTTTTTAGATGAGGCGAAAATAGGGATACTGAATCATTTGATAAAGCATCAAAGTTTTAAGATTCATTATTATGGTGGGTTTAAAAATAGTGATCGATTACGAGCGATTCTTTCTTTATATCCAGTCTCTAAAGAGGATTTTAAAATTATAGTTTATAAAATTATATATAATAAACGATATTATTCCATTCATCATAGAAATGTGTTAGGTTCTTTAATGTCTTTAGGAATTAAAAGAGAATGCATTGGAGATATCATTATAAATGAGGAAAAAGAAGTTTATTTTGCTTGCTGTTTTGAGATAAGTAAATATATAAAAGATAATTTTCATTTGGTAGGAAATGTTCCTATTGCATTAGAAGAAGAAAGAGAAGAAATAGAAAATATCGTAAAATATGAAACAAAAAATTATTTTGTTTCCTCCCTTCGGTTAGATGCAATTATTGCTGCAAGCTATAAGCTTTCAAGAAGTGAAGCATTAGAATTTATATCAAATGGGCTTGTTTATATCAATCATGTTTTAATTTTAAATCCAAGTCATACAGTAGAACTCAAAGATGAAATCAGTGTAAGGCATAAAGGTAGAGTTAAGCTTTCTGAAATAGGTGGCAAAAGTAAAAGTGGAAGGATTGCAGTAAGCTTATCCAAAAGGGTGTAGGAAATGCAAAAGACAATTGAGTACAACAAATTAATTAGTTTTAAATATTTATTGGTATTGACCATTCCTATATTCTTTGAGTTATTGCTCCAAGTAGTTGTAGGATATTCTGATCAAATCATGATTGCATCCGATCCAGATGCAGTTACAGCTATAACAAATACAAATACGATTTTAAATGTTTTTATTATCGCCTTTCAAGTATTTTCTATGGGTGCAATTATTTTAATAAGTCATTATAAGGGCGCTAAAAATTTCGAAGGAGAAAAAAAGGTTTATAAAGCAACCTTTATCATTTCAACAGGAATCGGATTTTTTATCAGTTTGATTTTATTATGTTTTTCTTCCTTCTTTTTTGACTGGATTGGATTAGATAAAAACTGTATGGATAAAGGCTTACTCTATATTCGGATCGTGGGTGGATGCATTTTCTTGCAGTCTATATTAACGGTCTTTTCTGCTTTTTTAAAATCTAATGCTTTTATGAAGGATTCAACGATAATAAATGTAATCGTTAATGCTTTAAATATTATAGGAAATTTTATATTAATTCCTTATTTAGGTATTGCAGGTGTTGCAATATCTAGCGTGGTATCACGCTTTTTAGGATGCATTGCTATCATAATCGTTTTTATAAAGAAAACGAAAATTAATATTTTTAAGCATTTATTTAAAGAATTTTCTTGGACGACTACGAAAAAAATATTATCTATTGGTGGTCCATCCGGAGGAGAAGCCTTATCTTATAATGCGAGTCAAATTATAATATTAGCTATTGTAAATACCTTTGGTACAGCCGTAGTAAATATTAAATCCTATGCCTCTATGTTTGCGATGATTTCCTATTTATTTACTTCCGCAGTATCGCAAGCTATGCAGGTGGTTATAGGACAACTTCTTGGTATGGGAAACATAGAAGAATCCAAAAAGAAAATTTATCAAACTTTAATTATATCGATTTTATCTTCTATTCTTGTTTCATCTTTATTATACTTTATTTCGGATTACGCGTATGGTATGTTTCGGATAAGCAATCCGGAAATGTTACGTTTAGGTAAGCAAATCTTATTAATAGAGATTATTCTAGAATTAGGTCGAGCCGTTAATATTGTATTTGTAAGAGCATTGCAAACGATAGGTGACATCATGTTTCCAACTATATTATCCATCATTTTTTGTTGGAGTGTGGCTGTTTTAGGTGCCTTTTTATTAGGCGATTTTGCCAAATGGGGCTTAGTTGGGGTTTGGACAGCAATGGCATGTGATGAAGGTATACGAGGAGTTATTTTTATAGGTAGATTTAAAAGTGAACGATGGAGGAGGAATTTAATTCATGATTAAAATAGGAATTATAGCCGCAATGAAAAAAGAAGTAGATGTATTACATAATACATTAGAAAAAACAAATGAAATTAAGTATGCGGGAATAAAATTTTATGAGGGTACAATTTCAAATGTAGATGTTGTTTTATGCGAATGTGGTGTTGGAAAAGTAAATGCAGCAATGGCTGCAACCATAATGGTCACCGATTTTGAATGCAATTTATTAATCAATACGGGCATTGCAGGAGGAATAGGTTTAAAGCCTAAGGATGTTGTTGTTGCTAATAAGTTAATGTATTATGATTTTGATACAACAATTTTTGGATATCCGTATGGACAGGTTCCAGGATTGCCTAAGGAGTTTAATCCTTCCATTGAAAGTGTAGTTATGGTTAAATCCATTTTAAAAAAGCTTAATATTCCTTATTTTAGTTGTCCAATTTATAGTGGAGATCAATTTGTTAGCAGTTTTGAGCAATTAAATAAAATTCAAATAGAAGATATCGCTGCTTGTGAAATGGAAGGAGCTGCAGTAGCGCAAGTGGCTGTACGTTCCGGTGTTGATTTTATTGTTTTGCGGTATATTTCTGATTTAGTAGGGGAAAAGAATCAAATAGAGGATTATTTATCCTTTGAAGAAGAAATGGCAATCCGATCTTCACAAATTTGTTTACAAATTTTGCATAATTTAAATTAAATCGTACATAATAAAGATGGTGAGGCTTTTATGATGCTGGCCATCTTTCTTTTTTTGATATCTATATTATTTTTATCTTCGAATATCCGTATTCATATAAAAAGTATGAACGATACAATGAAGATATATATGAAAATAGGAATATTTTATGTATTAATCCCCCATCATAAGATATTTTCTAAAATATTCACGAATAAAAAAATGGATTTAACAACCGTAAAAAAGGATATGGTCAAAGGAAAAAAACTCACCTTAAATATATTCTCTCATAGTATATTAGATTATATTTACATCGCAAAATTCTCTAAAAGAAATCTATCGAAACATCCGATAGAAAATGGAATGTACTTAATTTTAATTACGCAAATTAGAGGATTACTACAAAGTCGCTTTCGCTTGGTCAATGACAATGCATTAAGACTACAATATAATGAATACTATGAGAATATTGACTATTATCTTGAGGCACATATTAGCATTTTTAATTTGATATGTGCTTCAATTCAAACTATATTTAAAAGGTGATATGATTATGGAACATCCAATTTCTGATTTATTAAGTGTAAGTATGAAGTGTATTAATGAAATGATCGATGCAAATACGATTATTGGGACACCGATTACTTATAATAAAACTACAATTATTCCTGTATCAAAGGTACATTTAGGATTTGTAAGTGGTGGTAGTGATATAAAGCCTAATACCAATAAAGAGGATCCTTTATTTGGTGGAGGTACGGGCGGAGGATTATCCTTATCTCCCATTGCCTTTCTAATTATTACGGAAAAAGATATTAATTTAATGTCTATAGATTCATCCACCCATATTGCTGAAAAGATTATGGACATTGTTCCAAAAGCAATGGATAAAATAAAGGCATTATTTGATAATAATGTGGAAAAGATTGAAGAATAAAATCCTATTGATTTAATTTCTTTCTTCACATTTAATATAAAACAAAAGAAGAGTTCTCTGTTTCACTTGGTTGGTTAGGGGAACTTTTCTTTCGTTTTAAAATCAAGAAAAGTATTTCCAAGAGTTCACATCTAAATGTTTACTAAATTCATTAATAAAGCAACCTAGAAAGATTTTAGAGCCAACTCTAACCTTGTGCCTTAAAGGCTAGCTCCATACTCGCATAATTTGAGTTTTATATCTATAACTTATTGGGCTAATCTTTTTATTATAAGGATAATTTTATTTTAAAATAATATTTTTTATGCTATGATAGTAGTGGTGATGAAATGAAAAAGAAATTTTATGCTTTAAAGGATGAAACAAATAAAATAATTCTAACCGATTGGGAGGAAGCAAAAAAAATACTTCCGACATTAAATAAGCCAATATATAAATCTTTTTCATCAAAAGAAGAAGCTGAAAAATTTTTAAATGGTGAGGAGCTAGCAGAAGTATATTTGGAACCAACAGTTTTTATTGATGGTTCTTATGATGGTAAAACGGAATCCTATAGTTTTGGAGGTGTTTTACTTTTGGATGGCAATATCTATCAATTTAAAAAAGCATATGAAAAAGATGAATTTTCTACTATGCGTAATGTTGCTGGGGAAATCAAAGGAGCAGGATATGTTATTCAATATGCTATAAATCATAGTATTAAAAAATTACATATATATTATGATTATATAGGTATTGAAAACTGGTATACAAAACAGTGGAAGGCAAGTAGCCTTATTGCCACGGAATATGTAAAATTTTGCGATAGTATAAGAGATAAGATAGAAGTAATTTTTCATAAAGTGAAAAGTCATACGAACAATTATTATAATGATTTAGCGGATAAGTTAGCAAAAGAAGCACTAGGAATCTAGTGCTTTTTTTATTAAATCTAAATCGTTTTGTTTAAATACATAATTCTTTATACGCTCTGTTTTTTCATTTCCTTTACCCGTAATAAGAATAATATCATTTTCATTTGAAATTCTTATAGCAAGTGTTATAGCTTCTAAACGCGTTAAAGTTAAATAATAATCCTTATCTTTAATTTCTTTTGTTAAGTCTTTAAAAATATTAAATAAGCTTTCATTTTTTGGATCTTCTGAGGTAAATATGGTTATGTCCGCCATATTGGTGGCAACCACTCCCATTTCGCTTCTTTTTGAAGTATCTTTTTCTCCTGCAGCGCCCATAATTAAAATGATTTTTCCCTTTGCAAATTCCTTTACACTTTCTAAAAGACATTTTAAAGCATTGGGTGTATGTGCATAATCAATAATAAAAATACGTTTATTTTTCTTATAGGTTATAAATCTACCATCGACTTGTCTTACCTCATTTAAACCTTCTTGAATGATTTCTTTTGGTATTCCTAATTCATAGGCATAAGAAATTGCAGCTAAGGCATTATAAATATTATATTTACCGAATAAATGTATGGAAAATATTCCTATGGATTTTCCTTTATAATATACTTCAAAACTAGAACCATCGACAAATAACTGATATCCGATTACTCGATAATCGCCATGTTCAAAGCCATAAGTAATAATTTTTGCTTTCGTATAATAAGGAATTCTTTGGGAATAGGAGGCATCCGCATTAATGACTAAAAGTCCATTTTTATTTAGTTTTTGAAATAACTTCGTTTTACATAAAAAATAATTATTCATATTTTTATGCGTATTTAAATGTTCATGAGTTAAGTTGGTGAAAATAGCACCATTGAATTTGAATTGTTCAATTCTTTTATCTAAAATACCCTCACTGGACACTTCCATGACTAAATCATGAATATGATGCTTATTAAAGGTTTGATAGGCCGAATAAAGTAAATCAGGAGAGGGAGTTGTATTGTTTGTATCGATATGTTTATTTAAATATTCAATTCCGTTTGTTCCTATGTAAGCCGAATCGTTTAAACTATTTAAAATGGCATTCAGCAAGGTAGCCGTTGTAGTTTTCCCATCGGTTCCTGTGACTCCGATAGTATATATGTTTGGTGTATATCCATAAAACTTTTGTAATAAGCGAATATATTCTAATTTTGGATTTTTCGCATAAATCCAATGTTTATCTAATTTATGCTTATTCGATACAATAAGAGAAGCACCATTATTTAGGGCTTCATTAATATATTTATTTCCATTTTCTTTTTTTCCTTTTATGGCAACGAAAATAAAATTTTTTCTAACTTTTTTGGAATTATTGGTGATTCCTTCAATGTTGATGTTTAAGTCTATATCGGGATATAGATACGAAATATGCATATTTTTTCATCCTTTTTCTGTTTTTTGAAACGATTTCAATATCAGTAATGTCATATTTTTATTGATAATTTGACATATTCATTATAAAATAATAATTGAAGAACTTTTGGAGGTATGAGAATGCCCGGATTTACTTTTGATAATATTTCCCAATTACCAGTATTTCTAATGATGATTTTGGGTGGTTTAGGTTTATTTTTATATGGTATTGAACTAACAGGTAATTCTTTACGTGCGATTGCAGGAGATAGACTAAAGGGGTTTATAGAAAAATCGACAAGCACACCGATTAAAGGAATATTTGTTGGTGCTTTAGTTACAATTTTGATTCAATCTTCTTCGGGAACTACAGCGTTAACCGTTAGCTTAGTTCGTGCAGGACTATTATCCTTTCCTCAAGCAGTTGGCATTATTATGGGTGCAAATATTGGTACTACCGTTACACCTTTTATGATGAGCTTAAAAATAGAAAATTATGCATTGTGGTGTGTAGGAATTGGTGCTATTTTAATCTTTTTTTTCAAAAAAGAAAAAATTCATCAAATTGGTAGCATTGTTTTAGGATTTGGACTACTTTTTGTAGGGCTTTGGTTTATGGGTGGGGCCCTTGGCGCAATCCTAGATAATGAATCTGTGCAGGGGTCGGTTGCAAGTCTATTTACATGGTTAGAAAAATGGCCAATATTAGGATTGCTAATCGGAACTGCCATAACGGCAGCTGTACAATCCTCTGCGGCAACGATTTTGATTTTACAAACCTTATATATATCTGGAAGCATCCATTTAACAGGGGCTCTTCCTATTTTGTTAGGATGTAATATTGGAACAACCATTACCGCTTTGATTGCAGCCTTTGGCGGTGGAACAGAAGCCAAAAGAACGGCCTTTGTCCATGCCCTCTTCAACATTATAGGATCGGTACTCTTTATGATACTTGCCGTGGCGGGTCCAGGTGGCAAAGGGCCATTCATATATTTAATGCAGTGGTTAGAAGATACCTTCTTAAATGGTGTTCCACAGGCAATGACTTTAGCATTTGCGCATATAATCTTTAATCTAATTACTACCTTTGTATTATTTTTCTTTATTAAACAAATGGTATGGCTTGCCACAAAGGTTATCAAGGATAAAGCAAATCCTGAGGACAAATTGGTTGATGAACTTTTGGATTATACCTTAATAGAAAAATCCTCGGTTCTTGCCTTATCCTTTGTTAAAAAAGCCATTGACTATATGTCCGATTGTGTGAAAAATTATGTACATATCGCAAAAGAATATAGTTTTGAGCGAAAAGATGAATTATTAACAAATGGTGCAGAATTAGAAAAAACAATAAATTGTTTAGATAAAAGAATTCATGATTATTTGATAAAACTAACGATAACCGATTTAAGAGATGATTCTTCAAAATTATTATCAAAATATTTAGATCAAATTAAGGATTTAGAAAGAGTAGGAGATCATTGTACAAACATATTGGAGTTCTTTGAAGAACGTTATGAAAAGGAAATGCATCTATCTGATGATGGAATTCAGGATTTATCACAAATGTATGAAGTATTACTTACGATGACCGATAATACGGTAGGTGCCATAAAAGAATGGTCTATTGATAAAGCAAATATTGCATCCGATTGTGAAAATGAAATTGATAAATTAGAAGAAGTCTTCCATGAGCGTCACGTTCATCGAGTAAATAGTGGAGCATGCACGTTCTTTAATACAGAGCATTATGTTGAAATCTTATCGAATATCGAAAGAATGGGTGACCATTTAGAAAATATTTGTGAAGGAATTTTAACCGATGAATATTGCAAATATGATGAATATAATCATTAAGGAAAAATACCAGTAAAAAAATACTGGTATTTTTTAACTTTTATAGATTTATATTTTAAAATAAGATATAATAATAAATGCTTTTAAAAGGGGTGAACAAGGATGGAATTTAAATTAAATGCAAAATATAAACCTACAGGAGATCAACCACAGGCTATTGATCAAATCGTAGATAATTTTAATTCTGGAATTTCAAGACAAACCTTGTTAGGAGCAACCGCAACAGGAAAAACCTTTACGATGTGTAATGTTATTGCTAGGCTGAATAAGCCAACCCTTGTTTTAGCTCATAATAAAACCTTAGCAGGACAGCTATATAATGAAATAAAAGAGTTTTTTCCAAATAACCATGTCGAATATTTTATTTCCTAGTATGATATGGATTGAAAAAGCCTTATTTTTAGGGGTTTTTAGTAGTA